>NZ_CP029556.1:1301410-2592821 GCF_003293695.1 Lysobacter oculi | reverse complement strand
CCATCGCGGCATGCTGCGGATGCCCTTCACCCGCTATGCGCCGCCGAGCGCCATCGCCTGCGTGCTGTGGGCGGCGGCCTTCCTCGCCCCGGGCTGGATCTTCGGCAAGTCCTATGACGCGGTGGCCGCGGTCGCCGACAAACTGGCGCTGGTGCTGATCACCCTGCTCGCGGTGGTGGCGCTGGCCTGGGCGGTGGTGGTGTACGGCTCGCGCTGGTTCGCCACCCATGCCGACAGCCTGATGGCGCGGCTGCTGCGCTGGTCGCGCGCGCATCCCCGGCTGGGCAGCGTGGCGGTGTATCTGGTCGATCCGAACCGCCCGGAATCCCCTTCCCTGCTGCTGTTGCTGGCCGCATTGCTGGCGATGACATGGACGGCGGTGATGTGGCTGGCGGCGTTGATCGCGCGCGGCGGGCCGCTGGCCATCGACCACCGCGTCTACGAGGCGATGTTCGCGCTGCGTAACCCGCTGGCCGATCACCTGATGGCGGCGATCTCGCGTCTGGGTGATGTGCAGGTGCTGGCCCCGGCGGTGCTGGCCGGCCTGCTCTGGCTGGCCTGGCGGCGGCGCTGGCTGGCCGCCGCGCACTGGCTGGCGGCGCTGGTCTCCGGCTGGCTGGCGACGATGCTGGTCAAGCATTTCGTGTCGATGCCGCGGCCGCCGACCGCCCCGGACGGCTTCGGCTTTCCGTCGGTCACGATCACCATGGCGACGATCACCTTCGCCTTCTTCGCCGTGCTGATCGCGCGCGAATGGCCGGGCCGCAAGCGGGTCTGGCCGTACCTGGCCGGCGCGGTGCTGGTCAGCCTGATCGCCTTCGCCCGCCTCTACCTCGGCGCGCATTGGCTGAGCGATGTCGCCGGCGGCCTGATCTTCGGCCTGCTGTGGGTGCTGCTGCTCGGCATCGCCTATCGCCGCCATGTCGCCCGTTCGTTCTGGATGCGACCGCTGGCGATGGCCTTCTACGGCGTGTTCGTCGCCGCCGCGCTCTGGCACGCGCCGCGCCACACGGACGACCTGCTGGCCCGCTTCTCGCCACCGCCGCCGGAACAGACCCTGAGCCTGCAGGCCTGGCAGTCCGGCGGCTGGGCCACGCTGCCCGGCACCCGCAACACGCGTGGCGACCGCATCCGCTGGCCGCTGGGCCTGCAGGTGGCCGGCCCGCTGGTGCCGCTGCAGACCGCGCTGGAAGTGAAGGGCTGGCGGGTCAAGCCGCAGGCGCGCTGGCTGGACACGCTCAGCCTGCTCGAAAGCGACCTGCCGCCCGACCGCCGCCCGATCCTGCCCGCCGCGCTGGAAGGCCGGCCGGAATCACTGCTGATGGTCCACGAAGGCAGCCGCCCCGACGAACGCCTAGTGCTGCGCCTGTGGCCGGCGCCGGCGCGGCTGGACGACGGCACGCCGCTCTGGGTCGGCACCGTGCAGGGCATGCGCCACCGCCGGGTGCTGGACATCCTGTGGCTGTGGCTGCCGGTGAACGATGACGGCGTGGCCTTCGACCGGCTGCACGCCGACCTGCAGGATCAGCAGGGGCTGGAGGAAGCGGCCCGCGACGACGGCATCCGCGTGCTCCGGCTCGACACCACCCGCCGGCGTTAACCGCGCAGCTGGCTGGCGAAGCGGCGCGGCGCGCCGTCGAAGCCGCCGTTGGACATGAAGACCACATGGTCGCCGGCCCGCACGCGGGCGCCGAGCGCGGCCAGCAGCGCATCGGCATCGGGGACGGCGATGGCTTCGCCGCGCACGTCGGCGATCACCTTCTCCGCATCCCACGGCAGTTCCGGGCGGGCCAGGAACACCACGACATCGGCGCCGTCGAGCGAAGGCGCCAGCGCTTCGGCATGTGCGCCGAGCCGCATCGAATTGGAACGCGGCTCCATCGCCACCACGATGCGGGCATCGCCCACCTTCGCGCGCAGCCCGGCCAGCGTGGTTTCGATGGCCGTCGGGTGATGGGCGAAATCGTCGTAGACGGTGACGCCGCCCACTTCATCCACCACTTCCATGCGCCGCTTGACGCTGCGGAACCCGCGCAGCGCAGGGATGACCGAAGCCGCCTCCACCCCCACCGCCTGGCAGGCGGCGAGCGCGGCCAGCCCGTTCATCACGTTGTGGCGGCCCAGCATCGGCCACTCGACGGTGCCGATCTTCTCGCCACGATGCAGGACGTCGAAGGCGCTGCCATCGGCGTTGACCAGCCGCGCCGACCAGTCGAAGCCGTCGCCGATGCCGAAGGTCTCGACCGGCGTCCAGCAGCCCATCGCCAGCACGCGCTTCAGGTTGTCGTCCTCGCCGTTGACGATCAGCCGCCCGCGATGCGGCACGGTGCGCACCAGGTGGTGGAACTGGCGCTCGATGGCGGCGAGGTCGGGGAAGATGTCGGCGTGGTCGTATTCCAGGTTGTTGAGGATGGCGACCGCCGGCCGGTAGTGGACGAACTTGCTGCGCTTGTCGAAGAAGGCGGTGTCGTATTCGTCGGCTTCGACCACGAACTCGCGACCCGCGCCGATGCGCGCGGACACGCCGAAGTCCTCGGCCACGCCACCGATCAGGAAGCCCGGTTCGCGCCCCGCCGCCTGCAGCAGGAAGGTGGTGATGGTGGTGGTGGTGGTCTTGCCGTGGGTACCGGCGACGGCGATCACCTCGCGGCCGGGCAGCACGTGGTCGCGCAGCCATTCGGCGCCGCTGGTGTAGGCACGGCCGGCGTCGAGCACCGACTCGACCGCCGGGTTGCCGCGCGCGAGCGCATTGCCGATGACGATGCTGTCGCAGTCGGCGCCGATGTGCGCCGGGTCGTAGCCCTGTTTCAGCGCGATGCCGAGCTGTTCCAGCTGGGTGGACATCGGCGGGTAGACGGCCTGGTCGCTGCCTTCGACTTCATGGCCGAGTTCGCGTGCCAGCGCGGCGACGCCGCCCATGAAGGTGCCTGCGATACCGAGGATGTGGAGTTTCATGGGCTGTCTCGTTGACGGTGCCGTGCCGGCGTCCCGCCTGCCTCGGCGGGCAGAGCGCGCCATGGACGGCGCGCGGCGGCGATTCGTAGCAGGAAGCGAAGCCATCGCCGCTGCCCGCCGAGGCAGGTGGGGCGACGGCTATCCGGAGCGGTCAGCCGACGTCCTGGCCCGGCACCAGCGCCTGCACGATCCGGCTGAACACCTCGTCCAGCGAACCGACGCCATCGACCACGGTCAGCTGGCCGTGGCTGCGGTAGTACTCGATGACCGGCGCGGTCTGGTCGTCGTAGACCTTGAGGCGGGTGCGGACCGATTCCGGCGAGTCGTCGGCGCGGCCTTCGGCCTGGGCGCGGCCGGCGATGCGCTCGACCAGCAACTCGTTCGGCACATCCAGCTGCACGGCGGCATCGAACTTCTGCCCGATGCGCTCCAGCAGGTTGCCCAGCGCATCGGCCTGGGCCAGGTTGCGCGGGTAGCCGTCGAGGATGAACCCGTTCCTGGTGTCATCGCGCGAGAAGCGGTCTTCCAGCATCCCCAGCAGGATGGCATCGCTGACCAGCTCGCCGCGCGCCATCACCTCCTTCGCCTCCAGCCCCAGCTTGCTGCCGGCGGCAACTTCCGCGCGCAGCAGGTCCCCGGTGGAGATGTGCGGCACCTGCAGGTGCTCTTTCAGGCGCGCGGCCTGGGTGCCTTTGCCGGAACCGGGGGGGCCGAGTAGAACCAGACGCATCGCTTGCTCCATGACGAAGGTGTTCGGGGGCCGGCGCTACACTCGCGCACGGCACGACGCCGTGCAGCTTAACGCATCCCGCCCTTTTCCCCGGACCCCCATGTCGAAGAAAGCCCGTCCCCAAGGCCGCCTGCTCTACGCCCAGTCGGGCGGCGTCACCGCCGTCATCAACGCCACCGCCTCGGCGGTGATCGACGAGGCCCGCCGCCACGGGCTGGAGGTGTTGTGGGCACGCAACGGCATCCTCGGCGCGCTCGGCGACGACCTCTTCGACACCACCTCGCTGTCCAAGGCCCAGGTCCGGGCCCTGGCGCACACCCCGGGCGGAGCGTTCGGCAGCTGCCGGGTCAAGCTGAAATCGCTGGAGGAAGACCGCGCCAGATATGAGGCGCTGCTGGAGACTTTCCGCCGCCACGACGTGCGCTACTTCCTCTACAACGGCGGCAACGACTCTGCCGACACCGCGCTCAAGGTCTCTCAGCTGGCGAAGGAATTCGACTACCCGCTGACCTGCATCGGCGTGCCCAAGACGGTCGACAACGACCTGGCCGTCACCGACTGCTGCCCCGGCTTCGGCTCGGCGGCCAAGTACACCGCGGTCTCGGTGCGCGAGTGCGCGCTGGACGTGGCCGCGATGGCCTCCACCTCGACCAAGGTGTTCATCTACGAGGCGATGGGCCGCCACGCCGGCTGGCTGGCGGCCGCCGCCGGGCTGGCCGGCAAGGGCCCGGACGAGGCGCCGCAGCTCATCCTCTTCCCCGAACGCACTTATGACGAAGGCGCGTTCCTGGCCCAGGTCGATGCCGTGGTGAAACGCGTCGGCTGGTGCGTGGTGGTGGCGAGCGAAGGCATCCGCGATGCCGAAGGCAGATTCGTGGCGGATGCCGGCGGCGGCACCGATGCCTTCGGCCACACCCAGCTGGGCGGCGTGGCCTCGCACCTGGCCGGCCGCGTGCAGCAGGTGCTCGGCCACAAGGTGCATTGGGCGATGCCGGATTACCTGCAACGCTCGGCGCGCCACATCGCCTCAGAGACCGATTACCGGCAGGCGCTGGCGGTCGGCCGCAAGGCGGTGCAGTTCGCGCTGAAGGGTCAGAACGCCACCATGCCGGTGATCCGCCGCATCAGCGACGCGCCGTACCGGTGGCGGATCGAGGCGGCATCGCTGGAGCGCATCGCCAATGCCGAAAAAACCATGCCGGACGACTTCATCCGCGAGGACGGCTTCGGCATCACCGACGCCGCGCGACGCTACCTGCAGCCGCTGATCCGCGGCGAGGCCTACCCGCCCTATGGCCGCGGCGGGCTGCCGAAGTACGGACGGTTTGGCGAGAGCTGAATCTCTGGCGCAGTTCAACGCGCCACGCTAGTCTCCCGCCGGGGATGGCCGGAGCGCCAAAGGGGGACACCATGCGGATTCTGTTCGCGCTGTGCGCGGGCTTCGTGCTGTCGTGCGGCACGGCCCACGCGCAGACATCACAACCGGCACCGCCATCGACGGCACCCGTGGCCGCAACGCCCGCCGCGCCGATTGTGGTGGATGTTGAAATCAGCGGCGGCATCAGCTCGAAGACGGCCAAGCCGAAAGACCCGGTGCCGCTGAAGCTCGCACGCGACGTGACACTGTCCGATGGCCGCATGATTCCGGCCGGCACGCCCGGTCATGGCGAAATCATCCATGCCGAACGCGCGCGCAGCGGCGGCAAGCCGGGCGAGCTGATCATCGCCGCCCGCTACCTGGAATTCGACGGCCAACGCCTGCCCCTGCGCGGCATGCGCGTGCATGGCAACGGCAAGGACCACAGCCAGGTGGCGTTGGGCGTGGCGGTGGCCATCGGCCCGTTCGCGCAGTTCATCCATGGCGGCGAGATCGAGATCCCGCCCGGCACGCTTGCCAGCGCCAAGCTGCTGGTCGATGCGCCCGCGGCAGCCGCGCCTGCCGACGCCGCGTCATCGACCTCTTCCCCGATACATGCGCCGCCGGAAACGCCGGCACCCACTTCTCCCACGCCCACATCACCCAACCAAGGACAGTCGTGATGAACCACCGCAAGTTTTCGTTGCTCCTCGCCGGCGCCCTGATCGCCGCCATGCCGGCCATGGCACAGGACGCCGCGCCCGCCGCAGCGCAGGCGGAAGCGCCCGCCACCGGCACCATCGGCGCGCCGCCCGAGGGCAAGGGCCAGATCGTGTTCTTCCGCCCGTCGAAGTTCACCGGCGGCGCCATCGGCTTCAAGGTCCGCGAGGGCGAAACCGAGCTGGGCAAGCTGCGCAACGGCAATTACTTCGTGCATGCCGCCGAGCCGGGCACGCACCAGTACACCGTGCATTCCGAGGCCAAGGACATCCTGACCCTCGAAGTGGAAGCCGGCGAGACCTATTACGTCCAGGGCAGCATCACCATGGGCATCATGGCCGGCCGCCCGAATCTCTCGCCGTCCGACCAGGCCACCTTCGACGGCCTGGTGGGCAAGCTCAAGCCGTCCAAGCCGCTCTGAGTCAGCACCGGCTCCAGTCACCCGCTTCCGCCCGATGCGCACGCTCCAGCTCAAGGTCAAGCCGAACGCCCGCGTGCAATCGCTGGTGGAAGGTGATGACGGCATCTGGCTGGCGTCGCTGAAATCGCCACCGATCGATGGCAAGGCGAACGCCGAACTCATCGCGCTGCTGGCGAAGCACTTCGGTTGCCGGCAGGCCGACGTGACCATCAAGGCCGGTGCCGGCGGGCGGCTGAAGCTCGTGAAAATCGCGGATTGAAGCGCCAGCGCGGTTGAAGCGGGGGCGCGCGATTCCGGCGCGCCCTCGCCGTCGATTCAACGTGCGGCGGTCGCGGCCGCGAGCTGCGCCGAAAGCTCGTCAAGCTTGGCTTCGAACTGCGGGCGCAGCGCCTGCCAGAGCGGGTAGTTGTCCTTGTGCGAACCGGACACCGGCACCGCGAGTGCCTCGGCGTCTTCCAAGTTGTAGTCCAGCAGGATGTTGTCGGTGCCGCCGTTGCGCATCGGCCCCAGCACGCGCACCTTCATTTCCTGTACGCGGAAATCCTTCCGGGTGTTGACGAGGAAGACATCCACCGTGGCCAGCGCCTGCGCGCCGGTCGCCGCGCGCACGTTGGGCGAGAAGCGCTTGTCGCCCCACATCGCGCCCATCCCTCCCATGCCCCATTTACTGGCCGCGCCCTTCGGGCCGCGATAGGCATAGC
This sequence comes from Lysobacter oculi, assembly GCF_003293695.1. Classification (GTDB taxonomy): domain Bacteria; phylum Pseudomonadota; class Gammaproteobacteria; order Xanthomonadales; family Xanthomonadaceae; genus Solilutibacter; species Solilutibacter oculi. The sequence goes on along the minus strand of NZ_CP029556.1, from coordinate 2,585,937 downwards.
CGCCGGCCGGCTGCATCCAGATGCCGAAGAAGTACTCCGGCGAGAAGCGCCCGGTCTTGACCGACAGCGTGTCCTTCGTCGCCACCGTCACGCCGTCATGGTTGGACTGGTAGGCGGGCGTCGCGGTGACGGCATTGCCCATCACCACCTTCACCCCCGGCACGTTGAAGTGCTGCTCGACCGACTGCACCACCTCGTCGGCGATCTTCTGCGCATCGGCGGCGGCGAGGTGCTCCTCCAGCGGCTCGCGCGAGGCCATGTCACCCTTCGCGCCCAGTGCCCCCATCCCGACCGCGAGCAGGCCGGAGGCGATCTTCTTGCCGGTATGACCTTCGCCCGAGAGCAGGGTCAGGCGCTCCAGCTGCATGCCGACGCGCACGCTGACCGAACCCAGCGCCAAGGTATCGAGCTGCTTGACCTGGCTCGACTTGTAGAAACCGAGGCTCTCTTTCCAATGCGGGCCGCGCCCGGCCGTTGCCGGCAACGCGAGCAGCAGCAAAGCCGCACACAACACTGTCTTGCGCATGTCTGTTCCCCTGATCCCCTGGCCCCCCAGGACGGATCAATTGAGGCACAGCGTCAATTGCGATTCAAGTCACATTTTTGCTGCGGCGCGGCAGTTTTTTGGGAGGCGGCTTCGTTGTGCCGGTCAGCCGCAGCCCTTGCCGGCCATGCCCATTTCCACCGCGTAGACCGGGATCTCGCCGGCCCCGTTCTGGCGCGCGGCATCGACCGACTCTTTCAGATAGAGGCGGCTTCGGCCCTGCGCATCGAGCTGCGGCGGCGCGGCCTTGGCATCGTGGCGCCAGAGGCGCACCACCGCCTGCTGCGAAGCACAGGCCGCGCTCGGCACGCGCACCAGGTCGGCATAGATCCAGCCGGGCTTGCCCTGCGGCTTGACCTTGGCCGCATCTACCAGCTTCGCGCGTGGCTGGCAGCGCGTGCCGGTCTGGACCACGGCAAAGTCATACGGCTTGGCGCTGTTGCCGGTGAACTTGCCCTGGATGCGGGCGCAGGCTTCGGGGATGACGCGCAGCGTGTGCAGCGCGCCCACCGCCTGCGGCGCACCGACGGCGCGCTGGATCTCGGGCTGCGGTTCCGCGGCATGGGCGGTGAAAGCGAAGGTGGCGAACGAGGCCGCCAGCAGGGCAAGGCGCATGGGTGGGTTCCTGCGTTGGACTGGGCCGCAGGGTTGCACGGCCCGGCTGAATCGCATGCCAGCCAAGGGCGGCGGCGGTGCCGGTGTTCATTCTGCGAAGCCGCGCAGGCGCTTTATTGCGCCACAGCAAGGGGATGCCGCGACGCTGTGCCATAGTCGGCCGGTTGTCCGACATCCGCATCCAAACGGGGAGGTTTCATGCTGGAGCAGTACGGTCTCATCCTGGCGCTCGTCTGCGCCGTCATCGCCATCGCCTACGGCCTGTGGGCCGCGGGATGGATCAACTGGCAACCGGCCGGCAACGAACGCATGCAGGAAATCGCAGGCGCGATCCAGGAAGGCGCGCGCGCCTACCTCAACCGCCAGTACATGACGATTGCCATCGCCGGCGTGGTGCTGCTGGCGCTGATCGGCGTCTTCCTGGGCTGGCATACCGCGGTCGGCTTCCTGCTCGGCGCGGTGCTCTCGGGCGCGGCCGGCTACATCGGCATGAACGTCTCGGTACGCGCCAACGTGCGCACGGCGGAAGCCGCGCGTTCCGGCATGGGCCCGGCGATGAACGTCGCCTTCAAGGGCGGCGCGATCACCGGCATGCTGGTGGTCGGCCTGGGCCTGCTCGGCGTGGCCGGTTACTGGTACGTGCTTACCAAGGTGATGGGCGTGCCGCAGGACAAGGCGCTGCACGCGCTGGTGGGCCTGGCTTTCGGTTCCAGTCTGATCTCGATCTTCGCGCGACTGGGCGGCGGCATCTTCACCAAGGGTGCGGATGTGGGCGCGGACCTGGTGGGCAAGGTGGAAGCCGGCATCCCCGAGGATGACCCGCGCAACCCGGCGGTGATCGCCGACAACGTGGGTGACAACGTGGGCGACTGCGCCGGCATGGCCGCGGACCTCTTCGAGACCTACGCCGTCACCGTTATCGCCACCATGCTGCTCGGCGGGCTGATGATTGCCGAAGCCGGCAAGAACGCGATCCTCTACCCGCTGGTGCTGGGCGGCGCGTCGATCATCGCCTCGATCATCGGCGCGTTCTTCGTCAAGGTCTCCGGCAGCAAGCCCAACATCATGGGCGCGCTGTACAAGGGCGTGATCATCTCGGCGGTGCTGGCGGCGATCGCCTTCTACCCGATCACCACCGCGCTGATGGGCGACAACAGCCACGGCGCGATGAACCTGTACTGGTGCGCGCTGATCGGACTGGCGCTGACCGGCGCCATCGTCTGGATCACCGAGTACTACACCGGCACGCAGTACAAGCCGGTCAAGCACGTCGCGCAGGCGTCCACCACCGGCCACGGCACCAACATCATCGCGGGCCTGGGCGTGTCGATGAAGTCCACCGCGCTGCCGGTGATCGCGGTCTGCCTGTCGATCTGGGGCGCACATGCGTTGGGCGGGCTGTACGGCATCGCCATCGCCGCGACCTCGATGCTGTCGATGGCCGGCATGATCGTCGCGCTCGACGCCTACGGCCCGATCACCGACAACGCCGGCGGCATCGCCGAAATGGCCGAACTGCCTTCCGACGTGCGTGACGTCACCGACCCGCTGGATGCCGTCGGCAACACCACCAAGGCGGTGACCAAGGGTTATGCGATCGGTTCGGCCGCCCTCGCCGCGCTGGTGCTGTTCGCCGACTACACGCACAACCTGCAGGCCGCGCATCCGGGCGCCACGTTCGCCTTCGACCTCAGCGACCACAAGGTGATCATCGGCCTGCTGATCGGCGGTTTGATTCCTTACCTGTTCGGCGCGATGGCGATGGAAGCCGTCGGCCGCGCGGCCGGCGCGGTGGTGGAAGAAGTGCGCCGCCAGTTCCGCGAGATCAAGGGGATCATGGACGGCAGCGGCAAGCCGCAGTACGACAAGGCCGTCGACATGCTCACCAAGTCGGCGATCAAGGAAATGATCGTGCCCTCGCTGCTGCCGGTCGTGGTGCCGGTGATCGTCGGCCTGCTGCTCGGCCCGCAGGCGCTCGGCGGCCTGCTGATCGGCACGATCGTCACCGGCATCTTCGTCGCCATCTCCATGACCACCGGCGGCGGCGCCTGGGACAACGCCAAGAAGTACATCGAAGACGGCAACTTCGGCGGCAAGGGTTCCGAGGCGCACAAGGCTGCGGTCACCGGCGACACCGTGGGCGACCCCTACAAGGACACCGCCGGCCCCGCCATCAACCCGCTGATCAAGATCATCAACATCGTCGCCCTGCTGCTGGTGCCGTTGCTGCCGGTCACGATGGCCAATGGCGATGCGGCGGCGGCCAACCCGCACGCGGCGCACATGGCGATGGCGGCGGATGCGGGCGCATCGTCCGGTGACGCCGCCGCTGATGCGACGGTGGTGGCGGGCGATGCGGCGGCGGCCGATGCCTTGGTCACCCGCGGCGATGCACGCGGCGCGGATGTCTACTTCGCCTCCGGCTCCGCGCAATTGCCGGTCGAAGCCGGCAGCGCGCTCGATGGCGTGATCAAGTCGATGCAGGCCGACAGCGCGGCGAAAGCCGTGGTCTCCGGCTTCCACGACGCCAGCGGCAACGCCGAAGTCAACGCCGAGCTGTCCAAGCAGCGCGCACAGAACGTCCGCGACGTGATGGCCGCCGCCGGCATCGACCCGGCCCGCATCGATCTGGAGAAGCCGGTCGTCACCACCGGCAGCGGCGATGCGGCGAGTGCGCGTCGTGTGGAGATCCGCTTGCGTTGAAATAGGCGAACGGGAATACGCATGCAATGCGTAAACCCCTGTGTGACAGACGAACGGCGACCGGAAGGTCGCCGTTTTTCTTTGTGCCGGAATTGTCCGACTGTGTTTTCGCGGGAACTTTGAGAGGCTGGGCGCAATCAGCCCGGAACACCACAGCGCAAGGAAGCTACCGTGAGAATTATTCTTCCCATCTATGCCAGCCTGTTTCTTCTTCAGGCCTGCGGGGCCACCAGCAATCATGGTCATGAAGTGTCAGCCGCAACAGCAGACTCGCGCCCTGTCTCATCGGTGGAACGGAGCAAGCAGATCGAAGGAGACTGGGGGTATTCCACCCAATGCAACCAGGGTCACTTCATCACCATAAGCCTTGAACTAAGGGGCCAGAAGCTCATTGGGGACTGGTCGGATGGCACCCTGCTGAGCGGTAGTGATGGCCAGATTGAAATTGAAACGGCTTCTGGCAGCCTCGCTGCGAAGCGATGCGGCTCCGATGAATCATCAGGCTTGCCGCTCTGCCCTCTACTCGAGGACATCGGCGACCGCTTCCAGCTAAGGCACGACCGCTTGTACTGGTATCAAGCGCCAGACCCTAAACCTTATGCGGTTCTGACACGGGCGCATCCCGCCAAGAGCCCCACTGCTGAAGATTGCGAGGCCACGCCATGAGCCCCTGCACACAAGAGAAGCAGGCAATCATTTATTACGCCGTAGGAGTTTCCACCGAAGGTGGTCACCGGTCGTATCGCTTGTCGATTGCGGGGGACAATCTGCGTACGCCAAAAATCGAGCCGGCAGACAACAGTGGTTATTCGCTGGGAACCATACAGATCGATATGGGGCAGCACTTCAACCCACCCCATGAGAATGCCCCAAAAGAGTTCGTGGAAGGGTTTCAGCGATGGGCGCGCCAAGCAAAGCCGGACTGGTTGCTCAAAAACGAAGAAAAAGCCCATCTGATTGAAGACCTTGGAAGAACAGGGCGGGAAATCAAGGTGCAGGGAGGCCGAGATATCGACGCAGTCACCCGCTCACGCCTGGAGACCTATCTACGTACTGATACCGGTACTCGGTGGGTTCACGAGAGGGATGTAGCCCAGGTTGGCAAAGTCCTAAAGAATGCGATCGAACCGCTTGAGGCAACCACGCTCTACCAAGGCGCATCGGAGGATGACCGTGTCCGGCTAATCGCTGTCTTCGCCAAGGTTTACAACCAGAATGAACATCTCGGCGCGAGACTGATCGCTCGCGCGGAGAGGGGGGATTTCAACTCGCTACAGCAAGTGAACAATGGCATCGATGCGTTGCTCAGAACCCGTAACGGCAAGAAAGACTACATCGAGCAAGGACGTGACGCGGCCTTGAGGGGAGCAGAGGCATTCATATCACTCCACCGGCTGGACTCTTCCAACAGCCTGCAATCCACGTTTTCGAATGTGCTTGCAGAGCCCTTGGCGGACCCCACCACGCTTTCAGGTGAACGGAGCCAACATTACCGCACCATCCGCAATCTGTTTCTGGACACCTCTCGTGTTCCGAAAGCGATCCGACAACATCATCAAGAAAAACCCGGCGCTGCACAGAGCCACGCTGCAATCGATGAAATCCCCCTAAGCCCGGACCATCAGCGCGCCCTCCAGGCCGCCTCGGCGTTGCCGGGCTACGACCCGGAACAGCAGCGCAACATCGGCACAGCCCTGTACGCACAACACCTAGCCAACAACCCGAACGGCCGTCGCATTGACGCCACCGTGCTGGGTGAACCGCTGCCTGATGGCCGCCAGTTCCTGTTCGCGCGGCACTCGCCGTGGGGCGAGGCCGGCCCGCACTTCACCACGGGCATCGAACTCGGCGAGGCATCGCGCATTCCCGCCCAACAAAGCCTGGCGGCAGCGGAAGCACTTCACCCGCAACCGTTGGTGCATCAACCACACACCCAACAACGCGAAGCCCAAGCCGTCCAAATGCATCAGGTGTAGCCGCCTTCTCGTCCACCTAACACACGCCGGCCAGCCCTCCCCGACAATCCGGCCATGACTGAATACGCCTCTTCGCCCATCGCGATCATCGGCAACGGCTACGCTGCGCTCGCTGTCGCGCAGCAGCTGGTCAAGCGTGGCGTGGCGGTGCGCATCATCGGGCCGGCGACCCGCTTCGGACGCGGCACGGCCTATGGCGCGGTGCGGCCGGAGCACCTGCTCAACGTGCCGGCCGAGCGGATGGGCTGGGATGCGGACGCACCGGGTGATTTCGCCGACTGGCTCGGGCTGGAGGGCGATGCACGACGCGCCTTCCTGCCGCGCTCCCGCTACGGCGACTACCTGTTGTCGCGTTGGGATGCGCTGGTGGAAGCACATGGCGACCGCATCGAAGTGATCGGGCAGCCGGTCACCGGCCTCCAGCCAGACGATGCCGGCTGGCGCATCACCCTCGCCGATAGCCGCACGCTGACTTCGCGCGATGTGGTGCTGGCGCTCGGCAATGCCGAAGCACCCGTCGCGCCCGACGCAGCCAACATCGTCACCCAGCCGTGGGCGGCCGGCGCGCTGGAGCGCATCCCCGCCGACGCGCCGGTGCTGGTCCTCGGCAGCGGCCTGACCATGATCGACATCGCCAGCACCCTGCTGCTGCGCGGTCACCATGGCGGCATCCACGCGCTCTCGCGGCGCGGGCTCACGCCGGACCTGCATCCGGAACCGCCGCTGCCGCCGCACGCGCCTTCGCATGAACTGCTGCACGCGTTCGCCACGCAACGGCTGTCCCGCGCCGTCCGCCTGCTTCGCCAAGCCAGCGGACAGGGCATCGCGCCCGCCGCGCTCGCCGATGGCCTGCGCCCGCACGTCGCCACGATCTGGCGCGGGCTGAAGCCGGCCACGCGTGCGCGTTTCCTGCGCCACCTGCGTCCGTGGTGGGACCGCATGCGGCATCGCGTACCGGGTGAGGTGATGCAGCGGCTGCGCGATGCGGAGCGCGAAGGCCGTTTCTCGCTGCGTGCCGGCCGGCTCATCGCGCATCGGGACGGCGTCGCGGAAATCCAGCCGCGCGGCACGCGGGAACGCATGCGGCTTCCCGCCACCTGGCGCGTCCATGCGACGGGCTGGGATGGCGATGCCGCCCGCCTCGCCGCGCATCCCGCCCTGCACACGCTGATCGCCGAAGGCCTGGCGATGCCCGACCCGCTCGGCCTCGGGCTGGCCTGCGACGCGCATGGCCAGCTGCTGGGGCGCGACGGCCCGACATCCCGCCTCCACCTGATCGGCAACCTGCGCCGTGGCGAATGCTGGGAGAGCAGCGCCGTGCCCGAGCTGCGCGCGCAGGCGGCGGCGTTGGCGGAGCGCCTGGCCCCGGCCTGAGGCCTCGTTTTGCGGTGCAGCATCGGGCCGTTAGAATGGCGGCTTCCCCAGACACCGGAGCCGCCCGATGGGCCTCGACCTCGTAGCAACCGGCAAGAACCCGCCCGACGAAATCAACGTGATCATCGAGATCCCGAAGGACGCGGAGCCGGTCAAGTACGAAGTGGACAAGGCCTCGGGCGCGATCTTCGTCGACCGCATCCTCTCCACCCCGATGCGCTACCCCTGCAACTACGGCTACGTCCCGCACACCCTGTGCGGCGATGGCGACCCGGCCGACGTGCTGGTGATCCTGCCGCTGCCGCTGGTGCCGGGCTCGGTGATCCGCTGCCGCCCCGTCGGCGTGCTGCGCATGAAGGACGAGGCCGGCAGCGACGAGAAGCTGGTCGCCGTGCCGGTCACCAAGACCTTTGCCGGCTACGCGCATGTCGAGGACATCAGCGATGTGTCGAGCCACTGGCTGGAGCGCATCGGCCACTTCTTCGAGCACTACAAGGACCTGGAGAAGGACAAGTGGGTCAAGCTCGATGGCTGGGGCGATGCCGCCGAAGCCAAGCAGATCCTGCTGGAGTCGATCGAGCGCTACAACGCATCGCCGGAAGCCGACAAGCCGAAGTTCTGATCGCGCATCGCTTCGGCCAATAAAAAGCCCCGCCATTGGCGGGGCTTTCTGCTGGATGACGATGCGGACTCAGCGACCCGGCAGGGGCAGCGGCTGGCCACTGCCGGCGCTGTACGGATACTTGGCGAAGATCGCGATGACCGAGGCATCGATGTCGGCGGCGCGCTGCTCGGGATTGCGACGCACCACGCGACCGATCGCATCCCCCGTCCAGACCATGCGGTTCCTGGCGGCATCGACAAGATCCACGGTCAACGTGCCTTCGGTGTAACGGCTCACCGTGGTCTCGTCGTACCAGAACGGCACCGCGACGTAGCTGCGGGCGCGATAGCTGTAGAGCCAGGCGATGTCCGAACGCGGCATCGAATAGACATCGCTGCGCTCCTGAACCACCGCCTGGAAATTGACCTTGAGGTCGGGCGATTTGGCGTCGTAGCGGTAGCCGCGCGCTTCCATTTCGCGCTGCACGTTGGCCTTGATGCGTTCGCTGATCCAGCTCGAATAACCGGACTGTTCCATGGCGATGGGCGAGTACCAGCCCCACGTGCGGTACTGGGCGAAGTTGGCGCCCGGGTCGTAGTCGGTGCGTACGCGCGGGCCGGTGGCGCAGGCGGCCAGCACGACCAGCGCGAGCGCGGCGACGAACCAGACGCGGAGAGATTTCAGGCTTCGGATGTTCATGGGCGGTTCCCCCGGGGTTTGAACCGAGTGTAGGCCGCGGCCTGCAACATCACTTGAATACCGGGTATCCACGCGATCCGCGTTGGCCCGGATTCACGGTTTGCTTGCGGGCGTCGGCTTCAGCATCCCGGCCAGGCGCGCCACCACGATGGCGAGATACATCACGCCGTTCCACTGCTCGATCAGCAGCAGCATCCGCGCATGGGGCGTGCCCGGCACGATGTCGGACAGGCCGGTGGCGGAGAAATTGGTGCCCGACAGGAACACCAGCTCCATCCAGTGGCGCATCGATTCCGGCGCCGCGCCCGGTGCCGAGAACGCGCCCGGCTGCACGATCTGCAGGGCCATGAACAGCCACGCATAGGCTTCGACGAACAGCATGAAGGTCGCGCCCGCGGCCCACATCTCGTCCACCGTGGTCTGGTCGTCCTGCATCATGTAGGCGATCAGCGCCCACGCCGAATACAGGTAGGCCGCGGCGTAGAAGAGCGCGCCGGTCACGCCCACCCAGTCCGCGCCGTTGCTGGCATGCACCTACCAGAACACCACCCCCAGCACCGCGAATACCGCGGCCAGCCACGCCTCGCGCGGGGACTGCCGCACCATGCGCACCGCCATGTACAGCACGCCCACGCTGATGAGCGTGGCGAACAGGTGGCCGGCACGGCTGTCCATCGCGAACGGGTACAGCACGAGCGCCAACGCCTGCGCCACCAGCAGCGCGCGCGATGGCGAGCGCCGCAGTCCGGCGAGGAAGTGGACGAACGGCTTGAGCGAGGGCGAAGGCAGTTTCATGCCGCGATGCTAGCGCCGCGCGGCGTCATTCGGCGTGGTAGACCTGCGCGCCGGCTTCGCGGAACTCGGCGGACTTCGCCTCCATGCCGGCCTTGAGCGCTTCTTCCTCGCTGATGCCCTGCTCGGCGGCGTAGTCGCGCACGTCCTGGGTGATCCGCATCGAACAGAAATGCGGGCCGCACATGCTGCAGAAATGCGCGGACTTGTGCGCTTCCTTCGGCATGGTCTCGTCGTGGTATTCCATCGCGCGCTCGGGGTCGAGGCCGAGGTGGAACTGGTCGCTCCAACGGAATTCGAAACGCGCCTTCGACAACGCGTTGTCACGCACCTGCGCACCGGGATGGCCCTTCGCAAGGTCCGCGGCATGCGCGGCGATCTTGTACGCCATGATCCCTTCGCGCACGTCCTCGCGGTTCGGCAGGCCCAGGTGCTCCTTCGGCGTCACGTAGCAGAGCATCGCCGTGCCGTACCAGCCGATCATCGCCGCGCCGATGGCCGAGGTGATGTGGTCGTAACCCGGCGCGATGTCGGTGGTCAGCGGCCCCAGCGTGTAGAACGGCGCCTCGCCGCATTCGGCGAGCTGTTTGTCCATGTTCTCCTTGATCAGCTGCATCGGCACATGGCCGGGGCCTTCGATCATGGTCTGGACGTCGTGCTTCCACGCGATCCTGGTCAGCTCGCCGAGCGCTTCGAGTTCGCCGAACTGCGCGGCGTCGTTGGCATCGGCAATGCAACCCGGACGCAGGCCATCGCCCAGCGAGAAGGCGACGTCATACGCCTTCATGATTTCGCAGATGTCCTCGAAGTGCGTGTAGAGGAAGTTTTCCCTGTGATGCGCGAGACACCACTTCGCCATGATCGAACCGCCGCGCGAGACGATGCCGGTGACGCGCTTCGCGGTCAGCGGCACATGGCGCAGCAGCACGCCGGCATGGATGGTGAAGTAGTCCACGCCCTGCTCGGCCTGCTCGATCAGGGTGTCGCGGAAGATCTCCCAGTTGAGTTCCTCGGCGCGGCCATCGACCTTTTCCAGCGCCTGGTAGATCGGCACCGTGCCGATCGGCACCGGCGAATTGCGGATGATCCACTCGCGGGTTTCGTGGATGTGCTTGCCGGTGCTGAGATCCATGACCGTGTCCGCGCCCCAGCGGATCGCCCAGACCAGCTTCTCCACTTCCTCGGCGATGCCCGACGACACCGCGCTGTTGCCGATGTTGGCGTTGATCTTGGTGAGGAAGTTGCGGCCGATGATCATCGGCTCGCTTTCCGGGTGGTTGATGTTGTTCGGCAGGATGGCGCGGCCGCGGGCGATTTCGTCGCGCACGAATTCCGGGGTGATGATCTTCTGGATGTTCGCGCCGAAATCGTGGCCGGGATGCTGGTTCAGCAGATGTGCCTCGCGCACGGCATCCAGACGCTGGTTCTCGCGGATCGCGACAAATTCCATTTCCGGGGTGACGATGCCGCGACGCGCGTAATGCATCTGGCTGACGTTGGCGCCGGCCTTGGCCACGCGCGGCGCCGGCCGGTTGCGAAAGCGCACGTGCGCGAGCTTCGGATCGTGTTCGCGCGCGCGCCCGAATTCGCTGGTGATGCCGGGCAACGCCTCGGTGTCGCCGCGCTCGGCGATCCATGCGGCACGCAGCGCCGGCAGGCCCATCGACAGATCAATGGCCGCGTCCGGATCGCTGTACGGGCCGGAGCAGTCGTAGACGGTGACCGGCGCGTTGTCCTCGCCCCCGAACAGGGTCGGCGTTTTCGTCAGCACGATTTCGCGCATCGGCACGCGCAGGTCGGCGCGGCTGCCTTCGACATGGATCTTGCGCGAGCCCGGGATCGGGCGGGTGACCTCGGCGGAGAGTTCTTCGGCCTGGCGCTGCAGGTCGGTGGCGGGCACGGCATTCATCGGCGGCTTCCTAGTCGCAAAACAAAAGCGGTGCTGCGGCGATTTCCGTGTCGTCCCGCGCGGCGCGCGTGGGTGGATGACACCGTGTTGGAGATCAAGGCAGCGCGGACGAAGCGGCGGCGCGCACGCGTGGCGTGCTGCGAAGCTTCCCTACGGCGGCATCACCCGCATCAGGTTCGAAGGGTCTATCTCAACCGTCGCCGGTACCCCCGCTTCAGGCGCCATTGGAACACGCGGCCCGGGCCGACGCGAGCCGGCGCCGCGTTAATCTGGCGGCCTTCCCCGCTTCCGGCCCGCCCGCGCATGTCGCCATCCTCCCGCCAAGCCCGTGCCCGCGCACCCGGAAGCGTCGGCAACATCGGCGTCGGCTTCGACCTGCTGGGCCACGCGGTGGACGGGATCGGCGATGTCGCCACGGTGCGCCGCATCGACACGCCCGAAGTCCGCATCGTCCGCATTGGGGGCGAAGGCGCCGGCATCGACCGCATCCCGCTGGACAGCGCCGGCAACACCGCCGGCCGCGCGCTGGAATCGTTGCGCGAGGCGCTGATGCTGCCGTTCGGGTTTGAAGTCGAATTGGACAAGGGCATCGCGCTCGGCTCCGGGCTCGGCGGTTCGGCATCCTCGGCGGTGGCGGCGCTGGTCGCGGCCAATGCCCTGCTGGACGCGCCGCTGGCGCGCGAATCGCTTTATCCGCACGCGCTGGAAGGCGAGTACGTCTCCACCCGCAGCCACCAGGGCGACAACGTCGGCCCGATGCTGCTCGGCGGTGTCGCGCTGGCCACGCCCAGCCGCCTGCTGCGCCTGCACGCGCCGGCATCACTGCACGCGGTCGTGGTCCATCCCGCGCGGGTGCTGGAAACCCGCACCGCCCGCGCCGTGCTGGCGGCGCCCTACCCGCTGGCGGATTTCGTCGCCCAGTCCACCGCGCTGGCGCTGTTCCTGACCGGGCTGGCCCGCGATGACATCGAGATGATCGGCGAAGGCCTGCGCGACGTGCTGGTCGAGCCGCGCCGCGCCGGGCTGATCCCGGGCTTCGCGCGGGTCAAGCAGGCCGCGCTCGACCACGGCGCGCTGGGCGCCAGCATCTCCGGCGGCGGGCCGAGCACGTTTGCATGGTTCGCCAGCCGCGCCGCAGCCGAAGCCGCCGCGCCGGCGATGCGCCAGGGTTTTCTGGATGCCGGGCTGGACGCGACCGCCTATGTCAGCCCGGTCAACGCGGCCGCCGCCCACCTGCTCTGACCGGCCCGGCTGAACCGAGCGGGTGCGGTCGCCCAATTTAAAGAACCAATCGGTTTATTATTGTGGGCATGAATGCCCTGCCCACCGCCCGCCCCACGCTCGGCCGTCCGAAGGACCCGGCCAAGCGCGCCGCCGTGCTCGAAGCCGCCAAGCATCTGTTCGCCGAACACGGTTTCGATGGCGTCAGCATGGACCAGATCGCGCAGGCGGCCGATGTCTCCAAGCTCACCGTCTACAGCCATTTCGGCGACAAGGACGGCCTGCTCGCCGCCGCCGTGCGGGCGCACTGCGAGCAGGAAATGCCGATGCAGCTGTTCGACCCGCTGCCGCAGGTGCCGCTGCGCGAGCGGCTGCTCGACATCGCCCGGGCCTTCTACGCCATGGTCAGCTGCCCGCAGGCGGTGGCCGGCCATCGCATGCTGTGCGCGCCCAACGGGCTGTCGCCCAACATGGCCCGGCTGTTCTGGGAAGCCGGTCCGGCGCGCGTGCAGGCCGGGCTGACGGAACTGCTGGGCCGGCGCGTCGAGGCCGGCGAACTGGCGATCGACGACTGCCATATGGCCGCCGCGCACTTCTTCGTGCTGCTCAAGGGCGAGCCGCATGCGCGCCTGATGATCGGCCACCCGGAGCTTCCGGACGACGCCGCGATCGAGCGCCATCTGGAAAGCGTGGTCGACTTCTTCCTCCGCGCCCATCGGCCGGATCGTGCATGAGCCGCGCCGTGACCTTCGGCCCGATGACTTCCGGCACTCAATCCGCCGCCGCCGCCCGGGCATCCTGCCCGTCATGCCGGGATAAAATGCCGGCCCCTTCCGTTGAACGCAAGCCATGACGATCAATTACGCCCAAGCCCGAGAGAACATGGTCGAACAGCAGGTTCGCCCGTGGGACGTGCTCGACCCGCGCGTGCTGGTGGTCATCGGCCGCACCCCGCGCGAGGCCTTCGTCGATGCCGCCCACCGCGAGCTGGCCTATGCCGACCTGTCGCTGCCGCTGGGCCACGGCCAATTCATGATGAAGCCGGTGGTGGAAGGCCGCACGCTGCAGGCGCTCGCCATCGCCGACACCGACCGCGTGCTGGAGATCGGCACCGGCAGCGGCTACCTGACCGCCTGCCTGGCCCAGCTCGGCGCTTCGGTGCACAGCCTGGAAATCGATCCCGCCATGGCCGACGCCGCCCGCGCGCGCCTGGCCACGCACGGCATCGCCAACGCCACGGTCGAAGCCGCCGATGCGTTCAACTGGAATACCGCTGAGCGCTACGACGCGGTCTGCGTCACCGGCGCGGTCGCCGAAATCCCGGCACGCTTCCTGGAATGGCTGGCGCCGAACGGCCGCCTGTTCGTCATCCATGGCCAGTCGCCGGTGATGGAAGCCGCCCTGGTGCGGGGCGATGTCAACGCACCGCGTGCCGAATCGTTGTTCGAAACCGACCTCCCCTATCTCGTCGGCGGCGAACCCGCGCCCCGATTCGTCCTGTAACCCGCGCCGTCGGCCCCCGGGCTGGCGCGAACCCGTTTCCCGAAGGATTGCCGATGCGCCTGCGCCCGCTTGCCCTTGCCCTGTCGATCGTTCTGCTGCCGGCCGCCGCCCACGCCGAGGACCTGCTGCAGACCTATCAGCTCGCGCGCACCAGCGACCCGCAGCTGGCCGCCGCCGAAGCCGGCCAGCGCGCCACCGCCGAGGGCGAGGCACAGACCCGCGCGCAGTTCCTGCCGCAGGTCAACGGCGGCGCCAACATCACCCGCCAGCGCCAGACCAGCGAGTCCGGCCAGCCGCAGTACGACCCGGTCACCGGCCAGATCTTCAGCGGCGGCGAACGCACCACCGACAGCACCAGCCGCTCGGCCAACATCGGCGTGGACCAGGTGCTGTTCAATGCCGGCCTCTTCAGCCAGCACCGCGCGCAGAAGCTCAACACCCGCGCCGGCGAGCTGCAGCTGGAATCCACCGGCGACCAGCTGATCACCCGTACCTCGCAGGCCTACTTCAACGTGCTCGTCGCGCTGGAAACCCTGTCCGCCGCCGAGGCGCAGGAAGCCGCGCTGAAGAAGCAGTTCGACTTCGCCAGCAAGCGCCTCGAAGTGGGCCTGGCGCCGATCACCGACCAGCACGAGGCCCGCGCCCAGTACGAAGGCGCGCGCGCCAACACCATCCTGCAGCGCAACGCGCTGGAGGACGCCTACCAGGCGCTGGCCGAGATCACCGGCCAGCCGGTCAAGAGCCTGATGGCGCTGCCGGACGACTTCAAGCCGCAGCTGCCCGCCGAAGGCGGCGCCGACGCCTGGGTGGCCCGCGCTATCGCCAACAACCCGGCGCTGACCGCGCAGCACACCCGCGTCGAAGCCGCCGAGGAAGGCATCAGCACCGCCCGCGCCGGCTACCTGCCGACCTTGAGCGCCAGCGGCAGCTACGGCATCTCGCGCACCAACAGCAGCGTGGACATCGCCAGCGGCCAGGGCTTCGACAGTGATGGCCGCGGCCGCGGCCCGAGCATCACGCTGGCGCTGCGCGTGCCGATCTTCGACGGTTTCGCCACCCAGTCGCGCGTGCGCCAGGCCGTGGCCCAGCGCGACGTCGCCGAGCAGCAGCTGGAACAGCAGAAGCGCGGCCTGGAACGCAGCACCCGCAGCGCCTACCAGTCGCTGTCGGCCGGCATCAGCGCGGTTGAAGCGCGCCGCCTGGCGCTGGTCGCCGCGCAGAGCGCCTACGAGGCCTCGCAGGTCGGGCTGGAGGTCGGCACCCGCACCGTCATCGACGTGCTGCTGAACCAGCAGAACCTGTTCAACGCCCAGCAGGCGTATTCGCAGGCCAAGTACAACTACCTGCAGAGCCGGCTGCTGCTGGAGCAGGCCGCCGGCACCCTCGACATCTCCGACGTGCAGGACATCAACCGCCTGCTGACCGTACCGGCCGGACAGACGCCGCGCATCCGCCGCTGAATCCAGCATCGCGCCACATGGAAAACGCCGGGTTCGCCCGGCGTTTTTTATTTGCAGGATGGGAGGGCGATGCGGCTTCGTTCCAGGCGCTACAGCCCGACCGCCGCCAGCGTCCGCGCCAGTGCGCCGCGCCCGGATTCGGCCAGCCGCAGGCCGGCTTCGCCCATCCGCTGCCGCTCGGCCGCGTTGTCGAGCAGCGCATCGAGCGCATCCGACAGCGCATCGCCCGATTCCACCACCCGCATCGCGCCGGCCTCGCGCATGCCACGGGCGATGTCGGTGAAGTTGTGCAGATGCGGCCCGGTCACCACCGGCACGCCGGCCACCGCCGGTTCCAGCAGGTTGTGGCCGCCGATGTCCTGCAGGCTGCCGCCGACGAAGGCGACGTCGCTGACGGCGAAGAACGCCGGCAGTTCGCCGAGGGTGTCGATGACGAATGCCGTGTCGTCGCGCTCCGGCCAGCGGTCGGCGGCGCGGCTGGCGGTACGCAGGCCGGCGCTGCGCAGGCGCTCGGTGACCGGCCCGAAGCGTTCGGGATGGCGCGGCGCCCACAGCAGCAGCACGTCCGGCCAGTGCCGGCGCAGGCGTCGATGCGCGAGCAGCACCGGCAGTTCTTCCTCGGGATGGGTGCTGGCGGCGATCCACACCCGGCGCGTGCCGGCATGGCGGCGGAAGGCTTCGACGAAGCCGGCATCCCCCATCGCCTCCACGTCGTATTTCAGGTTGCCGGTGACGGCCACCGCCTCCGGACGCGCGCCCAGCACCAGGAAGCGCCTGCCATCGGCCTCGGTCTGCGCGCAGACATGCGCCACGGTGGCCAGCGCGCGCGAGACCAGCGGCGCCAGCACCTGGTAGCCGCGCAACGATCGCGCCGACAGCCGCGCGTTGAGGATCGACACCGGGATGCCGCGGTCGCGGCAGCCGAACAGCAGGTTCGGCCACAGCTCGGTTTCCATGATCAGCGCCTGCGCCGGCCGGTAACGGGCGAGGAAGCGCCCGACAGCGCCCGGCAGGTCGTAAGGCAGGTAGACGTGTTCGACGCGGTCGCCCCACAGCGCGCGGATGCGGTCCGAACCGGTCGGGGTGATGCAGCTCACCACCAGCCGGCGCTGCGGGTATTTCGCGAGCAGGGCATTGACCAATGCGGCGGCGGCGGCGACTTCGCCCACCGATACCGCATGCACCCAGAGCGTGCCGTCTTCGCCCGGCGCGAACGCGGGCGCATCGCCATAGCGCGCGTAGCGCTCGTTCCAGCGCGAGAGATAGGCGGGATGGCGGAAGCCGCGCCAGACCAGGTGGTAGATCGTCACCGGCAGCAACGCGTAGAGCGCGAGCGAATACAGGCCGCGCAGCAGGCGTTCGGTGAGGTCGGGCTTCATCCACGCAAGGATAAAGGAAGCCCGCCGGCCGCCCGCGCGATGCCGCCGCTTAGAATCCCCGCATGCCCGCCGAACACCCGCCGCCGCTGCCCAGCGCCCTGCTCGCGCCCCGCCATTGGCCGATGTGGGGGCTGATGGCCGCGCTGGTGCTGCTGGCGCGGCTGGCTTGGCCGCTGCAGCGCGCGATCGGTGCGCCGCTCGGCGCCCTGCTCGGCCGCGTGCTGAAGGACCGGCGGCAGGCGGCGACGCGCAACCTGGAACTCGCTTTCCCCGACATGCCCGCAACCGAACGCGATGCGTTGCGCGATGCCAGCTTCCGCGACCTCGGCATCGGCCTGTTCGAATTCGCGCGCGCGTGGTGGGGCTCGATCACGCCGATGCGCCGCACCGTGCAGATCGAAGGGCTGGAACACCTGCGTGCGCTGCAGGCGGAAGGCCGCGGCGTGCTGATGGTCTCCGGCCATTTCATGACGTTGGAGATGTGCGGCCGCCTGCTCTGCGACCACGTTGAACTGGCCGGCATGTACCGCAGGCACCGCAGCCCGGTGCTGGAATGGGCGGTGCTGCGCGGCCGCCTGCGCTATGCCACGGCGATGTTCGGCAACGACGACATCCGCGGCGCGATCCGCCATCTCAAGCGCGGCGGTTTCCTCTGGTACGCGCCGGACCAGGACATGCGCGGCAAGGACACGGTGTTCGCGCCGTTCTTCGGCATCCCGGCATCGACCATCACCGCCACCCACCAGCTGGCGCGGATCAGTGGTTGTGCGGTGGTGCCGTTCTTCCATCGCCGCGAAGGGGATCGTTACGTGCTGCGCATCGCGCCGCCTCTGACCCCTTTCCCCACCGACGATGCCGCCGCCGACAGCGCGCGGGTCAACGCGGCGATCGAGGCGATGGTCCGCGAGGCGCCTTCGCAATACCTGTGGATCCACCGCCGCTTCAAGCGTCAACCCGATGGCGTGTCGCTTTACTCGAAGGGTTGAGCGCCGCGCTTGCGCCCGGCTTCGAACAGCTTGGCGTACTTGAGGAAGACGTAGAACGACTGTGTTTTCGCCGCGAAGAAGCCAGCCCAGCCGTTCAGGAAGTAGCGCTTGCCGACATACAGCTTGAGGAAGGCGAGCGTCGGCTGGACCAGCAGCCGCAGCCCGATGAAGCGCCGCTGTTTGCCACGCACGTGTTCGACCAGCCCGCTGGAATAGCGGTTGACCTTGTCCACCCGCACCGCGATTTCGGCCTCGCCGTGGTGGCGGAACGGCGCGTCCAGGTCGAGGCGGCGGCCACGGGTTTCCGGCGCGGCATGCACCGGCACGGCGTTCATCGCGCCCATCGAACGGCGGAACAGCCGCAATTGCCGGTTGCCGCGCGTGGCCGGGTGCGGCCAGCGCCAGAACAGCCATTCCTGGCGCGGCAGGCGGTAGCCGTCGGCACGCGGAGCGCGCAGTTCCCGTTCGATGGCGAGGCGGCCGGCGTCGCTCATCACCTCGTCGGCATCGAGCAGCAGCACCCAGTCGTGGGTGGCCTTGTCGATGGCCGACTGCTTCTGCGGCCCGTAGCCCATGAACGGCTCGATGAAGATGCGGGCGCCGTGCGCGGCGGCGATGTCGCGGGTGGCGTCGGTGGAATCGGAATCCAGCACCACGATCTCGTCGCAGAACGCCAGGCTGGCGAGACAGCGGTCGAGCGTGGCGGCGTTGTCGAAGGTGGTGACGACCGCCGACAGCGGCTCGCGCGATGTCACGCGGCGGGCTCGTCGCGTGCCAGCAGGCTGCCGGCGTAAAGAGCCGCCAGCAGCAAAGTCACGCCACCCCAGAAGCTGCCGTAGAACGCGAGGTGGGTGTTGAAGGGGAATACGGTGACGGCCAGCGCCAGCATCGCCGGGCGCGCGCGGCGCTTGGCCTCCGCACTGGCATAGCGCCAGGCCCGCCACGCCAGCGCCGCGCCGGCCAGCCACATGAGCAGGCCGATGACGCCGGTCTCCGAGAGGATTTCCAGCAGCAGCTGGTGCGCGTGCAGCGCCGGGCCCTCGCCCCAGGCCGGCTTCAGCCCGGGACTGGGGTCGCAGGCGGGATAGGCCTCGCGGAAATCGCGCACGCCGACGCCGTTGACCGGGTGCTGGCGGATCATGCAGCCGGCCGCGCCCCAGATCTTGCCGCGCCCGGACAAGGCGGCATCCACCCCCTGATCGGTGCCGCGCAGCACCTGCGCGGTACGTTCAATGCGGTCGCCCAGCGGCGCGTACACCATCGACAACAGGCCGAGCGCCAGCACGCCGGCGGCGAACAGGCCGAGTAGCCGCTTCCAGCCCAGCACATGCCAGCCGGAGACCAGCAGGACCAGGCCGTAGGTCAACCAGCTGGCGCGCGAGCCGGCCAGCAGGATGGCGGTGCCGGCCAGGAAGGACGCGACCAGCCAGCCCTTCGCGCCCCAGCGACGATGCGCGGCGAACAGCAGGAACGGCGAGAAGCTGGCCAGCACCACGCCCAGCACCGGGTTGCAGGTGCCGAAGATGCCATTGAACCGATCGAAGCCGCGCGCCGCCTGCCCTTCGCAGATGCCCTTGCCGTGCTTGACCGCGCGGTACAGCGCGTCCAGCGCATCAAAGAGCACGCTGTGGCCGGAAATCGCCTGCAGCAGCAGGTCGACCGACCACACCGCCAGCAACACCGCGATGCCGCCGAACACGATCCGTCGCCCGGCCTGCGTGGCCACGGCGATCGCCACCAGCCACAGGAACGGCAGGTAGCGCAGCCCGGCCAGCGTCTTGAGGATGGCGCCGCGCGGGTCCGCCGCATCAAAGGTGGAGAACAGCTGCGGCAGCCAGTAGGCGAAGAACAGCGCCGTGGTCAGCGCCCACGCGCCGGAACTCAGCAGCCGGTTGCCGGCGCGGAAACGCGCCTTGCCCAGCAGGAACAGCGCCATCAACGCGCCCAGCGAGAGCACCGCCTCCGACACCCGCGAGGCCGGCCACAGCACCGCATAGGCCAGCACCCAGGCAGGCGCCCAGCGCCAGCCGACGGGCGTGTCGTGATCGGTGGAAGCGGGCGCGGCAGGGTTCATGCGAGTTCGTCGTAGACGGCGAGGGTGGCGTCCTGCATCCGCTGCAGGGTGTAGGGCATGTTAGCGGGCGGCTCCGGCGGCTGCCGCAGCAGCACGGTCGCGCGGTCGGCGAGTGCGTCCATGTCAAAGGGCGCCACCGCGCCTTGCGGCTGCAGTTCGGCCAGCAGTTCGCCGACGCCGCCGTGCGCCCAACCCGCCACCGGCACGCCCGTGCTGAGTGCTTCGATGACGGTGCGGCCGAACGCTTCCGGCTTGCGCGAGAGCTGCAGCACCAGATCGCTCATCGCGAACGCTTCGGCGATGGTGGCGGTCGGCGCGGTCATCGCCAGCGCGTGGCGCACGCCGAGGCGGTCGGCTTCGGTTTCGAGTTCGGCCAGGTAGGCCTCGCGGCCGGCTTCGCGCGCGCCCGGCATCCACAGCCGCGCATCCAGGCCGCCGCCGCGCAGGGCGGCGAGCAGCGCGAGCGCATCGGCATGCCCCTTGAGCCGCGTGCCGCGCCCCGGCAGCAGCAGCAGCGGCCCGTCGCCGGCCAGCTCGGGATGCGACATCGACAACAGCGCGCGCGCCGGACGATCCACCGCCGCCCGCCGCGGGAACCGCGCCGGGTCGATGCCACGTTCGATCACCCGCAACCTGCCCGGATCGGTGCGCGGGTAATGCCGCAGCAGGTAGTCGCGGACGGCGCGCGAGACACAGATGACGCGTTCGCCGCTGGCCATCACCGCGCTGTAGCGCGAAGGCGAATTGAGCCCGTGCATGGTGGTGACCCAGCGCGGGCGGCTGGCTTCGGGAATGCCGCGCAGGGCCCAGCGACCCAGCCACGCCGGCAGCCGCGAACGCGCGTGGACGATGTCGGCGCCGGCATCCACCAAAATGCGTCGCAGCGCGCCGGCACGGGCGAGCGTGGCGAAGGACTTGGCGCCGATGTCGAGCTGGATGTGCTCGGCGCCGGTGGCCTGCAGCGCCGGCAGCAGCCGGCCGCCCTTCGACACCACGATGGCGCGATGCCCGGCGCGGACCAGCGCCTCGGCGATCTCAAGCGTTGAACGTTCGACGCCGCCGGCTTCCATCGCCGGCAGCAGCTGCACCACGGTCAGGCGGCGGCCCATGCGGGCGCGGCGTCAGTCGATCAGCCGGTACTTCGCGCCGCAATAAGGGCACTCGGCGTGGCCGCCGTCGGCCTCGATCGGCAGGTACACGCGCGGATGCGAATTCCACAGCGCCATCGACGGCTGCGGGCAGGACAGCGGCAGCTCGGCGCGACGCACCTCGTACTCGCGCTGGGCATTGGCCTGGAACGGAGGGGCGTCGGTCATGGCGCGTGGCTCGGCGTGGACATGGCGCAATTCTACCGGCGCATCGCACAATGCGGCGATGCACAGCCCGCCGACCTGCGCGCCTTCCCCGCATCCGCATGGGCTGAAGCCGATGTCGGGGCGCACGCCCACCAGACGCGCGGCCATCGCCACGTGGCGCAGTTGCTGGTCGAAGCCGAGGCGGAGGCCGCCTCGACCCATTGAGCCCTTCGCTCAGCGCGGCAGGTCGAACAGCAGCAGTTCGGCTTCGTTGCCTTCGCCGACATCGGCGTGGATGGCGAGTTCGCCCTCCTCATCCACAAACCCCAGCGCATCGCCGGCGGTGAGCCTGATGCCGTGGGCGGTGACATCGCCCGCCACCACCTGCAGCCAGTAGCGACGCGCCGGATCGAGCGTCGCAGTGATGCGCTCGCCGGCCGGCAGCACGCTGCCGCGCATCCACGCCTGCTGGCGGATGCCGATGCTGCCGTCCGCGCCGTCCGGCGACACGAACGTCACCCAGCGCCCGATCCGCGCCGAACGCGGGAACGCCTGCTGCGCATAGGCCGGCGCCGCGTTGACGCGGTCGGGCTGGATCCAGATCTGCAGGAAGTGGGTGACGGCGGACGGATCGCCGTTGTATTCGCTGTGCTCGATGCCGTGACCGGCGCTCATCCACTGCACCTCGCCCGGCCGCAGCAGCTTTTCGTTGCCGGTGCTGTCGGCATGCGCCAGCGCCCCGGCGATCACCACGCTGATGATCTCCATGTTGGCATGGCGATGCGGCGCGAAGCCGGCGCCCGGCTGCAGGCGATCCTCGTTGATCACCCGCAGCGGGCCGAAGCCCATCCACTGCGGGTCGTGGTAGTGGCCGAACGAGAACGTGTGCCGGCTGTCCAGGCCGCCGTCATCCACGCGGCCACGCCCGGCCGAAGGGCGCTCGATGATCATCGCGCGCTCACTTTGCGTGGGCTTCGGTGGTGATGCGCAGCGTCACCACGTCGCCGACCATCGGCACGTGTTTGCTGATCCCGAAGTCGCTGCGCTTGATCGCCGCCGTCGCATCGAACCCGATGCTCTGCTTGCCCAGCATCGGCTGCAGGCCACGCTTGTTCAGCACCGCGTTCAACACCACCGGCTTGCTGACGCCGCGCAGGGTCAGCGTGCCGCGCACTTCGAAGCGGTTGTCACCCTGGGCGATCACCTCGGTGCTGGTGAAGGTGGCGGTCGGGAACCGCTCGGCATCGAAGAAATCCTTGCCCTTCAGATGCGTGTCGAGCTCGGGCACGAAGCTGTCGAGCTGGGCGATCGGGATCTCCACCTTGACGCTGGACTCGGCCGGCCTGGCGTCATCGAAACTGATCGTGCCGCTGGCGCCGCCGAAGTTGGCCATGGGGTTGGAGAAACCGAAGTGGCTCCAGCTGGCCAGCACCATGGTGTGGCTGGGGTCGATGGCGTAATCCTGCTTGGCGGCCAGCGCGGGCAGCGTGGCGAGCAGCAGGGCGGATGCGAGGAACAGGCGCTTCATGGGGGATTTCTCCGGCCGTGGGGGAGGCAGTGCGGAAGTCAGACGATGCGGCAGGCTTCGTCGAAGGGAAGTCGAGGGCTGCGCGGGAAGATGCTGGCCGGGTCGCCCTTGCCCAGGTTGACCAGGAAGTTGGACTTCCAGTGCGTGCCGGCGAAGAACTCGGCGTCGATGCCGGCGGCGTCAAAGCCCGACATCGGCCCGGTATCCAGCCCCAGCGCGCGCGCGGCCATGATCAGGTAGGCGCCCTGCAGCGAGCCGTTGCGGAACGCCGGCACCTGGCGGTTGTCGCGCGGGCCTTCGAACCAGGCCTTGGCATCGGTATGCGGGAACAGCAACGGCAGCTTTTCGTGGAAGTCGAGGTCGTGGGCGACGACGACGGTCACCGGCGCGGCCAGCGTCTTGGCGCGGTTGCCTTCGTCCATCAGCGGGGCCAGCCGGGCCTTGGCCTCGGGCGAGCGGATGAACAGGAAGCGCGCCGGCGAGCCATTGGCGGCGGTCGGGCCGAACTTCAGCAGGTCGTAGAGCCGGTGCAGGGTGGCGTCGTCGATCTCGCCCGAGAACGCGTTATAGGTACGCGCGGTGCGGAACAACTGGTCGAGGGTGACATCATCTAGGGCATTGAACATGGACGTGGGCATCGATGAGGATGAACACGAATTGTAGTGTGCCAACTTCGGCAACAATCGCCGTGATTCACAACGGAAAGTCATACGGATGGAACGATCGCCCGACGTGCTCTGCCTGACCGATGGCCATGCCGGCAACCGCCGCCAGGCCGAGGCGCTGGCGCATGCGCTCGGGCACGGCGCTGCGCCGCACATCGAGCTGCTTCCGGACTGGGCGGCACGCGCGTGGTCGCCACGGCGCTTTCCCGGCGCCGGTCGCGCGCTGGGCACGGACTTCGCGCAGGTGTTGTCGAAGCCGCCGCGTCTTGCCATCGGCTGCGGCCGGCAGGCCGCGCTCGCAACCCGCCTGCTGCGCGGCGCCGGCAGCCGCGTCATCCAGATCCTCGACCCGCGCATCGCGCCACGCCATTGGGACCGCGTCATCGCGCCGCTGCACGATGGGCTGTCCGGCAACAACGTCATCCCGATGCTCGGCAGCCTGAACGAGGTCGATGATCTTTGGCTGGCGCAGGCCCGCCGCGATTTCCCGGCCTTCGCCGGCTTCGCCGCGCCGCGCGTCGCCCTGCTGGTCGGCGGGCCCAGCCGGCATTGGGCGATGGACGATGCCGGCTTCGCGGACATGCTCGCGCGCCTGCAGGCGCAGTTGCATGGCGAAGGCGGCGCGTTGCTGGCGACGGCTTCCCGACGCACGCCGACGGCCTGGCGCGATGCGCTGCGCCGAAGCGACCTCGCGCTGGCCTGGTGCGACGAAACCGATGGCGCC
Source organism: Lysobacter oculi (assembly GCF_003293695.1). Lineage (GTDB taxonomy): Bacteria > Pseudomonadota > Gammaproteobacteria > Xanthomonadales > Xanthomonadaceae > Solilutibacter > Solilutibacter oculi. The sequence continues at coordinate 2,561,886 of NZ_CP029556.1, read as the reverse complement.
AACCCCTATCGCGGGCTGCTGGGCTGGGCCGATGCCATCGTCTGCAGCGCCGACTCGGTGAACATGCTGTCGGAGGCCTGCGCGACGCAGGCGCCGGTCTTCGTGTTCGGTGGCGAACGGCTGCAGGGGCGCCCGAAGGCCTTCCACGATGCATTGATCGCAAGTGGGCGCGTGCGGCCGCTGGGCGATGGCATCGCCGCGTTCGAGGTCACGCCGCTGCGCGAAACCGCGCGGGTGGCGGAAGTGTTGAAGCAGTGGCTGCGGGATGCGGGGATGACGGCGGGTTGAGGTTGGATGCGCTGGCTTCAGGCCGCGCTTTCGCGTCAGCGCTGGATCGGCAGCCCCAACCCTCACCCGGCATCCACCGGCGGCGCATCGAATGCCAACCCGTGCCGCCGCGTGGCCGCCACGATCACCGCCGCCGCCGCTTCCACCGCACCTTCGCGTTCGCCGAGCCGGCGTCGACGGTCGAGCGTGCAGCGCAGCCCGGCTTCCAGCAGCACGCCATGGGCGGTGATCAGCGCATCGGCTTCATCGCGCGGCATGACGCCCGCATCCGCCATCACCGCGATCAGCGCTTCGCTGGCACGCGGGCCGGTCATGCCGGGATGCATCGCGGCCTCGCGCAGCACCAGGTACTGCAGCAGGAATTCCAGATCGACCAGCCCGCCCTCGCCCTGCTTGAGGTCGAGCACGCGCGCGTCGCTGCGATCGAGTTCGGCGCGCATCCGCTGCCGCATCGCCGCCACTTCATCGCGCAACGCATCGGCATCACGCGGCATCGCCAATACATCGGCGCGTACCTGCTCGAAGCCGGCGCAGAGCGCATCGTCACCCGCCACGCAGCGTGCGCGCACCAGCGCCTGCCGCTCCCAGGTCCAGGCACGCTCGCGCTGGTAGTCGGCAAAGCTGCCGATGGTCGAGACCAGCATCGCCTTGCTGCCATCCGGGCGCAGGCGCACATCGACGTCGAACAGGCGGCCGGCGGCGGTCGGCGCATGCAGGTAGCCGACGATCTTCTGCGCCAGCCGCGCGAACCAGCGCTGCGCCTCCAGCGGGCGGCGGCCATCGGACTGCGCATCGGCGGGCGCGTCGTACAGGAACACCAGGTCGAGGTCGGAACCGAAGCCGAGTTCGCGCCCGCCCAGGCTGCCGTAGCCGAGCACGGCGAAACGCGCGTCGGGCACCGCGCCATGCGCCGCGCGCAGTTCGTCGCTGGCGATGTCGAGCACCTGTTCGATCACCGCGTCCGCCAGGTCCGCCAGTTGCCGGGTGCTGTCGGCGGCCGGTTGCAGGCCGTCGAGCGCGGCCAGCGCGATGCGGAAACTGATCGCCTGCCGCGTCTCGTTGAGCAGGCGCAGGGCATGGTCGATGTCGCCTTCGGCCTGCGTGGTGGCGGCTTCGCAGGCGTCGCGCATGGCGTCGATATCGGGGATGGCGCCGGCACCGCGGCTGTCGAGCAGTTCGTCCAGCAGCAAGGGATAACGCGCCAGCCTTTCGCCGAGCAATGCGCTCTTCGACAACGCGCCGACCAGCCTCGCCAACGCCTGCGGCTGCTCGTCCAGCAGTGCGAGGTAGCTGCTGCGGCGCAGGATGTTCTGCACCATCGCCAGCACGCGGCGCAGCGCTTCGTCCGGCTGCGAGGCGCTGGCGCAGGCGGCGATCAGCGCCGGCATCACCCGGTCCAGCCGTGCCCGCCCGATGTCCGACGCCTGCCGCGCATTCGCGCCGCGCAGGAAATCCCGCAGCTGCGCATCGAGCGCGGTGGCGTCATCGAAACCGGCATCGGCCAGCACCGCGACATCACCGCCTTCGGGCAGCAGTTTCCAGTAGTCCTTCAACGCGTCGGGCTTGTGGTGTTTCTGCCGCTTCGCCAGCAGCGCGTTGAACTCGCCGGAGACCTGCGCGCGCACCGCGTCGATCGCGGCGAGCAGCGCCGGCCAGCCCTCGAAATCCAGCCCGGTGGCCAGCCGCGCCTGCGTCGGCGCGTCTTCCGGCAAGGCATAGACCTGCGCATCGCGCAGCATCTGCAGGCGGTTCTCCAGCCGGCGCAGGAAGCGGTAACTCTCGGCCAGTCGGCGGCCGGTATCGGCCTCGATCTGCCCTGCCTCCACCAGCGCCGCGAGCGAGGCCAGCAGGCCACGCCGCTGCAGGGCGGGCTCGCGGCCGGCGCGGATCAGCTGCAACGCCTGCACCAGGAATTCGATCTCGCGGATGCCGCCGGGCCCGCGCTTGATGTCGCCGGCCATGTCCTTGCGCGCGACTTCCGCGCTGATCAGCGCCTTCATCTCGCGCAGGCCTTCGAGCGCGCCGAAGTCGAGGTACTTGCGATAGACGAAGGGCTGCAGCAGGTCGAGGAAACGCTCGCCCGCCGCGATGTCACCCGCCACGGGTCGCGCCTTCTGCCACGCATAACGCTCCCAGTCGCGGCCCTCGCGCTGGAAGTACAGCTCCAACGCGCCAAACGACCACGCCACGCGCCCGGCATTGCCGTAGGGCCGCAGGCGCAGGTCGACGCGGTGGCAGAAACCGTCCGCCGTCACTTCGTCCAACAGCTTCGCCAGCTGCTGGCCGAGCCGCGCGAAGTAGGTTTCCGCCGGCAACGCGCGCGCGCCGTCGCTCTCGCCGTCGTGTTCGTAGCCGTAGACCAGGTCGATGTCGGAGCTGAAGTTCAATTCGCCGCCGCCGAGCTTGCCGAGCGCGAACACCACCAGCCGCACCTCGTCGCCCTGCGCATCGCGGACCACGCCGTGACGCGTGGCGAAGTCGGTTTCCAGCGCGGCCAGCGCGAGTTGCAGGCATTGCTCGGCCAGCCGGGTGGTGCCGCGCAGGGTGGCTTCCACCGAATCGAGACCTTGCACGTCGCGCCAGATCAGCCGGGTCGATTCGGCCACGCGCCAGCGCCGCAACAGGGTCGGCCAGTCGGCGCGGTTGTCGGCATCGAGATGGGGCGGCGATGTGGCTTCGGCGCCGTCATCGGCGAGCAGATGGGCCAGCAGCGCCGGCTGTCGCTGCAGCACATCGAGCGCGAAATCGCTGGCGATGGCGAGGCGATGCAGCTTCGCCATCGCCGCGTCATCCAGCCCCGGCGGCAGGTCGAGCCGGGTCAGTGCGCGGTCGGCGAAGGCATCCAAAGCGTCATCCATCCCGAGATGATGGCATGCAGGGGCGAAGCGGCATCGGCATCGCGCGGGCATGAAAAACCCGCCAGCGGCAGGGCCACTGGCGGGTGGTGCTCCCTCCCCCACGTCGGAAGCGGCCCCATCGTGAAAGAAGCGTTAGGACGATTGCACGCTGCACTGCAAAACAGAACAGGCCGGTTCAATTATTTGAAGCTGCGGCGGTCGCGCAGGATTTCCCGCGCGGCGTTGCGTCCGGGCAATCCGGTGACGCCGCCGCCGGGGTGGCTGCCCGAGCCGCAGAGATAGAGCCCCGGCAATGCGCCGCGATAGTTCGCCTGGCCGAGCAGCGGGCGCGTGCTGAAGAGTTGGTCGAGGCCGAGCGCACCGTGGAAGATGTCGCCGCCGACCAGCCCGAAGCGGCGTTCCAGGTCCAGCGGGCTGAGCGCCTCGTAGCCGAGCACGCTGCGCGCGAAATTGGGCGCGACGGCATCGACGGTATCGATCATCAGTTTCGCCACGGTGTCGCGGTGCGCATCCCAGCCGCCCTCGACCTGCGGGTTGACCTGCTGGCAGAACAGGCTGGCGACGTGCTGGCCGGGCGGCGCAAGCGTGTCGTCGAGGGTGGAGGAAATCACCACTTCCACCACCGGCGCGCGCGCCCAGCCGGCGTTGTACGCGCGGGATTTTGCATCGAAATACGCCTGCTCGAAATAGGCCAGCGAGTGGCCGACCAGGATGCCGCTCTGGTGATGCGGCTGCAGTTGCGTGCCGGGCGCGGCGGTGAAATCCGGCAGCTCGGACAGCGCGACGTTCATGCGGAAGGTGCCGGAGCCGCAGCGATAGGCGGCGATGCGTTGCCGGGTGTCGTCATCGAGATGCTGCGGCGGAACGATGCGCTGGTAGAGCAGCTTGGGATTGAGGTTGGAGGCGACGGCGCGGGCACGGAATTCGCGGCCATCGGCGGTGACGGCGCCGACCGTGCGGCCATCTTCGACGATGAGTTCGGCGACTTCGGCACCGGTCTCGATGGCGACGCCACGCGCCTCGCACTCGGCGCGCATGGCGCCGGTAATCGCGCCCATGCCGCCGATCGCGTGGCCCCACGCACCGGGCTTGCCGTTCACCCCGCCGAACAGGTGATGCAGCAGCACGTAGGCGCTGCCCGGCGTGTACGGCGAGGCGAAGTTGCCGACGATCGAATCCCAGCCGAGCACGGCCTTCAGCGGCTCGCCTTCGAAATAGCTGTCCAGCACTTCGCCGGCGGACTTGGTCATCAGGTCGAGGAGGTCGCGGCGGCCGCGCAGGTCGAGATGCTTCAACCGTTTCGCCACCGCGTACGAGCCGAGCCAGTCCGCGAAGCCGATGCGCTCGCCGATGTTGGGCGGGGTGAGGTGGACGAGTTCGCGCAGCACGCCGACGACGCGGTCGAGCATGGCGTTGTAGTCGGCCCAGCGCGGCAGGTCGTTCGGCGCGAAGCGGGCGATCCCGGCTTCGGTATGCGCGCCGCCGAAGCGGAAGGCATCGCCGCCCGGCAGCGGCAGGAAGTTGGCGTAGGGCCGCTCGACGATGCGCAGGCCATGTTCGGCCAGGCGCAGGTCGCGCAACACGCCGCCGTCAAGCAGGCTCACCGTGTAGCTGGCCACCGAGTTGCGGAAGCCGGGATGGAATTCCTCGGTCACCGCCGCGCCACCGACGATGCCGCGGCGTTCGAGGATGCGGACCTTGAGGCCGGCCGCCGCCAGATTGGCCGCGCAGACCAGACCGTTGTGGCCGCCGCCGAGGATGAGGATGTCGTCGCTGTGCATCGGCCGATGATCACCTTGGCCTTCGACAAATGAAAGCAGGTGGCGGAACGCGCGGGTTAATCCGATGGACGCATGCCGGCCAGCGCAGAAAGATCGGCTGCGACGCCATCAAAGGTTCCCCCGATGCTCCGCATTAACCTCCTCACCGCCAGCACCGTGCTGGCGCTTTCTGCCTGTCATGCCCCGAAGGCGCACGTCGCCACATCCAGCACGGCCGCCATCGCCCAAACCGACACGCACCCGCCGGCTCCGGTTAGACCCATCATTTCCCAGACCGGATGCGCAGCTGGCGATGGCGTGATCTTCTCCTGCGAACTGCGCGGCCACCGAGGGGTCTCGCTCTGCCTTGTCCACGGCCCCGGACCCGAAGCCGCCTTCTACTTCCGCGATGGGACGCAGGCTGCACCCACCAACGACAAGCCCGCACCCGCCACGATCCCGGTTTCGCAACTCAGGCGGACATTCCTGGGCTTCGCGAGCAATACCGGCGGCTACGTCTACTCCTTCGCAGCGGATGGGAAGAAGCACCTCCTGTATTCCATTTCGGGTTCGGAGGGCCTTGAGGATCAGGGCTATATCCGCACCGAACCCGGCAGCGGGACAGTCGATGCAGCCATGCCCTGCGTGACGGGAAGCGTGGTTGAGGATGAAGGCGAACGTGTGGCCGCGATGGTGTCCGGGCTGGCCGAGGACAAGGACATCGCCCGCCACGGTCTGCCGGCGAAGCGGGAGGCCGGAAAATGAAACGTCCCATTCCTGCCGAAGCGCTCAACAACCGCGACTACCTGCTTCTTCGTGCGTACCGGGGTGGCATTCGGGATGCGAAGGAACTGGCGGCGTTCATGGGCCAGATGCAGGTGGAGTCCGCCGGCTTCCGCAGCATGCACGAGAACCTGAACTACCGCCCGGCCCGTTTGCTTGAGGTGTTCCCCGGCCGGAATGGCATGGATCGGCTCGACGAAGCGAAGGCCATCACGCGTGGTGGGGCGGTGGTGATCGCGAACGCGATGTATGGCGGCAAATGGGGCGCGAACAACTTGGGGAATACGGAGCCCGGGGATGGCTGGCGGTTCCATGGCCGCGGCTATGTGCAGCTGACCGGCAGGGCGAATTACCGGCGCGCGGCGCTCGAAATGGGGTTGGCATTGGAAGCCCGCCCCGATCTTGCCGCGGACAGGGAAGTCGCTGCCGGCATCGCCATTCATTTCTGGCGGGAGCGCGTCGCGGCAAAAGGCCTGCAATACGATGTGCGCGCGGCTACCCGCGCCATCAATGGCGGCACCAAGCATCTGAAGGAACGCGGTGATGCAACGGAATACTGGCAAGGGAGACTGACCCCAGCCGCCATGAAGGCGCTCGATCAAGGCGAGATCCATCTCGGTCGGATCTCCAGCCGGAAAGTTTCCAGTGCCGAATCCGTCGGGCGCATCGACATGCGGGACCCGGCTCATCCGGCACACGAGCGGTACATGCAGGCGTTCCGGTCCCTATCGGCATTGGCCATCACCCCGGAGCAGATGTCCGGCAACTGGACGGAGCGTCAGGCGGCCGCTCTTGTCGCGGCATCCCCGCATCTCACCTCACTCGACACGATCTGCGTGAGTCAGGATGGCCGTCGCCTGTTCGCGCTTGAGCGCAATGACGAGGCGGGCTCTCTGCGAAAGATCGGCTATGTGGATGTCGAGCCCACCAACCAGCTCAGCGTCGAACGGAGTACCCGCCAGTGGCATGAGCAGCAGGCTGCAAGTACCCAGGTGCCTTTGCGGCTGAGCACTCCACCGCTGCTGCCGGAGCAGGCAGGGCCGTCACCGCGAATCACTCACAGCTGACCGGCATCGTCCATAAGCGGGCAGCTGGTCGCAGCGAACCTCAAACCGCCTCCACCTCGCGCTCCAGCACCGCGCGGTCGCGCCCCTCGCGCTTGGCCTGGTACACGGCATCATCGGCGCGCTTGAGCAGGCTTTCGGCGTTGTCGTCCGGGCGCAGCCGCGCCACGCCGATCGACATCGTCATGTGGCAGGCCTCGCCGGCAAGCATGATCGGCGCGGCCGCCAGCACCGCGCGCAGGTCGTCGGCGACGTGCCGGGCCTGCGGCAGCGTGAGTCCCGGCAGCAGCACCACGAATTCCTCGCCGCCCAGCCGCGCCAGCACATCGGTGGCACGCAGTCGCGCGCGGATCGCGTCGGCGAAATGGCGCAGGCAACGGTCACCGACATCGTGCCCATGGCGGTCGTTGATCTGCTTGAAGTGGTCCAGGTCCATGAACAGCACCGACAGCGGCAGCGCCGTGTCGCGGGCGGCGGTCACCTCTTTCGACAGGCTGCGTTGCAGCGCGCTGCGGTTGGGCAGGCCGGTGAGTGGATCGGTGCTGGCCTGCGCACGCGCGATGCGCATTTCGCGCTCGGCGTAACGCGCGGCGCGCGAGGTGGCGGCGAGCAGGGTGAACACCGCGCCGACCAGGGTCAGCTGCCACAGATTCTCCGCCCAATCGGGAATGGGTTGCCCGGTGATCAGGCCGATGGTGCGCACGATCGACATCACCAGCACCGGCGCCCAGCCGAGCATGAAGTAGCGCGCGGACGCATCCCTTCGCCATGCCCGCCACGCCGCCATCGAGATGACCATCAGGAATTGCGCCAGCACCACCAGGTTGAGCGAAAGGCGCAGGGGTTCGCTGTAGTAGAAGATCTGGATCGGGCACAGGCACAGCACGGCGGCGGCCAGCAGCCACAACAGCCAGACCGCGCGCGGGAAGTGCGTCCTGAAATCGAGATAGAAGCTGCTGAAGACGGTGGACGATGCCACCGCGATGCCTACACTCAACGCCTGCAGGGTGATGCGCGCGCGTTCGGACATCGGGAACCAGTCGAGAAGGATGCCGGACTCGATGCCGCGCTGCACCAGCACCGCCAGCACCCACACGCCCAGGTAGATCAGCACCAGTCGACCGAGCTGGAAGGCAAAGATCGACGCCATCATGCCGAGCATCGCCATGGCCACGATGATCCCGACATCGAACTCATGCGCACGCCGCTGGGCATACACGAAGTCTTCCAGGCCGCTGGCGCGGGTGATCACGGTGTCCGGCGGGCGGCGCCCTTCGAAGCGCAGGTAATACGGCTGCCCTTCCATCGCCTCGGACACGCGCAGGGTGGGCACGATGCGGTGGCTGAAGCTGCCTTGCCCGCCGTTGCCGTCGCGCAGGCGGTGGCCGGTGTCGGCTCCCGGCGCATAGACGGTGGGCACGGAAATGGAGATGACGGCGCGACCATCGAACTCGACGATCAGGCCGTCATCGCCCGGCGCCTGCGCGCTCAACCGGCACCACTCGCGGTTGAGGCCACCGGAGAACGGCAGCTCGGGCTGCCCCGCCTGCCAGTCCCCTTCGGCGGCGGCGCGGGCTTCGACCAGCGTCATCCGGCTCGAACCCGGCAGGCAGGCGATGTCGACGCGCGGCGCGGCATGGGCCCAACCGGCAACCGCGGACAGCAGCAGGAACAGCAGAACGCGCATACCGGATGACCTCCCCCAAGGGCTCCCAGCACCGACTCTAACCATGTGGCAAGCCATCAGCGCCCGGCTGCCCTCGCGCCCACAAAAAACCCCCGCATCGCTGCGGGGGTTTTTTTCTTGCGGTGTCGCGTGACGCGGGAAAGCCGGATCAGAAATCCATGCCACCCATGCCGCCCATGCCACCGCCCGGCGGCATCATCGGCTCGTCCTTCTTCGGCGCATCGGCCACCATCGCTTCGGTGGTGATCATCAGGCCAGCGATCGACGCGGCGTTCTGCAGCGCGGTGCGGGTGACCTTGGTCGGGTCCAGGATGCCGGCTTCGACCATGTCGACGAACTCGCCGGTCGCGGCGTTGTAGCCGAAGTTGCCCGAACCTTCCTTCACCTTGTTGAGGATGACCGAGGGCTCTTCGCCGGCATTGGTCACGATCTCGCGCAGCGGCGCTTCCATCGCGCGCAGGGCGATCTCGATGCCGTGGTTCTGGTCTTCGTTGGCACCCTTCAGGCCCTTGATCGCGGTCAGCGCGCGGATCAGCGCGACGCCGCCGCCGGGGACGATGCCTTCTTCCACCGCCGCACGCGTGGCGTGCAGGGCGTCTTCGACACGCGCCTTCTTTTCCTTCATCTCGACTTCGGTCGCGGCACCGACCTTGATCACCGCCACGCCGCCGGCCAGCTTGGCCACGCGTTCCTGCAGCTTCTCGCGGTCGTAGTCGGAAGAGGTCTCTTCGATCTGCGCCTTGATCTGCTTGATGCGGCCTTCGATGCCCGCGGATTCACCGGCGCCATCGATGATGGTGGTGTTTTCCTTCGAGACCTGGATCTTCTTGGCGCGGCCGAGGTCCTTGATGGTCGCCTTCTCGAGCGACAGGCCGACTTCTTCCGAAATCACCGTGCCGCCGGTCAGGATGGCCATGTCTTCCAGCATCGCCTTGCGACGGTCGCCGAAGCCCGGCGCCTTCACCGCGCAGACCTTGACGATGCCGCGGATGGTGTTGACCACCAGCGTCGCCAGCGCCTCGCCTTCCACTTCTTCCGCCACGATCAGCAGCGGCTTGCCGGCCTTGGCCACGCCTTCCAGCACCGGCAGCAGGTCGCGCACGTTGGAGATCTTCTTGTCGTGCAGCAGGATGAAGGGATCATCCAGCTCGGCCGACATCGACTGCTGGTTGTTGACGAAGTACGGCGACAGGTAGCCGCGGTCGAACTGCATGCCTTCCACGACGTCCAGCTCGTTGTCCAGGCTGTTGCCTTCTTCAACCGTGATGACGCCTTCCTTGCCGACCTTCTTCATCGCGTCGGCGATGATGTTGCCGATGGAGTCGTCCGAGTTGGCCGAGATGGTGCCGACCTGGGCGATCGCCTTGTCGTCGGCGGTGGGCTTGCTGATCTTCTTCAGCTCCTCGATGGCGGCCTTGGTGGCGGCGTCGATGCCGCGCTTCAGGTCCATCGGGTTCATGCCGGCGGCCACGCCCTTCATGCCTTCGCGGATCAGCGCGGCGGCGAGCACGGTCGCGGTGGTGGTGCCGTCACCGGCGTTGTCGGAGGTCTTGGAAGCGACTTCCTTCACCATCTGCGCGCCCATGTTCTCGAACGCGTCGGCGAGCTCGATTTCCTTGGCGACGGACACGCCGTCCTTGGTGATGGTCGGGGCGCCGAAGCTCTTCTGCAGCACCACGTTGCGGCCCTTCGGGCCGAGGGTCGCCTTCACGGCATTAGCGAGCACGTTGACGCCGCGCACCATGCGCGCGCGGGCGTCCTCACTGAAACGAATGTCTTTGGCAGCCATTTCGAAAATCCTTGACTAGATGATGGGGGAGAGGGATCAGGCGAGGATGGCGAGGATGTCGTCTTCGCGCACGATCTTGTATTCGGTGCCGCCGTCCTTGTAGGCGCTGCCGGCGTACTGGCCGTAGATCACCTTGTCGCCGACCTTGACGGTCATGGCGCGGACCTGGCCGTTGTCGAACACCTTGCCGGTGCCCACGGCGACCACTTCACCCTTGGTCGGCTTTTCCTTGGCGTTGTCCGGGATCACGATGCCGCCGGCGGACAGTTCTTCGGCTTCGATCGGCTTGACCACGATGCGGTCATGGAGTGGCTTGATGTTCATGGCGAATCTCTCAAGTTATTGATTAGGGTGGAAAAACCCGACGATTCTAGCAGTCGGCACCCAGGAGTGCCAAGCCGCCGGGCGCGAGCAGCGCCGCGCCGGGATGCCTTGGAGATGGGGTGGGCGACGAGGGATTCAAGGGCTGCGGGGGCTGGGGGCCGTTTGGCCGGGTTTTAGACGGATCGGGGATCGGGGGATCGGGGATCGGGGATGGCGAAGTCATTTGCTGTTGCGCCTCTGCCAAACAGAAATCCAAACCCTCGCAACCCACAGGCTCGGCACTGCAGCGGATTCCGGGGCAGCGGGGGTGTGCGCATAGCGCGCCATGGATGGCGCGCGGCGGCGCGTCGAACAGGACGTTCGCTCGCGCCGGAAAGCACACCCCCGCTGCCCCGGGAGTCGCGGTGACGAAGCCGCTCCGATTTCTGAGCCTTTAAAAAAGCCAAGAGCCGGCTTCGGCCCGGTATGGAGGAGGCGGGCATTTGCTCCCCAGCGCAAGCGGACATCCATGTCCGATGCGCTGCCGCGCACCCGCTTCGCGGTCCGGCCTCTCGCAGCGCTCGAGGCGTTCGGCGGGCGCTCGCGCCAGTGGCGCGAAAGCGCACCCACCTCACCCTTGGTGCGCTATACGCAAACGCCCACCCCCTCCACACCTCTTGCTGGATATTCGGGAATACCTAGCCTTCGTTATGAACGCACTAGCGCCCCGAATCCACGACGCCGCCCGATTCCCGACTTAAGCCCTGAGACACTCCCTCGCTATCCTTTCCGCATGCCGCATTCCGCCCCCGACCCCGCCCTCGACACCCTGCAACGCGTCTTCGGGCACCCCGCTTTCCGCGGCCCGCAGGCGGAGATCGTCGGGCACGTCGCCGGCGGCGGTGACGCCCTGGTGCTGATGCCCACCGGCGGCGGCAAATCGCTCTGCTACCAGCTGCCCGCCCTGCTGCGCGAAGGCTGCGCCATCGTCATCTCGCCGCTGATCGCGCTGATGCAGGACCAGGTCGATGCGCTGCGCCAGCTCGGCGTCGCCGCCGCCTGCCTCAACTCCGCGCTGGATGCCGACACCGCCGCCGACGTCGAACGCCAACTCGTGGCCGGCGGACTCGACCTTCTCTACGTCGCGCCCGAACGCCTGCTCGCCCCGCGCTTCCTGTCGCTGCTGGAACGCAGCCACATCGCCCTGTTCGCCATCGACGAAGCGCACTGCGTCTCGCAATGGGGCCACGACTTCCGCCCGGAATACCGCCAACTCACCCTGCTCCACGAACGCTGGCCCGGCATCCCGCGCATTGCGCTGACCGCCACCGCCGATCCACCGACCCGCCGCGAGATCGCCGAACGCCTGCAACTGGAAGACGCCCGCCACTTCGCCGGCAGCTTCGACCGCCCCAACATCCGCTACACCGTGGTGCAGAAGGACAACGCGCGCCGGCAGCTGCTCGACTTCCTGCGCGGGCACGCGGACGAGGCCGGCATCGTCTATGCGATGTCGCGGCGCAAGGTGGAAGACACCGCCGGCTTCCTGCGCGAACACGGCATCGACGCGCTGCCCTACCACGCCGGCATGGACGCGGAGACACGCGCCTCCAACCAGCGTCGCTTCCTGCGCGAGGACGGCGTGGTGATGGTGGCGACGATCGCCTTCGGCATGGGCATCGACAAACCCGACGTGCGCTTCGTCGCCCACATCGACCTGCCGAAATCGGTCGAGGGCTACACCCAGGAAACCGGCCGCGCCGGCCGCGACGGCGAGCCCGCCGAAGCATGGATGTGCTACGGCCTGGGCGACCTGGTGCTGCTGCGGCAGATGATCGAACAGGGCGATGCCGACGACGCCCGCAAGCGGCTGGAACACCGCAAGCTGGACGCGCTGGTCGGCTACTGCGAGTCGATGCAATGCCGCCGACAGGTGCTGCTGGCGAGCTTCGGCGAAACCTATCCACAGCCCTGCGGGAACTGCGACAACTGCCTGTCGCCGCCGGAAAGCTGGGACGCCACGCTCGCCGCGCAGAAGGCGCTGAGCTGCGTGTACCGCAGCGGCCAGCGCTTCGGCGCCGGGCATCTCATCGACATATTGAGAGGCAGCGACGGCGAGCGCATCCGCCAGTTCGGCCACGACCAGCTCAGCACCTACGGCATCGGCACCGAACTCGACGCCCGTGCCTGGCGCGGCGTGTTCCGGCAACTGGTCGCGGGCGGCTGGCTGGCGGTGGACGCCGAAGGCCACGGCAGCCTGCGCCTGACCGGAACGAGCGCCGAAATCCTCAAGGAGCGCCGCCCGGTGATGCTGCGTCGGGAAGCGCCACGCAAGGCCGGTCGCGGCGGGCGTGCCGGTTCGGCATCGCCCCATGACACGCTGACCCCGCAGCAGGCGCCGCGCTTCGATGCCCTGCGCGAACTGCGCACCCGGCTGGCGCGCGAACAGGGCGTTCCGCCCTACGTCATCTTCCACGACCGCACATTGCGCGAAATCGCCGCGCGCAACCCGGCCAACCACGGCGAACTGGCGGAGATCGGCGGCATCGGCGCCAGCAAGCTGGAACGCTATGGCGACGCCGTGCTGGAAACGCTCACCGCGGCCTGAGCCGTTACCCTGTACGCATGTCCGTGCTGATCTGTTTCTCCACCTGCCCCGACGCCGACAGCGCCGGGCGCATCGCCACCGCGCTGGTGGACGAGCGGCTGGCGGCCTGCGTCAACGTGGTGCCCGGCCTGCGCTCGACCTACCGCTGGCAGGGCGAAGTGACCCGTGACGACGAACTGCTGCTCATCATCAAGACCAGCCACGATCGCTTCGACGCCCTGCGCGAGCGGCTGCCGATGCTGCATCCCCACGAACTTCCCGAACTGGTCGCGGTCGAAGCCGCCGATGGCCTCGCCGCCTACCTCGACTGGGTGCGCGCCGAAACCCGCCCCGCGCCCTGAGCCCAAGCCCCCGATGACCTTGATTGCCCGCGCCGCCGCGTTCCTCCTCGCCTTCGCCACCCTGCCCGCCTTCGCGCAGGCCATGGACCCGAGCGAATTGCCGCCGGTCGACAGCGTGTTCCAGCTCTCCGCCAGCGCGCCGGTCCGCGACCGCATCGAAGTGCGCTGGAAGATCGCGCCCGGCTATTACCTGTATCGCCACCGCACCAAGGTGGAGGTATTGGGAAGCGGCTTCCGGGCCGGTGCGCTGCAGATGCCGGGGGGCAAGAAACATCGCGATGAATTCTTCGGCGATGTCGAAACCTATCGCGGCGAGATGCGCGCCAGCCTGCCCGGCCAGGCCGATGCCGGCACCAGCGCGCTCGCGCTGCGGATCAAATACCAGGGCTGCGCCGATGCCGGCGTCTGCTATCCGCCGCAGACCCGTACGCTCAACGTGCAATTGCCCGGCGGCACGAATGTGGATGTCGAGGGCGGCGGCGATGCCGGTTTCGCCGCGCTCGGCGCGCGGCTCGGTGGCGGCTCGGGCACGCAGGGCGGCCTGCTGGCGGGCCAGGACGCGCGGCCGCTGCCGCCGGAACAGGCCTTCCGGGTCGAAGCCATCGCCGATGGCGGCAATGCCGTGCTGCTGCGTTTCACCCCGGCCAAGGGCTATTACCTGTATCGCGACCGCACCCGCATCGGCGTCAGCGCCGAACGCGAGACGGTGACCGTCGGCAAGCCGGCGTGGCCCAAGGCCAAGCCCTATCGCGATGAGCACTTCGGCCAGGTGCAGGTGTATTTCGACGAGGCCGAAGTCCGCGTGCCGCTGCTGCGTACCAGCGCCGCCGCGTTGCCGGTCAACGTGCAGGTGCAGCTGCAGGGCTGCCAGGACAACGGCATCTGCTACGAGCCGATGACGCGGAAGATCGCGCTGACCTTGCCGGCCGGCGCCACGGTATCGAAGGCGCCCGTCGCGGCTTCGGCCAGCGGCACGGCAGGCGTCGCGCTGCCACCCGCGCCGATCAATGCCGATGGGGTGTCGATGCCGGCTTCGGCGGGCGTCGAGGCCGCTGTCGCCCCGCAAACCCCTGATGCCGCATCGCCCACCACGCCCGATGCGCAGCCCGAAGCGACATCGCCCATCCCCCAACCCAACGCACCCGCGGCACCGCGCACCCGCGTCGGCCTGTTCGCCGCGCTGCTGCTGGCGCTCGGCGGCGGGCTGATCCTCAACCTGATGCCCTGCGTGCTGCCGGTGCTCTCGCTCAAGGCGCTGTCGCTGGCGCAGAGCGGCGAGAGCCGGGCGCACGCGCGCCGCCACGCGCTGGCCTACACGGCGGGCGTGCTGCTGACGTTCGCGGTGCTCGGCGCGATCGTGCTGGCACTGCGCGGGCACCTGGTCGAGCAGGGCATCGGCTGGGGCTTCCAGTTGCAGATGCCGCGCGTGGTTGCGACGCTGGCGCTGGTGGTGTTCGCCTTCGGGCTGTCGCTGTCGGGGCTCTGGTACGCGCAGCTGGCGGTGCCGCAGGCTGGACTGGCGGCCTCGCGCAAGGCCGGTTGGCGCGGCGATTTCCTCACCGGCGTGCTGGCGGTGGTGCTGGCCACGCCGTGCACCGCGCCGTTCATGGGCGCCGCGCTGGCCTACGCCTTCGTCGCGCCGGCGCCGCTGGCGATGGCGGTGTTCCTGGCACTGGGCCTGGGCCTGGCGCTGCCGTTCCTGCTGATCGGCTTCGTGCCCGCGTTCGCGCGCTGGCTGCCCAAGCCGGGCGCGTGGATGGAGACGATGAAGCAGCTGCTCGCCTTCCCCATGTACGCCACCGCCGCGTGGCTGGTCTGGGTGCTGGCGCAGCAGCGCGGCGCGGATGCGTTCGGGCTGTGGGCGCTGGCCGCCATCGCGCTGGCGCTGGCGCTGTGGGCGTGGACGCATGCGCGTCGCCACGGCCAGAAGTGGGCGCTCGGCCTCGCGGTGCTGGCGCTGGCCGGCAGCGCGTTCGCGGTGCACGCCATCGGCGGCGTGTCGCGGCCGGCCCCGGCGGCGGCCACGCTGGCGGAAGCCGACCACGTCGCCTATTCCCCGGAACTGTTGGCGAAGTTGCGCGCGGAAGGTCGCCCGGTCTTCGTCAACATCACCGCCGACTGGTGCGTCACCTGCAAGGCCAACGAGCGCGCGGTGTTCGCCCGCGACGGTTTCCGCCAGGCGCTGCGCGAAGCCAACGCCATCTATATGGTCGGCGACCACACCGACGTGGACCCGAAGATCTCCGCCTTCCTGCAGGAACACGGCGCGGTCGGGCTGCCGCTCTACGTGGTCTATCCGCGCGGCGGCGGCCAGCCGGTGCTGCTGCCGACGCTGCTGACGCCGTCCATCGCGCGTGACGCCCTGCGCGCCGCGGCCGCCGGCCGGTGAAGCGCGAGACCCGCCAACTGCTGTGGATCGCGCTGCTGGCCGGCGCGGTCGGACTGGTGGCGGCTTTCGTGGTGAACGGGCCGGGCCCGATCTGGCGCACCGAACTCGGCCAGCGCGCGCTGCAGGCGGTGATCCAGCGCGACGCGCCGGCGGGGCTGGCCATCGCCCGGAGTGGTGAGCCGCTGCCGAAAGTGAGCGTGATGACGCTGGACGGCACCCGCATCGACCTCCCCCTGCCCAACGGCCGCCCGGTGCTGGTCAATGTCTGGGCCACTTGGTGCGGGCCGTGCATCAAGGAGATGCCGGAACTCGCCGCCTTCCACGAAAAGCAGGGCAACGACGGCGTGCAGGTGGTCGGCGTGGCGCTGGACGAGGCGGCCGCCGTCCACGACTGGCTGGCGCGCCGGCCATCCCCCTATCCCCATTACCGCGACGATGCCGGTCCGCGCGATGCCGGCGTGGTGCTGGGCAATCCAGCCGGCGTGCTGCCCTACAGCGTGCTGGTGGATGCGCGGGGTGTCGTCCGCAAGCAACGGGTCGGACCGTTCACATCTGAAACCGATGTCGCGTATTGGTCACATACTGACGCGAATTGATTGTTCCCGTCCACATTGGTGACCAAAAGTGCAACACTGGGCGTGACCGTGTTCATAAAAATGATGATCCACCCGGACCCCGCATTCAGCTTGTTTGGCGTTAGCACACACATGGCACATCCCTTGCTTAGTTGCAGGCCCTGTCCTACCCCGCCCGGGATCCCCCATGACCGCTCCCCTGCAGTCACACCCCCCTGTCGAAGTCGCCATCGGCCAGTTGCCGGCCACTGAGCAGAGCCATGCGCAGATTTCGATGCGCGTGCTCGCCAGCCACCTGCCGGTGCCCTGCGTGGTGGTGACCCAGAACACGGCCGACATCACCCTGTCGCCGGATGCCGATGCCGGCTTCGTCCACCTGCACAGTGCGCATGGCGAAGCGCGCCTGGAACGCCCGATCCGCCTGATGCCGCTGTCCGAAGCGCTTACCGGCCTGATCGAAGGCATCCTGGCCGCGTCCGGTCTGGCAGCCACGGCGCCTGCTGTGGCCGAAACGCCGGCCAGCGCCGCATCGCCCACTATCACCCCGGTTGAAACCAGCGCCCCGGTGGCCGCCACCACCCAGACGCAGGCGCCGCTGCTCGACCTGCTGCTCGGCCGCCGCCATGCCGGGCCGGTGGAATTCGGCCTGCGTTCGGGCCGCAGCCTGTTGGTCGATGGCCGTTACGCCACCGCGCACCTGTCCGAGCCGGTCGCGCAGATGTTGCCGCTGCTGCAGGACGACGCCGTCGAAAGCATCACCGCGGTCGCTGCCGATGACTTCGCGCGCCGCACCGCCAAGGGCAGCCCGCTGCACCCGGTCTCGGTGGAACAGGTCTGCTGGGCGCTGCCGGCCGCGGGCGAATCCGCCGCCACGTTGGCCCGCTGGCACGAGGACGAGAACGCCCGCATCGCGCTCGACACCTGGCCGAATCTCTCCGCCCAAGCCGACAGCCTGCCGTGGCTGGGCCTGCTGGCGCGGCTGGCACGCCGCGGCGACAGCATCGGCCAGCTGCGCCATGCCGCGATCGCCGCCGGCATCCCCGCCGCCCGCGCCCGCCATGGCCTGTCGCTGCTGCTGGCCTACCGCCACGCCCGCGTCACCGCCTCCGGCGAAGCCACCCGCCCGGTGGGTGGTGCAGATGCCGGTTCGCCGCGAAGCCCCGACCGGCCTGCTCGGCCGCCTGCGTTCGCGCCTGCGCGCACTGGCGGCATGAACATGGACATCCATACCGGCGAAGACCGCGACCTCAAGATCGTGTTCGTCGGCCCGCCCGGCGCCGGCAAGTCCACCGCGATCAAGGCGATCAGCGACCTGCCGCCGGTCAGCACCGACGTGCCCGCCTCCGACGAAAGCCGCCTGACCACCGTGGCGCTGGACTTCGGCGAGATGACGCTCGATGGCGGCGACGTGGTGCGCCTGTACGGCGTGCCCGGCCAGGGCCGCTTCGAGTTCATCTGGCCGATGATCTCCGACGGCGCCATCGGCGCGCTGTTCTTCCTGGACGCCCGCCACCCGGCGCCGCTGCAGGAGCTGGACGGCTATCTGGACAGCTTCGCCGAGACCCTGCGCAGCACCACCAGCCTGCTGGTCGTCACCCACGTCGACCAGGCCACCCACGACTATTCCACTCAGCACTTCGCCCGGCACGTGCGCGAGCGCGGCCATGACATGCCGGTGCTGGAGATCGACCCCCGCCAGCGGCGCGACGTGCTGTACGCGCTCAACCTGCTGCTCGAAGTCCTTGCCCCCGCCCCCGGAGCCAGCCATGCCGCATGACGCCCAAACCGACCAGCGCCGCTGGGCCAAGTACTTCCCGCTCGCGCGCGAGGCCGAATGCCTGCAGCGCATGCGCGACGCCATCGACTCCATCCCGGGCGCCTACTGCATGGTCCTGTCCACCCTGGACGGCATGCAGCTGGCCTGCGTGCAGACCATGCGCGAAGTGAACGCCTCGCGGCTGGCCGCCATCACCGGCTCGGTCTGCGGGCTGGGCGAGACCCTCGGCAAGGAACTGGGCCAGGAGAATTTCCGCGACGTGCTGATCTCCACCGCCACCGGCATCGCCGTGGTCCAGCGCCTGCCCGCGCCCGGCAACCGCATGGTGCTGCTGACCGCCGCCAACCACGAGGCCAACGTCGGCATCGTCTCCGCCCAGGCGCGCTACTGCGCCCAGGCCCTGTCCGAAGCGGCCTTCATCGCCGGCTGACCCCTTTCGAAAAAGCGGACGCGCGCGGGCATCGAGCGTCGTTCCCTTCCCTCTCCCCGGTGCCGACCCGTTTCCCGTTCCAATCCAACCAAAAAGGACTCAAAAATGGCCAATATCCAGGACTCGCTCGCCAACCTCATGAGCATCGACGGCTGCGTCGCCGCCGCCCTCGTCGACGCCAACAGCGGCCTCGTGCTCGGCAAGGCCGGCTCGGGCATCGACCTCGACCTCGCCGGCGCCGGCAATACCGAAGTGGTGCGCGCCAAGATGAAGACCATGAAGTCGCTGGGCCTGAAGGGCGAGGGGATCGAGGACATCCTCATCACCCTGACCAGCCAGTACCACATCATCCGCCCGATGAAGGCCCGCGAAGGCCTGTTCATCTACGTCGTGCTGCTGAAGGACCGCGCCAACCTGGCCCTGGCCCGCATGAAGACCGCCGACGTCGAGAAGGACCTGTCCGTCTGACCGGTCGCGCCTTCCACGGCGTATCGACGGCCCGCCCTCCGGCGGGCCGTTTCTTTTGGGCCGATGTCGAATCCCGCCGCGGCACCGCCACTCAAACATTTGCTTGAATTTCGCCCAACATCGGCGATCTGGACAGCATCATCGACATCACTCACACTGCCGCCTCCTGATGGCCCGGAACGG
Source organism: Lysobacter oculi (assembly GCF_003293695.1). Taxonomy (GTDB): domain Bacteria; phylum Pseudomonadota; class Gammaproteobacteria; order Xanthomonadales; family Xanthomonadaceae; genus Solilutibacter; species Solilutibacter oculi. The sequence continues at coordinate 2,542,583 of NZ_CP029556.1, read as the reverse complement.
GACGATGCGCCGACTGCTGGTATTGCACGGCCCCAACCTCAACCTGCTCGGCAGCCGCGAGCCCTCGGTCTACGGCACCACCACGCTGGCCGAGATCGACGCCGCGCTGCGCGAACGCGCGGAACAGGCCGGCATCGCCATCGATTGCCTGCAATCCAACGCCGAACACGTGCTGGTCGAGCGCGTCCAGGCCGCCGCCCACGACGGCACCAGCTACATCCTGATCAACCCGGCCGCCTTCACCCACACCTCGGTCGCCCTGCGCGACGCGCTGGCGGCGGTCGGCCTGCCCTTCATCGAAATCCACCTGTCCAACCCGCATGCCCGCGAACCCTTCCGCCACCACAGCTATTTCAGCGACGTGGCGCAGGCGGTGATCGCTGGCTTCGGCGCGGACGGCTACCTGCATGCCTTCGACAGGGCGCGTGCCACGCTGGCCGCCCCTTCCTCCCCATAAAGCCCCCACGAGAGACGCCATGGACCTGCGCAAGATCAAGAAGCTGATCGACCTGCTGGAAGAATCCAACCTCAACGAAATCGAGATCAAGGAGGGCGAGGAGTCCGTCCGCCTGTCGCGCAACGGCGGCACGGTGGCGATGCCGACCCCGACCTACGTCGCCGCGCCCGCGCCAGTCGCCGCCGCGCCGATGCCGATGAGCTCGCCGGTTGAGGCCGCCACCGGCGGCAGCCCGCGCCCCGGTCCGGACCTGCCGGCAGGCACGGTGGTGCGCGCACCGATGGTCGGCACCTTCTATGCGTCGCCGGCGCCGGACAAGCCGGCCTTCGTCACCGTCGGCCAGTCGGTCAAGGTCGGCGACACGCTGGGCATCATCGAGGCGATGAAGATGTTCAATCCCATCGAGGCCGAAACCGCCGGCACCGTGCTCGCCATCCAGTGCGAGAGCGGCCAGCCGGTGGAATTCGACCAGCCGCTGTTCGTGATCGGCTGAGCCCATGCCGATGCTCGACAAGGTCGTCATCGCCAACCGGGGCGAAATCGCGCTGCGCATCGTCCGCGCCTGCCAGGCGCTCGGCATCCGCACGGTCGCGGTGCATTCCACCGTGGACCGCAACCTCAAGCACGTGGCCATGGCGGATGAATCCGTCTGCATCGGCCCGGCGCCGTCGGTGGACAGCTACCTCAACATGCCGGCGATCATCGCCGCCGCCGAAGTCACCGACGCGCAGGCCATCCACCCCGGCTACGGCTTCCTGTCCGAGAACGCCGACTTCGCCGAGCGTGTGGAGCAGTCCGGCTTCGTCTTCATCGGGCCCAAGGCCGACACCATCCGCCTGATGGGCGACAAGGTGGAGGCGATCCGCGCCATGCAGGCGGCCGGCGTGCCCTGCGTGCCCGGTTCCGGCGGGCCGCTGGGCGAGGATGGCGAGGAGAACATCCGCATCGCCCGCGAGATCGGCTACCCGGTCATCGTCAAGGCAGCCGGCGGCGGCGGCGGGCGCGGCATGCGCGTGGTCCACACCGAGGCCAACCTGCTCAACGCCATCGCCACCACCCAGAGCGAGGCCAAGGCCGCGTTCGGCAACGCCATGGTCTACATGGAGAAGTTCCTGGAGAACCCGCGCCACGTGGAGATCCAGGTGCTCGCCGACGGCCAGGGCAATGCCATCCACCTGGGCGAGCGCGACTGTTCGATGCAGCGCCGGCACCAGAAGGTGGTGGAGGAAGCACCCGCGCCCGGCATCACGCCCGAGCAGCGCGAGGAGATCGGCAAGGTCTGCGTGGAAGCCTGCATCCGCATCGGCTACCGCGGCGCCGGCACCTTCGAGTTCCTGTACGAGAACGGCCGCTTCTACTTCATCGAAATGAACACCCGCATCCAGGTGGAACACCCGGTGACGGAGATGGTCACCGGCATCGACCTGGTGCGCGAGCAGCTGCTGATCGCCGCCGGCCGCAAGCTGTCGATCAAGCAGAGCGACGTGGTGCTGACCGGCCACGCCATCGAATGCCGCATCAATGCGGAAGACTCCGACACCTTCATGCCCTCGCCCGGCCTGGTGACGCATTTCCACTCCGCCGGCGGCCCCGGCGTGCGCGTGGATTCACATGTGTACGAGGGCTATCGCGTGCCGCCGAACTACGACTCGATGATCGGCAAGCTGATCGTGCACGGCGCGACCCGCGAACAGGCGATCTGCCGCATGCGCGTGGCGCTGAGCGAGATGGTGGTGGACGGCATCAAGACCAACATCCCGCTGCAGCAGCGCATCCTGGCCGATGCCGGTTTCGCCGCCGGCGGGCAGAACATCCACTACCTCGAAAAGCGTCTTGCCGAGAGCAAGGAACGCTCGTTGAAGTTGGCCTGATGGCCTGGCTGCAACTCACCCTGCCGGTCTCGCAGGCGGAACACCCGCGTTACGAAGCGGTGCTGGAGGATGCCGGCGCGTTGTCGGTGACGCTGGCCGATGCCGATGCCGAGACGCCGGACGAAACCGCGATCTTCGAGCCCGGCGTCGGCGAGACGCCACTGTGGCGGCAGATGGTGCTGACCGCGCTGTTCGACGGCGACACCGACGGCGAATGGCTGCTGTCGGAGCTGCGCTCGGGCGATGTCGCGCTGGACTGGTCGATGGCACAGCTTGAGACCGTCGAGGACCAGGACTGGGAACGCGCCTGGCTGGACCAGTTCCAGCCGATGCGTTTCGGCGCGCGCACGTTCATCGTGCCGTGGAACCACGAATTGCCGGTGGAGGCACTGGTCGAAGACGCGGCGGTGGTGCGGCTCGATCCCGGCCTGGCCTTCGGCTCCGGCACCCATCCGACCACGGCGCTGTGCCTTGAATGGCTGGACACGCTGGCCGCCGAAGGCGTGCTGGCCGATGCCGACGTCCTCGACTTCGGCTGCGGCAGCGGCATCCTCGCGCTGGCCGCGTTGAAGCTGGGTGCGCGTCATGCGGTCGGCATCGACAACGATCCGCAGGCCGTCATCGCCACCACCGACAACGCCGAACGCAACGGGCTGGCCGAGCGCATCACGGTCCACCTGCCCGCCGATGCGCCGGCGCGCACCTATCCGGTGGTGGTCGCCAACATCCTCGCCTCCGCGCTCGACGCGCTGGCCGAAACGATCAGCGCGCAGGTCGCGCCCGATGGCTGGCTGGCGATGTCCGGCATCCTGCACGGCCAGGAGGACGAACTGCTGCTGCGCTATGCGCCGTGGTTCGACCGGCTGGAAGTCGCGCGGCAGGACGACTGGGTGCGGATCAGCGGGCGTCGCCGCGGTTAAGCTCCGCCCATGGCCGACGACACCGCTGCATCCACGCTCGATACCCCCAGCTTCGCCGCCAGCCGCGCTACCCAGGCGCGTGCCGGCAAATGGACCTGGCTGGCCTGCGGCGTGTTGCTGGTGACGCTGGCCACGATGCTGCTGGTCGCCGGCCGCGCATCGCTCGCTGCCGATGCACGCACGCGGCCGTTGGCCGACAGCGCCTGCGCCTTGCTCGGCTGCACATTGCCGACCTGGCAGGACATGGCCGCCTTCCGCATGCTCGAACACGATGTGCACGCCGATGCGTCGGTGCCCGGCGCGCTGCGCGTGCAGGCCGGCTTCCGCAACGACGCGCCGTGGCCGCAGGCCTGGCCGGACCTGGTGCTCACGTTGTCCGATGCCAACGGCCAGCCGCTCGCGCGTCGCGCATTGGCGCCTTCGGACTACCTGGATGCCGAGCATCCGCCCCTGATCGGTGCCGGCCAGACCGCCAGCGTGCAGTTCGCCGTGCGCGAACCCGACCGCGCCGCCGTCGCGTTCCACTTCGCGTTCCGGCCGCATCGCGCCGCCGCGCGCTGACCGGCCCATTCAGCGCAACCGCCCGCGACGCGCGCTAGACTGCGCGCCCGCCGGCGTTTCCCGCATGCCGGCGGCTCAAGGGGAAGTGAGCCAACCGTGCCGAACCGAACAGCCTTGATGCACACGCCACTGCGTGAGCATGTCTCGCAATCCATCCGCCGCTATCTGGGTGATCTCGATGGCTGCGGCGTCAACAACCTGCACGAGGTGGTGTTGCGCGAAGTCGAAGTCCCGCTGTTCGTCGAGGTGCTCAACCACTGCGAAGGCAACCAGAGCCGCGCCGCCGACCTGCTCGGCATCCACCGCGCCACGCTGCGCCGCAAGCTGCGCGAATACGGCATCGACTGAGCGGCCGGCCCGGGCCGGGGCCCTATAATTCGCGCTTTCCACCGCACCCGGCCGCTATGTCCCTGCAACCCGTCTTCGGCGACACCCGCCGCATCCGCCGCGCGCTCCTTTCCGTTTCCGACAAGACCGGCCTGGTCGAACTGGCGCAGGCGCTGGCCGCGCAGGGCGTCGCGTTGGTGTCCACCGGCGGCACCGCCAAGGCGCTGCGCGAGGCCGGGCTGGACGTGCAGGACGTCAGCGACCTGACCGGCTTCCCCGAGATGATGGACGGCCGGGTCAAGACGCTGCATCCCAAGGTCCACGGCGGCCTGCTGGGCCGCGCCGGCATCGACGACGACATCATGGCCGAGCACCACATCGCGCCGATCGACCTGCTGGTGCTCAACCTGTATCCATTCGAAGCGGTCTCGCGCAGGCCGGGCGTCACCTTCGACACGCTCATCGAGAACATCGACATCGGCGGCCCGGCGATGCTGCGTTCGGCGGCGAAGAACTTCGCCCGCGTCGCCGTCGCCACCGATCCCTCGCAGTACGGCGCGATCATCGAAGAGATGCAATCGAACGATGGCGCGCTCACCGGCCGCACGCGCTGGCAGCTGTCGGTCGCCGCGTTCAACAACGTCGCCCAGTACGACGCCCGCATCAGCGACCTGCTGTCCTCGCTCGGCGATGGCGGCGAGGTGACCAGCTTCCCGAGCCAGACCAACGGCAACTTCATCAAGGTCATGGACCTGCGCTACGGCGAGAACCCGCACCAGCAGGCGGCGTTCTACCGCGACCTGCAGCCGGCGCCGGGTTCGCTCGCCACCTTCACCCAGCTGCAGGGCAAGGAACTCAGCTTCAATAACCTGGCCGATGCCGATGCCGCGTGGGAATGCGTGCGCCAGTTCGACGCGCCGGCCTGCGTGATCGTCAAGCACGCCAACCCGTGCGGCGTGGCGGTCGGCGTGGCCCCGGGCGACGCCTACGAACTCGCCTACGCCACCGACCCGACCAGCGCATTCGGCGGCATCATCGCCTTCAACGTGAAGCTGGATGGCGCGACGGCGAAGGCGATCCTCGACCGCCAGTTCGTCGAAGTGCTGATCGCGCCCGACTACGACGAGGCCGCGCTGGACTACGCGAAGAAGAAGGCCAACGTGCGCGTGCTGCGCATCCCGCTGGCCGCGCGCAGCCCCGGCTTCATCGACGTCAAGCGCGTCGGTTCCGGCCTGTTGATGCAGAGCGCGGACGACCACGAGATCCGCCGCGAAGACCTGAAGGTGGTGACGAAACTCGCGCCCACCGACAAGCAGATGGACGACCTGATGTTCGCCTGGCGCGTGGCCAAGTACGTCAAGTCCAACGCGATCGTCTATGCGAAGGACGGCCGCACCATCGGCGTCGGTGCCGGGCAGATGTCGCGCGTGGTCAGCGCGAAGATCGCTGGTTTGAAGGCCGAGGAAGCCGGCCTGTCGGTGCCGGGCTCGGTGATGGCGAGCGACGCCTTCTTCCCGTTCCGCGATGGCATCGATGCAGCCGCGGCCGCCGGCATCAGCGCGGTGATCCAGCCCGGCGGCTCGATGCGCGACAGCGAAGTGATCGCCGCCGCCGACGAGCACGGTCTGGCGATGGTGTTCACCGGCATCCGCCACTTCAGGCACTGAGGTACGCATGAAAATCCTCGTCATCGGCTCCGGCGGCCGCGAACACGCCCTCGCCTGGAAGCTCGCGCGTTCGCCGCGCGTCGATGAAGTGATCGTCGCGCCCGGCAATGCCGGCACAGCGCGCGAGCCGGGCTGCCGCAACGTCGCGGTCAACGCGACCGACATCGATGGCCTGCTCAAGCTGGTGCGCGCCGAAGGCGTCGCGATGACTGTGGTCGGCCCGGAAGCCCCGCTGGTGGCCGGCGTGGTCGACCGTTTCCGCGCCGAAGGCCTGCGCATCTTCGGCCCCACCGCCGCCGCCGCGCAGCTGGAAGGCAGCAAGGCGTACGCGAAGGACTTCCTCGCCCGCCACGGCATCCCGACCGCGCATTACGCGGTGCATACCGATGTCGAGGCGGCGCTGGCCGACGTGCGTGCGAAGGGCGCGCCGATCGTCATCAAGGCCGATGGCCTGGCCGCCGGCAAGGGCGTGATCGTGGCGATGAAGTTGCCCGAAGCCGAAGCCGCGGTGCGCGACATGCTCGCCGGCAACGCGTTCGGCGCCGCCGGCTCGCGCGTGGTGGTGGAGGAATTCCTCGACGGTGAGGAAGCCAGCTTCATCTCCATGGTCGATGGCAGGACCGCGTTGCCGATGGCGACGTCGCAGGACCACAAGCGCGTCGGCGACGGCGACACCGGCCCCAACACCGGCGGCATGGGCGCGTACTCACCGGCCCCGGTGGTGACGCCCGACGTGCACGCACGGGTGATGCGCGAGATCGTCAACCCGACCGTCGAAGGCATGATCGCCGACGGCATCCCGTTCACCGGCTTCCTCTACGCCGGGCTGATGATCGATGCCAGCGGCGCACCGAAAGTCATCGAATTCAATGTGCGCTTCGGCGACCCGGAAACCCAGCCGGTGATGCTGCGGCTCGACAGCGACCTGGTCGATCTGGTCGAAGCCGCGATCGATGCCCGCCTGCACGAGACACATGTGCAGTGGAACCCGCAGAGTTCGCTCGGCGTGGTGATGGCCGCGCAGCACTATCCCGACACGCCGCGCACCGGCGATGTCATCCATGGCCTGGATGCGGCGCTGCCGCCGGACAGCAAGGTTTTCCACGCCGGCACCGGTTTCGACGGCCAGGGCAACGTGGTCACCAGCGGCGGCCGCGTGCTCTGCGCCTGCGCACTCGGCAACACCGTGGGCGACGCGCAACGCGCCGCCTACGCGGCAGTGGATGGCATCCAATGGGAAGGCGAATTCCATCGCAGTGATATCGGATGGCGGGCGTTGGGGCGTTGAGCGGATCGCGTGATAAATGGCACTGAACCGGTCTATCGCTTCAATACGCCTGTTTGATTGAGTTGAATTGACGCCTGCACAGCCTGAGTTTGCGGCCCATTTTCCACTCCACTCAGCGCCATCTCAGGCAGAGATGGATTGGACAGAGCGTCGTTCATCGCGATGCGGATGCGGTTGGCTGCGGGATCTGAAGACATCGACGGCCCTACGCGCAGGAGGCAGACGAAATCACCTTCCCTATGCGTTTCAGTTCGCTGACTCAACACCAGCCTGAAGTCATCCTGCGCGCTGAAACCATGACGCTTTGCTTCAAGGAAAGCAGCCGCACTTACTCGTCCACTCGATTCATCCCAGCGCTTGCCAGCTTCATGATCAAGCGCTTTCACGCACGCATCCAGCTTCCCTTGCAGGCGTTGATCTGATGGGGAAAAACCAGATGCGGCCGATTTCACTGACTGGGGCAAACCCCGTGACGGAGCGAGGTGCTCAAGACCAAGCGCCATGAGCGTCTGCGCATCCGCAACTCCATCGTGACCAATGCCCGTGCGTGCCTGGAAAGTCTTCAATGCATGCGCAGTCTCAGCCGAGAACACTCCGTCTGTAGTAACGCGCTTCCCCGAAGCACCCCGCAGACCCAACTCACCAAGCCTCACCTGCAATTGCTGCACCTCATAACCCCGGTCACCCGGCCCGATCTTTCCATCAGCAAGGGTTGTATTGCCGGGCATGGGACGTCGCTCAAGGCCTTCCTGCTCCAGACGCGTCACGATGGAGGGCAACTTTTTCTCCCAACTCAACACGTAGCCGGCAATCAACGCCGCCTTGTCGGTTCCATTGACGGTGCGTCGTGCATTGACATAGTCAGTTTGCTGGCCACCGACGTAGCTGTGCAGAGACTTGCCCGTGAACAGGCCACGCATCATGCCGACCACCAAAGATTGCGCACCTATGTGCGGATCAGTGGCGACCACATCGGGATTGGCGATCACGCGTCCTCCGAGCTCAAGTGCACGGTCCATCGCCGCATAGCGATGATCATGGGTGACCTGTACATAGCCACGGCCGAAGTAGTTCCGACCACCGCCATAGCCCCTGACAATGGCCTGCCGGGGACCGCCATACTCCCGGGCGGTTCTGAACTGATCACTCTCATGTTGCGCGGAAGCGAGCATGTACGCGATCTGCCGCTGATCCGAAATTCCATACTCAAGCGCCGTCCGGACGATCAGGTCGACGCTTTGCTGAGGCGTTAAACCGTATGCCCCAGCGGGCCGGGATTGCTGCAATTTCGATGACTGCCTGGCGTCCATGCTCCGCCTCCCTGCGGATTTCCGGGTTCGATGTTTTCCGAACGGTTATTCCTGTGGTGCAGCTCGCGCAACAAAAACCGGCTGATGTCCCTTCACGACAAAGACGTCGTCCCAATGCTCGCAGCAACCGCTTTTGCGGGGCACGCGAATCTTGTCCGCCGACACGCTGAACATGCCCAGGCTGCCTTCGGTCAGCTCCGAGAATTCCGGGCTGTAGACAAAGCCATGCCCGCCGGCTTGCTGAAGATAGATGCTGTACGAGGGCGATCCGTAACCACCGGCATTGCCTGTCCGCAGGGCGAAATCCTCGGAACCATCTAGATCCATGTCACCCACGATGAGCGTGGTGCCTGCAGCGCGATAGCTTCCATCCAGCGCACCGCGGTAGAGCATCGAGTCGGGGTTGAACTGAAGCTCCGGCACCTCGAACGTGAAGCTCTTCGCCTGCCCGACACCCGTCACGGTGATCCGTGCGCCTTCCGCGCATTGCGTGAACGTCGATGCCAGTTCCACGCAATGGTCGGCCTTTACTGAAATCTTCAACCCTTCCAGCGTGCTTTCGAACTGATTGGCCGAAGCACGTATCAACCGGGGAACACGGGCTCCAGCGCCTCCGGCATCCGCAACCTGGGTTTGATTGGGTGCTCTGGGCGCGACGCCATCCGTCGATGGCCCGACTTCAACAGCCGGCACCTGTTCGATGGTTGCAGGCCGGCATCCGGAGCCGATTGCCAGCCCCATCACGATCAATGCGACGCTTTTCATATGAATGCCTTCCTGGCTAGCGCGAGGCCTCGCGCCTCCGTGCCCGAAGGATGTTGAAACGGAACTGCCCCGGTCAATAGGAAAAGGTTTGACGCTATCCTCCGCCCAACCCCGGGGGACCCATGGCCCACAACCAGTTCGAACTGCTCCGCCAGCGCCGCTTCCTGCCGTTCTTCATCGTGCAGTGCCTGGGCGCATTCAACGACAACGTGTACCGGCAGGCGATCATCGCGCTGCTGTTCTGGCTGGGCGTGTCCACCGAGGAACGCTCGACCTACACCAGCCTCGCGCCGGCGATCTTCATCCTTCCCTATTTCCTGTTCTCGGCGCACGCCGGGCAGATCGCGGAGAAGCTGGAGAAGTCGCGGCTGATCCGCATCACCACGACGATGGAGATCGCGATCATGTCGCTGGCCGCGGCCGGCTTCGCGATCAAGTCGATGCCGCTGCTGCTCGTCGCGCTGTTCGCCACCGGCGTGCAGTCGACGCTGTTCGGGCCGGTCAAGTATTCGATCCTGCCCGGCGTGCTGCACAAGAGCGAGCTGACCGGCGGCAACGGGCTGGTGGAGATGGGCACGTCGGTGTCGATCCTCTCCGGCATGATCGTCGGCGGCTTGGTGTTCACCGTGGCCGGCGCCTATGGGCCCTACGCGGCCGGTGCGCTGCTGGTGGCGTTGGCGGTGCTGGGCAACTTCACCAGCCGCTTCATCCCGCCGGTGGCCGCGGGCGATCCCGATCTGCGCATCGGCTGGAACCCGGTCACCGAATCGCTGGCCGCGTGGCGGCTGGCACGCAAGCAGCTGGCGGTGCGCCACGCGATCCTCGGCGTGTCGTGGTTCTGGTTCATCGGCACCCTGCTCACCGCGCAGCTGCCGACCTATGCGGAAGTGAACCTCGGTGGCCGGCAGGAGCTCTACATCTTCGCGCTGGCGCTGTTCTCCATCGGCACCGGCGTCGGCTCGATGCTCTGCGAGAAGCTGTCCGGTCGAAGGGTGGAACTGGGCCTGGTGCCGCTCGGCGCGCTCGGCATCAGCGTTTTCCTGTTCGACCTGTACCGCGCGCGCAGCGGCGAGGCGATGCTGGCCGGCGTATCCATCGCCGAATTCGTCCACCTGCCGGGCACCTGGCGGATCATGCTCGACCTGGTCGGCGTGGGCCTGTTCGCCGGCTTCTACGTGGTGCCGCTGTTCGCGCTGATCCAGGGCCGCTCGCCGTCCAACGAGATGTCGCGCGTCGTCGCCGGCATGAACATCCAGAACTCCCTCTTCATCGTCGCGGCGGCCGGCCTCGGCATCGCCGTGCAGCGCCTGCTGGGCTGGACCATCCCGCAGGTATTCCTGGCGCTGGCGATCGGCAACCTGGTCGTCACCGCGTGGATCTTCACCATCGTGCCGGAGTTCGCCATGCGCTTCCTGGCATGGCTGATGACCTCCGCGCTCTACCGCATCCGCTGGCGCGGCGTGGAGGAAAACGTGCCGGAGGAAGGCGCGGCGCTGATCGTCTGCAACCACGTGAGCTACATGGACGCGCTGATACTGTCGGGCGTGATCAAGCGGCCGGTGCGCTTCGTCATGTACTACAAGATCTTCAACATCCCGGTGATGTCGTGGATCTTCCGCACCGCGAACGCCATCCCCATCGCCGGTGCGCGCGAGGACGCGGCGCTGATGCAGCGGGCATTCGATGAGATCGATGCCGCGCTGGCCGCAGGCGAAGTGGTCTGCATCTTCCCCGAAGGTGCGTTGACGAAGGACGGCGACATCGCGCCGTTCAAGTCCGGCGTGGAAAAGATCCTGGAACGCCGGCCGGTGCCGGTGGTGCCGATGGCCCTGCGTGGCATGTGGGCGAGCATGTGGTCGCGGCGCGATTCACGGCTCGGCCGGATGCGCGTGCCCCGGCGTTTCCGTGCGCATGTGGAAGTGGTGGCCGATGCGCCCATCGACGGCCACATCGCCAGCGCCGCGATGCTCGAAGACAAAGTACGTGCATTGCGCGGAAATGCCGCCTGACGGTCCATTCCCCTTGTTATGATCCTGACGCTTTTTGCGACACCTTCAATCACCGGGGAAATCCATGGCCAACACGCAAAACATTCCCAACCATCTGGTTTGGGCCATTCTTTCGACGCTGTTCTGCTGCCTGCCGTTCGGCATCGTGTCCATCGTCTATGCCAGCAAGGTCGATGGCCTGGCCATGGCCGGCGACATCGCCGGTGCGCAGGCCGCCTCGGACGACGCCAAGAAGTGGGCGATGATCGCCGCCGGCGTGTCGATCGGCCTGATGGTGCTCTACATCCTGCTGGTCGTCGTGATGGGGATTGGCGCCGGTATGAGCGGCCAGATGTGATCGCGATGCGGCCGGCTCCGGGTTCCGGCGCCGGCCGCATCTTTTGAATCTCCCCATGAGCCACATGCCCAGCCCCCCCGTTCCCAACCATCTGGTCTGGGCGATCCTGGCCACCGTGTTCTGCTGCCTGCCCTTCGGCATCGTGTCGATCGTCTATGCCAGCCAGGTCGATGGCCTGCGCATGTCGGGCAACAGGCTCGGCGCGATCGAAGCCTCGGAGAAGGCACGCAACTGGGCACTGGCCGCGACGTTCTCGCCGCTGGTCGGCCTGCTGCTCTGGGTGCTGTTCTTCGGCGGCCTGTCGGCGCTCGGCATCGTCCTGTGAGCGCCCTGCCGGCACTGCCGCTTCGCTGGCGCCGCGCATGGCCCACCGCCCTGCTCGGCGTGGGTGCGCTCGCGGTCGGCGCGGTGCTGCTGCGCTTCAACCCGAATGCCGCCGGCAACCCGCTGCCGGCCTGTCCCTTCCATGCCGTGACCGGGCTGTACTGCCCCGGCTGCGGCAGCACCCGCGCGTTGCATGCGCTGGTCCATGGCGATGTCGCCACGGCGCTGGCCATGAATCCCCTGCTGGTGATCAGCCTGCCGCTGCTCGCGTGGATGGCGCTCGATGCCGCTGGCCTGCGCCTGCCGGGCGCGACGCGCATGCGCGCCGTCATCGGCAACCCGAAGCTCTGGCTGGTGGCGCTGTGCAGCTACTGGCTCGCCCGCAACCTGCCGTGGCCGCCGTTCAACTGGCTGGCACCGGGCGGCTTTCCCGGCCTCTGATTTTCTAGGCGCGTTCGCCGTCGGCCCAGCGCTCGATCAGCCAGCGCGAGATCGACAGCGGCGGCGACACCCGCAGCGGCGCATCCTCGCGGTCTTCAAGCAGGGCGGCACGCACTTCGTCGCGGCTGAACCAGCGCGCGTCTTCCAGCTCGTCCTGCGCGGTCTGCGGCGCGTCGGCTTCGGCATCGGCCACGAAGCCCAGCATCAGCGAGCCGGGGAACGGCCACGGCTGCGAGGCCAGATAGCGCGCGCGACGCACGCGCACGCGGCTTTCTTCCCAGACCTCGCGGGCGATGGCGGCTTCAAGCGATTCGCCGGGTTCCACGAAGCCCGCCAGCGTGGAATAGCGCCGCGCCGGCCACGATGCCTGCCGGCCCAGCAGCAGTCGTTCGCCATCGCTGACGGCGACGATCACCGCCGGGTCGGTACGCCGGGTATTCGACGCGGCCACAGTTCGCGCAGTCGCCCTGCCAGCCGCCGCGCGAGAACGCCAGCGCCGTGCCGCAGCTCGGGCAGAAACGGTGGCCGGCACGCCAGTGCAGCACCGCGCGGGCCTGCGCGAACAGGGTGGACTGGAAGGCCGGCAGGCGCATCGCCGCGCCGCGCAGGTCGATGCGGGAGGCGGCTTCGGGGAAGGCATCGGCCTGCTGGCGGGCAAACCACGCGCGGCCTTCGCCGAGGCCCAGGAACACCGCCTCGGCCGGGGCGCCTGTTTTGATCTGCAAGGCGTCATCCGCCTCCAGCCGCACCTCGCCGCGTGCATCCAGCAGCAGGCAGGCGGCCTCGGCGCGCAGGGCGTCCAACGCGGCGGCATCGCCCCGCAATTCGTCGGCGCGGTCCAGCGGCGCATCGACGAAAGCGAAGCCGGGTGTCATCGACCGCTCAGACGGTGAACGAGGAGCCGCAGCCGCAGGTGGTCTTGGCGTTGGGGTTGCGGATGGAGAACTGCGCGCCGGCCAGGGTCTCGGTGTAATCAACCACCGCGCCCATCAGGTATTGCAGGCTGAGCGGGTCGACCAGCAGGGTCACGCCGTCGGTGACCACGGCCAGGTCGTCCTCGGACTGGTTCTCGTCGAACTCGAATCCGTACTGGAAGCCCGAGCAGCCCCCGCCCTGGATGTACACGCGCAGCTTGAGGTCGGCATTGCCTTCCTCGCTGATCAGCTCACTCACCTTGGCGGCCGCGGCCGTGCTGAAGGCCAGCGGGGCGTCCAGCTGCTGGTAGCCCGGCGCGGCGGTCTCATTCTGCGTTTCCATGCCCACAAGGATGGGGGCGGGCGCCGCGCGCATCAAGCGCCGGCGATGTCCTTCCAGTTGAACGCGGCCTCCACAGGCCTGCCCTGCGCGGGGCGCAGCTCGACGATCAGCCGGGTCGGCACGAAGCCCTCGGGCAGCGCGAATTCGCCTTCCACCCGCTGCAGGTAACGCAGCTGGTAGTCGATGCCGGGGGCCTCGGCGGCCTGCCGCAGCGCCGCCCAGTCCAGCCGTTCGAGTTTGCCGGCGCGGCTGCCTTCCACCGCCACCCGCGCCTGGCCGCGGCTCTCGCCGGCCTGCTCGCGACCCTGGGTCAGGGTCAGCTCGAAGCGCCAGACGTTGGCCGCCTGCGGCTGCACGTGCGCGGCATGCACGCTCAGGCCACGGCGTTGCACGTCGGGGCTGACGAAGCGTTCGTAGAAGTCCAGGTCGGCGCGCAGCGCGGCGATCTGCTGGTCGCGCTCGGTCAGGGTGTTCTGCAGTTCCAGCATGGCCTGGCGGCTGATCTGGTCGGACTGGCGCAGGGTGGCGATCTGCTGCTGCAGCGCGGCCTGGGCCCCGCCGGCCGCCGCCGTGCTGCGCGCGGCCAGCAGCTGGTTGCGGTAGCCGTGGGCGCTCAGCCAGCCCCAGCCGGCCAAGGCCAGGGCCAGCACCGCCAGTACCCACGGCAGCCATGCACGGGCCGGGCCCGCCTTGCGGTTCGTCGCGTTCATCCCGCCCTGATACCGCTTAAGCCCACGTCAAGCAAGCCCGCTGCATATACTCGCCCCGTGCGGCCCGTGGCGGCCGCCTGCGGGGGAAACCACCATGTCCTTGCTTGCCCTGATCGACCTGCCGTCCATTTCGATGCCGGAGATGTCGCAGGCCCACCTGTTCGCGATCGGCGTGGTGCTGGCCTGGCTGGCCGGCATCCGCGTGTACCTGACGGTGTTCGGCGTCGGCATCGCCGGGGCGATGGGCTGGATCGACCTGCCGCAGGCGCTGGCCGCCACCGAATCGCCATGGGTGCTGGGCGTGTCCGGCGCACTGGCGCTGGCGGAGTTCTTCGCCGACAAGATCCCCGGCGTGGACAGCGGCTGGGACCTGCTGCACACCCTGCTGCGGGTGCCGGCCGGTGCTTTCCTGGCCGCCGCCGCCATGTCGCCCGACGGCAGCCTGGGCCCGGGCGTGCTGGCCACCGGCGCCGGCGTGGCGCTGACCAGCCACTTCCTCAAGTCCAGCTCGCGGGCGGTGCTCAATACCTCGCCGGAGCCGGTGACCAACTGGACCGCCTCGGTCGGCGAAGACGTGATGACCGTGGGCGGGCTGGCGCTGGCGTTCTCGCACCCGTGGATCGCGCTGGTGATCGTGGTCACCGCGACGGTGCTGTTCGCGGCCTTTGTCTGGTGGGTCTGGCGCAAGGTCGCCCGCGGCGCCCGCCGACTGCTCTCGCCCGAACCCGACGCGACCGATCCCGGCACCGGGCTGACGCCGCCGCGCTGAGGCCGGTCGGTGTTTCCGGAGGGGGTGATGATGCTTCGCCCCGTGCCTGTTCAAGGGTGGTGCGGCTTCGACGGGCCGCACACGACCCGCACGCACGCGCCCACCGTCCTGACCGGCATCGCTGCCGCTTTTCGCCCCGCGCACGGGGCTTTTTCGGCCGTCGACGGCGCTTTTTGCGCCATGCATGGGACTTTTTTGCCCATGCACGGGACTTTTTCGGTCATCGATGACGCTTTTTTGCCCACGCGTGGGACTTTTTCGCGCACCGATGGCGCTTTTTGCGCCACGCACGGGACTTTTTCGCCCATGCATGGGACTTTTTCGGCCATCGATGGCGCAAAAAGCGCCATCGACGGGACTTTTTCTGACTCAACTGCCGGTTTTTCCTACACCGATGCGCTCACCGGCACCGGCCACGACGCCGAAGCCGGCATCGTCCTTCCTCGCGATCAGCCGCCTTCGGTCGGGGGGCGGCCGCCGCTGCCGCGCTGGCCACCCGGCGGGCGGCGGCGCGGGCGCTTGGCGCTGAAGTTGCGGACCTCGCGGCAGGGCGGCGGCACCGCCTGCGGCCCGGCGATGCCCCGGGCCAGCGGCGCCAGGTGCTGCAGCGCGCGCGAATAGACGCCACGCTTGAACATCACCACGTTCTGCACCGGGTACCAGAAATCCACCCAGCGCCAGTGGTCGAACTCGGGGTGGTCGGTCAGGTCCAGGCGGACGTCGGCCTCCTCGCCCTTGAGGTGCAGCAGGAACCAGACCTGCTTCTGCCCGATGCAGACCAGCCGGTCACGGTGGCGGATGGCGCGCGGCGGCAGCCGGTAGCGCAGCCAGCCCGGCGTGGCGCCCAGCACTTCGACATGTTCGGGCAACAGGCCGGTTTCTTCGCGCAACTCGCGGTACATGGCCTCCAACGGGGTCTCGTCGGAATTCATGCCGCCCTGCGGGAATTGCCAGCCGTCCCGGCGTACCCGGCGTGCCCAGAACACCCGGCCGTCCGGGTGCATCAGCACAATGCCCACGTTGGGGCGATAGCCGTCCGGATCGATCACGACTCGGACTCCTGAATGATTTGGGGATATACCCCGCTGTCCCGACTGTGCCATGACCCGCCGGGTGCCACAAGTCGAAGGGCGCGCGGGTGGCCGAACGTTGACGGCAGGCGGCGGGGCGTGCAGAATTCCCGGCTCGCCGCGCCCTGCGCGGTCGACGGCTATGTAGCTCAGCCGGTTAGAGCACGTCACTCATAATGTCGGGGTCATAGACACGAAATCTGAAAATTTGGCTATGTAGCTCAGACGGTTAGAGCGCGAGACTCATAATCCCGAGGTCGGTGGTTCGATTCCACCCATAGCCACCACACTAAAATCTGGCAAAGCATCCAAACAAGTCCAGAGAAAGCCAGATGTGATCAAAAGCCGCTGAAATCAGCGGCTTTTTTTATGCCTGAATCGGTATTTCCTTTGAAGACAGGCTCAATTGGACTCATCTGGATCCATTGCCATCCACGATTTTTGGGGGCATATTCGGGGGCATAAGGGGCACGCCGATCTCGCATGCCCCCATCAAAGGAAGTATGGATGCCCCTCACTGAAGTAGTGATCCGACAGGCGAAACCAGACGCTAAAACAAAGCGCATCTACGACACCGGTGGGCTTTACTTGGAGATCACGCCATCGGGCAGCAAACTCTGGCGCTGGAAGTTCAGATTTGCCGGCAAAGAACGGCGGCTTGCATTGGGGTCGTACCCGGCAACCGGTCTCAAAGATGCTCGCCAGCGCCGGGATGAAGCAAGAAGTCGACTCGAAGCGGGAATTGACCCCAGCGCCCACCGTCGCGCCGAAAAGCTCACCGGGTCTGACCGAGCAGCCAATAGCTTCGAACGTATAGCTAGAGAATGGCTGGCAGTCAAAGAGCATGAGTGGACCGAGAAACAGTTCCTGAAAGAACAGGCCCGCATTGAAAATCATGCAACGCCTTACATCGGTGGTCGTCCAATTGCCGATTTGGGTGTCATGGATATTCGCCCCCTCATCGATCGCCTAGTCAGGGCCAATCATCTCGAACAAGCTCACCGACTGCGGTTTCAGTTGAGCCGCGTGTTCAAATTTGCAATCGCGACCGAGCGAGCCGCACGGGACCCCGCTGCGGATCTGAGCGCAGTTCTCCCAAGCCGCCGCAAGCAACGACACCCCACTATCACTGACCCAGACACAATCGGGCAGTTGCTTCGGTGCATCGACGGTTTTGAGGGCTCTTTCCCTGTCGCCTGTGCACTCAAACTTGCCCCACTCTGGTTTTGCCGGCCAGGCGAAATCCGAATGGCGGAATGGTCTCAAATCAACCTTGACAGTGAGGATCCGCAGTACGTCGTCCCACCGATCAACCGCAAACTCCGCAGAGCCGCCAAGGAGTCACCTGACACTCCTTCGCATGTCATCCCGCTTAGCAGACAGGCGGTCGAAATCTTGCGCGAGCTTCACCTCGTAACCGGAAGAGGCAAGTACTTGTTCCCTGGCGCGCGAGATCCGCGGCGCAACATGAGTGACGGCGCAATCAATGCTGCCATCGCGCGTATCGGCTTTAAAGGGAAGATTGTTGGACACGGCTTCCGCCACATGGCATCGACTTTGCTACGTGAACAGGGTTGGTCAAGAGAAGCTGTCGAAGCCCAGTTGTCCCATGAAATCGGTGGCACCGAGGGGGTCTACAACTTAGCCAAGTATCTGCCCGAACGCCGAAACATGATGCAGGCTTGGGCGGATTACCTTGACGAGCTGAAAAATCCGCAGTCGTCTCAAAATTCCTAGTCCCGCTGCATCGTCGTCCAGGAACGGAATTCATGCCGAGTTACACACATTTCTCTTCCACGCCTTCACTAACTGAACTGTTGGATTTGGGCGAAAGGCTTTGGCATGAACAAGCCGAAAAAAGATCCATGCCGTCTTTCAATTTGAAACGACTCTGGACGGTAGCGGAAGGCTATATGGACTGGGAAAAAGAGGCGCGAGACTTTGAACAAACTCGCAACATTCTTGCCCAATTGGAACCAAACGACCTCAAAAGCGTGCAAATATTTTCGAATGAACAGATCGAACAGTTAGAAACCCTGTCTCAATCAGAACACGAAGCTTCTGCGCTTCGGCTGTACCCCGAACTTCGATCATTCTTATCCACTCAAAAACAATTGGTCGAGCGCTCAAGGATGAATGATGGAGACGACGTCCCCCCACCTTTGAGTAGCGCCGCGATCTGGAGTCCAATCCCCAACGACAAGGAGATTGGACGTGAAGAAGCGTTTTACCGAAGAACAGATCATCGGCTTCCTGCGTGAGGCCGAGGCCGGCCTGCCGGTCAAGGACCTGTGCCGCCGGCACGGCTTCAGCGAAGCCTCGTATTACCTGTGGCGCAGCAAGTTCGGCGGCATGAGCGTGCCCGACGCCAAGCGCCTCAAGGAGCTGGAGGCGGAGAACACCCGGCTGAAGAAGCTGCTGGCCGAGCAGATGTTCGAGAACGACGTGATCAAGGACGCCCTGCGAAAAAAGTGGTGACCGCACCGGCTCGACGCGAGCTGGTGCGGCATCTGGTGGACAAGGGGCTGAGCGAGCGACGATCGCTGGCGGTGGTGCGCATGAGCGCCAGCGCCTACCGCTATGCGCCGCGTCCGGACCGCAACGTCGAGCTGCGGGCGCGGATCTTGGCGCTGGCGCGGCGGCACAAGCGCTACGGCGTCGGGATGATCCACCTCAAGCTCAGGCAAGCGGGGCTGCTCGTGAACTACAAGCGCGTTGAACGGCTGTACCAGGAGGCGAAGCTGCAGGTGCGGCGCCGCAAGCGCAAGAAGGTGTTGCCGGGCGAGCGCCAGCCGCTGATCCGGCCGCTGGCGGCCAATCAGGTGTGGTCGATGGACTTCGTGTTCGACCGCACCGCCGAAGGTCGGGTCATCAAGTGCCTGACGATCGTCGACGACGCCACCCACGAGGCCATCGTGATCGAGGTCGAGCGCGCGATCTCCGGACTGGGCGTGACGCGCGTGCTCGACCGTCTGGCGCTCACCCGCGGCCTACCGCAGGTGATCCGCACCGACAACGGCAAGGAGTTCTGCGGCAAGGCTATGGTCACCTGGGCGTACGAGCGCGGCGTGCAACTGCGCCTGATCCAACCCGGCAAGCCGAACCAGAACGCCTACGTCGAATCCTTCAACGGGCGCCTGCGCGACGAGTGCCTCAACGAACACTGGTTCACCCACCTGCTGCACGCCCGGACCGTCATCGGAACCTGGCGCCGGGAATACAACGAGGATCGGCCGAAGAAGGCATTGGGCGGACTGACACCGAGCGCCTACGCAAAACAACTGGCATCCACTACCATCAACCCCGGACTCTAAATCGCCCCGCTACTGAAAGCGGGGGGACGTCGGAGATGTAGACGCATTCGCTTTCACCAGAGAATCCTTTCGGACCGAATTCAAACCGCGGCGCGCGTCCGACGCCATGATCCTGCTCAGCGATTACAAGCCTGACACATGGGGGAAGGAAACACCGTTTTTTTATCAAGGACTTCTCTTTTCAGCACTCTTCTTCAATGAGGCAAAGAATTACAAAGCACTGAGTCAATTGGACGCAGCCTGGGCATCGTTGACGCAAGCTTTCTACCACTTGGGATCGAATTCATCGTCTCGAACCATGCAGGAAGCGAGTAGGGATCGCGCACGCAACAAAGGCTCCCGTAAGAGCCACGAGATTCGAATGGCTGTGCTGGAGCTCATACCTGAAATTCCCAAAGATGGAACTAATAAGACCCTAAGCGCTGCAGTTGATCTTGTCATCGAGAAGCTCAAGACCAGCGAAAAGTATGCGCGCGCATTACTGGAATTCCAAACCCGAAGTTCTAAGAAGAAAACTAGTGAGGACACGCAAGACGACACAGATGTGCCATTCGACCGCTTTCGCAAAACGCTTTTGCACTGGGCCGGTTCCCGGTCACCTTATCCAGACGTACGAAGCGCTTTCGCGCCCTTCAGGTCTGCTCAAGGAAACGATAGCTAGGGCGGCTTGCACATTATCCAACTCCTGTCAAGCCATCTGCTAGCAGACTGTTCGATCAAACGGCCGTGGTCGCGGATATTTTGCGTCCCTTAACAACGGACACGAAAGTGGAACAAACCTCCCTGACCTCATTGCGGATTATTCCCGTATCTGAAACCGCCCATCGACTCAAGATAGGACGAAGCACGCTCTACAACTGGCTCAACCCCAAATCGAAAAGTTACAACTCCCTCTTCCCCAAGCCAGTGCGGCTGGGCTCGTCGGTCGGCTTCATCGAGCATGAAATTGACCAGTTCATTTTGGATCTGATGTCAGCAAGGGAAGGCTCAGGGGTTTCAGGGAAGTAAATCCGGACAAATGGGCCTTTCCGCCAATGCCTCATCAATTCCTTGCTCGACGAATTATCCGAACCTCCCGAGTCCAATCATGAACGATCACCTTCAATACACCATCAGAACTGCGAGTCCGACCGATGTTTCCCCGCCACGTCTAACGCTGGCCAACTCCAGCCCTTTCTACAAGCTCGCGACCCAGCCCGCGGTGTCTTCGGCCGTGCCCAACAATTTGTCGGTGTACACCCGGCTCGTAACGCCAATGTTGATTACAGATCGCTCCGACTGCGACAGGCAATCGCCACTCACGCGAATGTTGGCCCCTCTGAACTCGATGGCACCTGCGGCTTTCGCTCTGCTGGAGACCGTTCTTGCAGGGGAGAACCTCAACGCACTGTTTTCGGAAAACAGCCAAGAGCGACAACGCGGCCAACTCATGAACCCCTTCGCCAAAAAGTATGTTCAGGCCCAAGTTCGCAAGCTGTGCCTTCATAAAGGGCATGGCGCCAACAGCAAACGGCGATTTGGTACTGAGGTCGATGACATTCGTGGCCGATACCCTGAACTACAACGACAAACCATGGCGTTCTGTGCCTTTTGCGTCGTTCTTGAATGGTGGGCCGGCGTGGCAAAGCTTGATACGCTTGACCGCATCCATCCGCCTCCCAACTCTGCGCTGATCACGAAGATGTCAGGCTTGAACTTTTGTCAGTCCGAGATTGATGCCGTTCGCACGATCCTGTACTGGCGGCCTCGCAAGTTTAAGTACGACTTCTAATAGTCGATTGACAATACCGCCTACCGAAAGGTAGGCGGTTTTTTTTCGCTACTTCGGCACGCTTCCTATTGCGTATGCCGCCGACGTCCCCCCGCTTTCAGTAGCGGAACCATTTGGAGTCCGGGGTTACTGTAGCTGAGCTTCTGCCAATTGCTTTGCGTAGGCGGCGGGCGTCAGCCCGCCAAGTGCCTTCTTCGGTCTTTCCTCGTTGTATTCCCTGCGCCAGATTTCGATGACCGTCCGCGCCTGCAGCAGGCTTGTGAACCAGTGCTCGTTGAGACATTCGTCGCGCAGCCGGCCGTTGAACGACTCGACGTAGGCGTTCTGGTTTGGCTTGCCAGGCTCGATGAGGCGCAGATCCACGCCGCGCCCGTGCGCCCACTCGACCATCGCCTTGCCGCAGAACTCCTTGCCGTTGTCGGTGCGGATCACCCGCGGCAAGCCGCGACTGAGCGCCAGGCGATCGAGCACGCGCGTGAGCATCTGGCCGGAGATCGCGCGCTCGACTTCTATGGCGACGGCCTCGTGCGTGGCGTCGTCGACGATCGTCAGGCACTTGAGCACGCAACCTTCGCCGGTGCGGTCGAACACGAAGTCCATCGACCACACCTGATTGGCCGCGGTCGGTCGCAGCAGCGGCTGCCGCTCGCCCACCGGCACCTTCTTCCGCTTGCGCCGCCGCACCTGCAGCCGTGCTTCCTGGTACAGCCGTTCCACGCGCTTGTAGTTCACGAGCATCCCCGCTTGCCTCAGCTTGAGATGGATCATCCCCACGCCATAGCGCTTGTGCCGCTGTGCCAGCGCCTGGATGCGCTCGCGCAACTCGACATTGCCGTCCGGCCGTGGCGCGTAGCGCAACGCGCTGGCGCTCATGCGGACGGCCGCCAAGGCCCGTCGCTCGCTCAATCCCTTGGCGACCAGATCCCGCACCAGCGCACGCCGCGCCGGTGCGGTTACGACTTTTTTCGAAGAACGTCCTTGATGACGTCGTTCTCGAACATCTGCTCGGCCAGCAGCTTCTTCAGCCGGGTGTTCTCCGCCTCCAGTTCCTTCAGCCGCTTCGCGTCCGACACGGTCATGCCGCCGAACTTGCTGCGCCACAGGTAGTACGAGGCTTCGCTGAAACCGTGCCGGCGGCACAGCTCCTTGATCGGCATGCCCGCGTCGGCCTCACGCAGAAAGCCAATGATCTGTTCTTCGGAAAAGCGCTTCTTCACGTCCAATCTCCTTCTCGTTGGGAATTGGACTCCAAATCGCTGTGCTACTCAAAACCGGGGGGACGTCGCCGCGGCACGAGAAGGACTGGGCAGCCGAGGTTGGGCTGCCTACCCCACTAACCGCACTACGCTGCCTTTGCGCCGACTCCTGCAGCCCGCCTATCCTGAGGCAGCAGCTCGGCCTCCCTGCGGGCGTGCTTCAGAGCAGCCAGATCACCAAGCAGTACCCGGCGCGCTACCGACACATCATTTCCAGCCTTCCTCGGCGCTCCGCGCTTTGGGTTTCCCCGCTGACCGCGGGGCGGCTGGCTCTTACGCAGGTTCCGGCCCATGTTCTTTTTCACGTACAGGTGCGGCATCTTCCCGAGCTTACACATGTATGCTATCGCCTTACGCAGACCTCGCAGCATCTCTTCGTCCCCTGGGCCCAACAGCCCGAGTGAATTGTGCTCATACTCCGCTCGACGTTCCCAGCAATTTTTAGTCGATCCGAGCACCGGTGAACCGATGCACCTGTCGATCCAGTACTTGCCTAGCTTCTCGGTTAGGTGGAAGCCGTCGCGATGCTTGTGGCCATCGACTGCGACCCAAACGTGGTAGTGGATGCAACGATCTAGGCCATCCTCTCGGACGACAATGTAGGCGAGCACATCATCGATTATGTTGTCTCGACCAAGTTCGCGAACGAACTTGTCAATCGCTAATCGAGCAGCTTTGGACTCGCTAATCAACTTTGCGTCCGCTTCGAAGTACAGATCGATGCGCATGCTAAGTAGACGGGAATGCACTGCTAGCACTTTCAGCATCAACTCCGCACAACTCGCATACATGTCGCGGGCAACGCGCGTCAGACCTTTGAGCTCATCTTGGAATGCCTTTCTTGAGACCACGTACCTAATTAGACGAAACTGACGTGCAAGAAGCTTCGGCAGCCCGGGAACCAAAAGCGCATCCGTGTCAGCATGCGTCGTATATCCGCGTAGACGGGGTCCCCACTTGCGCGCGACATGGACACCCAAGCGCAACCAAGGATTGAGGCGTCTACCTTCGCAAAGTTCCAACAGTTCAGAATCCGCATGGACCACCGAACGCCAGAAAGCCCTGCCCTGCGGGGTCAGCCGGCGAACCACTTGACCACCGACGATGTGGTTACTAAATGGATCGTCACCTCCCTTAGCCACACTCTCGACCGCTTCCTGCATGTGTTTCATGAACACGTGCATTCGACGCACACGTCCGACTTCTTTGACCATGTCCGACGTCCCATTCGGATAGCGAATGAGATGTCGCGTCAACGTATCACTGTCGGCTAGTGTCATTTTCCTGCCCTTTTTAACCATCGATTCCATATTTCAACTCCTTCGATTGCGCTGGAACCCACCACTACAATTGAACGTATCTAGAGCCCCCCTAAAAGCTTATAGGCACATACCGGAATTCGTTTGAGTGAGATCTGATTCGTAGACCACAAAAACACTGAAAACTGGTTGAGTTTTCCTAAATATGCTGCTCGAATTGCATGTCGAATTAACGTACTTTTTATGTGTTTTGAAATCGCAGCCAAGACTGCAAACACCTCGTGCCGCCACATTCAAACGGCAGCAAGTCATCACCTCCTCGATCGTGTTGATGCGAAACAAGGTGCACCACGAGTACGGCAACGTCCAGCTCGGAAACGTGGGAGTTTCAGGAAAAAAAGTGCAACTTCTCAAGCACCTAATTGCCACAAAATTTTTATTTTTGATCAACCCTCACCAATCAGGTAGTTGCGCCAACTCGACACAAGAAAAAAAAATCGCTCGGAGCGACAAATATGCGTTCCGCATCATTTGGCAACTGCAAACAGGCACTATTCGCAATCAAACTCGTCTTTATTTACCATCTTCAATAGTGCGACGTCCGGCAGACTTACAGCAGGGCACCACGAAAAATCGCGTGGTCGCTCTGTCAACTTCCACGGAGGCGTCAAGTGATCTTGTATGAAAACCCTGCTTTTCCTTTTAATGCGCTGCCATCAGCAATCCGCGATGCCTTGCAAGAAGCCTGCATTCTCACAGCAGCCCCGCCCGAAATCGTGATGCTATTGGGGCTGTCTGCCCTAACCATCTCAGCACGCGATTTCGCAGTCACAGCGCCAACCGACGGCGAAGTCATCTCTACCCAGATTTATTGCATGGGTATTGCTGAGAAACAATCTGGCAAGGGGCGGGCATACAAAGCGATTTTCAAGCCCATCCTGGAGTTCGACCTATACATAGAGGAGCTGCGAGGGCGCGGTATCGCCAACCTGCCCCAAGATCTGTCTGAAGTGCTCGTCAACGAGGCTTCCTGGCCGGCCATTTTTGAGGCCCTGAGCGGTACGTCGAAACAGGTAGCCCTGATCAACCTTGATGCGGAGACGTTTCTCAAGGGGTCAATCATGCGCAACCCGGGCCTTGTCAATGAGTTCTTCGACTCGCCGAGCCGAATGACCAAGCGCCTCACCTCCAACAAGGTCCTGCGCGCGCTCCATCCAACGCTGGGGATCTGCCTACTGGTTCAACCTGTGATTTACATGGACCATCTGCGCCGCCGCGGTGCCTCGGAGAAGGCTATCGGTCTAATGGATCGAGTGATATACGGGATCGCTGGACCGAACACCAGCCGAAGACCCGTGGAGATTCAGACGCCAGCATTGAGTATTCTTCACCAAGTGCTGCTTGCGCTGCTAAAACGCGGCCTAAGCAGGTTGCTTGCCGGGACGTACTCACGCGAGGTTTTGGAATTCGACGAAACGGCGACATCGCTATGGCGGCAGATCGCGTCGTCTCTCGATAGTCCGTTTCGGCAGAATCCGGCGCCACGTGTCGCCGAGAAGAGCTGGCGCATTGCGTCGGCGATCCATGTCGTAGCCGTAACCATCGAGCGTCTTCGTGCTGGCTACAGAATTGACGACCCGTTTCCGCCAATCACCGCGTATGCGCTGGAATCGGCATGGCAAATCGTTGTTTGGTCCATTGGTGAGACCAACAAGGTCTTTCAGTTGATGGCAGAAGCGAGCCAACCCACTTCAAAGATCTTGACCCGCCGGGTTGACGAGGCGGTGGCCGCCCACCAGCTCTTACGCACGTACCTGGGGCAGTGCCGAACTACGATCTTGTCCATGAATCAGGCCCAGAACGTGTCAGGATTGAGCGCGCACAAATTCCGCTTCGTGGTCGAACATTTCACGGCGGCCGGATTGGTTCACATGACCGAAGACCGAGACATCTTGTTCCTACCGGGTTTCTTTCATAATCCTGCAACCCCCATGCCCATACCAGCTACTTACCCCGCAATGGCATTGAGTCAATGGATCTGACCCAAAAGAAAAGAGGAAGCAGTCAGGGCCACCTAAGTGGCCCTGACCATATCTCGTTAAACCCAACCCCGAGCGGCAAGCGATGCCGCTTGCAAGCCACCGACTATGATGTGGTCAAGCAGTCGGATGTCCACGAGAGAAAGTGCCTGCTTCAGCCGGGAAGTCACCGCCCGATCGGCCGCTGAAGGTTCGAGATGGCCGGACGGATGATTGTGGGCCACAATCACCGCTGCCGCATTGCAGCGAAGGGCTTTCCGGACCACTTCGCGCGGGTGTACCTCGGCCCCGTCGACGGTGCCCTGGAACAATTCCACGTATTCGATCAGCCGGTGGCGCTTGTCCAGAAAGACCGCTGCGAAGACTTCCCGCTCCAGTCCTGCCAGTTTGTCTTGGAAGAACCTTCCGGATGCCAGTGGATCGGTGAACGATTCCCCGCGCTGCATCCTTTGGCCCGCGACGGCCCTTGCCGCCTCGATGATTTCATCCGCATTGGCAACGCGGTAGCGCCGCAACTCACTTCTCACGTACAGCCGGTTGCCTTGCGATGCTTCGGGTCGCATTTCGGTGTCCTTGTCGGTGATGCATTGATCTGCCCTGCGACAAAGCGAAGGGGCCATAGTTGGCCCCTTCGCCTTCGCTTGCATGGATGAGTGTTTCGGTTCGTCTAACCTGTGCTGGCGATGGCGATCTTTTCCTGGAGGCGTCCGCTGAGGCCCTTCGGTGCGGCCACATTCGGCTTTGCGGCCGTGCCTTGTTCATCGGGGAAGAACTCTTCGACGACCGCCGGGACGTCTTCCTCCAGCTCTTCAAACGCACCGCTGGCAAAGCCTTGGCGTGCCGCTTCGTCCAGCGCGGCTTGGTCGAAGCCGGCTTGCTTGCGTTCCCCGTCCAGTCGACGTGCATCGGTGATCGCTTGCTCCAGCGCCATGCCGGAACGGACCACAAGATCCACATAGAAGATTGGCGCACGGTGACTCTGGGTCGTCGACTTGCCGCGCAGCTTCAGTTCCAACGGCAGGCAGGCCAGCAACCCGCCTGAGACGGCCTCGAAATACTGCAACCGCGCTGCCAAGGTGCGGATCGTGTTGAAAGATGTAAAGATGTCGTGCGCAACACGAAGGTGCCGGTCTCATCCTCCTCACCGATGCGCACGTTGAACCGTGCGTAGGGTCTGCACTGGCCTTCGGCAAATCGACAGCCCTCCGGTCCCGGACAGGGCAAGGCCTCGATGCCCTCTTGTCCCAATCTCCTGCAGCTCTCGCCATTGCCGACGCACAGGGGTCGTCCCGTGGTTCGGTCGAACAGATTGAAGTCCGCCCGCAGGTTGAGGCTCGGATCGTTGAACAGCAGCCGGACCGGCAGGCTGCGCAGCTTGCCGCCGGCCTGCTGGCGGAGTGCCTCGTCCAGCGGATGCAACAACCAACCGTCTCGGTTCTGGACCTGGCTCGTGAGGGTGAACTGGTCGTCCTTCTCGGGCAGGCGCATGCCATTGCGTTCGACCACGCGCCCGATCGAGATCCTCCCCACCACCGGTGGGGTAATCGCAAATCCCTTCAACATGGGTGTTCTCCTAGGAGTGATCGGCTTTGGCCGAGATCAGGAACCGGCGTGCACCGGGTTTGGGGACGCTGTACTGGGCCATGAGCTCCGGGTGGTCCTGGGCCAGGCGCTTGGTATCGAGGCCGGTGCCGTCCTGGGCCCGCTTGAAGCTCACCTCGCCGGTGGCGAAGACCGCACGGGCGGCGTCGCCCATGGCCTGCTGCAGGGTCTGCTTGAGCCGTTCGGCGTGCTTGCCGCGCACCTCCAGCTCGTCCTTCAGGACCACCAGCTCCGCGAAGGTGTCCGACAGCACGCGGTTCTCGCAGAAGTCCAGCGTGTTGCCGCCACCGGGGTACAGCTGGCGCAGTGCTTTTCCTGCGGACTCGCTGCCATCGGCCGGCGGCTCGATGTCGGTGGTGACGTACTGCCAGAACCGGGCTTCCAGGACCATCAGCCGGGCGATGACCTCCTCATCGCGCTCGATGCGGTGGATCTCCAGCCGTTGGCCACATAGCAGGACCGCCACATCAACGGCCTGCTGGTTGGTGACGGCCAGCTGGTGCTGGACTTGCAGCTGGATGTACTCGGGGACACCGTCCCGCCAGAGCTTCGAGCCCCATTCCCCGGCGGTCTTGCACTCCAGGATCTGGACATCCGGGCAGCCCACGACCTCGCGGTCGATATTGGCCAGCATGTGCGGACATGTCGGGTGCTGAAGGACCGCATTGACCTTGCGGACCTTGCGATCGGTCTGCTGCGAGTACGCAACGGCCACATAGGGCTCCAGCAAGATGCCCCAGTAACGCGCATCGTCCATCCCGGGTGGTGCATTCTCGGCCGGCGTCCTGCCGGTCTTTTCCATCCACAGTTCCAGCTGGCTCTTGTAGGGGCACAGGCCCACGGCAGCAGCAGCATCGGAACTGCCGATGCCGCCCTGGCGCACGGACAACCACTGCTGCCGGTCGAGCGTGCGCGTGTCCACCAGCCGCAAGGCGGCGTTCTTCTTCATGGGAGATCTCCAAAGCAAAATGCCCGACACGAAGCCGGGCGTTGGGGAACAACAAGGGGAAAGTAATCAGGCGGTCAGCTGGATGAGCTCATCCCAGGCACGTTGCTTGAACTGCGCGCCTTGGCCGAACCAGGCCGCCTCACGACGGTGATCCTCGCTGCGCGCGCGCCGATGGTGGTCGACGTACTCGGTGACGCTGTTGAGCAGGCCCCAGGCCGTGCCGCGACTGGAGGCCAGCTGCGCGCCCCGACCGCCGCCTTCGTAGAGGGAACGCACAGAGCGCACCGCCAGTTCGTTGACCACAGGCGCCTTACCTGACTGGCCCGGGTACACCAGCACCCGGCGCAGCAGACCCTCGACCGAGTCCGGATCCACAGGACAGGCGACCAGATCCTTCATCTGGGCCACGAAGTGCGCCCACGGGGCAACGGTGATCCCCAACTGCTGCTTGACCGCTTCGGCATCGAACGCCGAGCGGTGCGGCACCTTCACCGCACCCCGGTTGTCGCCCAGGGCAATCTGCAAAGTGTTGTTGCAGACCACCCGTACCGAGGTGAACTGGGCGGTGGTCGCCAGCGACCCGTCACACGCCGTGGCTAGCAGCAGGTACCCGTTGACCTGGTCCTTGCCCTTCAGCGTCGTGCTCTGGCCGGTCCGGGCGAGCGCCCAGAACTTCCGGCCTTCCCGAAGCACACCCGCCGTTTCGAGCTCGAAGCCCGCGTCCTCGGTGAGGTCGCGGTAGAACTCCAGCACTTCCTCCGGCTGGACGACCTGGAAGCGCTTCGACACGACCGCCAAGGGACGCTTGGTGTCGGAGCGGTAGAGCACTTTCTGTTCGGGGAAGGAGTGGATCGCTCCGACTGTCTGGCTGCCGGTGATGTAACGGACTTCAGACTCCTCGATCGTCCAGTCCATCCCCGCCTGGCGCTTCCAGACGTCGATGGGCTGCAGGGTGGTGAGCTTGTTGCCAAGGCCATGCCATGGCTTCTCGCCGGCATAGGCCATCGTTTCGACCAGGTGCATGTTGAATCCTCGTGTTGGACGGCATAAACGCAGAAGGCCCGCCGGTGAGGGCGGGCCTTCTGTGAGTGCCGATGGATGGCTAGGGATAACGATCGAACGGCGGCTTCTTGAGCAGCGAGGCCAGGACCGCGGCTGCTATGAGAAAAATGCAGTAGAACGTCTCCTTGGTGGTGTCGCGCATAGGCTAGACCCCCATCAGGCGCTAGGAACGCAGCGCCTGGGCGTGAAGCAGGATTGCCCCGCTTCGATGGGGTGTTATAGGTCTGAAAAATTTTTGCTTGAGGGCGCGCACAACCTGCCGGTGACAGGCAGAAGTCGGCCAGAAGCGGACATTGCCCCCTATTCGTTATGCGCCCAACGTGCGAGGTTCTGTTTGATTCTTCCGATGTCTTCCCATGGGTCTTTCCGCCTGCGCTTCAGTCTGGCGGGCACGTCCTTGATCGAGAACGCATTCGCCTTATCTAGCTTAGATAGCTCGCTCCAGGCCAGCGGCAGGGCGACGGGCGCACCGGCGCGCCCCCGCATAGAGTAGGAGGCCACCGCGGTGGCGCCCCGCCCGTTGCGCAGGTAGTCCACAAAGATCCGCTTGTTGCGTTTGCTCTTGGTTGCGGTGGATAGGAAGCGGTCCGGCTCCGAACGGGCCAGCGCGTCGGCGAAACCGTGCGCGAAGCGCTTGGTAAGATCCCAATCGCACCCCGGATTCAAGGGCACCACCACGTGGAGGCCCTTGCCGCCAGACACGCGCAGGAACGATTCCATTTCCAGCTGTTCCAGCAGCTTGCGGATGTCCGTCGCCGCCTTCCTGATCTCCGAGAACGGCACGCCCTCACCGGGATCGAGGTCGAACACCACCCGGTCAGCGCGATCGGGATCTTGGGCGTGCGAGCCCCACGGGTGAAACTCCAGCGCGTTGAACTGCACCAGCTCCATCAACCCCGGCAGGTCTTCCACCACCAGGTAATCCGCGTTAGCGCCGGATTCCTCCTTGAGCTTGACGGTGTCCACCCGCTCCAGCCCCGCGGTCAGGTGCTTCTGGAAGAAGCACGGCCGCTCGATGCCCGCCGGGCACCGGATTATGGACAGCGGCCGCCCAGCAATCTCCGGCAACAAGTGGTCGGCCACCGCCAAGTAGTAGTCCCACACGTCTTGCTTCGTGATACGACTGTCGGGGAACAGGATCTTCGTGGGACTGGAGAGCTTGGGCAGATCCGCCGTTGTGGCGCCCTTCTTGCCAGCTTTCGCTGCTGTTTTGCCGGCCTTGGTGGACTTGGTCGCCTTACTGACCTTGGCGGCTTTAGCCAGGCTCGGTGCCTTGGCGGGCTTTTCTGCCCGGTCGCTGTCGGCCAGATCCGCCACGTCCTTGTCGGGGCGAATGGCCTTGAGCGAGGGCTGGCGCAACAGGTCCTGCCGGCCGATGCCGCGAAAAAACACCTCGACCACAAAGCGCGGGGCAAACCAGGTGGCGGTGCGCAAGTCGGTGTCGGTGGTTCCCACGAACGCGGTGGGCTTCTTGCCCCCACGCTTGGCCAGCTTCTTAGTGACCTCGCGCATCAGTTCGTCGTTGAAACCGGTTCCCACACGGCCCACGTAGCGCCAGCCGTGCTCGGCATCCGGCTTGGCCAACAGCAGTGATCCGAACCCGGTTCGGCTGCCCTTCGGAGCGGTGTAGCCCACCACCGCGAATTCATCACTGACCAGCTGCTTGGTCTTGCGCCAATCCTCGCTCCGACCACCGTGGTAAGGACGGTCGGCGCGTTTGGAGATGATGCCTTCGAAGTGGCGATCCCCCGCGAGCTTGAAAGCTGCGTCCCCGTCGCCCTCAATGTGAGAACTGAATGCCAAGTGGGCCGGTGCGTCGTCCAGAAGTTCTTGGAGCAACGCTTTGCGCTCGAGGAGCGGTGCGCCCGAGAGGTCCACCCCGTTGAGGTGGAGCACGTCGAACAGCACATAGGCCAGCTTGCCCTGGCGTTCGCCTGACAGTGTGGACTGGAGCAGGTTGAAGTCCTGCTTGGTGCCGCTGCCGGCGATGAGCTCACCGTCCAGCGCCCCGGACTCGAGGCCCAGCGCTGCAACCGCGTCGCGGATCTCGGGAATCTTCGCGGTCCATTCCAGCGCGTTGCGCGACCACAACCTCACTTCGCCCCTGGCGATGGTGGCCAGGATGCGGTAGCCGTCCCACTTGAGCTCGTGGATCCACTGCTCGCCTTCGGGCGGCGAGTTGCCCAGTTTGGCAAGTTGGGGCTCGAACGGCCCTGCGGGGGCGGCGCCCTTCTTGGCCTTGGGCAAAGCGGAGGCTTTCTTCGCCCAATCCTTCTTGCGTCCCTTTTTCGCAGGGACCGCCGTCAGCTTCTTCTTGTTCGTCTTGCCGGAGCCCGCGCGCTTGAGATCCGCGGCCGGCGCCTCTGCCACGTCGGCGAGCAGATCGTCGGCTTCCAGCGTGCCGGCGTAGTCGTCCTTGTCTTTGAACAGCAGCCACTGTGGTTGCTTGGCGGGTTTGCCTGAGCGCACCAGATGCCAGCCGCCCTTGAGCTTGGTGCCGAACAGTTCAAAGCGCAGGTGGCCTTTGACGAGTTGCTCTTCGGGATCGCCGTCGGTGGCCCACACCCCGTGATCAAACTGGGCAACGTGCCCGCCGCCGTATTCCCCTTTGGGAATTTCGCCTTGAAAGGTGGCGTAATCGATGGGGTGGTCTTCAACCTCCACCGCCATGCGCTTCACGCTGGGGTCGTAGCTGGGTCCTTTCGGAACCGCCCAGCTCTTTAGGGCGTCGCCCACCTGCAAACGGAAATCGTAATGCCGGCGGCTGGCGTGGTGGAGCTGGACCACGAAGATCGCCCGTTGCCCCTTCGGGACCGCCTTGCCCGGTTCCGGTTCGCGCGTCTTGTCGAAGCTTCGCTTGCGACGGTAGTCGGTCAGGCTCATGGCGTGGGGCTACTTGCCCAGATGCTCCCGAACCGCTTTGGAGGTATTGCCCACCGCCTGGATGACATCTCGCAGCTCCTTCTCGGAGATGCCCAATTCCTTGGTCCAGTATTGGACCTCGTAGTCCTCGCTCAGGTTGATGCGATCCCGGTCTGGGGAACCGGTCTTGCTCTTGTTGTCGGACATGGATATTTCTCCTTCGGTGGTGAATCAGGAAGCCTTGCGGGCACTGGATTTCTTGGTGGCCTTGCTGGCTTTCTTTGCGGGCGCTTTGGCCGCTTTAGCCGGGGAATTGGCTTCTGCTTTCTTGGCTGCGCCCTTGGCCGGCGTGCGCTTCTTCGTGTCCAAGCTCTGTTGGAGCAGCGACATGAAGTCCACCACGTTGGTGGCGGCGTCTTCGCGCGGCTCGGGCTCTTCGAACGTGGTGGTGGCGCCGGCGGACTTGATGCGCTTCTTGATGATGTCCGACAGCCGTGATCGGAACTCGTCGTGGTAG
The DNA here is from genome assembly GCF_003293695.1 of Lysobacter oculi. Lineage (GTDB taxonomy): Bacteria > Pseudomonadota > Gammaproteobacteria > Xanthomonadales > Xanthomonadaceae > Solilutibacter > Solilutibacter oculi. Next base: position 2,509,869 of record NZ_CP029556.1, on the reverse strand, counting down.
TCGGCCGGATTCCATTCGGATGTCATCGAATCTATGAGCTGCTCGGCCATCTCAAGTTCTTTGGGCGCCAGGCGGTAATCGGCCGGCTTGCCCTCGGGAAGCTTGTATTCGTCGAACTCGACCAGCTCTTGCGGATAGCGCAGGAGGATCAACACCAGCGCGTCCCCGTCGGGCATGACGGCGCACATATACTCCCGCGTGCGTATGACCACGCGGGCGATGCCCACCTTTCCTTGACTTCTTCAGGGTCTCACGCAAAAGCACGTAACCCTTCTCGGCCTTCTTGCCGGGCACCAGTACGTAGGGCTTCTCGAAGTAGCGCAGGTTGATGCTGGCAGCGTCTACGAAGGTTTCCACATCCACCGACTCATGCGATTCGGGCGCTGCAGCCGCGATGTCCTCTTTCTCGATGACGACGTAGCTGCCTTTGTCATACTCGAAAGCCTTGACGATGTCCTTCCACGGCACCTCCTCGCCGGTGTCCGCGTTCACCCGCTCGAAACGGATGGGCTTTTTGTCGCGGGAGTCGAGCATTCGGAAACTCAGATCCGTTCGGCGTTCGCCGGACATCAGAGACACGGGGATGTTGAGCAGACCGAACGACAGCGATCCGGTCCAGATCGGGCGGGCCATGTAGATGTTCCAACGTGTGAGAACCCACTTGTAGGACCGACCGTGTGAAATCGGTGTCACCCACGGCCGGAGATGCCATCAGCTTGGCGTGGGGATTCTCCCGCCAACATGCTTGCATGCCGACAAGGCGCGCCGAAATCGCCTGGGAAAAACTGCCGCGATGGCAGCACAGCAAAACCTGGATTCGGCCAAGGTCAGACTGCGACCTCAATAATCAGCAGACGTACGCCATTCCGTGGACAAGAATACCGCGCAAATAACAATGCCCCGTCTAGACGAGGCATTCGTTGTTCAGCGGGAGGATCGTTTTAGCGATTCTGGTTCTGCTGATCGTTCTGACCATGCTGCTGATCCTGACCGCCTTGCTGTTCCTGGTCACGGTTTTGGCCGCCCTGGCCACCCTGCTGGTTCTGATCGCGTTTCTGGCCGCCCTGCTGATCATTGTTTTCCTGATCACGGTTCTGGCCGCCCTGACCCTGCTGACCCTGCTGACCCTGCTGACCCTGCTGACCTTGCTGATTCTGCTGGTCGCGATTCTGGCCTTGGCCCTGCTCGTTCTGATTCTGATTGTTGCCCATTTCCCACTCCGAATATCTACGACCGCTTGTCGTAAAGCTGACGCTACGCCCCACGTCGTGATCACAGAGTGACAGTTGATAAATAATTTCAACGCTACAAGCAACCTCACGGTGTGTTGACGCAATTGGAGTATGAAGTTAGCCATCCCACGGAGAGCCACTCATGCAACGCGACATTCTCGTAACCCTCCAATCCGAACACGACACGCTTCGAAACCTGTTTTCACAGATGGAAGACACCACTGATCGTGCAAAGAAAAAGCGCGAACAGCTTCTCAAGGACATTGAAGCCGCGCTCATCCCCCATGCCAAATGGGAGGAGCTTCACTTCTATCCGGCGTTCAAGGAACGCGCGGATCGAGACGGCCTCAAGACACATGCTGAAGCCGTCATTGAACATCAGGCAGTCGAGCTGACGGTGCTGCCCGAGGTCAAAGCAAGCGATTTGGAGTCACCGCGGTTCGCCGGCGCAGCCAAAGTGCTGGGCGAGATGGTTGACCATCATGCGACCGAAGAAGAAACCACCATGTTCAAGATGGCCCGCAAGTTGTTTACGCCCAAGGAGCGCGCGGAGCTGGACGTCCAGTATGAGCAGTGGAAGGCGTCTGCGGCCTCCACTGCCGTCACCACCCACGCCGAGATCAAGACTGGCCTCAAGGCCGCCATCAAGAAAATCATCCCCTGAGGAATACCCATGAAAGCGTTGACCTACCACGGCTCGCACGACGTACGCGTTGAAGAAGTGCCCGATCCGACTATCGTTCAGAACGACGACATCATTCTGCGGGTCACCGCCACCGCCATTTGCGGCTCGGACCTTCACCTCTACCGCGGCAAGATGCCAGCCCTAAAGGACGGCGACATTCTCGGGCACGAGTTTATGGGAGTGGTTGAGGAGGTCGGCAGTGGGGTCGCTGAAGTGGCCGTTGGCGATCGCGTGGTCATTCCCTTCGTGATTGCCTGCGGCAAGTGCTTCCACTGCCTGCTCGATGAGTATTCAGCCTGCGAGACCACCAACACGGGAAAGGGAGCTGCGCTCAACCAGAAGGGGATCAAGCCCCCGGCTGCCCTCTTCGGCTATACCCACCTCTACGGCGGTGTGCCAGGAGGGCAAGCAGAGTTCGTGCGGGTCCCCAAGGCCAATGTGGGGCCGCTAAAGATTCCGGACGCCCTGTCCGATGAACAGGTTCTGTTCCTTTCAGACATCCTGCCCACTGGGTATCAGGCGGTGCTTAACGCCGGCGTCGGAAAAGGCTCCTCTCTGGCCATCTTCGGTGCTGGACCCGTGGGCTTGATGTCTGCCGCATGTGCACGAATGTTGGGTGCGGAACAGATCTTCATGGTGGATGAGTTGCAGTATCGGCTCGACTTCGCCGTTCAAGCGTATGGCGTCATTCCCATCAATATGAAAGACGTCGATGACCCCGCTGAGCTGATCATGCAGCAGACGAACGGTCGTGGCGTGGACGCCACCGTCGACGCAGTAGGCTTCGAAGCTAAAGGCAGCACCACGGAAACCATCCTGACCAACCTCAAGATCGAAGGCAGCAGCGGTGCTGCTCTGCGCCAGTGCATTGCTGCCACCCGCCGATGCGGCACGGTCAGCGTGCCAGGCGTCTATGCAGGCTTCATCCATGCGTTCATGTTTGGGGACGCCTTCGACAAGGGCCTGACCTTCAAGATGGGCCAGACCCATGCCCAGGCGCTCATGCCTGAGCTGCTGGAACACGTAGGCAACGGCCTTATCAAACCGGAGATCATCATCTCGCATCGGATGAGATTGGCAGACGCCGCCGAAGGCTACGCTACGTTCGATAAGGCAGAGGACGACTGCAGGAAGGTTGTCTTAACCCCATAGCGGACATGGGCAAAAGGGTTTACCGAAAGAAGGGATCCGCCAAACACCCCCGTCGACCACGTCATGGGGGTGTTCTCTTACCCCATACGTATCGTGTTTTGAGCTAGTAGAGAACCTGGCAGCGCTCACAGAAGAAGCTTCGCCGCTGCGTCTTGCCCAGATAGGCTTTGGTCAAGAGCTGACCACAACTAGGGCAAACCCGTTTGGTGTGCACCAACCAGTGCTTCTTCAGAACGAAGGCCTTCTTCCACTCCAGGAAGTCGAAACTGTATTGGCGCGCCTGCTTGATCATCTCGCCCAATTTCCGGGGAGGCAGGTCCCCCACCAGGCTGGCTGGCTGGACACGGATGCGATACAGCACTTCGTTCTTGATGATGTTGCCCACGCCAGCAAAGATGTTCTGATCTAACAGGGCATCGCATACCAGCGTTTCGGGGATCTCTTTCAGCTTTGCTCTAGCCTTCTTTGGACTCCATTGATCGGACAGCACATCGCCGCTCCAATCGTAGGCCTCCTCGAGCGGAACTTCGATGTATTTCAAGGAACAGGTGTAGAAATTGATCTCACCCTTATCAAAGCGAAGGGACAGTCGTGGTTTTGCGCCTGCCTTCTTTTCATCGATTCTGTAGGAACCGAACATCATCAGATGAATACGCAGGCAAAAGCCGGAGAACTCAAGCAAGAAATGCTTGCCCCAACTGCGCACAGAGACAATCCGCCTGCCCTGCATGCGCTCAATGTCCAGGGTGCTGTTCCCACTCACTGAACGCACCGTCTTACCTCTAAATCGTGCAGCTTCCTGACGGAGAATAAGGATGGAAGGACCTTCCGGCATCAGGGCTCACTCTTTAGATCGGCTGACAACAGCGTTTTCAAGCGTGCCGCATTGGCAGTGGCATACCCGTGGGCCGTGTTATCGAAGATGACCCATGCCGCTACCCGCTTTGAGAGTTGGCCGCGCACTTGATCGGCCAATGCCGCCAACGCATCTTCGCTGTAGCTGCTGTAATACATCCGAGGCGATCCATGCCACCTCCAGTAGCGAAGGCGGCCGAAGGGACCTGGCGTGGCGGCTTCGTCAGTGATCGCAGGGTCCGCGCCGGCTCGACTGATCTCGTATCGCTTGAGAGCAAGCCCAGCATTGGCTTCAAACCAGGTGCGATGGCGTGGCTCACAGACAATCGGGGCTGACGTTTGTCTACGGACCATGGCAAAGAACGTGGACGCCACTCGTGCATCGAACCCCAGTGAGGGCGGCAACTGCACAAGGAGAGCGCCGAGTTTGCTACCAAGCCCCTCAACTTCACCAATGAATTGATCCAAGAGTTCGCCGCAGCCTTGCAGCCGCGCTTCGTGGCTGATGGATTTCGGTATCTTTACAGAGAACTGAAAATGGCGAGGGACCGCCTGCGCCCAGCGATCGTAGGTCTTGGCCTGATGGGGACGATAGAACGAGGAATTGATTTCAGCTGCATCGAACAGCGTTGCATAGCGCTCCAGCGCGGTCTCACCTTCACCGAAGAGACCGCGCTGGGGGGCAGGAATGCTCCACCCTGCACACCCAATCCGCAGGCGAGTCCTAGCCGCGGTCATGGAAGCCGCCATTCGGCTTCATAACAAGGGCGGATCGGTTTCCCGCCCAAAGTGCTTATGCAGAGCCAAGGCCTCCAGGAACTGACCGATCCCAGTGTCCTCTGGCTCACTATGCAGCAGCAGTCCGGGATCGGCCTCATCCCTCAGCACGCCGGCACCCTCCACGAAAGCGACCGCTTCGCCCAAGGCCAGAATTGTCTTGAGGTGGCGGAACTGGTCCTTCACGAACTCCGCCGCCCTCCCATCGCGAGCCCAAACCTTTGCCGTGCCCTCTCCGTCAGGAATGATCACCCCGTCGAACAGGACGGACGGCTCGTTCTCAAAGGAGGCGTCCGCGTCGATCTCACTGCCATCGGCTGCGGTAAAGATTCCCACGCGTGGTCCTACCAGACGGCCGACGGCTCCGGCGTCCAGCAAGGCCTGCTGGGCTTCCGCTACCTGGTCGCCATCGACGCCGTCACCCACGAAGATGGCGACCTTCCGCGTTGCCACACCCGTCTTGCCTGGGCGAGCAAACATCGACAACGGCTGGGAAACGTCAACTTCTGCCTTGGGTGGCTTGGGCAGCGCCCGGGGCATGGCATCCGGGAGCGGCATGCCTAGTCCTTCGGCCACCTGCGCCGCCAGCTCTTCTGAGGCGTTGCGAAGCATGGACACCACGCGCTGGCGAATGGCCGGCACCGTCAGCTTGGAAAGCTCGAAGCGGAACGCGGCCGCGATGTGGGCTTGCTCCACAGGTGTCTGGCTGTTGAAGAACAGGGCGGCCTGATTGAAGTGCTCGGCGAACTTCTCGGGCTTGCCGCGGACTTCGTCTTGCTCCACCGGCTCAGGGAAGGAGACGAAACCGGCAGCCCCAGCCTGGAAGGGACAGCCGCCACCCAGCGAGTTCGGCTCGTAGGAGACCTTGCCGCGATGAATGGCCTGGCGATGCAACCCGTCGCGCTGGTTGTTATGAACCGGTGCGATGGGCGCGTTGATCGGGATCTCGTGGAAGTTCGGTCCGCCCAGGCGGGAGAGTTGCGTATCGACGTAGGAATGGATCCTTCCGGCCAGCAGAGGGTCGTTGGTGAAGTCGATACCCGGGACAACGTGGGCGGTGCAAAACGCCACCTGCTCTGTCTCGGCGAAGAAGTTGTCGGGATTGCGGTTGAGCACCATCCGGCCCAGTGGGGTAATGGGCACGAGTTCTTCCGGGATGATCTTGGTCGCGTCCAGGATGTCGAACGAAAACCGCTCGGCATCTTCTTCCGAGAAGATCTGCACGCCCAATTCCCACTCCGGGTAAGCGCCCGCCTCGATGGCTTCCCACAGGTCGCGGCGGTGGTAGTCCGGGTCGCAGCCCGAGATCTTCACGGCTTCGTCCCAGAGCAAAGCGTGTGTGCCCTGCAGTGGGGTCCAATGGAACTTCACGAAGGACGATTGGCCCTGATCGTTGACGAAGCGGAAAGTGTGAACACCGAAGCCCTGCATCATGCGGTAGCTGCGCGGAATGGCGCGGTCGGACATCAGCCACATCAGCATGTGGGTGGACTCGGGCATCAGCGAGACGAAGTCCCAGAAGGTGTCGTGGGCCGAGGCGGCCTGCGGCATTTGGTGGTGCGGCTCGGGCTTGACCGCATGCACCAGGTCAGGAAACTTCATCGCGTCCTGGATGAAGAAGACAGGCATATTGTTGCCCACCAGGTCCCAGTTGCCCTCGTCGGTGTAGAACTTCACAGCAAACCCGCGCGCATCGCGCGCGGTGTCCTTACTGCCTCGCTCTCCCGCGACCGTAGAGAACCGTACGAAGACTGGCGTGATCTTGCCTGCCTCCTGGAACGGCGCCGCGCGTGTCAGTTTTCGCTGGTTCTTATAGCTCTCGAAGAAGCCGTGTGCGCCCGAGCCTCGCGCGTGCACGATCCGCTCAGGAATCCGTTCGTGGTCGAAATGCGTGATCTTCTCGCGCAGGATGAAGTCCTTCAGCAGGGCCGGGCCACGCAGGCCTGCCTTGAGCGAGTTCTGGTTGTCGGCGATCGGCACGCCCTGGTTGGTTGTCAGGCGTTGGCCACTGCTGTCCACACGCACGCGATCGAGGGAACCGACAGTCGGATTTGCGCCTTCTTCAGCACGGGTTCCCAGTTTCTCGGACGTATTGGTCTCCGCCAGGGTGCTGGCCGTCACCAACGAGGACGGCGGAACGATTTGGGTGCCCTCGGGCGGATCCAGCGCCGCTTCGCGCCCGTGCTCGGCTGCCTTGTTCTCGTTGAACGGCATGGCGGCAGCCGTTGCCTCCACCTCCGCGCTCTGCTCAGCTGCCAAGTCATCCGAACCTTGCGGTGGGGCCTTGGACGCGGAACTGTCAGAGTTGCGAGCAGCAGAGGCACTAGCCACGCTCTTCTTGTCTTTTGGGGAGTTCTTGCGTGACGTCGCCATGGGACTGTTTTCCTGTCTGAATTGACAAAACCCCAGCCACCCTCAGGAGGTTGGGGAGTGCGTGAAGATGGTAAAAAGCCCGCCATAAGGCGGGCTTTGCTCACAACATGTCTTCTCGGGCTTGCTCGGCGCGGGCTGCGCCGATTGCGGTCTCGACTTTCTTGACCTCTTCGGGCGGGGGCAGCACGGCTGGCATCCCCAAGCTCTGGATCCACAGCTCCCGGCACCATCCCTTGGTGTGGTAGAGGTGGTGATCTTCGTCCTCCTCCACCTCGTCGTAGGCCGCTTTCAGGACCTGGGCTACCTTGTCATCGGCTGATTCTGCGACCTTGCCGATCAACTCCCAGTTGGAGTGATCCTTGGTCTCCGCTAGAACAACGCATTCGCACGCGACCAGCTCCGCTGCCGCTGGATCGGCGTTCGCCTTTGCCAGCTCAATGGCCGCCACCAGCGAAGCGCCGTTGTGCGCGCAGACTTCACGGCCCGGGCTCATCTCCTCGGTGTCCATCCCGAGCTCGCTGAATACGCGGGTGAGCACTTCCTCGTGGTGCTGGGTCTCTTCCAGGTATTCCTGCCATTCCTCGCGCAGGTCTTCATTGACCGCCGCGCTGATGGCAGTCGTGTAGATCTTGATGCCGCCGCGCTCGGTTTCCAGCGACTGAAGGAGCAATTCCTTGACACCGCTCTGATCGAAACCTTTGCTTGCCATGACTGACTCCGTTACCTCGGTGAACTAAGGAGCGCATCGTGTGCACCATGGCGCTAACGCAACGTGAAACAAACTTTCACTTCGTCAGCACTCCTTCGCGCCCACCCTGCGAATAACTGGGGAGCAATATGCACAACAGCAATGGCACCTTCTGGAAGCGCAACGGCTTGTCTATCATCGTGCTGCTCTTCATGCTTGGAACGTGGCTCGGGCAGATCCTGACGGGACACGTTGTATACAACGAAGAACTATCCGACCTCGGCGCGCCACAACTTAGCCTGCTGGAATACCTTGCCAGCGGTCACTTCGTGTCTGCCACGTTTGAGAACTGGGAGAGCGAGTTTCTTCAGATGGGCATGTATGTGCTGCTAAGCGTCTCCCTTCGGCAAAAGGGCTCGGCAGAGTCGCGCCCATTGGATCCCTCGCAAGAAGAGGATCGCGTTGAATATGGACCGACCCCTTGGCCCGTGCGAATTGGCGGAGTCTGGCTGAAGCTCTACGAGCACTCTCTGGCCATCGCGTTTGGTGGTCTCTTCCTGCTGTCGTTCGCACTTCATTTGGATGGCAGTTGGCGCCACGAAAGCGTCCAGCGTCAGCTCGACGGCAAACCTCCTGTTGAACTTTGGGATCACCTGGCTAGCGCCCAGTTCTGGTTCGAGTCATTTCAGAACTGGCAAAGCGAGTTCCTCGCCGTGGCGGCACTTGTCTTGCTGACCATCTTTCTGCGCCAGAAAGATTCGCCACAGTCCAAGCCGGTCGAAGCACCTCATAGTCAGACCGGGACGTAAGGCGGATATATGCGTCCTGCGCTTCTCATCATCGACATGATCAACCTCTTCGACTTCGATGGGGGCAACCAACTGGGTGTCCACGCGCTCAAAGCGTGCGGCCCTATTGCCACCCTTCGCCAAGCCTTCGCCGACCGCAATTGGCCGGTGCTGTTCGTCAACGACAACTTCATGGACTGGAACCAGGAGTTCACCGACCTCGTCGCGAAGTGCCGGCAGCATCCCGGCCCGTCAAGCGAGATTGCCGCCGTGCTGGGGCCTAAGCCGGGGGAATACTACGTGCTCAAGCCGAGGCATTCGGGCTTCCTCTGCACGACCCTGCCCGCGATTCTGGCGGACTTGAAGCTTCAGGAGCTTGTGATCACCGGTGTGGCCACCGACTCGTGCGTCTTGGCCACCGTGCAGGATGCCCACATGCGTGGATACAAGGTGCGGGTCCCTCAGGATTGCGTTGCCGCGCAGACCCCTTCCCGATCCACCCGCGCATTGGCACTGATGCGCGAGTCAATGAGCCTGGACACGCGAGGGGCCAAAACCGTCCTGCACAGCTTGGCTGCTGAGCAGTAGAGTTTCTTCAGGCGCCCACTTGGATCCACGTGGGCGCGTGGTCACTCGCCTTCTTTTGTAGCCGAACCCATCGGTCCACGCCCGCACCCTTCAGCCGCTTGGCGAGCACGGGATTGAGCAGCAAGTGGTCGATGCGCAAACCTCGGTCGCGCTCGGCGTGTTGGCGGAAATAGTCCCAGAAGGTGTAGACCCCGCTGTTCGACCCGTGAATCGTGAGAAGGCTGTCGGTCCACCCTTGCTCCAGGAGCTTGAAAAACGCTTCTCTGGATTCCGGCTGCAAGAGAGCATCCCGCCGCCACCCTTTAGGATCGTAGATGTCTTCGTCGGTCGGCACGACGTTGAAGTCGCCGATGAGGGCTACCGGATGGGGCAGATCCACCAGAGTCTTGGCGTGGCGCTGTAGGCGTGCCATCCATTTGAGCTTGTAGTCGAACTTCGGACCCGGCTGGGGATTGCCGTTGGGTAGGTATAGGCAACCCACGACGATTTCGTGGACGGCCGCCTCGATGTAGCGGCTCTGCTCGTCCTTGGGATCCCAAGGCAAGCCCCGCCGGCTCTCCACCGGGTCCTGGCTCTTGGCCAACAACGCGACCCCATTCCAGGACTTCTGACCCTGCCAGATGGCGCCATACCCCGCCTCCCGGATGGCGTCTTCCGGAAAAGCACCGTCCAGCGCCTTGAGCTCCTGCAGCCCCACGATGTCCGGCTGCTCCTTCTCCAACCACCCCAGCAGGTGCGCCAAACGGGTGTTGACCCCATTGACGTTGAAGGTGGCGATCTTGAGCGTCTTCTTGCGTGCCATAGGAGTGTTCGACTAAGCAGGCATCAAGGGAAGAACCTCAGTCCACGCCAACCCTTGTAACCGCCCCGTGAACTCTCATGGGTGAGAACACCACGTCGTTTACACGCGGCAAGGACTTCAATGGGTCTAACCCTGAGGAGCACCTCCATGAGAGACCGTAAAGACACGCCCGCACCGGGTGAATCAGTGGACTGCGAGGAAAGCAGTGCCAAGCGCCAGGAGCGCAAGCAGCATGAGAGCGATAACCAGGACCAAGCCCTGGAGGAAACCTTCCCCGCCAGCGACCCGGTGTCTCCCTTCGTGCCTGCCAAGGCCCCGGAGTGACCTAAATCCAGCGGCGCTTCCGCCCCAAGAAGACGGAGATGCCCGCCAGGATCAGCATCAAGGCGACCGCGACAGAAAAGCCTCGGACGCCCGTCTTGAAGAACGGCGCCTCGAAATTCATCCCCAGAACGCCACCGATGACGGCCAGCACGCCGACCACCACCGTGACGAAGGTCAGCACTTTCATCGTCTCGTTGGCAGCCAAGGCGGTTTGACTGCTGAACAGCTCGAAGCTGCCCACCACCAAATCCCGGGCGTTCTCCACCATGTCCATGGCGCGTTCGTAGTGAGTGTCTAGGACTCGAAAGTGGCGGTCGGTCAGCTCATCTTCTTCTGGTCGGAAATCCGGGCGCGACAAGGCGGTGAACACGATCCGATGTGGGGCGAGCATCCGCCTCAGGCGGGAAGCGCCCTTCCGGAGCAGCCGAAGTTCGGCCAAGCAATCGCGAGGCTCCGTGGAGAGCACCTCGACTTCCAGTCGCTCAACGGCCAATTCAAAGCGCGACACCGCTTCGAAGTAGGTTCCCAGATGCCAGTCCAGCAGGGCGGCCACAAAGCTGCCGGATCCCAACGCTCCCACCCCACCTTTCGACGCCGTCCCTTGGCGGAACGTTTCCAGGAACTCCACCGGGGTGCGATGCAAGGTAGCCACGAAGTTGGAACCGGCGACGATGGTTAGAACGGTTCCCGTAAACTCGTGACCGGATGTGTCGGCCACCGCCACCACGCGAAGCCAGAAGCATTTTCCGCAGTTCTGCAGTGTGGGATTCGTCTCCGTCCCCAAGTATCCATCCACCGCCGCGGAGGGCAAGGACAAGCGCGTGGCCAGCTTATGGACGTCGTCTTCGCTTGGGTCTTCTAGGTCGACCCATACCAGTTGATCGCTCGACCGCTCCAGTTCCAGCGGTTCATCCGTGCCAATTTCACGGTTTCCTCGTTGGGCGTCAAATAGCATGGCCCGCATTCGCACCTGGCGTTTCTCGGTGACTTCGGTGACGCCGGTCATTCCTTCCTACCTATGTCATCCAGATTGAGGGATTTCTTCATGTCGCCCGATGCCATCGGTTGGCTAGCGTCTGCCATTTTGCTGGCGACGTTGGTGAAGCAGATTCGCAAGCAAGCGACCCAAGACAACGCGGAAGGGGTTTCCCGGTGGCTGTTTCTGGGGCAAATGGCGGCGTCGGTCGGATTCATCGTTTACAGCTGGTTGCTCGACAACTGGGTTTTCATCGCCACCAACAGCCTCATTCTCCTGACAGCCGTCATCGGCCAATGGGTCGTGTGGCGGAAGAAACGAACCGCGGGCTGATCAAGCCCTATCGCCCGTCAGTTGCAGCTGGTGGGCATCCAGCCAGCCCCACGAGCGCATGACGATGTCACGCACCTCGGGCCATAACTTGGTGGAATTGCCGCTAAGATCGTCCCACAACACCTCCATCTCGGCGTCGTTCTGGGGAAGGCCATAGGTGCCCACCGAGATCAGGGCGAGTGCGTAGGCCGGGCACACATCCGCCCACTCCGCGTCCACCGATTTGCAGTCCCCGCTGGCAAAGTCGTTGAAGCCAGCGGGAATGGGGGTCATATCGGGATACGGAAGACACTTGCCGACCCCACCCGACCGGTGGAGAAATTCCACGAGGCGTTGAGAGCGCTCAGAATCAGACCGTCCCATCGTTTCACTCCGTCCCGCGCTCCAGAGGCCTCCGCGTGGCCGCGCGAGCATGGGCCACGGATCATCACTACCCTTCCGCCCGTGAAACCTGCGTCACCTTCGCCACGCCTCATGCTTAGGCAGCCTTTTCATGACACTGTAGAACCTGGCCATCCACCCTATTCAGCAGGACGCCATGACCGACCTCGACTGCATCATCATCGGCGGCGGGCCTGCGGGGCTGACCGCAGCCACCTACCTCCGCCGCTTGCATCGTCGCGTGGTCGTGTTCAACGACGGTCGGAGCCGGGCTCGCTGGATCCCCGAAAGCCACAACTGTCCCGGGTTTCCTTTAGGTGTGTCGGGCGATCAATTACTCAGCCGACTGAAGGTCCAAGCTGAAACCTATGGCGCAACGATTCAGCCCCAGCGCGTTGGCTCCTTACAAGCCACAACTGGCGGATGGCGCGTGGACACCCAATCCGGGCATTGGAGCGCGCCCACGGTGCTGCTGGCCACCGGCGTGGTGGATCGCCTGCCGGAGCTTTCGTCCGGCGACGCTGAAGAAGCATTGCGGAGCGGATTGCTGCGATCGTGTGCGCTCTGGGATGGCTATGAAGCGACGGATTGCCGGATAGCCGTGGTAGGGCCTCTTGCCAAAGCCACGGCCAACGCTCACTACCTCAGCACCTTCTCGGCAGACGTCACCGTCCTTCCGATATCGCAAGAGGGAACGCGGCCGTCCGACACTCCTTCCACGCAAGGAATCGCGATCCTTGCTCCACTAAAAAGCTTGGCCTGCATCGACGGGGGCTGGAAAGTCATCGATGCGAACGGCCACGTCCATTGGTTTGACTTGGTTTACGCAGCCATGGGAGCGCCAGCCCGGGGCGACTTGGCGAAACAGGCGGGTGCGATGGTGGACGCCGACGGCGCGGTGCTGACCAACGAGCACATGGAAACCACCCGTCCGGGACTCTACGCCATAGGCGACGTGGTAACTGATCTTAATCAGATTGCGGTTGCCTACGGTCATGCGGCCGTGGCCGCTAGCGCGATACACCGCGCTCTGCCCGAAGCACGCCGAAATCGATCGAAGCCATAGACCCAACATTCCACTCGAAGAACCTAGGCGTCGCGTCCTATCACTCCTTACTGCTGAGACGTGGCAAAGCTCGGAAGAGCAGGCTTTTGGGGCAGTGATCGCCCAACTTGCGAGCGGTTTTCGCTTGCGGCGCATCAAAGCCTGACGTCCGCTTTGGGTCGCTAACGGCCAAGAGCGGACGTAAGGCCGGGAGACCACCTTTGCCAGAGGGAAATCGAGCAGCGCCTCGGTCAGCGTGAGGACAGAGCGCGCTGCAGGTAAGGCGCTGTGGCCCCGACGCCCGCGCTCGCTACGTCCTGCGGCACCCCCTCGGCGACGATGCGACCACCCTTCTCCCCGGCGCCCGGGCCTACGTCGATCATCCAGTCGCTGTCGGCGACGACCCGCATGTCATGTTCGACGACGACCACGGTGTTGCCTGCGTCAACCAGTCCGTGCAATTGCACCATCAGCTTGTCCACGTCGAACGGGTGCAGTCCAGTGGTCGGCTCGTCGAGCACGTACAGCGAGTCGCCACGCTGGCTGCGCTGCAGCTCGGTGGCCAGCTTGATGCGCTGGGCCTCGCCTCCGGACAGTTCCGTCGCAGGCTGCCCGAGCCGCAGGTAACCCAGGCCAATGCCGTGCAGCAATGCCAGTGCACGGTGCACGGGCGCTTCGTCGGCGAAGAACGTCAGCGCCTCGTCCACCGTCATCGCCAGCACTTGGGCGATGTTGCGCCCGTTCCACTCGATTTCGAGGGTCTTTTCGTTGTAACGCTTGCCGTGGCAGGTAGGGCATGGCGCGTAGACGCTCGGCATGAAGAGCAGTTCGATGCTGACGAAGCCTTCGCCCTCGCAAGTGGGGCAACGCCCCTGCGCCACGTTGAAGGAAAAGCGACCCACGCCGTAGCGGCGCGCCTTCGCAGCGCGAGTGGTCGCGAACAGCTTGCGCACATGGTCGAACAGGCCGGTGTAGGTCGCCAGGTTGGACCGCGGCGTGCGGCCGATGGGCTTCTGGTCGACGTTGACCAGGCGGCGGATCGCGCCCACGCCCGCGCCCAGGCGGCCCGCGGTGCGCGTTATTGCGTCGGGCAGCGGCATGTCGTCGCTGCTTTCCTCCGCCGCCGGCTCGTGGCCGAGTTGCTCGCCCACGAGTTCCACCAGCGCCTGGCTGACCAGGCTGGACTTGCCCGAACCGGACACGCCAGTGACCGAAGTGAAGGCCCCCAGTGGGATCCGCACATCGAGGCCATGCAGGTTGTTGCGTTGGATGCCGATGAGCTCGAGCCAGCCTGACGGGCGTCGAGGCGTGCGCCGACGCGTCGGCACGGCGTCGAACAGATAGCGCCGCGTGTGCGACGCCTCGATGTCGCGCAACCCCAGGGGCGGCCCGCTGTAGAGCACGTGGCCACCATGCTGGCCTGCATCCGGCCCCACGTCGACAAGCCAGTCGGCGCGGCGCAGCGTCTCCAGGTCGTGCTCGACGACGAACAGGGTGTTGCCGGCCGCCTTGAGCTGGCCGAGCACCGCGTGCAGGGCTTCCGCATCTGCGGGATGCAGTCCTGCCGACGGCTCGTCCAGCACGTAGACCACGCCGAACAGATTGGAGCGCACCTGCGTGGCCAGGCGCAGCCGTTGCAGCTCGCCCGAGGAGAGCGTGGGCGTAGAACGGTCCAGCGCGAGGTAACCGAGGCCCAGCCCCTGCAACGACCCAATCCGCTCGATCAGGTCGCGAGCGATGCGTTGTGCGGCGATCCGCTTCTCCTCGGACAGGTTCGCGGTGCGCCGCACGTCCGTGCCGCCGGTATGCGGCAATCCGCCGGCGGCCACGCGACGGGCGATGTCCTTGCGTCCAGCGGCGCGGCTGCGCGTGGCTGTGGAAACGGGTGTGTCGAACCGGCCCTTCGCCGCGGGCGCGAGGAGTTCGGCGATGTCAGCGAGCGGCAAACGCGACAAGGTGCCGATATCCAGCCCGGCGAATGTGACCGACAGCGCTTCGCGCTTGAGGCGGCGACCGTCGCACGTCGCGCACGTGGTACCGGACATGAAGCGCGCGACACGCTTCTTCATCAGCGCGCTCTGCGTGTTGGCGAAGGTGTCCAGCACGTAGCGGCGCGCGCCGGTAAAGGTGCCCATGTAGCTGGGCTCGGCTTTGCGGCGCAGCGCCGCGCGCGTTTCCGCAGGCGTGAAACCCGCGTACACCGGAACCACTGGCTGCTCGTCGGTGTGCAGGATCCAGTCGCGGTCCTTCTTCGGGAGCTCGCGCCAGGGTTTGTCGACGTCATACCCCAACGTCACCAGGATGTCCCGCAGGTTTTGCCCATGCCAGGCCGGTGGCCACGCTGCGATCGCCCGGTCGCGGATGGACAGCGACGGGTCGGGGACCATCGCCTCGTCTTTTACGGTGTAAACGTAGCCCAGCCCGTGGCACGTAGGGCAAGCACCCTGGGGCGTGTTGGGCGAAAAGTCCTCCGCATACAGCATGGGTTGCCGGGGCGGATAGGTGCCGGCGCGCGAATACAGCATGCGCAGCAAGCTCGACAGCGTGGTGATGCTGCCCACGGTCGAGCGGACGTTCGGTGTACCGCGCTGCTGCTGCAGCGCGACTGCCGGCGGCATCCCGTCGATGGCGTCGACGTCGGGTACGCCCACCTGGTCGATCAGGCGCCGTGCATAGGGCGACAGCGATTCCAGGTAGCGCCGCTGCGTCTCAGCATAGAGCGTGCCAAACGCCAGCGAAGATTTGCCCGATCCCGAGATGCCGGAGAACACGACGAGTGCATCCCTCGGGAGGTCGACATCGACATCCTTGAGGTTGTGCTCGCGCGCGCCTCGCACGTGCACGAAGGCGTCGAACCCGACCGGCGACGAGGGCTGGTGTGGCATGGGTTCGCACTCCCTCAGATTCGTGACTATCGTAACCCTGCGTTCGCCGTCCCGGTGAAGGGGGCGTTGGGCCATCCTCATGCCATCGTAACACATCGCTCCACGGCAGCGACTAGATTGTCAGGCAGTAGCGGCCCACTGGCCCGGCGCGCCGCTCCATGGATTTCTTGGCTCCATCAATTCCCAGGCTTCCAGTAAGCAGATGGGGCGTCCTTACTCCAACACCAACAGGAGACAGCTCATGGTCAAGGTCGCGCTATTCGTTCGCCTCGAAGCGAAAATCGGCAAGGCGAAAGAAGTTGAAAGCTTTCTCCTGAGTGGTCTGCCACTCGTCATGGACGAGCCCGCCACGACCGTCTGGTTCGGAATTCGCCTCGGGCCAACAACCTTCGGAATTTTCGATGCCTTCCCCGACGATGCGGGCCGGGAGGCCCATCTCGCCGGCAAGGTTGCAGCGGCGTTGATGGCCAAGGCCGGGGAACTGTTCTCCGAGCCGCCGACCATCGAGAAAGTCGACGTGCTCGCGGCAAAGCTACCCAGCTAGGCAAGTTGGGCAAGCCGCGACTCGGAGCCGCCTTCGGGCGGCTTCGTTGTTTGCCCAACCAAGTCATTGCCATGCCCTCCCTTGTCCCTACGTTCGACATCCATCGCACGGCTCTGCAGCAACCAAGCCGTGCCTCGGCGATCACTGATCTCTTTGACAGTCGCCCCGCACGCGGGCTTATGTATCGACTTATGCGCGACCTGCGCCCGATGTCCACGATGCCTCCTGCATTTCCCTGGCCTTCAATCGTTGGCTTCGCCGAGGGCCAATGCCGAAGCCAGAGGCCTGGACGATTCCAGCCCGCTGTGGAACGGGACCTCGCCCAACGCGTTTCCACAGGGCGTGGCGCCGCGACTGTGACCCGCATGCTCGCAGGGATTGCCTAAGTTGTCGCTGCCCGCTTCGGACCGAGGCTGGGTAAAACTCGTCGAAGCGGCACTGCCGACGACGTTGCCAATAGTTCGAGCAACCAGCGCAGCGGCAAAAAGCCGCGACGCTCAGGCGGCGATGGCCAGCACCACGCCTTCGGTGCCCATGATCTTGATCATCCGCTTCATGTTGTAGGCCAGAACCGCCAAGCTGATTTCTGTTCGAAACCTCGGAAGCGTCTTCGTCAGCAACGTCGTGGTGCCTAGCCACGATTTGACCGTGCCGAAGACATGCTCCACCGTCTGCTTTCGCACCACTGCAGCTTGTGGCCTGGCATCCAGCAGCAGCTGCGTTCGTTCGAGCACATGTTCATGCTCCCAGCGGGTGATTCGTCTATAGCTAGCGGTCGTGCATTGCCCCCGCATCGGGCAGCGGGGGCAGGCTGAGGACCAATATTTACGCAGGGTCAGGCCCTTTTCTTCGGCCGTAAAGCGATGGATCGCTCTTTCGCTTCCTGGGCATTCGTACTCATCCGCGGCTTCGTCATAAACAAAGTCCCGCTTGTCGAAACGGCCTTCGGCCTTGCTGTTCGACGTGAGCGGCTTGGGCACCAATGGAATGACGCCTGTCTCCTCGCACGCCAGGATCTCTGGCGCATTGAAGTAGCCTCGATCTGCCAGTGCCGTCATGCGTTTGGTGCCAAGGGCTTCTCTTGCCTTCGTTGCCATGCGCGAGAGCTGTGCACGATCATGACCATCATTTACGACATCGTGGGCCACGATCAGGTGGTGCTCGGCATCAACAGCCGCCTGGACGTTGTAGCCCACCACACCAGTTCCACGGCCGCTCGTGGCCATCGAGCGTGCATCCGGATCCGTCAGTGATATCTGGCGATCTGGAGTGGCCTGAAGCTGCTTTTCGATGGCGTCGAGCTTCTCCATCTGCATGTGCAGCTTGGCGAGCTTGTCCTTCAGTTGCGGAACGCGTCCTTCTGGCAACAAGCTTGGATCACGATCCGCGCGGTCCATCTCGGCGAGCTAGCGCGCAACGCTGTTCTCCAATTGGTGCCGGCCTCCCTTGATCTTGCCAACAGTGAAGTTGCGGTCCCGGCTGTTCACGGCCTTGAGCTTGCTGCCATCGATCGCGACGATCGCGTGCGAGAAGACCTTCATGTTCCCGCAGAGGCTGACGAACCGGCCGCACACCGAGGTGATCGCGCTGCCGTTGTCCTTGCGGAAGCCGGCGATGGTCTTGAAGTCGGGTGCCAACCGGCCAGTCAACCATCAGTTCCAGGTTCCGTTGTGCCGCCCGCTCCAGGCGACGGCTGGACTGGATGCGGTTGAGGTATCCGTAGATGTAGATCTTGAGCAGCGCGGCGGGGAGATAAGCAGGCCTGCCACCGGCCACGCGATTGGCCGCCTCGAAGCCCAGTCCGCTCAGATCGAGTGCTTCCACGAAGGCATCAACCACCCGCACTGGGTTGTCATCGTGGACGAAGTCTTCCAGCCGATCAGGGAGCAGAAGCCCTTGGGAACGATCAACACTTTCCACGAATCGCTTCATGCAGAACACCCATCGACCGGTGCTCAGATCATGCCAGTGGAGGTGGAGTTTTTACACAGCCTCGGTCGGTATTTGCGTAGCAGAATGCCTGACCAGCACCTCTCCTTTCTCTCAAGCGCTATTGTTCACTGTCCAACATTTGCACTTTGGTTCGCGTTCCTTATGGCAGATATCGAACAATCAGACTTCGCAGTTCAGCAACGCGAAGTGCAACGCCTTCTGGGTCGATGCCTCTTGCGTTTGCAACAATACGAGCGGTTGCTCAAGTCAATGATCGCAGTACAACAGTTTTCTGGAACCTCCGAGTCACTCCCGCATGCCCTGGACGCCAGGAAGGCCGAGACTAGCGACAAGACATTAGGTGTTTTGATTGGTCGACTGATGGGCGACTACATCCTGAAAGAAGGCTTCGAACTGCCCGACGACACACCCGAGCAAACTAGCGAATCAATCCATTTCGGCTTCCGGATGCAGCTCAACCTGCCAGCCGAACGTCACGAGGCACTCAAGGCGGAACTGCGCGAGCTGGTGACACTACGAAATTCACTGGTGCACCATTTTGTCGACCTGCATGATCTCTGGACTTTAGATGGCTGTCTTCAAGCGCAAGACGCATTGAACCAATCGTACGCAGAGATCGACCGACACTTTGAACAATTGGTCACGTTCGCTGGCTACATGGATGAAGCAAGGAAAGCCACTGCGGACTTGATGCAATCGCCGCAGTTCCGGGACATGATCGTCAATGGAATAGGCCCCGACGGCGAGATCCATTGGCCCGTGGCGGGCATTGTCGGAGCATTGAGGGAAGCTTTCCAGGAACTGTCCATCGACGGCTGGGTGAATCTGGATGCTGCCGCGCGATGGGTTTCCGAACACCATCCTCAGCAAACGCCACAAAAGTACGGTTGTTCCCGCTGGCGTCACGTCATTCACGAGTCCGGACAGTTCGAATTGCGTCGCTTCACGCACAACGGGCAATTCGGAGCGTGGTATCGGGAACGGCCCCACGCGAGCGCCTGTTAAACAGGACCTCGACGGCACCTTTCAGGAGCTACCTGCTCGCTACGGACGACCGCTGCGGGTCGCATCACGCCATGCTTCTGCGCGTAGGAGAAGCCTGACCAACCCTTCATCAGGAGTTGGTCATGGCAATTCTTCACACATCTCAGCACCACGAGCCCTGGAATAAGGGCAAGCTGATCGGGCAGAAGGCACCGCTCAAGCTGAAAGACATCTGGGCTATTCGCATTCGCCTTCAGCTCGGCCACAAGGTCCGTGACCTCGCCCTCTTCAACCTCGCAATCGACTCCAAGCTCCGTGCCTGCGACTTGGTGAAGCTCCGGGTATCCGATGTCTCCCATGGCGGGTAGATGGCGGCGCGCGCCATGGTGATGCAACAAAAGACGGGGCGACCCGTCCAGTTCGAGATTACCCAATCGACTCGCGAGGCCGTGCAGGCTTGGATTACCCATGCTGAACTCAAGTCCTCGGATTTCCTGTTCACCAGCCGAGTCTCGGACTCACCTCACCTTTCGACGAGGCAGTACGCCCGGATTGTCCATCGCTGGGTTGAAGAAGCAGGCCTCGAATCGGGATCTTACGGAACACACACGATGCGCAGGACCAAAGCTTCGTTGATCTACCGCCGGACAGGAAACCTCAGGGCGGTCCAGCTATTGCTTGGGCACACGAAGCTAGAGAGCACCGTGCGTTACCTTGGCATCGAGGTCGATGACGCCCTAGAGATCGCGGAGCAGACGGATGTCTGAACCAATATGGCCGCTCCTCGACCTTAGATGGTCAAGGAGCGGCCAATAGCGGACTCAACGAAAGCGCTGTTCAAAGCCAGCGGAGAGAGACTTGACTGGTCCAATGGGACCTGGCCTGGCTCTGATTAACTGCGCACAAGATGAGCAACGCCGATTAATTCATTCTTCCAAGGCTGGTGTAGTCAGCACAGCCGCGAATCCGCCGTATTGCGTACGCATGTTGGTTGTCTGGCCCTG
Source organism: Lysobacter oculi (assembly GCF_003293695.1). Classification (GTDB taxonomy): domain Bacteria; phylum Pseudomonadota; class Gammaproteobacteria; order Xanthomonadales; family Xanthomonadaceae; genus Solilutibacter; species Solilutibacter oculi. The sequence goes on along the minus strand of NZ_CP029556.1, from coordinate 2,489,500 downwards.
ATAAAGCCTGGCAGCGAACAACAGCGTCCCCGATGCTGCTGCGAAGCAGCGTACGTCTGCCTTGAGTGAGGCACCGCCATGCACGATTCGCACACTTGGAGGTGCGAAGGCCTGAGCCACGTAGGGCGTAGAAGCCATCGTGTCCCAGACCCTTCTGGTCAACTTGGAGCCACGGTAGCTTCCGCGGCTGCCAAACCCGGTCGCCGGTTTAAAGAAGTATCCATCCCGGTCATCCCACAGCACGTCCCGGTTTTCGGAGGTGACCTCGACAGTGGTCGGAATCACTTGTGCGAGCCGCTGCGCCAACGCGGGGTCAACTCCCCAACTACCCAGCATATGAGCGTCGCCAAGCAGGATCAGGTTGCGCTTGTCTGCGAGTAGGGCGTGCGCCCTTGGGTGCGGAGTGAGCGCGATCGCGCGTGCCAGATAAGCGTGACGCAGGGGCTCAACCACTGGCTCGGCGAGCGCAAAGTCGGTCAGTCGGTTGTAGACGGCGTCGATCCGTCCATCCGCGTCTTCCAGTCCATTCGGCCCGAACATGAGGGCGTTGGGTGCGCGAATAACGCTGTCGACGCCCCGATCCTTGAATGCCGCGGCATAGAGCTCGAACTCCGGATACAGGAATTGTTCCTTGGGGGCGATATCCACGATAGCCACGCGTGTCGGCATCCGCCCCAACTGCGTACGGGCATCGTCCAGCCACGCCGCCACCGAGGCGTCACGCGCCCGTGCTCCGCTTGTCCAAGGCGCCCAGGCCGTCGGCGCGCAGGACTGAACGGCATCAACCAAGAGCGTATTGAGCAAGAGCCCGCCCGGATTGGTGTTGATTTCGATCAGCCGCGGGCCGGCAACGGTGAGATGGAAGTCCAGCCCCAGCACCCCACCACTTGAGCCGGGGTCATGCAGGGCAATGCTGGGTGCCCAGCGCAGTACGTGTTCGGCGTACTTCCGATTGCGCGCGATCTCGAACACGGCTTGCGCAACTGCACCCATGAGGTCCAGTGAAGTCCGATGCACAAACAGCGCATAGGGCGAGAACAGGTGCGCATGCAACCCCGGGTCCTGGGTCGTGGCCCCGGGAGCACTGATGCCTAATGATTCACGGACGTGGCCAACGTCCACCAAGGCACACGCGCAAAGCCGGTTCAGTTCCTCGGGATCCTTGGTATTGCAGATGACATCACAGGAGTCCGCTCCTTCCACCATTGGAGTCCCCCGTTGCATTCAAGGGCGAGCCGAGGCCCTGGGTGCTAGAAATGTTAGCGGCGGCGGGCGCGCCGGCAAGACCTTTCGAGCCTGTCCCACTCTAACGCTTCATTCACCAAGCAGGACAGCGCCGTGTCGTACCCTGTCACCATGCCGCGCACTGCCCTACGCCTGCTTTTGGCCTTTTGTCTGATCCTCAATGGGATCGGCAACGCCATGGCCGCAGTGGCAATGCCAGCCATGCTGGATGCGCCCGCGCATGTTGCCATGTCGATGGCTGAAGCTTCTCCGCAGCTCGCCAGCGCGTGCGACCACGCCACAGACAAACGGAGCAAGTCGCTCGGCACCGGTAGAGCTCCCCCCATCGGCAACCCAGCACCCTGCCGACTGTGACAGAGACTGCTGCGCGCAAGGCTCATGCACTTGCCCGTGCATGCAGATAGGGCAAGCGGCTCTTCTCGACTTGTCAGTGTTAACCGCAGTGCCGGGCAGCGCCGCAATGGCTACTACCTTGCCCGTCGGCCATGCCACACCTGCGCTGCTCAACTTCATTCGACCTCCCATCGGCTAAGTGACCTCAGGCGCTGCGGCGCCGTTTGCCTTGCATGAGCCTTTTTGCCATGCCGGAGCTGCCTTGTACTCAAGGCCGTCACTGAACCATGTGGAGTAGTCATGTCATTCAAATATCCCGGCGTGTCGCCGGGCATCGCCATGCCGTCGCGGCGGCGCTTCGTCCAGGGCTTGGCCGCGGGAGGTGCTGTCGCCGGCTTGGGCCTATGGCCACAGACGGGCTGGGCACAGCAGTCGCGGAAGATGCCGGTGCTGCGAGGAACCGAGCTCGACCTCAGCGTCGGCGAGACCCTGGTCAACTACACCGGGCAAACCCGCCCTGCCGTGACCATCAACGGCACGCTGCCCGGTCCGCTGCTGCGCTGGAAGGAAGGCACCACGGTTACCTTGCGCGTGCGCAACGACCTGCCGCGCGGATCCATCCATGGCCCGGACACGTCGATCCACTGGCATGGCCTCGTGCTGCCCGCGAACATGGACGGCGTGCCGGGGATGAGCTTCGATGGCATCCGCCCGGGCGAGAGCTACCTCTACCGCTTTGACGTCAAACAGGCCGGCACCTACTGGTACCACAGCCACTCCGGTTTCCAGGAACAGGGCGGCATGTACGGGCCGCTCGTGATCGACCCGGCCGGGCCGGACCCCATCGCCAGCGACCGAGATTTCGTGGTGATGCTGTCCGACTGGACCGACATGGATCCGGCGAAGTTGTTCGCGCGGCTCAAGAAGATGGCCAGCCACGACAACGTCTACCAGCGCACCGTCGGCGATTTCATGCGCGATGCCGAGCGCAAGGGCCTTCCTGCCACCGTGGCCGACCGCAAGATGTGGGGGCAGATGCGTATGACCCCCACGGACCTGTCCGACGTCAACGGGCAGACCTACACATACCTGCTCAACGGGACCACATCGCTAGGCAATTGGACCGGCGTGTTCGTCCCCGGTGACAAGGTGCGCCTGCGCTTGATCAATGGCTCGGCGATGACCTATTTCGATGTGCGCATCCCCGGACTGAAACTGACCGTGGTCGCCGCCGACGGCCAGCCGGTGCATCCGGTCACGGTGGATGAGCTTCGGATTGGTGCCGCAGAAACGTACGACGTCATCGTGCAGCCCGGCGGACAGGACGCCTACACCGTCTTCGCCCAGGACAGCGCGCGCACGGGATATGTCAGCGGCACCCTCGCTGTGCGCGAGGGTCTGCGCGCACCGATCCCCCCTCTGGATCCCCGCCCGATCATGAGCATGGCCGACATGGGCCATGGCGACATGCATGCGGGCCACGACATGGATGCGATGGCGTCCTCGCAACCCGCTGCCGCCGCGGCTCCGCATGCGGGTCACGCGATGCCGGGCACTCCGCCGCCGTCATCCCCCTCCGCAGATCCCCACGCAGGCCACGCCATGGCCACAGGCGCAGGCGCGATGGTCGGCATGGACCATGGCGCCGGTGGCATGCAAACGCACCCGGCAAGCGAGACCAACAACCCGCTGGTGGACATGCAGACCATGTCGCCCACGCCGAAGCTGGATGATCCCGGGATCGGCCTGCGCGACAACGGCCGTCGCGTGCTGACCTACGCAGACCTCAGGAGCACCTTCGCAGACCCGGACGGCCGCGAGCCGGGCCGCACGGTTGAGCTGCACCTGACCGGGCACATGGAGAAGTTCGCGTGGTCGTTCGACGGGCTCAAGTTCGCCCAGGCAGAACCACTGCGCATGACTTATGGCGAGCGCCTGCGCATCGTGCTGGTCAACGACACCATGATGAGCCACCCCATCCACCTGCACGGGATGTGGAGCGACGTGGAAGACGCCGACGGCAATTTCCAGGTGCGCAAGCACACCGTGGACATGCCGCCGGGAAGCAAGCGAAGTTATCGCGTGCGCGCCGATGCGCTGGGGCGCTGGGCCTACCACTGCCATCTGTTCTTCCACATGGAATCCGGCATGTTCCGGGAAGTGCGGGTGGAGGAATGAACGCCATGCGCCTGATTCTTCCGATTGGGATTGTCTTCGCGATCGCTGCGCCGTCACCGGCTCGCGCCCAGCACGAGGGGCATGCGATGACGCCCACGAAGCCAGCTGCCATGACCACCGAACAGAAGCCGCCTCCCGCGAAGCCTGCTGAAACACCGAGGCCACCTGCGGCCAAGGCCCCTGCCAAAGCAACGCAACCCGTTCGCAAGACCGCGACGCCGGAGGCAGCGCCTGCCGCAGTGGATCATTCCACGATGGACCATTCGAAAATGGAAGGAATGGGTCACTCGAAGATGGAGTCCCCCGTGATGACGGGCATGGACCATTCCAAGATGGAGGACATGGATCACTCGAAGATGGAGGGCATGGAGCACTCGAACATGGAAGGCATGGACCATTCGAAGATAGATCACGCGCCTTCCACGTCCGTCACGCCAATTCCGCTCGTAACCCAAGCCGACCGCGAGGCCGCTTTCCCCGCGGTGCACACGCACCACGAACACGGCACCAGCACCAACAGCTACTGGCTGCTGGACCGTCTGGAGGTTTCCGACGCCGATGACGGCACCGCGCTGGGATGGGAAGCATTGGGCTGGATCGGTGGCGACATCCAGCGTGTCTGGCTGCGCAGCGAGGGCGATTCCGTCGATGGCCGCATCGAACACGGCGATGTTGAAGTGCTGTATGGCCGCAGCGTGCGGGCGTGGTGGGACGTGTTGGCCGGGGTGCGTCAGGAAGTGGGCGAAGGCCCTTCGCGCACCTGGGCAGCGTTCGGTGTGCAGGGGCTGGCGCCTTACAAGTTCGAGGTGGCGGCCACCGCCTACATCGGCCAGGGCGGTCGCACGGCGCTGCGTGCGGAAGCCGAGTACGACACCTTGCTGACCAACCGCCTGATCCTGCAGTGGCGGGCGGAGGCAAATGCTCATGGCAAGGCAGATCCACTGGCGGGTATTGGCGCCGGTCTCTCGACAGTCGAGTTTGGTGCCCGACTGCGGTTCGAGGTCACACGTCAGTTCGCGCCCTACATCGGCCTCGAGCACGACCGCGCCTTTGGCGACACCGCCGACTTTCGTCGCAACGCGGGGCACGGCGCAGCGGACACACGCGTGGTGGCCGGCGTGCGCGTGTGGTTCTGACCCGCTCCCACGCTGCCTGCGCCTCACACAACTTCATCAAACCCAAGGAACGTCACATGCGCTTCGAGTCCCGATCAATTCCGTTCAACGTGCTGTTGGCTGTCGGCTGCACACTGATGGCGACGTCCTGCCAAGCCGACCCTGGGGGCATCGCTTCGGCGCCCGACCAGAACAAGCCCATCTCCACGCATGCGCCGACGACAAAGAAATTGTCCGCAACGCCCGCGACATCCACGCCCACGGCAGCCTTGGCCGCTGCCGAAGTGCTCCCCCCCGTGCTGGTGCACAAGAGTGCGAGCTGTGGTTGCTGCGGCGCCTGGGTCGATCACCTGCGCGGGGCCGGCTTTACCGTTCGCGTCAACGAGACCGAAGACCTGAACCCCATCAAGGAGCGGCTCGGCGTGCCCGATGGAAAGGGCTCGTGCCATACCGCGGAGGTCGGGGGCTACATGGTGGAAGGCCACGTGCCTGCGGACGACATCAAGCGCCTGCTCGTCGAACGTCCGAAGGGGAAGGGCTTGGTGCTGCCAGGGATGCCGATCGGGTCGCCTGGCATGGAGGTTCCGGATGGCACGGTGCAGCCCTACACGGTGGAGCTGGTGGCACCGGACGGCCGAAGCCATCCATTTGCTCGGCACGGTCGCTGACGCTTGACTCTGGACTTTGGTGAAGGGTGCACAGTCCCACTCACCGGCACATTTCACAGGTGAACCCATGAAGATCGGCGAACTGGCAAAGCGGGCCGATGTCCCCATCGACACGGTGCGCTACTACGAGCGCGAGGGCTTGATTCCACCGCCGATCCGGCGGGCTTCCGGCTACCGGGACTACGTGGACGCGGACGTGGATCGGCTGCGTTTCATGCGTCGCGCCAAGGGCCTCGGGTTCACCTTGCACGAGATCCGCGACCTGCTGAGCCTGACTGCCATGTCCGGGGACGATATGGCCGCACTGAATGCACAGACCCAGGCGAAGCTGCGAGACGTGGAGGAAAGAATCCACTCACTCACCCGCATCCGTGAGGCCCTGAAAAGCCTGGTCACTGCCTGTCCCGGGCACGGCGCACTGGACCGCTGCCCGATCCTTACAGCCCTGTCGGAGGACCGCACATGAGCACTCATGACCACGCTGCTGGCAATCCGACGCGCGATCCCGTCTGCGGCATGACCGTAGACCCGGTGACTGCAAAGGGTGGTTCCGCAATCCATGCTGGCAACTCATACCACTTCTGCAGCACCGGCTGCCGCGAGAAATTCATCGCCAACCCGCTGCACTACCTCGACCGGACAGCCGCGACGAATGGCGAGGCCTCGGCTCCTGTCGCGCACGTGGCTGCCCCAGCAATCGATGCCACCTACACCTGCCCGATGCATCCCGAGATCCGCCAGCAGGGGCCGGGCACCTGCCCGATCTGCGGAATGGCACTTGAGCCGGAGATGCCCAGCCTGGACGAGGAGGAGAACCCGGAACTGCGCGATTTCAGTCGTCGCTTCTGGTGGACCCTTCCGCTGAGCGTGGTGGTCCTGCTTCTCGCAATGTTCGGCCATTCCCTGCCCGCATTGCCCACCGCCACACGCACGTGGATCGAGTTAGCCCTGACCACGCCCGTGGTGCTGTGGGCGGGCTGGCCGTTCTTCGTTCGCTGCCTGCAATCCATCCGCAACCGCAGCCCGAACATGTGGACGCTGATCGGCATCGGCGTGGCGGCGGCGTTCGGCTATAGCGTGGTCGCCACTTTGGCGCCAGGTCTGTTTCCCGATTCCTTCCGTGACCACGGACGCGTGGGCGTGTACTTCGAGGCCGCCGCGGTGATCGTCTCGCTGACCTTGCTCGGCCAGTTGCTTGAATTGCGTGCCCGCTCGAAGACCAGTGCCGCGATCAAGGCGCTGCTGGGACTGGCACCCAAGACTGCGCGACGGGTCAACGATGACGGAACGGAGGAGGACATCCCACTGGACCACGTGCACGTGGGCCACTTGCTGCGAGTGCGGCCCGGCGAAAAAGTGCCGGTCGATGGCAGCGTGGTCGAGGGCCGTTCGAGCGTCGACGAATCCATGCTGACCGGTGAAGCAATGCCGGTCGGCAAGGGCGTGGGCGATACTGTCATTGGCGCCACCCAGAACGGCACCGGCGCCCTGCTGATCCGTGCCGACCAGGTGGGTTCGTCCACCGTGCTCTCGCGCATCGTGCAACTGGTGGCGCAAGCGCAGCGCTCGCGCGCGCCAATGCAGCGCATGGCCGACAAGGTCGCCTATTGGTTCGTGCTGGCAGTGCTCGCCTCCGCGGTCGCGACCTTCTTCGCCTGGGGCCTGTGGGGGCCGCAACCCTCCTGGACCTGGGCGGTGCTCAATGCAGTGTCGGTGTTGATCATCGCCTGCCCGTGCGCACTGGGGCTGGCTACGCCGATGTCGATCATGGTCGCCACTGGTCGCGCCGCGCAGGCTGGCGTGCTGTTCCGCGATGCCGAAGCAATCGAACGCTTCCGCACGCTGGATACGCTGGTGGTGGACAAGACCGGGACCCTGACCGAGGGCAAACCGAGCTTCCGCACGGTGATCGGCGCGGCCGGAAACGATCCCGCTGAAGTCCTGCGTTTGGGCGCGAGCCTGGACCAGGGCAGCGAACATCCGCTAGCCGAAACCATCGTCGCCGAAGCCCGCCAACGCGCAATTGGTCTGTCGACGGTGCAGGACTTCGATTCGGTCACCGGGTCGGGCGTCCGCGGCACGGTCGACGGGCGTGCGCTGTTGCTCGGCAACCGTGCATTGATGGACGTCAACAACATCGACGTGGCCTCGCTCACCGCAGAAGCCGAAGGCCTGCGCGCCGATGGCGCCAGCGTGATGTTCCTCGCCGGCGATGGCCAGTTGTTGGGGCTGCTGGCGGTGGCCGATCCGATCAAGGTTTCGGCAAAACCCACAATCGCCGCGCTGCAGGCCAGCGGACTGCGCGTGGTGATGGCGACCGGCGACGGCGCGACCACCGCGCAAGCCGTGGCGCGCGCGCTTGGCATCGAAGAAGTCCACGGTGAGGTGAAGCCGGAAGACAAGGCCGCGCTGGTCAAGCGCTTGCAGTCGGAGGGCCACAAGGTCGCGATGGCCGGGGATGGCATCAACGATGCGCCTGCGCTGGCGAGCGCCGATGTCGGTATCGCCATGGGAACCGGCACCGACGTGGCCATGTCCAGCGCCCAGGTAACGCTGGTGAAGGGCGACCTGCGCGGCATCCTGCGTGCCCGCGCACTGTCCGAGGCCACTGTGCGCAACATGCGCCAGAACCTCGTCTTCGCCTTCCTCTACAACGCCATTGGCGTCCCCATCGCAGCCGGCCTGCTATACCCGGTGTTCGGCCTGCTGCTCAGCCCGATGATCGCCGCCCTGGCGATGAGCCTGAGTTCGGTATCAGTCGTCGGCAATGCCCTGCGACTGGCCAAGACACGCCTTCCAGAAGACGCCTCCCCCCGAGAGCCCGGGCCCAGCGCCAACCCCCCACACGCTCGCTCCACAGGAGTTCCAACATGAACGTTAAAACTTCGATCGCCCTCGCCGCGACCCTGCTGCTGGCATCCAACGCCCACGCCGGTCCTCAAACCGCGTCTAAGCCGATGGACCACAGCAAGATGAAAATGGACCACGCGTCCATGCAGATGCCGGCGACGCCCGAGGCGCGGGCCAAGATGGCAAACACGATGTTCGACAAGATCGACACCAACAAGAACGGCAGCCTCAGCCGCGCCGAGTTTGTCGAGCACCACCGAACAATGTCGATGGAGCATGGCGGCATGCACATGGATCACGGCAAAAACGCCATGAAGCACGATGGCAAAGAGCATCACGCCATGGATCACGCCGGGCACGCGCCGTCCGCAGCAAGCACTACCTACCAGAAACTGGATAGCAACAAGGACGGCAAGCTGTCCACGGCGGAGATGGCCAAGCATCCGCTGGCGGCGCACTTCGCCATGCTCGATGCCGACAAGAATGGCTATCTAAGCTCCAAGGAAGCGGCGGCCCACGGTCTGTAACGCCTGAACTCAGCGGGCGGTGCAAAACACCGTCCGCCCCATGCAAAGTGGGCCTATGGAATACCACACCTCGAAGGGACATAAGCCCCCTAGGACGGTGTGGAAGACTTGCCCTCATAAGCGGCTAAGGGTGCCATTAGTTTGGGCGAGGATGATCGCCCTCCGCGGCTTACCCTTTCGAAGCGCCTCTATGTCCGCTTTGGGTCGGATCCGGCCACCAACCTGCCCGCACGTCCCGTGACAAACGACTTAGGCTAACCCAAGCATTTGCTCGTCCCGCCCTGACGGACGTCGCAGCTCTTAGGGTCTCGCGACGCCCATCGCCTCGGGAGGCACTGCAAAACCGCCCTCATCGGCGTTCGCTAACAAGCTCGTGTACCGCTCGATGAGCTCGCCATCCGCGTCGTCTGCATAGGCCTCCTCGCCCAAATCGCCAGCGAGGTCATCGAATCCGCGCCAGAATTCCCCTGGGGATTTGCCTGCGGCCTCCACGACATACGCTTCTAGCTTCACGAGGCGGCATTCCTGGTCGGGCGTCATCATGCCGCTTCCTTCATCAGCTCGTAGTACGGGTGACGCTTGTCATCGAAGATCGCGAACAGCGCGTCCAGATTTTTCGGGTCCGGGTTGAGCCACGCATCGACGTGCTCAGGCTTGATATTGATGACGGTTCTGTCGTGTCCCGCCGCGGCGACCTCTGGTTCGGGCTCATCGGTAATGGCAGCAAAGGACCATAGGCCCGGCTCGATGCCCTTGCGATCGACCCAGTGGGAATACAGGCAGGCGATATACATGGTCTCGCCTGTTCTGGGGCGGAACTGGATTTCCTTGCTCCCGCCCTTTCCGTCATCGACATTCTCGTAAAAGGTTTCAGCCAGCATCAGCCCGTGCGTATGGCCAAATTGGTTGCGCCAGAATCGCGTCAGGTTGTCGCGCCGCGCGTTGTAGGTGCCTGAGACTTGGCCCGTCTTGGTACGGTCAATAGAGGGGTCCATTCCCGCCGGGCGACAGTGATAGCGCATGGGCCGCACGATTCGCTTGCCGTTCTCCACGATAAGCACGGGCGCGTACCAGTCCGGGAAGATTCGGTCGTCCTTGGTCGGCTCGTGCCTGGTGCGCTTGGCATCCTCGATCCAGCGCTTCGTCTGCTTGATCTTGTTACTGGCAATCCGCTGCTCGTTGAGCGCCGTCTTCGTTTCCTTGACCGCAAGCTTCGCCTCGGCGGCAGCCAGGCGCGCCTCTTGCGCTGCCAATTCAGCTTCGCTTTCGGCAAGCTTCCGGCCGTTCCATTCGGAGATCAGCTCTTGAATCTTCCGCTCTAGCTCTGATTTGGGGGGGAGGAAGTTTCGATCGATTCCCTTGGGGATCTTCGTGCCGTCCGAGAGCTTCTTGCGGATGCGGTATTTCTCATCACGCTCCAGGTAAATTTTCCAGAACGCCTCGATATCGATATCCGCGCCGAACTCACGCGTGTAGTTGTCGTAGAGCGACCAGGCTTCAGCCGAATAGCACACCGCTTACTCCATCATCATGCTTGGTATTGGGGATCGGGGGCGCAAGCTTCCACACCAACTCTTGCAGCGTCTGATCGTCAGCTTCCCGCTGTGCCTCGACTGCTTCGCGAACGGCGTTGTATTCGGGCATCCAGTAGTAGTCGAGCGGCAAGTCTTCGAAATAGCTCGGGCAGAGCAGCTCGCGGTTGTCGACGGTCATGCCGATTTCGACAAAGGCCCAATTGAGGGGCTGGTGGTCGCGGATACCGTGAAGTTGTGCCATGACGTCATCGGTCAGACCCAGCTCCTCGCGCTTGGCTTTGCGCACCTCGCCGAACTGCCTGAATGTCGTGGTGTCTCGGTATTCCTTGGACAGCGGCACGTTGCGGAGGAACACGTTGTACGCCTCCAACTGGCCGATCCAGTACGAAACGTCCGCTTCATTCATCGGTACATTCTTCGTCGCTCGGAATAAGGCCGGCACAGCCTTGGAGGTGCTGCAGGCGGCCCCACACGTGTGCGTGATCCTCTTCCTCGGTCTGAGAATCGATGGCGTCTGCTTCCCTCGTGAAGCAGTCCAGCATGTCCTCTTGCTTGCAGTTAGCCAGCAAGCCGGGCAGGCGCGCTTCGAGGTCATCAAGCATGGCATCGAGTTCAACGCGCGATTTCATCGCAACCTCCGGTTCAATCTGGTCTCAGCCAAGAGCAGCCCGATCAGGTGGTAACAACGACTGCCGAGACCATGGCGTTCGGCGTCGACGAAGATCGGGTCCAGGAGGTTCCACGCCTGATCAAACGCTTGCGGGTGGCCTGCCTCGGCCAACGCCAACAGGTGCGGCTTCTTGTAGGCCAGCCGGGCCGCCAGCAGGTCGCAGTGGGCATTCTGGTCCATCCCGAAAGTATCCCGCTCCGCCTGTTCAGGCCTCTTCACATCGCAGCTAACAGGATCCGGGCCGCATTCATCTCTGTGGCGGCCGCGGTGGGCGGGGCGTTGCGCGGTTCGGTGGCACTCACCAAGGGTCGGGGCGTAGGCTTCGCGCCCCTCGTCTCATCGGGTGCGTCACTGGCCCCCGAAGCTTCCGCCACCATGACCTCCATTGCCTCCCCCCCCGCCATCGGCCCCGTGGCCGCCTGTCGTTTAGACCTGTCTCACCTACCGCTGCGCTTTTTGGGCATGCGTGCCAGCTGCGGGTTTCCCTCCCCGGCTGAGGACTTCATGGGGGAGGACCTGGATCTCAACGAGCTGTGCATCCGCAACCCGCCTGCCACCTTCTTCGCCCAGGCCGAGGGCGACAGCATGCGCGGCTTCGGGATCCACGCCGGCGACATGCTGGTCGTCGATCGCTCGATCAATGCCAAATCGGGTCACATCGCGCTGCTCCTATGGGACGGCGGCTTGTGTGTCAAACAGCTGCGTATCGGTCGCTCCTGCGTGGAACTGCTATCGGGCGACGGGTCGCCGCCCCTCGCTGTGGCCGATGAGGTCGAGCTGCAGGTGTGGGGCGTGGTGACCTATTCGTTCCGCAACCACTTGGGGCGCTGATGCTCGGGCTGGTCGACGGCAACAACTTTTACGCCAGCTGTGAGCGGGCCTTCCAGCCCGATCTCATTGGCCGGCCTGTCGTCATTTTGTCCAACAACGACGGCTGCGCCATTGCCCGTAGCAATGAGGCCAAGGCGCTCGGCGTCAGGATGGGCCAGCCCATTCATGAGGTGGACCCCACCATTCGTAAGCAGCTCCTCATCCGCTCGGCGAATTTCGGCCTGTACGGGGATTTGTCCGGACGGATCGTGACCATCCTGCGTGACCTGTTCCCGCGCGTGGAGGTGTATTCCATCGACGAGAGTTTCATATCGCTGGAAGGCATTCCCGTCGCGGATCACGTACATGTCGCGCGCGTCGCCCGTGATCGGATCCTCCAGTGGACCGGCATTCCCTGCTGCGTCGGCATCGGCCCCACCAAGACGCTGGCCAAGCTCGGTAACAAGCTGGCGAAGAAGACGCCAGGCGGCGTGATGGCCGTGGACGCAGGCATCCCTGAGCTTGCAGCCTATCCCGTTGAGGACCTCTGGGGGGTTGGGCGCAAGTTCGCAGCCCGGCTCGGTGCCGAAGGCATCCTGACGGCCCGCGACCTCATGGGCGCAGATCCCGAGACCCTGCGCGCGCGCTACGGGGTGGTGCTTGCCCGCACGCAACGCGAGCTGCAAGGGGTCGTCTGCGCCGAGCTTGTCCAGGACGAACCGGACCGCCAGCAGATCGTCTGCTCCCGATCCTTCAAGAACGACGTGGAATCTTTGGAAGACCTCCAGCAAGCCGTGGCAACATTCGCAATCCGGGCGTGCGAGAAGCTGCGCAAGCGTGGCCTGATGTGTTCGGGCGTCTGGGTATGGATCAACACCAACCCCTTCAAGCCGGGGGCTCGTCAGTACCACCCCTCCAAGGCCTTCAATCTGATCGGACCCTCATCCGATACACGGGAGGTGCTGTCCGTGGCCCAGGCGCTGACGCGTGCGATGTTCAAGAAAGGGTACCGCTACAAGAAGGCTGGCGTTGGCCTGCTCGATCTCACGCATGGGGACCTGCAGCAGGCCGATCTGTTCGCCGGCATCGATCCCCGCTCGGCCAAGTTGATGGAAGTGATGGACGCGGCCAACCGCAAGTTCGGACGTGGCAGCGTCACGTTGGCGTCGGCAGCCTCTCGTAGGGGGGCTACTCCCAAATGGGCGATGCGCCAGGACAGCTTGTCACCGGCGTACACGCAGAAGTGGAGCGACATCCTCAAGGTCAGATAGAGCCTGTGCTATGGGCCCTCTTACCCCTGATGACTGTCTAGCCGCAGTTAGAAAGCATCTAGGGATGCGCGTTAGCACCTACTCAAATGAATGGCCAGTCGCGCCAGTGTCACCACGTCCTGATGGTTGTGTGCCATCACGCGCCGCAACTGCTTGGCTGAGCTGCCGCGCAGGTAATCCAACCACGCCCCGGGTGCCTCGCTACCCGGCAGATCGTCTTCCCGAACGATGCCGAGCACCCGTCGCTCGATGGTCCCGAGCCTGCAGTTCTCGAACACTCCCCGGTAGCGTCGCCGCGTGGGATGCAGCAGATCAACGTGATCGAGCGCGGACAGCGGCTCGGCCTGTCGCATCAGGCGATAGCGCGTCTTGAGCAGCGGGGCGTCGTAGGACTTGCCGTTGTAGCTGACCAGAATGGTGCTAGGTCGGAGCCAGCCGCGGAACAGGTCGAGCATGGCCGGTTCAGCGCTCGTCTTCGTGATGGTGAGCTGACGGATGTGCAGCCCGGCAGGGTCGAGCGTTGCTGCGCCGATCATGAAGGCGCGCGTGCCTGTCCCACCGGCCAGACCGGTGGTTTCAGTGTCGAAGAACATGAGTTCAGAGGTGGGCAACGGCACGTCGCGCCTGGCGAAGGCGGCGTCGAGATGCGGCTGCCACGGCAGATCGAACGGCAGGCGACCTTCCTGCAGCCAGAGGCCGGGGGCAATTTCCCGGCCTGGAAGCAAGCGGTCTTCCGCTGATGCAGGTGCCGGCGCGTCGCGGCGCTTGACCCGTAGCAGGCCACGCAGGCGGGCCAACGGATCAGAGTCGATCTTCGCCGCCGGAGGGGCCAGTGTCGCCACTGCAGCCGCGGCAGGCGCGCCACTTTGCCGCCGTAGCGCCTGCAGCCGGGTCAGGGTCAGGCTCATGCGGCCTGCAGCGCGCGCAGCAGGCGCAGTGCGAGCTGGCGGGGTCCTTCCGTCAGTGGAACGGTTTCGTCGAGGACCGGCCCCACGCACCCAGGGCAGCCCGCACGGCAGTCGCACGCCTCGACCAGCGACTGCGCGCGCTGCAGGAGCTCGGCTTGGCGCTGGAATAGCGGCTCGGAGAGGCCAACGCCTCCGGGATAATTGTCGTAGAGATAGACGGTAGGCTCGAAGCGGGCCAGTGCGTCGGCCTGAACCGCCGCGCCATCGGTGGCGCGCAGTTGCCCCCGACCCCGTCCGTCACCGCTAGCTGACCACGCCCCATCACCACTGCCGACCGCCTTTTGCAGGTCGGCCCCGTCGGCCATTACAGCGATGCGAGCCACGACATGCAGCGCGTGTGCCGCCCCGAGGAAGCCGTCCAGCGCCTGCTGGCGGTTGTCGAACAACGAATGCAGCACTGGCTCCGGCAGCTGCCACCAGCACGCGGTGGTGTGCATTTCCTGATCGGGGAGCGTGACCGGTCCGTAGCCGATGTTCTCGTGCGTGTAGTAGCGGATCTTCTTGTAACCAGACACGCGCCGCACCACATGAACTTCGCCATGGTGGACCTGACCCACGCCGGTCACAGCGCTGTCGAAGGACTCCAGAACCTTCAGTCGGGTGTAGTCGATCGCGTCGGTGTAGTAGTCGACGTGGGTGCGGGTGACATAGGCCTTGCGGCCTTCCCAGTCCAGGCGTTCGACCTGAAACGGGGTGGATTGCACCATGTGAATCGCGCCTTCGTAGAGCATCAGCGGTGCGGAACTGAAATCGACCTCCGCGATGATCACCTGGCGTCCGTCGGTGCGATCCACCACCACGAAATTGCCATCCGCGACCGAGCGCAAGCTGACGGCGCCTGCGGGATAGCTGTCCGCGATCCACTCCCAACGCCCACCTTCCGGATGCAGCACGCCATCCTCGGCCAACAGCTGCAGGTATACGGCAGGATCGACTGGGCCAAAGGTGTCGCCCTCCAGGAAAGGCAACTCAAACGCAGCGCAGCGGATATGGTCCAGCAGGATCACCGGCTGGTCGGGCGCAATGCGTGCGTGTTCCGGGCTGGCGTCGGAGAAGAACTCCGGGTGCCGGACGATGTACTGGTCCAATGGGTCGGACGAGGCCACCAGCACGCCCAGGCTTGGCTTCTGCCGCCGACCTGCGCGTCCGAAGCGCTGCCACGTCCCGCTGACGCTGCCAGGGTAGCCGTTGAGCACCACGACATCCAGCGCACCGATGTCCACGCCCAGTTCCAACGCGGAAGTGGACACGATGCCGTCGATACGCCCGTCGCGCATCGCTCGCTCGGCCTCGCGACGCTCAGTGGGTAGATAACCCCCGCGGTAGGCGCGAATGCGCGCTGGCTTGCGCGGGTCATGGTCGAATACGTCTTTCAGATATTTGGTCAACACCTCGACCATCGTCCGCGACTGCGCGAACACCAGGGTTTTCAGGCCCGCCTTGATTGCCATCCGTGCGATGCGGTTGGACTGCGAGCGCGCCGAGGCACGCAGACCCAGGTCCGGGTTTACGACCGGCGGATTCCACAGCAGGACGTGCTTCTCGCCTGCCGGAGCGCCGGACTCGGTAATCGCCGTGACCGGGCGGCCGATCAGGGCTTCGGCGTGCTCCTTGGGATTCCCGATGGTCGCCGAGCACAAAATGAATTGCGGGCGCACCCCGTAGAACGCGCAGATGCGTTCCAACCGCCGCAGCACGTTGGCCAGGTGCGAGCCGAACACGCCGCGATAGGCGTGGATCTCGTCGATCACCACATAGGCCAGGTTCTCAAAGAACTGCGCCCACTTCGTGTGGTGCGGCAGGATGCCTTGGTGCAGCATGTCCGGGTTGGTCACCACGATGTCGCCCGACAGACGGATCGCCTGACGCTGGTCACCTGGGGTGTCGCCATCGAAGGTGGCCGCCCGCACGCCAAGGTCCCCGGCCTTGGAGAGTTCGATCAGCTCGGCCACCTGGTCCTGCGCCAGCGCCTTGGTCGGGAACAGGTACAACGCCTTGCTACGGCGAGTCATAGCGGCGGCCACGACCGGCAGCGTGTAGCACAGCGTCTTGCCCGAGGCTGTGGGCGTCACCACGACGACGTCCTCGCCACGCTGCACAGCGTCCCAGCAGGCGCCCTGGTGGGAATACAGGCGTTCGCGCCCCCGCGTGCGCAAGGCGGTGGCGATCGCCGTTGGTAAGTCAGCGGGTAGCTCTACAAAGCGACCCTCCCGTGCCGGAACCACGAAGGCCCCAGTCACGCGATCAGGGTATTTACGCGCCAGGCGAGGCGCGAGCAGGGGCTCGCCATCCGTGCCAGCTGTTTCAAGTTCAAGGCGAGCGAGTTGGGTCATGAATCCTCCGAGGCGGGGAGGATGTTGGCCTCGGGTCTCATTCCGTGCGATTGGCAGACTCATCGCGGGAACTCAGACTTTTCCTACTTCTCGGCGGGGCGAACCCTTATCGCTTTTGGACTGCCCTCTGGATAGCCAGCAGGGGTCGGCAACGTGCGGCACCGGACAGGAGTCCAGGTCATCCAGCCGCTGCGGGCCGCGTCAGGGATAGCGCGGCTGCCGACGCCAGACTGCTTAGCGCAGGACAGCTGCTTCATTGTTTGGCTGGTGCGGAACCACTCTTCGAACTCCCGCCTTCTGCCAATTGAGACGCGTGGGGTCGCACCGTGTGTGTCCAGTTTCGGCCACAATCGGCCATTCGAATACCCATCAGAAAGTTGCCAATTCTTTTCGAGCAACTAGAGTTGTGGCAACCTACAGATTCCGGCAAGTGGTTGATGATTTCCCGACTCCGGAACTGTACATCGGTCAAAAATCATCAACTGGCTGACGCCCTCGAAGACTTGTCCATCTAGAGCCCGGGGGCACACGACAAAGGAGGTCTTATGATCTTTCTAAGCGTGTCAGCCAGCTGGCAAAGCCGCCGTGGTTTCATTCGTTCATTCGATATGAGACTGGGGTTGCCTGTCGGACTGCTGACGGTCTTAAAAGCCATCAGCATGTTCTGAGGGCTGGCGACCAGGGGAATGGGGCCGCAAGGCCCCTTTCTTTTTCAAGTAGTTTGTCCGCTTAGGGTCGATAGCAGCCTCATTCGACCTGACCACCGAATCCAAACTACAAACTACACCCTAGGCCTCGCATCTCCACCCCGCGCCCGCAGCGCCTCATAAAGCTGCGCGCGCCCCAGCAGGATGTCCTTCAATCCATCCCGCACCCGCTCAGACTCCAGCGCCTGACTGCTCATCGTCGTGTGTGCATCCAGCGCATCCATGATCGCGTGCAGGAGAGCGTGCTTCAGGTCCGGGGAGTTGGCGAATTGTTCCTTGCTGTTGTCGGTCGCCTGCTGGATCAGCGTTTCGTTCTCCAACAGCTTGCCCTTGATGACGCCGTTGACATACACGAGCTGGTCGCCGTCGGAGAGCTGACCCTCGAATAGCCCGTTGACCTTCTCGATGATCTCGTTGAGGTAGGCCTGCTGCTTGTCTTGAACGTGACCACTGCCAACCGCTTCCATCGGTTGCAGTTGGTAGGTGCCATCCGCATTGAGGTTCAGCGGCTGCTTGCCGCAGCTGCGCAGGGTGTGATGTGTTAGCACCACCTTGGACAGGTCCACGGTCTCGCGCTCGCGCCCGAACTCCAGCAGTGGCAGCAGGCGCTTGTAGAACAGGAACCGTTTCTCGATTTCGGTGTTGCCGTAATCGAACATCTGCGACAGGAAGGCATACAGCCGGTTGAACGACGCCATGTCCCCCTTGAAGAGGACGAACGCATCCAGCTCGTCCTTGGTGGTCTTTTCCGCTTGGCCGTCCTCTGCGGCAATGGCAACTGTGTGTGACTGCTGCGCCGCCCGGTAGCGTTTCAGCAGCCTGTCGGCGACGGGATGGATGGCGGCCACAAGCTGCGCCTGGGTGGCTCTCGGATCTATCTCCACCTTCACCAGCCGCTCCACCTCGAAGTCGTCGTAATGGCCGGCAGCATCCAGCTTGGCGCGGAGGTCGAAGATCAGGTTCGGATCGGTCGTGGATTCGAGCTCGGCGGTCTCGTAGTAGGTCTTGAAGGCCTGCAATACGTCCGCGGCATCATTGACGAAGTCCAGCACGTATGTCGTCGTCTTGCCAGGATGGGCGCGATTCAGGCGCGATAACGTCTGTACCGCCTGGACGCCACCCAGCTTCTTATCCACGTACATACCGCACAGCAGTGGCTGGTCGAAGCCCGTCTGGAACTTGTTGGCTACCAGCAACAGATGGAACTCAGGCTGCGCGAAGGCTTCGCGAATGTCCCGGTTCTTCAGCCCCGGATTGAGCTGCTTGCTGGATTCGGTGACCGGCTCGGGATAGGACTCCGGATCATTGACCTCGCCCGAGAATGCCACCAGGACGCCCAGCGGATAGTGCTGCCGCTCGATGTATTCTCGGATGGCCTTCTGCCAGCGCACCGCCTCCAGCCGGGACGACACCACCACCATCGCCTTGGCCTGCCCGTCCAGCAGCGACTGCACGTTCTCGCGGTAGTGCTCCACCACGATTTGTACCTTGGCGGCGATGTTGTAAGGGTGCAGGCGAACCCACTGCATGATCCCCTTCATTGCCGTGCTGCGCTCGACCTGCGTCTGGTCGATCTCCTTGCCGTCATGCGCCAGGCGGAAGGCCAGGTCGTAAGGCGTGTAGTTGCGCAGGACATCGAGGATGAAGCCCTCCTCGATGGCCTGTCGCATGGAGTACACATGGAACGGCTGAGGCAGCCCGTCCGGGCCGGGGCGACCGAACAGCTCCAGCGTCTTGCCCTTGGGTGTGGCGGTGAAGGCGACGTAGGTCAGCCCGGATTCCGCACTGCGGGCACCCATCTGGGCAGCCAGCAGAGCCTCCGTGTCGATCTCTCCACCGTCCTGCAGGTCGGCCCACTCCTGCGCACTCAGCAGCTGCTTCAGCTTCGCTGCCGCTTGTCCCGTCTGCGAGCTGTGCGCCTCGTCAGCAATCACGGCGAACCGCTTACCCTCGGTCGCGGCCAGCTCCTGCACGGCCTGCAGCGCAAAGGGGAAGGTCTGGATGGTGCAGACGATGATCTTCTTGCCGTCCTTCAGCGCCTGCCCCAGCTGGGCGCTCTTGCTGCCCTGCTCGCCGGTGATCGTGGCGACCACGCCAGTGGTGCGCTCGAAGTCGAAGATGGCTTCCTGCAGCTGGCTGTCCAGCACATTGCGGTCGGAAACCACCAGCACGCTGTCGAACACCTTCACGTTGTCGCGGTGCAGATCGGCCAAGAAGTGGGCCGTCCACGCAATCGAGTTCGTCTTGCCGGAACCGGCTGAATGCTGGATCAGGTAGGGCTGGCCAGTACCTTGCGCGTGGACGTCGACCACCAGCTTCCGGGTGGCGTCCAACTGGTGGTAGCGCGGAAAGATCACCGACTGCAGTTGCTTCTTCTCGTCACGTTTGCCGATCAGGTAGCGGCCAAGGATCTCCAGCCAGCTGTCAGGTGCCCAGACCTCCTCCCACAGATAGCGAGTGGCAAACCCTTCCGGATCGGGGGCATTGCCCGCGCCACCTTCGTTGCCGCGGTTGAACGGCAGGAACCGGGTCTGCTCTCCGGCCAGCCGCGTGGTCATCATTACCTCGGCCTGGCTGACCGCAAAGTGCACCAGTGCGCCACCGGGGAAGGCCAGCAGCGGCTCGCTCAGCCCGCCCTTGGGGTGCGGATGCCGGTCGAACCGGTACTGGTCCACAGCATCGCCCACGCTCTGGGTGAACTCCGACTTCAGCTCGGCCGTTGCCACTGCAACGCCGTTGACGAACAGCACCAGATCCAGGCAATCGTTGGGGCGATTGGGCGAGTGTTTGACCTGCCGCACCACGCGGAGACGATTGGCCGCGTAGTGCTGCTGGGTCACGGGGTTCATGGCCAACGCCGGCTTGAACTGGACCAGCGAAAGCGGCTGCTTCAGCCCGAGCATCTCGACACCTCGGCGCAGCACATCCAGCGTGCCGCGCTCGTCGAGGTTCTTGCGAATCCGTTCTGCCAATCGTTCGGCCAGCTGAGGGCCGTGGGTCTTCTGGAGTCGCTGCCAGCTGTCCGGCTGAGTCGCCTCGATCCACGCTAGAAGGTCGGGCAGGAACAAGCCGGATTGGCGGTGGTAGTGGGCGGCATCGCCTTCGCCGTACAGCCAGCCCTGGGCCGCCAGCTGCTCGCAAATCTCGCGTTCGAAGTGATGCTCCTGATGCAAATTCATTGTTTCCCCCTGATGCCCAGGCTCAACCTTCCTGGTAGCTGCGATCCAGCAGCGGTTTGGCCTTGTCCATGTCCGCTTGGGTGCGGAGCGTCAGTTCCAGATCACCCGTCCCCCATGTGCCGATGTTGCGGGTATCTCGGCTGAACCCGTCCTCCAGCGTAACCGTGTCTGGATCCACCTTCAGCATCACCAAGAGCTTGTCCCGGTAGGGAATGACGCAGGCGAAGTTCTTCAGCCGCCGAAACGCCGTGTAAAGCTTCAAGTGCTTTTCCTGCACGTCATCGCCCAGCGCATTGAGATAGCTGGCAAGGGTTTCGTAGAGCTGTCGGATCTCCGGCTGCGCCTGCGCAAGCTGTTCCGCGGCCGTCTTATCCTTACCACTGATCTTAGGCGTTCCGGTTGTGGCTCCAGTCGCTTGGGTCTTTCCGGCCGTGGCGTCGCTCACGCTGACCGCATTGACCAGCTCCAGCAGCAACAGGTCATCGCCGAACAGCTTGTAGCGGATCAGCTCGATGTTGCGGGGAATCTGCTGGACGGCATGCTGGTCGTAGCGGGTGAAATCGGCCGCGATGCACAACAGGCGCGTACCGGTCCAGTCGATGGCGTCGGCTACGTCCTTGCCCAGACGCTCCATGACCAGCCAGCGGAACTCGGCCTGATGGTCCAGCAGCCAGTCCAGATAGAACAGGCCCTGGTTGATGACGTTTTCGTTGCTGTGGCGCTTGTACTCGACGATGACAGGGCAGCCGTTCTCGTCCAGCCCCAGCGAGTCGATGCGCCCCTTGTGGGTCTTGCCTGTCGCGTGCTCGGTGGCCAGGAAGCGGACCCCGAGGAATGCCGGCATCTGTGACTCAATCAGCGCCTGCAACTGGCGCTCCACGGCCACTGCGCGGCCGGGCAGCTCAATTGCCAGTCCTTCACTCAGGCGGAACAACTGGATATCACTCATGTCCCGGATGTCCCCCCATATGGACGGAATGCTTGCCCAAGAACCAGTGCCCCGTCACGCGGCTGCGGCGATACTCGCCCAGATAACCCACGCAACGATCGAAGATCTCCACCCGCCACGATCGCTCGCCCTGCGGTGGCAAGCTTGCTTCCAGTGCATGCAGGTCGGCCAGCCAGTGGTCCAGCCCCTCCGTGACCAGCACGGCGCGACGTTGATGCGGGACCAGGTGTACCAGCGGGTTCGCCGACGGCTCGACCGTGGGTGGGCCGGCATGTGCTGCCAGATGCAGCGGATCGCTGCCGCCGTAGAAGGGATCGTGGTGGTGGACTTGGCCACGCCGGGCGAAGCCGCGCCACCACTCCTCATTTTTCCAACGGGAATGGCGGCCAAGCCACATGGGAGACGGCCCGTCAAATGGACTGACGCTCTGCGGAAACTCGTAGCCAACGCCCTCGGGTAGCCATGCCCACGCTGCGTAGTAGTCGATGAGGTCATCGGCGCCCCACACCCGCTGCACCAGTGCCAGTAGGGGCGAATCGTCCACCGGCTTGCCGGCGGCGTACCACCAGGCCAGTCCACAACCGACATCGACCCAACCCAGCAGGCTGGACAGCGTGTAGTGCAGTGCGCCCCAGTGGGCGCAGGCCTGGTCGAATGGTCCGGTTGTCGGCTGCGGGATCGCGCTTTCCAGCCGGGGATCGGCCAGTGCGTGGAACACCGCGGGGACATCGCGGAGCCAGGGGTCGGTCACGACGCCTCCCTCTCCACTGCGCCTCGCACGTCGATCTTGCCGGTGACGGCGGCGGCGATCAGGGCGGAGCGACGTTCTCTTAGGAGAGTGATTGCACGCTCGGCTTCGGCCTTCATTTCATCGATTGTTGCCGTTTCAGAGCCGACGAAGGCGGCAATTCCTGCTTGTTCGGTAATGGGCGGCAGCACAACGCTTATGTTCTTCAAATGATTGATGCCGACATTTCCCTGCGTGTTTGTATTTACTTGACCTTCTACAGCCTGACGAAACGCATCTGACCTCATGTACTGAAACAGATACAAGCCTGATACCTTGGAATGATTTGCCTTGAGCGTGACGCACGAGTAAGACACCAGAAAATCCGTGTCGACGTCGACATACATGGATGTCCCGATGGTCGCATAGCGCGCCATGATTACATCTCCCTTTGAACTCTTAATCTTTCTAGAGAGCGCCAAGTAGTCTTCATCGCTAACCTGCTTGCAGCCTTCGAGGCTCACTTCGCTAACAAATTCCTTCAAGTCACCCGTCATCAGGTAAGGAACACCCTGCTCGACTGACGCCGGCATGAAATGGTCAACATCGCCGATTGCATCAAGAATGACGCCGAGTCTTGTTATTTCCCAATGCGCCGGCACCTCCCCCAACCACGCAATGCCGGAGTCCTTCATCGGGGCGTTGGGGTCGAGGCCGCGGGTTACGGCGTGGGAGATGGCGGCCTGGCGCTTTTCGGCCAGCAGCGCCAGCAGCTTCTCCTGCTCGGCGATCAGCGCATCGATCTTGGCGGTTTCGCGGTCGAGTAAGTTGGCAATCGAACGTTGTTCCTCCAAGGGCGGGGAGGCCAGGAAGTGCGCATCTAGCGCGGCCTTTGTCATGCTTGGCAGCGCGGTGTTGGTCGAATAAAGGCCAAAGGGAATCGTCGTGGCTGCGTAGTAACAGAAGCGTCCGCACACATCCGGTCGGATTCGGCTCCAGTACATAGTGTCGACGGTCCAAAACCTGCCTTTGACATGCAGCGGCCGGTCGATCGTTCCCTTTCTCCCGAGCAGCACCGACTCGCCGTCGTAGATGTAATCAGTGGCGAACGTGAACTGTCCACCTGATCCAAGTACGGGATAGCCGTCCTCCGCTTCGATGTGCTTGTAGTCCGCGCCGTTCTGAATATCGAGGAGTCGCTTCATTGGAGACACCCCCCAATGCGCGGGCAACTCTCCCAGCCAAGGCACTCTGCTGTCCCGGTACTCCGGATACCTCGGCAGACTCATTCCGCCAGCTCCCCCAGCATCCGCATGATGTTGCCGGCCACCTGCTTCAGCTCGGCGTCGATCTCCTCCAGCGGACGCGGCGGCTCGAACACGTAGAAGTGCCGGTTGAACGGAATCTCGTAGCCGACCTTGGTCTTGCTGTCGTCGATCCACGCATCCGGTGCATGCGGCAGCACCTCGCGCTGGAAGTAGGCCTGGATGTCCTCGCCCAGCGGCACGTTTTCAGTGTCGCGCAGGCTGCTGTCGGGCTGCGGCTTGCCCTTCTGCTTGCCCTTTTCGAACGTAACCACGTTGCCGGCTTCGTCGCGCAGCGGTCGTTCCACTGTGATGGTGGTATAGCCGAAGGCCTCATTGTCGAAGATGCGAGAGATCGGCACGCGCTTGAGCTTGCCACCTTCCGGCGGTACCGGCAGGTTGTCGGTGCCTGTGACGATGCGCTTTTCGACTGTGTTGCCTGCAGCATCCAGCACGGTGACGCGCTCGGCCTCGGTGAAGTCACCGAACAGCCGTGTGACGGTGGCGATGTCGTCCTCGCCCATTTCCTTGCGCTTGCTGCCCAGGCTCTTGCGCATCTTGCGCCAGAAGCCACTGGCGTCAATCAGCTGCACCTGGCCACGGCGGTCTGCCGGCTTCTTGTTGCTGACGATCCAGACATAGGTGGCGATGCCGGTGTTGTAGAACATGTCGGTCGGCAGGCCAATGATGGCCTCGACCAGATCGTTTTCCAGCAGGTAGCGGCGGATCTCGCTCTCGCCACTGCCGGCACCACCGGTAAACAGGGGCGAGCCGTTGAGCACGATGCCGAAGCGGCTGCCACCCTCACCGTTGCCCATTGGCGTCATCTTCGACACCAGGTGCAGCAGGAACAGCATCGAACCGTCGGATACGCGCGGCAGGCCCGGGCCGAAGCGGCCATCGAAGCCCTTCTGCTCGTGCTCATCCGTGACCACCTTCTGCACCTTCTTCCATTCCACACCGAAGGGCGGATTGGCGAGCATGTAGTCAAACTTACGGTGGGTGAAGCCGTCCTCGCTAAGCGTATTGCCCGGCACGATGTTGCCCACGTCCTGCCCGCGGATCAGCATGTCCGCCTTGCAGATGGCGTAGGACTCGTCGTTGAGCTCCTGGCCGTACAGGGTCAGGCGAGCGGCCGGGTTGTGCTCGATCAGGTGCTCGGCCGCGACAGAGAGCATGCCACCGGTGCCAGCCGTGGGGTCGTAGATGGTGCGCACCACGGCATTGCCGGGGGTCAGCACATCGTCGTCCTCGATGAAGATCAGGTTGACCATCAGCCGGATGACTTCACGCGGGGTGAAGTGCTCACCCGCCGTCTCGTTGGAGAGCTCGGCGAACTTGCGGATCAGCTCCTCGAACACGAGGCCCATCTGGGCGTTGTCCACCCGGTCCGGGTGCAGGTCGATGTTCGCGAACTTCTCGGTGATCAGGTACAGCAGCTTGTCTTTGGCCAACCGCTCGATCTGGGTATAGAAATCGAACCGCTCGAAGATGTCCCGGGCCTCGGGAGAGAAGCCCTGCACGTAGCTGTAGAGGTTCTGGCGGATGTGATCCTGATCGCCCAGCAGCTTGGGCAGATCCATGGGCGAGGTGTTGTAGAACCGCGCTTCGCCCACGATCCGGCGGAGGAAGGGGTCGGGATTGACGCCCGCCTCGGTCTTCTTGGCATGCTCGGCCAACACCTTGCCCTTGGTCGGGGCCAGCACGCAGTCCAGCCGGCGCAGCACGGTAAACGGCAGGATGAAGCGCCCGTATTCGTGCGGCTTGTAGTTGCCGCGCAGCAGGTCGGCGACGGACCAGATGAAGGACGAAAGAGCAACCTGATTCATGCGACTCGGGTTCCCCTGTTGCTGGAGCAAACCCGGATGATAGTCGAGCCCGTCGCGCAGGCTGAGATTTACCGTAGCCCGCGGGAAAGGGCATATCGCCACCCCTATTTCTGGTAGCCGGGTGCACCCCGCATTGAAACGGTTTGAATCGCCCCGGGTTCTCTAGACATCTCCGAGCCGTACATTACGGCAATCACGGAGGTGGATATGAGCAGCAAGCGGTATACGGATGAGTTCAAGGTCGAAGCGGCCAAACAGGTGATCGACCAGGGGCGCCCGGTGCGTGAGGTGGCGGGTCGGCTGGGAGTCAGCATCGATACGCTTTACGCGTGGGTGCGTATGCAGCGCAAGGTGCCTGAGGCACGCCATGCCGATGTTTCATTGGCGGCTGAGAACCGGCGCTTGCAAGCCGAGCTCAAGCGGGTGACCGAGGAACGCGACATCCTAAAAAAGGCCGCGGTGAATTCAACCCGTCAATGCAACATGATCAACAATTGCACTGATTGGAGCGAACGATATGGCAAGGATGGGGCGGCCCGGTATGTCTCGGGCCCAGAAGCAAGATTT
Organism: Lysobacter oculi; assembly: GCF_003293695.1. Taxonomy (GTDB): domain Bacteria; phylum Pseudomonadota; class Gammaproteobacteria; order Xanthomonadales; family Xanthomonadaceae; genus Solilutibacter; species Solilutibacter oculi. The sequence continues at coordinate 2,463,735 of NZ_CP029556.1, read as the reverse complement.
ATGGCGACGATGGAAGGGTGGCCAGTCACTCAGCGGCATTGCCCGCTTCTTTGACAAGAATCCAGGTTCGATTTTCGGGGTTCTGGCCGCGCATGGCGGGATCGCGCCGAGGGCGCGGCGTCGATCCGCTCGATCGCTGAGTTTAGTGGACCGCGAAGAGATATCTCGATGCTTGGCTTCTGGCCAGTCGTTTCGCCAGATTGCGCTCAGCCTAGGGCGGCCTACCTCGACGATTAGCCGGGAAGTTGCACGACATGGCGGCCGTGATCGATATCGGGCCGCACATGCCGATGAGGCCGCTTGGGAGGCGGCCCGGAGGCCACAGTCTTGTCGGTTAGCCGATAACCCTCGGCTGCGCTGGTTGGTGGCTTGTAAGCTGGGCCAGCAATGGTCGCCGGAACAGATCGCCGGCTGGCTTAAGCTCAGGTTCCCGCTCAACCAGGCACTGCAGGTGTCGCACGAAACGATCTACCGGAGCTTGTTCATCCAGGCGCGTGGTCTGCTCAAGAAGGAACTCTTGGCGCACTTGCGCACGCGTCGCCGTATGCGCCACTCGAAGCTGGCCATCGCAATGTCTCGCGGCGGGATCATCGACGCGATATCGATTCGGGAGCGCCCGGCGGAGGTCGAAGATCGCGCCGTGCCGGGGTTGGGAGGGTGATCTGATCACGGGAAGCAACAATTCCCATATCGCGACGCTGGTGGAGCGGCACTCGCGCTTCGTGATGCTGGTGAAGGTCAAGGGTAAGGACACCAATAGCGTCGTCTCGGCGCTGAGCCGGCAAGTGAAAACACTACCAACTGCATTGCGAAAATCTTTGACGTGGGATCGAGGTGGTGAGATGGCTAGCCACAAGAACTTCACCGTGGCGACCGACACCCAGGTCTACTTCTGCGATCCGAAAAGCCCTTGGCAGCGCGGTTCGAACGAAAACACCAATGGTCTGCTGCGGCAGTACTTCCCCGACGGCACGGACCTATCCAGCCATTCGCAGGCATTCTTGAACAAGATCGCCAGACGACTCAACGAAAGGCCCCGTAAGACCTTGGGCTTCCAGACGCCAGCCGCTAAGCTGAGCCAAGCCGTTGCGTCAACGGGTTGAACTCACCACGGCGTACTTTGCCAGGGGGTAAGGGCGAAGTACGCGTTCATGCAGGCGCATCTCGATCAGTTCCGCGTGACCAGCATGTGCCGGGTGCTCGGCGTGCAACGCAGCGACTTCTACGCGTGGCAGAACCGGCCGCACAGCGAGCGCCATTACGAGGATCAGCTTTTGCTCGGGATGATCAAGCAGGCATGGCTGGAGAGCGGTACGGTCTATGGTTACCGCAAGGTCACCGATGACCTGCGCGACCTGGGCGAGCAGTGCGGCAAGCATCGCGTGGCACGGCTGATGAAGGGCGAAGGCTTGCGGGCACAAGTGGGTTACGGGCGTCGCCCGCGGCCTCGCGGTGGCCGCGTATCGACGGTGGCGCCCAATCGCCTGGACCGGCAGTTCGACGTGGCCGCGCCGAACACGCACTGGGTCACCGACATCACCTATATCCGCACGCACGAGGGCTGGCTGTACCTGGCGGTGGTGCTGGATCTGTACTCGCGCCAGGTCGTTGGCTGGGCAATGCAGAGCCAGATGCATGCCGATCTGATGCTACAGGCGTTGTTGGCAGCGGTGTGGCGACGCAAGCCAGCGCCCGGCCTGATGCTGCACTCGGATCAAGGCAGCCAGTTCACCGGCGCCGAATGGCAGACGTTCCTGAAAGCGCACGGCATCGTCTGCAGCATGAGCCGGCGCGGCAACTGCCACGACAACGCCGTGGTGGAGAGCTTCTTCCAGTTGCTCAAGCGGGAGCGGATCAAGCGGAGATTTACCTGACCCGGGATGCGGCGCGCAGCGACGTGTTTCACTACATCGAGATGTCTACAACCCGAAGCGCCGGCATGGCTCCAACGGAGGCGTCTCTCCGGTAGAGTTCGAACGACAGGCGGGACTTTCAGGCTTGTAGGTGTCTACGAAACCCGGGGCGATTCAGTTGCAAGGAAGCACACCTTCAACAGCAACTTCTCGAGACTTGGGTGCGGGCAAGATGAACCACTCTTCAAAGGCCGGTTCTAGCCGGAAGCCGTCAGTCCACCCCATGGCAGCTATCGGCCGAGGCTGTGTGAAAACCCCGCCTCCACTGGCATGATCTGAGTACCGGTTGATGGGTGCTCTGCATGAAGCGATTCGTCGATGGAATAGATCGATCCCAAGGGCTTCTGCTCCCTGATCGGCTGGAGGACTACGTCCACGAGGACAACCCGGTGCGGGTCGTCGATGCATTCGTCGAGGCCCTCGACCTGAGCGCGCTGGGCTTCGAGGCCGCCAATCGCGCGGCAGGTGGTCGGCCTGCGTATCACCCGGCCACGCTGCTCAAGATTTACATCTACGGCTACCTCAACCGCATCCAGTCCAGCCGGCGCCTGGAGCGGGAGGCGCAACGGAATCTGGAGCTGATCTGGCTGACCGGACGACTGGCACCGGACTTCAAGACCATCGCCGACTTCCGCAAGGACAACGGCGCTGCAATCACGGCCGTGTGCAGCCGGTTCGTTGCACTGTGCCGGAGCATGAAGGTCTTCTCGCATGCCATCGTCGCGATCGATGGCAGCAAGCTCAAAGCGGTGAACAGCCGGGACCGCAACTTCACCGTTGGTAAGGTCAGAGGACGCCGGCAGCAGTTGGAGGAGAGCGTTGCGCGATACCTCGCCGAACTGGACCGAGCGGACCGCGACCCTGCCTTGCTGCCGGAGGGGCGTGCACCACATCTGAAGGACAAGCTGGCGAAGCTGCGCGCGCAGATGGAGAAGCTTGATGCCATCGAAAAGCAGCTTGAGGCCGCACCAGATCACCAGATCTCGCTGACGGACCCGGACGCAAGATCAATGACGTCAAGCGGTCGGGGCACAGGCACGGTTGGCTACAACGTCCAGGCGGTGGTCGACGCCAAGCATCATCTGATCGTCGCTCATGACGTGACGAACGACGGCCACGACCGCGCGCAGCTCTCGCGCATGGCAACGAAGGCCAGGGAAGCCCTTGGCACCGAACGTATGACGGCGCTGGCAGATCGTGGCTACTTCAATGCACCGGAGATCCTGGCGTGCGAGGAGGCAGGCGTCATTCCGTTGGTGCCCAAGCCGCTCACGTCGAACAGCAAGGCCGAAGGCCGGTTCGACAAGCGGGACTTCATTTACGACGAAGCCGCGGATGAGTACGAATGTCCAGCAGGCGAAAGGGCGATCCATCGCTTCACGGCCGAAGAAAAGGGCCTGACCCTGCACAAGTATTGGTCATCCGCCTGCCCCCGCTGCCCGATGCGGATGAAATGCACGACCGCGAGCTATAGACGAATCACCCGCTGGGAGCACGAACACGTGCTCGAGCGAATGCAGATGCTGCTGGATGCAAGGCCACAAGCTGCAGTGGTGCGAAGACAGACGGTGGAGCATGTCTTCGGCACGCTCAAATCATGGCTTGGCACTACGCCATTGCTGACCAAGACCCTTCCAAAGGTAAGAAGCGAGGTCAGCTTGGCGGTGTTGGCCTACAACATGAAACGGATGATCAAGATCGTGGGTACTCAAGGCATGGTGCGGGCCATCGCGGCCTGAGCATCACGTTCTTTTGCTGCACGCTGGTTGCTCGAACTGGCCACGTCGGTGTCGTGAGTCCTGTTCCAACGCGTTTTTACACAGCCTCGGCCAGAAGCGGTCATTCGTGACATGGATCTTCCGCGTATGGCTATCCCGGCCACCTCTGATGCCATTCGTCGATGTGCACCACGTGCGAGTGCGCTCCTTCTGGGAACCCGCCATGCTCAATCCAATGCGGGTGCCCTTCCGGTAGGTCATCGTGTCGATGTTCAATCTCGGCCATTTCGCGCGTCGGCCATGTCACTAGTGCCAATGTGAGACCGAGCGCCGCAAGGGCGGTGAGCGCAACAAACGCCACGCCTAGCCCAAATTGCGATCCCAACCACCCTGCCAGCGGGTAGCTGATCAGCCAACAAACGTGTGAGAGCGAGAACTGGGCGGCGAACAGGAACGGCAGGTCATCAGACTTGGCCGATCGGCGCAAAAGCCGCCCACCTGGCGTGACAAGACCAGCGTAGGCCATGCCCATCACGGCCCACAATGGGAGCAGTAGCGCCCAAGCGATCTTGCCACCCTGCACCTGCCACACCACGCTGCCGATTATCAATGACAGCAGCGTGGCACCAGCAGCCGTCAACATGACCCGGCGGTCCGACCAGCAATCAAGCAGTTTCGGCAGTGTCAAGGCGACCAGCATCGAACCAGCGCCGAACGCCGCCAGCGCCCACGCCACTTGCCGATCGCCACCACCCAGCACGCTGCGCACGATGACCACCGTGTTGACGAAGACCATCGCACCACCGGCTGCCGCGATCAGGTTGATTGCCAGCAGACCACGCAGCCGTGGCGTATGCAGGTAGATGCGGATGCCCCGAATCGCTCGATCAAAAGGTCGACCGCGTGCGCTGGTTGCCGCCATCGGGAACGCAGCGGTCAGCACCAACAACGCGGAAAGTGCAAACCCTGCCGATGTGCCAACAAACAGCGCATGGAAGTTGATGACCGTCAGCAACGCTGCGGCCAGCATCGGGCTCAGCAAGCTTTCCAGATCGTAGGCCAGCCGCGACAACGACAAGGCACGCGTGTAGTCGCCTTCGGCCGGCAATATCTCCGGTATGAGCGACTGGAACAGCGGCGTGAAACAGGCCGACGCTGATTGCAGCAATGCAATCAGCACATAGACCTGCCAGATCTCGGTCACGAACGGCAGGGCCAGCACCACACCAGCGCGGATAACGTCCAGCGCGACCAAGACGGGCTTGCGCAGGCGCGGCGACATCAGTGCGCCGGACATGGGAGCCAGCAGTACGTACACCACCATCTTGATGGCGAGCGCAGTGCCAAGCACTTCGCCGGCTTGCGCACCGGCGATGTCATATGCCAGCAGCGCCAAGGCCACGGTCGCCAAGCCCGTGCCAACAAGCGCCACGACCTGGGCGAGGAATAGCTTGCGAAATGTGGCGTGCTGAAGGATGGCAAACATACTGTGTTCCGGTGCCGTTAGCGGCGCTGTGGCTCAGCGTCCATGCTTCTGACGGACGCCTGCGCACTGGCACCGCTACGTGTGCGCTCGCCGAACTCCCCGTAACGCAAGTAGAGAGCGGGCAGTACCAGCATGTTGAGTACGGTCGAACTGAGCAGTCCAGCCAGAATGACGATCGCCATGGGTGCCTGGATCTCGCTGCCCGGCTCACCAGCCGACAGCGCAAGCGGCACGAGTGCCAGTGCTGTGGCCAGCGCGGTCATGGTGATTGGCACTACGCGTTCCTCCGCGCCGCGCCGCACCCGTTCAACTGGGTCATCCACGCCCTCTTCCTGCGAAAGATGGTGAATGTGGGCAATCAGCATCACGCCATTGCGCGTAGCAATGCCGAACAAGGTGATAAAGCCAATGATCGATGCGACAGTCATCACGCCACCGCCTAGCCACACACCCGCGACACCGCCTAGCAACGCCAGCGGCAAGTTGAGCATGACCAGCAAGGCATCGCGCGTGCTTGAGAACGCCAGATAGAGCAACAGAAAGATGCCGACAATCACCACACTACCAAGCATCAGTAGTGTGCGCGAGGCGGCGGCGGCGCTCTCGAACTGCCCGCCGTACTCCACGTGGTAACCAGCCGGCAACGCGATGTTCTGCTCAATACGCTGGCGGGCGTCATTGACCACACTATTGAGATCCCGCCCAGCCACGTTCGCCATGACGATGATCCGGCGTTGCACATTCTCCCGTCCGATCTGGTTTGGCCCCCGGTTGCGCGTCACCTTGGCGATGGCTGACAGCGGCACTTGTGCGCCTTCCGGTGTGGCGATCTGCAGGGATTGCATGGCTTCAACGCTGTCGCGTGCTGCATCGGGCAAACGCACGACCAAATTGACGTTGGCATTGCCTTCCAGTACGCGCGAGACGGTGCTGCCAAAGAACGCCGTTTCAATGGCGTGGCTGGCCTCTCGTATCGTCATGCCGTAACGGGCAATGGCCTGGCGATCAAAATCGACGGTAACGAACGGGAGCTCGGACTGCTGCTCCAAATTCACGTCCACCGCACCCGGCACGGCCTTCACCTGATCCTCGATCTGCTTGCCAATGCGACGAAGCTCGTACAGGTCGTTGCCGAACAGCTTGATCGCGATATTCGCGCGGGTACCCGACAGCATATGGTCGATGCGATGCGAGATCGGTTGACCAATCACCACCTGCGCACCGGAAATTCCCGAGAACTCGCTGCGAAGATGCGAAAGCAGCGCTTGCTTGCTGCGATCCTTCATCTCCAGCGTCACCTCGATTTCGGAGGCGTAAATTTCCTGCGCATGGGGGTCGAGTTCCGCACGCCCGGTGCGTCGCCCTGTGGCCACCACCTCCGGCTGCTCCAACAGGATCTTCTCGACCCGGCTTGCCAGAGCATCGGATTGCGGTAGCGATGTGCCCGGTAGCGTCGTCACGTTGACCGTCAAACTGCCCTCATTGAAGTCCGGGAGAAAGGCCCGGCCCGCCAACAGCAGAGCAGCCAAGGTCAGCACCGTTCCAACCACGGATGCGACACCAATTGATTTCCAACGCGGCAAGCTGGCCTCAAGTAGCGGGCGATAACGACTCTTTAGCCACTGCGAAAGGCGCGACTCATGCCCTTCGCGCACGATCTTCGACTTCGGCAGGAAAAGGCTGCACAACACCGGGGTGATCGTGACGGCGACCGCAAGTGAGGCCAGCAGCGACACTACATAGGCGAAGCCCAATGGCTGCATCAACCGGCCTTCCACCCCGCTGAGGACAAAGATCGGCAAGAACACCAGCACGATGATGATGGTGGCGAAGACCACGGACCCCTGGATTTCGCGGGTCGCGGCAAAGACCACTTGCAACGTGCTGCGACGCTCGGCATCGGACAGCATCGCGTTCTCGCGCAGCCGACGCACGATGTTTTCGACCACGATGATTGCGTCATCTACTAGCGCGCCCAGAGCGATTGCCATGCCGCCCAATGTCATGGTGTTTATGCCGATGCCCGCGGCCTTCATGGCCAGCACAGCGGCGGCAAGTGAGAGTGGAATCGCCAGCAAGGTGATCGCAGTGGCACGCCCGCTCAACAGGAAAGCGAACACGATGGCGATCACCAGAATCATGCCTTCGATGATCGCCTTTCCCAGGTTGCCGATGCCGACACTGATGAAGTCGGACTGTCGGAACAGGTTGGCGCTGATCGTCATTCCTTGTGGCAGCGATGTCTGGATGTCAGCCAGCACTTCATCGATCTTTTCCGTCAATGCCAGCGTATTCGCGCCGGGTTGCTTCTGGATGCCGATGACGACTGCCGGATTGCCGTTGAAGCTGGCGGTACCACGTGTCGGTGCGGCGCCAATGCGCACATCGGCCACATCACGCACCAGCACCGGGCGATCGCCGCGCTGGGCCACGAAGATCTCGCCGATATCGGTGGACTCACGAACCCGTCCACGGCCATGGATGAGGAATTCCTGTCCGTTCTCGACATAGAAGCCCGCCGAGGTGTTCTCGTTGCTGCCGGCCACAGCGGTCATCAACTGATCCAGCGTGACCCCAAAGGATGAAAGGCGAAGCGGATCCGCCACCACCTGGAACTGACGGGTGTCTCCGCCATTGGGGATCACCTCCGCCACACCCGGTACCGCCAACAATCGCCTGCGTAGCACGAAGTCCGCCGCGGTCTTCAGCTCCATCGGCGTGTGCTTATCCGAGTGCAGGGCGATGAACATGATCTCGCCCATGATCGAGGTGATGGGCGCGAGCGTCGGCTCCGGGATATCGGGGGGAAGCTGGCCTCGCACCGTGGCGATCCGCTCGGCCACGATCTGGCGTGCCTGATAGATGTCGGTTCCCCAGTCAAACTCCACGGTGACCACGCCAATACCAACGCTATTGGTGGAGCGTACCCGGCGCACGCCCGGTGCACCGTTGAGCGCGGTCTCCAGTGGAAAGGCTACCAACGTCTCCACTTCTTCAGGCGCCATGCCATGCGCTTCGGTCACGACCGTGACAGAAGGAGCGGTCAAGTCCGGGAAGACGTCGACCGGCATCCGCCGTGCCTCGAACGTGCCCCAGAGCAACAGCAGCAGACCACCGAACAACACGAAGATTCGGTTGCGCAGCGACCAATCGATCAACTTGCCAATCATCGTGCTCTCCTCAGTGCGCGTGGCCGTGGCCCATGGCCTCCGGTGTCGCCGCCGCTAGCCGTACCAACATCGCGCCGCGGCTGACGACGCGATCGCCGTTCTTCAGACCCTCCAGCACCTCGAAACGGTCGCCATCGCGCACACCCAGCCGCACGGGCACCCGCGAGAACGACTCGCCGCCGCGCATCACATACACCACACGCTCGCCGCCATCGTCGATGACCGCGCTCGCAGGAACGCTCAGTACCGAGCGCTTGCTGCCCGTGAACACGCGCGCCTGCACGTTCTGGTTCAGCGCAATGTGCTTGTCCGGACGGGACAAGGCGAAGATCACCGGCACACTGCGGCTCTCCGGATCGATCATCGAACCGGCGCCCACCAACCGTCCGTTCACGCCTGGCCTGACCTCAACGGATTGCCCCATGCCGGGCAGCTCAAATGCGATCCCGTCCGGCTCTTGCAGGCGAGCGGCATCCGCTTCGGCGACGTGGGCTTCGATCCACAATTCCTTGCGATCCACAATCTGAAAGATCGTGTCACCGTCTTCGACTGAGGCGCCATTGGCGATAGGGGCCAGTTCAATTCTTCCGGTGATCGCCGCCTTCAGCGGAATGCCACCCCCACCACCCCCTAGCTGCGACAGTCGCTGCTGCGCGGCGTTGAGCTGGGCTTGCGCAATCTGCTGTGCGCTACGCGCCTCTTCCACGCGACGACGCGATACGGCTTGTTGCGAAAACAGACGCTGCATGCGAGCAGCTTCGCTTGAGGCAAGCGAAGCCTGACTGCGTGCGGATTGCAGATCTGCGCGCAGCGATGCGACATCGGTTCCGGTTGCAAGGCGCGGCGCCAGCATCGCCAATGTCTGTCCGCGAACCACTTCATCCCCAAGTGCGGGAAAGCGTCCGGTCGAACGGACGATGCCTGCTGTAGCCGCCACCACTTCCGCACTACCGTCGCCGGAAGCACGAATAGTCGCCGGCGCCTGTACGGAGTCGCGCAGCTCACGCGGCTGGACATGTTCTATGCCGAAACCGCTCGGCCATTGTTGTTCCTTCAGATAGCCGATTTCGCCTTCTTGCATGCCGGGCGCAGGCCCTGCCTTCAGTGCAGCGGTTGCGTCGGCATAGACAGTGACGTTACCCAGATCGTGGCGGGATTGAATGCCATCGGCGTTCAGCACCAGGCTCAGGTTGCGCTGCCCAGTCGCACGCGGCACTACCGTCGGGGCGAAGATGCCGGGTGCACGCGGTGCCGAAACCCGAAAACGCTCGGTCGGCCCATTGCCGCCAGACAACACCACGTCCACCGTGCCTGCCGTCACTGGTTTGTAGTCGGACATGCGGGTGAAATGGGCCGCGAACGTGGATTTCTGCCCGGCCACCAACGGCGCAAACTCGACGAACAGCTCGGTTTGCGGGGTGAAGTGGGTATATACCTGGGCCTCGGCTTCCGATGCCGCCGATGACGAGTCAGTTCGGTTGCAGGCCGCCAACGTCAACGCGAGCAGCGTTGCGATAAGCGCATGGCGAATGGGAAGAGATCGCGAGAAGGTCGTGTTGCGCATGACATGGGTCCGTAAAGGAGGCCGCGCGGCGTAGGCGCGCCGCGCGGCCAGGCATCAGTGGTCGTCTTCGGGTTCACCGGCTTCATGGGCGTGATCGCCCTCGGCTTTCGCCTCATCGGCATGCTCCACCCCCTCGGGATGGCTGCCGTCCTCGTTGTGGGCATGACCTTCCTCGGCCTTGGGCTGCTCGGCTGCGATGGCCACCGGTGCTTCGTCGCCGTAGACGGCTTCGGTTTGGGTGGCCGCATCCGTGGGCGCAGTGTTGTTGGCGGCGGGTTGTGCTTCGGGTGCGGATTGGCTGCAGGCGGCGACGAAAACACACAGCGCAATTGGGGCAAGACGGGACAGCTTCATGTGGCACTCCTTCATGGGTGGGTTGTGTGGGTTGTTGGTGACATGCGTTCGAGTTCGAGCAACGCGTCCAGTGCACGGGCTTGCTGTTCCAAGGCCTGGTCGATGACGCCGGCTTCAGCGTCGTAGGCGTCCAGCAGACCGACCAGATCGAGTTCCCCTTCGGCAAAGCTGCTGCGTGCGATGGTGGTGAGCCGCGCGGCCTCCGGCACCATCTCGGCCTGCATCCTGCGTGCTGACTCACTCAGTTGCTGCGCCTCTTGGAGCGCAGCCGTGCGCCGCGCACGTGTCTGCACCAGGGCGCGTTGGTACTTTGCGTCCGCACGTTGCGCTTCGGCTGAAGTGCGGGCGCGTTCGCCCTGGTTGCGGTCGAAGATCGGCAAGGGCAAGCCAACCTCGAGCATCAGGGCATCGTCAGTGATGCCGCCCTCGCGTATGCGCTTGCTGCCAATTCCGATCGTGACCGGCAGTGCTGGGTGGCGAGCTGCCACCGCTTGCGCTTCCGCATGAACACGGCGTGCATCAAGCGCATCCAGTTCGGCGCTACGGATGTCGGTGTCAGCGCTAACAACTGGAAGTGTGATCGCATCATCCAGTTCGGCGCTTAACGCGATGTCGCCGACCCAACCTGCCAGCCGGATTCGCGCGGCACGCCCTTCCGCCGCCGCCTGGGTGCGGCGCGCCTGCGACTGGGCGCTGGCCTGTGCGATGCGGCGGCTTTCGTAACCGGACAAATCGCCCGCACGATGGCGTTTGCCTGCGACATCAGCCAATGACGCCAGTCCGGCGGATATCTTGTCCTGCGCCTGCATCCTGCGCTCAGCGGCAGCGGCTGCGTAGTAGTCACGCAGTACATCGCCGCGCAGTCGGACGCGCTCATGCGCAGCCTCAGCTTGCGCGGCAGTCACACCGGCTTCTGCTGCGCGAATGCGTGCGCCGCGACGACCGCCCAACTCGAACGGCTGCGACAGCATCACGCTGGTCTCGCTGCCAGGTTGCGATGGCCCGTCGCGCAACTCCTCGCGATCCACGCTGAGCGTGGGATTGGACCAGGTGCGTGCCGAGACCAACTCGCCTCTTGCGGAGGCAACGCCGGCTTCGAGTTCAGCCTGAAGATGGCCTTGCGACCATGCCAGTTCGACCGCTTCCTGCGCGGTCAGACGTTGCTGAGCATGGCCAACGGCCGCCCAGCACAACAGGGTCAGCGCCAGCAGGCACCGCACCCGGCAACGATGTAAAGAAAACACGGAACCACCTCCGTCCGATCACGAAATCAGCAGCAAGGACAGCCGCGAACATGCGGCTTGGTTGCGGGATCAGGCGATAGGTGGACGGAACGGCAAGGTCAGTCGTGACATGGGAGGCCCCGAGGCATAGGCGCGCACAGGCGACTCGCCTTCAGCCATCAGACTGGGCAGCAGTACTACGGGTTCAATCAAGGCCATCGAGGCTGCCGCACCACTGGGGTGGAGCAAGCTGTGGATACCCAGCGGATCGCCCGGCGCATCCTTGTCATCCGCAGGGACCTCATGACCATCATGGTGCGCGTGGCCGTGGTCGGAATGCAGGGCGGCTGCATGCTCGATCTCATGCAGGTCACCCAATGCAGCCAAGGCTGGCTGAATCAGCATGCCAAGCACCACCAGCACCAGAAGTGCGGTACGCAGGAAACTGCGGTGGCGGCGAATGCGTTGCATGGTCGCAATAAAGGTTACATGCAACCGCTGATGCGCGCCAATCAGCCCGCAATGAGGCCTTGCAGCCAGCCATACAGACCCGCCCCGAGGATCACGGCAGGCACCAGCCAGCGCGACTTGGACCAGAACAGCAGCGCCAGCACCACGCTGAAGACCAGCACGCCATTTGCGTTCTTGATGCCACCTATCATCAATGCCAGTGTTGTGCCGGCGATCAGCCCGACGACGGCCGCCGTCACGCCCGCCAGAAATTCGGAAACACGCGGCCGGTGCACCCAGCGCTCCATCGCATCGTGTCCCAGCAGAGTGAAGGAAAACGCCGGCAGGAACACGCCAGCAGTCATCGCCACCGCACCCCACGGCCCGCCGCCGATGTAACCAACGAACGTGGCAAAGATCACCAGTGGCGCTGGCAAGAGCCCCGAGAGCGCCAACCCGTCAAGGAACTGGCCATTGCTCATCCACGCGCCCTGGGTCACGGCGTCGCGCTGCAGGAACGGGATCACCGTGTAGGCACCACCAAACGTCAGCAGCCCCGCCTTCAATCCAGACCAGAACAGCGCCAAGACACCCACGCTGCCAGTCGCCAATGCGGTGCCGTCATCATCCCTGTTCGCCAAAGCGCTCAATCCGCTCAAACCAGCGTCGTTCCAGATCTTCACTGCTACCAGCACGAAAGCTAGGCCAAGAAGCCCTCCGGCAGTTGCATGGCGGCGCTCGTGTGCGCACAGGTAGATCACGCCGCCCACGACCAAGATGATGGCGAAATGCACGTTTGCCAGCTGCGCCAACATCGCCACTAGCGCGATCATCCATAGCCAGCGGTCTTCGAGTACATGGCCGCCAATGCGGACGATGGCGCGCACGATCAGGGCCGCCACTGCTGCCTGCACTGCAACGAAGACGGAGCTCCAGCCTTCCAGTCGCAAGTCATGCCGGACGTACAGCCATGACAGCAGCAGCATCAGCAGGAAGCCGGGCAACATGAAACCCAGGCCCGCCATGATTCCGCCCAGCCGCCCCCGTGCCAAGGTGCCGAAATAGACGCAAAGCTCATGCGCCTCCGGCCCCGGCAACACCTGATAGACCGCCAGCACGCGATTGAATTTGTCGCGATCGATCCAGCCTTCCTGGTCGACCAGCTCCTGCCGGATCATCCCGATCTGCGCGACCGGCCCACCCCAGGCCATGGCCCCGAAGCGCAGGAAGCGCAGGAATACGCCGAACAGCGAGAGGTTCGGTATGGCGCCTTCACGCGAGGGCTCAATTGGCACTTGCGCATTCATGTCGACCCCTCAAGTTCGTTCGTTCAGATTGTACGTCCGTGGCCTTTGCGCAAATGGCAACTTCGCTTCCGCATCCACCGAGCGGCTTTCTATCGCTTTGTACGGGATTGATGAGTGGCCGCTTTGGGTCGAGGCTGTGTAAAAACGCGTTGGAACAGGACTCACGACACCGACGTGGCCAGTTCGAGCAACCAGCGTGCAGCAAAAGAACGTGATGCTCAGGCCGCGATGGCCCGCACCATGCCTTGAGTACCCACGATCTTGATCATCCGTTTCATGTTGTAGGCCAACACCGCCAAGCTGACCTCGCTTCTTACCTTTGGAAGGGTCTTGGTCAGCAATGGCGTAGTGCCAAGCCATGATTTGAGCGTGCCGAAGACATGCTCCACCGTCTGTCTTCGCACCACTGCAGCTTGTGGCCTTGCATCCAGCAGCATCTGCATTCGCTCGAGCACGTGTTCGTGCTCCCAGCGGGTGATTCGTCTATAGCTCGCGGTCGTGCATTTCATCCGCATCGGGCAGCGGGGGCAGGCGGATGACCAATACTTGTGCAGGGTCAGGCCCTTTTCTTCGGCCGTGAAGCGATGGATCGCCCTTTCGCCTGCTGGACATTCGTACTCATCCGCGGCTTCGTCGTAAATGAAGTCCCGCTTGTCGAACCGGCCTTCGGCCTTGCTGTTCGACGTGAGCGGCTTGGGCACCAACGGAATGACGCCTGCCTCCTCGCACGCCAGGATCTCCGGTGCATTGAAGTAGCCACGATCTGCCAGCGCCGTCATACGTTCGGTGCCAAGGGCTTCCCTGGCCTTCGTTGCCATGCGCGAGAGCTGCGCGCGGTCGTGGCCGTCGTTCGTCACGTCATGAGCGACGATCAGATGATGCTTGGCGTCGACCACCGCCTGGACGTTGTAGCCAACCGTGCCTGTGCCCCGACCGCTTGACGTCATTGATCTTGCGTCCGGGTCCGTCAGCGAGATCTGGTGATCTGGTGCGGCCTCAAGCTGCTTTTCGATGGCATCAAGCTTCTCCATCTGCGCGCGCAGCTTCGCCAGCTTGTCCTTCAGATGTGGTGCACGCCCCTCCGGCAGCAAGGCAGGGTCGCGGTCCGCTCGGTCCAGTTCGGCGAGGTATCGCGCAACGCTCTCCTCCAACTGCTGCCGGCGTCCTCTGACCTTACCAACGGTGAAGTTGCGGTCCCGGCTGTTCACCGCTTTGAGCTTGCTGCCATCGATCGCGACGATGGCATGCGAGAAGACCTTCATGCTCCGGCACAGCGCAACGAACCGGCTGCACACGGCCGTGATTGCAGCGCCGTTGTCCTTGCGGAAGTCGGCGATGGTCTTGAAGTCCGGTGCCAGTCGTCCGGTCAGCCAGATCAGCTCCAGATTCCGTTGCGCCTCCCGCTCCAGGCGACGGCTGGACTGGATGCGGTTGAGGTAGCCATAGATGTAGATCTTGAGCAGCACCGCGGGGTGATACGCAGGACGGCCACCGGCCACGCGATTGGCGGCCTCGAAGCCAAGTTCGCTCAGATCGAGTGCTTCCACAAAGGCATCAACCACCCGAACGGGGTTGTCCTCATGGACGAAGTCTTCCAGCCGATCAGGGAGCAGAAGCCCTTGGGAACGATCAACGCCATCCACGAATCGCTTCATGCAGAGCACCCATCAGCCGGTGCTCAGATCATGCCAGTGGAGGCGGGCTTTTCACACAGCCTCGGTCGCTAGCAGCCGTAGTAATTCGAGCGAAGCTCAGCGTAATGGGCCGATTTGGGCTGCACGTTCATGGCTGCCAATCCTTGCTTAGCTTGCTAGACTGGCCTTGTTCAGTGCGGACAACGGCCATCTTTCGCGGCGGGGGCATGACTGGGGGCACGGGCAGTGACGCGTCGGCAGTTTGTTCTGCTTAGGCAATATGTTACCGTTCCTTTTAGAGAGCACCCATAGCCACCAGATTTTCCAGTAAAAACAACGCTTTGGACGAAGAAAGCCCGCCACTGGATGCGGGCTTTTTTGTGCCTAGATCACCGGGCACGAAAAAACCAGGGTCGCGTTCTCGGGCTGATCGAGCCCAAGCTGTTGATTTCCACGCAAAACTGAGCCGGGATTTCCATCCAAAATTGAGCCACCCGGTTGCGGGGTGAGCTTAGCTCAGGGATGCGGTTGAGTGGTGGCGGACTCCTTGTTGACGGCGGTGGTGTGGTGCCGGAAGCGGTAGCTGTCGTTGCCGGTCTCGATGATGTGGCAGCGGTGCGTGAGGCGGTCGAGCAAGGCCGTGGTCATCTTGGCGTCGCCGAAGACGTTGGCCCACTCGGCGAAGCTGAGGTTGGTGGTGATGGCGAGACTGGTGTGTTCGTAGAGCTTGCCGATCAGGTGGAACAACAAGGCGCCACCGGCTTGCGAGAACGGCAGGTAGCCCAGTTCATCGAGGATGACCAGATCGGCGCCGATCAAGCGGTCGGCCAGCTGGCCCTGTTTGCCGGCGGCCTTCTCCAGTTCCAGTGTGTTGACCAGCTCAATGGTCGAGAAGAAGCGCACGCGACGCTGCTGGTGCTGCACGGCCTGCACGCCGAGGGCGGTGGCCAGGTGAGTCTTTCCGGTGCCGGGACCACCGACGAAGACCAGGTTCTGGCGTGCGTCCATGAAGTGCCCGCCATGCAGTTGCCGTAGCAGCGGTTCATCGACGGCACTTTGGCCGAAGTCGAAGGTGCTCAGGTCGCGGTAGTGCGGGAAGCGGGCCGCCTTGAGCTGGTACTGGATGGAGCGCACTTCCCGTTCGGCAACCTCGGCCTTGAGCAGGGCGTCCATCAGCGGCAAGGCATCGCGGCAGGCCGGGCTGCCTTGCTCGACCAGTTCCTGCAACGCCTGCGACATGCCGTGCAGGCGCAGGTGCTTGAGCGTGGACAACAGGCCATCAGGCTGCATGGCGTGCCCTCCGCAAGTGGTCGTAGCGGGCCATGTCGGCCACCGGCTCGACCTGCAAGGCCAGCGTCGGTGGCGTACTGACCGGCGCCGGCGGCGCTTCCCCAAGCAGGCGGCTGAGCACGTTGAGGATGTGCTGCTTGTTGGCCGCGCCACTCTCCAGCGCCAGTTCCACCGCGGTGAGCACGGCCTGCTCGTCGTGGCGCAGGACCAGGGCAAGGATCTCGACCATCTCCTTGTCGCCGCCGGGGCGCTGCAGCAACTGCTGTTGCAGGGTGCGGAAGCCGTCCGGCAGTTCCAGGAAGGGCGCGCCGTTGCGCAACGCACCCGGCTTGCGCTGGGCCACGCTCAGGTAGTGCCGCCAGTCGTAGAGCGTGCGGCCACCGTCGTGGGAGCGGTGGATGCAGCGGACATGCTCGGCAATCTTCTGGCCTTCGGCCACGAACACCACGCGCGCCGGATACAGGCGCACGCTGACCGTGCGCCCGGCGAAGCTGGCCGGCACGCTGTAGCGGTTGCGCTCCACGTGGACCAGGCAGGTCGGCGTGACCCGCTTGGTCTGTTCGACGAAGCCGTCGAACGGCACCGGCACCGGCATCAATGCCGGCAGTTCGTCCTGCAGGACCTCGGCGATCCTGCGGGGGCCGCTGCTCCGGATGGGGCAGTGCCTGCCACAGCGCCTTGCAGCGCTCCTCCAGCCAGGCGTTGAGTTCGTCCAGGTGCTTGAAGTGCTGCGGCACGGCGGGCCAGACGCGCCGGCGTGCGTCCTGCACGTTCTTCTCGATCTGTCCCTTCTCCCAGCCGGAGGCCGGGTTGCAGAACTCCGCCTCGAACAGGAAGTGGCTGACCATGGCTGAGAACCTGGCATTGACGCTGCGCCGCTTGCCGGCATGGACCTTGTCCACCGCCGTCTTCATGTTGTCGTAGATGCCCCGCCGCGGCACGCCACCGAACACGGCAAAGGCGTGGTTGTGGGCATCGAACAGCATCTCGTGGGTCTGCTTCCAGTAGGCGCGCAGCAGGAATGCCCGACTGTGGCTGAGCTTGAACTGCGCGACCTGCAGCTTCACCTTCTCGCCGCCAATGCGCACCCAGTCCTCGCTCCAGTCGAACTGGAACGCCTCGCCCGGCGCGAAGACCAGCGGTACGAAGGCCTTGCGGGGTGCAGTGAGCAGGCGTTCGTGCTCGGCGCGGTGCCAGTCGCGGGCGAAGGCCGCCACGCGGTTGTAGGAGCCCGGATAGCCCACCGCCACCAGCCGAACGTGCATCTCGCGCACGCTCATCTTCTGCTTGCGCGGAGCCGACTGGCTGCGCCACAGCATCGCCCGCAGTTGCTCGGCGTACGGGTCTAGCTGGCTCGGGGTCTGACGCGGGGGATACTTCGGCTCGACCTCGCCGCTGGCGAGGTACTTGGTGATGGTGTTGCGCGAGAGCTTGGTGCGACGGGATATCTCCCGGATCGGCATCTTCTCGCGGAAATGCCAGCGGCGGATGAGGCTCAGAACGTCCATCTTGATCACTCCTGGTGGCTCCGGTCAGGGCAGACCGGAAGGCTAGGAGGTGGCTCAAGATTGGACGGAAATCCGCTGGGTTAGTGGCTCAGTTCTGGATGAAACTCAACACAGGAGCTGGCAAAACGTCAAGGTGCTGGTGATGCGCTTTTCGCGCAAGCCGATCTGTCTGGACCGGCTGCGACCCAAACGCTCGTCGACGCGGCGCTTGAGCGCTGGGGGCGAATCGATGTCCTCGTGAACAACGCCGCGATGATGACCTTCGACCCGATCGAATCCCTCGACGAAGCCGAGTGGGACCGCCTGTTCGCGGTCAACCTGCGCGCGCCGTTCTCGCTCGTGCGCCGCGCGCTGCCGCACATGGGCGCGGGCAGCACCATCGTGAACGTTTCGTCCGTCCATGCCGAGGAAACCATGGGCGGGGTGGTGCCGTACGCGGCGTCGAAGGGTGGGCTCGAAGCCTTCACCCGCGGGCTGGCGGTGGAGCTGCGCCCCCGCGGCATTCGTGTTAACGCTGCGCGCCTCGGCGCGATCGACACGCCCCTTCTGTGGAGCAATCCCAACGTGAGATCCGGCAAGGAAAAGATCGACCGCGCGTCCATCGGGACACCGTTGCAGGTGGCACAGGCCATCCTCTTCCTGGCGAGTTCGGAATCCTCGTTCACCACCGGCGCGATTCTCAACGTCGACGGCGGGAGGCTTGCAGACCTGTGAGCACGCAGCCACCCAAATTTACCGGCGCGCCAACGCCTTCGCATGGCAGCAGTCCACAACCCGCTCCTGCGGCGGAGCGTCCGGCGGACGTTGTGCCGCTCTCGACATCGGCGGCGGTGGCCCCTCCTCTCCCCGCCGCCGCCCCCGCCCTCGTCTGGAATGCCCCGCCGGACCTGCCCCCGCAACAACCGCGCCATCACTTCCTGTTTGCCACGGGGATCGAGAACAGCTATCCCACGATCCTCGGACGCGATGGCACGACCGTGCGCGTTGACGAGATGGCACGCACCGGGCACTACGAGCGCTGGCGCGAGGATTTCGCATTGGTGCGCGAACTCGGACTGGAAACGCTGCGCTACGGGCCGCCCTACCACCTCACGCATCTGGGTCCCGACAAGTACGACTGGGCTTTCGCTGACGAGACACTCGGCGAGCTACACCGGCTCGGCATCGTTCCCATCATCGACCTCTGTCATTTCGGCGTGCCCGACTGGATCGGCAACTTCCAGAACTCTGAGTTTCCCGAGCACTTCGCGCGCTACGCCAGCGCCTTCGCGCAGCGCTACCCATGGGTGCGGCTGTACACGCCGGTCAACGAGATCTACATCGCTGCCACGTTCTCGGCGCATCTTGGCTGGTGGAACGAACGCCTGACCACCGACACCGCGTTCGTCACCGCGCTCAAGCACCTGACTCGCGCCAATCTGCTGGCCGAGACAGCCATCCTCGCCGCGCGCGGCACCGCCGACACGCTCTTCATCCAGAGCGAATCCACTGAGTACTTCCACCACTCGAAGCCGCAGGCCGCATCCCGAGCCGAGTTCTTCAACGAAAAGCGCTTCCTGTCGCTCGACCTCAACTACGGCCGCGATGTGTCGGCGCGGATGTACCAGTACCTCACCGACTGTGGCATGACGCGTGCCGAATACGGGTGGTTCATGACCCATGGCCCGCGCTACAAGCCGTATTCGGTGATGGGGAATGACTACTACATCACCAACGAGCACATGACCGCGCCCGACGACGGCCCGATCACGCCGTCGGGTGAGATCTTCGGTTACTATCTGATCACCAAGCAGTACTACGAGCGGTACCGGCTGCCCGTCATGCACACCGAGACCAACCTTGCCGATGCCGAGCGCGCGCCCGCCTGGCTCGAGAAGGAGTGGCTCAACATGCTGCGCCTCAAGCAGGACGGCGTGCCGATCGTCGGCTTCACCTGGTACAGCCTGCTCGACCAGGTGGACTGGGACACCGCGCTTCGGGAGGAGAACGGTAACGTCAACCCACTGGGCCTCTACGACCTTGACCGCAAGATTCGCCCCGTCGGTACGGCGTATCGCGAGCTGGTGGCCACCTGGCGCGACATCCTGCCCTCGGAGAGCCTGTGCGTCAGCACCAATACTTCGCCGACATCCAAGACCGAACGCCCCGATCCCACGCTCCGCTGACGGTCTTTCGCGTACCGTTCCAGCTCGCCGGGGCGCCAATGCCACCTGCATTCGCATTCAACCTGCTGTCCAAGGAAGCCTCGTGAGCAAAACACATAATTTGGTGCGGGAGTTCGTGATTCCCGTGAGCATCGCGGCCCTCGCGATCGCGCCGGCGATGGTGTTGCGTGTGGTCGGAGAGAGCGAAAGCGCGCCTCTCAACGCCGCACTCTTCGGCATGGCGATCCTCGCGGCCGGCTTCCTGCTGTCATGGGGCGCTGAGGCCGCGGAAAAATATATCGCCGCCGGCTTCATCATCGCGATTGTGGCGATGATCACCGTTCTGCCGGAGTACGCGGTCGACTTCTACTACGCTTACCGGGCCGGCCAGGATCCGTCCTCAGGCTACGTCGCCTATGCGGCGGCAAACATGACCGGCGCAAATCGGCTGCTGATCGGCCTGGCGTGGCCGCTCATGGTGTGGCTGCACTGGTGGCGTTCGAAGGAAAAGGGCATCACGCTGGATCGCGAGAACTCGGTGGAGTTCGTGTTCCTCGCGGCGGCGAGCGCCTATGCATTCGTCATCGTGTTCAAGAACACGATAAGCATCATCGACTTCGGGGTGCTGGCGACGATCTTCGGCCTGTACCTGTGGCGCACGTCGAAGGGCAAAAACGAAGAAGTGGAGGAAGGCGACGAGCCTGGACCTGGCGCGATCATCGCGCACCTGCCACCCAGGAGCCGCTGGACGGCCATGGGTTTGATGAGCGTGGTGGCGGCGGTGGTGATCCTGCTGTCGGCGGAGCTGTTTGCCGAATCACTCGTGTCGTCCGGGCGCGTGCTCGGGCTTGACGAGTTCCTTCTCATCCAGTGGCTCGCACCGTTGGCCAGCGAAGCGCCGGCCGTGGTGATCGCCGTGCTGTTCGTGCTGGACGGGCGCGCCCGCGCCGGCCTGGCCGCGATGATCAGCGACAAGATCAACCAGTGGACGTTGCTGGTGGGCATGCTGCCAATCGCGATGAGCGTCGGCGCCGGCCAGGTGATGGCGCTGCCGCTCGACGCGCGGCAGCAGCACGAGGAGTTCCTGCTGACGGCCGCGCAGTCGCTGTTCGCGCTGACGCTTTTGATGCGTCGCAGGCTATCGGTCTGGAGCGCCATCATGCTGACCGTCATGTTCTTCGGGCAGCTGTTCCTCGCGTTCTTCTTCCGGTCCGACCTGGAGCGCGAGATCGCGGTCCTGACGAAGGTGGCTTATGTCTATCTCGCCATGGCGGCCGTGGTGTTCGTCGCGAATGCGAAGCGCCTGCCCGAGCTTCTGCGCGATGCGATGGTGCCCCGGAAGGCAGAACCGGTCGCACCGGGCCCAGTCCGCGCGGTTCGACCGCCCGCGGCAAGTAGTAATGGCTGATGCGTTTCACCGTCGATGACGGCGGGACGGGCACTGCGCTAACAACGATCGACGATGGGCCAGCGACTAGCGACTAAAGGCCTGCGCCAGCGATCGATGGCGTGAGGTTTGCGACTAGCGAAGGTCTGAACAACTGCCATCAGCCCGCGAAGCCGCAAACATCGCGGGCCTTCGGCTCTTGATCAGCAACGTAGTCGGATTGCCGCTTCCGCCGGGGGAACCGCGATGGAGCATCAAAAACAACCTTCCTTCGGCCCAGCCCGGACAGTCGCGCCCAGCTCGTCAGCAGTGCGCACTGCCCGGCAGCCGCGGCTGAAGGCGCGTCAGCGCGCAGAGTCGCCGCGCGCGCGGCGTGCTGTCACCTCTGATGCCACGAGTTCGGTCGCGACCAACGCAACCGCGCCGGTGACGATCGCGACGTCGCTGAAGTTGAAAGACGGCCAGTAGTAGTCCTTCCAGTACCACTGGATGAAGTCGACCACGTGGCCGCGGATCGCGCGGTCAATCGCGTTGCTTAACGCACCCCCGATGATCAGCGCGTATGGCACCGCCTGACGCCAATTGCCACGTGGCAGGCGAGCGAGGGCAATCCCTAGGGCCACCGAAATACCCACCGCAAGCACGCTGAAGAACACCTGCTGCCATCCGCCGGCGTCGCTGAGCAGGCTGAAGGCCGCGCCCGTGTTGTACGAGCGGTACCAGCTCCAGATTCCGTCGATCACCGGCACGGCGGTGTACTCCGGGAGCCGTGTCACTACCCACCGTTTGCTGCCCTGGTCCATCGCGATCACGACCGCTGAAAGCAGCAGCCACGCGAGTGCGGATTTCCTGTAGGCCACCATCATTTCGTTGACTCCCATCGGCCTTTATCGGCGCGGCTTCGATCGGCGATGGACGCCGGCCGCGCTCCAGGTTCTTGATCTGCGAGCCGATCAGCGGCACTTGCTCCGCAGTTTGGTTCCCTCGTCGAAGCCTCGCGTGTTCAGTCGTGCGGCTTTCCCATCAAGTGCGGAATGACCGCCGTGACAAAGAGCGCAACCGCTGTGGCGGCCACTGCGAGCAGACCGTTTCCGAGTCCCACGGCCACGCCGATCGCCGAGGTGAGCCAGATGCTCGCGGCGGTGGTGAGCCCTTCGACGCGGACATCCTTCTGCAGCTTCAGGATTGCGCCCGCGCCGAGGAAACCGATGCCGGAGACCACCCCCTGCACGACCCGCGTGTTGTCCGCCTGCGACACCCCCGCATAGAGCGGTGCGAGCACGAACAGCGTGGAGCCCACCGAGACCAGGATGTGGGTCTTCAGCCCGGCGGTACGCTCCTTCTTCTCCCGCTCGTACCCGATGACGCCGCCGAGCAACGCGGCGAGCATCAGGCGCACCAGTACTACCGCCGGCACGCCTCCTGCAGGCAACGTGAATTCTGCCGCCAGCGCCGTCGCCACATCGGTGGGAACGTTCATGGTCTACAACCCCGTCCGGTAGTCAGCACACCGGTTGGCGCCGTCCAGTTGATCGATCGACACGCTATCGCAATACCTCGCCGGCCAGCCGCTCATGTTCGTTCACGATAGGCCAGCAGGCGCAGCGCGTTGAATACGACCAGTAGCGTCGAGCCCTCGTGCACCGCCACCGCCGGGCCGATGCCAAGCCCGAAGATCGTCGCCGGCACCAGCAGCGCTACCACGCCGAGGCTGACGTACACGTTCTGCTTGATCACCGACCGGGCCCGACGGCTGAGTCCGACCGCAAACGGCAGGTTGGACAGGTCATCCGCCATCAACGCGACGTCCGCGGTTTCCATCGCGACGTCGGACCCGGCCGCGCCCATCACGATGCCCACGGTGGCGCTCGCCATCGCCGGCGCGTCATTGACGCCGTCGCCGACCATCGCGACCTTTTCCTCACCGCGCAGCTTCTTGATCGCCTCGACCTTGTCCTCGGGCATCAGGTCGCCCCAGGCCTCGTCGAGCCCGACCTCCTTGGCGATCGCCTCGGCGACCTTCTGGTGATCGCCCGAGATCATGATCATGCGCTGGATGCCGAGCGCCTTGAGGCTGGCCAAGGCCGCCTTTGCCGCCTCTCGCGGCGTGTCCATGAGCCCGATGGCGCCCAGATCCTGCTCGCCGCGGCGCACGATCATGCTGGTGCGACCCTGGTCGCGCAGCGATGCGATCGCGGCAACCATTCCCTGCGAAAGAGGCGCAATGCCGTCCACGCCAAACATCTCCGCCTTGCCGATGTAGACCGTCTGGCCATCGAGGGTGGCCTTTACGCCGCGGCCGATCAGGTTCTCGAGATCGCTCGCGCGCGGAATCTCCGCGTCGCCCAGCCGCTGGCGCGCGTCGACCGTGATCGCTTTGGCGAGCGGATGGTCGCTCAGGCTCTCCACCGCCACCGCCACGCGCAGCAGTTCGGTCTCGTCGATGCCCTCCCCCGGCACCACGTCGGTGATGCGCGGCTTACCCTCGGTCAGCGTGCCGGTCTTGTCGAACGCGATGGCCGAAAGCGAGCCGAGGTTCTCCAGCGGCCCGCCACCCTTGATGAGGACGCCGCCGCGTGCCGCGCGTGCGATACCCGACAGCACCGCGCTCGGTGTCGCAATCGCCAGGGCGCACGGGCTCGCGGCCACGAGCACCGCCATCGCGCGATAGAAGCTGTCGCGGAACGGCTCGTCGATCACCACCCACGCGAATAGCAGCAGCACCGCGAGCACGAGCACAGCCGGCACGAAGATCCGCTCGAAACGATCGGTGAAGCGCTGCGTCGGGGACTTTTCGGTCTGCGCCTCGCTCACCATGCGCACGACTTTCGACAGCACGCTGTCGGTGGACTTGCGGGTGACCTCGATCTCAATGAGGCCATTGCCGTTGATGGTGCCGGCGAATGCCTTGTGCATGGCATCGACGCCGCCGGGATTGGCGCGCGCGGCTGCCACGTCCGGCACCGCACGCTTGTCCACCGGCATGCTCTCGCCGGTGATCGGCGACTGGTCGATGCTGCTGTCCCCGGTGACAATGAAACCGTCCGCAGCGAGCCGCGAATTGGGCTTCACGACCACGATGTCGCCCAGTGCAAGCTGTTCGACGGGGATCTCCACCATTTCCCCGCCGCGACGCACCGTCGCCACGCGCGGTGCGAGCTCGGCCAATGCCTCGATGGCTTTCTTGGCGCGGCCCATCGCGTAATGCTCCAGCGCGTGGCCAAAGCTGAAGAGGAACAGAAGCAAAGCGCCCTCGGCCCACGCACCCAGCGCAGCGGCGCCAGCCGCAGCGACGAGCATCAGCGTGTCGATCTCGAAGCGCTTCATGCGCAGGTTGTCGATGGCCTCGCGCAGCGTGAACCAGCCACCGAGTACATACGCCGCGACGTAGGCCACCATCGGCACCCACTTCGGCGCGTCGACGAACTTCTCGATCAGGAAGCCGATCAGCAGCACCCCGCCGCAGGCCAGCGCGAACTGCAGCTCGCGGCTCGACCAGAAGCCGCCGTCGCCGTGCGAGTGGCCGTGGCCGTCGGCGGCATGCTGGTCGGGGCCATGGTCGTGGCCTTCGTGCCCCGTTTCGGCTGCAGGCGTTGGCGTGGTCGCTGCCGGGGCTCTGGCGACGGTTGCGCTCGCGTCAGCGCTGGCTTGCGCGCCGTTTCCCGGCGACGCCGCGGCGCGCCGGAAGAACTCGCGTCTGATCGCTTCTTCCGAAGTGATGGAACGGTCGAACTCGACGTGCGCGGTACCGCCCGCGCCCACGTTCGCGTCAAGCACGCCCGGGATCGCCCGAAGCTGCTCGGTCAGCGTGCGCGCGCGCCGTGCGTGCGAAACCTCCACGGGCCACGAGGCATGCCCGTACTGCTCGGCCACCGCCGCGCCGGCCGCCGTTACCAGTTGGCGGATGCGCTGGAGGGAGAGCACCGCCGCGTCGAAATGGATGCACAGCTGTGCCGGCGCCGCTTCCGTCGCCGCGACGATATGGGCCTTTTCGACGCCCTCGCGCCCGCCAACATCGGACAGGAGCCGCGCAACGCAGCGGTCCGCCGCATCCGTCACCTCGGGCAGCACGAGCGGGATGTCGATACGTAACGGTTGGGTCATGGCGTGTGCTCCGGGTGGATCAATAGCCTGGGGAACAGGGCGGGGACGGGCGTCGGGGCAGACCGTGAGCTGGTTGCTGGACCCGCGCCGGACGGGGATGCCTCGTGCCGGCGCTACACCGTTCGTTCCGGTGGGGGTCCGGTCGGCACGGCGCGCGCGCAACCCCGCAGCAGGTCGTGCGACGCCTGGTAGGGATCGGCGCGTACTTCCATCAGCCCCAATACGGTATGGAACAGGTTGTCATGTTCGACCGAACGCGTGGCGTTGCGTCGCAGGCACTGCAGGTCGATTCCGCGGGAGGCCTGCATGCCGGGAGAGAACCACATCACCATCGGCACTTTCAGTTGCACGTCCGGCGCGATCGGGTACGGAAGCCCGTGCAGGTAGATGCCCGCCTCACCGAGCGACTCGCCGTGATCGGACACATATATCAGCGCCGTGTCGACGGTGGACGTCGCGGCGAGCAGGTCGATTGTCCGCGCGAGGAGGCGATCGGTCGCCAGCACGGCATTGTCGTAGGCGTTGGTTATTTCTTGCCGCGTGCACCGGGCCAGTTCCGGCGTCCGGCAGTCCGGCTGGAACCGCCTCAGTTCCGACGGATAGCGGCGGTAATACGCCGGACCATGATAACCCAGCTGGTGCAGCACGATGATCCCGTCGCGGCGGGCAGAGCGCAGTCGGGCTGCGAGTCCGTCCAGCAGGATCTCGTCGCGACAGCCATCCATCGAGCAGTAGGGCGCGGTGCGCGCATCGCGGAACGACTCGAAGGCCAGCCCGTCGCAGACCCCTTTGCAGCCGGTCTGGTTGTCGCGCCAGAGCACGTCCACGCCAGCGCGCGCGAGGACGTGCAGGAGCGACTCGCTACGCGCAATCGCGCCCGCGTCGTACTCGTGGCGGCCCTGCATCGAGAACATGCACGGAAGTGACACCTCGGTGCTGCTGCCGCAGGCCGTCACGTCCGCGAAGTTGATCACCCCGCGACGCGCGAGCTCCGGCGTCGTCTGGCGGCGGTAACCGCTGAGGCCCCAGTTCTGCGCGCGCACGGTTTCGCCCACGACGAGCACCAGCACGTGCGGCCGCCCGCCGGGTGGATGAGGGACCTGGCTGACGTAGCGAGTGATCGGTGTGCGAGCCCCGCGGCGACCCCTGCCCCCGGCGAGCGCCTGCACCGTCGATACCAGCACGTTTGCGGGCGAGATCAGGTAGCGCACGTGCTTGTGTCCCCGCATCAGCGAGGCCAGGCTGTCGTAGGACGACACGAGCGCGAGCATCAGCACGCAGAACAGGCCCATCGTCCACAACATCCGGACGGAAAATGCCTGCGCCGGCGGACTCCTGCGCAGCGGCAGCCGGGCCACGATCAGCGAGGGCAGGCCGCCCAGCAGCGCCAGCGTGAGCCATAACCCCGGCGCGAGGTACTCGCCCGCCTCGCGCATGTCAGTGACCAGCACGTTGCGCATCATCGAGGTGTCGATGACCACACCGTAGCTCCAGGCGAAATACACCGCGCCGGCGTTGACGAAGAACAGCACGGGCAGGACCACGCGCAGGGTCCAGCGATTGACGATGACACCCAACAGGATCGCGTTGAGGGCGAACACGGCGACGGACAGCGCGGCGAACGCCCCCACACCCACCCGCAGGTGCAGCGCCTCCGGCTGCGAAAGCGCGCGCCAGACCAACGGCATCGAGCAGAGCGTGAACAGCAACGCCGCGCCGCCCGTGACCCAGCCGACCGGGACCCCGCGGGGCCCCGGTCTAAAGCGTCCAGTGGTGAGACCGGCTTCAGGCTGCACGGTGCGTCAGTTCCGGATGCTTGGGCTCGAGTGGCTCGTCGTTCTCCTTGTGCAACCAGCGATAGAGCACCGGTAGCACCAGCAGCGTCAGCAGCGTTGAGGAGACGATGCCACCGATCACCACCGTGGCGAGCGGCCTCTGGACTTCCGAGCCCGCGCCGACGTTCAGCGCCATCGGTACGAAGCCGAGCGATGCCACCAGCGCGGTCATCAAGACGGGCCGCAGGCGCCCGATCGCGCCTTCGAAAACCGCCTTGTCGAGCGGCACGCCCTGTTCCCGCAGGTTCTTGATGAAAAGCGATCATGACCAGGCCGTTGAGCACCGCCACGCCCGACAATGCGATGAACCCCACGCCCGCGGAGATCGAGAGTGGGATGTCGCGCATCCAGAGCGCGATGACGCCGCCGGTCAGTGCCAGCGGCACGCCCTGAACACGATGGTCGCGTCCTTGGCCGAGCCGAACGCCATGAAAAGCAGGCCGAAGATCACCACGAGCGTCACCGGCACCACGATCGCGAGGCGGCGACTGGCGGAGACTAGCTGCTCGAACGTGCCGCCATAGTCCAGCCAGTAGCCCTCGGGCAGGCGGATCTTGCTATCGATCTCACCTTGCAGCTCCTTGACGAAACCGCCCAGGTCCCGGCCCCGCACGTTGGCGGTGACCACGATGCGGCGCTTGCCGTTCTCGCGGTTGATCTGGTTCGGACCCAGCTGCGAGCGGATGGTCGCGACCTCGCGCAAGGGCACGGTGCGTGCTTCGCCACCGCGCCAACTCGCCTCGCGCCCCGCCTCGTCGCCCTCGCCCGTATTGGGTCCGAGCGCGATCGGCAGGTCACCGAGCACCGCGGAATCCTGTCGCACGTCTTCCGGCAGGCGCACGACCAGATCGAAGCGGCGGTCACCCTCGAACAGCTGACCCGCCTCCTCGCCGCCGATGGCAGTCGCCACCGTGTCCTGCACGTCGGACGGGTTGAGGCCGTAGTTGGCGAGCGCCTGTCGATTGGGCTCGACCGTCAGCAACGGCAGCCCCGTCACCTGCTCGGTCTTGACGTCTGCCGCGCCTTCCACCGAGTTCATCACCGCTTGCACCTGCGCTGCCGATCGAACCAGCTGATCGAGGTCGTCACCGTAGATTTTCACCGCGACGTCCGCGCGAACGCCGGAGATCAGCTCGTTGGTGCGCATCTGGATCGGCTGCGTCACCTCGTAGTTGTTGCCCGGGATGGTCTCCAGTACCTCCTGGACTTCCGCGACGAGCTCCTCTTTAAGCTTTCCCGGATTCGGCCAGTCTTCGCGGTCCTTTAGCATCACGAACGTGTCCGCGATCGACGGCGGCATCGGATCACTCGCCACTTCCGCCGTGCCAATCTTTCCGAACACCCGTTTGACCTCGGGCAGCTTTGCCAGCGACTTCTCCAGTGTTTCCTGCATTTCCAGCGACTGCGTGAGGCTGGTGCCTGGAATGCGCAGCGCCTGCACGGTGAGGTCGCCCTCGTCGAGGTTCGGGATGAATTCCGATCCCAACCGCGTCGTGAGCAGGCCCGACACGACGACCAATGCCAGCGCACCGCCGACCACGGGCCAGCGGTTGCGCAGCGTCCACGTCAGCAGCGGCAGGTAGCGCCGCGAGAACCACGCCATCACCTTGTTCTCGTGCTCGGCGACGCGGCCGCCGAGGAACAACGCGATCGCCGCCGGAACGAAGGTGAGCGAAAGCAGGATCGCGCCGGTCAGCGCGAGCACCACGGTGATCGCCATCGGGTGAAACATCTTTCCCTCGATGCCCGACAGCGCAAAGATAGGGAAATACACCGCGGTGATGATGCCTACGCCGAACAGGCTCGGGCGAATGACTTCTGCGGTCGCGCTGGCGGTCTCGTCGAAACGCTCTTCGTCCGTCATTGCGCGACCGAGTCGATGCTGCGCCTCGCCGAAACGTTTAAGGCAGTTCTCGATGATGATCACCGCGCCATCGACGATCAGCCCGAAGTCGAGCGCGCCCAGGCTCATGAGATTGCCCGACACCCCGCCGCGCACCATGCCGGTGAGCGTGAACAGCATGGCCAGCGGGATGACGGCCGCTGTGATCAATGCTGCACGGAAATTGCCCAGGAGCAGGAACAGCACCACGATGACGAGCAGCGCACCTTCGACAAGGTTCTTGGCCACTGTCTGGATGGTTCGGTCCACCAGCGAAGTGCGGTCGTAGACCGGTTCGGCGCGCACGCCCTTGGGCAGACTGGCATTGGCGGCGGCGAGCTTGGCGCCCGCGGCCTGCGACACGTCGCGGCTGTTGGCGCCGACGAGCATGACCACGGTACCGACGACGACCTCCTCGCCGTTTTCCGTTGCGGCGCCGGTGCGGAGCTCACGGCCCTCGCCCACCGTCGCCACGTCACGCACGCGGATCGGTACGCCCTCGCGTCGATCCAGAACGATGTTGCGGATGGCGTCGAGGTCATTGACCTGCCCCGGTACGCGCACGAGAAGTTGCTGCCCGTTGCGCTCGATGTAGCCGGCGCCGACGTTCTGGTTGTTGGCCGCGAGCGCGGTGACGATGTCCTCGAGCGTGAAGTCCAAGGCGACGAGTGCGGCCGGATCGGGCGTGATATGGATCTGCCGCTCAAAGCCGCCGATCGTATTGACCTCGGTCACGCCGGGCACGTTGCGCAGCTGGGGGCGGATCACCCAGTCCTGCAGCGTGCGAAGGTCGGTCGCCGTATACCGCGACCCATCCTTCTTGCGCGCGTCGGGCGCGGCCTTCACCGTGTACATGAAGATCTCGCCCATGCCCGTGGCGATCGGGCCCATTGACGGCTCGAGTCCCGCTGGCAGCTGGGAACGGGCCTGCTGCAGGCGCTCGGACACTTGCTGGCGCGCGAAGAAGATGTCGGTTCCGTCCTTGAAGACGACCGTCACCTGGCTGAGCCCATAGCGTGAGAGCGAGCGGGTGTAGTCAAGCCCGGGCAGGCCCGCGATAGCGGTCTCGATCGGAAAGGTGATCCGTTGCTCGGCCTCCAGCGGGGAGTAGCCCGGGGCCTCGGTGTTGATCTGCACCTGGACGTTGGTGATGTCGGGGGTCGCATCGATCGGCAGCTTGGTGAAGCTCCACACGCCGACGCCCACGAGCGCCAGAGTGAGAACCAGCATCAGCCACCGATGCGCGATCGCGAATCGGATGATTTTCTCGAGCATGGTCGCGGCCGCCTCAGTGGTCATGTTCGGCGGTCGACTTCTCGATGTCCGCCTTGATGAGGAAGCTCTGCTCGGTCACGACGACCTCGCCCGGCTTGAGGCCCGAAAGCACCTCGACGCGGCGTGCGTCGCGCTTGCCCAGCCGCACGACCCGCTGCGTGTATTTCTCGCCCGCCACGACATAGACCACGTCTTCCTCGCCGGCCTTCTGCACGGCCGTCAGCGGAATCGTCATGGCCGTGGCCTGTTCGTCCACCGTGATGCGAGCACGCACCGCCGAACCCGGGCGCCACATGCCGTCCGAATTCCTGATCCGCGCCCGGGCGACCGTGCTCTGGCTTGCGGTGGCCGTGCTGGGCAGGATGCGTTCGATGCGGGTCTCGGCGGTCTCGCCATCGCTCATGCGCGTGATGACCACGGCGTTGCCTGGGCCGATGTGTTGCGCATCCCGGCCGAAGACATGCAGGTCGACCCACAGGTCGCCGAGATTGGCGATCTCATACAGGGCGAAGCCTTCGGTGGCGACAGCGCCCACCGATGCGTCGCGCGCGAGGACGACGCCCGAGATCGGCGCGCTCACCGTGTAGGTGGTCAGGCTCAGGTTGCTCTCGATCGTGGCCAGCGGCTGGCCCGCGCGCACCGTGTCGCCCACGTTCGCGCGAAGCGAGCGGATAGGCCCTGGGAATCGCGCCTGCACCTTGGCGATACTCCCCTCCACCGGCGTGAGCAGGCCCTGCACCTCGTGCTGGTCGGCGATCGAGCCGGCGGTGACGCGCTCGGTGCGGATGCCCAAGGACGCGGCGCGCTGCGCGGGGATCTTCGTCGAAGGCACCTCCTCGGCGTGCCCTTCGCCGTCACCAGGCTTCTCGCCTTCGGCGTGCTCTTTGCCCTCGCCGGGCTTTTCGTCTTCGGCGTGCTCCTCGCCCTCGGCATGTTCGTCGGCGTCGCTTTGCGTCGCTTCGGTCTTGGGCGAGCTCTTGTCGCCGCAACCGGCGAGGGCCAGCGCGCACGCCAGCGTCAGGATCGTCAGGGGGGAACGGCTCACGGGGTCTCTCCGGGCAAGCGCTCGCCAGGACCTGCCACGAAGGGCTGGCCTGTCAGGCGCTGGATTTCGATCAGGGCGCGCTGGGCTTCCAGCGCGGCTTCAAGTTGCTGCTTGCGGGCATTGGTGCGTTCGGACTGCAACTGAGCCCATTCCAGATAGCTGATGGCACCGGCGCGGTACGCACGCTCGGCGGCCGCTTCGGCGCGCCCAAGCTTGGGGATCACGTCGCTCGCCAGACGCCGCACCTCCAGTTGCGCGGACAGGAACCGTCCGTGCGCGTCGGCGAGGGTGGAATACAGGGAAATATTGCGGCTCTCGCGCTCGATTTCGAGCAGCTCGAGCTCCGCTTGTGCTACACGGATCTCCGGTTGGGCACGCGTACGCGCGCCCAGCGGAACCGAGGCGCTGGCGACGAAACCGAAATCATCGGTCGCCTGCAGGCGACGCACGCCCACCTGCCAGTCGATGTCGGGCGTGGCTTGCGTGCGGGCAAGCTGCAAGCGGGCCTCGCGGATGCGCTGCTCGCTCGCGAACTGTGCGATCTCCGGCGTCCGCGTCAGCCAGGTCGACAGCTCCTCGAAGGCTGCGATCTTCGGCAGAACCAGCGGATTGCTGGTGACCACCTGGAAGTCGGGGTCGCGCTCGCCCCAGAGCGCGGCCAAGTGCTGGCGGGCACCGGCCTCCCGTTGGGCGGCCCGTGCCCGCTCGAGCTCCGCGCGCGCAAGCATGGCTTCCGCGGTCAGAACGACGGACTCGGGCGAGGCACCCGCCACCAGTCGCTCGCGCGCTCCCGCCACGGTACGGCGACGCTGGCCGATGTCCAGGTCGGCGATTTCGCGCTGCTTCTGCGCCGACACCACTGCCAAGTACCGGCGGGCGACCTCAGCCAGTAGGTCCAGGCGCTTGCCTTCGCGCTGGATGGCCAGCGAATCGATCCGCGACTGCACTAAGGCGCGGCGCGCGTCGAGCTTGCCGCCACGCTCGAGCACCGACGCGAGCGTGAGCGTGAGCTCAGTGCCCGACAGGCCGCTGGCCTCTCCGGTGCCCAGGATATTTTCGGCCGAAGCGCCTATGCGCAGCGGAGGCCGGAAGCTGGCCCGGTCGAGTTCGGCGGTGAGCACATTGCGCTGGCCACCGGCCAAGCGCAGGTCAGGATGGGCTTGCTCAACGCGCGCAAACGCATCGTCGAGGGTCAAACGGTCGGCAGCGGATGCGGAAAATGCGAACAGCATCGCTGCGACGCACGCGGCAACGGCCGCGAGTCGCAAACGCATGGGGATACTCCGGGAAAGAAAGACGAAAACAGCGCGCCGGCATTGCCGGCGGGTTCGTCAAACCCGGATGGGGGGTCGAAAAGGCGATCCGCGGGCGCCCGCGCCGTGCGTCGTCACCTCGGGGCACGCCGCGAGCGAACTCCGCGGCTTTACCGCCGGAACGAACAACCCTTCCGCCGTCGCCACCGACAGCTGGGCACAACAGTGTGCGAATTCAAGCAGGGCATGCCCCACGGACTGCTCGTCGGACTCATCGTCCCCCGCTGTCCCACCTGTTTCGCTGACGTAGGCGTGCCGACCAGTGGGATCGTGCGCAAGCTCGTGCGCCTCGCCGATCGCCGCGAGCACGGGCCGCGCCATCATGCTGAGCGCGAGCAGCGCCAACGCGAGCATGCGCAGCGCACTTCCCCTACGTAGGCGATTCAGTTTCAACACGGCAAATAGATTAGACGATTATCAAGCTGAACACTATTCCAAAAGGCCGCCAGCCCCTATCTGATACTGGTTTAAGGGTACGGCGGCGGCGGTGCTTGCTTTACGGCGAGGCTCAACCGTCTGCCTTGGGGGCGCTGCCGCGCGCGCGGCGCGCTTCCACAAGGATCTCGACGGCCTCCTTGACTACATAGAGCCCGATCAGCGTGCCGATGCCGTAGTCAGGAAGGGGTGAACGCAGCCAAAACACGAGGATCCCCGCCAGAACGACGCCGATGTTCGCGACGACGTCCGCTCGGGTGAAGATCCAAGTGGCACGAAGATGGACGTCGCCCGACTTGAGCGGAGCGAGCATCCGAAGCACCGACATGTTGACAATCAGCGACAGGATCGCCGTCCCGATCATCCAGCCACTGGCGGGCTCGGCGCCGTAGATCACCCGTCGCCCCACCTCGAACAGCACGCCGAGACCGAGGAGCAGCAGCGCAGCGCCGCTGAGCATGGCGGCATTGGCCTTGAAACTCGCGGCGCGGCCGATGGCGACCAGGCCGATGGCGTAGGCCGTGGCGTCCGACAGCATGTCGAGCGCATCGGCGAGCAGGCCTGTGGACTGGCCGATCCAGCCTGCGATACCGCCGACGACGGCCATCGTCGCATTGAGGGCAAGCGCGATTGTCAGGATCTTGCGCTCCTGAGCATTTTTCGCTTCGTGGTGGCAGCCGCAGTCGCTCATCGTTGTCCGGGGTTGGCTCGGACTACATACTAAAGTCCGTAGCCACTACAGGGTCAACCATGAAGATCGGGGAAGTGTCCGCCTCCAGCGGCTGCCACATCGAAACAATCCGCTACTACGAGCGGATCGGCCTGATGACCGCACCCGACCGAACGGCGAGCGGGTATCGGCAATATCGCGACGCCGACATTGATCGCCTCCGCTTCATAACGCGCGGCCGTGCGCTCGGCTTCAGCCTCGAAGAGTTGAAGAGCCTGCTGCGGCTAGCGGAGGAATCCCAGCTTTCATGCAGCGATGTGGATCGCTTGGCACGGATCCATCTCGTGGATATCCAACGGCGTCTCGCCGATTTGCAGCGCATGGAACGCGAGCTTCAGCGCACGATCGAAAGCTGCAGCGGGCGGGAGCGTGCAAGCTGCAGCATTCTTGGTGCTTTGAAGGCCGACACATCCAGTATGTAACGCAATGTGCGATGTCCGCTTCTGGCCGAGGCTGTGTAAAAACGCGTTGGAACAGGACTCACGACACCGACGTGGCCAGTTCGAGCAACCAGCGTGCAGCAAAAGAACGTGATGCTCAGGCCGCGATGGCCCGCACCATGCCTTGAGTACCCACGATCTTGATCATCCGTTTCATGTTGTAGGCCAACACCGCCAAGCTGACCTCGCTTCTTACCTTTGGAAGGGTCTTGGTCAGCAATGGCGTAGTGCCAAGCCATGATTTGAGCGTGCCGAAGACATGCTCCACCGTCTGTCTTCGCACCACTGCAGCTTGTGGCCTTGCATCCAGCAGCATCTGCATTCGCTCGAGCACGTGTTCGTGCTCCCAGCGGGTGATTCGTCTATAGCTCGCGGTCGTGCATTTCATCCGCATCGGGCAGCGGGGGCAGGCGGATGACCAATACTTGTGCAGGGTCAGGCCCTTTTCTTCGGCCGTGAAGCGATGGATCGCCCTTTCGCCTGCTGGACATTCGTACTCATCCGCGGCTTCGTCGTAAATGAAGTCCCGCTTGTCGAACCGGCCTTCGGCCTTGCTGTTCGACGTGAGCGGCTTGGGCACCAACGGAATGACGCCTGCCTCCTCGCACGCCAGGATCTCCGGTGCATTGAAGTAGCCACGATCTGCCAGCGCCGTCATACGTTCGGTGCCAAGGGCTTCCCTGGCCTTCGTTGCCATGCGCGAGAGCTGCGCGCGGTCGTGGCCGTCGTTCGTCACGTCATGAGCGACGATCAGATGATGCTTGGCGTCGACCACCGCCTGGACGTTGTAGCCAACCGTGCCTGTGCCCCGACCGCTTGACGTCATTGATCTTGCGTCCGGGTCCGTCAGCGAGATCTGGTGATCTGGTGCGGCCTCAAGCTGCTTTTCGATGGCATCAAGCTTCTCCATCTGCGCGCGCAGCTTCGCCAGCTTGTCCTTCAGATGTGGTGCACGCCCCTCCGGCAGCAAGGCAGGGTCGCGGTCCGCTCGGTCCAGTTCGGCGAGGTATCGCGCAACGCTCTCCTCCAACTGCTGCCGGCGTCCTCTGACCTTACCAACGGTGAAGTTGCGGTCCCGGCTGTTCACCGCTTTGAGCTTGCTGCCATCGATCGCGACGATGGCATGCGAGAAGACCTTCATGCTCCGGCACAGCGCAACGAACCGGCTGCACACGGCCGTGATTGCAGCGCCGTTGTCCTTGCGGAAGTCGGCGATGGTCTTGAAGTCCGGTGCCAGTCGTCCGGTCAGCCAGATCAGCTCCAGATTCCGTTGCGCCTCCCGCTCCAGGCGACGGCTGGACTGGATGCGGTTGAGGTAGCCATAGATGTAGATCTTGAGCAGCACCGCGGGGTGATACGCAGGACGGCCACCGGCCACGCGATTGGCGGCCTCGAAGCCAAGTTCGCTCAGATCGAGTGCTTCCACAAAGGCATCAACCACCCGAACGGGGTTGTCCTCATGGACGAAGTCTTCCAGCCGATCAGGGAGCAGAAGCCCTTGGGAACGATCAACGCCATCCACGAATCGCTTCATGCAGAGCACCCATCAGCCGGTGCTCAGATCATGCCAGTGGAGGCGGGCTTTTCACACAGCCTCGGCCGATAGCGGACGCACGGTGGCAAGCGACTCTCCAAGTCCCATCGGGTTTCAATCCAATGCCGAGCGACTGCAGGCCAGCCCGCTTTAGCGGGCCAGATCTATCGGGCAAGCAATGCCCTCATGCGAGCGATCTCTTCTTCCTGTGCCTTGACTATGCCCTCGCACAGGGCCCTCACGTCAGGCTTGGTGAGCGACGCTTGTTCGCACATGAGAATGGCGCCGGCGTGGTGAGGGATCATCGATTTGAGGAACTGACGGTCTCCGACCCCAGCTTGGGCACGAATGCCAAACCAGCAAGCTGCCAGAACGACTGCACCCAACAAAACTATCGTGATGTTCTTGCGCTTATCTGGGTACATACGCCCCATCAGCGCAATCTCGAGTATGGCCATTGGTGCTGTCATCAGCCCAGCCATGTAGAACTGGTTGATGTTGGGAACCGCGTTGCCGAGTCGGTCGACCATGGCGTACATCAGCACGTACATCGCGACGAACGACAGCGCCAGCATCCATGCGAAGCGGCTGTAGTGACCATCGCCAGAGCCATGCGCCATCGGCGTGGCAGCGGCGCCATGGTCGACGTGCCCTGCATTCTTAGACGTTTGCTTTTCCATGGAGCCTCCTGATGTGAGGCGGGCGGTGCCGGGCACCGCCCGCTATGTGTGCAGACGTTACAGACCGTGGGCGGCTGCTTCCGTGGGGCTCAGGAAGCCGTTCTTGTCGGTATCCATCATGGGGAAATGGGCAGCCATTGGATGCTTGGCCATTTCCGCCTTGGAGAGCTTGCCGTCCTTGTTGCCATCCAGCTTGGCGAAGGTGACGCCCGACGATGGTGCGTGCGCTGCGTGATCCAAGGCGTGATGGTTCGCGCCCTGATGCTTCTTTCCATCCTTGTCATGGTGGTTCATGTGCATCCCACCATGCTCCATCGACATGGTCCGGTGGTGCTCGACAAATTCAGCGCGGCTGAGGCTGCCGTTCTTGTTCGCATCGATCTTGTCGAACATGGTGTTCGCCATCTTCGCCCGTGCTTCGGGCGTCGTGGGCATCTTCATGTCGGCGTGGTCCATCTTCATCTTGCTGTGATCCATCGGCTTGGTCGCGTCCTGAGGACCAGCGTGCACGTTGGATGCCAGCAACAGGGTGACCGCAAGGGCGAATGTGGTTTTGGTACTCATGTTGGAACTCCTGTGGAACGAGCCTGTGGGGGTACGGCGCTGGTCCCGGGCTCTCGGGGGGAGGCGTCTTCTGGAAGTCGGGTCTTGGCAAGCCGCAGCGCGTTGCCGACGACCGATACCGAGCTCAGGCTCATCGCCAGGGCGGCGATCATTGGGCTGAGCAACAGGCCGAACACCGGGTATAGCACTCCGGCTGCGATGGGCACGCCAATGGCGTTGTAGAGAAAGGCGAAGGCCAGGTTCTGGCGCATGTTGCGGACCGTGGCATCGGACAGCGCGCGGGCGCGGAGGATGCCGCGCAGATCGCCCTTGACCAGGGTGACCTGGGCGCTGGACATGGCGACGTCGGTGCCGGTGCCCATGGCGATGCCCACATCGGCGCTGGCCAGCGCAGGAGCATCGTTGATGCCGTCGCCAGCCATCGCGACCTTGCGTCCCTGGGCCTGCAGCCGCTTGACCAACGCGGCCTTGTCTTCCGGACGCACCTCGCCGTGGACCTCATCAATGCCGAGCGTGCGCGCCACGGCCTGCGCGGTCGTCGCGCCATCACCCGTCGCCATCACCACTCGAAGGCCGCTGGCCTGCAATGCGGCGATCGTGGGTTTGGCGGAGGACTTGATTGGATCAGCTACCGCCAGCAGCCCCAACAAGCGGCCGTCGCCCGCAAGGAACATGACGCTGGCACCATCGGCGCGCAGGCCCTCGGCCTCTGTGGCGAGGGAAGCCACGTCGATGTTATTGGCGTCCATCAAGGCCCGGTTGCCAAGCACCAGCGCGCGTCCCTCGACCGTGCCGCGCACGCCCGATCCGGTCACCGAATCGAAGTCCTGCACGGACGACAGGTCCATGGCGCGTCCGCGGGCTTCGGCAACGATGGATTCGGCCAGCGGATGTTCGCTGCCTTTGTCCAGGCTCGCCGCCAGGCGCAGCACGTCGGCAGCGGTGGTTCCGCCTGCACCGATGACTGTGCGGAAGCTCGGTTTGCCCTCGGTGAGTGTGCCGGTCTTGTCCACTACCAGGGTATCGAGGGTGCGGAAGCGTTCGATCGCCTCCGCATCGCGGAACAACACACCGGCCTGCGCGGCGCGGCCGGTGGCGACCATGATCGACATCGGTGTGGCCAGGCCCAATGCGCAGGGGCAGGCGATGATCAGCACCGACACGGCGTTGAGCACCGCCCACGTCCAAGAAGGTTGCGGCCCCCATAGGCCCCACGCGAAGAAGGTCGCCACCGACGCCGCCAGCACCGCCAGCACGAACCAATACGCAACCTTGTCGGCCATGCGCTGCATCGGCGCCCGCGAGCGCTGCGCCTGCGCCACCAGTTGCACGATGCGCGCAAGCACTGTTGCCGAGCCCACCTGCTCGGCCCTGATCAGCAGGGCGCCGGTGCCGTTCTGGGTGGCACCGATGACCGCGTCTCCCTCGCCCTTGCCGACGGGCATCGCTTCGCCGGTGAGCATCGACTCATCGACGCTGGAACGGCCCTCGACCACGATGCCGTCGACCGGCACCTTTTCGCCCGGGCGGACGCGCAGGAGGTGGCCGACATGGACGTGGTCCAGCGGGATGTCCTCCTCGCTGCCATCGTCCCTGACCCGGCGCGCGGTCTTCGGTGCCAACCCCAGCAGCGCCTTGATCGCGGCGCTGGTCTTGGATCGGGCGCGGAGCTCCAGCAACTGGCCGAGCAGGGTGAGCGAGACGATCACCGCGGCGGCCTCGAAATAGACCCCGACCCGGCCGTGGTCGCGGAATGAATCGGGAAACAGGCCCGGGGCGACCGTCGCGACCACGCTGTAGCCGAACGCCGCCGCCACGCCGATGCCGATCAGCGTCCACATGTTCGGGCTGCGGTTGCGGATGGACTGCACGCAGCGCACGAAGAACGGCCAGCCGGCCCACAGCACCACAGGCGTGGTCAGCACCAGTTCGATCCAGGTGCGGGTGGTGGTCGGCAGCGCGGGCAGGGAGTGCCCGAACATCGCAAGCAGCAGGACGACCACGCTTAGCGGCAAGGTCCACCAGAAGCGACGGCTGAAATCGCGTAGTTCCGAGTTCTCCTCCTCGTCCAGGCTGGGCATCTCCGGCTCTAGCGCCATCCCGCAGAGTGGGCAGGTGCCGGGGCCCTGCTGGCGGATCTCAGGGTGCATTGGGCAGGTGTAGATTGCGCCGGCTGGGGCAGCAGTCGCGTGCATGGATAGCGCCGCTGGGGCGGTTTGTTGCGCTGAGACCTGATCAAGGTAGTGCTGGGGGTTGGCAACGAACTTTTCGCGGCAACCGTTGCTGCAGAAGTGATATGCAAGGCCGGCATGGGTTGCCGAGCCACCCTTGGCAGTGGACGGGTCGACGGTCATGCCGCAGACCGGATCGCGCGCCGTGGTCTCAGCGAGTGACGGCTTGCCGCCTGCGCTGCAGCAGCCGCTACCAGCGTGGTCATGGGTGCTCATGCGTGGTCCTCCGACAGCGCAGCCAGGATCGGGCAGCGATTCAGTGCGCCGTGCCCCGGACATGCTGTTACAAGGCCCTGCAGCGCATCGCGCACGCGGATGAGGGACTGGATCCTGCCTTCCACGTCTTGCAGCTTGGCCTGAGCGCGTGCATTGAGCGCAGACATGTCGTCTTCGGCCAGTGCGGTCAGGCTCAGCAGGTCGCGGATCTCTTGCAGGGTGAATCCAAGCCCCTTGGCACGTCGCATGAATCGCAAGCGGTCCACGTCCGCATCCAGGTAATCGCGGTATCCAGAAGCCCGCCGCACGGGCGGCGGAATCAAGCCTTCGCGTTCGTAGTAGCGCACCGTATCGATGGGCACCTCGGCCCGCTTTGCCAGTTCGCCGATCTTCATTGGGTCACCTTTGGAATGTGCCGGTGAGCGGGACTTTGCACCCTGCACCATGGTCCAGAGTCAAGCGTTGGAGGCGAGGCACATTCAATTGGGTCAGATGGAACAGCTTCACAGACCGAGCATGCGCGCCGTGCGATGACGCAGTACCGCTCGGCATCCAGCAAGCGGATCCATGAGGAACACCTCGATGAAGATGAAGAATCCTTTTGCTTTTGCGCTGCCGATGTTTCTGGGCGCAGGTTTGGCCCTCGCCGTTGGCGCTTGCGCGGAAGATGCGAAGACCGCGCAAGAAACAGACAGCTCGGCAATGCAACCGGCGGCCATGCGAGCGGATCATGGGATGCCTGGGCACAGCGCCGGCTCGATGGAATTGCATCGGATCATGACCGAGGGCTCGAAGTCGCCCATGCCGATGTCCGGAGATGTCGACAAGGATTTCGCGGCGATGATGACCGTCCA
Organism: Lysobacter oculi; assembly: GCF_003293695.1. GTDB lineage: Bacteria > Pseudomonadota > Gammaproteobacteria > Xanthomonadales > Xanthomonadaceae > Solilutibacter > Solilutibacter oculi. The sequence continues at coordinate 2,423,449 of NZ_CP029556.1, read as the reverse complement.
TCACCAGATGGCGATCGACATGGCCGATGTGATGCTCAAGTCGGGAAGTAACGCCGAGTTAAAGGCGATGGCTGCCAGGATGAAGGCGGAGCAGCAAGAGGAAATCAAGCAACTAGCTCCTTATACCAAGTAAGGCGGCGACGTCGATGTGCGTCCCTGCCCGCTCCGGCAGGGACGCACATGACCTGTTACGCAGCCATCGCCCGGCATGCTTCCGCGCAGCGGCGACATGCTTCGGCGCACTTCTGGCAATGCTCCATGTCGTGCGCGGCGCATTGTTCCGCGCACCATTCGCAGATCTTTGCGCACAGGGCGCACAATTCCTTATGGAAGGGGCTGTTCCGCGCCATCGCATCGGCGCACAGGCGGCAGATCGCAGCGCATTCGATGCAGCAAGCGGGACAGTCGTTCGTGCTGCCCTTGCCGACCATGTGGTTGAAGCAATTGCCGCATTCGGTGGCGCAGTCGTTGCAGGCCGCGATGCAGTCGCGGATGGCTTGGGTCAGATGATGGCTCATGGCTTGGCTCCATTCAGTGAGAGAGGTTGGGTTGGCGGTCGCCCCCACGTCACCGCCGCGGTGTCCCCAATAAAATATGCCCTTAGTGGCGTGCAAATTCGGTGACCGACCCGTCCTGATTGACCAGTTCGACCATGTAGGTCTCAGTCGTTCCATCAGGTAACTCCATACCTGGCGAACCGGCCGGCATCCCCGGTAGCACCAGGCCCTTGGCATCGGGCTTTTCCGCGATCAATCGCTTGACGTCCGCGGCCGGCACATGGCCCTCGACGAAATAGCCATTCACCTCGGCGGTGTGGCAGGAGCCTTTGCCGTAGGGCACTCCAACCCGTTCCTTGAGCGGATTGAGGTCGTCCGTATTGCGCACTTCCACCGCGAACCCGGCGGCGCGCATGTGATCCACCCACAGGCCGCAACACCCGCAACTCGCGCTCTTGTGGACGACCATGCGTGGCGCGTCCGTGTCGGCTTGTTGTAACGCAGGCGCGGCTGCCGGGGAGCGCGCGATTGCAGGCGGTTCTTGGGCGGTGGGGCGGGCGACGTTGTCTGTATTGCTGCCGGCAGCTTCGGGCGCGCGGGCGCACGCCGTCATGGTCGTGAGGGAGCACATCGCGGTCGCAGCAAACAGCAGGATTTTGACGTTCATCAGTTATGCCTCACTTGGCTTTCTTGGGTCGCGACGACCAGTGGATGTGGACGATGCGCCAGTCGGCGCCGGTCTTCCTGAGCACCATCGTCTCGGTGCTGAGCAGGGTCACCGGCTTGCCGTCCTTGCTGGCGTGGAGCTCGCTCTCGCTGCCAATCCAGGCCAGGTCGCCCGCGCTGCGCGCGATACGTCGCTTGAGCTGGTGATGGCTGCCCTTGAGGAACTTCGCATCGCTGATCGCGTGGTGGCTCATGTATTCGGCGCGGCTGCGCTCCGCCCCGCCGGTCTCAAGGATCAACACCTCAGGGGCCAGCAAGGCTTCCACCGTTTTGAGGTCGCCGGCAGCCAGTGCTGTGCCGAAATGCTCCGCTATCGCCACGGCCGGGCTGGCAGTGGCGGAAATGTCCAGCGCGGGTTCGGTTGCCATGGGCTGTGCATGCGCGGCGTGCGCCGAGGCGGCTGGCTTGGTCTGGGCACTGGTGTCCATCACGCCGCCAAGGGCGAAGGCGGCAAGCAGGAAAGTCACGATCGATTTCATGGGTTTGACTCCGTTGGGTTCAGTGTTGGTGATCGTGGCCATCGGCGGCCTTCGCCGGTGGCGGTTGCGTGGGTGGCGCCGGATGCGACTCGACCGTGCCGTCCGCATGCCGGTGTTCGACCGACTCCGGCGCTGCGTTCGGCGATGGCTCGGCGGCTGCGGGCTGGTCGTCGCTCATGTCCATGCCGGCATGCACATCCATCGCCGTTTCCGGAGCGTCGTGATCATCCGAAACGCCCTCGGCGTGACCGTGAGGCTTGGTCTCGCCGCCACCGTGGTCATGACCGCCGCTGCTGGCCACCAGCGCCCGGTAACGGGCTGCATCCATCCCGGGCAACTGTTGCAGGAACGCGACCATGTTCCAGATGTAGTCGTCCTGCATGCTCCGGCCCCAGGCCGGCATGCCGGAGGCCTTGATGCCGTGCTTGATCACCCAGAACGCCGAGGCCGCGTCCACGGTTTGCTTGCTCAGGTTGGGCGGGGCGGGATACAGGCCCTTGCTCAGCTCGGTTTCGGCCATCCCCGGAGCCAAGTGGCAGCTCATGCACATGGCGTTGTAGTTGCCCGCACCCTGGCGGATTAGCGCCGGGTCATCTAGGTTGGGTGGCGGATGCAGCTTGTTCGCGCGGACCGCGATCGATCGCTCACGCATCGTATCCATCAGCGCATAGACCGGGCGGGTGTGCAGGTCGTCGGCCGCGATGTTGTAGACCCCCGACCAGACGAACCCGCCCGCGGCGAACACCGCGGCGGCGGATAGCCCGCCGAGGACGAGGAGGGTCTTGCGTGTAACGAATGGCATGTCAGTTCCTCCTCAAAACCACACGCGCACGCCGGCCACCACACGGGTGTCGCCCGCGTCATGTCCCGCGTTGCGGCGCAGGTCGGCGGTGTTGCCGAAGGCGCGGTCGTGTTCTACGCCGAAGTAGGGCGCGAACTGGCGGGTGACCTCGTAGCGCAGGCGGGCGCCGAACTCGACGGTCGACAGTCCGGAGCCGATACCCGCCAGCGGGTCTGCCTTGCCATAGGCGTTCGCCTCCGTCCGCCACTGCAGGATCAGGCGATTGGTCAACAACGTGTCGTATTCGGCCTCGGCTCGCAGCGCCGTGCGTCCGCCCTGGCCGATATAGGCAGTGGCCGCTACCTCGAACTTGTACGGCGAGAGGCCCTGCATGCCGAACGCTCCCCATGTTCGCGATGGCCCATCGCCCACATCTTGGCGCACGCCCGCCAGAACGTCCCACCACGGCCGCACGCTGCGGCCGTATAGAACTTCCATGTCCCCGTGCTCGATGCGGCCGTCTACCGCTTCGCCCTCGCTACGCAGCCAGATCCGCTGGACGTCGCCTCCCACCCACGCCATCGCCTCCCATCCCAGCGCAGTTCCGTTATCCGCATCGGAGACTTCCAGTCGATCAAGCAACCAATAGCTCTGAACGCTTGTGCCGTGCAGGTGATGGGCATGCACGTCGGGGAACGCGGCGTCGCGATCAGCCTGGGTCACGGACGGAACCGGGGTGACCTGCGGCGGTCCCGTGTGATCCATCGTCGAGTGGTCCATGCCCTGCATCTGCGAGTGGTCCATCGTGGAATGGTCCATCTCCTGATTTTGCGGTTGGTCCATCTTCGAGTGGTCCATGCCCTGCATCTGCGAGTGGTCCATCGTGGAATGGTCCATCCCCTGCATCTGCGAATGATCCATCGTGGAGTGATCCTCCTCGGCAGGTGTTGCCGCGGGTGAGGCGGTTTCGCGCGTCGGCGGCTTGGGCGGCGTGGTGGCCTTAGTCGTGGGCCGCTTGGGCGCGGGCGCTTTGGTGGCCGTCTTCGCCGGTGCCTTGACCGCGGGTTTCGCGGCAGGCTTTGCCACTGCTTTCGCAGGCGGCTTCTTCTTGGCGACGGGCGCCGCAGGGGTAGGCGGCGGCATCACGTGTCCTTGGTGCTGTGCGCGCGCCGGCAATGGGACAGACAGCCCGAGCGCGATGGCAATCGGAAAAATCAGGCGCACGGCGTTCATTCCTCCACCCGCACTTCCCGGAACATGCCGGATTCCATGTGGAAGAACAGGTGGCAGTGATAGGCCCAGCGACCCAGCGCGTCGGCGCGCACGCGGTAGCTGCGCTTGCTGCCGGGCGGCATGTCCACTGTGTGCTTGCGCACCTGGAAGTTGCCGTCGGCGTCCTCCACGTCGCTCCACATCCCGTGCAGGTGGATTGGGTGGCTCATCATGGTGTCGTTGACCAGCACGATGCGCAGGCGCTCGCCGTAGGTCATCCGCAGCGGCTGCGCCTGGGCGAACTTCAGCCCGTCGAAGGACCACGTGAACTTCTCCATGTGCCCGGTCAGGTGCAGCTCAACCGTGCGTCCCGGGTCCCGTCCGTCGGGATCGGCGAACGTGCTTCTGAGATCCGCGTAGGTCAGGACGCGGCGGCCGTTGTTGCGCAGGCCGATGCCGGGATCATCCAGCTTCGGCGTGGGTGCCATAGTCTGCATGTCCACCAGCGGGTTGTTGGTTTCGCTGGCGGGGTGGGCCTGCATCCCTCCGCCTCCCATGTCCGACATCGCAGCGTTGCCATGGTCCATGCCAGCCATCGCGCCCGCATTTGCCGACATGTCGTGGCCTGCATGCGGATCGGCGCCGATCGGTGCGGACGGGTTGGTGCCGGGCATGGCGTGACCCGCATGCGGGTCCGAGGCGGTAGCGGGCTGTGGGTTCTCCATCGCACTCATGTCGTGGCCCGCGTGCATATCGCCATGCCCCATGTCCGCCATGCTGATGATCGGGCGCGGGTCCAGCGGCGGAATCGGCGCGCGCAGGCCTTCGCGCACCGCCAGGGTGCCGCTGACGTAGCCTGTGCGCGCGCTGTCCTGGGCGAAGAGGGTGTAAGCGTCCTGCCCACTTGGCTGCACGATGACATCAAAGGTTTCCGCCGCCGCGATGCGCAACTCGTCCACCGTCACCGGATGCACCGGCTGGCCATCGGCGGCCACCACGGTCAGCTTCAGCCCGGGGATGCGCACGTCGAAGTAGGTCATCGCCGAGCCGTTGATCAGGCGCAGCCGCACCTTGTCGCCGGGGGCGAACACGCCGGTCCAGTTGCCCAGCGCGGTGGTGCCGTTGAGCAGGTAGGTGTAGGTCTGCCCGTTGACGTCGGACAAGTCGGTCGGGGTCATGCGCATCTGCCCCCACATCTTGCGGTCGGCGATGGTGGCGGGCAGGCCGTTGCGCTCCGCATCGCGCATGAAATCGCCGACGGTGCGCTGGTAGACGTTGTCGTGGCTGGCCATTTTCTTGAGCCGCGCGAACAGCTTGGCGGGGTTCATATCGGTCCAGTCGGACAGCATCACCACGTAATCGCGGTCGCTGGCGATGGGGTCAGGTCCATCGGGGTCGATCACCAGCGGCCCGTACATGCCGCCCTGTTCCTGGAACCCGGAATGGCTGTGGTACCAGTAAGTGCCAGCTTGTTTGACGTCGAACCGATAGAGGTAGCTCTCCCCCGGGCGGATGCCGTCAAAGCTCATGCCGGGCACGCCGTCCATGTTCGCCGGCAGCAATATGCCGTGCCAGTGGATCGAGGTGTCAGGGCCGTGGATGGAGCCGCGTGGCAGCTCATTGCGCACGCGCAGGGTAACCGTCGTGCCCTGTTTCCAGCGCAGCAGTGGGCCGGGCACGGTTCCATTGATGGTGACCGCGGGGCGGGTGCTGCCGGTGTAGTTGACCAGGGTTTCACCGATGCTGAGGTCGAACTCCGTCCCGCGCAGGGTCGGCATCGCGTGCGCCGTTTGTGCCCAGCTTGCGCGCGGCCACAGGCCCAAGCCGGCAACAGCGCCGCCCGCGGCCAGGCCCTGAACGAAACGTCGCCGCGACGGCATGGCGATGCCTTGCGGCACGCCGGTTGATTTGAATGACATGACAGCTCCACATGGTTCGGTGACGGCCTTGCATGCAAGGCAGATCCGGCATGGCATATCTCGCATGCACGGGAAGCGGCGCCGAAGCGCCTGAGGTCACTTAGCCGATGGGAGGTCGAATAAGATTGAGCGGGACTTGGGACGAATGGCCCAAGGCGACGAATGCCCCCATGGGGGTGCGGCTCGGTGACGCAGCGGGCATCACCACGTCAAGGATGGCGGCTTGTGCCAAGTTCACGCATGCACAAGCACACGTACCCTTTGCACAACAGTCCTTGTCACAGTCGGCTGGGTGACCTGCGGGCGGAGTGGACGTCGGGGCCTGCTCTCCCGCAGTTGCCGCGCTTTCGTCGTGCCCGCATGAAGCCGTGCCAGGCAGAGCCTCGGCATCGGTCGTTACCAGAAGTGCTTCGTGAGGCATGGCCGCCATGAACGGCATTGCGACCGCAGCCATGGCGTTGCCCATTCCGTTAAGGATCAGGCATAGGACCAAGAGCAGGCGGATAGCTAGGCGCGGCATGGGCGGATCTTAGGACAAGAATTGCGTTGGCGTGTGAAAGAATGGTTGGCTGTTCTCAGGAAGGTTTTGGTGAAATAAGAAGTGAGTCACTAGGTCCCGCGTGCCTGCTTCGTCGATTTCGGATTCCGATTGGCGAGCGCGACCAATCAGGATTCGGTTTGTTCCGATATCTCCAGGGCGTCGTCGACTTCGATCCCCAAGTACCGCACGGTGCTCTCAAGCTTGCTGTGACCCAAGAGTAGTTGCACCGCTCTAAGGTTCTTCGTTCGGCGGTAGATCAGAGCGGCCTTGGTGCGTCGCATGGTGTGAGTCCCATAGCAGGAACTATCCAAGCCGATTTCCCGCACCCAGCGGTGGACGATTCTGGCGTACTGCCGAGTGGATAGATGCGGGGAGTGGCCCGATCGACTCGGGAAGACAAGGTCAGAGCCTCGGAGACCAGCCGTCCGAGTCCATGCCTGCAGCGCGTCCCTGCTCATCTCGGTGATTTCGAACTGGACTGGTCGGCGCGTCTTTCGCTGCATCACGATGGCGCGGGATGCCATCTGTCCGCTATGGGAAACATCCGATACCCGCAGCTTCACCAGATCGCAAGCGCGGAGCTTGGAATCAATCGCCAGATTGAAGAGTGCAAGATCACGTACCTTGTGGCCAAGTTGAAGCCTGATCCGAATCGCCCAGATGTCTTTCAGCCTGAGTCGCGCCTTCTGGCCGATCAGCTTTCCCTTGTTCCAGGGCTCGTGGGACTCAAGTGTGTGAAGAATTGCCATGACCACCTCCTGTTGAAAGGGGTGGTCATGGTTCTACCGATCTTGGAAGTCCGACGTGATGCGACCCAAAGCGGACGTTCGGCTATGCGGAGTCGTCAGCCCTAACCAGGACGAGGCATGTAGGCTTGAGTGTCGGCACCACTACTTGGAACGTGTGGACCTCAGTGTCAGGGCGGCACTTGCCCCGCTTACGCATGGTGGAAGACGATGCGCCGAGAAACGGCCGAATCACCTTCCATAGTCTGGTCTCAAGCTTCTGCCGGCTGGCTGTGATCACTTGCGCGAGGATTCCATTCCTCGTGACTCAGCTCATTTATGAGCTTTTCAAGCTTCAAGCCGTGATGTGGCAATCGGTCTAGAGCCCACGCAGCGCGACCGTCGCGCAGTGCCGGACACTGCGTATCCGAGAGGATTTCTGCAACGTCAGGTACATATTGGTCAGGGGTCGCCGTCATAAGCGAATAGGTTGCAAATCCATGGAGTTGCGATGTCTGCTTGAGCAGCTCAATGGTTTTGAGCGCATCTTCTTTCCATAGCCACGCGGCGATATCGCAGCCCGGATCGTGATTGATCCACTCCAAAACAGTTGTCCAAGACTCCTGGCGCAGGGCCGGAAGAAGTATCCGGAAGGCTTTGCCCCAGCCCCGTTGAAGTGGGATGCTTTGCGCCAACCCGCGAATGACGGCTGCGCCCGGCGAGTCTAGACATATCATCAGATAGTCAAATAGACCTGGTCCCGTAGCGTTGACTACCGACCGTGAATCCAAACTCACGATTAAGTCTTGAGCCAGCCACGACTTTGGAAGCTCCATAGCTCGCCACTTCTGTCGTACAGCTTCGAGTTTCGGGTCGCCGGTTACCAACTGGGTGCCAGACTTCGGATCCATCGCGGTCAGCATCGCCTTAAAGAGGCGTTCCTTGGCTGGCGGGTCAAATTCAGCGACAGACTGGCGCGCGAACGATGTCAGTGCGTACGATGTACCCATAACTCTGACCCAGTATGGATTGATGGGCCATCCATGGCGAAGGCACGAAAGCACGAGCGCTGGCGCCAGCGCATCAGGTGGTTCTGACGGGGGCGCTGACAGATCATCTGCGATACGTCGTGCGGCTGGCCACCAGGTCGTCCAAGCCCCTCGCCCTGCCCGTTCACTTGAATCCGCGAGCACTTGGGATGACTCGTAGGGCAGTTGTTCCGGCAAATAGTCGACCAGATGCTCTCGAGTGGCCCAACCGGGGAACAGCCATGCGAGATCGGGGGGCTGGGGTATGGTCTGGGGAAAATTCACGTTGACCGACCAGTGCCAGCAAACCGCAACCCAGGCCAAGGCCTCGGCTGGCGTTTGGAGGTCGCGTGTTACCGGCTTTGGCGACGTTATCGCGATCCGGTGGACTATCCGGCCCGCCAGGGTCTGCAGGATGCCTTGCTCTGACGCCGCAATGGAGGCTTGGGGCTGGGCGAGTTTGAGTCCGATGCTCCAGAACAGCGCCTCTTCAGCTGCCATCTGGACGAGGTTCGGCCTCGCACACGTGAGCGCCTGTTCGGTGGCATACAGCAACTCTCCTAAAGAAAGGCGCCACAGCGCCATCTCAACGACGACGCGTCGGCTCGGGTCGAGATAAAGGCGTGACCATGCGTCGACTTGGCCGTCCTTGACCAACGCAAAAACCTCGTCTCCAGCCAATCCGTTGGCAAGGAAGGGGAGCTGCATGTGGTAGCAACCATCCTCGTGCCGGATGAGGCCGAAATTACCAGTGAGTTCCGACAACACCGACTCCGCGGTCGACGTCAGCAGCTTCGCCTGAGCCTGTCGTCGCCGGGCGACTGATTTTTCCTCGACAACGGACGTGACCAGTGAGGCAATGCTGGCTGCGTCTTCCATGCCGGGCTGCAGGTGCTGCGCCCACTGGCCGGGCGAGAGTGCCTCATCCCAAGGCGCCGAGCCGCGCAAATAACGATGCTTGATCAGCTTCGCCAAACGCCTAGCGTTGTCCTGATTGCCCATGCATGCGTGGAACAACGAGGCCCCTCTGGAAGACGCGCGATGCAGATGGCCGCTTTGATGGAGGACGCCGCAGAGTGCGATCAGCTCATCGGGCGTCGATACGACGCTGCGGTATGGGAGCAGGCTGTCAATCCAGCGCTGGACGTCTGTTATCGAGAGAAGCGATTCGTTCCCATCAAGGCGAGCGATGGCCCACGCCACCAGGCGATCCTGCCAATCAACACAAAGCTCGCGCCGCATGCCGCCGGAAACGATGGGGCGTGACAGGCCAAGCATTTCGCGATGCCAGATACCGGGTTGGTGGCCGTCAGGCTCTGTGATGGTCGGCGGTGGATGTCGCGATAGAACCAATACAGGTGACGTTGGCGGTGTGATATTGCCCCGGCTGTTTTTGTCCACTTCCAGTGGGCTGGCGACGCGCAAGATCATGAGCTTGTCGCTGGCCTGCTGCGGCAGAGTTCCGCCTAAGGCGGGCAGTTCGACGCATTGCGCATGACCTCGTGCCACTAGCTGCTGCCAAAGTAGATCCAACCCATGGCCCTGCGGAATCTGCAGCCAGTAGAGGCCGGGCGAAGGTCGGTTTAAGGGGTGCCGAGAGTCTGGAGCCAGCCAGAGGTCTGTTTTGAATCCCCAGTCCTTTCGCAGTTCAACGTCCTCGTAAACGTAGGGCAGTGACTCGTGAATCAGGTCGATGGGCCTCAATGCCGGGAAGGTCGAAAACGCATATGCCTGCGGGGGCGATGCGTTACTGAACCCTAAGTCCGCCAGTTCAAATCCCGTGAGCTCGACCACCTCCTGCAACTGCGCGCGTCGTGTTTGCCACCATCGCAGCTTCCCACGCCGCAGTTCACCCAGATAGACAGCGAGTGAGCGCTCTGAAAGTCCAGCGAAGCCGCCGCGCTTGTGGAGCTCGCGAGCGACCGCGGAGTCGGACCGCTCCACACCTTGAACTTTGAACTTGGGGATGGCCAACAGACGCACCGTGCAATTGTGTTGCAGCATTGCATTGCATTGCATTGCAGCCTGGATTGCAAGTGGTGAGTTCTGAGCCCAGCATCTGGCGGGTAATAACTGCCGCGCCACGAGCGCTCCAAAGGAAACATCTGTTGAGTTTCATCCAGAACTGAGCCACTAACCCAGCGGATTTCCGTCCAATCTTGAGCCACCTCCTAGCCTTCCGGTCTGCCCTGACCGGAGCCACCAGGAGTGATCAAGATGGACGTTCTGAGCCTCATCCGCCGCTGGCATTTCCGCGAGAAGATGCCGATCCGGGAGATATCCCGTCGCACCAAGCTCTCGCGCAACACCATCACCAAGTACCTCGCCAGCGGCGAGGTCGAGCCGAAGTATCCCCCGCGTCAGACCCCGAGCCAGCTAGACCCGTACGCCGAGCAACTGCGGGCGATGCTGTGGCGCAGCCAGTCGGCTCCGCGCAAGCAGAAGATGAGCGTGCGCGAGATGCACGTTCGGCTGGTGGCGGTGGGCTATCCGGGCTCCTACAACCGCGTGGCGGCCTTCGCCCGCGACTGGCACCGCGCCGAGCACGAACGCCTGCTCACTGCACCCCGCAAGGCCTTCGTACCGCTGGTCTTCGCGCCGGGCGAGGCGTTCCAGTTCGACTGGAGCGAGGACTGGGTGCGCATTGGCGGCGAGAAGGTGAAGCTGCAGGTCGCGCAGTTCAAGCTCAGCCACAGTCGGGCATTCCTGCTGCGCGCCTACTGGAAGCAGACCCACGAGATGCTGTTCGATGCCCACAACCACGCCTTTGCCGTGTTCGGTGGCGTGCCGCGGCGGGGCATCTACGACAACATGAAGACGGCGGTGGACAAGGTCCATGCCGGCAAGCGGCGCAGCGTCAATGCCAGGTTCTCAGCCATGGTCAGCCACTTCCTGTTCGAGGCGGAGTTCTGCAACCCGGCCTCCGGCTGGGAGAAGGGACAGATCGAGAAGAACGTGCAGGACGCACGCCGGCGCGTCTGGCCCGCCGTGCCGCAGCACTTCAAGCACCTGGACGAACTCAACGCCTGGCTGGAGGAGCGCTGCAAGGCGCTGTGGCAGGCACTGCCCCATCCGGAGCAGCGGCCCCGCAGGATCGCCGAGGTCCTGCAGGACGAACTGCCGGCATTGATGCCGGTGCCGGTGCCGTTCGACGGCTTCGTCGAACAGACCAAGCGGGTCACGCCGACCTGCCTGGTCCACGTGGAGCGCAACCGCTACAGCGTGCCGGCCAGCTTCGCCGGGCGCACGGTCAGCGTGCGCCTGTATCCGGCGCGCGTGGTGTTCGTGGCCGAAGGCCAGAAGATTGCCGAGCATGTCCGCTGCATCCACCGCTCCCACGACGGTGGCCGCACGCTCTACGACTGGCGGCACTACCTGAGCGTGGCCCAGCGCAAGCCGGGTGCGTTGCGCAACGGCGCGCCCTTCCTGGAACTGCCGGACGGCTTCCGCACCCTGCAACAGCAGTTGCTGCAGCGCCCCGGCGGCGACAAGGAGATGGTCGAGATCCTTGCCCTGGTCCTGCGCCACGACGAGCAGGCCGTGCTCACCGCGGTGGAACTGGCGCTGGAGAGTGGCGCGGCCAACAAGCAGCACATCCTCAACGTGCTCAGCCGCCTGCTTGGGGAAGCGCCGCCGGCGCCGGTCAGTACGCCACCGACGCTGGCCTTGCAGGTCGAGCCGGTGGCCGACATGGCCCGCTACGACCACTTGCGGAGGGCACGCCATGCAGCCTGATGGCCTGTTGTCCACGCTCAAGCACCTGCGCCTGCACGGCATGTCGCAGGCGTTGCAGGAACTGGTCGAGCAAGGCAGCCCGGCCTGCCGCGATGCCTTGCCGCTGATGGACGCCCTGCTCAAGGCCGAGGTTGCCGAACGGGAAGTGCGCTCCATCCAGTACCAGCTCAAGGCGGCCCGCTTCCCGCACTACCGCGACCTGAGCACCTTCGACTTCGGCCAAAGTGCCGTCGATGAACCGCTGCTACGGCAACTGCATGGCGGGCACTTCATGGACGCACGCCAGAACCTGGTCTTCGTCGGTGGTCCCGGCACCGGAAAGACTCACCTGGCCACCGCCCTCGGCGTGCAGGCCGTGCAGCACCAGCAGCGTCGCGTGCGCTTCTTCTCGACCATTGAGCTGGTCAACACACTGGAACTGGAGAAGGCCGCCGGCAAACAGGGCCAGCTGGCCGACCGCTTGATCGGCGCCGATCTGGTCATCCTCGATGAACTGGGCTACCTGCCGTTCTCGCAAGCCGGTGGCGCCTTGTTGTTCCACCTGATCGGCAAGCTCTACGAACACACCAGTCTCGCCATCACCACCAACCTCAGCTTCGCCGAGTGGGCCAACGTCTTCGGCGACGCCAAGATGACCACGGCCTTGCTCGACCGCCTCACGCACCGCTGCCACATCATCGAGACCGGCAACGACAGCTACCGCTTCCGGCACCACACCACCGCCGTCAACAAGGAGTCCGCCACCACTCAACCGCATCCCTGAGCTAAGCTCACCCCGCAACCGGGTGGCTCAATTTTGGATGGAAATCCCGGCTCAGTTTTGCGTGGAAATCAACAGGGCAGGAAGGGCTTGAAGCGGCGAAGCGCCGGCGGTGGCGTGCGGACCTCGGCTGGCACGGCGGAAATTTCCGCATCCATGCGATCGAGCACCGTGCGCATCCTGGTCGGCCCATCGCGCCCCGCTCGAGTCCACGCGACGTCCAGTGGTCCTGACTCCAGACCTGACATGGCCAGTAGCGCGGACCGTGGCGCTTCAGAACCGGTCCGAAGATTCACGATCAAAAGACTGCATGGGTCATTGACGTAGCGTTCCACGGGAATTTGGATCACAGCATGCCCAGACGCCATCATCGCGCCATAGATATCGCGCGCCGTGGCCGCATCCAGGGATGCAATGGCCTGGTAGCGCTCTGAGATCCGGGTCTTGCGCAGCCAATAGCAGCTGGCGTCTCGGTCTCCCGTTGCCCACTTCAGCAGTGCATTGATGCGACTGGTGAGATGGTGGTCGTGTATCCGCGTCTTTCCGCCCGCCTTCATTGCGAACAGTGGCAGATCTCGCCACCCGCTTGGATCGAGGATTCGCTGCTCATCGATCCACTGCTGGATTTGATGTCGGTGCTTCGTCCAGAGTTCGCTGGTGAGGGAGACAAAGCCCCGCGAGGTGGCGGTCTTGGACTCAGCGTAGTCCCCCAAGCGGATATGGACATAATCCCCTGCGTCTCCGAAAAGCAGGACGTCGCCCAAAGTAAGTCCGTACGCTGAACCCGGTCGAATGCCCGATGCCTCCAGGATCAAGAACAAGATGACCCGCAACTGCGCAATCCGCAGGAAGTCAGGGCCTGCATCAATTCGTTGCGCTTCGCGCGCGTGGTCGGCCTGCAGCTCCTCCAAGACCGACTGACGCTCGGCAAGCGTCAACAACGCCGGGTGGATGCCCAGTGCCCGCGATCCGGCAATGACAGCCAGTTCAGTCATGTCCACGACGGGTCGTGCATGTACCCGCATCAGGTAACGATGAAGGCGCAGCAATTCCTCGAACGCGTACGGCCTGCCCTTGCTGGTCTTGGAAAGCAGAACTTCCCTGTAGAGGCGGTGAAGCTCCTCCGCAGATAGGCTGACGAGTTCGCGATCCCCAAGAAGGTCGAGCAGCGTCCAACCGATCTGGGAGACCTCGCGACGCAACGAGTGCTGAGATAGGCGATTACCGTCCTCACTGCCGTAGCGAAGGTGATCCAGTACATAGCGGATTAACAGCACGAGGTTGAGATCCTGGCTGACCTCACCATGGAGCTTTTCAAGCTCCACCCGAAGCCGGCGACGCCAACCATGGGTGCCATCGGACGCCTGTTCTGGCTTGCTGGCTTTGGTTGCCTTGAGGCGTCCGAGCTTGCGCTTGTTCAGCAGGCCAATGAAGCGGTCATAGTTTTGCCTTTGATTCGGCCTGGAAAGCTTGGCTGCCGCTTGATCCTCCAAGGGCGGTTCCGTGCCGCTGGCGTCCTTTTCCTTTTGGGTGTTGTTGGCCGTGTGGACAGGCCAGTTGTCATCGCGGGCGATGTTGCGAACGGGGGTTTCGGCTGCTGTTTGCGTTCCCGCTTGCAGAAGCAGACGCTCGATCCCGGACAGTTCGATGCAGGCAGCCGCCATGAGGGCGCCTTCAATTCTGGTGGCGGCAACGGATCGTCCACCCCAAGCAATGTCGTGGGAGAGGTGCGAGATGGCCCAGTCTTCCAAAGCTTCTAGGGAAGGTGCTGGGGAGGTGGGTGCGTGGCGTTTTCTTTTTGAGATCAAGGTCGCCGGCACGCCGCTGAACACCATGTGGAAATCAGCGCCATCCACTCGCGCATTGACGCGAATAACGTGTCCACGCGCCTCGGCACGCATGGCCGTGCGAGCGGCATGCGTCGCCGCCTGTGCCCAAGACAACCGCCTGTACATCGAAAACGCCAAGACGGACCAGACGGTCAATTGCCCTTGGTCCCGCACGTAGCCCATGCTGGCCCTGGCCTCGAGCCCCTGTCGTAGCGCGTGCGCGTGCCGAACCGCCAGACCCAAACCGGGTACGAAGGGCGAAGGGTCGGCTGTCACACTCAGGTAGGGACGCCCGGGAATAGGGCCTTGGACGACCCCGCGCTCCCGAGCGCGACGCACAAGACGGTAAAGCAGGATCCTGGCTGTGGCCGCTTCCAGTCCACTGGAAGGATCAAGATCTCCCAGCCGCACCCGATCGCAGATCAGTGCGTGGTGATCGGGCCCGAGCTCGACGGGGCCTTCGATACCGTCGATCTTGTCGAGGCGCTTGTTCTCGACATCGACGCGTAGGAGCGGGCTGAACTCCTGAAAGGCCTCCGCCAACCGAGCCAGGACCGAACTCTCGCATTCTTTCCAGCGATCGCGGAGCTGCAGTCGGAGCCGTTTCAGTGCTTCCTCGTGCTGGCGCTTGTGCGATGAGAATACGGCGTCCCAATCCTTGGGTTGCGGCATGGGAATGCCATCCCATGTCCAGCGTGTCTTCCGCGCCGAGGGTAGGTACCAGCCGTCCTTGACCAGCAGCTCGTCAATGGCCGATTCAAGCTCGCGCCCCAGATCGACCGGTGCGCGCGGCGAGAGATCCGCATGGAGGTGCGCTGCGGACACCACCCAGCCAAGCTGGCCATGCCGTAGTTCCGGATCGACCCGAATCGCCAGTAGGTGTTGGTTCAACCGATGGCGGAAGAAGTTGTCGACGGACTGCAGTTCGGGAGGCATGCCTTCGCGGAGGCGGGTGGCTGTCATAGGAGCGACCGTGCCATCTGGTGCTGGCACGCTAAACAAGGCTTGTTCACCTCGAAGAATCGCGGTGGCCAGCTCGCCTGCGGGTTCGCCTCCATGCTGTGCCGCGATTTCGATCAGGCGATCGAGGTAACGGCGAAAATCCGACAACCACAGACGGCCAGTGGCCGCGATGCGGGTGGCACGCAGCGCATCCACCTGCTTGTCCTGCAGGATGATCAACCCGTACTCAGGGATGACGTCCCACAAGAAAATCCGTCCCAATGCATCTTCGGGACGGTGTCCCGTGATGGCGCAAAGCGCAGCGACCAGGTGATCTCGGTGGGCGATCCATTCCGCCAGCCAGGCACAAGGCTGGTGTGACGCCTGCTTCATCGCCTCCCGGAGGTTCTTGGGCCACACCTTGGCGGCGGAATCGGTCAGGACCAGCCGTGATCCCATGTAGGCGTCCCGTCCAGGGATCACGGTGATGAGCTCACCAAAACGGCGGGACTGGATCCCGGCAATGTAGGTCGCCAGCTCAGTTTCAGGCATGGCCGAGTAGTAGGCAGGGATCGACGACATGCCGAAGGTGTCCGCCATCGCGAGCTGGGCCATTTCGGTGCCCAATACCGCGGCAATTTCAGAGGCCAGCGCAAGACGCGGTGCCAATGCCCCCACGTTGGCCTCAGGGAGTACTTGGGCGATCACGTCCCGCATCCGATAGGGCGGTGCCGGTGATGCGGCGAGCAAAGGTAGGACCGGTTGGCCACTAACGGCTTCCCCATCCGCGAGCGCGAGTAGCGTGGCATGCAACGAGTGGGGCAATGGCCACGCCATCACTTCGGTGCACGGTTGCAACCATTCACCTATGCCTTTCGGGGGGATGACGGCATTGGCGGGGCGTTTGAGGCGCCTGTAGAGCACCGGCTCGTGGGGGTCGATCGCGTATGGGCGCGCGGCGTCCTCTCCACCCCAGATGATGTCGCGCAGGTCGATCTCCCGGACGGCGCCGGCCAGGAGCAGCGTCAGGGCGGCAAAGGGCTCGCGGCCGGCCAGATCCTCACCAGGCCCCTTTTCCGCGCGACGGATTGCCTCATGACATAGCCGTTCATCCACAGGCCTGGGAAGCCGCAGCTCGGGGGGAGCCATCAGATCGCCAGCACTTTCTCGTTCCAAACGGTCGGAAGCGGCACGGCCCGCTCGACTCGTGGTCGTCACTGCCGCCTCAGGTACTGTCGCGGGAACGCCAAGGCACGACAAGGCGGTGCCGCCCTCAAGGTCGCCCGTCTCAATCGAGACAAGCAGCGTCGGATCTTCCAGCTGGGTGGCAAGGGCTTGAGGCTCCAGCGCCCGTCGCACGCGGTCGGGGTCCGCCAGCATCCACCGGGCCAAGGTAGGACGCAGCCAGGAGTCCCACTGCTGAATGAAGTGAGGGGGAAGCGCCTTTCTGATGGCCTCGTCGGTCTCAACGAGCCGGACAAGTTCGGGGATTGAGGAGACGGCGCCCAGCGCGCCTGACAAGGGTGAATTGGGTGTGTCTAGGGCGCCGCGTATGGTCGACAGCAACCGCATAGGGGGACCCCTGTCCGGTTCGCTTGCCTCCAGGAGGGCACAAAGGCCGATGCTGGTCAGTTGTTCCAGGCCTGCAGATCGGCCATGTAGATACCTGAACAACGTCGCGCTGCCCGGGTGATGCCTGTGGATCTGATTCGGAGACTCGACCGGCGCGTTCATCGACGCATGCGCCTTGAGTTCCTGGGCGTGCAGGGCGAGCTTGGCAATCAGGGGCGCGAGGATAGGTCGATCAAGAGGCCTGATGGCCGCCCCGATCTCGAGAAGAGTACGGCTAAGATCGGGCCGCCACGCCTCCGGAATGGTCGCCCGATCTAGTGCGAAGAAGATGTCCTTGTTCGGTATGCTTCCGTCCATGTGCCCGAAGGTAGTGCTAGGGTCACAAGCGCCGCAAGTGGACGTGACAGTCGATTTACAAATTCAATCTAGCTCAGTCACCCTCAATCGCATTTCATCCAGTTTTGCCAGAGTTGTATGTAAAACAACTGAAATTCGATAAATAGGCTTGTTCTAAGGGATTTTTTCTAGATCTAAGTGCCAGGAAGGCGCGCTAGGTTTACCGGCTTAGGTAGATTGGTGGCTTTTGGCGTATTTCAGCTGTCACGGGCTCATAATGGAGTCACCGCAGTACAATTTGGAATTCTGGCTATGTAGCTCAGCCGGTTAGAGCACGTCACTCATAATGGAGTCCACCCATAGCCACCATCGCATCGATGCATCAAACCCCGCCCGCGCGGGGTTTTTTGTGGCCACATAGCGCTACGCCGTGGTCCGCCACGCCCACCGGAGCCCCCTCCCCATGGACATCTTCAAGGTCTTCACCCTGGAAGCCGCGCACCGGCTGCCGAACGTGCCGGAAGGCCACAAATGCGCGCGCCTACACGGGCATTCGTTCCGGGTGGAGCTGCATGTCAGCGGCCCGCTGGACCCGCGGATGGGCTGGGTGATGGATTTCGCCGATCTCAAGGCGGCGTTCAAGCCGCTCTATGACCAGCTGGACCACCACTACCTCAACGACATCCCCGGCCTGGACAACCCCACCAGCGAACGCCTGGCCGAGTGGATCTGGGCGAAGCTCAAGCCCGACGTGCCGCTGCTGTCGGCGGTGGTGGTGCACGAGACCTGCACTTCCGGCTGCCGTTACACCGGGCCCGGCGCCGGTCCGGCCGCCTGAACTGAACATACGGAAACGATCCGAACTGGATTGTTGCATCGCACAAGAATCGTGTTATGCTGCATTGCACAAACCGGATGAGCCGGCTTGTGTCATACCCATTTCGAGGAATCGACCATGTACCAGCAGCAGTTCAATGAGCAGTTTGCCGCCGCTACGCGCCAGTTCGCTGAGACTGCGGCCCGTATCAACCGTCTGGCCATCGAGAACGTGGAGCAGGTGTTCGGCCTGCAGATCGCCACGCTTGAGCAGAACGCCGGCGCGACCTTCGCGTACTGGAACCAGCTGACCGAGGCCCGTGACGTCAACGGTCTGCGCGACGTGGTCCCGGCCGGCATCCAGATCGCCCGCGAGAACGCCGAGCGCGCCATCGCCGCCGGTCAGGAAATCTACGACCGCACCCTCAAGACCAACGAGACCATCGCCCAGATCGCCAAGGGCGAGATGGAGCAGGTCGCCGCCAAGGCTCAGGCCCAGGCGGAGAAGGTCGTGAAGACCGCCGCCAAGAAGGCCGCGCGTTGATCGACTGATCCCCTCCAGGATCTCAGAGGAAAACCGGCAGCTTCGGCTGCCGGTTTTTTTTGTGGGCGATGCGGAAGCGGCGGGGGCTCAGCCGCGCGCCATCACCCGCAGCGGCGGCATCCCCAGCACGCGTTCGAGGATGGCGAGGTTGTCGCCGTAGCGGGCCATGTC
Organism: Lysobacter oculi; assembly: GCF_003293695.1. Classification (GTDB taxonomy): domain Bacteria; phylum Pseudomonadota; class Gammaproteobacteria; order Xanthomonadales; family Xanthomonadaceae; genus Solilutibacter; species Solilutibacter oculi. The sequence goes on along the minus strand of NZ_CP029556.1, from coordinate 2,404,836 downwards.
GATATCGACCGGGTTGGCGATCCAGCCGGTGAAGTCGCAGCCGTCGGCGCGGATCGCGGCCTGGGTGGCGCGGGCCTGGTGCACGCAGCCCAGCCGCATCCCCACCACCATCAGCACCGGCAGGCCGAGCGCGCGGGCGATGTCGGCCTGTTCGAGGGTCTCGGTGACCGGCGACAGCCAGCCGCCGACGCCTTCCACCAGCACGCCTTCATGGCCGGCACGCAGGCGTGCATGGGCGCGGCTGATGCGGGTCAGGTCGATTTCGACACCGGCCTCGGGCGGCGATTTCCGGGGCGACCGGCAGCGGCAGCGCGTAGGGATTGCGGTCGGCATACGCGGCGCTGTCAATGCCGTCGGCGTCGATATGGGCGAGCGTGTCTTCGCTGCGCCAGCCGTCCGCGGATTCGGTGCAGCCGCTGGCGACCGGCTTCATGCCGATGATGCGGCGGCCTGCATTGCGTGCTTCGCGCAGCAAGGCGCAGGTGACGAAGGTCTTGCCGATCTCGGTATCGGTGCCGGTGATGTAGAGGTCGGCGAAGGCTGGCTGCATCGCCGCATTATCGCCGTCCGCGTAGACTGGTGGCATGTTCACTTCAAGCACCCTGAGCGGCGACAAGCCGGAGCAATACGCGCAGCTGTTGTCGCAGGTCGAAGGCCTGCTGCACGGCGAGCGCGACCGCATCGCCAACGCGGCCAACCTGTCCGCGCTGCTGTTCAACGCCCTGCCCGATCTCAACTGGGCCGGCTTCTATCTGTATGACGGCACCGAGCTGGTGGTCGGCCCGTTCCAGGGCCTGCCGGCCTGCGTGCGCATCCCGCTCGACAAGGGCGTCTGCGGCGCCGCGGCGCGGACCCGCGAAACGCAGCGGGTGGAGGATGTGCATGCATTCCCCGGCCATATCGCTTGCGATTCGGCGTCGCGCTCGGAGATCGTGATCCCGCTGCTGCGCGATGGCGCATTGATCGGCGTGCTCGACATCGACAGCCCGCTGCCGGCGCGCTTCGACGAAGACGACCAGCGCGGGCTGGAAGCCATCGCCCGGGCCTGGCTCGACGCCACCGACTGACGGGCCGCGCGACGGCGGCCCGCGTCCGGTTCTACTTCGACATCAACCCAGCGATTCCAGCCAGGCGTCGTCGGAACCTTCGTTGACGCCTTCGAACAGGAAGGTCGAGAGGTAGCGCTCGCCGGTGTCGGGCAGCATCGCCAGCAGCACCGAACCTTCCGGCGCGTCTTCGGCCACCTTCAACGCGGCGGCGATGGTCGCGCCCGACGACAGCCCGGCAAAGATGCCCTCCTCCGCCGCCAGCCGGCGCGCGGTGTCGCGGGCCAGCACGTCATCGACCGGGACGATGTCATCGACCACGTCGCGGTTGAGCACGGCGGGCACGAAGTCCGGCGTCCAGCCCTGGATCTTGTGCGGCTGCCAGTCCTTGCCGCCGAGCAGCTGCGCGCCTTCCGGCTCGGAGGCGATGATGCGGATGTCCGGGCGGGCCAGCTTAAGCACCTCGCCGGCGCCGGTGAGCGTGCCGCCGGTGCCCCAGCCGCTGACGAAGTAGTCGAGCCGCTGGCCGGCGAAGTCGAGCAGGATTTCCGGGCCGGTGGTCTGGCGGTGGTAGGCGGGATTGGCCTCGTTCTCGAACTGGCGGGCCAGGAACCAGCCGTGTTTGTCGGCCAGTTCCTTGGCCTTGCGGACCATGCCGGTGCCGCGCTCGGCGGCCGGCGTCAGGATGACTTTCGCGCCGTACGCGCGCATCAGCTTGCGGCGCTCGATGGAGAAGGTCTCGGTCATGATCGCGACGAAGGGGTAGCCACGCGCGGCGGCGACCATCGCCAGCGCGACGCCGGTGTTGCCGGAGGTGGCCTCTACGATGGTCTGGCCGGGCTTCAGCAGGCCCTTGCGCTCGGCGTCCAGCACGATGGCCAGCGCCAGCCGGTCCTTGACCGAACCGCCGGGATTGAAGGATTCGACCTTCGTGTACAGCGCGACGTGCGCGGGCGCGAGGCGGTGGAGGCGCACGATGGGCGTGCGGCCGATGGTGTCGGTGATGCTGTCGTGGAGGGACATGGCGGCTGTGCTCGTGGGGAGGTGGGGAAGCGGCTTCGGCGTGGCGCCGGGCGGTCCACTGTCCGGGCGCCCGTGCTTCGCGCCGGTGAAGGCGCACAAGCCGATGCCCTCACGCTAGCCAACGATGCGGTGGCGCGGAAATGCGCAGGCGCATCCTCCATATAATCAATCGGCATATCAGGCGGCGGATGGATTCGCTCCGGCTATTCCCTGACCCGCGTCATCCTGCCCCGAAGCCGCATCGCCATGACCCTGACCCAGCTGCGTTACCTCGTCGCCATCGCCGATGCCGGGTCCAACATCACCCGTGCGGCGGCGCTGGTGCATGCCACCCAGCCGGGCCTGTCGCGGCAGCTCAAGCAGCTGGAGGACGAACTGGGCTTCCTGCTGTTCGCGCGGCGCGGCAAGGCGCTGGCCGAACCGACCCCGGCCGGCGAACAGGTGCTGGCGCACGCGCGCCGCCTGCTGGCGGAAGCCGCCAACATCCGCAGCCTGGCGGCCAATGAACGCGGCGACGGCCACGGCCAGCTGAGCATCGCCACCACCCACACGCAGGCGCGGTTCGTGCTGCCGCCTGCCATTGCGCGGGTGCATCAGGCCTATCCGCAGCTGGGCCTGCGCATCCAGCCGAGCGCCGATGCCGATGTGCTGGCGGAGCTGGCGCGTGGCGAGGCCGATGTCGCGCTGGTCAGCACCGCCGGTGCGCCGCCCGCCGATGGCGTCGCGGTGCCGCTGTTCCGCTGGCGCCGGCAGGTGCTGGTGCCGGCCGCGCATCCGCTGGCCGCCGGCACGCGCACGCCCACGCTGGCCGAACTGGCCGCGCTGTCGCTGGTGAGCTACGAATCATCGAACCAGGCGGACTCGTCGTTGCGTCGCGCCTTCGCCGGGGCCGGGCTGGAGCCGCATCTGGCGATGACCGCCCGCGACGCCGACCTGATCAAGACCTATGTGCGGGCGGGACTTGGTGTCGGCTTGCTGGCGGAGATGGCGGTGAGCCCGGTGCAGGATGCGGATCTGGTGGCGATGCCCGCGCCCGACGCGATCCCCGAATGCATCGCCTGGGCGGTGCTGCCTCGCGAACGCGTGCTGCGCGATGCCACGGTGGAACTGCTGGTCGCGCTGGCGCCGCAGCTCGACCGCCACGACCTGCACCGGGTCAGCGCCGGGCATCAATCGCCCGCATGGCCGGCGCCGCCGAGCTGGACGGCGCTGACGCAGGTGATCACCAGCTGAGGGGTTGGGCGCGATGCCGCCCCGGAAGTCGATGCGCTAGTTCTTCGCTGCCGTCGCCGATTCGCAGCCCTTGAGCAGGTCGAGGTCGGCGCGGTATTCCTCCGTCCGCACCTGCATCAATCCAAGCACGGAATGGAAGAGGTTGTCGTGGCTCGCCGGGCGCGTGGCCGCCTGCCGCACGCAGGCGAGGTCGATGCCGCGATCGGTGCGCATGCCCGGCGAAAACCACATCACCATCGGCACCTTGAGCTGGGTCTTCGGTGCGATGGCATACGGCACGCCGTGCAGGAACAGGCCGTCTTCGCCCAGCGATTCGCCGTGGTCAGAGACATACAGCAGCGCGGTGTCGCGGTCGTCCATCTTCGCCAGCATCGCGATGGCCTCGGCAAGGAAGGCATCGGTGTGGAGGATGGCGTTGTCGTAGGCGTTGACGATCTGCTGCGCGCTGCAGTCACGCAGCTCCATCGAGCGGCATTCGGGCTGGAATTTCGCCAGCGACGGCGGATAGCGCTTGAAATAGGCCGGCCCGTGGTTGCCCAGCTGGTGCAGCACGATGACCTGGTCGCCGGCATGTTTCGCCACTTCGGCTTCAAGGCCGTCGAGCATCACGTCGTCCAGGCAACCTTCGTCGGAGCAGGCCTTCGCCTGCGTGGTGTTCTGGAAGCTCTGGAACGGCAGGCCATCGCACACGCCCTTGCAGCCGCTCTGGTTGTCGCGCCAGAGCACGCCGATGCCGGCATGGTCGAGCACGTTGAGCAGTGACTGGCTGCCCTTGATGCGCTTGGCGTCGTAATCGTGGCGGCCGTAGGGCGAGAACATGCAGGGCAGCGAGACTTCGGTGGAAGAACCGCAGGCGGTGACATCGCCGAAGTTCACCAGATCCGCCACACCCGCCAGCTGCGGCGTGGTCTGCCGCACATAGCCGTTGAGCCCCCAGTTCTGCGCACGCACGGTCTCGCCGACCACGATGACCAGCAGGCGCGGCTTGCTGTCCCCGGCACGCGGCGCGACGGTCGCATGCAGGCCGACCGGCTGTTTCGCTTTCGCCGTGACATTGCCGCCATCGGTGAGCACGCGCCCCAGCGAGACCAGATAGTTGCCCGGCGCGACCAGATAGCGCAGCTCGCGGTGATTGCGCATCAACGATGAAGTCGCCTGGAACGAGGCGAAGATCGCCAGCGCCGCCACCAGCACGCTGGCCAGCAGCCAGGCAACGCGGATGCCCGTGGCACGCGCCAACGTGCGCTCGCGGATTCGCATGCGCCAGACCAGCAGCGACGGCAGCACGCCGAAGGCGAACAGCGAAGGCAGCAACGCGAGCGACATCAACTCGCGCGACTCCTTGCGGTCGGTGTGCAGGATGTTGCGGATCATGTCCGGGTCGAGATAGATCGTGTACGCACGCATGAAGTGCGCAGCCGCGGCGGTGACCAGCAGCAGCAGGATCAGTACCGGCTTGGTGGTCCAGCGGTTGAACAGCAGCAGGAGCAGAAAGGCGTGGAGCGCGGTGATGGCGATGAACAGGCTCGCCGCCAGCCCGATCCCCGCCGCGCCCTTGAACGCGCCGGTCGAGGTGGCGACGTGGAAGAACGTGCTGTTGGCGGTGATCGAGAAGAACAGCGACGCGAGCAGCGCCAGCATTTCCTGGCTGGGCTGCCAGCGGCCGATCATGCCGCGCCCGCGCACAGACGGCGTTTGTTCCATGACGGATTTCAAGCGCGCGCTCCCACCGGTTCCACCCCTGTCGATCGGTACAGGATAGCGACGGGCCAGAAGGCCTTGAACAGCAGCGTGGCGACGGTCCAGCAGATCATCAGCGTCCACAGGTCATGCGAGAGGAAGTGCGCGCCGCGCAGTTGCTGGGAGATGCCGAACAGCAGCCCAATGCCGAGCCCCACGCCCAGCCCCGTCCAGCGCCAGCGTGGCCGCAGCACCGCAAGAAGGTAATACAGCGCCATCCACGCATAGCCGCTGCTGGCATGCCCGGCCGGAAAACAGATGCCACGCCCGAGGCCCACGGGGCGCGTGCCCAGCAAGCCGATGAAAGGCCGCGTGCCGCCATAACGCGCCAGGTCCCATGGGCAATCCATATTGGTCCAGTGCTTGGTGAAACCGACCAGCGTCGTCGCCACCAGCACGCTCAGCAACAGATAGGCGAGCGGTTTGCGCCATGCGTGCAGCCCCTCGCGCCGCATCGACACCATCCACGCCACAGCCACCGCGCACCAGCCCAGTACGCTGAGCGCGTGACCGGCGCGATGCGCCATCGTTTCGGTGAGGAAGGCATCGCGCAACGCCCAACGGTGGCCCTGCCATGCATACAGACGATCCGCCCACTCGCCATCCCATCCCCCCAGATTCACCGCGGTGATCAGGAGCGCCAACACACCGAGCGGCAGCGCCAGATGGGTGATGCGGAAGCGTGCGTCGGCGGGCAAGCGGAAACGCAGCGGCAGGGTGATGGCGGGAACGAAGGACAACGCGGCATTCCGGTGGCTGGACGGAAGGCCATCGTCGTCAGCGCTTCGTCGGAGAACGGTCGGAACCGTATTCGCACCTCGTTAAATCCACCCGCGCGGACAGCGCCGCATCCAGCCGGTACGCTTGCCGCATATGCCCTGTGGACGATGCGATGCGCGTGCTGCTGGTGGAGGACAACCGCAATCTGGTGGCCCATCTGTTCGAACATTTCGAGCGGGCTGGGCATGCCGTGGATGTCGCCCCGGACGGACCGACCGGCCTGCATCTCGCACGCACCCAGCCCTATGACGTGGTGGTGCTGGACTGGGGCCTGCCGCGCATGGATGGCCATGCGGTGCTGACGCAACTCCGCGCCGATGGCCACGATGTGCCGGTGTTGATGCTGACCGCGCGCGAGGAAGTGCCGGACCGCATCGCCGGCCTGCGTGCGGGCGCCGATGACTACCTCGCCAAGCCCTTCGATCTGGAGGAACTGTCGCTGCGGCTGCAATCGCTGGTGGCGCGTTCAAGCGGCCAGGGCCGGCGCAGGGTGCTGCAGGTCGGCGACCTGGTGCTCAACCTGCAGACGCTGGAAGCCACCCGAGGCGGCCAGCCGCTGCATCTGTATCCCGCCGGTCGCAAGATCCTTGAAGTGTTGATGCGCGCCAGTCCCGGCGTGGTCACGCGGGCATGGCTGGAAGACGCGCTCTGGGGCGACGACACGCCCGATGCCGACCTGCTGCGCTCGCATGTCTACGAACTGCGCCGCAGCGTGGACGTGCCCTTCCCGACCCGGCTGATCCATACCGTGGCCCGCACCGGCTACCGCATCGCCGAAGGTGACACCGATGAATGACCCGCACGGCAAGCGCCCGAGCCTGCGCCGCCGCTTGATGCTGGGCCTGCTGGTCTATGTCGCGGCCTTGAGCGTCGCCGTGGCGGTGCAGGGCCTGGTCTTCAACGAACGCGCGGAGCGATTGGTCTGGGACACCCTGCTCAACAACGAGCTGGACCATCTCGATGAGCGCATCGCCCGCGATCCCGGCTTCCGCTGGACCGACACGCACGACATGGCGCTGTACCGGGCGCCGCGCACGATGCCTGCCGCGTTGTCGCATCTGCCGCCCGGCATCCACGACGATGTGATGGTCGATGGCCAGGAACGCATCGTGCTGGTGCGTGGCGAAGGCGCGACGCGCCAGGTGCTCACTCTCGACATCACCGATCTGGAAGAACGCGAGCATGACATGGCGCTGACCGTGATCGGTTCCGCGCTGACCCTGTTCCTGGTGATGGGGCTGCTGGCGTTCTGGGCGGCGGACCGCCTGATCACGCCGCTCTCGCGCATGGCCGGGCAGATCGGCCAGCTGCGGCCGGACCGCCCGGGCCAACGCATCGAGGTGTCGAAGGACGCCTCGGCCGAGATCGAGGTCATCGGCGATGCGCTCAACCACTACCTTGCGCGCAACGACCGTTTCGTCGAGCGCGAACGGCTGTTCATCGACATGGCCAGCCACGAACTGCGCACGCCGGTCACGGTGATCGCCAGCGCCACCGATCTGGCGATGCTCGACGCGGACACGCCCGCATCGGTGCGCACGCGGCTTGAGCGCATCCGCACCACCACCCGCGACCTGCAGGAGCTGCTCTCGCTGCTGCTGGTGTTGGCGCGTGATCCGGCCCGCCTGCATCGGGCGAGTGAGCCGGTCGATCTCGCTGCGCTGCTGCAGGGCATCGTCGAGGACCATCGCCATCTCGCCGAACACAAGGATCTCGACTTCCGCATCGACGCGGATGCCCCGGTGCAGGTCATCGCGCCGGTGCAGATCCTGCGCGCGGCGCTCGGCAACCTGCTGCGCAATGCCATCGAACACAGCGACCGCGGCGAGATCGTGGTGAAGCTTCAAGCACCGGCGACGGTGGTGATCGACGACCCCGGCCACGGCATGACACCGGAGGAAGTGAGCGCCGCCTATGCGCGGATCGCGCGCGGCGGTGGCGACCGTGGCGGCGGCGGCATCGGCCTCGACCTCATCGCGCGGCTGTGCGAACACCTGCGCTGGTCGCTCGACATCCACTCCGACCACGGGCAAGGCACCACCACGACGCTGCGGCTGGACGCGCCCGAAGAGATGGACGCGCGCTGACCGGATTGGCGCGCGGCCTCGCCCTGCAGTGCGAGGCGAACCACGTCCCGCTCACTCCACCGTGACGGATTTCGCCAGATTGCGCGGCTTGTCCACGTCGGTGCCGCGTGCAAGCGCCGCATGATAGGCGAGCATCTGCACCGGAATCGCGTGGACGATCGGCGACAGCACGCCGACATGGCGCGGGGTGCGGATCACATGCACGCCCTCGGACTCGCTGAAATTGCTGTCGGCATCGGCGAAGACGAACATCTCGCCGCCGCGCGCGCGCACTTCCTGGATGTTGGACTTCACCTTCTCCAGCAGGCTGTCGTTCGGCGCGATCACCACCACCGGCATGTCGCTGTCCACCAGCGCCAGCGGCCCGTGCTTGAGTTCGCCGGCCGGATAGGCCTCGGCATGGATGTAGCTGATCTCTTTCAGCTTCAACGCGCCTTCCAGCGCGATCGGGTAATGCACGCCACGGCCCAGGAACAGCGCGTGCTGCTTCGGCGCGAAGCGCTCGCTCCAGGCCGCGACCTGCGGCTCCAGGTTGAGCGCGTGCTGCACGCTGCCCGGCAGGTGGCGCAGGGCTTCGATCAAGGCCGCTTCCTGCGCCTCGTCCAGCTGCCCGCGCAGCTTGGCCAGCGTGCCGGTCAGGATGAACAACGCCGCCAGCTGGGTGGTGAAGGCCTTGGTCGAAGCGACGCCGATCTCGGCACCGGCACGGGTCAGGAAGACCAGCCTGCTGGCACGCGGGATCGCGCTTTCCGGCACGTTGCAGATCGACAACGTGCGGTCCTGGCCCTGCGCTTTGGCGTACTTCAGCGCCTCCATGGTGTCGAGCGTTTCGCCCGACTGCGAAATGGTGACGACCAGCTGGCGCGGATTCGCCACCACCTTGCGGTAGCGGTACTCGCTGGCGATGTCGACGCTGCACGGAATCCCGGCGATGTCCTCCAGCCAGTAACGCGCGACCAAGCCGGCGTAATAGCTGGTGCCGCAGGCGAGGATCTGCACCGAGTCGATGCCGTCCAGCACGCCCGCCGCATCCTCCCCGAACAGCTGGGTGTCGAAGCGGCCGAGGTCGGTCACGCCTTCCAGCGTGTCGGCCAGCGCACGCGGCTGCTCGTGGATTTCCTTCTGCATGAAGTGGCGGTACGGGCCCAGCTCCAGCGAGGCCAACGAAACATCGGACATGTGGATGTCGCGCTGCACCGCCGCGCCCGATGCATCGAAAACCTGCACCGCGTCGCGGCTGATGTCGGCGGTGTCACCTTCCTCCAGGAAGATCACCTTGCGCGTCTCCGACACGATCGCCGACACGTCGGAAGCGACGAAGTTCTCGCCCTCGCCCACACCGACCAGCAGCGGGCAACCCATCCGCGCCACCACCATGCGGTCAGGTTCCTTGCGGCTGATCACCGCCAGCGCATAGGCCCCATGCAGCTCGGCCACCGACTTCTGCAGCGCGTGCAGCAGGTCGTTTCCGTCTTTCAGGTGGTGGTGGATGAGGTGGGCGATGACTTCCGTATCGGTCTGCGACTCGAACACATAGCCCAGCGCCTTCAGCCGCTCGCGCTGTTCCTCGTGGTTCTCGATGATGCCGTTGTGCACCAGCGCCACGCCGGCGCTGATGTGCGGATGCGCGTTGCTTTCGGTCACGCCGCCGTGGGTGGCCCAGCGCGTATGACCGATACCGAGCGGGGCGTCGAAGTGCTCCGCCTGCGCGGCGGCTTCCATCTCGCTCACGCGCCCGGTGCGGCGCACGCGGCGCACATCCTGGTCTTCCACCACCGCGATGCCGGAGGAGTCGTAGCCGCGGTATTCGAGCCGCTTCAGGCCCTCCACCAGCACGGGGACCACATCACGCCCGGCAATGGCACCGACGATTCCGCACATGGGCACATCCTTCTGGAAAGTGCCGGCATTTTAGCGTCCGGCGACGGCACGGGCGCGTGCGTGGGAGGCGGCGGCTCAGCCCCTCTTCACCGGCCGCTGCCAGCCTTCGAGCGTCTGCTGGCGGCCACGGGCCACGGTCAGCGCGTCGTCCGGCGCATCCTTGGTGATGACGGAACCAGCGCCGATCGTCGCGCCCGCACCGATCCGCACCGGCGCGACCAGGGCGCTGTTGGAGCCGATGAAGGCGCCATCGGCGATGGTCGTCTTCGCCTTGTTCACGCCGTCGTAGTTGCAGGTGATGGTGCCGGCGCCGATGTTCACGCCCGCGCCGACCTCGGCATCGCCGATGTAGCTCAGGTGGTTGGCCTTGCTGCCCACGCCCAGCACCGATTTCTTGATCTCGACGAAGTTGCCGACGTGCACGCCATCGGCCAGCACCGCGCCCGGGCGCAGCCGCGCGAACGGCCCGACCGTCACCGCACCTTCGGTGCGTGCGCCTTCCAGGTCGCAATGCGCCCGGACTTCGGTGCCGGGGCCGAGCACCACATCCTTCAGCCGGCAGAACGGACCGATCTTCACGCCCTCGCCCAGCACCACCTCGCCTTCGAAGACCACATCGACATCCACCTCGACATTGCCTTCGGCCCGCACCGTGCCACGCACGTCGATGCGCGCGGTGTCGGCGAAACGGATGCCCTGCGCGCACAGCGCCTTCACCTCGCGACGCTGGAACGCACGCTCCAGCTGCGACAGCTGCCACGGATCGTTGGCGCCCTCGGTTTCCATCGCATCGGCCACATGCACCATTTCGGCGGCGCTGTATTCTCCGGCCGCACGTGCGAACACATCGGTCAGGTAGTACTCGCCCTGCGCGTTCGAATTCGACAGGTTGGCCAGCCAGCCCTTCAGCGCATTGCCATCGGCGGCCAGGATGCCGGTGTTGATGGTGTGGATGCGCTTCTGCTCGGCATCCGCATCCTTTTCCTCGACAATCGCGCCGACATTGCCCTCGGCATCACGGACGATGCGGCCGTAGCCGGTCGGGTTGTCGAGTTCGGCCACCAGCACCGCCAGGCGGCCGCCCTTCGCCAGCAATGCACGCAGAGTCTCCGGCGTGATCAGCGGCACGTCGCCGTAGAGCACCAGCACGCGCGCGCCATCGGGGATCTGGTCGATGACCTGCTGCACCGCGTGGCCGGTGCCGAGCCGTTCGCGCTGCTCGGCCCACTGGATATCGGGCGCCGCCGCGAAGGCCTCGCGCACCTGGTCGCCGCCGTGGCCGTAGACGATGTGGATGCCGGCCGGCGCAAGCGCGCGGGCCGCATCGACCACATGCGCCAGCATCGGCCGCCCGGCGATCTTCTGCAGCACCTTCGGCGTGCGGGACTTCATGCGTTTGCCTTCGCCGGCGGCGAGGATCACGACGTGCAGCGGGGCTTCGGCCATGCGGGTGACATCCGGTGGTTTGCGGCGATTTTACGGGAGCGGTTGCTACCATGCGGCAGCCCACGGACACCCACCCCCGGAACATCGATGAGCCTGCGCAGACACCTCGGGGGATACACGGCCATCGGCCTGCTGCAGTGGGTGGTCGAATACGGCCTGATGCTGGCGCTGAGCGAATGGGTGATGCCGGTCGCGCCGGCCAACGTCATCGGCCGGATCTTCGGCGCGGCGCTCGGTTTCTGGCTCAACGGCAAATGGACCTTCGCCGGCGACGACACCCACGTGGGCCGTCGCGCGTTCGTGCGCTTCGTGCTGATGTGGCTGGCGCTGACCGTGCTCAACACCTGGATCGTCCACGCCATCGACGCCCACTTCGGCCTGCGCATGGCCCAGCTGCTCAAGCCCTTGGCCGACATCACCTCCGGCCTGCTCGGCTTCGTGCTGTCACGGCACTGGGTCTACAACAAGCCCGCCGCCGGGGCATGAAAAAAGCCGGCACGGGGCCGGCTTTCTCCATCACGACGATGATCCGTCGCGTCAGTGCTTCAGGTTCTTGCGCAGGCGTTCCAGCGCGGCCAGCTGGGCGCTGATCTCGGCCAGGCGCTTCTGCGCCTCGGCGACTTCGATCGCCTCGCCACGACCGGCCAGGATGCGCTCGGCCTCTTCCTTGGCGGTGCGCACGGCGGCCTCGTCGATGTCCTGCGCGCGCACGGCGGTATCCGCCAGCACGGTCACGACATCAGGTTGCACTTCCAGCATGCCGCCGGAAATGGCGAAGTCGAGGTGCTCGCCTTCCGGCGTGGTCACCACCACCTTGCCCGGCTTCAGGCGGGTGATCAGCGGCGCGTGCTTGGGCGCGATGCCGAGCTCGCCGATCTCGCCGGTGGCCACGACCAGGGTGGCCTCGCCCGAGTAGATCTGCGCTTCGGCGCTCACGATTTCGCAGCGGATGGTGTTGGCCATCGTATTCTCCGTCAGGTCGCGGCGATCAGGCCGCGAGCTTCTTGGCCTTCTCGATGGCCTCGTCGATGCCGCCGACCATGTAGAACGCCTGCTCCGGGATGTCGTCGCATTCGCCGTCGACGATCATCTTGAAGCCGCGGATGGTGTCCTTCAGCGGCACGTACTTGCCCGGCGAACCGGTGAACACTTCGGCCACGTGGAACGGCTGCGAGAAGAAGCGCTCGATCTTGCGCGCGCGCGACACCGACAGCTTGTCCTCTTCGGACAGTTCGTCCATGCCGAGGATCGCGATGATGTCCTTCAGTTCCTTGTACTTCTGCAGCGTGCCCTGGACGCGGCGCGCGGTGTCGTAGTGCTCGTGGCCGATGACGTTCGGGTCCATCTGGCGCGAGGTCGAGTCCAGCGGATCCACGGCCGGGTAGATGCCCAGCGAGGCGATCTGGCGCGACAGCGTCACGGTGGAGTCCAAGTGCGCGAAAGTGGTGGCCGGCGACGGGTCGGTCAGGTCGTCCGCGGGCACGTACACGGCCTGGATCGAGGTGATCGAACCGGTCTTGGTCGAGGTGATGCGCTCCTGCAGCACGCCCATTTCCTCGGCCAGCGTCGGCTGGTAACCCACGGCCGACGGCATGCGGCCCAGCAGCGCCGACACTTCGGTACCGGCCAGCGTGTAGCGGTAGATGTTGTCGACGAAGAACAGCACGTCACGGCCCTTGCCGCTCTCGTCCTTCTCGTCGCGGAAGTACTCGGCCATGGTCAGGCCGGTCAGCGCGACGCGCAGGCGGTTGCCCGGCGGCTCGTTCATCTGGCCGTACACCATCGCCACCTTCGACTCCGGCAGGTTGTCGAGCTTGACGACGCCTGCTTCCTGCATCTCGTGATAGAAGTCGTTGCCCTCGCGGGTACGCTCGCCCACGCCGGCGAACACCGACAGACCCGAGTGCTGGGTCGCGATGTTGTTGATCAGCTCCAGCATGTTCACGGTCTTGCCCACGCCGGCGCCGCCGAACAGACCGACCTTTCCGCCCTTGGCGAACGGGCACATCAGGTCGATCACCTTGATGCCGGTCTCGAGCAGGTCGTTGGTCGCCGCCTGGTCCTCGTACGAAGGCGCCGGGCGGTGGATTTCCCAATGGTCCTTGGCGGCGATCGGGCCGACCTCGTCGATCGGGTTGCCCAGCACGTCCATGATGCGGCCGAGGGTGGCTTCACCCACCGGCACCGCGATCGCGCGGTTGGTGTTCTCGGCGACCAGGCCACGCTTCAGGCCATCGGTCGAGCCCAGCGCGATCGCGCGCACCACGCCGTCGCCCAGCTGCTGCTGCACTTCCAGCGTGATCTCGGTGTTCTGCACCTTCAGCGCGTCGTACACCTTCGGCACGCTCTCGCGCGGGAATTCGACGTCGACGACGGCGCCGATGATCTGGACGATCTTGCCTTGGCTCATGGTGGTTTCCTCGGTCTCTAGTCTTTTCAGTGCGTCGCGTGGAGGTCGTCAGACCGCCGCCGCGCCGCCCACGATTTCAGAAATTTCTTGCGTGATCGCCGCCTGGCGGGCCTTGTTGTAGACCAGGTTCAGGGTGCCGATCAGCTTGGTCGCGTTGTCGCTCGCCGCCTTCATCGCCACCATGCGGGCAGCGTGTTCGGAAGCGACGTTCTCCATCACCGCCTGGTACACCAGCGACTCCACGTAGCGCGTCATCAGGTGGTCGAGCACCGTCTGCGCATCGGGTTCGTAGATGTAGTCCCAGCTGTGGCGGCCGACGTTGGCATCGGCCGGCGGCAGCGGCAGCAGCTGGTCGAACGCCGCGCGCTGGGTCATGGTGTTGACGAAGTCGTTGTAGCAGAGGATCACGCGGTCGACGTTGGCCGCATCGAACGCATCCAGCATCACCTTGATGACGCCGATCAGCTGTTCCACGTGCGGCTGGTCGCCGAGGTGGGTGACCGAGGCCAGCATGTTGACCTTGATGCGGCGGAAGAACACCGACGCCTTCTGGCCGATGGTGACGATGTCAACCTCGACGCCCTGCTCGTTCCAGCGGCGGATCTCGCCCAGCAGCTTGCGGAACAGGTTGTTGTTGAGGCCGCCGGCCAGACCGCGGTCGGAGGAGACCACGATGTAACCGACGCGCTTGACGTCGGTGCGCTCGACCATCCACGGATGCACGTAATCGGTGCCGTTGGCCTGCGCCACGTGGCCGATCAGCTGCTTCATCGCGCGCGCATACGGGCGCGAGGCCTTCATGCGTTCCTGCGCCTTGCGGATTTTCGATGCCGAGACCATTTCGAGTGCGCGCGTCACCTTGCGGGTGTTCTGCACCGACTTGATCTTGGATTTGATTTCGCGTCCGCCTGCCATGCTCGTCTCGTCTGCTGGGTGCCGATTCGCGCGGGCATCAAACCCGCGCGGATGTCGCCGCTGTTACCAGGTACCGGTCTTGCGGAAGTCCTCGATGCCCTGCTTGAACGCGGCCTCGAGGTCGTCGTTCCAGTCGCCGGTCTCGTCGATCTTCTTCATGGTGTCGGCCACGCTGTTGGCGAAGTGCGCCTGCAGGCCTTCCTCGAACGCGCCGATCTTGGTCACCGGCACGTCATCCATGTAGCCCTTGTCGGCGGCATAGATCGACAGCGCCTGCTGGGCGACCGACATCGGGGCGTACTGCTTCTGCTTCATCAGCTCGGTGACGCGCTGGCCGCGCTCGAGCTGCTTGCGGGTGGCGTCGTCCAGGTCGGAAGCGAACTGGGCGAAGGCCGCGAGTTCGCGGTACTGCGCCAGCGCGATGCGGATGCCGCCCGACAGCTTCTTCATGATCTTGGTCTGGGCCGCGCCACCCACGCGCGACACGGAGATACCGGCGTTCACGGCCGGGCGGATGCCGGCGTTGAACAGGTCGGTTTCCAGGAAGATCTGGCCATCGGTGATCGAGATCACGTTGGTCGGCACGAACGCCGAGACGTCGCCGGCCTGGGTTTCGATGATCGGCAGCGCGGTCAGCGAACCGGTCTTGCCCTTGACGGCGCCGTCGGTGAACTTCTCGACGTAGTCCTCGTTGACGCGCGCGGCGCGCTCGAGCAGGCGGCTGTGGAGATAGAACACGTCGCCCGGGAACGCTTCGCGGCCCGGCGGGCGCTTCAGCAGCAGCGAGATCTGGCGGTAAGCCACGGCCTGCTTGGACAGATCGTCGTAGATGATCAGCGCGTCTTCGCCGCGGTCACGGAAGTACTCGCCCATGGTGCAGCCGGAGTAGGCGGCGATGTAGTTCATCGCGGCCGATTCCGACGCGGAGGCCGCGACGACCGTGGTGTATTCCATCGCGCCGTTTTCCTCGAGCTTGCGCACGATGTTGGCGATGGTCGAGTTCTTCTGGCCGATGGCGACGTAGATGCACTTCACGCCGCTGTGCTTCTGGTTGATGATCGTGTCGATCGCGATCGCGGTCTTGCCGGTCTGGCGGTCGCCGATGATCAGCTCGCGCTGGCCACGGCCGATCGGGATCATGCTGTCGATCGACTTGTAGCCGGTCTGCAGCGGCTGCGACACCGACTTGCGCCACACCACGCCCGGGGCGATGGCTTCCACCGGCGCCGAGGTCTTGGCGGTGATCGGGCCGCGGCCGTCGATCGCCTCGCCGAGCGCGTTCACCACGCGGCCGAGCATTTCCGGGCCGGTCGGCACTTCCAGGATGCGGCCGGTGGTCTTGGCCACGTCGCCTTCGCGCAGGTGCTCGTAGTCACCCAGCACCACCGCGCCGACCGAGTCGCGCTCCAGGTTCAGCGCCAGGGCGAAGGTGTTGCCCGGCAGCTCGATCATTTCGCCCTGCATCGCGTCGGCCAGGCCGTAGATGCGCACGATGCCGTCGGACACGCTGGTCACGGTGCCTTCGTTGCGCGCTTCCGAGCCCAGCTTGACCTGCTCGATGCGGTTCTTGATCAGTTCGCTGATTTCGGACGGGTTGAGCGTGGTGGTTGCCATGTTGGTTTCCTCAGTGCGGGCCGCCGGTGCGGATCGCGGTTTCAACTGTTTTTCGACCGTGCCGTTGCCGGCGCGGCCATGCGGATTACTGCGTCAGTGCGGCCGACAGGCGCGCGAGCTTGCCCTTGACCGAGCCGTCGATGACCACTTCGCCGGCATCGATCACCGCGCCGCCGATCAGCGATTCGTCGATGCTCGACTCCACCTCGACCTCGCGGCCGAAGCGGCGCTTGAGCGCCGACACCAGCGTGTCGACTTCGGCCTGGGTCATCGGCGCGGCGGAGGTGATCTTCGCCCGCACGATCTTCTCGGCCTCGGCGCGGAACTGCTCGAACAGCCCGGCGATTTCCGGCAGCAGCTTCATGCGGCCGTTCTGCGCCAGCAGGCCGAGGAAGCCGCCCACGCCTTCGCTGGCACCGGTCGGCGACAGCAGGGCGACGGCGTCGGCGCGCGACAGGCGCGGATCGCCCAGCAGGGTGTCGACGCGCGGATCGGCGGCGACGCGCGCGGCGAAGGCCAGGGCCTCCGACCAGGCGGTCGTGGTGCCGGTCTCGCGCGCGGCCTGGTAGGCGGCGCGGGCGTAGGGGCGGGCGAGCGTCAGCGTCTGGCTCATGTCAGATCTCGGCAGCCAGTTCGTCCAGCAGCGCCTTGTGGGCGGCCGGGTCGATCTCGCGGCGGATCAGCTTCTCGGCGCCGGTCACGGCCAGCTGCGACACCTGCTTGCGCAGGTCCTCGCGGGCACGGTTGGCGCTGGCGGCGATGTCGGCTTCGACGATGGCCTTCTGGCGCACGCCTTCCTCGATCGCCTCGTGGCGCGCGGCCTCGACGATCTGGTTGGCACGCTGGTGGGCCTGCTCGATGATCTCGTTGGCCTTGCTGCGCGCGGCCTTGAGATCCTCGTTCGCACGGGCTTCCGCCTCGGCGAGCGCCTTCTGGCTGTTGTCCGCCGCGGCCAGGCCTTCGGCGATCTTCTTCTGGCGCTCTTCCAACGCCGCATTGAGCGGCGGCCAGATGAACTTCATCGTGAACCAGACGAGGATCGCGAAGGAGAGCATCTGACCGAAGAAAGTCATGTTGAGATTCATGACGGGTCCTCGACAGTTTTCGGGTCGTCGCGACGGACATCCGCCGCGGCGTGTGCCGGCGGCGCGGTCACCCGCGCGCGCCGACGGTCATCGCGATGATCAGGCGCCGGCAGCGGCGGTGACGGCGGTCAGCAGCGGGTTGGCCAGGCCGAAGTACAGGGCGATGGCGAGACCGATGATGAACGCGGCGTCGATCAGGCCGGCCAGCAGGAACATGCGGCCCTGCAGCACCGGGATCAGCTCCGGCTGGCGCGCGGCCGACTCGAGGAACTTGGAACCCATGATGGCGATGCCGAGGCAGGCGCCCAGGGCGCCCAGGCCGATGATGATGCCGATGGCGATGGCGGTCAGGCCCTGAACGTGCGAGATGAATTCCATGGTGGTTCTCCGAACGATTGTGTGAAAGGTGGAACGTTGAGGTGGAAAGGGTGAAGCGGGATCAATGGCTCTCGCGGGCGCCGGCGATATAGACGACCGTGAGGATCATGAAGATGAAGGCCTGCAGCAGGATGATCAGGATGTGGAAGATCCCCCAGGCGGCGTTGGCCAGCACGCCCGGCAGGAAGGTCACCCAGCCCGCCATCAGGCCGGCGATGAGCATGAAGACCAGCTCGCCGCCGTACATGTTGCCGAACAGTCGCATGGCCAGCGAAATCGGCTTGACCAGCCACTCGATGATGTTCATGCCCAGGTTGATCGGCGCCAGGATGATCTGCGCCACCAGCCCGTGGGCGTGGAACGGCGCGGTCAGCAGTTCCTTACCGAAGCCCTTGCCGCCCTTGGCCGCCAGCGCATGGCCGATCAGGACGAAGAACACGCCCGTCGAGATGCCCAGCGTGGTGTTGAGGTCGGCGGTCGGCACCACGCGCGCATAGGTGTGGTGCGCGGCTTCCTCGCCGGCGAAGGTCTGGACCAGCCAGCCGACCAGGTCGAGCGGCAGCAGGTCCATGGTGTTCATGAAGACCACCCACATGAAGATGGTCAGTGCCAGCGGGGTGATGCTGCGGCGGTCGCCGTGGTAGGTGTCCTTCACCTGGCCGTCGACGAACTCCACGATCATCTCGACGAAGGCCTGCCCCTTGGTCGGCACGCCGGACGTCGCCTTGCGCGCATACAGCGCGAACCACAGGACGAACAGCAGGCCCAGCCCGAGCGCGACGCCCCAGCTGTCCCAATTGAAATTGGCCGGGTTCATCGGCTGACCCGGGATCATCTGATTGTGGGTCAGATGGTGCTGGATGTATTCGGTGAGGCCGCCGCCGGATTTGCCGGGTTCAATCACGTCTACGCTTCCCTTGTGGAACTGCATTTGCGGCGATGTATGCCAACACCGTCGCCACCACGGCGGTGACCACCGGCAGCGGCGTCAGCCGGAATATCCCGACCACGGCCAGCAGCCCCAGCGCCACCACGCCCCACTTCAGCACCAGGCCCGCCAGCAGCCGGCCCATCGCGGCCGAAGCCCCGCCGATGCCGCCGCCTAGGGCCACCACCAGCGCCAGCCACCCGGACAGGACGATGACCGTCCCGCCCGCGAGTGCCGCCAGGGCAGCGCGCGTGCCACCCGCCGGAACCGCCAGCCAAGCCAGCGCGACCATCAAGGTCGCCGCCATCTGCCAGACCAACGCCCGCCGTGCACGGATTCGGCTCGATGAGACCGGATGGGACACGACGGGGGTTCCTGCGAGGGGTGCCAAGGCCGAAACCGGCCCCGTGAAGCCGCAAAAGTATAGCAGGCGTGAAAAATGCCGGGCAACTTTCCGGGCATTCAGCTTCAGGCGGGCCGCGGGGCATCCGCGACCTGCCCGGATCACCGCATCGGGCGGCTACTTGCCCTTCTTCGGCAGGTAGAGGTCGGTGATGGTGCCTTCATAGACTTCCGCCGCCATGCCGACCGATTCGCCCAGCGTTGGATGCGGGTGGATGGTGTGGCCGATGTCGGCCGCCTCGCAGCCCATCTCGATGGCCAACGCCACTTCGCTGATCAACTCGCCGGCATGCGGGCCGACGATGCCGCCGCCGATGACGCGATGGGTGGCTTCGTCGAACACCAGCTTGGTGAAGCCTTCGGTGCGGCCCAGCCCGATCGCGCGGCCCGACGCCGCCCACGGGAACTTGCCGACGCCGATCTTCAAGCCCTTCTCCTTCGCCTCGCTTTCGCTCACGCCCACCCAGGCGATTTCCGGATCGGTGTAGGCGACGCTCGGGATCACACGTGCGACCCACTCCTTCTTCTCGCCGGCCGCGACTTCCGCCGCGAGCTTGCCTTCGTGCGTGGCCTTGTGCGCCAGCATCGGCTGGCCAACCAGGTCACCGATGGCGAAGATGTGCGGCACGTTGGTGCGCATCTGCGCATCGACCGGGATCAGCCCGCGTTCGCCGACGGTGACGCCCGCCTTGCCGGCATCGAGCGTGCCACCGTTGGCGCTGCGGCCGACCGCGACCAGCACGCGGTCGAACATCTTCGCGTCGGGAATGCTCTCGCCTTCGAACACGCATTCGATGCCCTTCTTGCCGGCCTTCGCCTCCACCACCTTGGTCTTGAGGTGGACGGCCACGCCCTGCACCTTCAGGCGCGCGGCGAGCGGCTTGACCAGATCGGCATCGGCACCGGGAATGAGCTGCGGCGCGAGTTCCACCACCGTCACTTCGCTGCCGAGGCCGCGATAGACCGTGGCCATCTCCAGCCCGATGATGCCGCCGCCGACCACCAGCAGTTGCTTCGGCACGTCGGCCAGTTCGAGCGCGCCGGTGGAATCCATCACGCGCGGGTCGTCCCAGGGGAAACCCGGCAGCTTCACCGGCTGCGAGCCGGCGGCGATGATGCAGTTCACGAACGCGAGCCGCTGGGTCTTGCCGTCCTCGCCGGTGACCAGCAGTTCATTGGGCGATGCGAACGCGGCCGTGCCCTGCACGACCCGCACCTTGCGTTGCTTGGCCATGCCGGCCAGGCCCTTGGTCAGCTGGCCGACGACCTTGTCCTTGTAGCCACGCAGCTTGTCGATGTCGATCCTGGGCTTGGCGAAATCGACGCCGAAGTCCGAGGCATGCGCGGCGGCATCGATCACTTCCGCCGCATGCAGCAGCGCCTTCGACGGAATGCAGCCGACGTTGAGGCAGACACCGCCGAGCGACGGATAGCGCTCGACCAATACGGTATCCAGGCCGAGGTCGGCGGCGCGGAAGGCGGCGGTGTAGCCGCCGGGGCCGGCACCGATCACCACCATCCGGCATTCGATGTCGGCGGGTTGGCCGCTCGCGGGGGCGGGCTTGGCGGCGGCTGCGGCGGGCTTGGCAGGCTCGCTGACCGTCTTCGCATCGGACTTGCTGGCCGCTGCGGCTTCGGGGTTCGGCGCAGCCTCGGCCTTCGCCGTTGCGCTTGCCGCATCCGCAGCGCCCTCCGCTTCGATCACCGCCACCACATCGCCTTCGGACAATTTGTCGCCGAGCTTCACCTTCAATTCGCGGATCGTGCCCGCCACGCTCGACGGCACTTCCATCGTCGCCTTGTCGGACTCCAGCGTGACCAGGCCCTGGTCCTTGGCGACGGTGTCGCCCGGCTTCACCAGCACCTCGATCACCGGCACATCGCCGTGACCGCCGATATCGGGGACTTTCACTTCAATCGTTGCCATCGGTCCTGCTCCGTTGGGGTGGGTCGGCGTCCTGCGCCTCGATGTCCTTGCGGATTTCGCGCTCGGCATCCACCTGCGCGTCGTTGCGCGCCAGCCGCGCGCGTTCGGCTTCGTCGAGCCGGGTGTGGGTGGCGTGTTCGGCTTCCATCGACGGTGTCGATGCCGCCGCCGGGTCCTGACCACGCAATGCCAGCAGCGCGGCCTCGCCTTCAAGACCGAACAGGCCGCGGATGTGCAGATCACGCTGCGGCAGCGGCAGCTCGATGCCGTGCTGCTTGAACACGGTGTCGAGCTCCCACAGGTAGGCGGCGCGCACGGCCACGTTGCGGCGCGCGGCGGCTTCGGTCAGCCACACGGCGAGCATGAACTCCACCGAGTTCTCGCCGAAACCGACCAGCCACACCTGCGGCGCCTTCTCGCCTTCCATGCTCAGGGTGAAGGGCACCTGCGCCGCGGCTTCCAGCGCCGCCTTCTTCACCAGTTCCTTGTCCACGCCGTAGGCCACGCCGAACGGCACGCGGATGCGGCGGTTGACCGAGCGGTAGGTCCAGTTGGTGACGCGCCCGCTGACGAACTCGGAGTTCGGCACGAGGATGTCGATGTTGTCGTTGGTGGTGATGCGGGTGGCGCGGATGTTGATCGCCTTGACCACGCCGCGCACGTTGTCGTCGAGCTGGACGAAGTCGCCGACTTTCAGCGAACGGTCGAACAGCAGGATCAGCCCGGAGACGAAGTTGCTGAAGATCTGCTGCAGGCCGAAGCCGAGGCCCACGCCGAGTGCGCCGGCGAAGAACCCGAACTTGCTGAGCGGCAGGCCCAGCGAATCGAGCGCCAGCATCACGCCGACCGCCAGCAGCACGTAATGGAGGATGCGCGAGAGCGTGTACAACGCCGCCTGGTTGCGCGTGGCATCGCGCTCGCCGTAGCGGTTGATGGCGGCGCGCAGCAGGTTAGAGACCAGCAGCGCGCCGAGCAGGGCGAGCAGCGCACCGACCAGGCCGCCCACCGTCACCGAGAAGCCGCCGGCATCGACCAGGCGGGTGGACAGCAGCGGTTGCAGGTCGGCCAGCGCGCGGTCGCCGGCGTTGCCGGCCACGTCGCGGGCGCGCTCGGTGGCGCGCTCGATCTTTTCGCCGATCTGCGGCTGCCAGCTCATGCCCTGCTCAGAGCAGGACCCGGCGCATGTCGGCCAACAGCTGCGCCAGCGCCGCGGTGAAGCGGGCCGCCGCCGCGCCATCGATCACCCGGTGGTCGTAGGACAGCGACAGCGGCAGCATCATGCGCGGCTCGAAGGCGCTGCCGTTCCAGACCGGCTGCATCGACGACTTGGACACGCCGAGGATGGCGACTTCCGGCGCGTTGACGATCGGGGTGAAGGCGGTGCCGCCGATACCGCCCAGCGAGCTGATGCTGAAACAGCCGCCCTGCATGTCGGCCGGGCCGAGCTTGCCGTCGCGCGCCTTCTTCGCCAGTTCCGAAGTCTCCTGCGCGATCTGGATGACGCCCTTCTTGTCGCAGTCGCGCACCACCGGCACCACCAGCCCGTTGGGCGTGTCGGCGGCGAAGCCGATGTGGAAGTACTTCTTGAGGGTGAGGTTGTCGCCGCTCTCGTCGAGCGAGGCGTTGAACTCCGGGTACTGCCTGAGCAGCGAGACCACCGCCTTCATCAGGAAGGCGAGCATGGTCAGCTTGATGCCCGCCTTCTCGTTTTCCTTGTTGAGCTGGACGCGCAGGGCTTCCAGGTCGGTGATGTCGGCGCTGTCGAACTGGGTGACGTGCGGGATCATCGCCCAGTTGCGGGCGAGGTTGGCGCCGGAAATCTTCTTGATGCGCGGCAGCGGCTTGACCTCGATCTCGCCGAACTTGGCGAAGTCCACCTTCGGCCACGGCAGCAGGTTGAGCCCGCCGCCGCCGGCGACCACGCCGGCCGTCGCCGGGCGCACGCCGCCTTCCAGCGCCGACTTCACGAACTTCTGCACGTCCTCGCGGGTGATGCGGCCCTTGTCGGCGCTGCCGGCCACCTGCGCCAGGTCCACACCCAGCTCGCGGGCGAACAGGCGCACCGCCGGGCTGGCGTAGGGCACCTTGTCGGGCAGCACGGCATCGGCTTCGAAACGCACGGCCGGGCGGCCCGGTTCGACTTCGGCCAGGTCCGCGGACTCGCCACGGGCGGAACGGCGCGCGGTGAGTTCATCGACCGCCTCGCGCGCCTCGCTGGTGGCGATGGAGGCCTGGGTCAGCTTGTCGGGGGTGGCGGAGACCGCGACCGGCTCGACCTTGGCGCCGGTCTCGCTGGCCGGGGTTTCGGCCTTGGCGGCTTCGGGTTCGGCACGCGGCGGGGCGGCTTCGGCGGCGCCGCCGGCTTCGGCTTCGATCATCGCCACCACATCGCCTTCGGAGAGGGTGTCGCCGAGCTTCACCTTCAATTCCCGGATGACGCCGGCGAACGGGGCCGGCACTTCCATGGTGGCCTTGTCGGATTCCAGCGTGATCAGGCCCTGGTCCTTGCTGACCGTGTCGCCGGGCTTCACCAGCAGCTCGATCACCGGGACATCGCCATGACCGCCGATGTCGGGGACGCGTGCTTCCTTCAGTTCCGCCATGACCGCTCCAGGGGGTGTGTCGAACCCTATTGTGGCCGGATAAACCGGGCGCGAACAAATACACGGGGGCGAATGTTGGACGTCCCGGGGATTTCATCCGGCTGATATTTCACGGCGCGACGACGCCGCTGAACCCCACCCCGCCCGTGCCACCCCCGACCCAGCGGACGTTCATCCCCGCGCCGATAGGGTGCGAACCGCCCACTCCGCGGGCAACAGAAAACCGATAAAGGAGATCCCCCATGAAGTTTCGCTCCCTGAGCCTCGCCATTGCCGCCGCCCTGCTGGTCAGCCCCGCCGCCTTCGCGCAGGACGCCGACACCTCCAGCGGCGGCACGGTCACCACCACCGACGCCACCACCACGCCGTCGGACCACAAGCGCTTCTCGGTGGCCGGCACCTACAACATCGTCAAGCCCAAGGGCGACGCCTTCAGCGACGACCCCAAGCGCGGCCTGAAGGGCGGCAGCATGCCGGCCGTCTCCGCCGCCTGGCATGTGACCGACAACATCGCGGTCGAAGCCTGGGGCGCGGTCGACAAGTCCGAGCACAAGATCGTCGGCCCGGGCGTCGGCGGCCAAGTCAAGGCGCAGCCCTACGGCGTCAGCGGCCAGTACCACTTCGGCCAGAGCGGCCAGGCGATCCGCCCGTACGTCGGCCTGGGCTATTACGAAGCCAACATCAGCGACGAGAAGGACGCCGCCGGCCAGCACATCGGCATGAGCACGCCGAAGGGCGCGATGGGCACGGTGGGCGCCGACTTCAACATCAACGAGCGCTGGTTCACCCGCGCCGAAGCCCGTTACCTGAAGGGCAAGTCGGACGTCACCCGCGGCGGCCAGAAGGTCGGCGAAGCCCAGCTCGACCCGTGGGTGGTCGGCGTGGGCATGGGTGCGCGCTTCTGATCGCGCCGCATCCTCGCGCGTCGGGAACGGGCCTTCGGGCCCGTTCTCTTTTGCGGATGTCGGATCTTTGGGGATGCCGGATCCGCAGCGAGGCGGCTCCGCTCAGCCGCGCGGCAGCCGCTTCAACCGGCCACGCAATCCCCAGCACCAGGCGAAGTAATGCCCGAGCAACAGGCCGCCCAACGAGAACAGGCTGTCCGGACGCAGGAACCACGCCTCCTCGCGCTGCAGTGGATGCAGCTGGAAGCCGTGTTCGGCCAGCTGCCAGAACCCGAGCACGATGCGCCCGGCCACCAGCAAGGTCAGGCCCAGCACAAGGACGGCGTTCGGCGTGACATGGAACTGGCCGGCTTCCACATCACGCTTGCTGATCAGCAGGTTGATGATGCCCAGCGCGATGCCGGCGGCGAACCCGAGCCCGGCCATGGTCAAGGCCTGCGGCAGCCAGCGCGTCGCCATCCAC
This sequence comes from Lysobacter oculi, assembly GCF_003293695.1. Classification (GTDB taxonomy): domain Bacteria; phylum Pseudomonadota; class Gammaproteobacteria; order Xanthomonadales; family Xanthomonadaceae; genus Solilutibacter; species Solilutibacter oculi. The sequence goes on along the minus strand of NZ_CP029556.1, from coordinate 2,379,970 downwards.
GCGCTCAAAAAGAACGCCGCCACCGACACCAGCACCAGCCACGCATTGGCCGAGGTCACCCAACCCACCACGCGGCGGCGCTTGCGCCCGAAGCGGTAGCGCTGGATCAGCGACAGCGGCAGCAGCAGCGCCCACAGCACCACCACGGCAAGGATCAGCAGCGGGAGGAGGAACAGCAGCGGCATCGACGGTTCGGGTCAGGGCGGCACGGCGACATCATGCCCCAGCGCCGGATCGCGCTCGCGCCACAGCAGGTAGAGGCCGCTGCCGACGATGATCGCCGCGCCCAGCCAGCTCATCGCATCCGGCAGCACGCCCCACAGCGCCAGATCGATGCCGAGCGACCACAGCAGCGCGGTGTATTCCAGTGGCGCGATGCGCGAAGCCTGGCCCAGCCGGAAGGCTTCGGTCAGCAGCACCTGGGCCAACGCGCCGAAGCCGCCGACCAGCACCACGATGCCGAGGTCCGAAGCCCGCAGCGGCACCCAGCCGGGCCACGCCAGCAGGCCCGCGCCGGCACCGAGCAGACCCAGCATCCACACCACCATCGCCTGGGTGCTGTCGGTGCGGGTCAGCATCCGCACGGTGATCGCACCGATGGCGTAGCAGACCGCCGCGCCGACCACCGCCAGCCCCGCCGCCGACAACACGCCACCGCCCGGCCGCAGGATCACCAGCACGCCGAGCAACCCCACCACCACGGCGGCGAGCCGGCGCGGGCCGACGTGTTCGCCCAGGAACGGCACCGCCAGCAGCGTGACCAGCAGGGGCGCGATGAAGGTGATGGCATAGGCCGTGGACAGCGGCAGCCGCGCGATGCCGTAGACGAAGCCGACCATCATCGCGATGCCCAATACCCCGCGCAGCACGTGCAGGCCGATGCGCACCGGTCTGAGCGAGGCCCAGCCGCCGGTCGCCAGCGCCCACGCCAGCACGAAGGGCAGCGAGGCGAACCCGCGCAGCGCACCGACCTGCAGCGGCGGGTAGTGCGCGGCCAGCAGCTTGAGCGAGGCATCCATGCCGGCGAAGGCCGCCACCGCGATCAGCATCAACCAGGTGGCGCGGGTGCTCGGGGCCATGGCGATGCAGGGCGTCGGGCGCCACAGGCTATCACCGGCATGGGCGCGGGCCGTGGGCTATCCTGCCTGCCCCTCGACATCCGCGTGATCGCCATGCCCTCCTTCGACATCGTGTCCGAAGTGGATACCCACGAACTCACCAATGCCGTTGACCAGGCCAACCGCGAGCTGGGCACCCGTTTCGATTTCAAGGGCGTGGATGCCGGCATCAGCCGCGAGGAATCGGTGCTGTCGCTGCACGCGCCGAGCGAGTTCCAGCTGCAGCAGCTGCGCGACATCCTGGATGCGCGGCTGATCGCGCGGAAGATCGAGCCGCGCTGCACGGAAGCCGGCGACATCGAGACCAACGTGGCCGGCGCCCGGCAGAAGATCACGGTCAAGCAGGGCATCGAGCGCGAGCTGGCGAAGAAGATCCAGAACGAGTTGAAGGCCGCCAAGTTGAAGGTGGAGAGCCAGATCAACGGCGACAAGCTGCGCGTCACCGGCAAGAAGCGCGACGACCTGCAGGCGGCCATCGCGCTGCTGCGTGGCAAGACCTTCGACCTGCCGCTGCAGTTCGACAATTTCAGGGATTGAGGCGACGCGACATCGCACGTGATGGCGAAGAGACGGGCAGCCTGGACTTCGGCCACAGCCGCATCGCACGTCCCCCGCGAAGGGACAGGCCATCGTGATCCCGGCCTTACGCGGCATGGATGCCGCGTATGAGCCTACATGGACGTACTTGCGGCGTGCCGGGATGGCGATGGCCTGTCCCTTCGCGTCATCGCAACTCCCACATAGCAGCATGAGACCGGCATGAACGACATCGACAAACCCGCCATCGAAGCCGACATCCGCCGTTGGCTGGAACGCGCCGTCATCGGCATGAACCTGTGCCCGTTCGCCAAGTCGGTCTACGTGCGCAACCAGGTGCGCATCGTCATCAGCGATGCCGACAACACCGACGACCTGCGCGAAGAACTGGGCGAGGAGATGCTGCATCTGCGCGACACCGCGCCCGAACTCACCGACACCACCCTGCTGGTGCTGCCTTCGGTACTCGGCGACTTCCTCGACTACAACGATTTCCTCGACGAGGCCGATGCGCTCATCGAAGCGCTGGAACTGGACGGCGTGCTGCAGGTCGCCAGCTTCCACCCGCACTACCAGTTCGCCGACACCGGCTACGACGAGCCCGGCAACAACACCAACCGTGCGCCGTGGCCGATCCTGCACCTGCTGCGCGAAGACAGCCTGGACCGCGCGGTGGCTGCTTATCCCGAACCGGACGCGATCATCGAGCGCAACATCGCGGCGATGGAAACGCTCGGCAACGACGGCTACCGCAAGCTGCTCGCCGACGACTGAACAGCGAAGCGCGACTCAGCCGAACAGCCGCGCGCGATCGGCGTCATCCAGCAGCCGCCACTCGCCTTCCGGCAGGCCATCCAGTTCCAGCCCGCCGACGCGCTCGCGATGCAGCGCCTCGACATGGTTGCCGACCGCCGCGAACATCCGCCGCACCTGGTGGTAGCGACCCTCGTGCAGGGTCAGGCGCGCACGACGTGGGCCCAGCACTTCGAATTCCGCCGGCAGCAGCGGCGTCTGCTCGCTCTCCAGCATCAGCGTGCCGCTGGCGAAGCGCGCGCCTTCATCACCGCGCAAATCGTTGGCGAGATCAGCGAGATACACCTTCGGCAATTTCGATTTGGGCGAGATGATGCGATGGAGCAACTGGCCGTCGTCGGTGAACAGCAGCAGGCCGGAGGTGTCGCGGTCGAGCCGGCCCACCGGCGAAACGACGGGATCACGCAGGCGGAAACGCTTCGGCAACAGGTCGTAGACGAGACGGCCCTGATCCTTCGCCGAACAGGTGACGCCGGCCGGCTTGTTGAGCATCAGCAGCAGTCCGGGCGCGGCATCCAGCGGCGCACCGTCGATGCGGATGTCGCCGTGGGCGCGGACATCATCGCCATACAACGGCTCGCCCGCCGCATCGGTGACGCGGCCTTCGCCGAGCAGGCCCAGCACTTCGCGGCGGCTGCCGTAGCCGAGGTTGGCGAGGTAGCGCAGCAGCTTGACCTTGCCGCTCATCGGCGCGGCTCGCGGGCTTCGATCACCTTGTAGCCGCCGGCGTTGGCGACCACGCGGACCTGCGCGAAGCGTTCGCCCAGCATCGCCTCGTACGGCAGGTGGGCGTTGGCGACCATCCAGAACGCGCCGGTCGACGCGAGCGCGTCCGCCGCGACTTCAAGGAAGCGCTGGCCGAGCGCATGGCGGGTGGACTTGCCGGTGTCGTGGAACGGCGGGTTGCTGACGATGACATCGCGCTTGGGACCCGCGGGCAGGCCTTCGGCGACATCATGCCAATGGCAACCGATGGCACATTTTTCGCCATGCGCGGCCAGGTTGCCGCGCGCCAGTTCGAGCGCGCGATGGTCGGCTTCGAACAGGTCGAGCGCGGTGATGCCGGGGTTCTTGGTCAGCAAGGCATCGGACAGGAAGCCCCAGCCGGCACCGAGATCGGCGGCGCGTCCGTGCAACTGGGCAGGCAGATGCTGCGCCAGCAGGGCGGAGCCGGCATCCACGCGGTTCCACGCGAACACGCCGGGGCGGCTGGTGAAACGGCCATCCAGGATGCGGCGCGGCGCATCGGCATCGCGCCATTGCGCGAGCAGCGATGCGTCGATGCGGACGTCGTCGTGCTTCGCCCAGAACACCCGGCAATGGAATTTGCTGAGCGCGCCGTCGAGCGCGCCGGCCAGTTTGCGGAAGTCGCCTTCCAGCGCCTTCGCGCCCTCGTCGTTGGGCACGCTGGCGATGACGGTGCCGCCCGGTGCGCAGGCATCGAACGCGGCGGCGATCAGCGCCCGCGCCTCCTCGCGCTGGCGGGGCGGCAGCAGCCACGCCTGCGGGAACGTGCCCGCCGGCGGCTCCGAGGCGACATCGAAACCCGCGCGTTGCACCGCATCGGCCCAGGGCTTGAACGGCTGCACGCAGGTCAACTTGCCGCGCAGGCCGAGCGCATGCAGGGCAGCCCCTTCGCGGGCGCGCAGGAACAACGCACCGGGTTCGGCCTTCAACAGGCGTTGGGCGAAGGGCAGCAGGAGCGCATCGAGCGCGGCATCGGTTTTCATGCCGCGATTTTACGGCTGCCCGGCGTGCAACCGGCTCAGCGCCCCGAGAGCAGCGGGTACGGGTTGATGGCGGTGTAGTCCCACCACTTCTTTTCCGGCGTGAGCGCGCCGATGGCGAAGTGCAGGTGCGGGCCTTCCGGGTTGGCGTTGCCGGTGCTGCCGACATAGGCGATGACTTCGCCCTGCTTCAGCGCCTTGCCTTCCACCACGCCCGGCGCGTAGCCCTGCAGGTGCGCGTAGTAATAGACGTAGCGGCCGCTCGGGTCGAACTGGTAGAGCGTGGTGCCGCCGGCCTTGCTTTCGAACAGCTTGGCGACGCTGCCATCGGCGACCGCCAGCACCGGCGTGCCGTGCGGGGCCATGATGTCGATGGCGTCATGGACGCGGTTTTCACCGCGTGCCTGGGTGAAGGTGTCGATGAGCTGGGTGGCGGCGATGCCCTGCACCGGGATCACCAGGCCCGAAGGCGCGGCGACCGGCGCGGGCAGCGGCGGCGCGGTGCCTATTGGCGGCTCGCTGCCGTGCGGATCCACCACGATCGTCGCCGGCGCGGCGTTCGATGGCGTGGGCGATGCAGGCGTGGCGTTCGGCGCCGGCAAGGTGGCGACGGGCGTGGATGCCGCAGCGGTGCTGCGGGCGGCATCGCGCTGCATCCAGTAATAGACGCCATTGGCACCGACCAGCAGGCCGACGAGGAAGAGCAGGAACTGCCGGAACAGGCCGGCCCCGCGACGCTCCACCACGCGGCGTTCGATCACGCGCGGTTCGGGCGCTTCGGGGACGGGCGGGCTGCGGTTCTCTTCACTCATGGCATCGCTCCATGCAGGGGGATCAGGGAATCAGCGTGACCGGCGTGCCGCGGCTCACCGCTTCCGACACCTGCAGCACCGACCAGTTGGTCATACGGATGCAGCCGTTGGACTGGGTCTTGCTGATGCTGCCGGGTTCGGGCGTGCCGTGGATGCCGTAATGCGGCTTCGACAGCCCCATCCACATCACTCCGACCGGGCTGTTCGGGCCCGGCGGCAAGGTGGCCAGCGGGCCGGGCTTGGCGCCCTTGAACAGCTTGGGGTTGTAGTTGTAGTGCGGGTTCTTGGCGACGCTGCGCAGCTCCCACTGGCCGATCGGCAACGGGTCGCGCTCGCTGCCGGTGGTCACCGGGAACTGCGCGTAGACCTTGCCTTCCGGGTTGATCAGCATGAGCAGCTTGGCGGCCTCGGAGACCACGATGCGGGTCGCCTGCGGCAGGCGCGGGATGTCGCGCACGTTGGGCACGATGATCTCGGTGCCGGCCACGCCCAGGTCCTTGCCCGGGTTGAGCTGTTCCAGCGCGGCGGGACGGATGTGGAAGCGTTCGCCCAGCGCCTCGCCGATGCTGCTGTAGGACAGCGCCGGCAACTTGGCCTTGCCGTACATCGTGCCGGGCATCGGGCGGAACGGGCCGGCCACGTCGGCGGCGGTCAGCGTGTACTTGACCAGCGCCGGACCGCGCTGCTCCAGCGCCTGCCAGGTGGCGTCATCCAGCCGGCCGGTGACCGGCAGGCCGGCAATGCGCTGGAAGCCGCCGATCGCGCGGGTGGTGTTGGTGCCGCCGCGGCCATCGACCTCGCCCGGCGAGATCCAGCTGCGGTCCATCAGGATCTGCGCGCGCAGCAGGCCGACGAAACCGGTGCGGTCATTGCGCAGGTCTGGCTTGACCGGACCGGTCGGCGGCGGCAACGGCTCGGCGGGCGCGGACGGTGGTTGTTCGGCGGCGGTCGGCAGCGGCTTCTCGTCCTGGACCGGCACCATCTCTTCGGTGGGCTTGGATGGCGGCGCGGGCGGCGCCTGCGTCGAAACCGGGTCCGGCGGCGTCTGCGGCGGGGTTTGCGCATCGACCGGCGGCTGTTCCTGCGAAGGCGGCGTCGGCGACTGAACCGGCTGCTGCGCGGGCATCGGCTCGGCCTGCACCGGCTGGGTGGGCGCGACCTGCGCATGCAGCGGCAGGGCGATGATCAGGGAAAAGGCGGTGGCGGCAAGGAATACGGGGGAACGGGGCACGGGGGATCCTCGATGAATGGCCATGCTGGCGGATGCTCCGCCGCATCGACATGAAATCATGCCAGAGCCCGCCTGTTTGGCCATCGCGACATGGCAGGCCTTATCCTTGTGGTTCAGTCCGCACACATCTGATCGACATGTCCGACACGCCCCCCGACCGCCTCTGCAACGATCCCCGCAGCAAGTTCTACGACGCCGCCCTGCTCGAACGCGGCATCGGCATCCGCTTCAACGGCGAGGAACGGCAGAACGTCGAGGAATACTGCGTCAGCGAAGGCTGGGTGCGGGTGGCCGCCGGCCGCGCGCTCGACCGCCGCGGCCAGCCGATGACGATGAAGGTCAAGGGCACGGTCGAACCCTACTTCCGCACCTGATCCCGCTTCCCACCCCCGACACGAGGACCACCCGATGCGCCACGCCCTGATGGTTTCCGCCGCGGTCGCCACCGCCCTGCTCCTCGCGCCCGCCGCGCAGGCCAAGGAAGTCCGCTGCACGCTGAAATACAACATGCAAGGCGGCGGCGCGTTCTACAAGCGCTCCACCGGCGACGGCGTGATCAGCTGCGACAACGGCAAGTCGATGAAGGTCAACATCGAGTCCAAGGGCGGCGGCCTGACCTTCGGCAGCTCCAAGATCGTCGACGGCATCGGCAAGTTCTCGCCGGTGCTCGACATCAACGACCTGATCGGCGGCTACGCCACGGCCGAAGCCAATGCCGGCGGCGGCGCGGCCAGCAAGGCGCAGGTGGTGACCAAGGGTTCCATCTCGCTGGCACTGGCCGGCAAGGGCACCGGCCGCACGCTCGGCGTGTCCTTCGGCAGCTTCATCATCACCAAGGCCGGCGAGTAAGACGGTCATGCGGGGCTTCGGCCCCGTATTTCATTGCGATGTGGCTTCGAGCGCGTCCTGCAGCGCGTCGAAGCACGCGCGTTCCTCGAAGCGCACATGCGCGGCCAGCCGTTCGCCGAAGCTGCGCAGCGAGGCGAGGCGCAGATCGTTGGCCGCCGCCCGCACGCACAACGCCGCCAGCGCGTGATGGTCGTCCAGCAATGTCATCGCCTTCTCTGCGGGCAGCACACCGGGCAGCCGCAGCAGGATCGCTTCCTCGTGGCGGAAGTGCGCCGCCATGTCGTCTTTCCAGTAGCGGGCGATGCGCGCGTTCATCGCCGCCAGCACCTCATCGCCGGCATCGTCGGCCAGCCGCCCGAGGTCACGCGCGAGGATCAGCGCGCCATGGTGTTCGCGCGCCAGTTCACGGATTTCCCCAAGTCGCGGCATCGGTCTAGTCCAGCAACGCGCGGGCGCGCGCCTGCAGGGCCAGCCAGCTGGCTTCGAGCGCTTCGGGCTTCGGGGTGACGCGCGCGATCAGCGCCAACGCGGCTTCCAACTCCTGCACGCGCCACGCCAGCTCGGCGTAGTCGGCGGCTTCGACCAGTTCGACGCGCTTGTCGGTGCACACGCCGATGCACGGACGCTCGGCCTGCAGCCGACCGCACCCGACGCACTTCCACGCTTCGATGGTCTCGACCATGCCCCGCATCGTCGGTCGCGCCCGCGCGCGCCGCATTGACGGCGGTCAAGCCTCGTCCTTGCCCCGCTTGCGCCGCGCACGCGGATGGGCGCCGTCATAGACCTTGGCGAGATGCTGGAAATCCAGATGCGTATAGATCTGGGTGGTGGCGATGTCGGCGTGGCCGAGCAGCTCCTGCACGCCGCGCAGGTCGCCGGAGGATTCCAGCACATGGGTGGCGAAGCTGTGCCTCAGCAGATGCGGATGCACGCGCTTGAAGATGCCCTGCCGCTGCGCGAGTTGCCGGAGCCGCAATTGCACCGCGCGCGGGCTGATCGGCTTGGCGCCACCGCGACCGGGAAACACCGGCGCCTCATCCTGGCCGGCGGATTCCGCGCGCCAGTCGGCCAGCGCGCGGCAGGCATGCGAGCCGACCGGCACCAGCCGTTCCTTGCCGCCCTTGCCGAGCACGTGGACCAGCCCTTCGCGCAGGTCGAGCGCGTGCCAGCGCAACGCGCACAGTTCCGACAGGCGCAGGCCGGAGGAATAGAAGAGTTCCAGGATGGCGCGGTCGCGCAGGCCGAGCGGCGCGTCGGTGGGCAGCTCGACCAGCTGCACCGCCTCATCGACATCCAATACCTGCGGCAGCTTGCGCGCGGATTTCGGTGCCCGGACCGTGGCGACGGGATTGGCGGCGATGCGCCCGTGTTTCAGCAGCCAGCCGTAGAAGCCGCGGCAGGCCGACAACCGGCGCTGCAGCGACTTGGGCGAAAGCCCGCGTCGATGCTCGGTGGCGATGAAGGCACGCAGCCGCTCGCTGTCGAGCGCTTCGACATCCCCGTGCGCTTCGGCGGCGCTCCACTGCACCAGCGCGTCGAGGTCGCGGCGGTAGGCGTCCAGCGTGTTCGCCGACATCCGCCGTTCCACCGCGAGGTGGTCGAGGAAGGCGGCGACGGCGCGGCTCATCGCATCATCAGCCGTCGCTGGCGGCCGGGCGGAAACGGGCCAGCGCGGTGGTGAAGGCTTCACCCATCATCCGCAGGAACAGCGTGCCCATGCCCGGGAAGAAGCGGTTGGCGTCGCGGCTGCCGATGGCGACCAGGCCCACGCCCGGCAGCGCCAGCAGCGCGCTCGACTGCACTTCCTCCACGCGCGGGCCGTAGAGCAGCGCGTTCTTGTCGGGGTTCAGGCGGCCACACAGCGGATCGGCATCGCCCAGCGCATCGCGGAACGGTTCCAGCGCGCGGTCGGTTTCCGGCAGCACGCGCAGCCAGTCGCTCCACTCCAGGTTGTCGATGGCGCGGAACATCACCACCCGCACCAGGTCGCCCTGGAATTCCTCGGTCAGCGCGGCGGCCATCGCGCGCACGGTGTCGGCGGCGGTGTTCTGCTGCATCAGCGCCAGCGTCAGCTGGTGGGTGCGCACGGCCAGCCGCTCGTTCTCCTGCGCGTTGCGGAACAGCTCATGCAGGCGGCGGTTCAACTCGCGGTTCTTGTCGCGCAGCACGTCCAGCTGGTAGCTGGCGAGCGAGGCGGCGGGACCGTCCTCGCGCGGCACGACGAGCGTCAGCGACAGGTCGGGGAACTGCTTCAGGAAGGCGGGATGCCGGCGCAGCCAGGCCGCGACTTCGTGGGCGCCCAGTTTTTCCTCGGTGTCGTTCATGCGAATGCGGTTCCAGTGGATGCGGCGTCGAGGACGCCGTCGAAGACGAAGGTGGCCGGGCCGGTCATGTCGATGCCGGCGGCATCGTCCGGCCACTCGATGAGCAGGTCGCCGCCCGGCAGCGAGACGGTGGCGCGGCGGTCGATGCGGCCGCGTTTCATGAGGATGGCCGCGGCGGCGCAGGCCCCGCTGCCGCAGGCGAGCGTCTCGCCGGCGCCGCGCTCGAACACGCGCAGGCGGATGTGGTCGCGCGATGTGACTTCAGTGAAACCGACGTTGACCGAATCCGGGAAGTGGCGGCTGGCCTGCAGCGCGGGCCCGATGCGCGCGGCCGGCGCCGCATCGACATCGTCCACTTCGATGAGCGCGTGCGGGTTACCCATGGAGGCGGCGCCGAAGGCGATGCGCTCGCCTTCGACATCGACCTCGTACGCATCCTGCGCGGCATCGAAACCGGCGAGCGGAATCTGCACGGGCGCGAAGCGCGGCACGCCCATGCCGACGCGCCAGCGCTCGGCGCCGACGCGTTGGACGACATGCAGGCCGGCCGGCGATTCAAGGACGAACGACGCGTCTTCGATCGTATCCTCGCGGGCCAGCCACGCGGCGACGCAACGCGCACCGTTGCCGCACTGTCCGGCGGCGCTGCCATCGCTGTTCCAGATGCCATAACGCGCGTGCGCCTCGCGGCCGTGCGGCGGCTCGATGGTCAGGATCTGGTCGCAGCCGACGCCGAAATGGCGGTCACCGAGCAGGCGGAAATGCGCGGCATCGGGCGGTGGCGTGCCATCGCGCAGGTCGAGCACGACGAAGTCGTTGCCCGCGCCGTGCATCTTGGTGAAGCGCATCGATCAGCGCGGCGTGCCGTCGCCGGCCTCTTTGGGCTCGGCGGGCGGCACCGGGTCGGCCGGCACGGTTTCGGCGGGTTCGGTGGCAGGCAGCACCGGCAGGTCGGTCACGACCGGCTGCGGCTTCTGCGGGAGGACCAGCGGGCCCTTGTTGCCGCAGGCGGCGAGCGCGATCAGGCAGGCGGCGGCGACAGCGAGACGGGGGATATTCATGGGTCGATGGTAGCGCGGCCCGGCGGCAGGCGGGAGTGCGGGCGCCCGCGGTTCAGGCGTCGCCGCGGGGTTCCGGGCGGTGCCACAGCCAGTTGCCGACGATCGCCATCACCGCGATGCCGGGCACGGCCAGCCAGCGGTTCGGCATGAACAGCAGCATCACGATGGCCGAGAGCGCCATCATCGTGATGGCCAGTTTCTTGGCGCGACGGCTGACCGCGCCATTCGCCTGCCAGTCGCGGATCATCGGGCCGAACTGGCGATGCGCCAGCAGCCAGGCATGCAGGCGGGTGGAACCGCGCGCCGCCGCGAACGCCGAGAGCAGCACGAACGGCACCGTGGGCAGGCCCGGCAGCACGATGCCGATGAGCCCGAGCGCGAGGCTCACATAGGCCAGCAGCCACCAGCCCCAACGCACGACCCCGCGCGAAGGCGGGGTCGGCGGGGTGGCCTCCGGCGCGGGATCAGGGGGTGCGGGCATCCGCGCCTGCGGCCCCGAGCTGGTCGAGCATGAACGCGTACATCTCGGCGTTCTCGCGGTAGCGGCGGAAGCGGCCGGACTTGCCGCCGTGGCCGGCTTCCATGTTGGTGCGGAACAGCACCGGGTTCGACGAGGTGTCGAGGTCGCGCAGGCGGGCGACGTACTTGGCCGGTTCCCAGTACTGCACCTGCGAATCCCACAGGCCGGTGCCGACGAACATCGCCGGGTAGGCCTGCTTCTTCAGGTTGTCGTAGGGGGAATAGCTGAGCATGTACTCGTAGCTTTCCTTGCTGGTTTCCGGGTTGCCCCACTCGTCGTATTCGCCGGTGGTGAGCGGGATGCTGGCGTCGAGCATCGTCGTCACCACGTCCACGAACGGCACCTGCGAAATGATCACGCGGTAGTCCTGCGGCGCCATGTTGGTGACCGCGCCCATCAGCAGGCCGCCGGCGCTGCCGCCCATCGCGGCGACGCGGTCCTTGGCGGCGTACTTGTTCTCCACCAGCCAGCGGGTGACGTCGATGAAGTCGGTGAAGGTGTTCTTCTTGTGGAACATCTTGCCGTCTTCGTACCAGGCGCGGCCCATTTCCTGGCCGCCACGGATGTGCGCCAGCGCATAGACCATGCCGCGGTCGAGCAGGCTCACCACGGTGGTGCTGAAGCCCGGATCCATTGACGCGCCATAGCTGCCGTAGCCGTACTGCAGCAGGGCGGCCTTGCCGTCGCGCTTGAAGTCCTTGCGGTAGACCAGCGACACCGGGACTTTGGTCTTGCCGTCACGCGCCGGCACCCAGACGCGCTCGGTGGTGTACCTGGACGGGTCGTAGCCCGGCACCGGCTGCTGCTTGAGCTGGCGGCGTTCGCCGGTCTTCACGTTGAGCTCGTAGGTGGTGCCCGGCGTGGCCAGCGAGGTGTAGCTGTAGCGCAGCCAATCGGTGTCGGCCTCCGCGTTGACATCGAGGCCCATCGAATACGCGGTCTCGTCGGCCTTGACGTATTCGTCCCTGGCGCCGTCGCGCAGGATGCGCACACGCTCCAGGCCACCGGAACGCTCGGCCACCGCGCTGAAGCCGTCGAACAGCTCGATGCCTTCGATGAACACCTGCGGGTCGTGCGCGATCCAGTCCTTCCATTCGGTGCGCGAGGCGGCATCGGTCGGCGCGGTGACGATCTTGAAGTTGGTCGCCTTGTCGGCGTTGGTGCGGATGACCCAGCGCCCGCCGAAGTGGTCGGCATCGTATTCAAGGTCGCGCTCGCGCTTGGCCAGCAGCTTGAATCCGCCCGGCGCGGCGGCCGGCGTGTACCACTGCTCGTTCGACACCGTGCTGTCGAGCACGATGGTGATGTACTTGTCGTCGCGGGTACGGCCGAGGCCCATGTAGAAGGTGTCGTCCTTCTCCTCGTACACCACCGGGTCGTCCTTGGGGTCGGTGCCGACCACGTGCTTCTTCACCCGCTTGGTCAGCAGGGTCTTGGGGTCGTTCTCGATGTAGAAGAAGGTCTTGTTGTCGTCGGCCCAGACGCCGTAGCCGGCGGTGCCGGGGATCGCCTCCGGCAGCGTCTCGCCGGTCTTCAGGTTCTTGACGTGCAGCGTGTACTGGCGGCGGCCGTTGGTGTCATCGCCATAGACCACCCAGTTGTTGTCCTGGCTGACGCTGCGGCCGCTGATGGCGTAGTAGTCCTTGCCGGCGGCCATCGCGTTGACGTCGAACAGCACGTCCTCGCCCTTGAAATCACCGGCGTTGTTGGCGGCCTGGATCGCCACCGCATCGACGCCCGCGCCATCCTTGCGGCGCGCGTGGATCGGGTAGTCCTTGCCCTGCTCGAAGCGCGAGTAGTACCACCAGCCGCGGTCGCGGTACGGCACCGAGCTGTCGTCCTGCTTGATGCGCGCGACGATCTCGTTGTAGATCCGGTCTTCCAGCGGCTTGAGCGGTGCCATGTAGGCATCGGCGTAGGCGTTCTCGGCTTTCAGGTAGTCGAGCATCGCCTTGTCCTCGCGCTTGTCGTCGCGCAGCCAGTAGTACTCGTCGTTGCGCTCGGCGCCGTGCGGGGCCTTGACGACATGCGGCTTCTTGGCCACGTCGGGCGGGGTGGGTGTCTGGGCGGCCTGGGCGTTGGTCAGGGTCATGGCGAGCGCGAGCGCGACGGCGAAGGGATTGGGATTCATATGCGGTCTCCAGCGGCTGAATGCAAACGCCCCGCCGGAGCGGGGCGCTGCAGGGTCACTTGTTGAGTTCGTTCCAGAGGAAGGTGTAGGCCAGCGCGGTCATGTGGGCGCGCTGCGCGTTGTTGGCCGCGCCGCCGTGACCGCCTTCGATGTTCTCGTAATAGAGGACGTCCTTACCGGCGGCTTCCATCTTCGCCATCATCTTGCGCGCATGGCCCGGGTGGACGCGGTCATCGCGGGTCGAGGTGGTGAAGAGCGTCGGCGGGTACTGCTTCGACGCATCGAACAGGTGGTAGGGCGAGAACGTCCGGATGAAGGCCCACTCCTCCGGCTTGTCCGGGTTGCCGTATTCCGCCATCCACGAGGCGCCGGCCAGCAGGTGGCTGTAGCGCTTCATGTCGAGCAGCGGCACCTGCACCACCACCGCGCCGAACAGCTCCGGGTACTGCGTCAGCATGTTGCCCATCAGCAGGCCGCCGTTGCTGCCGCCCTGGATGCCGAGGCGCTTGGCCGTGGTGATCTTGCGGGCGACCAGATCCTGCGCGACCGCGGCGAAGTCCTCGTAGGCCTTGTGGCGGTTCTGCTTGAGCGCGGCCTGGTGCCAGCGCGGGCCGTATTCGCCACCACCGCGGATGTTGGCGACCACGTAGGCGCCGCCCTTCTCCAGCCAGCCCTTGCCGATGCCGCCGGAATAGCCCGGCGTCAGCGAGATCTCGAAGCCGCCATAGCCGTACAGCAGGGTCGGCGTGCTGCCGTCGAGCTTCATGTCCTTGCGGTGGACGATGAAGTACGGAACCTTGGTGCCGTCCTTCGAGGTGGCGAAGTGCTGCTCGACCACGTCGCGCGAGGCGTCGAAGAACACCGGCATCGACTTCAGCTTCTCCGGCGCCTGGCCGATCTCCGCCAGCGACAGCGTGGTCGGGGTGAGGTAGTCGGTGACGGTCAGCCAGACCGCGTCGGATTCATCGCTGTCCTCCGCGCCCACGCCGATCGTGCCCATCGCCGGCGCGCCGGTGAACGCGGACGTCTTCCAGCCGCCCTTGCCCGGGGTCAGCACGCTGAGCTTGTTCTTGACGTCTTCCAGCACGTTGAGCACGACGTGATTCTTGGTCCAGGTCACGCCGGCCAGCGAGGTGCGCTCGGTCGGCTGGAACAGCACCTCGAAATCGCGCTTGCCGGCCATGAAGTCATCGAACTTCGCCACCAGCAGCGAGCCGCCCTTGTAGGTCTTGCCGCCGACCGTCCAGTCCTCGCGCGGCTGCAGGGTCAGCCATTCGCGGTGCACGCCCTTCTCCACCGAGTTGGGCACGTCGATCTTGGTCAGCGTGCCGTCCTTGCCGCGCAGGTACAGCTCGTCGTTGTAGAAGGCGACCGCGTTGCTGACAAAATCGCGCTCGAAGCCCGGCGTGTCGTCGTGCACGGCGGCGATGTACATGTCGGTCGGCTTGCCTTCGTACACCACGGTGGCCGCCGACATCGGCGTGCCGCGCTTCCACTGCTTGGTGATGCGCGGGTAGCCGGAGGTGGTCAGGCTGCCGTCGCCGAAATCGGTCTGGACGAAGACGGTGTCCGCATCGATCCAGCCCAGCGAGCCCTTCGCCTCGGGCCGGAAGAAGCCGCCTTCGACGAACGTGCGGGTGTCGATGTCGAACTCGCGGGTGACATCGGCATCGGCGCCGCCGCGCGAAAGCGCGACCAGGCAGCGGGTATAGGCCGGGCGCAGGCAGCTGGCGCCGTGCCAGACCCAGTTCTCGTTTTTCCGCCTTGTTGAGAGCGTCGATGTCGAGGACGGTTTCCCACTTCGGGCTGGCCTTGCGGTACTCGGCCAGCGTGGTGCGGCGCCACAGGCCGCGCGGGTTGGCCTTGTCCTGCCAGAAGTTGTAGTACCACTCGCCCTGCTTGTAGACGCCGGGGATCTTGGCGTCGCTGTCGAGGATGGCGAGGATCTCGGCTTCCAGCTTCTTGAATTCGGGGGTCGATGCCAGCGCGGCCTCGCTCTTGGCGTTGCGCTCGCGCACCCAGGCCAGCGACTTGTCGCCGCCGACATCCTAGCCACTGGTATGCGTCGGCGTCGGTCAATGCGGGCATGGCGGTCTTGTCCTGCGGCTGTGCGGGGGCGGCGGTCAGGGCGGGGCTGGCGGCGGCCAGCAGGGCGATGGCACCGGCCAACGGCGCGGCATGGAGCAGTTTCGACATCTCACATCCATACGGAAACGGGTGATCGCGGACGCTAGCACAGCCCCCGGAACCGGCCCCGGGCCGGAAGTCATGCGGAAGGGAGGTGGCGATGCGGCTTCGGCGAGACCCGCACGGCGCGGCGACGCCTCGCCTGCACCGGCACCGGGCGACGGCGCCCACGGGCCACGGCCATGTCCGAAGCCGGCATCGACCCCTGATCGAGACGCTGCAGGCCGTGCCAGCCCAGCCAGGCCGAAAGCGGCAGGCCGACCAGCCACAGCGGCAGCCAGCCGAAGGTTGCGGTGTGCGCCTGCGCGAACGGCAGCAGCACGGACGCCGAAAGCCCGGCCACCAGCGCCTGCAGCAGCCAGCGGTCAGTGGCGGGACGCGGTTGCGGGTGACGGTTCATGGCGGCGCTCCTGTCGGGTGGAGGGCCAGACTGCGGCGGCCGGGTCGCACCGGCTGCGATTGGCCCGCGCGGGGCTCAGTCGTAGTTGGAGCGGGCCAGGTCCAGCAGGGTGCGGGCCTGCGCGCGCAGGCCTTCCGGCTCGACGATCTCGGCGTCGGCGCCGTAATGCAGCACGTCCATCAGCAGCTCGCGGCCGGCGCTGTAGGGGATCTTCAGTTCGTAGCGGCCATCGGGCAGGAAGCGGCCCTGCTGGCGCGAATGCCAGCGCTCGTCGGCCACCCAGCGCGCGGCCTTGGCGCTGAAGACGATGGTCGCCCAGCCCTTCGGCTCGCCGGAAAAGATGCCGTAGCTGCCGGCCAGGTGCTGGTCGAGGTCGGCTTCGGCGACGTCGATCGCCGCCTCCTTCATCAGCTGCGCGCCGCTGATCCGGTCCACCGAAAAACTGCGCAGCGCCTCGCGGTCGTGGTCCCAGGCGTCGAGGTACCAGTTGTCGCGGTAATGGGTGATGCGCTGCGGCGAGACCGTGCGCCGGGTCTTTTCGTCGGTGGAACGCGCGCGGTATTCGAAAGCCAGCCGCACGCGGTCCAGCACGCCCGAGGCGACCATGCGGAAGCTCGCCTCGTCCAGCTTGCGGGTGCGGTGCGGGATGACCCGGACCCGCTCCACCGGCCAGCGCTTGCCCCCGGCCTGCTCGGACAACAAGGCTTCGACGCGCTGCTGCAGCGGCGCCATCGCCGACGACAGCACGCCGCCGCCGGTGCGCGACAGCAGCTGCTGCGCGGCGAGCAATGCGTGCAGTTCCTCCGACGACAGCCACAGGCCCGGCAGTTCGAAGCGGTCGGACTCGTTGGGGTCGTAGCGGAAGCCGGCTTCGCCATCGCCCACGATCGGCGCCATCAGGCCGTCGCGCAGGAAGGCGAGGTCGCGGTAGACCGTGGCCCGCGAGCAGCCCAGCTCCTCCTGCAGGCGCTTGACGTTGACGGGGTAACGCGCCGCCTTCAGCAGGCGGTGCAGCGCGGTGATGCGTTCGTAGCGGTCCATGCCCGGATTATGCGCGATGGCCGCAGGCCGGCATCACCTCCGTTGCACGGTTCAGCCGGCCGCGGCGATCAACTCGCCGGCACCGGCGTCCAGCAGCATCGCGGCCACGCGCTGGCCGAGTGCCTCGGGCGCATCGACCGGGCCGCGCGCCTCGGCACGCAGGCCGCCACCCCGCGCGACATCGCCCACCAGACCCTGCAGGGACAGCTGCGCGCCTTCGAGCCGCGCCAGCGCGGCCACCGGCACGTGGCAGCTGCCGTGCAGCGCCCGGTTCATCGCCCGCTCGGCGCTGACGCACAGGCGGGTCGGCGCGTCGTCGAGCACGGCGAGCAGCGCGGCGACCTCCGGCTGGTCGTCGCGGCATTCGATGGCGATGGCGCCCTGGGCCGGCGCCGGCAGCCAGGCGGGCGCATCGAGGCGGGCGCGGATGCGGGCAACGAAACCGAGTCGCTGAAGGCCGGCGCAGGCCAGCAGGATCGCGTCGTAGTCGCCGGCATCGAGCTTCGCCAGCCGCGTGTTGACGTTGCCGCGCAGGTCGCTGATCCGCAGGTCGGGGCGAAGCCCGCGCAGCTGCGCCTGCCGCCGCAGCGACGAGGTGCCGACGTGCGCGCCTTCGGGCAACGCGGCGACATCATCGACATGATGGCTGACAAAGGCATCGGCGTGGTCGGCGCGCGCCAGGATCGCCGGCAACACGAAGCCGGGCTCCAGCTCCATCGGCACGTCCTTGAGCGAATGCACGGCGCAGTCGGCCTCGCCGCGCTGCATCGCGATCTCCAGTTCCTTCAGGAACAGGCCCTTGCCGCCGATCGCCGCCAGCGAACGGTCCAGCTGCTCGTCGCCGCGGGTGGACAGCGGCACCAGCGCGATTTCGATGCCGGGGTGCGCGTCGCGCAGGCGGTCGGCCACGTGTTCGGTCTGCCAGAGGGCGAGCGGGCTCTTGCGGGTGGCGATGCGGAGGGTCTTCATCTGCCCATTATCGCCGCTGGCGCGCTACCAGTGCCGCATCGCCTCGCGCAGGTCGGGC
Organism: Lysobacter oculi; assembly: GCF_003293695.1. Classification (GTDB taxonomy): domain Bacteria; phylum Pseudomonadota; class Gammaproteobacteria; order Xanthomonadales; family Xanthomonadaceae; genus Solilutibacter; species Solilutibacter oculi. The sequence goes on along the minus strand of NZ_CP029556.1, from coordinate 2,362,192 downwards.
AGGCAGCGGCGGCTGACATCGAGCGGGCGCTCCACGCCGTGCAGGATCGCCTGCGCATGGCCTTCGGCATCGCGCCGCAGTTCCTTGAGCGCATCGCGCGCGACCAGGCAGTTGCGATGGATGCGCAGGAAGCGGGTCGCCGAACTCCTCCTCCAGCGATTTCAGCGATTCCTCGATCAGGTCCTCGCCCTGCGCGTGGTGGACCACCACGTATTTCTCCTCCGCCTGCAGGTAGCGGATGTCGGCCACCGGGATCAGCCGGAGATGGCCGCCGAGCCGTGCGCACAGTTGCGTCCGCGCCTGCTGCCCGATCTCCGGCGCCGCAACACCGAGGCGCGCACGCGCGCGGCGCAGGGTTTCGGCCAGCCGCTCCTCGCGCACCGGCTTGACCAGATAGTCGAGCGCGGCGGATTCGAACGCGCTCAGGGCGTGCGCGTCGAAGGCGGTGCAGAAGGCGATCAGCGGCGGCGACGGCTGCGCGGCCAGCTGGCGCGCGACTTCCAGCCCGTCGATGCCGGGCATGCGGATGTCGAGCATCACCAGCTCGGGGCGATGGGTGTCGCAGGCGTGCAGGGCGGCGGCGCCATCGGCCGCTTCGCCGACGATCTCGACATCCGCCACGCGCGAGAGCAGGCCGCGCAACCGCGCGCGCGCCAAGGGTTCGTCATCGACGATGAGTACGCGCATCCCGCTTCCTCCCTCGCCCGATCTTAGTGCGGCCGGGCGATGCCGTCATGCCGCGCTCAGCGCAGGCGCGCATCCATCCACGCGGCGAGGTCGGCGATTTCTTCCGCGCAGACCTGGTGCTGCATCGGATACGCATGCCAGTCGACATCGAAACCCAGCGCGCGCATCTGCTGCGCGCCAAGTTGGCCGGCGGCGAGCGGCACGACGGGGTCGAAGCTGCCATGCGCCATGAACACCGGCGGCCTGGGCGCATCCGCCGCGGGCGGCGCATCCGGCGCCATCGGCAGATAGGTGGACAGCGCGATGAAGCCGGCGACCTGCAGGCCGTTCGCCGCGGCGGCCAGCGTCACCGCCCCGCCCTGCGAGAAGCCGGCCAGCAGGGTGCGTTCGCGCGGGATGCCGCGTTCGATCTCGCGCGCGACCAGCGTTTCGACCGTCGCCATCGATTCGCGCACGCCCTCGGCATCGGCGCGGTTGGTCAGGCTCATTTCGCGGATGTCGTACCACGCGCGCATCCGCATGCCGCCGTTGATCGTCACCGGGCGCACCGGCGCATGCGGAAACACGAAGCGCAACGCCGGCCAGTCCGGGCGCAGCAACTCGCCGACGATCGGCACGAAGTCGTTGCCGTCCGCACCCAGCCCGTGCAGCCAGATCACCGTCCACTGCGGTTCGGCGGCGGTCTGGTGTTCGACGGTTTCGGGCAGGGACGTGGTCATCGCGGACTCCGGCGGGCGGGACAGGATGCCACGCGCATCCGCACCCGGCTATTCGATGGGGATGTCGAAGAAGGTGTCCGGCGTGGGTTCCGGCTTGAAGGTGAAGTGCCACCACTCCATCGCGTAAGGCGCGAAGCCGTGGCGCCGCATCGCATCGCGCAGGCGGTCGCGATTGGCACGCTGCAGCGGGGTGACGCGCGGATCGTCGGTGTTGGCGAGGCTGTCGAAGAAATCGAACGGCGTGCCCATGTCGATGTCGTCGCATCGCCCCTCCGCATCGCAGCGTTCGATGCCGAGGTCGAGGGTCCCGGCACGGCTGTGGCCGGAACGCTCGGCGATGTAGCCGCCTTTCACCAGCGTGGATTTTTCGAGGTTGGGATAGAACGCCGGCTTGGTGCGCTGGTCGTTCGCGTCCTGCGCCCAGCGCATGAAGTGCGCGACGGCGCGCGCAGGCCGGTAGCAATCGTAGATGTGCAGGCGCAGCCCTTCCGTGCGCAGATCGGTGGCGACGCGCGACAGGGCTTCGGCGGCCTGGCGATGCAGCCAGCAGCGTGACGCGCCGTAGCCTTCGACCGGCACGCCGACGAAGTTGTCATGGCCGGCGTAGCGCATGTCGATGTGCGCATCGGGCACCAACGCGGCGACATCCACCAGACCTGCGGTGTGCGCGGCTTCTGGCATGGGTGCGGATGGCGTGCGCGCGGGCGTGGAGGTGCAGGCGATGAGCGCCAACGCAGCCAGTGATGCAAGGAGAACCGTCCGCTTCATCACGCCTCCGGGATCTGGGCCCACCAGGACTCGATATGTTGTCCTAAGTCATTGTTGAACCAGACCTCTTAATCCGGCTGGCGCAACTCATGACTCACAATCTGACTCACTTCTGGGCGAGCTGGCAGGCCGACCCGCCGTCAGTCGACGCTCAGCGCCTCCCTCTTCGGGTCGGAGACAGGCTACATGAAATCAATCCCGGTGCCGAACGACACCATTTGCGCGCCTTACCCCACCTGACTACCCAGGCCATTAGCGTGTGGTCTGAAGCCGGCCAAGTTGATCATGAGCTGCCCGTGTTATTCGGCCGATGGCGGCCTCCCGTATCGAGCAGGAACCTCCCGAGAAGTGGCCTCAACCTCTTTTTGAGCAGTCGGGCGCGTCGAGCCGTTCCCGATATCACCCTCCGAATTGCCCGTTGTGCGTGAAGCGACGCAGCTCGAATTGGCCTGACTCGTGAATTACGTGACGCCAGCGGGAACGACCCTACTTTTGTGGCGTTTGCTGAGGATGGTGTTCGGAAACCCATCGCGCGGCAGCATCCAGATTCACCCAACCCTCCATGGCCGGCGGATTAAAAGCCTCCCTCAAGCTCCGACAATGCCTGCCTCGGGCCAATGGATCTCGCCGTCAGGGCCGATTCCATTGACGGAGTGCCGGGCGCAAACTAGTTCACGACGCTCGCCAGCCGTTCCAAGGCCGCCTTCCGTCCTGCATCCAGATCGATCACAGGTCGTTTTGGATACGAGTTGGTAGCGCTGGATGCAAGCCACGGCGCATGGATTGCATCGTCGCCAAGATGCGCGAGTTCCGGGATCCACGTGCGGATGTAGCGACCGAGTGGATCGAAGCGCCTGGACTGCGTCACCGGATTAAAGATGCGGAAGTAAGGTGCCGCATCGACGCCAGTCCCCGCCACCCATTGCCATCCCAAGGCATTGTTGGCGAGATCGGCATCGACAAGGGTATGCATGAACCAGGCCGCACCATGACGCCAGTCGATGCCCATGTGCTTGGTCAACCAGGACGCGACCACCATACGCACCCGGTTGTGCATCCAGCCCTCGTGCCAGAGCTGGCGCATGCCGGCATCGACCAGCGGGACCCCGGTAAACCCGCGCTGCCACGCCTCCAATCCCGCCGGGTCATCGCGCCAGGGCATCGCATCGAACTTCGGGTTGAAGTTGGCATGACGGCTGTCCGGCCAATGCTGCAGCACGTAATAAGCAAACTCGCGCCAGCCAAGTTCGGCGATGAACTTGTCCGCGCCCTCACCGCCCCGGCGGCGCGCCGTTTCCATCGCCAGGCCCACGCTGATCTCGCCGAAATGCAGGTGCGGGGACAGGCGCGAGGTGCCTTCGATACTGGGGACATCGCGGTCGTTCGGGTAGGCTTCCATCTGACCGACGAACGACTGCAGCCGCTGCAAAGCACCGGCCTCGCCAGGCGTCCACAGGCGCCAGAAACCCGCATCCCACGCCGGACATGGGGCTTCGATCTGGCCCTTTTCCCTGGCCACGCCGTCGGGCAACGGAAAGCACACCAACTTGCCCGGCGTAGCGCGCGGCCGATATCGCCATGTGCGCAACGCGGCCTTGAAGAATGGCGTGAACACGCGGTAGGGCGCACCGGACTTGCTGTGCACCAGATCGGCATCGGTCAGCACGCGTCCACCGCTGCGTCGTAGCGCCACGCCTTCGCGTGCCAGCGTGACGGCCAGCCGGGCATCGCGCGCATCGCTGTCCGGTTCGTGCAGCGTAGCGATGTGGACGGCAGTCGCGCCGCTGGATGCCGCCAATGCCGGCAGCAGGACATCGGGATCGCCTTCCAGCACGTGCAGCCTGCCGCCGAGGCGTTCGACAGCAACGGCAAGCGCGGACAACGATTGACGCAACCATGCGCGGCTCGCGTCATGGGCCGCGCCGACACCTTCATCGATGTAGACCAGCAGCAATGCATCATGCGACTGGCATGCCCGCTCAAGCGCCGGATTGTCGGCGAGGCGCAGGTCGCCGGAACCAGAAAATCCCGCGATTCATACGCCCCCGGAACGCTTGCGATCCGCGTTTGGCGCGCGCACGGACTGCGGCACCATCCGCAATTTCGTGGTGTCGTAACCCAGCGCCTTGATGCGCGCGATGGCGGCGTCGAGTTCCGGCTGGGGAAGACTCGGCGTTCGCGCCATCAGCCAGACGTAATCGCGCCTGCTGCGTCCAATGATGGTGCGCGAGTAGTCCGGCGCAAGATCGACGATCACGTATTCCGCCTGGATCGGCCAGACGAATTGCATGCCCCAGACGGCATTGTTCGAACCCTCGACGACGGTGCCGACCGGATGCATCGTCTCCACCGGTGCGTCGAATCCGCCCTTGCGCTGGCTGAAGGTCGTGCGGATGCGGCCATCGGGATCGAGGCGGTAGGACTCGACGGCGTCGTAGGCCTCGCGCTCCGGCCATGACGGGATGTGCGCGATCACGTACCAGTCCCCCATGAAGCGCGGCAGGTCGACCGACTCCACGGGCGCTATGGTGGGTTTCGCCGTGGCGCAAGCGCCCAGCAGCATGGCAATGGCGGTGGCAAGCAGCGGCGTGCGCATCACATGGCCTCCTTCGCAAAGCGGTAATGCCCCACCATCCATTCGCGGCCGCCGTCGTAGCCGAATAGCTCGGCACAGGCCATCCAGAACATCCGCCAGCGCTGGAACCACAGCGGCGCGGCATCGCCATAGGCCTGGCGCAGGATCGCCATGACCTCGTCCCGGCGTGCGTCCTGGTTGGCCAGCCAATGGTTGGCGGTGCGCTGGTAATGGGTGCCATCCACCATCCAGCGGTCCTCGATGCGCAGGGCATCCTGGAACCACAGCAGGGTGTCGGCGGCCGGCATCAGCCCACCGGTGAAGAAGTGCCGGCCCATCCAGTTGTCCTTGCCGGCGGTTTCGAACGGATACAGCAGGGTGCGGTGGCAGAAGATGTGCACGAACAGCTTGCCCTGGTCGCGCAGCCAGCCACCGATGCGCCCAAGCAATGTCTGGTAGTTGCGCATGTGCTCGAACATCTCGACCGAGACACAGCGGTCGAATGCGCCCGCGGGCAGCTCGAGCCGATTCACGTCGCAGGTCAGCACGCGGACGTTGCCGAAGCCGCGCTGCTGGCACTGGGCCTCGATGAACTGGCGTTGCGGCGTCGAATTCGAGACCGCGGTGATCCGCGCATGCGGATAGCGCTCGGCCATCCACAGGGTGAGCGAGCCCCAGCCGCAACCGAGCTCGAGGATGTCCTGCCCGTCGGCGAGCTCCGCGCGCTCGGCGTACAGCGCGAGCATCGCGTCCTCGGCTTGGCCCAGCGATTCGTGGCCGCTCGGGTAATAACAGCCCGAGTACTTCAGCCGTGGCCCGAGGCAATGCAGGAAGAACGCGGGCGGCAGTTCGTAGTGCTGGCGATTGGCGGCGTCGGTGTGGATCGCGACCGGGCTGCGGCGCAGTTCGGCGACCAGCGCGGCGTTGCGGCGCGCGGCAGCACCGGGATCGCCCGTGGCTTCGTCACGAAGGCGTTGCGCACACAAGCGGCGGATCCCGAAGCGCAGCAGCGCGTCCGGCAGCAGGCCGCGTTCGGCCAGCCCGAGCAAGCCATCGGCGGGGCGATCGTTGGCCAACTCAATGGCCTGGGTGGCGGCATTCATCGATCCTCCTTGGGGAACCACGGAATCAGCATCGGCGTAGTGCGCTGGTAGCGGGCATAGTCGTCGCCGCGCGTGCGCAGGGCCTGCTGCTCGGTCCACGGAATGCCGCTGACCCAGCGCAGGAACACATACATCACCAGCGGCCCGGACCACGCCAGCCAATGCAGCGGCGAACCCGCCGCCAACAGCACGTAGGCGAACCAGTGCAGCCATTCGAAGAAGTAGTTCGGGTGGCGCGAGTACCGCCACAGCCCGTCGCGGCAGGTCTTGCCATGGTTGGCCGGGTCCGCGCGGAACCGCGCGAGCTGGTGATCGGCAAGCGTCTCGCCGCCAACGCACAGCAGCCAGGCGGCGATGCCGGCGACGAACCAGCCATTCCAGCCTCCCACGGGATTTGCGGCGACCGCGAGGAACGGCAGGGCGAACAGCGCGATCAGCAGCGCTTGGAACTGGAACATCGCCAGCCACTTCAATGGCGCATTGCCCCAGCGCCTGCGCAGTTGCGCGTAACGCCCATCCTCGGCTTCGCCACGAACCCGATGCCACAGGTGCAAGCCGAGCCGCAGGCCCCACGCGCCGCCCAGCACGGCGAGCAAGACGCGCGGCAGCAGTGCGCCACTGCCAATAGCGGCGACCAGAACCGCCGCGCCGCCGACACCGAAAGACCAGACGACATCAACGATGCCGGCGTTGCGGGTCTGTTGCTGGCGCGCCCACGCAAACCCCTGCAGGACCACCGCGACGGCCCAGACAAGCAACAGCGAATGCCAAGGATTCATGCGCGGGCCTCCATTGCTGTCGCGCGGGCCGAACGGGGGCGGCTGGCGATGTGCAGCAGCAGCGGCAGGGCGAGCGCCCAACACGCAGCCAGCCACACCAAGGCCGGCCATGCCGGAGTCGGGAAGGCGACCGCGCCGAAGCCGCGGGCCGCGCCGAGGTAGGCCAGCGGCCCGCCGATTGCGGCGAACACCGAGGCGATGGCCGGGCGCTGCGCGAACCAGGCCATCGAGTGATTCAGGGTGAGCGCGAACGCACCCCACAGCAGCACGATCCACAGCGGAGCGGGCACCCCCGGGATCGGGGCCGCGTAGTCCAGCAGGCCAGTGGCGGCCGCGACGCCATCGACCACGATGCCGCAGGCCAGCGCGGCCACCAGCACCCGACCATCGCCAGCGCGGGTGCGCGAAGCCGACCACTGCAGCGTGATGAAGGCCACGCAGGCCAGCATGCCGATCCAGGGCATGCCGCGTCCCGCGCTGCAGACGACCGCCAACCAGATCGCCTGGTAACCGATCAGGTTGGCCCAGAACGCCACCTCAGGCCTCCAGCAGCCCGGGCAGGTAGGACGCACCGCGGTAGCCGGGCTTGGCCAGCAGCAGGTGGGCGACGCCGATCGAGCGTTCGAGGAAGCCGCCTTCGCAATAGGCGAGATAGAACTCCCACATGCGCAGGAACCGCTCGTCGAAGCCCTGCGCGCGCACGTCCTCCCGGTTGGCGAGGAAGCGCAGGCGCCAGTCGTGGAGGGTGCGTGCATACGACGAACCGAAATCCTCCAGGTGCACCAGCGCCAGGTCGGTGCTGCGCGTCTTCGCGGCCAGCATCGCGGCGATCGACGGGATGAACGAGCCAGGGAACACATGCCGCTTGATGAAGTCGACCGAGCGCACTGCCTGCTCGTAGCGGTGGTCCTCGATGGTGATGGCCTGCACCAGGCCCAGACCCTCCGGCTTCAGCAGGCGGCCGAGGGTGGCGAAGTAGGTGTCCAGGTACTGCGGCCCGATCGCTTCGATCATCTCGATCGACACCAGCTTGTCGTACTGCCCGCGCAGGTCGCGGTAGTCGGACAGCAGCACCTGCACCCGGTCCTGCAGGCCGGCGTCGGCGACGCGCTGGCAGGCCAGCGCATGCTGCTCCCTCGAAATGGTGGTGGTGGTGACGCGGCAGCCGCGGGTACGCGCCGCGTGCACGGCGAACCCGCCCCAACCGGTGCCGATCTCCACCACGTGGTCGTCCGCGCCGAGCCGCAGCTTGTCGCAGATGCGGTCGAGCTTGCGGGTGGATGCGGCCTCGAGGCTGTCGTCCTCGCCGGCGTAGAGCGCCGACGAATACATCAGGTCGTCGGACAGGAACAGGCGGAAGAACGGATTGCCGAGGTCGTAGTGGGCGGCGATGTTGCGGCGCGCGCCGTCGCGGGTATTGCGGCGCAGCGCATGCCAGGCCTTCAACGCCCAGCCGCCGAGGCGCGCGGGACCGCCTTCCATGCCGTCCAGCAGATCGCGGTTGCGCACCAGCAGGCGCACCAGGCCGACCAGGTCGCTGCAGTCCCAATGCCCGTCCATGAAGGCTTCCGCCGCACCCACGCTGCCATTGCCCGCCAGCGCGCGATAGAAGCCGGCGTCGTACACGTGCAGGTGGATGGCCGGGCCTTGCCCGGACTCGCCGAGGACCTTGGTGCCGAGTGGATCGGTCAATGCGATCTCGCCGCCATGCAGCGCATCGAGCTGGCGCAGCAGGCGGCCGCGCAGGAAGCGGTCGAGCGCATCGAACGAGGCGCCGGACGTGGTGCGGACGACGCTGCTCATGCGGGTGTCTCCAGCTTGGCGGGATGGTCGTGGACGGGCGTGCGTTTCAGCCATAGGCGCAGCGCCTGCCAATGGATGCCGGCGATCACCTGCGCGGTCATCAGCGGATAGCGCCAGAGCACGCGGGCGAGCTGGCGCCCATCCAGCGGCCGGCGGTCGAGGGCGAGGTCGGCATCGAACTCGCGGCGTTCGCCGTCGCACACGTCCATGTGCACGTGCAGGTCATCGGCCGGCGGGGTGAACGACCACGCGTACCGGCGCGCCATCGGCAGGAACGGCGAGACGTGGAAGGCCTTGTCGAAGGCCCAGTGCAGCGCGCGCCCGCGCACTTCGGCGGCGGCGACCGGCAGCACGTAGGCGTGGCGTTCCTTCCACGGGGTGTTGGTGATCTCGGCAACGATGCTGTGCAACGCGCCATCCACCGCGTGGCAGTAATAGAAACTCACCGGGTTGAAGGCATAGCCGGCATAGCGGAGGTGGCTGAGCAGCCGCACCGGGCCGGCCGGGCGTTCGCCCGTGGCGAGCGCGACACGCGCGCGCACCGCGTCGGCCAGCGGTTGCGCGGGATCGCCGAGGAAGTCGCTGCGGCGGAATTCGGCCAGGTTCGGGCGTTCATTCGACCACAGCCAGCGGTCGCGGAACACCGCATCGACTTCGTCGAGATCCAGATACAGCTGGGCCATCCCGTAGGCGAATGCATGCGCGCGCGGCGCATGCCGGCGATGCCGCACGCGGCCTTCGTAGATCGCGCTGGCGAAAGCCGTGCTCACGCCGCGGCCTCGAACCGATCCATCGGCAGGGGCGCGCTGTCGGCGCGTGCCTCGCCCGGCCATGCCACGCCCAGGGCGCGCGCAACCTCGACGCCGCTGCGGATGCCGTCCTCGTGGAAGCCCCAACCCCAGTAGGCGCCGGCGAACCAAGTGCGGCGCACGCCCTGGATCTCCGGCTTGCGCGCCTGCGCGGCCACCGAGGCCGGGGTGTACACGGGATGGTGGTAATGGCGGCGGACGAGAATCGATCCGGGATCGATGTCGTGGCTGCGGTTGAGGCTGACCACCAGCGGCGTGCGCACCTGCAGGCCCTGCAGCAGGTTCATGCAGTAGCTCACCGTGCACGCCTGCGCAGGATCGGCCGGCAGGTACGCATTCCACGCTGCCCAGGCCTTGCGATGGCGCGGCAGCAGTCGGGCGTCGGTGTGCAGGACGGTGTCGTTGGCTTGGTACGGGATCGCGCCGAGGATGTCGCGCTCGTCGGGATGCGCGTCTTCCAGCAGGGCCAGGGCCTGGTCGCTGTGGCAGGCCAGCACGACCTGGTCAAAGTGCTCGCTGCCGGTGTCGCAGTGGACCCGCGCGCCCTGCGAATCGCGGGTGACGCCGCGCACCGGCGTGCGCAGCCGCACGCGCACGTCCCAGCGCGCCGCCATCGCCTCGACATAAGTGCGCGAGCCGCCGCGCACCACCCGCCACGGCGGACGGCCGGCGAGTTGCAGCATGTGGTGGTTGGCCATGAACTGGACCAGATACTTCGCAGGGAAGTCGAAGATCCCGGCCGCAGGCGAGGACCACAGCGCGCTGGCCATCGGCACCAGGTGCTGGTCGCGGAAGGCAGCGCCGTAGCGGTGCTCGCGCAGGTAGTCTCCGAGGGTGGGGCCAGGGCCCGTTGCGTCGAGCAGCGCGGGCGCTTCCCGATAGAAGCGCGCGAGGTCGCGCAGCATGCCCCAGAAGCGCGGCGAGGCAAGGTTGCGACGCTGGCAGAACAGGGTATCGAGGGTGGTCGCGTTGTACTCCAGCCTGGAGCCGGCGTCGTGCACCGAGAAGCTCATGGTGGTTTCCTGCGACGCCACGCCGAGCTCGTCGAACAATCGCGTCAGTAGCGGGTAGTGGATCGGGTTGTGGACGATGAAGCCGGTGTCAACCCTCAAGGCTTGCCCGTCGACCACCACGTCGTGGGTGTCCGTGTGCCCGCCCAGGGTCTCGTTCCCCTCGTACAGCACGACGTCGTGCCGGCGCGACAGCAGCCACGCCGCCGACAGGCCGCTGATCCCGCTGCCGACCACCGCGATGCGCATGTCAGTGTCGCCCCGGGTTGACGCGCGCCTTGGCCAGCACCCAGGCCGGCACCGGCTTCAGGTCGCGGACCAGCCCGAACGCCTGCAGCGTGCGCAGGCCGTACCAGGTCAGGTCGATCTCCCACCAGCGGAAGCCCTGGCGGGCGCTGCCCGGGAAGAAATGGTGGTTGTTGTGCCAGCCCTCGCCGAAGGTGATCAGCGCCAGCCACAGGTTGTTGCGGCTGTCGTCGCGGGTCTCGTAGCGCCGCCGGCCCCAGCGGTGGGCCAGCGAGTTGATGGTGACCGTGGCATGGAACAACACCACGGTCGACATGAAGAAGCCCCAGACCAGCAGTTGCGGGCCATTCGTGCGCAGGCCCGGCGCCCAGCGTTCGAGCGCCTCGCCCAGTGCGTACAACAGGACCGCCAATGCGGCCGGCACCACGGTGTCGTAGCGATCCAGCCAGCGCAGCTCGGGGTAGCGCAGCAGGTCGCCGATCCGCGCCGTGTCGGTGCGGAATCCGGCGCGGGTCAGGAACCAGACCGCGTGGCTACGCCAGAAGCCTTTGCGCGGCGTGTGCGGATCGGCCGGCGTGTCGGCGTGCACATGATGGTGCCGATGGTGCGCCGCCCACCACAGCGGCCCGCGCTGTACCGATGCTGCCCCGAGCAGGGCGAACGCGAACTGCACGGCGCGCGAGGTGCGGAAGGTGCGGTGCGAGAAATAACGGTGGTAGAAGCCGGTGATCGCGAACATGCGCGCGACGTACAGGCCCAGCGCGATCCACAGCGCTGCAGGCGACACCCCGACCCAGAGTACGCCGAAGCAGGCCAGGTGCATCGCGATGAACGGCACCGCGCGCAGCCAGTCGATGCGATCGTCGCTGGCAGGGTCGGCGGGCGCGGTGGCGTCGTTATCGATCCAGCGCCGTAGCGCGGCGATGCCGCCTCCGGCCCATCGGCCACCCTGCCCTGCCTCCACCTGCGCCATTTGAGTCTCCTCTGTCCTCTACTCCATACGGCTCGCCGCGACTTTTGGATGCAGCCACGCGCGATCAAAACGCGCAGCGGCCACTAATCGGCTCGCACTGCAGGCATGCGAGCTCGTCGGTGGATGCGCTTTACGGCGTGGGGAAAGGGCGATGCGGACCTGCGGATAGCGGTTGAGCGCGTCACGCACGGTGCCGGTTTCGCTGGGCGCCAGCAAGCATTGATGCTGGATGTGGTGAATCAATCGCACGTCGGGCATGGCGAAACCGAACCAGGTGGCGAGGCGCATGCGCAATCCCGTCGTGCGCCGCGCAACGGCCGCCGGTGTCGACCCGCTGCACCGGCACCGGGAAGAACTGCTTGCGGCTCGGCACCAGGAAGCGCAGCGACACCGCATCGCCGCGCTGCCACGCATGCCATTGGCGTCGCATCGCCCCGTCGAAGCCGGCGTCGATCGCGGCGTCGATCGGCAACGGCAGGCGCGGGCGTCGCCCGCCCCGGTTCCGGCATACACCACCCTCTGGCCATCGCCACCGCGCACGCCTTGCCGGTAGCCATCGCGTCCGTCTTCCAGGCGGAAATTCGGCGCCATCGGCTGCGTCGAGGCGGTCACGCGCTTTCGCGCGGAAGGCGTGCCATCCGGGCTGGGAGCAAGCACCCGATGCTCGCGCGGCGAGTCGTCCGGCAAGTCATGCGATTCGCAGTAAAGCAGGCGCCTTTTCCCAAGCTGGCCTACCTCGGCATGGTCGTGCACCACGGTGGAATTTCCTGCCGCAGCCAAGGGCAGCGTGGCCTGCAACGCCGGCATCCATGCAAGTCGTCGATGCACCACTCGCTCCCTTCGGTATCCGATCTTCTTACGGGGCGGAGAGCGGCGATGGATGCAACCATCAGACGCCGAACAACGGCTGCAGGCGCTTCGCGAACCAACCAGGGAAGCGCAAAGGCGCGTCGAGCGCCGCGACGCAGATACAGGCCTCGCCCATCGCGGTCACCGGTTGGTGTTCGATATCGCCATCGAGATCGGCGACATCGCCCGCAGCGAAATGTCCGAGGGCGTCGTCATAGGCGCCGCGGAGGATCTGGGTGATCTCGCACCCCTGGTGGCCGTGGACGGGCATGCGCTTGCCAGGGCCAATGCGCAACAACAGCATCGTCGCACCGCTGGGGCCAACGGTGCGGACGTAATGCATGCCAGGCCCCATCCAGCGCCATTTCAGCGCGCTGTACGAAGGCCCGAAGTACGGCCGCAGGGGCTGCGGCAAGCGGTCGTGGTCGTGGTCATCGGCTTGCGAAGGCGGGATCGTCGTCGTGGCAGGCGGGCCTGCCTGGTCAAGTCGCTCCAGCATCCGCATCCGCAATGCATCGCGGCCCGCAGCCGGCACCTGGTGCGGCAACTGCTGCCCGATGAGGACACCGCCCACGTGTTCGGCAAGCGCCAGCGCGCGGCGACATTGGGCGCACGTCAGCAGGTGGGTTGCCACGATCGAGGCAACCTCGGGCGACAACGAACCGGCGGCGTGGCTCACCAACGTGGAGGGATCAAGGTGGTGGCGCGGCGTCATGGCACGACTCCCAGTTCGCCCTGCAGGCGTTGGAATGCGCGCCTCAGGTGGGATTTGACGGTACCCAGCGGCATGCCGAGCTCGTTGGCGATCTCCTGGTGGCTCCTCGCCTCGAAGTAGGACATCCGGATCAAGCGCGCCTGCACGGGCGAAAGCGCTTGGATCCGCCGTTCCAGTACCGCCGTGTCGGCGTGTTCTTCCACGGTATTGGGCTCGGGCACGACCTCGAACAAGTGCAGGGTCTTCTCCTGCGCGGTTTGGTAGCGCAGGCGACGCGCCCGGTCGATGGACAGGTTGCGTGCAATGCGGAACAACCACGTGCTGACCGCGCTTCGCCGCGGATCGTAGCTGGCGGCGCTCTGCCAAAGCCGCAGCAGGCTCTCCTGCGCCAGCTCCTCGGCGACTGCCGGCGGCGTTCCCAACCCCTTCAGGTATACGCAGAGGCGCGGCATGAAATGATCGTAGATGCGCATGAAGCTGTCACGATCCCGCGCGGAGGCGACCGCTGACATCGCGCAGGACCAATACGTAGCGTCCTGTATTGGCGCATCCGCCATGGACATACGTCTTCCAGCCTTGAATTCGGTGATGTGTTGGAGGGAGTTGCGCACGGCCATCGTAACAATTACCGGGGGGTCGTCCCGGTAAGTACGCGCCAGCGGACTATTTGGATGCGATCGGACGGGCTATGGGCGTCGAAAAGCTCCCGGTTTCCAATCCTCGACTTGGCAACTGCATCACGGCTTCGATGGCCGCTCTGGGTCGGCAGCTAAGGCAATGAGCGCCAGCATGGGCACCCAAGCCCCATATCGGCCGATTTATGTTCTCTGGCAACGACAAGTTGGCCATTCCGGCCAAACCACTCTTTCCAGAACATGCCCGTTCATCGCGCACCCGGGATCTGGGCCCACCAGGATTCGAACCTGGAACCAAGGGATTATGAGTCCCCTGCTCTAACCGTTGAGCTATAGGCCCGCAGCGGGGAGATTCTAACGTCGCCACCAACACGAAGCCCGCCTTGCGGCGGGCTTCGATGCGTTGCGGTCGATGCGCGCAGCGTCAGTCGATGTCGAGGAAGCTGCGCAGCGTCTCCGAGCGGCTCGGGTGACGCAGCTTGCGCAGCGCCTTCGCTTCGATCTGGCGGATGCGCTCGCGGGTGACGTCGAACTGCTTGCCGACTTCTTCCAGCGTGTGATCGGTGTTCATGTCGATGCCGAAGCGCATGCGCAGCACCTTGGCTTCGCGCGGGGTCAGGCCGGCCAGCACGTCGCGCACGGTTTCGATCAGGTTGATGTCGGTGGTGGCATCGATCGGGGACATCACGTTGGTGTCCTCGATGAAATCGCCGAGGTGCGAATCCTCGTCGTCGCCGATCGGCGTCTCCATCGAGATCGGTTCCTTGGCGATCTTCATGACCTTGCGGATCTTGTCCTCGGGCATGTCCATCTCCTTCGCCAGCTCTTCCGGCGTCGGCTCGCGGCCGTACTGCTGGAGCATCTGGCGGGAGATGCGGTTCAACTTGTTGATCGTCTCGATCATGTGCACCGGGATGCGGATGGTGCGCGCCTGGTCGGCGATCGAGCGGGTGATCGCCTGGCGGATCCACCACGTGGCATACGTCGAGAACTTGAAGCCGCGGCGGAACTCGAACTTGTCCACCGCCTTCATCAGGCCGATGTTGCCTTCCTGGATCAGGTCGAGGAACTGCAGGCCGCGGTTGGTGTACTTCTTGGCGATCGAGATGACCAGGCGCAGGTTGGCCTCGACCATTTCCTTCTTCGCCTTGCGCGCCTGCACCTCGCCGTAGGCGACGGTCTTGACGATCTCGCGGATGTCGCCGAGCGTCAGCAGGTTGGTGTCTTCGAGGCCCTGGATCATCTCCTGCTGGGCAACGATCTGGTCGCGCACGTCACGCAGGCCGGAGCCCCACTTCTGCTTGCGCTTGAGCAGCTCGTCGACCCACTCGAAGTTGACCTGGTTGCCGTCCCACGCCTTCAGGAATTCCTTGCGCGGCATGCCGGCCTGCTTGGTGGCCAGCTCCATGATGCGGCGCTCGCGCATCTTGATCTCCTGCTGCACGTCGCGCAGCTGGTTGACCAGCGCATCGAAGTACGGCAACGGGAACTTGAAGGTGACGAAGATGTCGGCCATTTCCTGGCGCAGCTTGGCCACGCTCTTGTGGCCCGGGCCGTTCTTGGCCAGCGCCTTTTCGAACTTGACCCACAGCGAAGCCATCTCGGTCATGCGCGCGCGCACTTCCTCGGGATCCGGGCCGGAGGGCGCGGCTTCCTCGGCGGCGCCGTCGTCGTCTTCCTCGGCGTCGTCTTCGACTTCCTCTTCCACTTCGATGCCGTTTTCGGCGGCTTCCTCGGCGGCGGCGGCGGCGTTGGCTTCCTCGACGTAGTCGTTGAAGCCGGTCACCACCTCGGCCAGGCGCTTCTTGCCGTCGGCGTGCAGGGCGTAGTCGTCGAGCACCAGCTTGACCGACGGCGGGAACAGCGCCAGCGAAGCCAGCATCTGGTTCAGGCCTTCCTCGATGCGCTTGGCGATGGCGATTTCGCCTTCGCGGGTCAGCAGCTCGACGGTACCCATCTCGCGCATGTACATGCGCACCGGGTCGGTGGTGCGGCCGGTCTCGGTGTCGAGCGCGGACAGCGCGGCGGCGGCCTCCTCGGCGGCGGTGTCATCGACCTCGCGGCCCGAACCGGACTGGCCGGCGAGCAGCAGGGTCTCGGCATCCGGCGCAACTTCGTGCACCTCGATGCCCATGCCGTTGATCATGCCGATGATGTCTTCGATCTGTTCCGGATCGACCAGGTCGTCGGGCAGATGGTCGTTGACCTCGGCATAGGTCAGGTAGCCCTGTTCCAGGCCCTTGCTGATGAGCTGCTTGATTTCGGACTGGGCCTGGCGTTCGTTGGCCATGCGGGCTGCCACCTGAGCGGAAGTGAACCCCCAATTATACCCGTGGTGCGCCCGCGCGGGGGTTCAGGTCCGCAGCAGGAAGGTCACCGGGCCGTCGTTGACCAGGCTGACTTCCATATGGGCACGGAACCGGCCGGTTTCCACCCCCGGCGCATGGCGTGTCCGGCATTCCTCCACCAGTTGCAGATAAAGCCGTTCAGCTTCTTCAGGCGCGGCGGCGGTGCTGAAGCTCGGGCGCAGGCCGGAGGCGGTATCCGCGGCCAAGGTGAACTGGCTGACCAGCAGCAGTTGGCCGCCCACATCGGCCAGCGAGCGGTTCATCCGCCCGGCCTCGTCAGAAAACACCCGGTAGGCGAGCAGCTTGGCGGCCATCTTCGCGATGCGCGCGTCGTCGTCGCCGGGCTCGGCGCAGACCAGGGCGAGCAGGCCGGGACCGATGCGGCCGACGGTTTCGCCTTCGACATCCACCTGGGCACGGGTCACGCGCTGGATCAGGGCAAGCATGCGGCCTCGCCGGACGGGCAACGGGGAGGCCGCATCATCCCCAGCCCGGGGCGGGATGTCGATGCCGCCGCTTACACTCCGCACGATGCGTGCGCCCCTGCTCTACACACTGACCCGGTTGACCGGTCTCCTGCCCTGGCGGGTGCTGCGTGCGCTGGGCGACGGGCTGGCCGGTTTCTGGCGGCGCCGCGATGCGCGCGAAAGCCGGGTGGCGATGCGCGGGCTGGAACTCGCCTTCCCCGAGCTCTCGCCGGGCGAACGCGCCGACCTGCACCGCGCCGCGCTGCGCAGCACCGGCCGGCAGACGTTCGAGACGCTGCGGATCTGGACGCGCCCGGCCGCCGACAGCCTGTCCCTGCTCGACGAAGGCCCCGGCGTGGCGCTGTTCGATGCGGCGCTGGCCAGCGGCCGCGGGCTGATCGTGGCCGCGCCGCACCACGGCAACTGGGAACTGCTCAACCGCTGGCTGGCGAGGAAGACGCCGCTGTCGATCCTCTACGCGCCGCCGGAATCGGCGACGGTCGAGGCCTTCCTGCGCCGGGTGCGCGAGGCGCAGGGCGACGAGGACCGTGTCGAACAGATACGCGCGGAAGGCATCGGCATCCGCCAGCTGTTCAAGCGCCTGCAGGGTGGCGGCGTGGTCGGCATCCTGCCCGACCAGCAGCCGAAGCAGGGCGATGGCGTGTGGGCGCCGTTCTTCGGCGTGCCGGCGTCGACGATGACGCTGGTCGGGCGCCTGGCCGAACGCACCGGCGCCGAGGTGCTCTACGCCTGGTGCGAGCGCCAGGGCGACGGGCCGCGCTTCACCCTGCATGTGGAAGCCGCGCCGCCCGTGATCGCCAGCCGCGATGCGCTGGCATCGGCGACGGCCTTGAACGCGGGCATCGAGGCCATCGTCCGGCGCGCGCCGGCGCAGTACCAGTGGACGTACAAGCGCTGGTCGCTGCAGCCGGAAGGCAGCGCCTTCGCCAATCCCTATTGGCCGGATTGTTACTGATGGCACGGCGGACGGTCGCGCAAACCGGCTAGGCTGGCGCGGTCATCCGCACCGGACATCGCGCCATGCCCGCCGAAACGCTTTCCGTTGTCCACCCCGATGTCTGGCAGCCGCTGCCGGCGCGGGGCCGCCCGCTTTTCCGGCTGAGCCATGCGATCGGTTTCGGCTTCGTCGGCCTGGGCGTCGGCATCGGCGCGGGCGTGCTGGCGCATGCGATGCATGACACGCCGGTCTGGATCGGGCCGCTCGCCGGCATCGTGCTGGGCGCGTTGTTCGGCGCGCGGCTGGGCGGGCGTCGCCACGGCTATTACCGCTGGAAGCTGGACGAAGACGGCTTCGCCGTGCGCAAGGGCCAGCTGTGGCAGAGCGAGACCCACGTGCCGACGACGCGCGTGCAGCATCTCGACGTGAAACGCGGCCCGCTGGAGCGCGCACGCGACCTCGCCACCCTGGTGGTGCATACCGCCGGCACCCAGCAGCATTCGGTCAGCCTGCCCTGCCTGGACGCACAGGACGCCGAAGCGCTGCGCACGCAGCTGGCCCGCCGCATCGAGCCCGCCCGCGATGACGACTGAGTTGCCCGTGCCGCCACCGGTGCCCGCTTCGACGGCGACCGATCCGGCACCGCTGCGCATCGACGGCGAGGAGCACCGGCTGCATCCGTGGTCGTGGCTGTTCGTGACCCTGCAGCACCTCAAGCAGTTCATCGTTCCGCTGCTGGTGCTGCTGTTCGCCGGCCGCGGCGACCGCAACGAGCTGTGGCCGCTGATCGGCGTCGGCGTGCTGGCCGTTATGTCGGTGTGGCAGTACTTCACCTACCGCTACCGGCTGCTGGACGACCGCATCGAGATCCGCAGCGGCCTCTTGGAACGCAAGCTGCGGCAGATCGCCTACGCGCGGATCCACAACGTGGCGCTGCACCAGACATTGCTGCATCGCGTGTTCGGCGTGGCCGAGGTGCGGCTGGAATCCGCCGGCGGCCAGAAACCCGAAGCCGAGATGCGCGTGCTGCGCTTCGACAAGGCCATCGCGCTGGAACGGCTGGTGCGCGAACACGGCGGGGATGTCGCGGCGGAGGCAGGCGGCGCGGCCGTCCCCGAAGCCGCCTCGCACACCCTGCTGCAGATGCCGACGATGGAAGTCATCCGCCACGGGCTGGTGTCGAACCGCGGACTGGTGCTCGTGGCGGGCGGTTTCGCCGCGCTGTCGCAGGGCTCGTCGCGCTTCTTCGCCAACTTCAGCGAGCGCTGGCTGAAGGCCGGCACGGGCTACGCCGAGAGCCACCATTTCGGCTGGACCGATTACGCGCTGGGCGTGATGTCGCTGCTGGCGATGTTCGTCATCGTGCTGCGCCTGTTGTCGGTGGCGATGTCGCTGCTGCAGTACCACGGCTTCACCCTCAGCGAAGCCGGCCGCCGCCTGACCGTGGTGCGCGGCCTGCTCACCCGCCTGCGCACCAGCGTGCCGAAGCGGCGCATCCAGGCCTGGACGCTGAGGGAAAGCGTGCTGCACCGGCTGCTGAAACGCCGCGCACTGTCGATCGACACCGCCAGCGGGCAGGCCAGCGGCAAGGAGCAGCAACGCGGCCTGCGCGAACTGGCGCCGATCGCCACGCCCGCGCAATGCGAGGCGCTGATCCACCATCTGCTGCCGGGCGTGCAGTGGCCACCGTCGGGTTGGCAACCTCTGCACCGGCTGGCGTGGCTGCGGATCTGGCTGGGCGATTTGCTGTGGGTGCTGCCGGTGACCGCCGGGCTAGTGTGGCGCTTCGGTGCATGGGGCGCGATGTTGCTGCTGTGGCTGCCGTGGTCGGCGTTCCTGGCGTGGAAGTCGGCGCAGTGCGCGGGCTGGAGCCTGGAAGGCGCGCTGGTCGCGGTGCGGCGCGGCTGGTGGTCGCGGAAGTGGCGCTTCGCCGAAGTCGACAAGCTGCAGGCGCTGCAGCTGTCGCGCTCACCGCTGGACCGCCTGTTCGGGATGCGCAGCCTGCTGCTGGACACCGCCGGCGCCAATGCGATGTCGCCTTCGCTGC
Source organism: Lysobacter oculi (assembly GCF_003293695.1). GTDB lineage: Bacteria > Pseudomonadota > Gammaproteobacteria > Xanthomonadales > Xanthomonadaceae > Solilutibacter > Solilutibacter oculi. Next base: position 2,342,701 of record NZ_CP029556.1, on the reverse strand, counting down.
ACATCGCCTATCTCACGCCGGCCGCCGCCGAATCGCTGCAGCAGGTGTTGTCGAGGCGACTGGCGAAGAGCGCGCTGCGCTGGTGATGGCCGCGCCGGCTCAGCGGCCGGCAAGTCCGACGAAGAGATCCTCGTAGCGCTGGTTCATCAACGCGCGGCCGTGGCGCTCGATCGCGGTGCGCCGCGCGGCGCTGCCGAGGCGTTCGGCGAGGGCTTCATCGCGCAGCAGGCGTTCCAGCGCGTCGGCCATCGCGACCGGATCGCTTTCCGGCACCAGCAGGCCGTCTTCGCCATCGCGCAGCACTTCGCGCACGCCGGGCACCGCGCTGCCGATCACCGCGCAGCCCGCGGCCATGCCTTCGATCAGGGCCAGCGGCATGCCTTCGTAATGCGTGCTCAGCACGCAGATGCGCTGCGCCATCAACCGCTGCGGCACATCGCGCACCAGCCCGAGGAATTCCACCTGCGCTTCGACACCCAGCTCGCGTGCAAGGGCATCCAGCTTTTCGCGACGCCCGCGCTTGCCGGCGCCGGCGAACTGCAGGCGCGGCGTCAGCCCGCGTTCGCGCAGCAGGGCGACGGCGCGGATCAGGGTCGCGTGGTCCTTCTGCGCGGAGAAGCGCGCGACCATGACGATGCCCGCTTCGCGCGCGGCGAACGGCTGCGCACCGGCGTCGGCGAACGGGTCGAGGCGGATGCCGTTGGGAATGGCGAGGGTGCGGTCAGGCGGCATCCCCATCTGCAGCAGGCGCAGGCGCACACCTTCCGAACAACCGACGATGCGGTCGGTGCGCTTCGCCAGCCAGCGCGCCTGCGCGAGGCGCCCGCGCGTGTAGCGCTCGCGCGTGTTGTGTTCGACGTGCACCAGGTGCGGCACGCCCGCGAGGAGGCCGGCGTAACGGCCCCACAGGTGTTCACTGAAACCGTGCGCGACCAGCACGTCCGGCTTCCAGCGCCGGCACAGCCGCACCAGCTGGAAAATCGTCAGCGCATGCAGGCCACCGGGCACGACTTCGACCGGCGTGCCGGCGGCGCGCAGTTCGTCGATGCGCTTCGGGTCGGTCTTCCATTTGCGTCGAAGGACCAGCAGCGGCTCGACCGCCTCGCTGCCCAGCGCGGCATTCACCAGCGCGATCGCGACCTGGGTCGCGCCACCGGAAAAACCACCGGTGACGAAGTGCATGACGCGCACCGGGCGCGATGTGGACGGGAGCTGTTCCATGGCCGCGCAGGTTAGCAGCGCCGCCGGTTTCCTATACTGGCGCCCGCTTCCCGCTGACCCTGCCATGTCCGCACCGCTGCCGATCTCGGGCGTCGTCATCACCCACAACGAAGCCGACCGCATCGGCCGCTGCATCGCCTCGCTGGTGGCGGTCTGCGACGAGGTGATCCTGCTCGACTCCGGCTCAACCGACGACACCGTGCGGATCGCGCGCGATCTCGGCGCACGGGTCGAACATCGCGGCTGGGACGGCTTCGCGCGGCAGAAGAACGCGGCGATCGCAATGGCGTCAAAGCCGTGGGTGCTGCTGCTCGATTCCGACGAATGGCTGGAAGCCGATGCCCATGCCGAACTGGGCAGCCTGTTCGCCGGCGACATCGAACAGGCCGATGTCTGGACGCTGCAACGTCGCACGCACTGGCTGGGCCAGCCGATGCGTTTCGGCAGCTTCGCACGCGAGCCGGTGCATCGCCTGTTCCGCGCCGACCTGCGTCATGCCGACGTGCCGGTGCACGAATACCTGGATGTCGAAGGCCGCGTCGTCAAACCCTCGCGCATCCGCCTGGAGCACGACACCGCGCGCAGCAGCGCCGAATACCGCGGCAAGCTCGGCAAGTACGCGCGGTTGTGGGCCGAAGCGCGGGCCGCGCGTGGCAATACCGCATGGCCCGGGCGCGGCCTGCTGGCGGCGGCGGCCTATGCGTTGAAGAATCTGATCCTGCAGGGCGGCGCGCTGGATGGCCGCAGCGGCATCGCCTTCCATCGCGAACACATGCGCTATGCGGCGTTGAAGTACCGCCTACTCCGTGAGCTCGCCCGCAGTCGCTGAAGCAGGCTTCGGCACGCAGCCGGCGCGCATCGCCGGCGCCGGCACCAGCCACCAGTGGCGGCGGTTGTAGATGCCCATGTCGATGACGCGGCTTTCGTCGATGCAGCCGTCCTGCGCAATGTCCTGCACCAGCAGCCAGCGTTGTTGCGGCGCTTGCGCCTGCCATGCGCGCGCATCACGCAGCTGCGAAGCGGGATCGCGGCGGAAGCCGAAGGTGCGCGCCGGGCGGTCGGCCATCAGCAGGTTCTGTTCCTTCCACGCGACCAGTGCGAGTTCCGCGTCCGGGCCGATGCGCTGGCCGACGTCATGCATCAGGCCGCGCGATGAACTGTCGTCGTTCAACAGCGGGTAGCCGATGAAGCTGTAGCCCAGCCACAACGCCGCCAGTACCGCGTACAACGCCGCGACGCCGCGCTTCGGGCGCAGGGCGAGCGCGGCCAGCGTGCCGGCGCCGCCGATCGCAGCCAGCATCCAGCCGAGCGCATCGCCATCCACCGTGCCGCGGATCGCCGCCAGCTTCGCTTCGAACGACGGCTGGCCGAGCGCCACCGCCAGCCCCGCGCCGAGCAGCAGCAACGCGAACGCCAGCCCGGCGACGAAGGCCCCGATGCGCACGCCACGCCGGGATGCGACATCGCGCAACCACGGCCCCATCGCCACGCACAGCATCGGCAGCGCCGGCAGGATGTAGACCTCGCGCTTGCCGCTGGACAGCGAGAAGAACAGCAGCACGCAGGCCACCCAGCCCAGCAGCAGGAGGATGCGTGGATCGCGTGCCTTCAGCGCCTCGCGCCAGCGCGGCGCGACGAAGGGCACGGCGGCGATGGCCGGCAGCCATTGCGTCGCCATCACCATCCCGAAGTACCACCACGGCTGGTGGTGGTGCCACGCGTTCGCGTAACGCTTGGCGGTCTGCTTGAGCAGGATGTTGTCGGCATAGCCCTGCAGCGCGGGATCCCCGCTGGCCTGCACCGCGAGCAGCATCGGCAGCAGCCAGAGCAGGACCGGCAGCAGCAACATCAACACGCCGCCGAGCCATTCGCGGCCACGCACGCGCCCGATGCCCGGCCACTGCCGCCACCACGCGAACGCGGCGGGCAACAGAACCAGCAACGCGACCACGCCGACGCCCTTGCTGATCACGCCCAGGCCGGCGGCGAACCAACCCAGCAGCCACCAATGCAGGTCCGGCCCGCGCAGCAGATGGCGCAGCAGGCCGTACACGGACAGGGTGATGCAGAAAACCACCAGCGGATCGATCTGCGCGCGCTTGGCCTGGAAGGTGAACTGCAGCGCGAACAGCAACGCCCACGATGCATATGCGCCGGCTTCCACGTTCCACAGGCGCTTGCCGAGGTCGCGCACCAGCGCCAGCGTGCCGAGCGCCGCCAGCAGCGAGGGCATGAGGAAGGACAGGCGCAGGCTGCAGGTGAGCGTGAGGAAGACCGCCTGCAGCCACATCAGCAACGGTGGCTTGTCCGGATACAGCTCGTCGCCGCGCATCGGGAACAGCCACTGGCCGCTTTCGACCATCTGCTTGGCGACGAGGGCGAAGCGCGGCTCGTCGGCCGGCCAGGGATCGCGCAGGCCGAGCCCGGCGAACAGCAGGACGATGGCGGTCAGCCAGAAAAACAGGCGCTCGCGGCGGGCATCGGTCTCGTTCATCGCGCCGAGGATAGCGAAGCGCTCAGGCGGTCTTGCGGAGGCGGGCGTAGAAGAAGCCGTCCATCGCCGCCTCGCCCGGCAGGCGCTGCTGGCCGTGGCCGGTATCGCGGCCGAAGCGCGCATCCAGCGGTTCAAGCCGCGCGTCGGCGGTGCGGGCGAGGAAGCGCTCGACCTGCTGCGCGTTTTCTTCCGGCAGGATCGAACAGGTGGCGTAGACCAGCACGCCGCCGGTGTTCAGCAGCGGCCAGAGCGCATCGAGCATCCGCGTCTGCAGATCGGCGAGCTGCGCGACATCGCTTTCGCGCCGGTGCAGCAGCACGTCCGGCTGGCGGCGGACGATGCCGGTCGCGGTGCAGGGTGCATCGATGAGGATGGCGTCGAATTGCTCGCCTGCGTGCCAGGCATCGGGCGCGGTGGCATCGGCGGTGCGCGAGGCGATGTCGAGACCGAGCCGCGCGAAGGTCCCTTCCATCCGCCGCACGCGCCGGGCATCGACATCGATCGCCACGATGCGCGCATCGGGATGCCGCTCGGCCAGGTGCGCGGCCTTGCCGCCGGGCGCGGCGCAGGCGTCGAGCACGCGCGCGCCGGCGGGCAGGTCGAGCGCGTCGGCGAGGCGCTGGGCGCTGCCGTCCTGCACCGACACTTCGCCGGCGTGGAAACCGGGCAGCGCATCCACCGGCAGCGCGGCGTCGAGGCGGATCGCATCGTCCAACCCTTCCACCGGGATGTGCTCGATGCCGGCTTCGGTGAGTTTGGCGGCGTAGGCCTCGCGCGACAGCTTGCGGCGATTGACGCGCAGCCACATCGGCGGCTGTTCGGCGCTGGCGGCGAAGATCGCTTCGGCGTCATCCGGCCAGGCATCGCGGATGCGTGCGGCCAACCAGGCCGGCCAGGCGGCATCACTGCGCGGCACCGGCATCGATTCGCGCAGTGCGCGGCGAAACAGCGCATTGACCATGCCGGCCTGCCGCGCGAGACCGAGCGAACGCGCGGCTTCGACGGTGGCATCGACCGCGCCATGCGGCGGCATCTTCATCACATCCAGCTGCGCGAAGCCGACGTACAGCAGGGCGCGCAGCAGGCCATCCTTCGGGCCCGGCGGCTTCGCCATCCACTGCGCGAGCGCTTCCGAATAGCGGCCGTGTTCGCGCAGCGCGGCCATCACCGCCGCTTCCACCAGTGCGCGGTCACGCGGGTCGGGCAGCTTCGGCAGCGCGGCGGCGAGTTCGGCTTTCAGCGAGCGGCCACGGTGCAGCACCGCATCCAGCACGCGGGCGGCGGTGACGCGGGTGGCCACGCCGCTCATGGTTCAGTGCGCGCGGCGGGCGTTGACGTAGTCGGCGGCGGTGATCGCCTTGCCGCCTTCGCGCTGCAGCACGCGGATGCGCAGCAGGCCGTGGCCGGTGGCGACGTCCAGCCCTTCGCGGGTGGCGCCGACGATCGTGCCCGGCGCCATGCCTTCGCCACCCGGCACCGCGACGGCGCCGTGGATACGCACGCGCTCGCCGGCCAGCATCGCCTCGGCGATCGGCCACGGATTGAAGGCGCGGACCTTGTCGGCCAGCTGCACGGCGGTCTCCGACCAGTCGAGCCTGGCCTCGTGCTTTTCCAGCTTGCGGGCGTAAGTGACGCCGTCTTCGTCCTGCACCCGCGCGCTCGGCAGCAGACCGATGCGCAGCAGGCCCAGGCCATCGCCCAGCACCTGCGCGCCCATGCCGGACAGCCGCTCGGTGAGTTCGCCGCCGGTTTCGGTGGGGCGGATATCGGTGTTTGCGCGCAGCAGCACCGGGCCGGTGTCCAGGCCCTTTTCCATCTTCATCAGGCAGACGCCGGTCTCGGTGTCGCCGGCCTCGATCGCGCGCTGGATCGGCGCCGCACCGCGCCAGCGCGGCAGCAGCGAGGCATGCACGTTCCAGCAGCCGTGGACCGGGATGTCGAGGACCGACTGCGGCAGGATCAGCCCGTAGGCGACCACGATCATCAGGTCAGGCTTGAGCGCGCGCAGGGCTTCGCGGGCCTCGCGGCTGCGCAGGTTGTCCGGCTGGCGCACTTCGATGCCGGCTTCCAGCGCGGCCTGCTTGACCATCGACGGCTGCAGGCCCCGGCCACGGCCGGCGGGACGGTCCGGCTGGGTGTAGACGGCGACGACATCGCCCTTCGACATCGCGGCATGCAGGGACGGCACGGCGAAACCGGGCGTGCCGGCGAACACGATCCTCATCGGCGCGGCCTCACGCGGCCTTGCGCATCTTGGCGAGCTTCTTCTTCACCATCTCGCGCTTGAGCGGCGAGAGGTAGTCGACGAAGAGCTTGCCGTCCAGGTGGTCCATCTCGTGCTGGACGCAGACCGCCAGCAGGCCGTCGGCCTCCATCTCGAAGGGCTGGCCGTCGCGGCCATGGGCACGCACGGTGATGACGTCGGCGCGGGTCACGTCAGCAAAGATGCCGGGCACCGACAGGCAGCCTTCCTGGTAGACCTGCTCGCCCTGTTTGGCCACGATCTCGGGGTTGATGAAGACCAGCGGGGCATCGTGCTCCTCGCTGACGTCGATCACCATGAAACGCTGGTGGACGTCGACTTGGCTGGCCGCCAGCCCGATGCCGGGGGCCTCGTACATCGTCTCGAACATGTCGTCGAGCAGGCGCTGGAAGGCGTCGCCGCCGATCGAGGCGACATCGACCGGCACCGCCTTGGTGCGCAGGCGGGCGTCGGGGAATTCAAGGATGGGGAGCAGGGCCATGGTGCGGGGTCCGGAAAATCGGCGTGCGGCCCGGGCAATAGGGCCAAACAAGTCACAGGGTTAGGCGCCAATTCTACCGCGATACTTGTGGATCAGCCCCGGATGTGGTCTAAATGCCGCGCTAACGGGGAAATCCGTGGGGAACGACTGATGGCTGTCAAATTCATGCGCATCCGCCAATGGATGCGGGCACCCTTGCTTGCCGCCAGCCTGGTGGCGGTCGCGGGCATCGCACTGGCACAGGACTATCGCACCGGCCACCCGGACACCTACGTGGTGCAGAAGGGCGACACGCTCTGGGACATCGCCGCACGCTTCCTGAAGAAGCCGTGGCTGTGGCCGGAAATCTGGCAGGCCAATCCGCAAGTCAAGAATCCGCACCTGATCTACCCGGGTGACGTGCTGAGCCTGGCCTACATCAACCGCGGTCCGATGACCGGCGCCCCGATCCCGGGCGTGCCGCTGAAGGACGTGGAACCCTTCCTCAAGGACATGCGGATCTTCGACCGCATCGACAACCTGCCCTACGTGGTCGGGCTTGAGGAAGACCACCTGCGCGGCATCCGCGGCCAGGCCGTCTACGTGCGTGGCCTCGGCGCCTCCGCGCAGCCGGGCCAGCGTTTCGCCGTGCTGCGTCCGGTGCAGACCTATTCGATGGGCCGCCGCCGCGCCTGCTGCGCGCTGGTCGGTCGCGATGCGCTTGACCACGCCGGCCGTCGCGATGGCGATGCGCCATACGACCGCACCTGGACCGAGGTGATGCTGGCCGAAGGCGGCCGCATGGAGACGCTCGGCATGGAGATGCGCAAGGTCAACGCCGGCGTGATCACCCGTGGCGAAGTCGGCGGCATCGAAGCCGCGACGCTGCTGCTGGACGACCAGAACTTCGAAGTCCGCGTCGGCGACAAGGTGGTCCCGGTCGAGAGCATCCCCTACGACCTGGCGTTCTTCCCGCACCCGCCCAAGCAGCAGTTCCCGTACCAGAAGGCACAGGTGCTGGCGGTGGCGGACCGCGACAACGTGGGTGGCCCGCGCGACGTGGTGGCCCTGTCGGTCGGCGCCCGCGACGGCATCGACAACGGCACGGTTTTCTCGATCTGGCGCGTCGGCAGCAACGTGGTCGACCGCGTGCAGGTGCCGCAGCGCGACGAGGAATTCGTCGGCGGCCATGACAAGGTCCGCCTGCCGGACGAGTTCGCCGGTCACGTCATGGTGTTCCGCACCTTCGACAAGATCAGCTACGGCCTGGTGATGGACAGCATCAAGCCGACCCGCGCCGGCTACGAGCTCAAGCACCCCGACGCGACCTACTGACGGGCCAGCCCGACAGTCATGCAGGACGGCGCCCCAGGGCGCCGTTTCTGTTTGCGGGCGATGGTGGCGCGATGCCCTTGCCCGCCTCTCCCGCGCTGTTGCGTCTCGTGCTGGCCGGCGGCCGGATCGCACCGCGCCGCGCCCTGCTCGAAGCCCATGATGCCGATGCCGATGCGGTGTTGGCCGCGGGCCATGCGGCGTGGACCGCCGCCGGCCTCGACGCCCGCCAGATCAACCGCCTGCGCGGCTGCGATGCCGAGACCCGGGGCATCGAAGCCCGCAGCCTGCGCTGGCTGGAAGCCCCCGGCCACCACCTCGTGGGTTGGGGCGATGCCGACTACCCGCCGCTGCTGCGCCACATCACCAGCCCGCCGTTGGCGCTGTTCGTCGCCGGGGAGCCGGGGCGGCTGTGGCATCCGCAGCTGGCCATCGTCGGCAGCCGTGGCGCCAGTGCCGGCGGCCTCGACAACGCCCGGCTGTTCGCCCGCGCACTGGCCGAAGCCGGCATCGCCATCACCAGCGGACTGGCGGCGGGCATCGACGCCGCCGCCCATGCCGCCGCGCTGGAAGTGCCGGGCGGCCTGACCCTGGCCGTGCTCGGCACCGGTCCCGACATCGCCTATCCCGTCGCCCACGCCGGCCTGCACGCCGCTATCGCCGGGCGTGGCGCGGTGGTCAGCGAGCATCCGCCCGGCACCCGGCCGCTGCGGCGGCACTTCCCGGCGCGCAACCGGATCGTGGCCGGCCTGTCGCTGGCGACCCTGGTGGTCGAGGCCGCGGAGCGTTCCGGCGCCCTGATCAGCGCCCGCATGGCCGCGGATGCCGGCCGCGAGGTCTTCGCCCTGCCCGGTTCGATCCACAACCCGCTGGCGCGTGGCTGCCACCAGCTGCTGCGCGACGGCGCCCAGCTGGCCGAACGTCCGGAAGACCTGCTCGATGCCCTGGGCGTGGCCGCCGCCCAGCTGGCACCGGGCTTGCGCGAGCGCCTCGGCGCCCCCATTCCCTGTCCACGGGACGGGGAAGATGGCACCGACGACAACCCCCAGAAGTTGTGGCGCGCGCTGGGTCACGACCCCATCCCTATGGATCGCCTGGTCGAACGGACGGGATTGACGGTGGCCGAACTCTCGCCCATGCTGCTGGCGTTGGAACTCGAAGGCCGGCTCTCGGTCGAACATGGTCGCTACACCCGCAAGTCCGCTTGACCCCGCGATCCACCAGCAACAACGCGCCATCGGCGCAGGGCGAGGGAAATGAAAGAAAGCATCCTGGACGTGCTGCTGTACCTGTTCGAGCATTACTTCACCAACGAGGATGTCGAACCCGGCGTCCGTGACCGCGACTCCCTGCAGAAGGACCTGATCCAGGCCGGCTTCAGCCCGGCGGAGATCAACCGCGCCTTCGACTGGCTGGAAGCGCTCGACAACCAGCGGCCCGTCGCCGGCCCCGCGCGGACCGGTGCGCCGACGCGCATCTTCCACGGCCCCGAACTCGACAAGCTCGACATCGAGGCGCGCGGCTTCCTGCTGTACCTGGAGCGCCAGGGCATCGTCGATGCCGACCAGCGCGAACTGGTGCTGGACCGCGCGATGGCGCTGGACCAGGACAGCATCGATCTGGACGACCTGAAGTGGGTGGTGCTGATGGTGCTGTTCAACCAGCCCGGCGCCGAGGCGGCCTACGCCTGGATGGAAACCCAGATGTTCGGCGACGAGCCGGAGCCGCTGCACTGACACCCGCGTCGCCGGTCTTCACGGCACGCATCGAACCGCTACACTCCGGTGGCGCCGGCACGCGGCGCTTGGGGAGTGGGGCGAGGCATGGAAGTCTTCTGGTTTTACCTGGACGGCGCACGCCGCCGGCAGGGGCCTGTGGATGCACAACAGGTGCGCGGCGCCTTGCACAACGGCGAGATCAGCGTCGATTCGCTGATCTGGCGCGAAGGCATGGAGGCGTGGAAGCCGCTGCGTGACGTGGCGGAATTCTCCGACTTCGCCAAAGCCTTCATTCCCGCCGATGGCACGCCGGCTTCGCATGGCGGATCGCTGCCGCCGCGCGCCACCGCGCCGGTGATGCATTACGAACCGGTGTATGCCGGCTTCTGGCGGCGCTGGGCCGCGCTCTGCCTCGACCAGCTGATGATCATGGTGCCGCTGATCGGCCTGACCCTGCTGTTCGGCTACATGGGCGGCGCGTTCCGCAACCTGGGCCGCGACGGCATGCCGAAGATCGACGGCCTCTACTACTTCCTCTATTTCCTGATCTCGCCGCTGTATTTCGCGCTGCAGGAAAGCGGCCCGCACCAGGCCACGCTGGGCAAGCGCGCGCTCGGCATCAAGGTCACCGACGCCGACGGCAAGCCGCTCGGTTTCCCGCACGCGCTGGGCCGCTGGTTGGCCGCCTCGCTGTCGTATCTCACGCTCTATCTCGGCTTCCTGATGGCCGCCTTCACCAGCGAGAAGAAGGCGCTGCACGATGTGGTGGCGAAGACGCTGGTCGTCGACCGCTGGGCGTTCACCGCGCATCCCGAACGCCAGCAGCAGGGCATGTCCGGCTGCCTGATGGTGTTCGTGGCGGCGGTGGTGCTGGCGATCCCGGCGATGGGCATCCTGGCCGCCATCGCCCTGCCGGCCTACAAGCAGTACGCGACGCGTGCCGGCGGCCCGCTGGCGCAGATGATGACGCTGCGTGGCGAGGTGGAACGCATCTACGAGGAAGAAGGCCGCTGCCCGGTCAACGGCGAGGACGGCATCGGCATCCCGCAGGATTACCGCTCGGATTTCATCGACCGCATCGAAGTCGGGCAGAGCCAGCCGGGCCGCTGCGGGATGATGATCTTCATGCGCGAGCCGCAGGGCCGCACCGCCGACGGCTACCTGCTGATGGAATACCAGCCGGCCAGCGACGCCTGGCAGTGCAGCAACCACGGCCTGTCCGACACCGCCGCGCCGACCTCCTGCCGCTGATTCCCACCCCGTTTCCACGAGCACCCCATGAGCGAACCGCTGCCGCCGCCCCTGCCCGCCGCCGAATGGTTCTATGCCGATGCCGCCAACCAGCGCATCGGGCCGGTCAGCGAGGCATCGCTGCTGGCGCTTTACCAGCAGGGCGTGCTGCGGCCGGAATCGCTGGTCTGGCGGCAGGGGATGGAAGGCTGGCGCGCGTTGCAGCAGGCGTTCAACCTGCCGCCGCCCGATCTCGGCGCGATGCAGTTCCGCAGCGGCGTGCCTTCGGGGGTGGCGCCGCAGCGCAAGAAGGGCATGAGCGGCTGCCTGATCGTGGCGCTGGTGCTGGCCGCGGTGTCGGTGCCGATGCTCGCCATCCTCGCCGCCATCGCGCTGCCGGCCTACCAGCAATACGTGGTGCGTTCGAAGGTGGCGATGGTCGATTCGGCGGTGAACCCGATGCGCCGGGCGGTCGAAAGCAGCCTGACTTCCCCCGAGCCGGCCTGCCCGAAGCCCGGCGACATCGTGCCCGGCCAGCCGATTCCCGGCGTGGCCGACATCGCCGTGGGGCCGCAGGCCTCGGGCTATTGCGGCATCCACGTCGAACTGGGCGGCACCGGCTCGCCGATGGTGGACGGGCGCCAGATCAGCTGGGAATACATCGATACCGGCGACACGCCGGCCTGGCAGTGCACGTCCGATCTGGACGACAGGTACCTGCCGGCCTCATGCCGCTGAGCCGCGTGGCCTACACTGCGCGTCCCTTCGCATCATCGCCGCCATGACCGATCCCGCCACGCCCGCCGCCGAATGGTTCCATGTCGATGCCGCCCGCCAGCAGCAGGGCCCGCACAGCGCGGATGAGCTGGTCGCCCGTTACGCGCGCGGCGAACTGCGCGCCGACACCCTGGTCTGGAAGGCCGGCATGGCCGACTGGCTGCCGCTGGCGCAGGCCCTGACCCTGCCCGCACCACCGCAGGCGATGCCGGCGCACGACCCGCTGCCCTCGGCCGCGTCGATCATGCAGCCCGGCGCGGCCATCGACCGCAGCGACATCGTCTATGCCGGCTTCTGGCGGCGATTCGCGGCGAGCGTGCTGGATTCCTTCGTGGTCAGCATCGCGTCCTACGCCATCCTGATCCCGGCGATGCTGCTCGGCGGCCTCAACATGGCCGACATGGAAAGCGGCGGCGCGGCCGACCCTTCGCGCATGCTGATGACGTTGGTCCCGGCCTACCTGCTGATGATCGTGCTGCAGGCGGTGTATTTCGCCTGGATGCATTCGCGGCCGGCGCAGGCCACGCTCGGCAAGATGGCGGTCGGCATCAAGGTCGCGCGCCCGGACGGCACGACGATCAGCTTCTGGCGCGGCATCGGGCGTTATTTCGGCCTGATCCTGAGCGCCATCCCGCTCTACATCGGCTTCATCATGGCCGGCTTCACCGACCACAAGCGCGCCCTGCACGACATGGTCAGCGACACCGTGGTGGTGGACCGCTGGGCCTTCACCACCCACCCGCAGCTGCAGAAGCGCGGGCTGGACGGGGTGACCATCGCGGTGCTGGTGATCTACGGTCTTTTGCTGCTGCTGGTGGCCGGGCTGGTCATCCTGATGGCCGCCGTAGCCGGGTCCGGCCAGTGGCAATGAACCCACGGCCGGCTTGACACGCCGCCCATCGCCGTGATTCCACTATAAAAAGAATGCGCAACGCCCGGCCCCGTCCGGGCGTCGGCGTCTGAACAACCCGCCGATGCGGCATCGCCGCAGGGAACCGCCCAATGTCCAAGCACCTCCTCATCGTCGAATCGCCCGCCAAGGCCAAGACGATCAACAAATACCTCGGCAAGGACTACCACGTCCTCGCCAGCTACGGCCACGTGCGCGACCTGGTGCCGAAGGAGGGCGCGGTCGATCCCGACAACGGCTTCGCGATGCGCTACGACCTGATCGAGAAGAACGAGAAGCACGTGGCCGCGATCGCCAAGGCGGCGAAGGTGGCCGAAGACATCTTCCTCGCCACCGACCCGGACCGCGAAGGCGAGGCGATCAGCTGGCACATCGCGGAAATCCTGAAAGAGAAGAACCTGCTCAAGGACAAGCCGCTGCACCGGGTGGTGTTCACCGAGATCACCCCGCGCGCGATCAAGGAAGCCATCGCCGCGCCGCGCGCGATCTCCGAGCCGCTGGTGGATGCGCAGCAGGCGCGCCGCGCGCTGGACTATCTGGTCGGCTTCAACCTGTCGCCGGTGCTGTGGCGCAAGGTGCAGCGCGGGTTGAGCGCGGGCCGCGTGCAGTCGCCGGCGCTGCGGATGATCGTCGAGCGCGAGGAGGAGATCGAGGCGTTCAAGGCCCGCGAGTACTGGACGATCGAAGCCGACTGCGTGCATCCCTCGCAGGCGTTCAGCGCCAGGCTGGTGAAGCTGGACGGAGGCAAGTTCGAGCAGTTCACCATCACCGACGGCGACACCGCCGAGGACGCGCGCGCGCGCATCGCCAAGGCGGCGGGCGGCAGGCTGCACGTCACCGACGTGGCCAGCAAGGAGCGCAAGCGCCGGCCTTCGCCGCCGTTCACCACCTCCACCCTGCAGCAGGAGGCCGCGCGCAAGCTCGGCTTCACCACCCGTCGCACCATGCAGGTCGCGCAGAAATTGTACGAAGGCGTCGCCATCGGCGAGGAAGGCACGGTCGGCCTGATCAGCTACATGCGTACCGACTCGGTCAGCTTGTCGGCCGACGCGCTGGGCGAGATCCGCGATGTCATCGCCCGCGACTTCGGCACGAATTCGCTGCCGGACAAACCCAACTTCTACCAGACCAAATCGAAGAACGCGCAGGAAGCGCACGAGGCGATCCGCCCGACCTCCGCCCTGCGCACGCCAGCGCAGGTCGCGCGCCACCTGACCGACGACGAACGCCGGCTCTACGACCTGATCTGGAAGCGCGCGGTGGCCAGCCAGATGATCCCGGCCACGCTCAACACGGTGACCGTGGAACTGGCCGCCGGCGCCGAGCATGCGTTCCGCGCCAGCGGCACCACGGTGGTGGTGCCCGGCTTCCTCGCCGTGTACGAGGAAGGCAAGGACACGAAGAACGCCGAGGACGAGGACGAAGGCCGCAAGCTGCCGCCGATGAAGCCCGGCGACAGCGTGCCGCTTGACCGCATCCACGCCGACCAGCACTTCACCCAGCCACCGCCGCGCTACACCGAGGCCAGTCTGGTGAAGGCCCTGGAGGAATACGGCATCGGCCGGCCGTCGACGTATGCCTCGATCATCGCCACGCTGCTGTTCCGCAAATACACGGAACTCGAAGGCCGCGCCTTCAAGCCGACCGACGTGGGTCGCGCGGTGTCGAAGTTCCTGTCCTCCCACTTCACCCAGTACGTGGACTACGACTTCACCGCGAAGATGGAGGACGAACTCGACGCGGTGAGCCGTGGCGAGGAGGACTGGATCCCGCTGATGGAGAAGTTCTGGGGCCCGTTCAAGGAACTGGTGGCCGACAAGACCGAGAGCGTGGACCGCACCGATGCCGGCAGCGCCCGCGTGCTGGGCATCGACCCGGCCAGCGGCAAGGAGATCAGCGCGCGCATCGGGCGCTTCGGGCCGATGGTGCAGATCGGCACCGTGGACGACGAGGAGAAGCCGAAGTTCGCCTCGCTGCAGCCGGGCCAGAGCATCTATTCGATCTCGCTGGAGCAGGCGCTCAAGCTGTTCGACATGCCGCGCAAGCTGGGCGAGTCCAATGGCGAGGAAGTGAGCGTGGGCGTCGGCCGCTTCGGCCCGTTCGCCAAGCGCGGCTCGACCTACGCATCGCTCAAGAAGGAAGACGACCCGTACACCATCGACTTCGACCGCGCGCTGTTCCTGATCGAGGAGAAGGAAGAGATCGCGCGCAACCGCATCATCCGCCAGTGGGAAGGCAGCGATGTGCAGGTGTTGAACGGCCGCTTCGGCCCGTACATCAGCGATGGCGCGATGAACGGCAAGATCCCCAAGGACCGCGAGCCCAAATCGCTGACGCTGGAGGAAGCCACGCAGTTCCTGGCCGAGACCGGCAAGCCGGTGCGCAAGGGCTGGGGCAAGAAGGCGGCCAAGAAGGTGGTGGCGAAGAAAGCGCCGGCCGCAAAGAAGGCCCCGGCCAAGAAAGCGGCAAAGAAAACCGCTGCGAAAAAGGCCACCAGGAAAGCCGCCAAGAAGACCGCGGTGAAGAAGACGGCAACCAGCAAGGCCGCGAAGAAGACCGTGGCGAAGAAGACGGCCACGCCGGGCGACGACGCGCCTTTCTGACCCGTTTAACGCCGCCCGGTGCATCCTAGGGACCGCGACGCCGCCCGAGCCGCGTCGCCTCCCCTTTCAACTTGGATCGAACATGAAAACCCTCGACAAGGTGCTCTACACCGCGCGCGTCCACACCACCGGCGGCGGCCGCGATGGCGGCGTTTCGAAGAGTGACGACGGCCACCTCGACATCACCCACACCCCGCCGGGCAAGGGCGGCGGCAGCAACCCTGAGCAGCTGTTCGCGGCCGGCTATTCGGCCTGCTTCATCGGCGCGATGAAGGCGGTCGCGGCCAAACAGGGCATCACCCTGCCGGATGACCTGTCGGTCGATGCGGAAGTGGACCTGGGCCCGGTCGGGCAGGCGTATGGCGTCGCCGTGCGCATGGCCATCCACCTGCCGGGCATGGACCGCGACGCCGCGCAGAAGCTCATCGACACCGCCCACCAGGTCTGCCCGTATTCCAACGCGACCCGCGACAACATCCCGGTCGAACTCACGCTCGCCTGAGTCGTCAGTGATGGCGGTGATGTCGATGGAGGAAGCCGCCGCGTCGCTCGCGCGGGGCGGCGTCCTTGCCTACCCGACCGAAGGCGTCTGGGGCCTGGGCTGCGACCCGCGCAACGCGGCGGCGGTGATGCGCCTGCTCGACATCAAGCAGCGCGATGTCGCCAAGGGGCTGATCCTGATCGCCTCAAGCGAGGCGCAGCTCGCGCCTTTCATCGACATGACCGCACTCGACGACGCGCAACGGCGTGAGGTGCGTGCCAGCTGGCCCGGCCCGAACACCTGGATCGTGCCGGCATCGCCCGATGCACCTGCATGGATCCGCGGCGCGCATGACGGCATCGCGGTGCGGGTGAGCGCGCATCCCGATGTCATCGCGCTGTGCGAGGCCTTCGCTGGCGCGTTGGTCTCGACCAGCGCCAACCTGTCGGGCGCACCATCGGTGGACCGCCGCGAGGCGCTCGACCCTGCTTTGCTCGCCCGCATCGACGGCATCAGCGCAGGCGAAACCGGTGGCCGCAGCGGCCCGAGCGTGATCCGCGATGCCCGCAGCGGCGCGGTGCTGCGCGGCTGAACCCGGCACAACCCGACCCGGCCTGTTCAGCCGCCGCCCCGCGCATCGACGCATGATTCGGGCATGTCGATGCGGCTTCCCCTGACCCTGCTCGTCCTCGCGCTGTGCGCGGGCTTCGGTGCGCGTGCCGAAGCGGGCGACGTGACGATCTATCGCTGCACCGATGCCAAGGGCAAGCTGACGCTCCGCGATTCGCCCTGCAAACGCGGCGAGAAGCAGCAGACCCAGACCATGCTGCGGCCGCAGGATGCACGCCCCGCCCCGGTAATCCGCGGCATCGCGCCGCGCGGCGTCCCGCCCACCGAAACCGTGCGCTACGTGGTGCAGGCCGCACCACGCACGCTGTATGCCTGCATCGCGCCCGATGGCCGCCGCTATACCAGCGAATCGCCGGAGGGCAATCCGCGCTGGGTGCCGCTGTGGACGATGGATGCGCCGTACTACGGCGGCTATCCCGCCTATCCGCCGGTCGTAGGCCGCGTCGGTGGCGAGCTCAGCTACCGCGACCGTCACACCTCGGTGCGGATCGGCGGCGGGCGCGAAACGATCGGCGCACCGTTGACCGGCTACCCGCTCACGCCGATGCCGGTCGCCGGCGGCAGCTGGGTGCGCGATGCCTGCGAACCGATGACGGCGTCCGAAAGCTGCGCGGTGATGTCCGACCGCCGCTACGAGATCAGCCGCCGCTACGCGCAGGCGATGCCGAGCGAACGCAGCCAGCTGGATCGCGAATCCGCTACCCTCGACAGCCGTTTGCGCCAGGAGTGCGGCCAGTGAAGCCCCTGCATCACCTCTCCATCGTCACCGCGATGTTTGTCGCGTGTGCATGGATGATGCCGCTGGCGCATGCGCAGAAGCCGGTGAAGGCCGGCGCCGGCCAGGTGGTGATCTACCGCTGCACCGATGCCGCCGGCAATCTCACGCTGCAGAACGGCGTGCGCTGCCCGAAGGGCCAGAAGCAGGAAGCGCGCGTGCTGCAGGCGCCTTCCCCGCCCACCCCCGCGCCGGTGATCGCGCCGGCGCCGGCCATGGCGGCTTCGCCCGCCATCGCCACGCCTGTGGTGGATGCGTCCGCGGCATCGGCATCACCGCCGCCCGCCGTGGCCGCGGCACCCGCGACATCCAACAATCCCGATCTCGCGCCCGGCACGCTGCCGCCTCCGCCGATCTACCGCTGCCACGCGCACAGCGGCAACAGCTACCTGAGCGAGGACGGCGAGCCCAAGGACCGCTGCGTCAGCCTGACCGTGACCGACGTGGCCGGCGGCAGCAACCGCAGCGGCGCGGAAGCCTGCGAAGTGCAGCAGGACCGCTGTGACCGCGTACCCGACGCGCAGCTCTGCGAGGCCTGGTCGCAGTACGACAGGCAGGCCGAGTCACTGGTCGCGCTGGACAATCCGGAACTGGCCGGCAAGGCCAACGCGCTCCACGCGCGCACGCGCAAGGTGATGACCGCGACGACCTGCGCCGCGCCCGCGGTGGTCGGCGCTCAGAACCCGTAACGCAGAAAGCCGCCATCCACGGCGATGCATTCGCCGGTGATGTAGCCCGCCGCCGGCAGGCACAAAAAGGCGACGGCGGCGGCCACTTCCTGCGGTTCGCCGACACGGCCCATCGGCGTGCGCAGCAGCACTTCGTCGAGGTAATCGGCATCGGCCAGCTTGGGCGAGGTGCGGCGCGTGCGGATGTACCAGGGCGCGACGGCGTTGACGCGCACGCCATCCTCCGCCCACTCGACCGCCAGGTTGCGGGTCATCTGGTGCATCGCCGCCTTGCTCATGCCGTAGGCCACGCCGGTGCGCACATGGGTGAGGCCGGACACGCTGCCGACGTTGACGATGCTCGATGACGCATGCCGGGTCAGCAGCGGGTGCGCGTAGCGCGAGAGTTCGAGCGCGCTGAAGGTGTTGACCTCGAAGATGTCGCGCCACTCCTGCTCGCTGTATTCGGTGGCGGCGCGGGTCAGGTTGCCGCCGGCGTTGTTGACGAGGATGTTGAGGTCGCCGCCGAAGTCCTCCACCCAGTCCAGCAGCGCGCGGCGGTCCTCGGCGTTGGCGACGTCGGCGGCGAAGACCTGCGCCTCGCCGCCGGTCTCGGCTTCCAGTTCGTCGCGCACGGTCTCCAGCGCGGCCTCGTCGCGCGCCACCATCAACACCGTCGCGCCGAAGCCCATCAGCTCGGCGGCGATGGCGCGGCCGATGCCGGCGCTGGCGCCGGTGACCAGCGCGAGTTGTCCATCCAGTCGCCAGCGTTGCGTGGCCATGGCTGCTTCCTCGTGATGCGATGCGCCCGATTGTCGCCGGAAAACTGCGTGCGGAAAAAACGAAACGCCGTGACGGGCCCGGCGTTCGCTTCTATCAAGTGATGGCGTGGCTTACGGCGCGCAGAAACAATGCGCCGCCGCGCGCACCGGCGGGCCGTTGCGGTCGTTGGCCTGCGCTTCCAGGTAGCGCAGCGACTCGACCAGCTTGGGCGAGGCCAGCCCCAGCACGCCGCGCAGCAGCGACGACTCCTGCAGCATGGCCATGCCGACACGCGCCTGCGCGAAGCGGCCCAGCCAGCTTTCGAACGGCGTCATCGGCTCCTCGACGTAGCGCACGGCGTAGCGGTCTTCCTTGCCCAGCTTGGCGCGCGCGGCGGCGTCGGCAATCGCGTCGCGGATGCCACCGAACGCATCCACCAGCCCGCGCTCCTTGGCCTGCGCACCGCTCCAGACGCGGCCACGCGCAACGGCGTCGATGGCGGCGACCGGCTGCTTGCGCGCGGCGGCGACCTTGCCGGTGAAATCGCGGTAACCCTTGTCGATGACGCTCTGGATCACCCGGCCGACTTCCGGATCGAGCGGACGCGTCGGATCGAACGCACCGGCCCAGCGCGTGGTGCCGACGCCATCGGTATGCACGCCGACCTTGCCGAGCGCGCGGCTGAAGTTGGGGATCAGGCCGTAGATGCCGATGGAGCCGGTGATCGTGTTGGGCTCGGCGTAGATGCGGTCGGCGTTCATGCTGATCCAGTAGCCGCCCGACGCGGCGACATCGCCCATCGACACCACCACCGGCTTGCCGGCCTGCTTCAGCGCCACCACCTCGCGGCGGATCTGCTCGGAGGCGTAGACCTCGCCGCCCGGCGAATTCACCCGCAGCACCACCGCCTTGACCTTGTCGTCGTCGCGGGCGTCGCGCAGCAGGGCCGCGGTGGTCTCGCCGCCGACCGCACCGCGCGGCTGTGCGCCCGGCAGGATCTCGCCCTCGGCCACCACCACGGCGACCTGCGGGCGGGCATCGGCTTCGACCGGCAGCTTGGGCGCGATGTGGCGCAGGTAGTTGCCGAAGGCGATCTGGCGGAAGCCGCCATCGGCCTTGTCGTCGGCGACGCCGCGCTTCGTCAGCAGCGTTTCGACTTCCTCGCGCGTCTTCAGGCCATCGACCAGCCTGTGGTCGAGCGCGTAGCGGTTGAGGTCGCCCTGCGCGGCCTCGATGCCGGCGGCCATGCCGTCGATGTCGGCCTTGAGCTTGGCGACGTCGAGCTTGCGGCGCGTGGCGACCTCGCCGAGGTAGCGGTTCCAGACATCGTTCATCCAGAACAGGCTGGCTTCCTTGGCTTCGGGCGAGGCGGAATCGCGCACGAAGGGTTCGGCGGCGGATTTGTATTCGCCCACCTTGAACAGATGCATGTCGACGCCGAGCTTGTCCTGCAGGCCTTCGCGGAAATACGGGCGATAGGCCGAGAGGCCGGTCATGTCGATGCCGTAGCCGTCGGGGTCCAGGTAGAGCTCGTCGGCCTGCGCGGCCAGCAGGTACTGGCTCTGCGACATGCCCTGGCTGAAGGCGACCACCTGCTTGCCGGAGGCACGCAGGCGCTGCAGCGCGCGCGCGACTTCGTCGAGCGAGGCGAACCCGCCGCCCTGCAGCTTGTCCACGTCCAGCAGCACGCGCTCGATGCGCTTGTCCTTGGCGGCGCCGTCGATCGCGCCGACCAGGTCACGCAGCTGCACCTGGTTGCTGCTGTTGTCGCGGCTGGCGCTCGACAGCGCACGGCTCAGCGCATCGCGGCTGTCCTGCTCGACCAGCCGGCCTTCGGGCGCCAGCACCAGCGTGGTGCGATCGGCCAGGTTGGCGCCCTGCCCGCCACCGATGGCCGCGGCGAACATCGCCAGCAGCACGATCAGCAGGATGAAGAAGAACAGCAGGTTGAGGATCAACCGGCGGGTGAAGTTCATCGCATCCCACACCCCGATGAAGAAGCGGGCGATGGGACCGCGTTGCGGCGGCGGCAGGGCGGGCAGCGGTGGCGGCTGCGGGATGGCGTTCATGGGCACACGGTTCCGGAAGTGGCGGACAGGCTAGCGCCGCGGGCGTGACCGGCGCATGCACCGAAGGTCACCCCCGACGCAAGCCGGAACGGTTCAGATGGGGATGCGGCGCGCGCTGGACAAGAAGCGCCGCGCCAGCAGGAAGGCCGCGCAGCAGAGCCCGGCGATCAGCCCGAGCCACATCCCGCGCGGGCCCCAGCCCAGGCCCAGCCCGAGCCCGGCACCGAGCGGCATGCCGATGCCCCAGTAGGCCAGCGCGGCCAGCCACATCGGCACGCGGGTGTCCTTGAGCCCGCGCAGCGCGCCGGCGGAGAGCACCTGCACGCCGTCGGGGAACTGGAACGCGGCGGCAAACAGCAGCAGGCTGCCGGCCAGTGCCGCGACCGCCGCATCCTGGGTGTAGCCCCGGGCGATGACATCGTGGCCGAACACCATCAGCAGGCCCGACAGCAGCTGGGTGCCCATGACCAGCGTCAGCCCCGCCCTCGCCGCGCGCAGGATGCCGGCGCGGTCGCCGCGACCGAGCGCGTTGCCGACCCGCACCGTGGTCGCCTCGGCGATGCCGAACGGGATCATGAAGCACAGGCTGGACACGTTGATGGCGATCTGGTGCGCCGCCGCCGGCACTTCGCCCAGCCGGCCGATCAGCAGCGCGGTGACGATGAAGAGGCTGCCTTCCATCGCCACGGTCACGCCGATCGGCAGGCCGGTCTTCAGCAGGCCGCCGATGGCCGGGCGCGATGGCGCATCGAAATGCGAAAAAAGATGCAGATCGGCGAATCGCTTCGAGCAGGCGAGATACAGCGCGAAGCCCAGCGCCTGCGCCCACATCATCGCCGCCGAGGCGATGCCCAATCCGCCCGCACCGAGTTCGGGGAAGCCCCATCGACCAAACGCCAGCGCGTAACCGAGCGGTGCCAGCACCAGCAGCCCGCCGAGGCCGAACAGCATCGTCGGCAGCGACCAGTGCAGGCCGTCGCAGAGGTAGCGCATGGCGAGGTAGAGCGTGAGCGCCGGCACGCCCCAGCGGATGCCGTGGATGAAGGCGGTCGCGCCCGGCTGGATGCCCGGCGCGATGCCGATCGCGTCCAGCGCCAGCGGGAACAGCGACATCAGGCCCAGCAGCAGCACGCCGAGCGCCAGCGCCAGCCACAGCGCCTGCCGGAACAGCGGCGCGATCTCGTCGCGGCGGCCGGCGCCATCCATCTGCGAGATGGAAGGCGGCAGCGCCATCAGCGTGCCCATCGGAATCATCATCGGCAGCCAGAACATCGCGGTGCCCACCGACACCGCCGCCAGCGTGGCGGTGCCGTGGCGGCCGGCGATCAGGCTGTCGACCAGCCCGATCATGCCCGTGGCCAGATGCCCGGCGGCGAGCGGCGCGGCCAGCTGCCCGGTGCGCGAGAGCTCGCGGCGCCAGCCGGGGGATGCGGGAAGTGGGGATGCGGACGACATGGGGCTTTGCTCGGCGGTGGCGCGATGGCGTCAGCGCGGAAGGGCCGGCTATCTTACGTGCGCCACGTTGGAGCGCAGATGACCAAGCCGAACGACCCCATCGAGCCGATCACCACCGGCATGCCGCCGGTGCGGCGCGATGCCCACGCCACCTGCCTCAACTGCGCCAGCGTGCTGCAGGGCAATTACTGCCATGTCTGCGGCCAGCACGCGCACAACCCGCTGAAGAGCTTCAAGCACGCGGTGGAAGACGTCTTCGAGTCGTTCTGGCATGTCGATGGCCGCATCCTGCGCACCCTGCTCGACCTGCTGGTGCCGGGCCGCGCCAGCCGCGCCTATCTCGCCGGCCACCGCGTGCGCTACATCCCGCCGCTGCGGCTGTACGTGATCCTGTCGCTGCTGACGTTCTTCGTCGCGCATTTCCTCGCCGCCGACATCAAGGGCGGCTTCGACATCCAGGCCGACCGCGCCGGCAACAATCCGTTCGCCACGCTCACCACCGAGCAGGCCGTCGAAGCCAAGCGCGTCGAGGTGCTGGCCGACCTGCAACGCGGCCAGGCCGAGGCCGCCGGCAGCCAGGTGGCCGATGTCGCCATCACCACCGCGCGCGGCGTGGTCAATGCGCAGGCCCAGCGCCGCATCGCCGAACTGCGCGGCGAGAAACCGCAAGGAGGCTTCATCCAGATCGACCCCGGCGACGAAAAACCGCTGGCGTCGCTGCCCGACCACCCCAGCCTGTCGCAGCGGCTGGAACACAACATCGAGCGGAACGTGCGCGCCTTCGCCCAGGACAGGCACGCGTTCGCCGAACGCATGCTCACCCACGCGCCGGGCGTGCTGCTGGTGCTGGTGCCGCTGTTCGCGCTGGTGCTGCGGCTGGTCTACCCGTTGCGCGCGATGGGCTATCTGGAACACCTGGTCGTCGCGCTCTACAGCCACGCCTTCCTGCTGCTGGTGGCGCTGGCGTGGATGCTGGCGCTGCTGCTCGACCGCGCCAGCGGCGGCAGCGTGGCCGGCACGCTGGCGGCGTGGATCCTGCCGCCGGTTACCTTCGGCTACCTGCTGTTCGCGCAGAAGCGCGTGTATGGCGATGGCTGGATGCTGACCCTGCTGCGCTTCGCCGTGACCGGCCTGCTGTATTTCGCGCTCGCCACCCTCGCGTTCGCGGCGGTGTTGATGATGTCGCTGATGCTCGGCGCATGACGCTCTACGAGGTCAACCTGCAGGTCGATGTCGCGCTGCGCGACGATTACCTGATGTGGCTGCGCGCGCATATGCGGGAGATGCTGGCTTTCGACGGCTTCGTCGATGCGACCCTGGCCGACGTCAGCGAACCCGCGCCGGCGCCGGGCCGTTTCGCGCTGTGCGTGCGCTACCGCGTCCGCGATGCGGCCAGCCTGCAGGCGTACTTCGACCAGCACGCGCCGCGCATGCGCGCCGAGGGCATCGCGCGTTTCGGCGACGGTTTCAGCGCGAGCCGGCGCATCCTCACCCTGCTCGACTGATCAGCGGTCCAGTTCGGTCAGCAGCCAGCGCAGGCGGTCGGGCGCGGGCTGGCGGATCAGGGCCTGGCGCAAGGCATCGCGCTGACCGGGCGGGGTGGAGAACGCCACCCGGCCCAGCACTTCCAACTCCTGCGGCGGCATCGACTGCAGCACGCGCAGCAGCGGCAGGCGTTCGTCCTCCGGCACGTAGGCGATCAGCGGATGCAGGCGCAGGTAGTACGGCCCGAGCGCCGCACCGAGCCGCCAGCCACGCTGTTGCTCACCGGGCAGGGCGTCGAATTTCTCGCGCAGGGCGGCCTGTTCCTCGCCGCCAAGCGCGGCGAAGGCAGCGGCCGATTCGCGCAACGCGGCCTGCTGCGCCGGCGGCAGCAACAGCCACGACTGCATCTGCGCGCGGGCATCGCGGCGCGACTGCGGAGTGAGCGCTTCCCAGGCGTCGATGCGCGCCTTCAACGCGGCGCGGGTCGTCGCATCCATCGGCGGCGGCGCGGCGCGGACGACGACCGCCACCAGCGCACACATCGCGGCCATCACACGCAGGCTACGGCGCACCCTGGCCTCCGGTATCGGCGCTCGACGCGCTGCTCTCCGGCGCCTCGAAGGTGGGCGGCGGCGGTTCGTACTCGCTGGTGCCGAGCCGCTCGGCCTGGTACCAGGCGTAGAAGGCGGTGTCCCGCGCGACGGCGGCATCGGCTTCCGACATCGACAGCAACACGCGGTCGGGATGGCTGGCGATGGCGGTATCGGCATCAAAGCGCGAAGCCACCGCCGCATCGGCCAGCGGGCGGCTGCGGATCTTCGGCTCGCCGCCCGGCATCCACCAGAACGTGGCGGCCAGCGCCAAGGCGGTGACGCCGGCGACGGCAATCAGGCCACGGCGGCGCCACGGCGAGGCGCGCGGGGCTTCGGGGGCATCGCGCCCGCCCCACTGCGGCCCGGCGACCGGCTGGCTGCGCGCGCTGGCGATGTTGACCAGCCGCGCGGCGGGCAGCTGTCGCGCCTTCGCGGCCAGCGCCTCCGACCAGGCTTGCCAGTCATCGGGGCCGGCCAGGGCTTCGGCGCGCGCCAGGGCCTGGCGGCAGGCGGCGGGCGTCCGTCCCAGCATCGCCCCCAGTTCGACATCGCCCAGCCCCGACAACGCCTTCAGCAGCACCAGCGCGCGCAGGCCGGCCGGCAGGCGCGACAGGCGGTTCAGCGGCGCGGGCAGGGCCGGCAACGGGCCGGCGGCGAGCGCGGGCGCATCCAGTAAGGCCCGCCAGAAGCGCACGCGCAGCGCGTGTTCCCCCAGCCCGGCGTCGCCGCCCTGGCCGCGCATGGCCCCGGCGACCGCGCGGTCGCCGCTCACGGCATCGCCTGAACACAGTTCAGCGAACACCGCCGCCGGGCGCTCCAGTGCTTCCTGGAGGCGGCGGAATGCGGGGTGGGAGGAGGCGTCGGCAGGCGTGGCGGGCATCAATTTCGGCTTCGCGGCTGGCCCGATGATAGCGGCAGCCCGGGACGCGACGGGCAATCACAGAAGCCCGGGTTTGGCAAGCCCGATCTGCACGTTGTGCACAGCCGTCACCGATCCGTCACCAAAGGCGTCCGATGACGGCGTTCAGCCGTGTTTCATGGATGTTTCACGGACAAGTATTTGATTTTCAAAGAATTCATCTATATGGCACATTTTTGGCCAGTCCACGCCCGGCCCTCGTTTTCAAGCGCATTTGCGATACGTCCGCAAGGCGTCCACAGACTTATCCACAAGCGGTGTGGATAAGGAGGGTTTCCCAGCGCCACCAATGACTTGCATGCCTTTCATCACAAAGCCGGGCAGGTTGCGCGGGCAAGTCCCCCCACCCCTCCGGCGGCCGATGGCCGGGGCGCGCCCGTAGAATCGCCGGATGCCCGCGCCCGCGCTTCAGCTCGCCCTCCCGGTGCCCCTGCCGCAGCTGTTCGACTACGCGCCGCCGGCCGGGCACGCGCCGTCGGCGGCGGATGTCGGGCGCCGGCTGCGGGTGCCGTTCGGGCCGCGCGAGCTGGTCGGGATCGTCGCCGGCATCGAGCCGCGCGAGGCCCCGCCCGCCGGCCTGCGCGAGGCGCTCGGCTTCCTGGACCCTGAGCCGCTGCTGGCCGGCGAACTCGCCGCCTCGCTGAACTGGCTCACCCGCTATCTGCACGCGCCGCCCGGCGAGGTGCTGGCCACCGCCCTGCCGGTCACCCTGCGCCGCGGCGAACCACTGCCCGACCTGGCCCGTCACGGCTGGCGGCTGACCGAGGCCGGCCACACCGCCCTGCCCGGCCTGCGGGCCGGCGCACCGCAGCGCCTGTCCGAATGGCTGGCCGCGCAAGCTGCCGAAGGTGTCGAGGAAGCCCTGCTCGACAGCCTGCAGCCCGGATGGCGCGGCACGATGCGCAGCCTGGGCAAACGCGATCTGGTCGAACGGGTGGCCATGTCGATGTCGCCGCCAACCGCCCACGGCGTGCCCGGCCCTGCGCTCAACCCCGAACAACGCGCCGCCGCCGAAGCGATCCGCTCGGCGTCCGGCTTCGCGCCCTTTCTGCTCGATGGCGTCACCGGCAGCGGCAAGACCGAGGTCTATCTGGATGCCATCGCCGACTGCCTCGCGCGCGGCCGGCAGGCGCTGGTGCTGGTGCCGGA
The DNA here is from genome assembly GCF_003293695.1 of Lysobacter oculi. Taxonomy (GTDB): domain Bacteria; phylum Pseudomonadota; class Gammaproteobacteria; order Xanthomonadales; family Xanthomonadaceae; genus Solilutibacter; species Solilutibacter oculi. The sequence continues at coordinate 2,316,707 of NZ_CP029556.1, read as the reverse complement.
GATCGGCCTGACCCCGCAGATGCTCGCACGCTTCCAGCAGCGCCTCGGTATGCCGGTCCATGCGCTGCATTCCGGCCTCAACGACGGCGAACGCGCCCGCGCCTGGTGGGCGGCGGCGCAGGGCCAGGCCCGCGTCATCGTCGGCACCCGTTCGGCGGTGTTCGTGCCGCTGCCCGAGGCCGGCCTGATCGTGATCGACGAGGAGCACGACGGCAGCTACAAGCAGTTCGACGGTATCCGCTACCACGCCCGCGACTTCGCCATCGTCCGCGCGCGGGCATTGCAGGTGCCGGTGGTGCTCGGCAGCGCGACGCCCTCGCTGGAATCCCTGCAGAACGCGCGGGCGGGCCGCTACACGCATCTGCGTCTGACCCAGCGCGCCGGTGACGCGAAACCGCCGCGCGTGCGCGTGCTCGACGTCCGCAAGCGCCCGCTGCAGGCCGGGCTGGCGCCGGAAGCGCTCGCCGCCATCCGCGCCGCGCTCGATGCCGGCGGCCAGGTGCTGGTGTTCAAGAACCGGCGCGGCTATGCCCCGGTGCTGCTCTGCCACGACTGCGGCTGGAGCGCGCACTGCCCTCGTTGCAGCACGCCCGAACATCCCACCCCGATGACCGCGCATGCCGCTGGCCGCCGCCTGCAATGCCACCACTGCGGCACGCGTCGGCCCACACCGCAGGCCTGCCCGGACTGCGCCAGCCTGGCGCTGCAGCCGCAGGGCAACGGCACCGAACGCATCGAGGAACTGCTGGCCGCCGAATTCACCGAGGTGCCGGTGATCCGCATCGACCGCGGCAGCACGCAGAAGCGCGACGCGCTGCAGGCGCACTTCGACACCCTCGGCACCCGGCCCGGCATCCTCATCGGCACCCAGATGCTGGCCAAGGGCCACGACCTGCCCAACCTGACCCTGGTCGCGGTGGTCGGCATCGACGAAGGCCTGTACTCCGCCGACTTCCGCAGCGGCGAAAAACTCGCGCAGCTGCTGGTGCAGGTGGCCGGCCGCGCCGGCCGCGCCGACAAGCCCGGCGAAGTGCTGCTGCAGACCCATCATCCCGACCACCCGCTGCTGCACACGCTGGTGCAGGGCGGCTACCACGCCTTCGCCGACGAAGAGCTTGGGTTGCGCGAAGCGGCTGCGTTGCCGCCTTTCACCCACCTGGCCCTGCTGCGCGCCGAAGCCAAACAGGTCGATGCGCCCACCCGCTTCCTCGCCGAAGCCCGTCGCCTGCTGGAAGCCGCGCAACCCGATGCCGACGCGCTGCAGCTGCACGGCCCGCTGCCCGCGCCGATGCCGCGCCGCGCCGGCTACCAGCGTATGCAGCTGGTGATCGCCGCGCCCACCCGCGCCCAGCTGCACCACGCCCTCGATGCCGCGATACCCGCGCTCTACGCACTCCCCGACGCCCGCCGAGTGCGCTGGTCGCTGGATGTGGATGCGATGGAGTTGTACTGACGCGCCACGTGGACGCACAAAACAAAACGGCCCGGTTTCCCGGGCCGTTTCACTTCAACACTGGGCGATCAATCAGGCCGCGAACAGCGCCTTCATCTTCTTCAGCGCGTTGGCCTCGATCTGGCGGATGCGCTCGGCGCTGACGCCGTATTCGTCGGCCAGTTCCTGCAGCGTCACCTTGCTGTCGGCATCCAGCCAGCGGCGCTTGATGATGTCGCGGCTGCGCGCATCCAGCGTGGCCAGGCTCTCGCGCAGCATCGACAGCTGGTGGTCCTCGCTGTCGGCACGCTCGTAGGCTTCGGAAGGATCTTCGTCGTTGGCGGCGAGATAGGCGACCGGCGACGGCGGCGCGTGGTCGTCGTCATCGGACTCCGGCGCATCGAAACCGATGTCGCGGCCCGACAGGCGCGCTTCCATCTCCATCACCTCGGCCAGCGGCACGTTGAGGTCCTGGGCGATCGTCCGCGCCTCCTCGGCGTTCATCCAGCCCAGGCGCGTCTTCGACTTGCGCAGGTTGAAGAACAGCTTGCGCTGCGCCTTGGTCGTCGCGACTTTCACGATGCGCCAGTTCTTGATGATGAACTCGTGCATCTCGGCACGGATCCAGTGCACCGCGAAGCTCACCAGGCGCACGCCCATGTCCGGGTCGAAGCGCTTGACCGCCTTCATCAGGCCGACATTGCCTTCCTGGATGAGGTCGCCCAGCTGCAGGCCGTAGCCGTTGTAGCCCCGGGCGACGTGCACCACGAAGCGCAGGTGGGCGAGGATGAGGTTTTGGGCCGCGCCGAGGTCGTTGTCCTCGCGCAGGCGGCGCGCGAGGTCCTGCTCGTCCTCGACGCTCAATACCGGAATCTGGTGCACCGCGCCGATGTAGGACTCGAGCGACCCGATGGCGCTCGGAACCGGCAGGTTGTTGGGAATCAGCGGGTACGTGGCAACCGTTGCATTCATGCGCGTGATTTTAGCAGTCGTGGGAGGGGAGTGCTAACAGCCTGGACCGGGGCTTTCCCGTCCGTTCATGCGGCGGTCCGGCCCCCGGGATGGCGATTCAAGCATCCGCCCCGTTAGCAGGAGGTGGGGGCGGGATGACAGGGCTCAAGCCCCGGCCGAACCGGCCTCGATCCGGGCCGGCAGCGACCAGTCCACCCCCTCCATTCCCCGCCGGCGCAGGTAGTCATTGGCCTGCGAGAAATGCCGGCAGCCCAGGAAGCCCCGGTGCGCCGACAGCGGCGAGGGGTGCGGGGCCTTCAGCACCCGGTGCCGGCGCGGGTCGATGACCTTGCCCTTGGCCTGCGCGTAACTGCCCCAGAGCAGGAAGACCAGGCCCTCGCGCTCGCGGTTGAGCACATCGACGACATGGTCGGTGAAGCCTTCCCAGCCCTTGCCCTGGTGGCTGCCGGCGCGGCCGTCCTCGACTGTCAGCACGCTGTTGAGCAGCAGCACGCCACGCCGGGCCCAGGGCATCAGGTAACCGTGGCCGGGCCGGACGAAGCCGACATCGGTCTCCAGTTCCTTGTAGATGTTGACGAGCGACGGCGGCACCGGCACGCCCGGCAGCACCGAGAAGCACAGCCCGTGCGCCTGGCCGGGCCCGTGGTAGGGGTCCTGGCCGAGGATCACCACCTTGACCGCATCGAACGGGGTGGCGTCGAAGGCGGCGAAGATATTGCCCGGCGCAGGGTGGATGACGGCGCCGGCCTGGCGACGCTGGCGCAGGAAAGCGGACAGCGCCTGCATGTCGTCGCGGGCGAACCAGTCGCCGATGCGCGCCTTCCACGACGGCTCCAGGCGCAGTTCGCGCGCGTCGCTCATGCCGTGGCGCGCCGGACGGCCTCCGGCATCGCCGCCAGCCGCAGCTGGAACAGCGCCTTGGTCACCAGCAGGCGTTCCTCGATGGGTTTCAGCACCAGGTCGTTGGCACCGCACTGGATCAGTTCGCGCTGGTTCTTGGCGTTCTCGTCGCCGGTCATCACCAGCACCGGCAGCCGGCGCTTGCCGTAGCCCATGCGTTCACGCACATGCGCCAGCACGTCCTTGCCGGTGAGCTGGCCGGTCAGGTAGAGGTCGGTGAGGACGAGGTCGCAGCCCGGCGCATCGCCTTCGGCGGCGCGCGCATCCAGCCAGGCGATGGCGTCCTCGGCGCTGGCGACATGGCTCACCTTGAGCTGCTGCGATTCCAGCATGCGCTTGGTGGCGAGCGCGACGACGCGGCTGTCTTCGACATACAGCACGTGCGCGCCGGGCACCGTCTTCGGGCAGACGTAGCCGCGGATGAAGGTGGCCAGCGCGCCCATGCCGAGGGATTTGTCGAAGTAGTCGGTGACTTCCTCGCCCAGGGTGCGGGCTTCGAGCCGCGCCTGCGCCTCGCCGGAAACCACGATCACCGGCACGTAGGCCTGGCCGGCGGAAGCGCGGACCGCATCGGCGATCGCCAGGCCGTCGCCATCGGGCAGGGCCAGCGAAGTGGTGACCAGGTCGACATCGCCCGCCGCCAGCTGGGTGCGTGCGGACGCGACGCTGTCGCAGTCGAACACGGTGGCGTTCGGCAGCTCCTTCGCCAACACATCGCCGATCAGCTTGCGCACCAGCTTCGAGCCATCCACCACCATCACGCGCGGGGCGTCCGACACCACATGCCGAAGGTCGTGGCGGGTCATCAGCGTTCCGGGCGCGTCTGGCGCAGGTAGTGGCCGGTGACCAGGCCGCCGCCGAGCCAGCCCAGCAGGCCGGCCGCGGCCACCACGACCAGCGCCTGCAGCGGGTTGAAGCCCTGCAGCGCGAAGCGGCTGCCGTAGCTCGCCGCCAGGTTTGCAAGCGGCGGTGCGAGGTAATGGTTGGCGGCGGTCAGCAGCGCCAGTGCGACCACGCCGGCGGCCAGCCCGTACCACGCGCCGAGATAGAGGAAGGGCCGGCGGATGAAGCCGTCGGTGGCGCCGAGCAGCTGCAGCACGCCGATCTCCTCCTTGCGCGACTGGATGTCCAGCCGCACGGTGTTGCCGACCACCAGCACCGCGCCGAGGCCGAGCAGCAATGCCAGCACCCAGGCCAGCCGGTTGCCGAACTGCAGCCACTGGTCGAGGCGCTTGCGCCAGACCGCGTCGTGCTGGACCTGTTCGGCTTCGGGCAGGGTGCGCAGGTGGTCGGCCAGCGCCAGTTCGTCGGCCTTGGGGGTGACGATGTAGAGATGCGGCAGCGGGTTGCCGTCGAGCTGGTCGATGGCGTCGCCCAATGCACTGGTCCTGCGGAATTCGGCCAGGCCCTCGTCCGGCGTCTTCCAGACCAGGTTGGCGATGTCGGCGCGGCCGCGCAGTTCCTCGGCCAGCGCGCGCGCACGTTCGAGCGAGGTGTCCTGCTTCAGGAACACGCTGATCTCGCGCGAGGCCTGCACGCTGCCGGCGAAGCGCTCCACGTTCTGCAGGATCAGGCCGAGGCCGACCGGCAGCGACAGCGCCACCGCCATCACGCCGATGGTCAGCAGCGTGGCCCAGGGCTTGCGCACCGCGCGGCCCAGGCTCGCCATCAGAGAATACAGGTGGTGGTCGAACCAGGTGCCGAGGCCGGACCGGGTGGCGGAGACCTGCGGCTTATTCATCGGCCAGATCCTCCGGCGCGATGTCGTCCACCAGCTTGCCGTGGTCGAGCACCAGCACGCGCTTGCGCATCCGCTTGACCAGGCCCAGGTCGTGGCTGGCCACCAGCACGCTGGTGCCCCGCTCGGGCAGGCTGGCGAAGAGTTCCATGATCTCGGCCGAGAGCGTCGGGTCCAGGTTGCCGGTCGGCTCGTCGGCCACCAGCAGGCGCGGCTCGCCGACCAGCGCCCGCGCGATGCCGACGCGCTGCTGCTCGCCGGCGGACAGCTGCGTGGGCAGCGCCTTCTCGCGCCCGCCCAGGCCCATCCGCTCCACCATCACCCGCACCCGCTTGCCGATCTCGCCACGGCGCATGCCGCGCAGGATCAGCGGCAGCGCCACGTTCTCGTAGACGCTGCGGTCGGTCAGCAACTGGTGGTTCTGGTAGACCACGCCCACCTCGCGCCGGTGCAGCGCGATCTTCCGCCCGCCCACCTTCAGCAGATTCCTGTCGTCGAACAGCACCGCGCCGCGGCTCGGCCGTTCGGCCAGCTGGATCAGCTTCAACAGGGTGCTCTTGCCGGCGCCGGAATGGCCGGTGACAAAGATCATCTCGCCCGGCTCCACGCCGAAGCTCACTTCGCTCAACGCTTCCTGCCCACCGGCATAGCGCTTGCTCACGTTGTCGAAGCGGAGGATGGCCATGCGTGGATTATGCCTGCCAACCGGCAGGTGGCGACGGCGCGGCGGGTGCCGGCCGTCGCAGTCCTTCAGTGCTGGCGCGAAGGTCCGCGCGTCACCAGCGACTTCAGCCCGCGCCCGATGCGCGAGATCAGCGAGTCCTTGCCGGTGGCCACGGCGGCCGGGGCCGGCGTTTCCAGCGCGCGCTTGGCCTGCGCCACCGGCCTGCACGTTGCCGGCATTCGGCGACGTGTTCGCCACCGCGCTCGACCGGCTTGCCGCTGCGGCGACGGCGGCGCTTGCGCGGTGCCTTGTCGACACCTTCAGTGACGGCGGCGGTGGGGATGGACGATGCGGCTTCGGTGCCCGCCTCGACCGGGCGCGGCGTGCGCGGCCTGCGTTCGCCACGCGGGGCATCGCCTTCGCGACGCGGGCCACGGCGTTCGCCTTCGCGGCCACGCCCGCCACCGGCACCGCCACGCGGCTTGATGCCGCGCTTGGCGTCGTCGGCGGCCTTCTGCTCACGCGCCTCGCGGAAGATCTCGCCGATCGACTCGCCTTCGGCCGCATCCACTTCCACGCCTTCGCGCGGCTTGCGCGGCAGCGCGGTCATCAGTTCCTGCGTGACCGGCTCGGACGGGATCTTCTGTTCGATGTAGGCCTCGATGTCCGGCAGCGACATCGCATAGCGCTCGCAGGCGAAGCTGATCGCGTCGCCTTCCGCACCCAACCGCGCGGTGCGGCCGATGCGGTGAACGTAGTCCTCGGCATCGAACGGCAGGTCGTAGTTGTAGACGTGCGACACGCCATCGATGTGCAGGCCGCGCGCGGCGACGTCGGTGGCGACCAGGATTTCCAGCTGGCCGGCCTGGAACTTCTTCAGCAGCGACTCGCGCTTCTTCTGCGGCACGTCACCCGACAGTACGCCGACGCGGTAGCCGGCACGTTCCAGCGCCCGCGCCACGCGCTCGACGAACGCCTTGGTGTTGACGAAGACCATGGTCCGCGCGCCTTCGCTGCGCGACAGCAGGCCCAGCAGCAGCGGCAGCTTTTCCTCGTCCGCCGGGTAGTAGAGCTTCTGGCGGACCTTGGCGGCGGTGATGTGCTCGGTCTCGACGACCAGCTTCTCCGGCTCGTTCATGTGCTCGTAGGCGAGCTCCAGCACGCGGTGGCTGAGCGTGGCCGAGAACAGCAGGGTCTGGCGCTCGGTGCGTACCGGCATGCGCCGCAGCAGGAAGCGGATGTCCTTGATGAAGCCGAGGTCGAACATGCGGTCGGCCTCGTCCAGGATGCAGACCTCGCAGGCGTGCAGGCTGACCACCTTGTGCTGCTTGACGTAGTCGATCAGGCGGCCCGGGGTGGCGATGATGATGTCGGCGCCGGCCTGCAGCTGCGCGCGCTGCTTGTCGTAGTCCACGCCGCCGTACACCAGCGCGATCTTCAGGCCCAGGTCGGAACCGAACTTCATCGCATCCTTGTGGATCTGGATGGCGAGCTCGCGGGTCGGGGCCAGGATCAGGCAGCGCGGGTCTTCCGGCTTCCGCTCGGCCAGCGCCGGGCGGGTCAGCAGGCGGTTGATGGCGGCGACCAGGAAGGCCAGCGTCTTGCCGGTGCCGGTCTGGGCCTGGCCGGCGACGTCGCGGCCGGCGAGCGCCAGCGGCAAAGTCAGCGCCTGGATGGGCGTGCAGCGGGTGAAGCCCGCGGCTTCGAGGCCTGCGAGCAGGCTCGGATGCAGGCCGAAGGAGGAAAAAGTGACGTCGGTCAGCGGTTTGTCGGACATGGATTCCCGGTCGGCGCGAAGGGCGCGCTTGCAAGACGATGGGGCGCGCCGCAGACTCGTGAACGGTGCCGCGCGGGCGTTGAGGCGGGCTTGAAACCGCCGCGATAACGCCCCAGTTTAGCAAGACGCCCCCCTTCCGCCATTTCCGGAGTCCCCATGAGCGACAACGTCATCCACGCCACCGATGCCGACTTCACCCAGCAGGTGCTGGAATCCGACGTGCCCGTGCTGGTGGACTTCTGGGCCCCGTGGTGCGGCCCGTGCCGGATGATCGCCCCCGCGCTCGACCAGCTGGCCACCGAATACGCCGGCAAGGCGAAGGTGGTGAAGGTCGACATCGACCAGAACCAGGCCACCGCGCTCAAGTACCACGTGCGCTCCATTCCGATGCTGCTGGTCTTCAAGAACGGCCAGGTGCAGGACACCCAGGTCGGCGCCGTCGGCAAGCCGCAGCTGGCCCAGCTGATCGACCGGTCGCTCTGAGCCGCGAAACCCCGCATTCCGGAACCTGTACCGCGGCCGCCCTGTGCGGCCGCTTCCACATCCACGGGCTTGCCGCGCCGCGGCCACGGTGCTAATTTCCGCCTGTCCGGCGCGTCCCGTCCTTGCAGACCCGCAGCGCCGCACCCTTCTGATTCACTCCCCACGACGCCCTCCGACCCGCTCAGGGCGCTCGCCATTGCAAGGATTTCCCGCTTGTCAGACGACACCCAGACCCCCGAGGCTCCCGCGCCCAAGCGTCGCGGCCGCCCACCCAAGGCCCGTCCCGAGGCAGATGCCGCCCACGCCACCCCGCCGGATTCGCCTTCGCCGGCCGTGCCGGTGACCGATACCCCGCCCGCCCCGCCGCCGATGGAATCGGCCCCGCGCGAGGCCGGTGCCCCCGAAGCCCAGGGCCAGAACGACGGTGCGCAGAACGGCAACGGCCAGCCGCGCGACGACGGCCAGCGCTTCAACAACAACAATCGCCGCGAGCGCTTCAAGAACCGCCGCGACCGCCAGCGTGACCGCCAGCGCGACCAGGGTTTCCCGGACGACTTCGGCGCGCAGGAGGCCTTCGTGCCGCGCCCGCACCCGCAGGTGCCGGAAGACTTCCCGCAGTACTCGCTGTCCGATCTGAAGCGGATGCCGGCGCCCAAGCTGCTCGACATCGCCGAACAGCTGCAGATCCATGAAGGCGTGGCCCGCGCACGCAAGCAGGACATCATCTTCGCGCTGCTGAAGGTGCTGACCCGCCACGGCGAAGGCGTCGCCGCCGACGGCGTGCTGGAGATCCTGCCGGACGGCTTCGGCTTCCTGCGCGCGGCCGAGGCCAGCTACCTGGCCGGCCCGGACGACGTCTACATCAGCCCGAGCCAGATCCGCCGCTTCAACCTGCGCACCGGCGACCACATCGCCGGCCGCATCCGCTGGCCGAAGGACGGCGAGCGCTACTTCGCGCTGAACGTGGTCGATACCATCAACGGCGAGCCGATCGAGGCGTCGAAGAACAAGACCCTGTTCGAGAACCTGACGCCGCTGTTCCCGCGCAAGCGCTTCAAGCTGGAGCGCGGCGATGGTTCCAGCGAAGACATCACCGGCCGCATCCTCGATTTGATGGCCCCGCAGGGCAAGGGCCAGCGTGCGCTGATCGTCAGCCCGCCGAAGGCCGGCAAGACGATGATGATGCAGCAGATCGCATCGGCCATTACCTACAACCATCCCGACGTGCACCTGATCGTGCTGCTGATCGACGAGCGCCCGGAAGAAGTGACCGAAATGCAGCGCACCGTGCGCGGCGAAGTCATCTCGTCCACGTTCGATGAACCGGCCGCGCGCCACGTGCAGGTCGCGGAAATGGTGATCGAACGCGCCAAGCGTCTGGTCGAGCACAAGAAGGATGTCGTCATCCTGCTCGACTCGATCACCCGCCTCGCCCGCGCCTACAACAACGTGCTGCCGTCCAGCGGCAAGGTGCTGACCGGCGGCGTGGACGCCAACGCGATGCATCGCCCGAAGCGCTTCTTCGGTGCCGCGCGCAATGTTGAGGAAGGCGGTTCGCTGACCATCATCGCGACCGCGCTGGTCGATACCGGCAGCGCGATGGACAAGGTGATCTACGAGGAGTTCAAGGGCACCGGCAACTCGGAAGTCCACCTGGACCGCCGCATCACCGAGAAGCGCGTGTACCCGGCGATCGGCGTCAACCTGTCCGGCACCCGCCGCGAGGACCTGCTGATCGAACCGGACCTGCTGCAGAAGATCTGGATCCTGCGCAAGCTCATCCACCCGATGGACGAGATCGCCGCGATGGAATTCCTGCTCGACAAGATGAAGCAGACCAAGTCGAACGACGAGTTCTTCGCCTCGATGAAGCGCTGAGTCCGGAACGCCGCGACGCAAAAGGAAACGCCCCGGGATACCGGGGCGTTTTTGTTGGGCGATGTCGCGGCGGTCAGAGCATTGGGACGCCCGACAGCGGCTTGATCAGCGACTTCTCGCCGGACATCAGGTTCTCGGTGCCATCGACGTCGGAGATACCGACGCGTGCGGCATCGCCCAGCCACACGGCGGCGCGCAGCGGGCCACGCTGTTCCTGGCGCCATTTGCCCGGTTGGCGCAACTCATTCGAATCGTTGCGCTTGCCTTCCATCCAATAGTTGATGGCCAGATAGCCCGAGCGCGAACGCGGATCGTCAAGATCGGCCTGCGGGCCGAACGCGACGCGCATGCGCCTCACTGCGCGCAGGGATTCCTTCTCCATCTCCGCCACTGCCTGCTCCAGCACATCCGAATGGCCGCGCACGTTGAACATGGCCGACTGCACGATGATCGCGTCCTCCACTTTGCCCTCGGCATCGAACAAGATTTGCACCAGCGCCGAGCCATTGACGTTATTGGCCAGCATGAGCGCGGGGTACTTGGGTCGCGCGGTGGTCACCACATCGATACCCTTTTCGTGCGCCGCTCCCCGGTAGTCGGGTTTCTTTCCGTCGTGGAAACGGACGTTCTCGAGCGTCACCGTGTAGTCGTCCCCGGCGGCTTCCCGCGCGACGAACGTCAACCGCATGAAGGTCTTGGCCAGCACCGGCTTGCCCGCATCGTCGGTGATCGGCTTGAAGCGCCAGCCGGCAATGCTCTTGTCGATCATGGCCTTGATGCCGGACGGCACTTCGGTGGTGATGCGGTGCTCCCGGACTTCGCCTTCAGGCGAGATCAGGAGTTCGCCATCGACGCGCATCGACATCACCGATTCGGATTTGGCCACCTCGATGGCCGCCTGCGGCAGCTTCTTGCCAGTCTGCGCCTGCAGCGGCGCGGCCAACACGCAGGCCGCCAGCAGCAGGCCAAGCGGCATCACGTTCAACTTCATCATCGTGCCCCTCCGTGGAATGGGCCGATGGTGCCACGGCCCGGTGACGCGGCGCGAGTCAGCGGCCGGGTTCGCGCAGGAAACGCGCCATCGACGGGGTGCCGGCATCGCTGGCGAATTCGGCGGCGACATCCATGAAACCGCGCATCGCGGCGATCTCGCGCGGGGGTGCGGTTGAGGCGGTCGCGCAGGTTGGGGTCGGCGCCGTGGCGCAGCAGCACGCGCACCACCTGGCCCATCCCGTGCAGGGCGGCGAGGTGCAACGGCCCGAAGCCGCGCTGGTCCTGCATCGGCAGGGTGGCGCCTTCTTCGAGCAGGCGTTCGAGGCCGGCGACCAGCACGTCCTCGTCGCAGGCGGCGCCGGGTTCGGCACGCGCACCGAGCAGCAACAGCAGCGGGGTGAGGCCGGTCACGGTGGCTTCGTCGGCTTCGGCGCCGGCCAGGTGCAGGGTGTCGAACAGGGCGAGCAGGCGCGCGCGGTCGTGGGTGGCGAAGCCGAACAGCGCGGCGCAATGCATCGGCTTGAGGCCTTCGGCATCGCCCAGGTGCAGGTCGGCGCCGGCGGCGAGCAGGCGCGAGACCATGTCGGGCAGGCCAAGCGCGGAGGCCAGCATCAGCACAGTGACGTCGCCGGGCAGGCGTTGTTCGACATCCGCGCCCGCCGCCAGCAGCGCATCGACGACACCGAGGTGACGCATGCTCACCGCCGCCGACAACGGCGTGGCGCCGCTTTCCGCGGCCAGCCCGGCATCGGCGCCGGCGGCGAGCAGGCGCGACACCACCGCCTCGTGGCCACCGCCGGCGGCGCGCAGCAGGGCGCTGCAGCCCTGGGCGTCGCGGGTGTCGACGTCGAAACCGAAAATGCAGCAGGCGGCCGAGCGCGTCGGCATCGCCGAGGATCGCGGCGGAGGCGAGATCGCTGGCGCGCAGCGCCCGGCCGGGATGCGGCCAGCCGCGCCAGTCGAGCCAGCCGGCGAGCTCGCGACGGCCACTGGCCAGCGCCACGCCGAGCGCGGTCTGGCCGTCGCCGGCGCGGGCAGCGGGCTGGGCGCCGTGGCGGATCAGCAGCGGGACGATCGACTCCAGGCCGAGCGCGCTCGCCACATGCAGCGGGGTCAGGCCGCGTTCGTCGGCCTGGTTGGGATCGGCGCCACGCTCCAGCAGGCCGCGCGCGAGCGGCAGCCAGCCCAGGCGCAGGGCGAGCAGCAGCGGCGATTCGCCGCTGGCATGCGGCGCGAAGGTGTCAGCACCGCGCGCGAGCAGTTCAAGCGCGAGCTGCTGGCCTTCGGTCTCCGGCACGCGGGCGGCGAGGCAGGCGGCCAGATAGCGGGCCAGGCCCGCGGCGCCGGCCGGCGATGCGCCCGCCGCCAGCAGTTCGCGCAGCATCGCGCGGGACTCGGGCTGGCCGGCCTTGGCCAGCAGCGCGAACACGGCGGTGTCGCCATCAGGGCCACGGGCTTCGAGCGTGGGGCGATGCGGCAGCAGCAGGGCGATGCGTGCGGGGTCGAGCGAAGCCGCCTCCACCAGCGCACGCCCGCGCTCATCGGCGCTGAGCAAGGTCACGCTGCGCGCGATGGCCTCGCGGTCGGCGGCGGCGAGCGCTTCGGCGAGCAGCTGCATCGGCGGGCGGGCGACTTCGGCGGCGTCATCCGCCCCATCGACGGTGGGCAGCGGGTAATTGGGATCGATGGCGCCGACCAGCGCCCAGCGACCGGCGGCGACCGCGCGTTGCACGGCGCTCGTGCCCTGGGCATCAACGCGCTCGGTGTCCAGCCCGCGTTCGCGCAGCCAGCGTGCCAGCGCCGCGTTGGCCTGGCCTTCGTCCATCGCCCGCATCAGCGCATCGCGGCCTTCGGCATCCACGGCGGAGAGGTCGGCGCCGTTTTCCAGCAAGGCTTCCAGCACCGGCTGCTGGCCGCTGCCCGCCGCCGCGAGCCAGGCATCGAGGCCGGCATCGTCGCGCTGGCGGGCATCGGCGCCGGCATCGAGCAGGGTCTGGACGATGGCGACATGGCCGGCCGCCGCGGCGTGGTGCAGGGCGCTGCGGCCATCCGCGCCGCGCGCGTTGACCGCCGCCTTGTGGCGCAGCAGGTATTGCACGCCGGCCGGGTCGTCTTCTTCGGTGGCGGCCGCGGCCAGCAGGACCGGATCGCCGCCGGCCGGATGCGTCTTCGCGCCGCGCTCGGACAGGAACTTGGCCAGCCGCCAGTTGCCGGACAGGCAGGCCATCGCCAGCGGCGACTGGCGGGCGTCGTTGAGCGTGTCGATCTCGGCGGCGGCATCCAGCAGCAGCGCGGCCACGCCCGGATCGGTACTGCGCGCGGCGTGATGCAGTGGCGTGTTGCCCTCGTCGTCGCGGGCGCGCGGGTCGGCGCCATTGGCGAGCAGGGTCATCACCGCCTCGGGGCGGCCGTGCCAGCTGTCGCGGGTGGCGGCCAGCAACGGGGTGAGCCGGCGCGCCTCGGCACCCAGCGGCACGCCGCGCTGGATCAGCGTGCGCAGCAGGCGCAGGTCGGGCAACACGGCGGCCAGCTGGGCCAGGCCGCGCTGGTCGCGCTCACCGGCGGGCGGCGGCGACAGCGGATCGGCGCCGGATTCGAGCAGGGCCAGCGCGCGATCGACGCGGCCGGCGCGGGCGGCGGCGTAGAGCTCGGCGCTGGCGGTCGCGATCTGTTCGGGCGAAAAAACGGGCGCCGATGCTTCGGTGGATGTGGTGGCGGCCGGCACGTCGGCCGCTTCCGCCGACAGTGTTTCCGTGGGGATGGGCGATGCCGGCGCGTCCGCCGCGAACTCCTCATCCACCACCACATCGGCGGCGGGCGGCGCGAACAGTGTGTCCAGTTCGATGCGGTCGGCGTTGCGCAGTTGGCGGGTTTCCGCTTCGGCGCGGGCGACGCGCACCACTGCCTCTTCGCGCCGCTGGCGCAGCACCGGCACGATGGCGATGACCGCCATCAGCACCGCGAGCGTCCAGCGCACCGGCATCGCCCACAAACCGGGCCAGCCGATGGCGATGCCGCCGACCAGCAGCACGGCCACCGGCACGGCGATCTTCAAGCCACGCCACGCGGCGGGATCGAGCTGGATGACGCGGCGCCAGTCACGCATGTCCGACAACTCGCCGGCCAGGGCGCGGGCGAACAGCGGCCAGCCACGCCACGCCGCCAGCAGCACGACACCACTCGCCGCCGAAATTCCCAGCGCCGACCACAGGCTGCCACCGCGCACGAAGGCCGTCAGCGGCCACGCCAGCAACAAAGCCGCTAACAGCAGGCCGGCGGCCCACAGCCGCGCGAGTGCGTTGAGCGACGGCTTCCAGTCCCCGCGCGCCAGCGCCAGCCCGCACAGCAGCAGGCCGGCCAGCACCGCCAGCGGCGCGGCGATGCCGAGCTGCGGGGTGGCCAGCAGCGCGAGTGCGCCAGGCAGGGCGAGCCAGCGGCGCGAGGCGCGGGTGCGCGCGGTCTCAGGCATCCGTGCCCCAGTCCTCGCTCATCGGGTCGGCGGCGAGCGTGGTCGGCAGCTGCAGGTGGAAGCCCTGCGTCTCCAGGCTCTTCATCACCTCGCGCTGGTTGCCACGCGCCAGCCGGCGTTCGGGCGTGAGCGCGACCTCGAGCAGGAAGTCCAGCGGCCCCAGTTGCGCGCGCAGCGTGTCGGGCAGCAGCGCGAAATCCTCGCGTTCGGCCAGATACACATAGGTGTCGGCACGTTTCCGGCTTTTGTAGACGTAGGCGAGCATGGGCGCATCAAGGGGGAATGCCCGGAATTGTGCGCGAATTCCGCCGCAGTGCCCACCTTCGGCGCGGCGCACGGCGGCTGAACGCGGGGCCGTGCCGGGGCTTGTGCGCTAGCCTTGGGTTTTCCCGGCCCCAACGCATGCGCATGCCCCGACTTCGCCCTGCCCTCGCCTTCGCCCTGCTCGCCCTGGCCTGCCACGCACAGGCGCAGCCTTCGCAACCGCTGACGATGCGCCAGATCATGGCCGACCCGGACTGGATCGGGCCCGGCGTCGAAGGCGCGTGGTGGCGATGGGACGGCCGCGCCATCGACTTCAAGCTCAAGCGCGACGGCGAGACGATCCGCGACACCTGGCGGGTCGGCATCGACGGCATCGGCGCGGCCACGCGCATCGACGGCGGCGAACGCGCCCAGCTCGATGGCGAATCCGCCGTCTACAGCCGCGACGGCCAACGCAGCGCCTTCATCCGCAACGGAGACCTCTTCGTCCGCGATCTCGGCAATGGCACGCTGACGCAGCTCACCCGCAGCAACGCGGCGGAATCGCGCCCGCAATGGTCGGACAACGGCGGGCTGGTCTGGCGCCAGGGCAATGACTGGTATCGATGGGATGGCCGGCTGGTGATGCAGGCGGCCTCGCCGCAGGCCGCCGACAGCCCCGGCAAGACGCCGAAGGCCGACGACCTGCGCGACCGCCAGCTCCGCCTCATCGAAACCTTGAAGGACGAAGCCGCGCGCCGCGACGCCGCGCGCCAGCAGGACGAAGCCTGGCGCAGTGCCGACCCGAGCCGCGCGCCGGCCCCGCTCTACCTCGGCAAGAACGTCGACATCCAGGACAGCGCGCTGTCGCCGGACGGCCGCTGGCTGATCGTGGTCACCACCGAGAAGGGCGCGGATGCCGGCAAGGGCGGGCAGATGCCGAAGTACGTGACCGAATCCGGTTACGAGGAATTCGAGGAAGTGCGCACGCGCGTCGGTCGCGGCGATCCGCTGCCCAACCGGTTGTGGCTGGTGGATGTGGCTTCGGGCGCGGTGCGCGAGCTGAAGTTCGACGGCCTGCCCGGCATCGCCACCGATCCGCTGGCGGCGATGCGCAAGGCCGCCGGCCAGGACCCGCTGAAGGGCAACCGCGCGGTGCGCATCGAAACCGATGGCGACGGCAGCGGCCCGGCGATCCACTGGAGCGGCGATTCGCGCAACGTGGCGCTGCTGGTGCGCGCGGTGGACAACA
Source organism: Lysobacter oculi (assembly GCF_003293695.1). Classification (GTDB taxonomy): domain Bacteria; phylum Pseudomonadota; class Gammaproteobacteria; order Xanthomonadales; family Xanthomonadaceae; genus Solilutibacter; species Solilutibacter oculi. The sequence goes on along the minus strand of NZ_CP029556.1, from coordinate 2,300,906 downwards.
AGGATCGCTGGATCGCCTCGGTGGATCTGGCCAACGCCGCACTGCAGTCGCGGCACCGGCTGACCGATCCGGCGTGGGTCGGCTGGTCGTTCAACGAATTCGGCTGGCTGCCCGATGGCCGCACGCTCTGGTACCTGAGCGAGGAAGACGGCTACTCACACCTCTACACGCTCGAAGGCGGCACGCGCCGGCAGCTGACCTCGGGCAAGTGGGAGGCGTCTTCGGTGGAGGTCGCGCGCGATGGCCGCAGCTTCTACTTCCGCTGCAACCGCAGCTGGCCCGGCGATTACGAAGTCTGCAAATTGCCGGCGAGTGGCGGCAGCGTGCGCGAAGTCACCGCGCTCGACGGCATCGAGAGCTTCACCCAGTCGCCCGATGGTTCCAGGCTGCTGCTGCGCTGGTCGGAGAGCTACGTGCCGCCGCAGCTCGCGGTGATCGGCGCCGATGGCGAAGGCCTGAAGAAGCTCACCGATACCCGCACGCCCGCCTTCAAGTCGATCGACTGGGTGCAGCCGGAATACGTGCAGGTGCCGTCGAAGCACGGCGCCGGCACCGTCTGGGGCAAGTACTACGGCCCGAAGCAGATGGAAGCCGGCAGGCGCTATCCGATCGTCATGTTCGTGCACGGCGCGGGCTATCTGCAGAACGTGGAAGCGAGCTATCCCAACTACTTCCGCGAGCAGATGTTCCACAACCTGCTGGTGCAGCAGGGCTACATCGTGCTGGACCTGGACTACCGCGCATCCGCCGGCTACGGCCGCGACTGGCGCACCGCGATCTACCGCTGGATGGGCAAGCCGGAGCTCGAGGACTACCTGGACGGCCTGGACTGGCTCGCCGCGACCAAGCAGGGCGACAAGGACCGCGCCGGCATCTACGGCGGCAGCTATGGCGGCTTCATGACCTTCGTGGCGCTGATGAAATCGCCCGGCACCTTCAAGGCGGGCGCGGCGCTGCGCCCGGTCAGCGACTGGTCGCAGTACAACCACGAATACACCAGCAACATCCTCAACACGCCCGAACTCGACCCCGAGGCCTACAGGCGCTCGTCGCCGATCGAATACGCCGAAGGCCTGCAGGATTCCCTGCTGATCGCGCACGGCATGATCGACGACAACGTGTTCTTCAAGGACTCGGTGATGATGGCGCAGCGGCTGATCGAGCTGCGCAAGGACAAGTGGGAGATCGCGCCGTATCCGCTGGAACGCCACGGTTTCAAGCACCCGTCGAGCTGGTACGACGAATACCGGCGCATCGACGAACTGTTCGAGCGCAGGCTGAAGAAGTGAGGCGCGGGCTTGCGGCGATAATGGGGCGATGAACGACACCGCCCCCGATTTCGACGCCGTCCGCCGCTACCTGCGCGACCTGCAGGACCGCATCTGCGCAGCCATCGAGGACGCCGATGGCTCGGCGCGCTTCGTCGAGGACGCCTGGACCCGCGAAGGCACGGGCGGCCTGCTCGGTGGTGGCGGGCGCACCCGCATCCTGCGCGACGGCGCGGTGTTCGAGCAGGCCGGCATCGGCTTCTCCGATGTGTCGGGCACGGCGCTGCCACCTTCGGCCACCGCCGCGCGGCCGGAACTGGTCGGCGCGGCCTGGCGCGCGGTCGGCGTGTCGCTGGTCTTCCATCCGCGCAATCCGCACATCCCCACCACCCACGCCAACGTGCGCCACTTCCGCGCCGAGAAAGACGGCGAATGCGTCGCCTGGTGGTTCGGTGGCGGCTTCGACCTGACGCCCTATTACGTGCATGACGAAGACGTGCTGCACTGGCATCGCGTCGCCCGCGCACTGTGCGAGCCGTTCGGTGGCGAAGCGCGCTACGACGCGCACAAGCGCTGGTGCGACGAATACTTCTTCCTCAAGCATCGCGACGAGACACGTGGCGTCGGCGGGCTGTTCTTCGATGATCTGGATGACGATGCGGACGCCGACTTCGCCTACCTGCGCGCGGTCGGCGACGGTTTCCTCGTCGCCTACCTGCCGATCGTCGAACGCCGCAAAGACACGGCTTACGGCGAGCGCGAACGCGAGTTCCAGCTGTACCGGCGCGGGCGCTACGTCGAGTTCAACCTGGTGTTCGACCGCGGCACGCATTTCGGGCTGCAGTCGGGCGGGCGCGCGGAAAGCATCCTGATGAGCCTGCCGCCGCGGGTGCGTTGGGAATACGGCTACGCGCCGGAACCCGGCAGCGCCGAGGCGCGGCTTGCCGACTACCTGCGCCCGCGCGACTGGCTCGCCGAACTGGGCTGAGCGCCGCGTTTTAATCGGGCGCGGGCACCCGGCGTACCTGCACCCAGCCCCGCTCGCGCCAGGCCTGCAGTTCATCGCGCCGGCACGGCGGCTGCCGATGCCAGGCATCGAGCCCTTCACCCGCGAACACGAAACGGATCGCGCAGGCGCGGCCTTCCGCCTTCGCCATGTAGAGCGCGGTATCGGCCAGGCGCACGGCGGTGTCGAAACGCGCGTCCTCGGCATCCTCGCCCGCCAGCACCAGGCAGCCCATCGATGCGCTGACCCGCAGCATCTGTCCGGCCCACGGCGTGTCCCGCTGCACCACGCGTTGCAGGCGCGCGAGCCAGGCCTCGATGTCGGCATCGGCCGGCACGTCCTGCACCAGCAGGAACTCCTCGCCACCCCAGCGGAACAGTTCGCCGTGGCGATCCAGCTCACCGCGCAGGCGCGCGCCGACACCCCGCAGCACTTCGTCGCCGGCGGCATGGCCATGCTGGTCGTTGATCGCCTTGAAGTGGTCCAGGTCGATCAGCACCAGCGCGCGTCGCGCCGGCGCATGCAGGCGATGGCCGGCGCGCCAGCGCTCCAGGTGATGGCGGGTGAAGGCGCCGGTGAGCGCGTCCTTCCACAAGGCTTCGCGCTGGCGGCGGGTGCTGCGCAACAGCAGGGCCAGCAGCAGGATGACGCCACCACCGAGCACGCTCACCACCATCCACGCCAGCTTGCTGCCGCGCTGCGCGCGCACGCGGGCTTCCTGCAACTGGTTTTCCGTGGACAGCCGGCGGATCTCGTCTTCGCGGCGGGCCACGTCCTCCTCCACCTGCAGGCGCGCGACACCCTGCGCGCGGTTGCTGCTGTACAGGCGCATCGACAGGTCGTACTGCTCGCGCTGCGCGGCCAGCGCATCGGCGGGACGACCGGCGGCGACCAGCGCATCCACCTTGCGGCCCAGCCCGCGCCGCAGGGCGACGAACTGCGCGGCACGACGGAAATAATTGATGCCCTGCTGCATCGAGGCGAGCCCTTCCTCGACATGCCCCAGCCGTGACTGGGCTGCACCGCGCAGGATCTGGCCCTCGGCCTGGAAATAGGGCGCGCCATCGCGGCTGGCCGTGACCATCTCGTTCGCCGCCTTGAGCGCGAGCTCGGGCTGGTCCAGCGCGAGGTGGGCTTCGGCGAGCGCCTGCCGGAGCCGCTGCTGGCCGTTGCCGGGGTCCAGCGGCGCCACGCCCTGCAGTCCCTGCTGCACGACGTCCATCGCCACCCGCGGCTGCCCCGACACGATGAGCGCGGCGCCACGCGTGGCGGCGAGATGGGTACGCATCCTTTCCGACAACGCCGCCGGCAGGTCGCGTTCCAGCGCGTCGAGCTCGGCCAGCGCGCGCGGTGCGTCCTGCATGTCGACGTAGAGCCGGGCGATGCCTTCGCCACGCTCGGTCATCCGTTCGGGATTGCGTCCCGGCAGCGTGGGCGCCAGGTCACGCGCCTGCAGCAGATAGCGCAACGCGAGCTCGAAGTTGCCGACATCCCAGTACATGTAGGCATAGGCCATGGCGATCTGGTTGCGCAGCTCGGGCGTCCCCGGCTGCGTTTCCAGGCGCAGCGCATCGAGCGCGTGCAGGCTGGCCTCGATGTTGTCGTCGACGTGGCTGTCGAAAATCTCCTGCACCCGCATCAGCCGCGCGGTGTCCTCGTCGCCGTTGCGCAGCGCGAGCGTGCGCAGCGCCTCGCGCCGGGCACGCGCATCGCCCTCGCTGTCGGACAGCAGCAACGCGACCCGCGCCGCCTCGCGCTGCACCGGATACGGCGGGTCGGGTGGCAAGGTCTTCTGCAATTCGATGAAGCGCCGCCGCACTTCATCGCGCGGGATCGCGTCCTGGTGCAGGCGTACCAGTTCGGCCTGCCAGCGCGGCCAATCCGTCGCGGCGAACGCGGGCAGGCAGCAGGCCAGCAGCAGCCACGCCAGCAGCACGCGCTTCAGGCGCGTCGGCCATGCCATGGAAGTGGATCGGATCAGTGACAAGCGTGCGCCCCCCCGAACGCGTTCAACCACCCTACCCGCCTTCGGGATGCCCGGGCGTGCGTCGGTGGCGGCGATGGCGGCGCAGGGAACGCACCGGCAGCACCTGGATGTATTTTGCCGCACGCGCCTCGCCATCGCCCTGCCGCGAGATCACGCTGATGCTGCCATTGGTTTCCAGCAGGGCCAGCGCGACATCGTCGATCTCGCCAACGTTGTTCATCCGCAGCGATTCCAGGAAGTCCGCTTCGCTCACCAGTTCCTCGCGCAGGACTTCCTTGAACAGCACGCCGTCACGCGCCAGCACCCGCGGCACGCCTTCGACGATGTGCTCGGCGCGCTGCGAGCGCGAGGTGGCGAAGGCCACGCCGTAGTTCAGCACGATCAGCGTGGCGGCCAGGATGAATGCGCCGGCGATGGAGTTGTCGCCGCCGTTCAAGCCGTTCTGCACCGCGTTGCCGATGAGGATCAGCAGCACCAGGTCGAACGGCGTGAACTGGCCGACCGCACGCTTGCCGGAAACCCGGATCAGCACCATCACCATCACGTAGATGACGATCGCGCGCAGCACGAAATGCCACCACGGTGCGGAGAGATGCAGCAGGTCGGCCATGGCGGGCTCCGGTGCGGATGTGCATTTCTAGCACGCCCGGCGCAGCGTCGAGACGCGGACTGCGCATCCCCATGCCCCCCACAAACGACCAGCCCGGCACATGGCCGGGCTGCCCGGGTCAGGCGTGCGCGGGCGCCGCGGGCTTGTCGCGCCGGAACTTGCCGGCCAGCCAGTCGCCGATGTCGTGCAGCACGGTGTAGGTGGCCGGAATCACGATCAGGCTGAGCGCGGTCGAGGTGATCAGGCCGCCGATCACCGCCCAGGCCATCGGCGCGCGGAAGGTGGAGCTGGTGCCTTCGGCCATGCCGAGTGCAAGCGGCATCATGCCGGCGCCCATTGCCAGCGTGGTCATGATCACCGGGCGCGCACGCTTGCGGCAGGCATCAATCAACGCATCGTGCTGGCTCATGCCGTGCTGGTCTTCGGCCATCACCGCGTAATCGACCAGCAGGATCGAGTTCTTGGTGGCGATGCCGATCAGCATCAACAGGCCGATCAACGCCGGCAGCGACAGCATGTTCTGGGTGATCAGCAACGCGCCGAACGCGCCGCCTGCGCACAGCGGGATGGCGGCGAGGATGGTCAGCGGCTGCATCGGGTGCTTGAACAACAGCAGCAGCACCATGTAGATGCAGACGATGCCGGCGATCATCGCCAGCACGAAGCCGTAGAACAGCTCGACGAAGATCTCCGCGTCGCCGGTGTTGATGAAGGACACGCCGGCCGGCACCTTCTGCACCGAAGGCAGCTTCTGCACCTCGTTCATCACGTCGCCCAGCGGACGGCCGTTGAGTTCGGCGGTGATGGTGATGTTGCGCTGGCGCTTGTAGCGGCTGATCACCGACGGGCCGCTGCCGGCGTCGATGTCGGCCACCGCCTCCAGCGGCACTGCACCGGCGCGGCCACGCACGCGCAGCTGGGCGATGGTGGCCGGGTCTTCCAGCGCATCACGCGCGAAACCGACGCGGATCGGGATCTGCCGGTCCGGCAGGTTGAGCTTGGCCATGCGCTGCGTGTAGTCGCCGGCGGTGGCCACGCGCGCGGCCTCGGCGATGGCCGAGGTGGACACGCCGAGATCGGCGGCGCGTGCCGGGTCCGGGCGGATCTGCAGTTCCGGACGCAGCAACGATGCCGTGGACGACACGCTGCCGATGCCCTTGATATTGGCGCGGACCTCGCGCTCCACCGCGGCGGCGGCGGCTTCGAGCGTGTTGGGATCGTCGCCGGCCAGCACCAGCATCATCTGCTCGCCCGGCTCGGTGCTGAGGTAACTGGTCTTGACGCCCGGCAGGCTGGACACGCGGTCGCGCACGGCCTGTTCCAGCGTCTTCTGCCCACGGTCGCGGTCATCGACCTTGCCCCAGTCGAGCGTCATCACCGCCTTGCGCACGCTGGCATCGCCGGACTTGCCGGGATCACCCAGGTTCGGAACGCTGCCGATCTGGGTGAACACCTGCTTGAGTTCGGGGATGTCATCGATCAACACGCGGGCGCGTTCGGCGACGCGGGTGGTGTCTTCGATGCGCGTGCCCGGCGCCAGTTCCAGCGACAGCATGCTGCGGCCGGAATCGGCCGGCGGAATGAAGGTGGCGGGGATGAACGGCACCAGCGCCAGCGAGGCGATGAAGAACAGCGTCGCCATGCCCAGCGTCTTCCAGCGGTTGTGCAGCACCCAGTCCACCCAGCCCAGGTAGCGCTTCATCACCTTGGAATCGGCGACGTTGTCGGGATGCGGCTTGAGCAGGTTGGCCGCCATCATCGGGGTCAACAGGCGCGCCACCAGCAGCGAGAACATCACGGCGGTCGCGGCGGTCCAGCCGAACTCGCGGAAGAACTTGCCGGGGATGCCGGGCATGAACGCCACCGGCACGAACACCGCGGCCAACGTGGCGGAGGTGGCGATGACCGCGACGCCGATCTCGTTGGCGGCATCGCGCGCGGCTTCCAGCGGCTTCTTGCCCATGCCGAGGTGGCGGACGATGTTCTCGATCTCGACGATCGCGTCATCCACCAGGATGCCCACCACCACGCTCAGCGCCAGCAGCGTGATCATGTTGAGCGAGAAGCCCAGCCAGTGGATGACCGCGAAGGTGGGGATGATGGAGAGCGGCAACGCGATCGCGCTCACCCAGGTCGCGCGCCAGTCACGCAGGAACAGGAAGACCACCGCCAGCGCCAGCAGCGCGCCTTCCCACAGCATCTCCATCGACGAGGTGTAGGAGTCCTCGGTCTCCTGCGTCATGTCGGTGATCAGCTGGAACGACACGCCGGGATGCTCCTTCGCCAGCGTCGCCAGCGCGTCCTTGACGTGGTCGCGGACCAGCAGTTCGTCGGCGCCGCGCGAACGCGACATCGAAAAACCCACCACCGGTTTGCCGTCGAGCAGCGCCAGCTGGGTGGCGTCGGCGGTGGCATCGTGCACCCGCGCCAGCGACGACAGCCGCACCGAGCGGCCATCGCCCAGGGTGATGCTGAAATCGGCCAGCTGCTGCGCGTCGGCGACGGTGGCGATGGTGCGGATGGTCTGCGATTCGCCGCCGAGTTCGGCCTTGCCGCCGGGCCGTTCGACCTGGGTCAGCGCCAGCTGCTGCGAGACCTCGCCGGCGGTGACGCCATAGGCTTCGAGCGCCTGCGGGTCCAGGTCCACGCGCACCATGCGGTCCACGCCGCCGATGCGGTTGACCGCCGCCACGCCGTCCACGCCGTACAGCGCGCGGGTGACGTAGCGGTCCACGAACCACGACAGCTCGTCATCGGCCATGCCCGGCGCGGCCACCGCGTAGGTGAGCAGCGAGCCGCCGATCTCCACCTTCGACACGATCGGTTCCTGGATGTCCTGCGGCAGGTCCATGCGGATGCGGGTGACCGCGTCCTTGGTGTCGTTGAGCGCCGTCATCAGGTCGGCGTCCAGGTTGAATTCGATGGCGGTGGTGGATACGCCTTCGACCACGGTGGAGGTGACGCGCTTGACGTTGTCGAGCGTGGCCACCGAGTCCTCGACCTTGCGGGCGACTTCGGTTTCCAGCTGCGAAGGCGAGGCGCCCGGCTGGCTGATCGTCACCACGGTCATCGGGAAGGCGATGTCGGGGAAGCGCGCGATCGGCAGCTTGTGGAAGCCCCACAACCCGGCCACGCACAGCACGAAGAACAGCATCATCGCCGGGACCGGGTTACGGATGCCCCAGGTCGCCAGCGTGTTGCGTTCGCCCGCGGCGGGCGGCGGCGGCGTGCCGGTGCCGCTCACGGGGTGGCCTTCGCGGCATCGGCCGCTGCGGACGCCGGCACCACGCGCACCTTGTCGCCATCGCCGAGGAAGCCGGCGCCTTCGACCACCACCTGCGCGCCGGACTCAAGGCCCTTGCGCACTTCGACGTAGCCGCCATCCTTGCCGCCGGTCTCGATGCGGCGCGGACGCGCGGTGGATTCGGCATCGACAATGAACACGGTGGGGAAGCCGTCGCGCGGCACCACCGCCTTCTCCGGCACGGCGATCACCTCCGACACGCCGGTATCGACGCGGCCGGACAGGAACGCGCCGGGCTGCAACGCACCCGACTGGAGCAGGCCGGCCGGCAGGTCCGCGAAGACCGTGCCGGTGCGGGTGGTGGCATCCACGCCGGGGCTGACCGCGCGCACGCGGCCTTCCACCGGTTCGCCCTTTTCGGTGGTCAGGCGGATGACGTCACCCGGCTTGACGCTGGCGAGCTGGCTGGCCGGCAGTTCGGCGCGCCATTCCAGGCGGCTGTCCTTGATCAGGTGCATCAGCGGCGAACCGGCGGCGACCACTTGCCCCGGCTGCACCAGGCGCTTGCTGATCAGGCCGTCGGCGGGTGCGCGCAGGTCGGCGAAGCTGCGGCGGAGCGCGGAGGCATCGCGCGCGGCGCGGGCGGTGCCGAGGCGGGCTTCGGAGGCGGTGCGGTTGGCGCGCAGTTCGTCGAGCTGCATCGCGCTGATGTATTTGCCGCTGGCCAATTGTTGGCCACGCGCCAGGTTGGAACGCGCGAGCTGGGCGCCGGCTTCGGCTTCGCGCAGGGCGGCGTTGGCCTGGGCCAGGTCGGAGTCGAGCATGCGGTGGTCGAGCGTCAACAACACCTGCCCGCGACGCACCTGCTGGCCGACATCCACGTTCAATGCGGTCACGCGCAGGCCGCTGACTTCCACGCCCAGCTGCATGTCCTCGACCGGCGAGACCGGGCCGGAGACGGTCAGGCCGCTGGCCATCTCGCGCTTCATGGCCGGCTGGGTGCTGACCGGGAGCGCGGAGCTGGCCGCCTCGGCCGCCGCCTTGTCCTTGTCTTCGCCCTTCTTGCAGGCGCCGACCGCGAGGGTGGCCGCGAGTGCGAGGACGATGGCGCGGGTCAGGCGCGAAGAGGCAGCGGGGTTCACGAGCATGGCCGGGGGCCCAGAGGGAATCGGGGAGCTAGTGTACCGGCAGGTTCAGTAATTGTGGGCGCGACGGGTCACGCGGCTCCGGCTCAGCCCGGCAGGCGGAAAAATGCGCGGGCAGTGTCGGTGGTGGCCTGCATCACGTCTTCGAGTGTCTCGCCACGGTCACGCGCGAGTTCTTCGGCGATGTGGGCGAGGAAGGCGGGCTCGTTGCGGCGGTCTTTGGGCATCGGCTGCAGGGTGCGCGGCAGCAGGTAGGGTGCGTCGGTTTCGATCATCAGGCGGTTGCGCGGGATTGACTTCACCAGTTCGCGCAGGTGGGCGCCGCGGCGTTCGTCGCAGAGCCAGCCGGTGATGCCGATGTGCCAGTCACGGTCCAGGTAGTCGAAGAGTTCTTCGCGGCTGCCGGTGAAGCAATGGACCACGGCGGGCCCGATGCGGCCTTCGAAGTTCTTCATCATCGCCATGAAGTCGGCATGGGCGTCGCGCTGGTGCAGGAACAGTGGTTTGCCGGTGTCGACGGCGATCTGCAGTTGCATCTCGAAGGCCTTGCGCTGCATCGGGCGCGGGGAAAAATCGCGGAAGTAGTCGAGGCCGCATTCGCCGACGGCCACGACTTCCGGATGCGTGTGCAGGGCGCGCATTTCGGCGTCGCATTCGGCGGTGTATTCGCTGGCGTGGTGGGGGTGGACGCCGGCGGTGGCGAAGAGTTCGCCGGGGTGTGCTTGGGCCAGTTCGAGGGCCATCGGCGAGTGTTCGCGCGAGGCGCCGGTGATGATCATTTTTGTCACGCCGGCCGCGCGTGCGCGTTGCAGGACGGCGTCGCGGTCGCGGTCGAAGCTGTCGTGGGTGAGGTTGGCGCCGATGTCGATCATGTGCATCCGCGCATTGTACGAAGGGTGGGCGTGGGCTTTGCCACTTCAAGCCGGATGGACGGGGTGGGTCGAAGGGCGCGGTCATCGCGCCTCGGGGACTCATCGCTTGTGGGGTCTTGCCTGGACGCGCTGGGTTTGTATTTGGGTGTGGTGATGTTGGTGTGTTGTGTTTGCACGCTTGCGTGTTTGGGGTTGGGTGCGGATGCGGGTGTGGGTATAGCGATGTGGGATGTCGGATTGTTTGGGATGTTTGTTCGTGGCTGGGTTTGCGCCTTCGGTCCGGGCCACACCCGGCCGCGTGCGCTTTCCCTCGGTCGAGGCTTCCTGCCTCGACTCGGGCGCGCGCCATCCATGGCGCGCTGGACGCTGCTCGCAACCGGGCATGGCCCTGCTTGCGAATGTGATTTTTGAATGGCGGCTTCGTGTTCTGGTTTGGGTTTGGCTTCTTGAATCCGTGTGCGTTGCTTCGATTGATGCTGCGTGCAACCGGATAAATCGGCTTGCGATGTGTGCCGGATGAGTACGCGTTTGTCTTTCAACTTCGATTCGGTTTCTTGCATCCATGTCCGTTGTTTCAATTGATGGTGCACGCGACCAGGCATCGCCCCGGTTGTGATGCGTGTTGGAAGAAGACGTCCTCGTCTTTCAATTCCGATTCGACTTGCCCCATCAATGGGCGATGCGGCGAACCTGACTCGCTATCCGATCCCCCTCATCAATCCGACCGGCACCTCGCCCCGTATCCTTGCGCAGTGACTTCGCCTGCATTCCCCATCAATGCCGTCCTGCCCGAGGTGCGCGCGTCGCTTGCCGCGCATCCGTGCTTGGTGCTGGAGGCGCCGCCGGGTGCCGGCAAGACCACGCAGTTGCCGTTGGCGCTGCTGGATGCGCCGTGGCTGGCAGGCCGAAAAATCCTGATGCTGGAGCCCCGTCGCGTCGCCGCGCGGGCCGCGGCCGGTTTCATGGCGAAGCAATTGGGCGAGGCGGTGGGCGAAACGGTCGGCTACCGCATCCGTTTCGAGTCGAAGGTGTCGAAGGCGACGCGGATCGAAGTCGTCACCGAAGGCATCCTCACCCGGCTGCTGCAGGAGGATCCGCTGCTGGAAGGCGTGGGCGCGATCGTCTTCGACGAATTCCATGAGCGACACCTGGCCGGTGATCTCGGGCTGGCGCTCGCGCTCGATGTGCAGACCAGCGTGCGCGACGACCTGCGGATCGTGGTGATGTCGGCTACGCTGGATGGCGAAAAACTCGCCAGCTGGCTGGATGCACCGCGCATCAGCAGCGCCGGTCGCAGTTTCCCTGTGTCGGTGGCGCATTTCCCCGCGCGCCGCGACGAGGCATTGGAGCCACAGGTACGTCGCGCCGTCGAACACGTGCTCGCCACGCATCCCGGTGACGTGCTGGTGTTCCTGCCGGGCATCCGCGAGATCCAGCGCGTGCAGCATGTGCTTGAAAGCTCGGGACCCGGCTTGCTCACGGCAGCGCCGTCACCGGCAAGCTGCCCCGTCGAGGTCCTCACCCTTCACGGCGACCTGCCGGTCGAGCAGCAATCGCGCGTGCTGCAACCCGCCGCCGATGGCCGCCGCCGCATCGTGCTCGCCACCAATGTCGCCGAGTCCAGCGTCACCCTGCCCGGCGTGCGCGTGGTGATCGATGCCGGCCTCGCGCGCGAACCGCGCTTCGACCCCAACTCCGGCTTTTCGCGGCTGGGTGCCGTCCGCATCGCGCAGGCCTCGGCCGACCAGCGCGCGGGTCGTGCCGGTCGCGTGGCGGAAGGCTGGGCGTATCGCCTGTGGCCGGAATCCGAGCGGCTTGCGCCTCAGCGTCGCGCGGAAATCGCGCAGGTCGAGTTGGCTGGGCTGGCACTGGAACTCGCGGCCTGGGGCAGCGATGCGCTGAGGTTTGTCGATGCGCCGCCAGCGGGTGCCTTCGCCGCCGCGCGTGACCTGCTGCAGCGGCTCGATGCGCTGGATGCCGAAGGCACGATCACCGCCACCGGTCGCCGCATGTTGGTGCTCGGCACGCATCCGCGACTCGCGGCGATGCTGCTGGCCGCACGCGACGATGCCGGACGCGCACTCGCCTGCGATCTCGCCGCGCTGGTCGAAGCACGCGATCCGCTGCGCACGCGCAGTGATGCACTCGCGCAGCGCTGGCAGGCGCTTGCCGCGTTCCGCGAAGGCCGCGTCGATCACGATGCCAACCGCTCGACGCTCGCCACCATCGATGCCGCCGCGAAGCAATGGCGCCGCCGGTTGCGCGTGGATTCCCCGCCGCCGCGCCACGCGCCCGCGCATGCGCTCGGCGATCTGCTGGCGCACGCCTTCCCGGACCGCATCGCCTATCGCCATGGCAGCGATCGCCTGCGCTACCAGTTGAGCAACGGGCGGATGGCGCGAGTGTTCGATGACAGTGCGCTCATCGGCGAGCCCTGGCTGGTCGCCAGCGAACTGCGCTACGAGGCGAAGGATGCGTTGCTGTTGCGTGCCGCACCGGTGGACGAGGCACGGCTGCGCGAAGACTTCGCCGCGCATTTCCGCGAAGGCGACGAACTGCGTTGGGATGCCGGAAAACGCGCGCTGGTCGGCGAGCGCATCGAGCGCTTCGATGGCATCGTGATTTCGACCAGGCCCACCGGCCGCGTCGATCCCGCGCTCGCCGCCAAGGCGTTGAGCCGGGCCGTGAGCGAACTGGGCCTGGACGCCTTGCCGTGGAGCGAAGCTGCCTCGCAGTGGCGCATCCGCGTGCAATGCCTGCGTGCGTGGATGCCGGAACTCGCACTGCCCGATCTCTCCGATGACGCCTTGCTTGCCACGCTCGACCACTGGCTCGCGCCCGCCTTCGCCGGCAAGACGCGGCTGGATGCATTGTCGGCGGATGAGCTCACCGAAGCCTTGAAATCTGACATCGACTGGTCAACCTGCAGCCGCATCGACCAGCTCGCGCCGGTACGGATCACGGTGCCGTCCGGCATGGAGCGTCGCATCGAATACCGGCTCGATGACCATGGCGAGGCCGCGCCGCCGGTGCTTGCGGTCAAGCTGCAGGAACTGTTCGGGCTGGCGGATACGCCGCGCATCGCGGAGGGGCGCGTGCCGTTGATGCTGCATCTGCTGTCGCCCGGCGGCCGCCCCTTGCAGGTGACGCAGGACCTGCGCGGGTTCTGGGACCGCACCTATCCGGAAGTGAAAAAGGAAATGAAGGGGCGATACCCGAAGCATCCGTGGCCGGATGATCCATGGACCGCGACGGCCACGCATCGCGCGAAGCCACGCGGTACGTGAAGCCGCCACGTTCAGCCCACAGCCGGATTCCGCGCATCCCGCTCACGCAGTGGAAACGGTTGCGCCCGCAGACTGCGGTCACGTTCACCGCACGCGCATTCGCGCAGGGAGTCAGCATGAGCAAGTTGGAAGACATCGCCGGCCGCGCATCGGATATCGCCAGCCAGCTGGGCGGCAGCCTCAAGCATTCGATGCCGGACAAGGCATTGAAGTGGGTCGAAACCGGCGCGGCGCTCGGCGCGATGCGCACCGGCACGCGCGTCGCCACCCGCTTCGTGCGCCGCAACCCGGCGGTCGCCGTGGCGGCTGCGGCGGGCGCGGGCCTGCTCTGGTACGCCGCCCGTCGTCGCGCCAAGCGTCTTGAGGCCGATGCGCCGATCGAAGGCAGCGCCAAGCGCGTCGAAGCCAAGCGCGGCAGCCGTCGCAAGAGCAGCTGACGCCTCCACATCGTCATAAACAAAAGCCGCCTTTCGGGGCGGCTTTTTCGTGGGCGCGGATCGCGTGGCTCAGAGGCCGGCGACGGTTTCCGGTGCCGCGGGCAATTCGCGCCCGGCTTCCGGCAACTCGATGATGAAACGCGAGCCGCCGCCCTCACGGTCTTCGTAGAACAGGTGGCCGCCGGCATTCATGATGATCTGGCGCGCCAGCGAAAGACCGAGGCCGCTGGAGTTGTGGTCGCCATCGTTCTCGACCAGCCGGGTGAACGGCTTGAACAGTTCGCGCTGCTTGGATGCCGGGATGCCCGGCCCGCGGTCCGACACATGCAGCTGCCAATAGCCTTCCGCACCGGGGCGCACCTGGAATTCGAGCTCCTTGCCTTCGGATGCGTACTTGCTGGCATTGGTCACCAGATTCTCGGCGACCTGGCGCAGCACTTTGGGGTCGATGCCGACTTCGCAGGGCTGAGTCGGGACCTGGGTGACGATCTGCAGGCCACGCGCTTCCAGCTGAAAGGCGTAGCGGCCCACCAGCCATTCCACCGTCTCGCGCAGCGATGCACGCGGCGGCGGACCGTCGGTGTCGCGGCGGCGCGACTGCGTTTCCAGATAGCTGCGGATGTAGCCGATGGCGTCCTGCGTCGCTTCGCAGATCACTTCGAGGTAGCGCGGCGCGCGTTCGGGATTGCAGTCGGGCTGGCGCAACATGTCGCTGGCGAACAGCACGCTGGTGAGCGGGTTTTTGAGGTCGTGGGCGACCAGGTTGACCAGGTCCTGGCGCTCCTGCGCGACGCGCTCGAGCCGGTCGCGCGTCAGCTTGAGGACGATGTGGGCGTTGACCCGCGCCAGCAGTTCCTCGGGGATGAAGGGCTTGGTGACGTAGTCGACCGCGCCGACATCGAACGCGCGCAGCAGCAAATCGCGGTCCTGCGCGGCGGTGAGGAAGACGGTGGGGATCCGCATCAACTCGGGGTCGAGCTTGATCTCGCGCATCAGCTCGAAGCCATCCATGCCCGGCATCATCATGTCGAGCAGGATCAGGTCGGGCTTGAAGCGATGGCACGCTTCCAACGCGCTGCGCCCGTCGTTGGCCGTCGCCACTTCGTAATGCCGGCGCTGCAGTAGCATGGTGACCACGCGCAGGTTGGCGGGCTGGTCGTCGACCAGCAGGATGCGACCCGCGACGGTACTGATGGTGTTCGGCAAGCGGCGATCCCCGGATGGACAGACTGTCCATGAGTCATTGGAGTATACGGTTGCAGGGAACAGGCTGAATGCGACCCGCTTAACCTGAATTGTTCATCCGGCGCGGTTCAGGCTGCGCCATTCGCCGGGCGCGAGACCGGCGATCGCGACATCGCCCATCGCCACACGGATCAGGCGCAAGGTCGGCAGGCCGACCGCCGCCGTCATCCGCCGCACCTGGCGGTTGCGGCCCTCGCGGATGGTGAGTTCCAGCCACGCATCGGGCACCGATTTGCGGAAGCGCACCGGCGGGTCACGCGGCCAGGGATCGGGCGGGTCGATGTGGCGCGCGGCGGCCGGCCGGGTCAGTCCGTCCTTCAGCGCCACGCCGCGGCGGAGCGCGTCGAGTTTCGCGTCATCGGGCGTGCCTTCCACCTGCACCCAGTAGGTCTTGGGTTCTTTGTGGCGCGGGTCGGTGAGGCGATGGGCGAGCGCCCCGTCGTCGGTGAGCAGCAGCAGGCCTTCGGAATCGAAATCCAGGCGGCCGGCCGGGTACACATCCGGCGGCAGGCCGAAGCCGGCCAGCGTCGGGCGCGGCGGATCGCTGCGGTCGGTGAACTGGCAGAGGACGCCGAACGGTTTGTTGAAGGCGATCAGCATCGGTGTGGGTGATGTGGGCAAGTCGTTCGTGCGGGCCGCTGCGACATCGCCACCTCGAAGAGAAACCCCGAGGCGCGGCATGTGGAAGACGCGCCGGATCGCACCCGACAGGACTCAGTGTTTGACGAAGCGCAGCGTCATGCGGTCGCTTTCGCCGATGGCCCTGTACTTCGCGACGTCCTTGCCGTCGTTGCGGTTGGTCGGCGGCAGCGTCCACACGCCATTGGGGTGGTCGGCGGTGTCCTTCGGGTTGGCGTTGACCTCGCTCCGTGCATCCAGCTGGAAGCCGGCACGCGTGGCGAGGTCGATCACCAGCGCCTCGGTCAGGTAACCCGACTTCTTCATCGCCTCCAGCGACGTGCCCGGCTTGGCGCGATGGTCCACCACGCCGAGCACGCCGCCCGGCTTCAGCACATCGAAAAAGGCCTTGAAATAGGCATCGGCGTTGTCGCCCGCCACCCAGTTGTGGACGTTGCGGAACGTCAGCACCACATCCGCCGAACCGGGCGCGCCGAACGCGGGCGCCTTGCCGTCGTATTCCAGCCACTGCACGCGGTCGTAGTGCGCGGGCTCGCCGGCGAACTTCGCCTTCAAGCCGGTGGCGCGTTTGCCGGCGCCGCTGTCGGCGGGCGCGGCGGCATTGGCGGCGACGTAGGTGCCGGATGCACGCAGGTAGGGCGCGAGGATCTCGCTGTACCAGCCGGTGCTGGGGCTGATTTCGATGACGCGGCTGCGGCTGCCGACGCGGAGGAATTCGAGCGTCTGCTGCGGATGGCGATAGCCGTCACGCGCGCGGTTGGCCGGCTCGCGCCAGGTGCCGGCAATGGCCTGCGCGAGCAGCGAAGCATCGGCTTCGGCCCAGGCGCGGTTGACCTGCGCGGCGGCTTCCGCGCGCGTGCCGGGGACATGGGTGCAGGCGGCGAGCAGGCAGAGCGCGACGCCGGTGAGGACAGCGGAAACACGCGGCATGGTCATCTCGATTCTCCGGGAATTTGTCTGGCCGGCAGCTTAGCGCGCGGCGGATGAAACGGATGTGCCGCGCGGCCCCGCTTCGTCATTGACAAAAGAAAAGCCCGGCATCGCCGGGCTTTCCACATCGACACATGACCAGGCACTCAGCCCAGCATGGCCAGCGCCGCGTTGAAGCTGGCGCTCGGGCGCATCGCCTTGTCGGTCAGCCCGTTGTCGGGGCGGTAGTAGCCGCCGATCTCGACCGGCTTGCCCTGCACGCCGTTCAACTCGCCGACGATCTGCGCTTCGCCATCGACCAGCGCCTTGGCGACCGGCGCGAAGGCGGCCTTCAATGCGGCATCAGTGTCCTGCGCGGCCAAGGCTTCGGCCCAGTAGCGGGCAAGCCAATAATGGCTGCCACGGTTGTCGATGCCGCCGATCTTGCGCGTCGGCGACTTGTCGTTGTCGAGGAACTGGCCGTTCGCCGCATCCAGCGCATCGGCCAGCACGCGGGCACGCGCGTTGCCGGTGCTGTCGGCGAGATGCTCCAGCGAAGCCTGCAGCGCAAGGAATTCACCCAGCGAATCCCAGCGCAGATAGTCCTCGGCCACGAACTGCTGCACATGCTTGGGCGCGGAACCGCCGGCGCCGGTTTCGAACAGGCCGCCGCCGGCCATCAGCGGCACGATCGACAGCATCTTGGCGCTGGTGCCGAGTTCCATGATCGGGAACAGGTCGGTCAGGTAATCGCGCAGCACGTTGCCGGTGACGCTGATCGTGTCCTTGCTTTCGCGGATGCGCGCGAGCGACAGCTTCATCGCCTCCACCGGCGACTTGATGCTGATGTCGAGCCCGCCCGTGTCGTGGTCGCGCAGATAGTGTTCGACCTTGGCGATGATCTCGCGGTCATGCGCGCGCGCCGCATCCAGCCAGAACACCGCGGGCGTGTTCGACAGCCGCGCACGGTTGACGGCGAGCTTCACCCAGTCGGCGATCGCCGCGTCCTTGGTCTGGCACATGCGGAAGATGTCGCCGGCACGCACGTCCTGTTCCATCCACACCTTGCCGGTGTCGTCGGTGACGCGCACGGTGCCGTCGTGGTGGATGCGGAAGGTCTTGTCGTGGCTGCCGTATTCCTCGGCTTTCTGCGCCATCAGGCCGACGTTGGGCACGCTGCCCATGGTCGCCGGATCGAACGCGCCGTTCGCCTTGCAGTCGTCGATGACGACCTGGTAGATGCCGGCGTAGCAGCGGTCCGGGATCAGCGCCTTGGTGTCCTGCAGCTGGCCGTCCACGTTCCACATGCGGCCGGAGTCGCGGATCATCGCCGGCATCGAGGCATCGACGATGACATCGCTCGGCACATGCAGGTTGGTGATGCCCTTGTCGGAATTCACCATCGCCAGGCCGGGATTCGCCGCGTAGATTTCCGCGATGGTTTCCCCGACCGCCGCGCGTTCGGCCTCGCTCAACTCACCCAGCTTGGCGTAAAGGTCACCGATGCCGTTGTCCGGCTCGAAGGCGATGCGTTCCAGCAGCGCGCCGTGCTTGTCGAACAGCGCCTTGTAATAGCGGCGCACCACGATGCCGAACATGATCGGGTCGCTGACCTTCATCATCGTCGCCTTCAGGTGCAGCGAGAACAGCACGCCCTGCGCCTTGGCATCTCCGATCTGCGCATCGACGAAATCCGCCAGCTGGTCGGCGCGCAGCACCGCGCAATCCAGCACCTCGCCCGGCAGCACCTTGGTCTTGGACTTGAGGATGACGTCCGAGCCGTCCTTGCCCAGCAGCTCGATCTGCACCTTGCCGTTGTGGTCAAAGGTCACCGACTGCTCGCTGGCGTAGAAATCGCCTTCGTCCATGTGCGCGACGTGCGACTTCGATGTCGCCTCCCACTTGCCCATGCGGTGCGGGTGCTTCTTCGCGTAGTTCTTCACCGAAGCCGGCGCGCGGCGGTCGCTGTTGCCTTCGCGCAGCACCGGATTCACCGCGCTGCCCTTGACCCGGTCATAGCGCGCCTTGGTGTCGCGGGCGGCATCGTCCTGCGGGTCTTCCGGGTAATCGGGGATGTCGAAGCCCTGCTTCTGCAATTCGGCGATCGCGGCCTTCAACTGCGGCTCGGAGGCACTGATATTGGGCAGCTTGATGATGTTGGCTTCCGGCGTCTTCGCCAGTTCGCCCAGCTCGTGCAGGTCGTCGTTGACCTTCCTGTCACCCAGGCGCTCCGGGAACTGCGAGAGGATGCGCGCCGCCAGCGAGATGTCACGGGTTTCGACATCCACCCCCGCGCTTTTCGCGAAGGCCTGCACCACCGGCAGGAAGGAATGGGTGGCGAGCAGCGGGGCCTCGTCGGTGAGCGTGTAGAGGATCTTCGGCGTGTCGGTCATGGAAGGCTCGTCGTGGGCGATGCGGCGGCGTGCCGCTTCGCGGGAAAGGTCGCGGCCATTGTCGCCGCTGCCGCCGGTGCGGGCAAAAATCCGCAGGCGTACTGAGCAGATGGTGGCGGCGCGGGCGAAAAAAAGGGCGCGACTCGCGTCGCGCCCGGCTCGCCCTGCGGGCAAAGCGGATTACTTGGAAGACGATTACTTGACCTCGAACTCGCGGGTCTGCAGCTGGCCGCCATCGATGGTGATGTCGACCTTGTACTTGCCGACCGGCCAGCCCTTCGGGTTGTTGATGTGGAACTCGTAGATGGTGTCCGCGCCCTGCATCGCGCGATCTTCGGTGTGGACGGTCTGACCATCCTGGTAGGACCACTTGGCGTTGAGCTTGTTGGTCGCCGTGGCCGCGCCACTGGTGTTGATCGAGGCGTAGATGGTGTCGGTCTTGCCGAACACGGCATTGGCGGCGGTGACGCGGTTGTCGGCGCCGATCGCATTGCCCAGCTCGACCGCGACGATGGTGGCCGGGGCGGCGGACGGAATCGGTTCCGGAGCCGGCACGGTGCTGGCCGGGGCTTCGGCGGCCGGCGGCGGGGTGACGACCGGCTCTTCCTTCTTCTTGCAGCCGGTGATGCCGACGGTGGCCACCAGCGCGGAGGCCAGTGCGATCGTGAGGTGCTTGCGGTTCATTGGAACTCCTGGAGAAAGGGGTGCGGGACTATTTAGCAGCAAGTTCAGGGAATCTGGAAGGTCTGGCCCGGATGGATCAGGTCCGGGTCCTTGATCTGGTCGCGGTTGGCTTCGTAGATGCGCTGCCACTGCTTGGCATCGCCATAGACCTGCTTGGCGATCTTCGACAGCGAATCGCCGGACTTCACCGTGTAGCTCTGGCTGCCGCCGCCCGCGCCCACCGCGGCACTGCTGCCACCGGTGACCGCCGAGAAATCGGCCTTGTCGCCGCTGGCGCTGTTGCCACCGGTGACGCCGGAGAAATCGCCGTCCTTGTTGCCGCCCAGGCCGGCGAGCGAGAGCTTGGAGGGATCGTTGCTGGGGTTGGCCATGGCGGCCTCCATCATGTGGGGATGACGGCGGCAGGCTCGCATGGCGTCTGTTAAGAAAACATCGCGCCCGGATGAAGGATGCAGGTCGCGCTCACTGGCGGGGATCGCGCAACGCCGGAGGCGCGTCGATGCCCGGCGTCGCCCGCCACGGGTTGATGTCGAGGCCGCCGCGCCGCGTGTAACGCGCCTCCACCGACAGCCATTCGGGGCGGCAGCGGGCGTGCAGGTCGATGTGGATGCGTTCGACGCACTGCTCGTGGAATTCGCAGTGGTCGCGGAAGCTCACCAGGTAGCGCAGCAGGCCGGCGCGGTCGATGCGCGGGCCGCGATAGCCGATCACCACCGTCGCCCAGTCCGGCTGGCCGGTCACCGGGCAATTGGATTTCAGCAGTTCCGAATACAGCCACTCTTCGGCAATGTCGTCCGTGGCCGCGTGCAGGTGCGCGGCGTTGGGCGGGCCGTAGTCGTCGATGTCGATGTCGAGGCCGTCGATGCACGCCGCATCCCACGCTCCGGCCATCGGCGGCAGTCCGAAGGCCATCGTCACCGGCGCACCGGCGGCGGCCGAGAGATCGGTTTCGATGCGCGCCCGCAGCGCCGCGTCATCGCCCACCCGCTCGCGGTTGAACGAGTTGAGATAGAGCTTGAAGGACTTGGATTCGATCAGGTTCGGCGAATCCGCCGGCACCTGGAAGGTGGCGGTCGCGGCATGCGGCTTGCCACGCAGGTCGAGCCAGCCGAGTTCGTAGGCATGCCAGCGGTCGTGGCCGACGAAGGGCAACGCGGCGTCATCGACACCCAGTTCGGCGCGGGCACCGGCGCGCGGAATGGGGAACAGCAGGCCGGCGTCGTAGCGGTCGGGATAGGCGGTCTCGCGGCCAAGCAGGCTGCCGGCCGGGGTGTTGTGCGTGTTCATCGCGCCATTATCCGCGCTGCGCGTGCGTGCCGCCCGCATAATCCCGGCAGGAGGTGCGCATGCACGGTGGTGGTCTCGAACTCGCGTTGGTGTTCCTGTTGGCGGCGGTCGTCGCGGTGCCGGTGTTCAAGCGCTTCGGGCTGGGTGCGGTGCTGGGCTACCTGTTCGTCGGCGTGCTGCTGGGCCCGCATGCGCTGAAGGTGGTGCACGACCCCGAGCGCGTGCTGACCGCGAGCGAGATCGGCGTGGTGATGATGCTGTTCGTCATCGGGCTGGAACTGTCGCTGCCGCGGCTGAAGGCGATGCGTGGGCCGGTGTTCGGCATCGGCGGCCTGCAGGTCGCGCTGTGCACGTTGGCGCTGGGCGCGCTGGCGATGACCCAGGACATGGGCTGGAAGACCGCGCTGGTGATCGGCATGGCGCTGGCACTGTCCTCCACCGCGGTCGGCCTGCAGCTGCTGTCCGAGCGCGGCGAACTGCAGGCCCCGCACGGGCGGCTGGCCTTCGCCATCCTGCTGTTCCAGGACCTGGCGGCGATCCCGCTGCTGGCCGCCATCCCGCTGCTCGGCAGTGCGCGGGCGGCGATGGAAACCGGCTCGCCATGGCTGGCGGTCGCCAAGGGCGTCGGCGCGATCGTACTGCTGGTCGCCGGCGGACGCTTGCTGCTGCGTCATCTGTTCCGCATCATCGCCCGCACCCAGATGCCCGAGGTGTTCACCGCCGCCGCCCTGCTGGTGGTGCTGGGCAGTGCGTGGATGTTGCAGCTGGCCGGCCTGAGCGCCGGTCTGGGCGCATTCCTGGCCGGCGTCCTGCTGGCGGATTCCGAATTCCGCCACGAGCTGGAATCGCAGATCCAGCCATTCGAAGGCCTGCTGCTCGGCCTGTTCTTCATGGCGGTCGGCATGAGCATCGACCTGCGTGCGGTGGCCCAGGCACCGGGCTTGATCGCCACCGGCGTGCTGGTGCTGCTGGCGGTGAAGTTCACCCTGCTCACGCTCATCGGGCGCTTCCCCGGCAAGCTGGACGGGCGCGGCGCATTGCTGCTGGCCGGCGTGCTGGCGCTGGGCGGCGAGTTCGCCTTCGTGGTGTTCAGCGAAGCCGACCGCGCCGGGCTCATCGGCAAGGCCCTGCACGACCGGCTGACTGCGATCGTCGGCCTGTCGATGGCGGCCACGCCGCTGCTGGTGCTGGGCCTGGCCGCCGCGCTCAAGCACAAGCGCAGCGGCGCGCCCAGCCAGCCCTTCGACGCAATCCCCGATGACGCGCCGCAGGTGCTGATCGCCGGCTTCGGGCGCTTCGGCCAGATCATCGCGCGCATGCTGTTTTCGCAGCGGATCCGCTTCGTCGCCATCGACCCGGATGTCGAGCAGGTGGAGTTCTTCCGCCGCTTCGGCAACCCCATCTACTACGGCGACCCGTCCAAGCCCGATCTGCTGCGCGCGGCCGGCATCGACAACATCAAGGTGTTCGTGGTCGCGGTGGACAAGGTGGAAGACAGCCTGCGGATCGTCCGCCTGCTGCGGCGGATGCGGCCCGACGCCAAGATCTTCGTGCGTGCGCGTGATCGCGTGCATGCGTGGAAGCTGATGGATTTCGGGGTGAAGCCAATCCGCGAGACCTTCGGTTCCAGCCTGGAGATGGGCCGCGACGTGATGGTGGCGCTGGGCCTGCCGCGCGACCTGGCCGACGACCGCGCGCAGCGTTTCCGCGAACACGACGAACGCCTGCTGCGCGCCCAGCATCTGGTCTATGACGACGAGGACGCGCTGCGCCAGACCTCGCAGGAGGCGCGCCGCGAACTGGAGCAGTTGTTCGAGGCCGAACTGGGCGAAGGCCTGCTGGCCGAAGTCCTCAAGCGCGAGGACGCCGCGCCGCCGCCGTGATCAACGCGCCGGCGCGGCTTCCATGTAGTCCAGGCTCAGCTGCAGCATCGCGCGCACACCGAGATCCAACGCGGATTCGTCCAGCTTGAACAGCGGCGAGTGGTTGGACGGCGCGGTCAGCGGGTCGGTGCCGGGCGCGGTCGAGCCGACGAAGAAGAACACCGAAGGCACTTCCTTCGCGTAGTACGAGAAGTCCTCGGCGCCCATGATCAGCGGCGTCTCCACCACCTTGCCGGCGCCGGCCACCGCTTCCAGGCTGGGCAGGATGCGTGCGGTGAGCTCCGGGTCGTTGTAGGTGACCGGGTTGCCGGCTTCATCGCCGATCTCCAGCTTGCCGGTCGCGCCGTGCGCGTGGGCGACCGATTCGATCACGTTGCGCATGTCGTTGACGATGCGCCGGCGCTGGCCGTCGTCGAAGGTGCGCAGGGTGCCGAGCATCTTCACTTCATCGGGAATGATGTTGTTGCGGATGCCGCCGTGGATCGCGCCGATGGTCAGCACCGCCGGCAGCGCCGAGATGTCGGTACGGCGGCTGATGGTGGATTGCAGCGTGCCGATGACATCCGCGCCGGCGACTATGGGATCGATGCCGCCCCACGGCCGCGAGCCATGCGTCTGCCGGCCGGTGACCTGCACGCTGAAGAAATCGCTGGCGGCCATGAACGGCCCCTTGCGGTAGCCGATGGTGCCGGCCGGCAAGGTCGAGAACACATGCAGCCCGAACACCGCCTCGGGCTTGAAGTCCTTGAACAGGCCTTCCTTGATCATCAGCGGCGCACCGCCTTCCTCGGGCGGCGGCGCGCCTTCCTCGGAGGGCTGGAAGATCAGCATCACCTGGCCGGGCAGCCGGTCCTTCATCGACACCAGCGCCTCGGCCACGCCGAGCAGGATCGCGGTGTGTGCGTCATGGCCGCAGGCGTGCATCACGCCGGTCTGCTGGCCGTTGAAGGTGGTGGTCACTTTCGATGCGAACGGCAGGTCCACCTGCTCGGCCACCGGCAGCGCATCCATGTCGGCGCGCAGCGCGATCTTCGGGCCGGGCTTGCCGCCTTCTATGATCGCTACCACGCCGTGGTGCGCGATGCCGGTGCGCGGCTTGAGGCCGAGCCTGCGCAATTGCTCGGCCACCTTCGCGGCGGTGCGCTCCTCGCGGTTGGAGAGCTCGGGATGCTGGTGGAAGTCGCGTCGCCAGGCGATGACATCGGCCTGCACCTTGCGCGCGGCGGCATCGACATCGGGCCGGGTCTGCGCGAAGGCGCCCGGTGCGTGGAGGGCGGCGGCGATGCCGGCGGCGATCAGCAGAATGCGCATGGGCGTGGTCCGGTCAGGGCTGGATCGAGAACACCGCGGTCACGGTCTCGTTGTATTCGATTTCGGGCTTGAGGTAGCGGCCGGGCTGCGCGCGCGTGCCGCTGACTTCCACGCGGTCCAGGCTGGTGGCGCCATAGCGGTAACGCGCGCCCAGGTCGTTGTTGGCGCTGTTGATGCTGTACACCGCGCCGAGCTTGGCCCCGAAGCCGGCGGCCAGTTCGCGGGCGCGTTCGGTGGCGTTGCGCGCGGCCTTGGCACGCGCTTCCGCACGCAGGGCATCGGCGCGGCTGGATGTGAAGCGGGTGTCGCCGAAACGGTTCATGCCGGCGGCCAGCGCGTCATCCAGCAGCGCGTTGAGCTTGCCGATGTCGCGCAGCTTGAATTCCACCGTGCGCGATGCGCTGAAGCCGTTGGACACCCGCCGGCCCTCGTCATCGGTGTCGATGTCTTCGCTCAGGCGCAGGTCGGAGGCCTCGATGTCGGCCTCGGCCACGCCCTGTGCATGCAGGGCCGCGAGGAAGCGGTTGATCGCGACATCGACACGCCGCTTGGCTTCGGCCGGTTGCGCGGCATTGATTTCCACCGACACCGAACTCTCGGCCACATCCGGCGCCACCACCACCTTGGCCTGCCCGCTGGCGACCACATGCGGCCCATCGGGCAGCGGTGAATCGGCCCATACCGGCATCGCCAGCATCGCGGCCATCAGTGCCAATCCCTGCAGTACGCGCATCGCCAGGCTCCCCGTTGGAGCCCCGATGCTAACGCAGGTTCACCCGAACAACCGGCCCAGCGTGCGCTTCATCCAGCCACCCTGCTGGTGCTGCTTGCTGAAGCGGTCCAGATACCAGCGCACGTGTTTCGAATACGCCTTGTCGTCGCTGCGGATGTGGTTGAACAGCCAGCGCGCGAGCATGCTCTTCAACTCGCCGGCCACGTCGTCGCCGGCTTCGAAGCGCAGCTTGTACTCGCCGACGCGGCGCGTGAACATCTCGTGCACCCGCTTGTGCGCGGGACCGAGCGCGTAGCCGGCTTCCTCCATCAACTCTTCCTCGAACGCGAAGTGGGAGAGCGTGTAGTCGACCAGTTCCTCCAGCACCTCGCCGACTTCGGCGCGGCTGCCGCTCTCGTTGGCGTGGTGGAGCTGGTTGATGAGATGGACGATGCGGTGGTGCTGCTCGTCGATGACGTCGATCCCGGTATCGAGATCGGATTGCCAGATCAGCAGGGACATGCGGGTTTTCCGTGGGGACGGGCCCGCACTCTAGGGGCGATCCGTACGCCGCCTGTTGAGCCTGATCAAAAAACGCAGGCCTCCCGCGCGATGTCAGGTGAGGTGTTCGCTGGCCAGGTATTCGGCGCTCTGCATCTCGATGAGGCGCGAGGCGGTGCGCTCGAAGGCATGTGCCAGCCGCTCGCCGGCATACAGCTCAACAGGCGATGCGGCGGCGGTGCAGACCAGGTTGACGTGGCGGTCGTAGAACTCGTCAATGGCGGTAACGAAACGGCGCGCGGCATCGTCGTTGCCACCATCGAAGCGCGGGATGCCGCCGAGCAGCACGGTGTGGAATTCGTGGGCGATCTCGATGTAGTCGGCGGCGGCGCGCGGGCCTTCGCAGAGCGCATCGAAATCGAACCAGGCAAAGCCGTGGCAGCGGGCACGCACGCGGATCGGGCGGCCATCCACCTGCAGTTCGCCGGCCTTGGGCGCGACATGCGTGAGCGTCTGCCAGCGTCCGCTCAGCCAGGCGTCGCCGGCGTCATCGGCGGGCACGCGGTAGACCGGCGAACGGGTCAGTTCGCGCAGCCGGTAATCGGTGCTGGAAGCGATTTCCATCACCACGCAATGGCGCTCGATCAGGGCGATGGCGGGCAGGAAGCGCGCGCGCTGCAGGCCGTCCTTGTAGAGATTGGCCGGCACCGTGTTGGAAGTGGTGACCAGCACCACGCCCTCGGCGAACAGGCGCTCCAGCAGGCGCGACAGCAGCATCGCGTCGCCGATGTCGGTGACGAAGAATTCGTCGAGCACCAGCACGCGCATCTCGCGCCGCCATTGCTTGGCGATGGCCGCCAGCGGGTCGCGCTCGCCGGCATGCGCTTTCAGCTGGGCGTGGATCTCGCGCATGAAACGGTGGAAGTGCGCGCGTTGCTTCTGCGGGAAATCCAGGCTGTCGTAGAACAGGTCGACCAGGAAAGTCTTGCCGCGCCCCACGCCGCCCCACAGGTAGAGGCCGCGCGTGGCCGAAGCCTCATCACGACCGAACAGCCGGCCCAGCAGCCCGGTCGATCCCTGCGCCGTGCCGAGTGCCGCATGCAGGCGGTCGAGCTCCACCAGCACCGCACGTTGGGCGGGATCGTCCTGCCAGTCGCCGCGCGCGACGCCAGCCGCGTACAGCTCCGAGGGAAGCCCGGCCATCAGGCGTTGGCCGGTGCCGGCAGCCAGTGACGGGCGGTGTTCTTGATCACGCCGCGCAGGTCCACCAGCTTGCCGTGGAAGAAATGCGTGCAGGCCGGCATCTTCACCAGGGTGAGCTGCGGCGGCGCGAGCTTCTCCAGCCAGTCGTAGACGGCATGCGGGTCGACGATCTCGTCTTCCTCGCCCTGCACCACCAGCCACGGCATGGCCGGCGCGGCGTCGGCGAAATCCCAGCGCCCGGCCGGCGGCGCCAGCGAGATCAACGCGGCCGGCTGCAGCTCGGCGCTGGCGCGGATCGAGACATAGGCGCCAAAGCTGAAACCGGCCAGCCACAGGGCGGCATCGGGGCGCGCGGCGCGTACCCAGTCGGCGACGGCACGCAGGTCGTCGCGCTCGCCCTCGCCTTCATCGAACTCACCGGCGGAATTCCCGGTGCCGCGGAAATTGAACCGCACCGTGGTGATGCCGAGCTCGCGCAGGGCACGCGCGGCCATCGTCACCACCTTGTTGTTCATGGTGCCGCCCTCGGTGGGCAGCGGGTGGCAGACGATGGCGACCACCGGCTGCGCGGCGGCCTCCGCATCGGCTTCGGGATATTCGACCACCACCTCCAGCACGCCGGCCGGGCCGGTCAGGGTGAGCGATGTGTCGGCGTCGGGGAATGCGGGTTGCTGCGTCATCCGCGCATTTTAGCGGCGTGCGCCCGTGGCCCCATTCACCGGCTGCGCAGGCGCAGGTCGATCACCAGCGGATCGTGGTCGGAACTGCGCCAGGGCGTGGCCGGCGCATCGGCAGGTTCGGGCGCGTCCGGCTCGTCGGCATTGATGTGCCATTCCGCCGCACCCTGCAGGCGCGCCGCCAGCGCCGGGCTCAGCAGCGCGTGGTCGAGGCGGCCGATCTGGCCGTCATATACATAGGAATAGGGATCCGCGATGCCGGCTTCCTTGAAGGCGTCGCGCCAACCGGCTTCGCGCAGCCAGCGCGGCGGGTCTTCCATGGCATAGGCGTTGAAGTCGCCGAGGATCACCACCGGCGCGTCGAGCCGGGCACCGAGGCGCTGGCGCAGCCAGCCGTCGAGGCGGCGCGCGGATTCCAGCCGGCTGGCGTTCCAGCAGCCCTGGCCGTCGCGCTGGTCGGCATCGGCGCCCTTGGCATCGCGGCAGCCCTTCGACTTGAGGTGGTTGGCGACCACGGTGAACACCGGGCCGTTGCCGGCGCGGAAAGCCTGCGCCAGCGGCGGGCGGCTCAGGTTACGGAACGGGCCGCTGTCGAGCGTGGCCGAGCCACCGATCGGGCGCAGCTTCGAGGCGCGGTAGATCAGCCCGACACGGATCGCATCGGTGCTGGCATTGGCCGGCATCGGTACCGCGCGCCAGTCGCCGCCATGCGCGGCATTGAGCGCGGCGACCAATTGCGACTCGGAGGACAGCGGGCCGGCGCCATCGTTCTCCAGTTCCATCAGCGCCACGACATCGGCATCCAGCCCGGCCAGCGCGGCGACCCGCTTGGCGCGCTGCTGCAGGTATTCGGCCTGCGACTTCGCGCCGCGTTCGGTCGGGAAGCCGCCGCCTTGGCCGTCGCCGTTGAACAGGTTCTCGATGTTCATCGCGGCGATGCGCACTTCGCCCATCCGCGCGGGCGGCTGTGGCCGCGCGCCGGCCTGCACGCCCGGCGCGGCGGCCAGCTGCAGGCGGTAGCGGCCGGCGCGTTCGTCGACGATGCCGCTGACCGTGGCCAGCGTGCTGCCGGTGCGCGGGATGTCGCGGCTCATCGCGGTGCCGGCATTGGCGCGGGCATCGCCATCATCCAGCCACAGCATCCGCGCCCGGTTCTGCCGGCCCAGCGCGTTGGCGGCCTCGCCCGGCAGCGCGACTTCGGTCGGCGTCCATGGCCGGTCGCCCAGCGCCACCTGCCATTCGCCGAAGCGCGCGGCGTTACGGGTATCGACGAGCGTCAGCGGCGCATCGATCGCCACCGACATCGCCTCCAATGATTCCCATACCGCCGGATCGGCGGGCACGGCGGCCAGCCTTCGCGCGGTGGGCAAGGCCGCATCCGGCAGCCGCTCGACGCCGGCCAGTTCGATCACCGTCAGCGTGGTTCTGTCGCCGGCTTCGCGCTCGGCCACCGCGCCGCGCACGCGTACATGCGCGCCGACCGCGAGCGCGGGATCGCTGCCCGCCAGGAACACCGCATCCGAAGTCGCCTCGTCCCCATCACCCGCGCCCTGCAGCACCCAGCGGCCCAGGCCGGCGGAGAAATCCGCGCTGATGACGCCTTCCACCACCACCTCGCGCCCTTCCAGCGGACTGCGCGGGCCACTGCCCTGCACGGAACCGATGGCGATGGTCGAAGGCGCGGGCGGCAGGCTGGCGCAGGCCGCGAGGATGGCGGCGGCGAGCACGGCGGGAAGCGGACGGGTCAGGCGCATCGGGTGGGCGTCGGGTGGAAAGCGACAGTGTTCCATGCGCAGGCGGCGGGCGCATGGCCGCATCGCAGGGGCCCGGAAACGACAACGCCGCCCGGAGGCGGCGTTGCGGGGGTCGATGGCGGGCGGCTTACTTGCTCTGCCCGATCATCCACTCGACGGTGGCCTTGACCTGGTCGTCGGTCAGCGCCGGGTTGCCACCCTTGGCGGGCATCACGCCGCTGGAACCGGTGAAGCCTTCGATGGCCTTCTTGACCAGCTCGTCCGCGCCCTGGGCCGCCATGCGTGCGCCGATGCCGGCGGCGTCCAGCTTGGGCGCGCCGCCCGCACCGGAGGTGTGGCAGCCGGTGCACAGGCTGTCGTAGATGACCTTGCCGTCCATCGTGCCGCCGTATGCGGCATTGGACGAGGCGGCTGCCTTCATCGCCTCGGCGGCGGCCATCTGCTGGGCCACGCCGTCACGGCCGGCGTACACGGCGCCAACCGGCGCGATGCGCGCTTCGACCTGCGCCTTGGCCTGTTCGGTCTGCTCGTGCGGCAGCAGCTTGTTCAGATGGTGCGCG
This sequence comes from Lysobacter oculi, assembly GCF_003293695.1. GTDB lineage: Bacteria > Pseudomonadota > Gammaproteobacteria > Xanthomonadales > Xanthomonadaceae > Solilutibacter > Solilutibacter oculi. The sequence goes on along the minus strand of NZ_CP029556.1, from coordinate 2,271,292 downwards.
AACAGGATCAGGACCAGCGTCAGCAGCAGCAGGAAGCCGATGACCATGGAGAATTTCTTCAGGAATAGCGAGTCGCTCTTGTTCACGTGCTTCCATCCCGCACAGCCCGAGCGGCCATGCCTCAGCCCCGCAGTATAAAGGCCGGAGAAACCGCCCACCAGCGGGCCCGGCGGTCGCCCGGACGCGGGCTTTTGGGCTAGCGTGCCCCTGCGCCAGCGAGGCGCCATCGATGGGGGTTCTGGAATGCAGACGAAGAAATGGGCGGCCGAGTTCATCGGCACCTTCTGGCTGGTGCTGGGCGGTTGCGGCAGCGCGGTGCTGGCCGCGAAGTTCGGCGGCGACGGTAATCCACTCGGCATCGGCCTGGTCGGCGTGGCACTGGCCTTCGGCCTGACCGTGCTGACCGGCGCGTATGCGTTCGGGCATATCTCGGGCGGCCACTTCAACCCGGCGGTCAGCGTGGGCCTGTGGGCCGGCGGACGTTTCCCGGCGCGCGAGCTGCCCGGTTACATCGTCGCCCAAGTGCTCGGCGCGATCCTGGCCGGCGGCCTGCTGTACTTCATCGCGACCGGCAACGGCACGGCCATCACCCCATCGGCAGGGGGAGATGCGGCGACGGCCGGCACCTTCGCCAGCAACGGCTTCGACGCGCTGTCACCCGGCGGCTATTCGATGGCCGCGGCGCTGGCCTGCGAGATCGTGATGACCGCGATGTTCCTCATCATCATCATGGGCGCCACCCACAAGCGCGCACCGGCCGGCTTCGCGCCGATCGCCATCGGTCTGGGGCTGACGTTGATCCACCTGATCAGCATCCCGGTCACCAATACCTCGGTGAACCCGGCGCGCTCCACCGGCGTGGCGCTGTTCGCCGGCAGCGGCGCGATCTCGCAGCTGTGGCTGTTCTGGCTGGCGCCGTTCATCGGCGCGGTGCTTGGCGGCGTCATCTACAAATGGCTGGGTGCCGACGAACGCGGCTGACCGGTCCTGCCATGCCCCCGGCACCGCGGTTTCGCATCGCGGTGCCGAGCGGCTACACTTGCCGGCCCGTCGCGCTCACACACGCGGCGGTGCAAGGCGCCTGTAGCTCAGCCGGATAGAGTAGTGGCTTCCGAAGCCATTGGTCGGGGGTTCGAATCCCTCCAGGCGCGCCATCTCCGATGGCTTCCTTCCGTGATTTCCGGCCCTCAGGCGCAGCCTTCGGGCGCTCGGGTCTGCGCGAAGCGATGCTTCGCAAACGCAGCCCCTCTCCCCTCCAGGCGCGCCATCTTTGATGGCTTCCTTCCGTGATTCCCGGGCCATTGCAGCACGATTAGCATTCGTCGTTGCCGGGCGTCATCGGCACAGCACCGCGTCCGGCCTGAGCGACGCAATCGAACGGCACGAAAGCCGGCCAGCTTTCCCCCTCCCCATGAAAAAGCCCCGGCCAGTGGCCGGGGCTCCGTCGTCCATGACGATGTGTCAGTCCCTGGATCAGTACGTCGCCTTCAGGCTGGTGCCCGAGTAGCTGCTGTAGCCGCGGATCATCACGTGCCAGGTGCCGGCGGCCGGCGCGTTGAACGTGCAGGTCTCGGTGTTTGCCGGTGCGGTACGGACGGCAGCTGTACGAACTGGTCGTCGGCGCGCTGCCGAAACGCACGTACAGGTCGGCGTCACCGCTGCCACCCGCCATGGTGATGGTCAGCTTGCTGCGGCCGGCCGGCACCTGCACCGTCCAGCGCTTCTCGCTGCTGGCCGCGCCGGAAATGCCGGTCACGGCCACGCCGTTCTGCAGCACGGTCGGATCGTTCGGTTGCGGATCGGTGCCACCGCCGCCACCGCTGACCGCGGCCACGGCGGCCTTGGCATCGATCAGGCCTGCACCGCAGCCACCGGAGCATGCGCCGGGCATCGCGCGTGCGGTCGACTGCAGGATCTGCAGCATCTGCGCCGGCGTCCGCGGCGTGCTGGCCGCGGACTGGACCAGGGCCACGATGCCGGCCACGTGCGGTGCCGCCATCGAGGTACCGCTCATGTAGCTGTAGCCCTCGGTGGACGGCGTGGTGGTGCCACTGTTGACCGTGGACGCGATGCGGTCGCCCGGTGCGGTGATGTGGACGCGCGAACCGTAGTTCGAGTAGCTGGCACGCGCGCCCGTGGACGTGCTGGCCGCCACGTTGATGACGCCCGGGCAGTTGCCCGGCATGTGGTTGGCGGTCGTGCCTTCGTTGCCGGCGGCCGTCACCACGATGGTGCCGCGGCTGTTGGCGCTGGCGATGGCGTTGGCGTAGGTGGACGAACAGGTCGCGGCGACGCTCGACCCCAGGCTCATGTTGATGACTTCAGCCGGGTTGGCGTTGGCCGGGATGCCGCTCACGCTGCCGCCCGAAGCCCAGACGATGGCGTCGGCGATGTCCGAGGTGGTGCCGCCGCAGGCGCCGAGCACGCGCACCGGGACGATCTTGGCGTTCGGTGCCGCGCCCGCCACGCCGGTGCCGTTGTTGGTCACGGCCGCAACGGTGCCCGCCACATGGGTGCCGTGCCAACTGGAGTTCTGCGCGGCATGCGTGCCGCCGCACTGGTTGGCCGGTGACCCAGTCACCCTGGTCGGCCGGGTTGCTGTCGCGGCCATTGCCGTCGCGGGCAGCGGCGGAATCGGTGATGAAGTCATAACCCGGCAGCACGTTGGCGTTGAGGTCGCTGTGGCTGGTGATGCCGGTGTCGAGCACCGCGACCACCACGCCGGCACCGCGTGCCGTGTCCCAGGCCTGGTCGACGCGGGCGCCGCCGGTGCCGCTGGCGTAGCCGTACTGCAGGCCGTAGTGGGTGTCGTTCGGGGTCCAGCTCTTGACCATGATGTAGTCGGGCTCGACGTACTCCACGTTCGGATCGGCGGCGATGGCCTGCATCACGGCGGTGGCTTCATCGCGGCTCAGGCGGCGGTTGGGGCGCACAAGGTCGGAGCCGATGGCGAGGCGGCGCGAATGGCGCAGCGCGACCGGGTTGCCCTTGACGGCACCCCCGGCGATGCCACGGGCCATCGCGTTCGGCAGCATCGATTCGCTGCGGTCCAGCGCGCCTTGGATGAGGTTGGGGTTCTTGCGCTGCTCCGTGCCCGCCTTGTAGCGGACGATGAAGCCGTTGTAGCTGGCCGGGTTGTCGAGGCCGGCCGTCTTGATCTTCGCGTTCTGCGCAAAGACGGGGGCGATGGCCAGCGGGGAGAGGATGGCCGCGGTGGCCGTCGCAAGCAGGGTCTTGCGCAGGGACTTGCTGAAGTTCGTGGACATTAAGCGTCACCTTGGGTGCAGGGAAATCGGCTCGGGGATGTGCAGCCACGGGGCAGCGGGGGATTGCCCGTGCAATGGAGGGCGCCGACCTTAAGCCTCCATGAATGACTTATACGAACTTTTTCAAGTGTTAATTCGTGATCTGTTTCACAGAACAGAAACATAGATGAACAATATTGTTATGTTTTTGTTAGCAATCCAGCCCCAGACATGCGATTGCCTAGGGATTGCCTGCATCAGGCCGCCCGGTTGCCGCTTTCACGGATGTGCTGTGGAATAGCCCGTCCCCCGTCGAGGTGCAGAGGCATGAGTCGAGCGTCGAAATCGCGTATCGCTATCCGGCTGGGCAATCGGCGGCAGGCTGGCTTCACCCTCATCGAGATCGTGCTGGTGGTGATGCTGATCGGCGTGGTGGTGGCCTTCGCCGCATCGCGCATCCTCGGTGGCGGCGACCGCGCCAAGGTCGGCCTGGCCAAGGCGCAGATCCAGACCACGGCCGACAAGATCGAGCAGTTCAAGCTGGATGTCGGCCGCTACCCCGCGCAGCTCGACGAACTGGTCACCGCGCCGGCGGGCGGCAGCGGCTGGCTGGGCCCGTACGCCAAGGCGCTGGAACTCAAGGACCCCTGGGGCAATGCCATCGGCTACAAGGTGCCGGGCCAGGGCAAGCCGTTCGAGCTGACCAGTCTGGGCCGCGATGGCAAGCCGGGCGGTTCCAGCGTCGATGCCGACATCGCCAACGAATAAGGGTGGATGTGGAAGCCGGCGCGCCTGCGCCGGTTTCACCTTGCTGGAAATCCTGCTGGTGCTGGCGCTGGTCGCCGGCGCGATGACGATGATGGCCGCGGCCTTCACCCGCGGCAGCGACGGCCCGCGCCTGCGGGCGGCGACCGCGCAGATGGCCAATGGCCTGCGCGATGCCGGCGCCCGCGCGATGCTGGAACAGAAAGTGCAGCGCTTCGAGCTGGAATCGGCCGCGCACCGCTGGCAGGCGGCGGGTGGCAAGCCGCAGCCGGTGCCGGAGGCCATCGCGCTGTCGATGATCACCGCCGCCGAACTGCGCACGCCGCGTGGCGGCGCGATCCTGTTCTTCCCCGACGGCGCCTCCAGCGGCGGGCGCATCGAACTGTCGCAGGGCACGCAGGCGTGGCGGCTGGACGTGAACTGGCTAACCGGGCAGGTCAGGACGACCCGGGCCTCGACGCCGTGAGCGCGCCGCCGAAGCCACATCGCCATGCAAAAGAAGCCGGCTTCAGCCTGATCGAACTCATCGTCGCGTTCGCGCTGATGGCGCTGGTGCTGACCACGGTGCTGGCGGTGTCGGCACGCGCCTACCGGCAGATCGGCTGGTCGGGCTCGGCGGCGGAGGCGGCGCAATGGGCGCAGTCGCTGAGCGACGAGGCCGAAGGCCGGCGGCTGGCGCTGGGCCGCGAACACGGCAGCGTGCAGGGCGGCCGCTACCAGTGGTCGCGCGAGGTGGCCGAATACGCCGACCCCGAAGGCCTGCTGGTCGATGCCAACGGCCGCGCGCGGCTCTGGCAGACCACGCTGGAAGTGCAGTGGGATGACGGCGGACGCGCGCAGTCGGTGCGCATGGTCGGGCTGGTCAATCCGCCGCCGACCGCTTCCGGCCCGGTGCCCGGTGGCGATGCGGCGGGCGATGGGGGCGCACCGAAATGATCCGCCGGATGCGCGGCTTCACCCTGCTGGAACTGCTGCTGGCGACCCTGCTGCTGGCCAGCGCGATCGCGGTCACCGCGGCGAGCGTGCGCGGGATGTCGCGGGCGCAGGCACGCAGCGAGGCGCTGCTGGAAGCGAGCATGACCCGCAACGCCGTGGCCAGCCTGCTGCGCGGGCGGATCGGCGCGGCGATGGCGGTCAAGTTCGACCCCGGCGACGGCAGCGAGGCGATGTTCCTCGGCAACGCATTGCGGATGGAATTCGTCACCGAGATGCCGCCCTACCCCACGCTCGCCGGGCCGATGCGGCAGGTGATCGAAGTGCAGTCGGCGGGTGCCGGCCAACTGATCTGCGTCGCCACCGGGCCGCGCGGCGTGCCGGGGCTGGCCTGCGCGCCGGACGAGCGCACCACGCTGGTGGCGGACTTGGCCCGCGCGGAATTCCGCTATCGCGGGCGTGACGAGGACGGGCGGCCCGGACCGTGGCTGCCGGAATGGAAACGCAGCGACATCCTCCCGGAATGGATCGAAGTGCGGATGACCGCGCGGCCGGGCGAACCGGAATGGCCGCTGCTCGATGTGCGCATCCCGCTCGCGGTGAACCCGGTGCCATGAGGACGATGACGAGGCGCCTTTGCCGGGGATTCGCGCTGCCGCTGATGCTGTGGCTGATCGCGATCCTGATGACGATGGTCGCGGTGCTGGCGTATTCGGCGAAGGTCGGCCACATCGAGGCGCGCGCGCAGTTCGACCGCGTGCAGGCCGAAGCCGCCGCCCGCGCCGGCATCGCCTACGCGGTGGCGCGCAATGACCGCGCGCTGGGCAGCGAGGCGTGGGGGCCGTCGATGACGCCGCACCGCCTGCAACTCGACGGCTGGGACATCCAGATCACCTTTCGCGACGAAGCCGGCAAGTTCGACCTCAACCAGGGCGACCCCGACCTGCTGGCCGCGCTGATGCAGGCCAGGCAGGTGCCGGCCGAACAGCGCGCGCGGATCGTCGGCGGGCTGCAGGCGCTCCGGCGCGACAACACCGGCATCGCGCCCCCGCTGCCGGCGGTCCCCGGCGCACCGCCACCGGTGACCGGCGTGGTGCGGACGATCGCCAGCGTGTCGGAACTGCGGCAGTGGCCGGGCGTCAGCGCGGACACCCTCGCGCGGATCGGCGGCGAACTCACCGTGCATGGCAATGCCGCGCAACCGGAATGGCGCCTGGCGAGTCCGGCGATGCGCGAGGCACTGGCCGCGATCGGGCGCGCCGGCGCCGACACTTCGCCCGCCGCCGGACCCGAATTCGGCAGCGGAACTTATGCCATAGAATCGATTGCTCGCCGGCCCGGAAGACCTCCCGGCCGCGTTTTCGTCGTGCTGCGCGCCTTCCCGCGCGCGAGTGGCGGCATGGCTTCCGTCTGGCTCGCTTGGGAACACGGTTCATGGGGGCAGTAATTCCGGCACCGCCGGCAGGACGTTCCAGCAGTGCGCTCGGCGGGCTGCATCGCCTGTTCGACGCATGGGGCCACGGCCTGCGCCTGGCGCTGCCCGCGACATTGCGGCAACGCTGGTTCCCGCTGCCGCCCGGCGTCTGGCTGAAGCTGGAAGGCGACACGCCGCAGGCCTGGGTCGGGCGCCGTGACGAAGCCGCGCCGGCCACCGCATCGGAGGTGGATGCCGAAGCCGTCCTCGCCCGCCATCCCGACCTGCCGCGCTGGCTGCTGCTGTCGCCGCCCAATGCGGTGCGTTCGATGTTGAACCTGCCGCAGGCCGCCGATGGCCATCTGCATGAAGCATTGCGTTACGAGATCGACCGGCAGACGCCGTTCACCGCCGCCGATGTCACCTGGGACGCGCGCACGCTGTCGATCGACCCGGTCGCCCGGCAGCTCCGCGCGGAACTCGTCGCCGTGCCGCTGGCGCGCCTCGCGCCGCTGCTGGCGCGCGCGCAGTCGCTCGGCATCGTGCTGCAGGGGGTGGATGTCGCCACCGACGCCGGCATGCCTTCCGGCGTCAACCTGCTGCCGATGGATCTGCGGATGCAGCCGGTCAACCGCTGGCGGCGCCGCAACCTCGTCCTCGCCGCGATCGCGCTCGGGCTGGTGATCGTGGCCGGCTTCGGCTCGATCCAGCGCGAGAAGGCCCGCGCCGCCGACATCGACACCCAGCTTCGGCAGACGCGCGACGAGGCACGACGCGTGTCCGAACAGCGCCAGCGGCTGGCCGACCTGACCGAGGGCGCGCGCCAGATCCAGGCGCAGCGCGAACGCCGCGCACCGCTGTCGGCGCTGCTCAATGAACTGGGCGAGCGGCTGCCGGCCAACAGCTATGTCGAGCGCCTCGCGGTGCAGGGCACGCAGCTGCAGATTTCAGGCGTGTCGCCGCAGTCCACCCGGCTGGTGCCGGCGCTGCAGGGCAGCCCGTTGTGGCGCGATGTGGCGATGTCCGGCGCGGTCGCGGCGGATGCCGGCAACGGCGGCGACCGCTATACCGTGTCGATGCGTCTGCTTCCGCCTTCGAACGAGGCCGCGCGATGACCGCCGTCGCGCCCGCCCTCTCACCCATCGAACGCCGCCAGCGCAACGTGGCGGTGTTGATGCTGGCGATCACGCTGGCCATCGCCATCGGCCTGCTGCATGCGCTGTGGTGGCAGCCGTGGAGCGCCGCCCGTGCGCAGGCCAACCAGCTCGCCGAACGCCAGGCCCGCGCGCAGGCGCTGGTGGCGCAACGCGGCCCGATCGAAGCCGCGCTGCTCGCCGCCGAAGACGCATCGCGCCAGCAACCGCTGTGGCTGCCCGAAGGCAGCGTCGCGCAGGCCATCGACGGCATCGCCCAGCGCGTGGACCAGTCGGTGGCGATGGTCGGCGGCGAAGGCCAGCGCTGCCGCGTGCAGAGCCGCAACCCCACGCCGGTCGCCAGCGACCCGCGCCGCGCCACCCTGGTGCTGCGCCTGCGCTGCGGCAATGCCGAGCTGCTGCAGCTGCTCTATCTGCTCGAAAGCGGCCAGCCGGCGTTGCTGGTCGATGACCTCAACATCTCCGCGCCGCCGCAGTACCCGGGCGCCATCCTAACCGGCCTGGCCGGCGTGCTGGATGTCGGCCTGAGCGTCAGCGGCCAGGTGCAGCCGACGGCGTCCGCCGGGGACGCGCCATGAGTGCCGTGTCACGCATGCCGGTCTCGACGCGGCTGTGGTCGGCCGTCGTGGTCGCCGCCGCCGCGTTCTGCGGCTGGGCGCTGCTGTGGCCGGCGCCCGCGCAGGACGGGGTCGATGCCGGCGCCGGCACCCTGCCGGTCTATCCGCAGGTCAGCGCGCCGCCGATGCAGGCTCCCAACCCCGCCGATGCCGCCTGGGCGCGTCCGCTGTTCTTCAACGACCGCAATCCGCGTGTCGCCGCGGTCGGCGACGAAAGCGGCATCAGCGGCGACAACGCCAACGGCTTCATGGCCACGCTGACCGGCATCGTGCGTTCGCCGGGGCTGGAACTGGCCACGCTCTCGCCCGGCCAGGGCGGCGGCAAGCCGCTGCGCGTGCGCCTGGGGGATGAAGTCGAAACCCAGCCGGGCTGGCGGCTGGTCGCGCTCGGCCCGCGCACGGCGACGTTCCGCAACGGCGAGCAGGAACAGGTGTTGAAGCTGGAAGCCCGCAACGCGCTCAACGCGCCGCCGCCGGCCGCCGCGCCGATGCAGGGCAGCGAACCGCGCGCCCCTGCGCCGCCGCCGCCCGCCACCCCCGGCATCACCGGGCAGGCCGGCGCCGCCGTGCCCGTGCCGCCCAATCCCGCCACCGACGCCGCCGAAACCCCCGAGCAGCGCCAGCAGGTGGAAGCGATCCGCCAGCGCATACAGGCACGCCGCCGGCAGATGAGCCAACCTGCCCCACCTTCCCCCTCTCCACGCCCGCCGCATTGAGCGCGCACGAGTCCCGCCGATGACCATTCGCTTCACTGCCCCGCTTGCCCTTGTCCTCCTCGCCGGTTGCGCCACCGCGCCCGTGCCCGAGATGCGCCGCGACGCCGACCTGAGCCGCAGCACCGGCGTGGCCGGCACGCAGGCGCCGGCGATGCCGCAGGAAAGCGTGCTGCTGGAAGGCGACGCCAGTCCGCGCCCGGTGATCCGCCGCGGCAACGGCCGGGCCATCGCGCCGCCGTCGGCGCCGGCGCTGAGCGGCCCGGTGAAGGGCCGCGGCGGCACCTCGCTGGTGTTCCAGGACGAGCCGATCCAGTCGCTGGTCGCGGTCATCCTGGGCGACATGCTGGGCCAGAACTACGTCATCGCGCCCGGCGTGCAGGGCACGGTCAACATCAACACCCCGCGCCCGGTGACCCAGGCCGAAGCGCTGCGTCTGCTGGAAAGCGTGCTGGGCTGGAACAACGCGCGGCTGATCTGGGCCGACGGCCGCTATAACATCGTGCCGGCCGACCAGGCGGTGTCGTCGGGCCTGCTCGCGCCTTCGGTGGCCGGTGGCAACGGCAGCTCGCGCGGCATCGGCTACCAGGTGCGCCCGTACGAGCTGCGCTACATCTCGGCCACCGAGATGGAAAAGATCCTCAAGCCGTACGCGCGGCCTTCGGCGATCGTCAACGTGGACGGCGGCCGCAACATCATCACCCTGGCCGGCACCCCGACCGAGCTGGAGAACTACCGCCGCACCATCCAGACCTTCGACGTGGACTGGATGGCCAGCATGTCGGTGGGCGTGTTCCCGCTGCAGAGCGGGCGCGCGGCGCAGGTGGTGAACGACCTGGAGCGCGTGTTCGGCGAACAGAGCCGCACGCCGGTCGCGGGCATGTTCCGCTTCATGCCGCTGGAGGCGTCGAACTCGGTGCTGGTGATCGCCTCGCAGCCCAACTACCTCGACGACATCCAGCAGTGGATCGACCGCATCGACGGCGGTGCCACCGGCGGCCGGCTCTACACCTACGAGCTGAAGTACGTGAAGGCGCGCGAACTCGCGCAGCGGCTGGCGGAGGTCTTCGGCGGCACCACGGCGCAGGCCGGCGCGCAGCCGCCGAGCCTGATGCCCGGCCTCACCCCGACCGAGATCCGCGACACGCCGGTCTCCGCCGACAGCGGCACCAGCAATGCCACGGTCGGCAACACCGGCGCGGCGGGCGGCGGCTTCAACGGCCAGATGCAGCTCAATCCGCAGACCCAGGGCGGCAGCGGCGCGGTGCGCCTGCAGGTCAACGGCGACCAGGTCGGCGTGGCGGCGGTGGAGGAAAACAACGCGCTGCTGGTGCGGGCCTCGCCTTCGGCATGGAAGTCGATCCGCGAAGTGATCCAGAAGCTCGATGTGATGCCGCTGCAGGTGCACATCGAGGCGCAGGTGGTGGAAGTGAACCTGACCGGCGACCTGCGCTACGGCGTGAACTGGTATCTGGAAAACGGCATCACCGATCCCGCCATCCGCGCCGCGGCCGCGCAGAAGCAGGGCTTCGGGCTGGTCGGCGGCAGCATCATCGGTGACGGCAGCGGGCTGGCGCTGAGTTTCCTCGGCCACAACGTGGCGGCGCTGCTGACCGCACTCGACAAGGTCACCGACCTGCGCCTGCTGCAGACGCCGTCGCTGATGGTCAAGAACAACGCGGAAGCCACGCTCAACGTCGGCAGCCGCATCCCGGTGGCCTCGGTCACGGTCAACCCCGGCACCGGCAACACGCCGACCTACAGCCAGGTGCAGTACCTCGACACCGGCACCATCCTCAAGGTGCGCCCGCGGGTGACCCGCGACGGCATGGTCTTCCTCGACATCGTGCAGGAAGTCAGCAGCCCGGGCAGCGTGGCCGACATCTACGGCAACGTGCGCATCAACACCCGCCGCATGAAGACCGAGGCCGCGGTGCAGAGCGGCGACACGGTGATGCTGGCCGGCCTGATCAGCGACGAGGCCTCGAAGGGGACGTCCGGCGTGCCCTTCCTCTCGCGGCTGCCGGTGGTCGGCGGGCTGTTCGGCGTGCAGAGCGACCGCTCGGCGCGCACCGAGGTCATCATCCTGATCACCCCGCGCCTGATCCGCGACCCGGGCGAGGCGCGCGCGCTGACCGACGAGTACGGCCGCCGCTTCAAGGGCCTGGAACCGATCCGCCTGCAGCAGAAGCCGAAACGCTGAGCCCCCGCCCGGATCCGTGAAGCCGTTCACGGGAATCCGGGTGCCCCATGCGTCGTCAGGAATGTGCAGGCGGGGTGAAATCGCCTAGCATCCGTCGTACAGGGGCAACGTGTGTGGGGAAATAGTGCATGGCCCTGTGTCGTGGCTCGCGTAGCCTTGCTTTGGTTGTCCTGTCCGTCGCGCTGGCCGCCTGTGGGGGTGGAGGTGGCGGCGGTGGAAGTCCGGGAAGCGGCACGGGCGGCACGACGCCCCCGCCCCCGCTCACGCCGCCACCCGCCTATGCGGACATCCCCCAATCCGATGCGGAAGCCGCGCGCTTCCTGACCCAGGCCACCTTCGGGCCGACCCGCGCCGAGATCACCCGGCTGCGGCAGATCGGCTACACGCGCTGGCTGGACGAGCAGCTCGACCCGGTGCGCACGCCGCCCACGCTGATCCTGCCGCACATCCAGAAGATGACCGCGGCCGGCACGCTGACCTACCAGGAGCGCCGCAACTACTGGCTGTGGCAGGCCACCAGCGCGCGTGACCAGCTGCGCCTGCGGATGGGCTTCGCGCTCAGCCAGATCATGGTGGTGTCGGACATCGACTACAACATCCGCAGTTTCGACCGCATCACCGACTACCAGGACCTGCTGGACCGGCAGGCCTTCGGCAGCTACCGCGAGCTGCTGGAAAAAGTGACGCTGCACCCGGCGATGGGCACCTACCTGAGCCACCTCGCCAACCAGAAGGCGGTCACCTACAAGAATGCCCAGGGCGTCACGGTGAACGTGGTGCCGGACGAGAACTACGCACGCGAGGTGATGCAGCTGTTCTCGATCGGCCTGGTCGAACGCAACCCGGATTTCAGCGCCAAGCTCGACAGCGCCGGCAACACCATCCCCACCTACACCCAGGACCAGGTCAAGGGCATGGCCCAGGTGTTCACCGGCTGGACCTGGGCCGGCAACACCGATGCCAAGTACTGGAGCTGGGCCGGCCACGACAACGACTACCGGCCGATGGAATGCCACCCGCTGTACCACGAGGACAAGCCGAAGACGATCTTCCGCGGCATCGTCATCGACCGTGGCAGCGACTGCCGGGCCAGCCTGGCGCAGACGCTCGACGCGCTGGCTGCGCATTCCAACGTGGCGCCCTTCATCAGCCGCCAGCTGATCCAGCGCTTCGTCACCAGCAACCCGAGCCCGGCCTACATCGGGCGGGTGTCGAAGACGTGGACCGACAGCAACGGCAACCTGGGCCAGGTGCTGCGCGCGATCCTGCTCGACGTGGAGGCACGCGTGCCGCCGGCCGCCGGCGATGCCGCCTTCGGCAAGGCGCGCGAACCGCTGATCCAGCTGACCACGCTGTGGCGCGCCTTCGATGCCAGGTACCTGCCGATGCCGAGCGGGGAATACCGCTTCCGCCTCAACAATTCCTGGGACTTCACCCAGTCGCTGCGCCAGGATTCGCTGCGTGCGCCGTCGGTGTTCAACTTCTACGAACCCGACTACCGGCTGCCGGCCAGCGGCGGCGTGCCGGGCATCCATGCGCCGGAGTTCCAGCTCTACAACGAGGCCAGCTTCAGCAGCATCTTCAACCAGCAGTCGGAAGGGGCCTGGACCAGCTTCAGTCCCACCCCGCCCACGGCCAACACGCCGGGCCCGGTCCTCGACAGCACGGCGCTGCTCGCCCGCGCCAATGCCGGCGACCACGCGGGCATGGTCTCGCTGATCGACACGCTGCTGTTCTACGGCACGCTATCGCCGGCCACGCGCACCACGATGGTGTCGATGCTGGACCAGCTCAAGACCGCCAACCGTTCGCCCGAGGAGTGCGTCACCTCGCTGGTGCAGCTGGCGATGGCCGCCCCCGAATTCGTCGTGCAACGCTGAGGAATCCCCCATGTCCCACGAGACCCACGACGACCGCCGTCGCTTCCTGAAGCAGCTCGGTCTGACCATGGCCGGTGGCGCGGCGATGTCCGCCTTCCCGCAGTTCCAGCTGGTCAGCCGGGCGCTGGCCGCCACCACCGCGCCCACCAGCGGCTACCGCGCGCTGGTCTGCATCTTCCTGTTCGGCGGCAACGATTCCTTCAACATGCTGATCCCGCATGCGCAGCCGGAATACGACGCCTACCTGGGCATCCGCGGCGGCGTCTACGATGCCGCGGCCAACAGCCAGGGGCTGGCGATCGACCGCGCCACGCTGTTGCCGGTCACCGACACCGCCGGCAAGACCTGGGGCCTCAACCCGGCCTGCGACGGCATGCGGACGCTGTTCGAGCAGGGCGAGCTGGCGTTCCTGGCGAATGTCGGCACGCTGACCCAGCCGATCGCCGACAAGCGCGAATACGCGGCGGGCGCGCGCCTGCCGGCGGCGCTGTTCTCGCACAACGACCAGCAGCGCTTGTGGATGCGCGGGCATTCCGAGAACCGCGCGTTGCAGTTCGGCTGGGGCGGCCTGTCCGCCGACCTGCTGCGCAACCCGGCCTCGACCGCGCTGCCGGTGCTGCCGCCGTCGATCTCGCTCAACGGCAACAACCTGTTCCAGGCCGGGCAGTTCACCACGCCCTACGGCATGGGCAACCAGGGCCCGGTGGCGCTGCGCCGGCTGTCGGAGAACGCCGGCAACGGCGATGCCATCCGCCGCCGCGCGCTGCTCGACCTGCTCGGCCGCGACTACGGCCCGGTGATGCAGTCGCAGTACGGCGTGATCGGCGAGTCCTCGCTGGCGATCTCCAGCGCGCTCGGCACTGCGCTGGCCAATGACGGCACCGTCGCCACCATCTTCCCGCCCGAGAACAACCTGGGCGACCAGCTCAAGATGATCGCGCGCACCATCAAGGCCAGCCGCAGCCCGGCGGTCAACCACCACCGGCAGATCTTCTTCGCGTCGATGGGCGGCTTCGACACCCACGACAACCAGATGACCCAGCACACCGCGCTGCTCGGCAAGCTGAGTTCGGCGCTGCTGGCATTCCGGCGTGCGCTGGACGAGGTCGGCGCGCTCAACGACACCGTGACCTTCACCATGAGCGACTTCGGCCGCACCCTCAACAGCAACGGCAACGGCACCGACCACGGCTGGGGCGGCGTGCAACTGATGATGGGCGGATCCAGCGCCAACGGCGGACCGCTGCGCGGTCGCCAGGTCTGGGGCGACTACCCGCTGCTCTCGCTCGACGGGCCGCGCCTGATCGAACGCGGGCGCGTCATCCCCACCACGTCCAACAACCAGATGGCGGCCACCCTCGCCCGCTGGCTGGGCGTGGATGGCAGCGACCTGCCGCTGGTGTTCCCGGGCATCGGCAACTTCCCGACGCCGACGCTCGGCTTCCTGGGCTGAGGATGACGCAGGCGGCCGGCATCCCCGCGCGGCGCGTGGGGACTAAGATGCTTCGTCCCGGTCCTTCGAGTCCCGCGTGAGCCACGAGACCCGCATCATCGACACCCTGCTTGAGCGCGGCCGGCTCAAGCCCGACGACATCCGCCGCGCCGAATCGCTGCGGGGCGACACCGATGCGGTGCCGCTGCTGCCGCTGCTGGAACGGCTGGGCGTGCTGGCCGAAGCCGACCACGCGCGCGCCGCCGCCGAGGCGATGGACCTGCCGCTGGCCGAGGCCGCCGACGCACCGGAAGCGCCGCCCGATACCGCCGATGTCTCGCCGCGCTTCCTGCGCCAGTTCCAGCTGATCCCGGTGGCGGAAGTGGATGAGGCGATGGAAGTGTGGACGGCGGACCCGTGGCTGGCGCCGCCGCTGGATGCGCTCGCGCTGGCGCTGGGCCGCCCGCTGGCCCTGAAGGTGGCGCCGCGCGCGGCGATCACCGCGCTGCTGTCGAAGTGGTATCCGGAAGCCGAAGCCGCGCGCGACGACGAGACCGCCGATGCCGGCGCCGACCTCGACGACGTGGAGCACCTCAAGGACCTGGCCTCGGAAGCGCCGGTGATCCGCATCGTCAACCAGGTGCTGCAGCGCGCGGTGGAACTGCGCGCATCCGACATCCACCTGGAGCCGTTCGAGCGCGAGATGAAACTGCGCTACCGCGTGGACGGCGTGCTGCAGGAAGCCGACGCGCCGCCGCTGGCGATGGCGCCTGCGGTGATGAGCCGCTTCAAGATCCTCGCCCGGCTCAACATCGCCGAACGCCGGCTGCCGCAGGACGGCCGCATCCAGCTGCGCGTGCAGGGCCGCGAACTCGACCTGCGCGTGTCCACCGTGCCGACCACGCATGGCGAATCGGTGGTGCTGCGCCTGCTCGACCGCGAGAACGTCAGCCTGGACCTGGGCGCGCTCGGCTACACCGACGCCCAGCGCGCACGGCTGCGCGAGGCGCTGTCGCTGCCGCACGGCATCGTGCTGGTGACCGGGCCGACCGGCTCCGGCAAGACCACCACGCTGTACGCGGCGCTGGCCCAGCTCAATGAAAGCGGGGTCAAGATCATCACCGTCGAGGACCCGGTGGAATACCGGATGGACGGCATCAACCAGATCCAGGTCAAGCCGCAGATCGGGCTGGATTTCGCCAGCGCCCTGCGCGCGATCGTGCGCCAGGACCCGGACATCATCCTGGTCGGCGAAATGCGCGACATCGAGACCGCGCGCACCGCGATCCAGTCGGCGCTGACCGGCCACCTGGTGCTGTCCACGCTGCACACCAATTCCGCCTGCGGTGGCCTGACCCGCCTGCGCGACATGGGCATCGAGAACTACCTGGTCACCTCCACCGTCAACGCGCTGCTGGCGCAGCGGCTGGTGCGCCGGCTCGAACCCACGCACGCCGAGCGCTACCTCGCCAGCGAGGAGGAAATCGCACGCTTCGGGCTGCGACGTTTCCAGCCGGAAGGCGACATCCAGCTGTGGCGGCCCACGCCTTCCGCGCTGTCGGCCAGCGGCTACCTGGGCCGGCTCGCCATCGTCGAACTGGTGTTGATGAGCGATGCGCTGCGCCACGCGGTGATGCAGGACGCGACGGTCGGCCAGCTCGAAGCCATCGCCGCGTCGGAGGGCAACATCCGCATGGCCGATGACGGCATCCGCAAGGCGCTGGCCGGCCAGACCACGCTGGAAGAAGTGCTGCGGGTCACCCAGCTCGGCTGATGGCGACGTTCCGTTTCACCGCCGTCGACGACAAGGGCCAGCGCCGCGATGGCGTGCTCGATGTCGCCGACGCCGCCAGCGCCGTCGCGCAGCTGCACGCGCGGCAGTGGACGCCACTCGACGTGCAGCCGGCCGGCGCCGGTTCGCGCGGCACCGCATGGGCGCCGTGGCGCAGATCCAACAGGGTCGATGGCGATGCGTTGCTGCGCTTCACCGACCAGCTGGCCACGCTGCTCGCCGCCGGCCAGCCGATCGACCGCGCGCTGGCGATCCTGCAGGAATCCGCGACCGGCGCGCTGGCCCCGCTGCTGGCCGAAGTGCGCGACGACGTGCGCGGCGGCAGCAGCCTGTCGGCGGCGATGGCCCGCCACGGCGATGCCTTCCCGCCGCTGGTGCAGAGCCAGGTCAAGGCCGGCGAGGCCGGTGCCGCCCTTCCGCAGGTGCTGCGCCGCCTGTCGGAATACCTGGGCCGCAGCGCGGGCTTCCGCCGCAGCCTGATCAACGCCGCCATCTACCCGGTCATCCTGATGGGCACGGTGCTGCTGTCGATGGGCTTCCTGCTCGGCTACGTGGTGCCGCAGTTCGCCGAGATGTACGCCAACCTGCAGGCCGAGCTGCCCTGGTTCTCCAAGGTCGTGCTGGGCCTGGGGATGTGGGTGCGGACCTGGTGGTGGCTGCTGTTCGCGCTGGTCTTCGCCGCGCTCTTCATCGCCAATCTCTGGATGAAGAAGCCGGATTCCAAACCGAAGCTCGATGCCTGGCTGCTGCGGCGCAAGGCGCTGGGGCCGCTGCTGGCGCGCATCGATGCCGAACGCTGGTTGCGCACGCTGGGCATGCTGCTGGAATCGGGCGTGCCGATGATGGGCGCGTTGCGGATCAGCCAGGGCGTGCTGTCCAACGCGGTGCTCGCCGCCGCCGCGCAACGCGCCAGCGATGCGGTGCGCAGCGGTGCGCGCCTGTCCGATGCGCTGGCGCCGGAGCCGCACTTCCCGCGCCTGGCCCTGCAGATGATGCGGGTGGGCGAGGAAGCCGGCGAACTCGACGCCCTGCTGATCAAGGCCTCGGACACGCTGGAGCAGGACATCCGCCGCACGCTGGACCGCGCGATGGCCGCGCTGGTGCCGGTGGTGACGGTGGTGATGTTCGCGCTGATCGGTGCGGTGGTGATGTCGGTGCTGGTGCCGCTCTACGACCTGACCAGCGTGATCGGCTGAGGCACGCGCCCCAGCCGATCATTGCACCCGCTCAGGCCATCGACCCGAACTTGCCGCTGTTGAAATCGCGGACGGCTTCGGCGATCTCCGCCTGGCTGTTCATCACGAACGGCCCGTAGCCGACCACCGGCTCGTCGATCGGCTCGCCGGCCAGCAGCAGCAGCTTGGCTTCGCCATTGGCTTCCACCTGCACGCGGTCGCCTTCGGTCGAGAACGTCGCCATCTGCGTCGCGCGCAGCAGCGCATCGCCATTGACCTGCACGGTGCCGTCGAGCACCACCAGCATCGTGGTCCAGCCTTCCGGCAGCGGCAGGTCGATGTGGGCGCCGGCCGCCAGCCGCAGATCCCAGACATGCAGCGGGCTGAAGGTGCTGGCCGGGCCGGCCTGGCCATCGAACTCGCCGGCGATGACCCGCAGCTGGCCGCGGCCTTCGGGCAGGGTGACCACCGGGATGCTGGCATCGGTGATGGCCTGGTAGCCGGGCGCGGCCATCTTGTCGCGCGCCGGCAGGTTGACCCACAGCTGCACCATCTCGAACGGCCCGCCTTCGCGGCTGAAACGCTCGGAATGGAACTCCTCGTGGAGGATGCCGCTGCCGGCGGTCATCCACTGCACGTCGCCGCGCCCGATCACCCCGCCGCGGCCGGTGGAATCGCGGTGCTCCACCTCGCCCTCGTAGACGATGGTGACGGTCTCGAAGCCGCGGTGCGGATGCTGGCCGACGCCGCGGCGGTAGCCGTCGTTGGGGGTGAACGAGGTCGGCGCCGCATAGTCCAGCAGCAGGAAGGGGCTGCGCTCGGCCACGCCCGGGCCGCTGTAGCCAAACATGCCGTGGACCGGGAAGCCGTCGCCCACCCAGTGGCGTCCGGGGGCGCTGCCGATGTTGAGGATCTTCTTGATGGGGAACTCCACGGGCGGACCATCCGCCGTTGCAGACAAGGTAATTTCGGGACGATGCCTTGTGTAGATGGCAAAAATATCCCGCATCGTCCTATCATCCGAACGATGCAGGACCTCAACGACCTCTATTACTTCGTCCATGTGGTGGACCACGGCGGCTTTGCCCCGGCCGGTCGCGCATTGGGCGTGCCGAAGTCGAAGCTGAGCCGGCGCATCGCCCTGCTGGAGGAACGTCTCGGCGTGCGCCTGATCCAGCGTTCCAGCCGCCGCTTCAACGTGACCGAGCCCGGTCAGGCCTATTACGCCCACGCCAAGGCCGCGCTGGTGGAAGTCGCCGCCGCCGAGGAGGCGATCCTGCGGCAGGGCTCGGAGCCGCGCGGCACGGTGCGGATGAGCTGCCCGATCACCCTGCTCGACACCGACGTCGGCCCGATGGTCGCGGAATTCCTGAGCCTGCATCCGCAGGTCAGCCTGCACCTGGACGCCACCAACCGCCGGGTCGACGTGATCGGCGAAGGGCTGGACATCGCGCTGCGGGTGCGGCCGCCGCCGCTGGAGGATTCCGACCTGGTGATGCGGGTGCTGGCCTCGCGCCGGCAATGCCTGGTCGCCAGCCCGCGCCTGATGGCGCGGCTCGGCCAGCCGGACACGCCGGAAGCGCTGCTCGGCTACCCGAGCATGGATCTGGGCCTGCCGCAGAACCAGCATGTCTGGGACCTGCACGGGCCCAGCGGCGAACACGCCGCCATCCACCACCAGCCGCGTTTCGTCACCCGCGGCATGCTCGCCCTGCGCGATGCGGCGGTGGACGGCGTCGGCATCGTGCAGCTGCCGCGCATGGTCACCCGCGAGCTGGTCGCGCAGGGCCGGCTGCAGCACGTGCTGGAAGGCTGGGCGCCGAAGGAGGAGATCGTCCACGCGGTGTTCCCGTCGCGGCGCGGGGTGCTGCCGGCGGTGCGCGCACTGATCGATTTCCTGGCCCAGCGTTTCGCCGCGCTCGACGTGGATTGACGAAGCCGCTTCCTCCACCCGCTGCTACGCTTTCGCCATGAGTTACGAACGATACGCGCCGGCGCCCGACCTGCGCCCGGCCTGGCGGCGCAGGCTCGGCGCCTACCTGCGGCTGATGCGCGCGGACCGGCCGATCGGCTGGCTGCTGCTGCTGTGGCCGACGTGGTGGGGCCTGTGGATCGCCAGCGGCGGCCTGCCGGAGTGGCACCCGCTGGTCGTCTTCACCGTGGGCGTCTGGCTGACCCGTGGCGCCGGCTGCGTGATCAACGACTACGCCGACCGCTGGCTGGATGGCGAAGTGGAGCGCACCCGCCAGCGCCCGCTGGTCACCGGCGAGGTCAGGCCGAAGGAAGCGCTGGCGCTGTTCGCGGTGTTGATGCTGGCCGCCTTCGCGCTGGTGCTGACGCTCAACAAGCTGGCGATCTGGATGAGCGTGGTCGGCGTGGCGCTGGCGGCGAGCTATCCCTTCCTCAAGCGCTACACCTACCTGCCGCAGGTCTATCTCGGCATGGCCTTCGGCTGGGGCATCCCGATGGCGTTCGCGGCGATCCAGGGCACGGTGCCGCCGGTCGCCTGGCTGCTCTACATCGGCAACATCCTCTGGGCCACCGCCTACGACACCTGGTACGCCATGGTCGACCGCGAGGACGACCTGCGCATGGGTTCGAAATCCACCGCGATCCTGTTCGGCGAGCTGGACCTGGTCGCGCAGGGCGTGCTGTACGCGGCGATGTTCCTGGCGCTGGGGCTGGCCGGGCAGCGCGCGGAGATGGGGCATTTCTACTGGGCCGGGCTGGGCGTGGCCGTGCTGCTGGTGCTGTGGGAATTCCGCATCGCGCGGACCCGCGAACGCGCCGATTGCTTCCGCGCCTTCCTCCACAACAACTGGGTGGGGATGGCGGTCTTCGCCGGCATCGCGCTGGACTTCGCCCTGCGCTGAACCCCTACGGGACGCGCGCGCACACCCAGGCATCCACCCGCGCAACGCCGGCCGCACGCAGCGCGAGGGCGGCGGCTTCCAGCGTGGCGCCGGTGGTCATCACGTCATCGACCAGCACCACGTGGGCGGGCGGCTCGATGCCGGCGCGGACCGCGAACGCACCGTGCAGGTTGCGGGCACGGCCGGCCTTGTCCAGCCGCGACTGTGCGCCGGTCGCACGCGGGCGCTGCAGCAGTCGCGCGTCCATCCGCCGCCCAAGCGCGCGGGCCAGCGGCTTCGCGAGTTCCAGCGCCTGGTCGTAGCCGCGCTGGCGCAGGCGTTGGCGATGCAGCGGGATCGGCACCAAGACGGCGTCGGGGGCGTGGGCGGCGGCATCGCGCAGGGCATCGGCCATCAGGCCGGCCAGCAGGCGCCCCGACGCCAGCGACTGGTTGAACTTGAACATCGGCACCAGCCGGTCGAAGGGCGCGGCGTAGACGAAGCCGGCTTCGACATGATCCAGCGGCGACCGGCTTGCGAGGCAGTCGCCGCAGCGCGCATCGGCATCAGCCACCGGCAGGGGCAGGGCGCAGCGCCGGCAGGCGTGGCGGTTCCACGGCAGGGCGGCGAAACAGGCCGGGCACAGGTCGCGGTCGGCGCCGGCATCCCCCGCCAGGCCACACACCAAACAGGACGCGGGCCAGAGCCGGCGCAGCAGGCCGTCAACCCACGGGCGCGGCGAAAAGTTGACAGGGCGGGGCATGGTTTCCAGACTGGCCGCCTGCCCTGCCCCCGGTCCATCCGACATGTCTGAAACCACCCTCGGCGCCGCACCGGTCCGCCACGACTGGACGCGCCCGGAAGTCGCCGCGCTGTTCGCGCTGCCCTTCACCGACCTGCTGTTCCGCGCCGCCAGCGTGCACCGTGCGCATTTCAACGCCGACGAGGTGCAGGTCTCGACCCTGCTCTCGGTCAAGACCGGCGGCTGCCCGGAGGACTGCGGCTACTGCCCGCAGGCGCAGCGCTACCACACCGGCGTGGACGCGACCAAGTTGATGGAATGCGATGCGGTGCTGGAGAAGGCCCGCGCCGCCAAGGCCGCCGGTGCCTCGCGCTTCTGCATGGGGGCGGCCTGGCGCTCGCCGAAGGACCGCGACATCCCGAAGGTGGCCGAGATGATCGCCGGGGTGAAGGCGCTGGGTCTCGAAACCTGTGCCACGCTCGGCATGCTCAGCGACACCCAGGCCAGTGCGCTGAAAGACGCCGGCCTCGACTACTACAACCACAACCTGGACACCGCGCCGGATTTCTATGGCGATGTCATCACCACCCGCGACTACCAGGACCGCCTCGACACGCTGTCGAACGTGCGCGATGCCGGCCTGAAGACCTGCTGCGGCGGTATCGTCGGCATGGGCGAGTCGCGCGACCAGCGCGCCGGCCTGCTGCACACGCTGGCCACGCTGCCGGCGCACCCGGATTCGGTGCCGATCAACCGCCTGGTGCGCGTCGCCGGCACGCCGCTGGCCGAGGAGAAGGAACTCGATCCGTTCGAGTTCGTGCGCACGATCGCCGTCGCCCGCATCGTCATGCCGAAGTCGATGGTGCGGCTGTCGGCCGGCCGCGAGACCATGAGCGACGAGCTGCAGGCGCTCTGCTTCCTGGCCGGCGCCAATTCGATCTTCCACGGCGACAAGCTGCTGACCACCGGCAATCCGGACACCGCGCGCGACGACGCATTGTTCGCGCGGCTGGGCCTGAAGCCGATGCCGTTCGCCGGCGCCGACATCAATCCGTGCAGCGAGACCGTGCACGCCGACATCCTCGCTTCGGCCGCCGCCTGATGCGTCCTTCGCTGCGCGATCGCATCCTGGAAGCGCGCAAGCAGCGCGACGACCGGCGCCGCCGCCGGCATCGCCAATCCATCCAGCGCCGCGACGGCGTGCATCTGGAAATCGACGGCCGCTGGCTGACCGGTTTCTGCAGCAACGACTACCTGGGCCTGTCGCAGCATTTTTCGGTGATCGGCGCCCTGCAGGACGAGGCCGCGCGCTCCGGCGCCGGCGGCGTGTCCTCGCACCTGGTCTGCGGCCACATGGCCATCCACGATGCGCTGGAACGCGAAGTCGCCGACTGGCTGCAGGTGCCGGCGGCGCTGGCGTTCTCCAGCGGCTGGGCCGGCAACCTGGCGGTGGTGCAGGCGATGCTGGGCGAAGGCGACGTCTGCGTGCAGGACCGCCTCAACCACGCCAGCCTGCTCGATGCCACCCGCCTGGCCAGCTGCCACCTGCGCCGCTATCCGCATGGCGATGTCGAAGGCGCGTTGCGCCAGTTGCGCACCCATCCCGATGGCGCGGCGATGATCGCCACCGACGGCGTCTTCAGCATGGACGGCGACCTCGCGCCGCTGCGCGACCTCGCGCTGGCCGCGATGGTCCAGCGCGCGACGCTGTATGTCGATGACGCGCACGGCATCGGCGTGGTCGGCCCGGAGGGGCGCGGCAGCGTGGCGGCCGCGCGGCTGACGGTGAAGGAAGTACCGCTGCAGCTGGCCACGCTCGGCAAGGCGCTCGGCAGCTTCGGCGCGGTGGTGGCGGGCGAGGCCGATTACGTCGCGCATCTCGCCGAAACCGCGCGTCCGTATCTCTACACCACCGCGCTCACCCCGGCACAGGCCGCGGCCTCGCTGGCGGCGGTCAAGCTGGCCCGGCGCGAACACTGGCGCCGCGAAAAACTGCTGGCGCTGACCCTGCGCTTCCGCGCCGCCGCGCTCCGCAATGGCTTCGCCCTGCTCGATTCCGACACGCCGATCCAGCCGCTGGTCTGCGGCACCGCCGCGCATGCCCTGGCGATGGCCGACGCGCTGCGCGACGAAGGCTTCCTGACCGTCGCCATCCGCCCGCCGACCGTGCCGGAAAACACCGCGCGCCTGCGCATCACGCTTTCCGCGCTGCACACGCCGGAAGACATCGACGCGCTGGTGGACGCCCTCTGCCGCGCCCGCGACGAAACCCGGCGCCGCGTCGGCACCCCGCTGTGAGCGCGCCGCAGGCGCACGGCCGGGTCGCGCTGGCCGCGGTGCTGATCGCGCTCGCCTCGGCGCTGTTCTTCACCCTGACCTATGTGCTCAACCGCGCCAGCGCCAGCGAAGGCGGCCACTGGGCGTGGACGGCCTGCCTGCGCTACTTCATCACCCTGCCGCTGATGATCCCGCTGATGCGCGGGCGGATGCGGCCGCTGTGGCAGTCGATGCGCGCCCACCCCGGCGCGTGGCTGGCCTGCAGCGCGCTGGGCTTCGTGCTGTTCTACGTGCTGCTGGCCTATGCGGCGGACAGCGGCCCGTCGTGGCTGATCGCCGGCAGCTTCCAGTTCACCGTGATCGCCGGGATGCTCTGCGCGCCTTTCCTCTACCGCGATGTGCGCCGCAAGGTGCCGATGTCGGCCTGGGGCATCGGCCTGCTGATCCTGGCCGGGGTGATGCTGATGCAGGTCTCGCACGCCGACGGCGGCATGGACCGCGCGGCGTGGATCGCGCTGGCCTGCGTGCTCGGCTCGGCCATCCTCTATCCGCTCGGCAACCGACTGTTGCTGCTGCATCTGGAAAAAACCGGCGAGCCGCTCGACGCCACCCAGCGCGTGTTCGGCATGACGCTCGCCAGCCAGCCGCTGTGGCTGCTGGTCGCGGTGTACGCGTTCTCGCAGGCCGGCGCGCCGTCGGTTTCGCAGGTGTGGCTGGCCGCCGGCGTGGCGCTGTCGGCGGGCGTCATCGCCACCATCCTGTTCTTCAAGGCGACCGGCCTGGTCCGCGACAACCCCACCGCGCTCGCCGCGGCGGAAGCGATGCAGGCGGCGGAACTCATCTTCGCCAGCGTGCTCGGCGTGCTGTTCCTGCACGAGGCCTGGCCGAAAGGCGGTGCACTGGCCGGCGGCGCGATGATCGTCACCGGCATCGTCGCCTTCGCCTGGGTCGCCTCGCGTCCGCGCAAGTCGGATGCGCGCGAAGTGCAGGCGATGCGCTCGGAGCATGGCGCATGAGCCTGCATGTCGAACGCAGCGGCTACGGCCCCGACCTGGTGTTGCTGCATGGCTGGGCGATGCACGGCGGCGTGTTCGCGCCGCTGGTCGAGCGCCTGCGCGACCGCTGCACGCTGCATGTGGTGGACCTGCCGGGCCACGGCCTGTCGCGCGATGCCGAAGCCGCGTTGACGCTGCAGGCCGCCGCCGATGCGGTGGCCGATGTCGTGCCGGCCGATGCGCTCTGGTGCGGCTGGTCGCTCGGCGGGCTGATCGCCCTGCATGCGGCGCAACGCGGCGCGCCGATGCGTGCGTTGGCGATGCTCTGCGCCTCGCCCTGTTTCGTGCGCCGCGACGACTGGCGCTGGGGCATGTCGGCGGAGATCTTCCGCGACTTCGCCAGCGGCCTGCGCGATGACTGGCGCGGCACGCTCGATCGTTTCCTCGCGCTGGAAGCCTTCGGTTCCGATCACGCCAAAGAGGAACTCCGCAGCCTGCGCGATGCGCTGTTCGCGCGCGGCGAGCCGGCCGCCTCGGTGCTGGCCGATGGCCTGCATCTGCTCGAAACCAGCGACCTGCGCGCCGGCCTGCCCGCGCTCGCGTTGCCGAGCGCATGGATCGCCGGACGCCGCGACCGCCTAGTCGATCCGCGCGCGATGGCCGAAGCCGCATCGCTCACCGCCGAGGCTCCGGTGACGGTGATCGAACACGCCGGCCACGCGCCCTTCCTCACCCATGCCGATGCGGTGGTGGCTGCACTCGCGCCGCTGCTGGACACCTCCGCATGAACTTCGCGCCGCCTCGCCCGCCGCTGTTCGACACCCGCCAGGTGCGCCGCGCCTTCGGGCGGGCCGCGCACGGCTACGACGCCGCCTCGCCGCTGCAGCGCGAGATCGAATCGCGGCTGCTCGAATCGCTCGACCACTGGGCGCTGCGTCATCGCGATGAAGTGCCGCAGGTGGTCGTCGATGTCGCCTGCGGGCCGGCCCGCGCCGCCCACGCCTTGCGCGCGCGCTGGCCCAGGTCGCAGGTGATCGCGCTCGATGCCGCGCTGCCGATGTTGCACGCCGCCCGCGACAACACCCGTGGCCAGTTACTGCGCGCGCGCGAAATCCCGCGCCTCAATGCCGACCTGCGCGCGCTGCCGCTGGCCGATGGCAGCGTCGACCTGCTGTTCTGCAATCTCGCGTTGCAGTGGATCGACGACCTGACCGCCGCCTTCGCCGAGTTCCGCCGCGTGCTGAAACCCGGCGGCATGCTGCTGGTGTCCACCTTCGGCAGCGAGACGCTGGCGGAGCTGCGCGAAGCCTTCGCCGCCGCCGACGCGTTGCCGCATGTCAGCCCGTTCACCGCCATCGCGCCGTTCGGCGATGCGCTGGTCGAAGCCGGTTTCCGCGAGCCGGTGATCGACCGTGACATCTTCATCGACCACCAGCCGGCCTTCGCCGACATCCTCAAATCGCTGCGCGCGATGGGCGCGACCAATGCCCTGCACGCGCGCCGCCATGCGCTGTCCGGACGCGCGCGTTTCGCCGCCGCCGAAGCCGCCCACCCGCGCGATGAACGTGGCTATCCGGTGCGCTGGGAAGCGATCTACGCGCAGGCCTGGGCGCCGGAACCGGGCACGCCGCGCCGCGATGCATTGGGCGAAGTCGCGGAAATCCCGATCTCGCGCATCCCGATCCGCCGCCGCGGCACCTGAGCGCGCACCCGCGAAGGTTCATCCGCGCCCGCCTAGACTCCGGCCATCCCATCGCCGGAGTATTCCGATGTCGCCGCGCGCGCTCGCCATGCTGCTCACCACCGCGATCTGTTTCAGCCTCGCGCCCAGGCCCACGCTCGCGCAGGATCGCGCGCAACTCGGCGTGCAGGCCGACGCCCTGCTGCGCAGCGCCAGCGCCGAATCGCTCGACGGCCTGTTCCAGTCGGTGCATGGCCTGATGAAGTCGCCGACCGATTCGCTGCAGGTCTGCCGCGCGCTCGCCTCCGACGCGCGCGGCAGCGCCGACACCTGGCTCACGCTGGCGCAGGGCCTGTCCGATGCGAACCGCGATGCGCTCACCGGCGCATTGGCCGATGTCGCACTGTCCGGCTGGCAGGGCCGGCCGATGCCGTTCGATGAAGCGGCGGCGCGACGCCAGCTGACCCAGGCCGGCGTGCGCGCGGCGATGCTCAACGACGGCTTCAGCGCCTCGGCGCTCGGCAACCCCACCGCGCCCGATGCCGACACTGATGCCACCGACATGGAAGCGCAGCGCTGCCGCTCGCTCGGCTGGCTGCTGGACGCGGTGGCCTCACAGCCGCGCGACGAACGCGCCGCGATCACCCGCCTGCTGCTGCGCGACGGGATCGCATCGACGTTGAAATCCTCAGCGTCTGCCGCGCCGGGCGGCTGATCAGCCGATCAACGCGGGCAACGCCGCGACATCCACATTGCCGCCACTGAGCAGGATGCCGACGCGCTTGCCGCGGAAATGCTCGGGATGCGCCAGCACCACCGCCAGCGCGACCGCGGCGGAGGGTTCGATCACCAGTTTGAGATGACGCCAGGCCAGCCGCAGCGATTCGCGGATGGCGGCTTCGTCGGCCAGCAGCATGCCCTTCGCATCACGGCGGATCAGCGCGAAGGTGCGTGCTGAAAGATGGCCGCGCAGGCCGTCGCAGATCGTGTCGGGCACGCGGTCGGTGATCAGCTGCCCACTGGCCAGCGAATCGAAGGCGTCGCGCGCGGCCTCGGGTTCGGCGCCCCAGACTTCGGTCTCCGGCGACAACGCGCGGCAGGCGATGCCGCTGCCCGAGAGCAGGCCGCCGCCACCGACCGGCGCGACGAAGGCATCCAACTTGCCGTCGCTGGCCAGCAGCTCCATCGCGGCGGTGCCCTGCCCGGCGATGACGTGCGGGTGGTCGAAGGGATGGATCAGCGTGGCGCCGCTTTCATCGACCACCTGGGCCACGGCGGCATCGCGGGCACGCATGTTGGGTGCGCAGCGGACGATGCGTGCGCCTTCGGCGGCGATGGCATCGAGCTTGATGGCCGGTGCGCCTTCGGGCACCACCACGGTCGCCGGGATGCCGCGCAGCCGGCAGGCCAGCGCGATCGCCGCCCCGTGGTTGCCGGAACTCTGGGTGGCCACGCCGCGCGCGGCCGTCGCGTCATCCAGCGCGAACACGGCGTTGCAGGCGCCACGGAACTTGAAGGCACCGATCCGCTGCAGGTTCTCGCACTTGAAGTGCAGCGAGGCACCGGCCAGCTCATCCAGCGCATCGGCGTGCAGCACCGGCGTGGCGCGCACATGCGGGCGGATGCGCGCGGCGGCATCCAGCAGGTCGGGGAAGGCGGGCAGGCTGGGCGATGCGGCGGTATCAGGCATCGCCGCAGACTAGCGCAGGGCACGGCCAGGCCTCCACATCGGCGGCATCTGAACGGTTCATCACCCGATCTTCATCGCCGGGGCGCTTAGCGAAAAATTAAGGGCGGATTCAATCGCCATGCCCGAAGGTGGACCCATGTTCCACGGGGGGTTCCACACCATGATCCGCAAATCCATCCTCAGCGCCGGCCTGCTCGGCACCGCGATGCTGCTCACCGGCTGCGTCACGCCCTATGTCAGCGGCACCGTCGGCACCCGCATCGGCAGTGGCGGCTATGTCAGCGGCAGCGTCGGCGGCTATCCGTACGGCTACGGCAATTACGGCGGCTATGGCGGCTACGACCGCTACGGTTACGGCCGCGCCACGGTCTATGGCTACGACCGCTACGGCAACCCGATCTACCGCATGCCGGACGGCCGGCTGGTGACGGGCCGCGCCAACAACAGCTACTACCGCAATCCGGGCTACGGCTATCCGGGTTCCAACTATCCGGGCTATGGCTACCCCGGCTACGGCTACCCCGGCTACGGCTATCCCGGTTCGAATTACCCGGGCTATGGCTATCCGGGTTACGGCTATCCCGGCTACCGGGTGCCGCCGCCGCGCTACAACTACCCGACCCGACCGCACTATCCGCGTCCTTCGACCGGGCAGAACGAGGGTGGCAACGTGCCGCCGGCCAGCCAGCCGCCGCGCCGCAGCACCGGGGGCAGCGCGAGCGGGGACATCCTGCGTCAGGCCCGCGAGGCCAAGCGGAACACGCCGCCGATCGAGCCCTGAGCCGGTAAAACCACGCAAAAAAGCTTGCAAGCCGCCCTGTTGCAGCGCAAGCTTTCCCCGCGACGCCCGCCTGAGGAAACATACGGATCCCCCCTGTTCCGTCCTCTTGCGGGCGTCGCGCTTTGTGCGGACCGCAGGCGGAAACAGCGGGAACCCCGGAAAAAATGAGGGGCCGGACGTCCCCCGACATCCGACCCCTCCGCTACCTCGTAGTGCACACCGCCGGCCCCTGCTCCAATACCGGCAACGCTTGCGCGTTTGGTCACTTCCGAGTGCATGGGTAATGCAGCAATTCCCGTGCCAAGGGTGAAAATGCCTTCACCGGGGTCGGCACCGACCGAAAAGCGCGACGTACTTCCCGGTTTACCCTGCCAAGGCACGCCGGAAGCGTTCGTGATGGACCAATTGGGTCAGGCCTGAGCGGGATCCGCGTCCAAGCCTGACCCGGATGCCGGCCAAAGCCCCGTTCCGGGCCTGCGCCTACAATTTCCGGCCGGGCCGCGCAGGCGACGCCTCTGGACAAGATTTCCGATGCAGCACGACTTCCACCACTTCGACGTCATCGTGATCGGCGGCGGCCATGCCGGCACCGAGGCCGCGCTCGCCTCCGCACGGGCCGGCGCACGCACCCTGCTGCTGACCCACAACATCGAGACCGTGGGCGCGATGAGCTGCAACCCGGCCATCGGCGGGATCGGCAAGGGACATCTGGTCAGGGAGATCGATGCGCTCGGCGGCGTGATGGCGAAAGCCGCCGACGCCGCCGGCATCCAGTGGCGCACCTTGAACGCATCGAAGGGGCCCGCCGTGCGCGCCACCCGCGCCCAGGCCGACCGCGCGCTGTACCGCGCCTTCATCCGCCGCGCGGTGGAAACGCAGCCCAACCTGACCCTGTTTCAGGCCTCGGTTGACGACCTGCTGATCGAAGGCGATGCGGTGCGCGGCGTCATCACCCAGACCGGTTTGAAATTCGAGGCGCCGTCCATCGTGCTGACGGCGGGGACGTTCCTGGCCGGCAAGATCCACATCGGCGAGACCCAGTACGCCGCCGGCCGCATGGGCGATCCGCCGTCGAGCGCACTCGCCGCCAAGCTGCGCGAAGGCGGCTTCGTCGTCGACCGGCTCAAGACCGGCACGCCGCCGCGCATCGATGGCCGCACGCTGGATTATTCGGTGATGACCGAGCAGCCCGGCGACACGCCGCGCCCGGTGTTTTCCTTCATGGGCTCCGATGCCGACCACCCGGTGCAGGTCAGCTGCTGGATCACGCATACGACCGAACGCACGCACCAGATCATCCGCGACGCGCTGCATCGTTCGCCGCTGTATTCGGGGCAGATCGAAGGGATCGGGCCGCGTTACTGCCCGAGCATCGAGGACAAGGTGGTGCGCTTCGCCGAAAAGGCCTCGCACCAGATCTTCGTGGAGCCGGAAGGCCTCGGCGTGGTCGAGATCTACCCGAACGGCATCAGCACCTCGCTGCCGTTCGACGTGCAGCTTGAACTGGTGCGTTCGATCACCGGCTTCGAATGGGCGCACATCACCCGGCCCGGCTACGCCATCGAATACGACTTCTTCGACCCGCGCGGCTTGAAGTCGTCGCTTGAGACGAAGGCGGTCGCCGGGCTGTTCTTCGCCGGCCAGATCAACGGCACCACCGGGTATGAGGAAGCCGCCGCGCAGGGCCTGCTGGCGGGCGTCAACGCCGCGCGCTTCGTGCAGGAAAAGGACGCCTGGAGCCCGCGCCGCGACGAAGCGTATCTCGGCGTGCTGGTCGATGACCTGATCACCCAGGGCACGCTGGAGCCCTACCGCATGTTCACCAGCCGCGCCGAATACCGGCTGCAGTTGCGCGAGGACAATGCCGATGCGCGACTGACACCGACCGGGCGCGAACTGGGTCTGGTCGATGACGCGCGTTACGCCGCGTTCGAAGCCAAGCGCACGGCGGTGGATGCCGAAACCGCGCGCCTGAAGTCGCTGTGGGCGGCGCCGAACAATCCGCTCGGCGCGGCCGTGGCCCGCGACATCGGGGTGGAAGTGAGCCGCGAAACTTCCGCGATGGACCTGCTGCGCCGGCCCGAACTCGATTACGCCACGCTGTCGAAGGTCGAAGGCATCGGGCCTGCGGTCGCCGACGCGAAGGTGGCCGAGCAGGTGGAGATCGAAGCGAAGTATTCCGGCTATCTCGACCGCCAGCGCGAGGAGATCGCCAAGGCGCGTCGCCACGAGGACAGCACGATCCCCGACGGTTTCGATTACGCGAACGTGCGTGGACTTTCGGCGGAAGTGCTGCAGAAACTCGAACGCGTGCGCCCGCAGACGCTCGGCCAGGCGCAACGCATTCCCGGCGTCACGCCGGCGGCGGTTCAATTGCTCATCGTCCACCTGACCCGCGCCCGGCGCGAGCGCGCGGCATGAGGCTGCATCGGCGCATCGCGCGTATCGTCGCCTGCGCCGGATTGATCGCGCTGGCCGGCTGCCAGCCGGCATCGTCCACCGACCATTCGAATCACGCCTCCGTCGCGACATCGGACATCCCACAGACGATGCGGGTGACGCCGTGGCCATTGCCGGCATCGCCCGGCGCCGCCTCGCCCGACCTGCGCATCGCGCCCGATGGCCGCCTGCTGCTCGGCTGGCTGCAGGCCGGCGACAACGGCACGCAGCATTTCCGCTTCGCCATCGCCGATGCCAAGGGCGCGTGGCCGGCACAGGCGCCGCGCGATATCGCTTCCGGCAGCGACCTCGTCGCCAACTGGGCCGACACGCCGCATCTGATCGCCACCGCCGATGGCGCGTTGTGGGCGCATTGGCTGCAGCGCCAGGGCGAGGAGCGCGGCGGCTACGACGTGGTGCTGGCGCGTTCCGATGACGGCGGACGCAGCTGGCAGGCCACGGTCAAGGTCAACGATGACGGCACCGACAGCGAGCACGGTTTCGCCACGCTGTGGCCGGAAGGCGCGGACCGCATCGGCATCGCCTGGCTGGATGGCCGCAACACCGCCGGCGCGCACGCGCACCACGGCGGCGGGCGGATGACGCTGCGCACGGCCAGCTTCGATGCACGCCTCGCGCGTCACGACGAACGCGAACTCGACGCCTCCACCTGCGACTGCTGCCAGACCGGCGCGGCGCTGGTCGCGGGCGAACCGATGCTGGCCTGGCGCGGCCGCGACGCCGATGAAACCCGCGACATCCTGAGCAGCCGCCGCATCGACGGCAGATGGCAGGCGGCACGCGCGGTGCATGCCGATGGCTGGCGGATCGAAGGCTGCCCGGTCAACGGGCCTGCGCTCGCCGCGCACGGCAACAGCGCGCTCGCCGGCTGGTACACAGAGGCCGATGGCGGCCCACGCGTGCGCATCGCGCGGGCGGCTGGACGCGGCTTCGGCCCGATGCACGAAGTGGATGCCGGTGCGCCGGTGCTCGGCCGCGTCGCCGTGGCGTTGGACGCGAAGCAGGCCTGGGTCGCGTGGCTGCGCGAAGCCGATGGCGTGCAGTCGCTGATGCTGGCGCGTTTCTCGCCCGCGCTCGACCGCGAATGGCAGCGCATCGAAGTGGCGAAGCTGAAAGCGCGCGGCCACGCCAGCGGCCTGCCGCGACTGGTGTCCGATGGACGCGGCGCGTGGCTGGTCTGGACCGATGTCGAAGCCGGCGCGCGCGTGCTGCATGGCGCGCGCATCGGCGTGGAGTAATCAGCGCTCGGTGCGCCAGTTCACCGAGCCCTTGTTCTCCACCGTGCTCGATTCGATGGTGATGTCGAAGCCCTTGCGCAGCAGGTACTTCAGCGTCAGCACCTGGCCGGTGCCGAGCAGCGACACGCCGTAGCCGACGTACAGGCGCGGCGACAGGTATTTGCCGACGCCGAACACGCTGCCGCCCAGCGTGCTGGACTGCATGAAGCCGGCATCGTCCAGCCCGATCTTCGCGCCCAGCTGCGAGGCGAGCAGGCTGCCACCGGCGGTCAGCGCGGCGGACGCGGCATTCAACTGGCGGCCTTCCTCGTCGCTGGCCGAAGACAGCGAGCGGCCCAGCGCGAGATAGGCCAGCGCTTCGGACTGGTCCATCGCCGGGTTCGCCCAGACTTCCGCATTCGGCGCGGTGGCACGTCCGGTGACGCGGATGCCGGCGGTGACATCGCCCACCTCGCGCTGCGCGCGGATGTCGAGCACCGGATTGGCGATGGCGTCGTTGGTCCAGACCAGGCGGCCGGTCTCGATCTGCAGCTTCTGGCCGTAGGCGCTGTAGCGGCCATCGACGGTGAGCGTGCCGGTCGCGGTCATCTCGCGACCCGGCTTGGCCAGCACGCGCAGGCGGCCGCCCAGCTGCCCGTCCAACCGGAAGCCACGCAGCTGCACGTCGTCGCCGATCGCCAGCGTCAGGTCCATGTCCAAGCCGGTGCGGGCGGTGCGCTTCGGGTTGACCGGATCCAGCACCACCACGTCATCGGAACGGGTCACGCCATCGTCCAGCCGCTCCAGGTCCATGCGCCCGGAGGGCACGGCCACGGTGCCGGTGACGCGCATCGGCTGGCCGGGCTGGATCTGCACGGTGACCTCCGGGTCCACCACCGCACGCAGTTCGCGGGTGTCGGACAGCAGCACGTTTTTGCCGCTGACCTTCAGCACCACCGGCGTGTCCTGCCCGCGCCAGCCCAGCGTGCCATCGATGTTGAGGATGCCGTCGCCCGACCGCACGCTGCCGGACAGCCGCGCGTTGCCATCCGCCTGCGCGCGCAGCGACAGGTTGCCCTGCGTCAGCACCAGGCCGTATGCGGGTACTTCGGCGCGCAGGTTGAGCAGCTGCGCGTTGCCGCCGATCGCCGGATTGCCGCGCGTGCCGGACAGGGTGATGACGCCATCGACCGTGCCGCGCGGATCGACCAGATCGGGCACGAAGGCTTCCAGCCACGACAGGTCGTTCATGTCGAGGTCGATGCTGCCGGCCAGCGGCGCGAATTCGTCCCAGCCGGTATCGACCCGCGCCTTAATCCGGCCATCGCCGCTGATGCCGGTGTCGAGCGTGGCGTTGATGCGTTGCGGGTCGAAGCGCGCATCCAGCACCAGCGCGCGATAGCTGAGCAGGCCATCGGTGCGCTTGTCGCCCAGCTGCAGGCCGCCCGCACCCGAGCGCAATTGCGCGGTGCCGGCCCAGCTGTTGCCGACCGGGCGCACATGGGCGTCGATATCGGCACTGCCATCCAGCATCCACACCTTGCCGTCCTCGCGCGGCGGCAGCCACGGCGTGACCAGCGCCAGCGGCAGACCGTTGCCACGGATGTCGAGCCCGCGCCCCGGCCATTGCCCGCCCGCGCACAGCTGGCCTCCGCCGCTCGACGCGAAACAGCCCTGCGTCAGCGTCCACGCACCACCGCGCTGCGCGTAACCGATCGGCGCCTGCAGCCGCCAGCTCGCGCCCTTCGGCGGATCGAAATCGAACGTGGCCAGCT
Source organism: Lysobacter oculi (assembly GCF_003293695.1). Taxonomy (GTDB): domain Bacteria; phylum Pseudomonadota; class Gammaproteobacteria; order Xanthomonadales; family Xanthomonadaceae; genus Solilutibacter; species Solilutibacter oculi. Next base: position 2,237,499 of record NZ_CP029556.1, on the reverse strand, counting down.
GCCCCGACCAGTCCTGCCCGCGTCGCAGCGCGGTGCCGTTGAGCCGCAGCGCACCCATCGCTCCGCCGGCCTGCGCGTCCAGCCGCAGGTTTTCCATCGCGCCCGTCGCGTGTGCCTGCAAGGTGTCGAAGGCGAGGCCGGCCTGGATGCCGCGTGCATCGATGCGCAGGTCACCACCGCCGCCCTGCCACGGCAGCCGGCCGCGCGCGGTCAGCTGCGCCGCGCGGTAATCGCCATAGCGCAGGTCACGGCCGGCGATATCCGCGTCGATGTCGAAGGCGTTGCGCGGCCCGCGCAGCTGCACGCTGCCGTTCAACACGCCGGTCGCCGAGGGCAGCAAGTCGTTCAACTGCAGCGGGCTGAACTTCGCGTCGATATCGATGCGCTGGCCGATCCGGCCCTTCGCGTCCAGCCGGCTTGCGCCAAGCGTCAACGCGACATCGCCCGAATATTCCTCGCCGCGCACCTGCAGGCTGCCGCGCCCGCCGAGCGCACGCCCGCGCAGGCGGCCACCGAGATCGCGCACATCGACGTCGGCGCTGATGCGGTTGCGTGCATCGATGCCGCCATGGGTGTTGATGCGCCCGTTCACCGCGCCCGGCCAATCGGGCAGGAAATAGCCGGGATCGAAACCGGCCAGCCGTGCATCCAGCTTCCATTGCGTGGACGGGTTGATGTCGATGCGGCCAGTGGCGTCGAGCCGGCCTTCCGGCATCACCGCGCGCAGGGCCTTGATGGTCAGGCCGCGCGCATCGCCGGCACCGTCGAGCGCCACATCCGCACGCTGGGTGCCGCGGAGCAGCTTGGCCTCGCCGATGACCGCCCACTGCTCGCGCGTACCGGCCACGCCGAAGTCACCATCGCCGGCCACCTGCGCCTGGCCCTGCGCATCGCTCCAGCGCAGCCCGCGCGCATTCGCCGCGAAGCGGAAACGCGCGACGTCCTGCTTGAAGGTGCCGCTGCCGTTGAGCGTGACCCGGCCACCGAGCACATCCACCACCAGCGGTTGCGCGTGCAGGGTCTGGTCCTGCAGCCGCAGTTTCGACGGCTGCACCACGATGCGGTTGTCGCCCTGCCGCCATTCGCCGCGCAGGGTGCCACTTCCGCCCACGCCTTCGCCATTCGCATCGAACAGCATCGGCTCGCCACCGCGCTCGCCGGTGAACACCGCCGGGTCCAGGCCGTCACTCTTCGCGCGCAGCGTCCAGCGCGCGTTGTCCTCGCTCGTGCCGCGCGTCGGCGGGCGCAGGGTGAGCGTGGCGCGCAGCGGCGCCGGCGCGCGACCACCAACGAACACATCCATCGTGTCCAGGTTGCCGCGCGCGATCAGCCCGAGCCGGCCCGCGGTCTGTCCCGCCGGCGCCGGAAAGATCGCGGTGGCGGTGAGGTCGGTCGCGTAGTTGTCGCGCGACACGTACGAGCCGTCGGCGTGGAAGTGGCCACGGTCGCTGCGCACGTCGATTTCCTCCAGCACCAGGCGGCCGGATTCCGCACGCAGCCCGCCACGCAATTGCTGGATGTCGATGCTCGGCTCGCCGGCATTGCTCACTTTCAGGCCATCGATGCGGATCGCATCGGCTTCGATCGCCAGCGGCGGTTCGATGCGCGGCAGCACCTCCGGCCACTTCGGCAGTTCGAACGGCTTGTCGTCCTTCGCCAGGTCGAGCGTGGCATTGCGGATGTCGAGCGCGTCCAGCCGCAGCTTGCGGCCGAGCAGCGGGCGCACGCTCGGGTCCAGCGTCACCGTGTCGGCGGTGAACACGGTGTCGCGACGCTCCTTGCAACTGGCGAAGGGCGCGTTGACCGGGCGGTCCACATCCGCGCACGTCGCCCAGGTGAAGCGCACGCCGTGCAGGCTGAGCGGCCCCTTGGCCGGGCCTTCGGCGGACTTCCAGCTGAGCGATGCGTTCGCCGGCAGCGCGGCGACGATGCGTGCCAGCAGCACGTTGCGCCCGCCGATGGTGGTCAAGAGCCACCACAGCAGCACGGCGACCAACGCCGTGAGCAGCAGCGTGCCGATACCGCTTCGCCATGCCACCTTGCGCTGGCGGCGGCGACGCAGCTTCTTCAACTCCGCGAGGCGTTCCTCGCGCTGTTCGGGCGTGGCGTCATCCGGCAGCGGGTCCAGCCCGTAGCGGCGATAACGCGCGTAGCGTGCGCGCCAGTCCGGGCGCGGGCCGCCGCGACGGCTCACAGGTCAGCCCCCAGCCCGATGTAGAGCTGGAAGGACGAATCCGGCTGGTCCAGCCCGCGTGCGATGTCGATGCGGATCGGCCCGACCGGCGATTTCCAGCGCGCGCCGATGCCCACGCCAGTGCGCCAGTCGGGGCGGTTGTTGAACGCGCTGCCGCTGTCGACGAAGACCGCCGCGCCCCAGGTCGGGGTGAAGTAGCGCTCGAATTCCACGCTGCCGGTCACCACGTTCTTGGCGCCGATCGCATACATGCGGCCACGGTCGCTGCCGTCGATGCGCGGCCCGACTTCGCGCCAGCCATAGCCGCGGATGCTGCGGTCGCCACCGGCGTAGAAGCGCAGGCTCGGCGGGATGTCCACCAGCGAATCGGTCCAGGTGTGGCCCACTTCGCCGCGCACCAGCAGCCGGTTGCGTTTGCCCAGGCCCTTGAACCAGCGCACGCCCGCATGCAGCTGCGCGAAGTTGGCATCGGAGCCGGCGCCTGCCACGCCACCGCGCAGCATCAGCGTCGCGCCACGGCCATCGCGCGGGAACAGCCGGTCATCGGCATCGATATATTCCGCGCGCAACGACGGATAGGTGTAGGTGGCGTAGTTGTAGAGCGGCTCACCGCTGCCGTTGCCATCCACCTCGTAGGCCCAGCGTTCGCGCAGCGCGTGCAGCGAGGCGATCGCGGTCAGGTAGCGGTTGATCTCGCCGCTGCGGCTGGCCACGAACTCCAGCCGGCGCGTGTCGATGTAATCGTTCTGCTCGTCGGCGGCCTGCAGGCTGCCGGTGTACCAGCCATCCAGCCAGCGGAACGCCGGCACGCGGTACTGCAGGGTCAGCGTCTTGCGCTTCTGCGCCCAGTCCAGCTGCGCCAGCGCCTTGTGCCCACGGCGGTTGAGGTAACGCCGCTCCATGCCGGCGGTGAAACCGGCGCCGCTGTCGGTGCCGAACGACAGGCCCAGGTTGTAGACGCTGCGCTTGGCCGGCGTCAGCGTCACCGTGACCGGCACCAGGTAGTCCACCGCGTCCTGCGGCCTGGGGTCGATGTCGATGCGCGAGAAATAGTCCAGCGACACCAGCGATTTGCGCAGGCGGTCGAGGCGGCCCTGGTGGTAGTACTCACCTTCCTGCCAGTAGATGAGCTTCTCCAGCAGGCCCGGGTCGATGATCTCCTTCGGCGCCTGCACGAAGCTCACTTCCCCCATGTCGTAGCGCAGCCCGCTGTCCCAGGCCAGGTCGATGTCGGCGGCGTTTTCCGCGCGCGTCACCTCGACCCGGCGCGCAGTGAAGTCGGCATCGAAATAACCACGCTCGGCCAGGCGGCGGGTGATCCGGGCCTTGCTCGCCTCGTATTCGGGATGGGTGAAGACTTCGCCCGGCTTCGGCGCGAAGGCGGCCAGTTCTTCCTTCATGTAGCGGTCGTCGCCGCCTTCGTTGCTGATCCGCACGTCCTCGCGGCGCACGCGCACCGGCGCACCGGGGTCGATGTCGAGCGTCACCACCAGCGCGTTCGCATCGCCCGACTGACGCACGTTGACCGTGGGCGAGTAGTGGCCGAAGGGTTCAAGCGCCTCGCGCGCCTCGTCCTGCGCGGTCTCCAGCAGGTAGTCGAGGCGGCGCACGGTGATGGTCTTGTCGAGCGAATCCTCCAGCGACAGGTTGACCCGCACGTTCTCGGCCATCGCCTCGTCCAGCCCGTGGATATCGACGCGGCTGATCTTTTCCGCCTGCGCGGACAACGGAATGAGCGCGCATGACAGCGCGATAACGAGGCGGGGGAACGTCATCGGGCAAGGATAACCGTGGCCACCCTGCCTACCGATGACGCGGGCTTAACCCGCCGCGCACCGGTATGTGCAAGGCCCGCTGGCTCAGGGCCGCTCCCACGCGGCGACCGGGCCGGGCACGCGCCGGAACAGCGGGTGGATGTCGATATCCACATCGCGCCACTGCCGGTGCAGCGCCGGATTGCGCACCGCCAGTTTCGCCAGCAGGTGGCCACGCTCGAAATCGAGCTGGCCGCTGGTCACATCGATGGCTTCGGCGTCGATGCGTGTCGCGAGCTTGCTGCGGTCGAAGCGGTAGCCACGCGCATCGGCTTCATCGACCACCGCGTGCAGGTAGGCGTCGATGGCATCGAGCGGTGCGGCATGCGCCTGGAAGCGCTGCAACTGCGGATGGTGACGATAGCCCCTGGTCTGGCCGTGCAGCACCTTGCGGGCGAGCAGGCCTTCGCGCCACAACGCCACCAGCCCCTGCGGGTCGAGGTGGCGCGGGTGCACGGACCAGAGCCGCATGGCTCAGGCGCTCAGGTGCTCGATCGCCGCCACGGCACCGAGCCGGTCGGCCAGTTTCTTCAGCAGCGCGAGGCGGTTGCCGCGCACCTCGGGGTCTTCGGCATTCACCATCACCTGGTCGAAGAACGCATCCACGCTCGGGCGCAGCGCGGCCAGCCGGGTCAGCACCGCGACGTAATCGCGGGCGGCCAGCGTGGCATCGGTATCGGCGAGCGCGGCGTGCAGCGCATCGGCCAGCGCGCGTTCGGCGTCTTCGGCGAACAACGCGGGTTCGACCGCCGCCGGCACGTCACCTTCGGCTTTCCTGAGGATGTTGCGGGCGCGCTTGTTGGCGGCGGCGAGCGCGGCCGCTTCGGGCAGTTTCGCGAAGGCACCGAGCGCGTTGAGGCGCGCATCGAAGTCGGTCAACGACGCCGGACGCAGCGCGGCGACCGCATCGAACTGCTGCGCGTTGAAGCCACGGTCTTCGTACCAGCTGCGCAGGCGGTCGAGGATGAAGTCCTGCAGTTCGCCCGCATCACTCGCGGTGACCGGCAGCGCGGCACCGGCCTGTTGCAGCCAAGCCGGCAAGTCGATGTCGATGCCCCCCTCAATCACCGTCCGCGCCAGGCCCAACGCATTCCGCCGCAGCGCGAACGGATCCTTGTTGCCGGTCGGCTTCAGGCCCGCGGCGAAACCACCCGCGAGCGTGTCCAGGCGTTCGGAGATCGCCAGCACCTGACCCAGCTTCGACGGTGCGATGTCGTCGCTGGCGTTGCGCGGCATCCAGCCTTCGTCGATCGCGGCGGACACTTCGCCGGGCTCGCCCATCGCACCGGCGTAGTAGCGGCCGGCGATGCCCTGCAGCTCCGGAAACTCGTTGACCATGCGCGACTGCAGGTCGGCCTTCGACAGCCCGGCGGCACGACGCGCCAGCGCCGCGTCCACGCCCACCTGCGGCGCGATGGCTTGGGCCAGCGCGGCGACGCGCGCGACCTTGTCGGCCATGCTGCCCAGCTTGTCCTGGTACTTCACCGTGGCCAGGCCGGCGTTCATCGAATCCAGGCCCTGCTTCAGGTCTTCCTCGTAGAAGAAGCGCGCGTCGGCGAAGCGCGGGCGGATGACCCGCTCGTAGCCCTTGCGCACCTGCGCCACGTCCTTCGACTCGATGTTGCTGGTGCCGATGAAATGCTCGCTGAGACGATGCTCGGCGGTCAGCACCGGGAAGAATTTCTGGTTCGCCTCCATGGTGGAGATCAGCGCTTCCTGCGGCACCTGCAGGAACTCGCGCTCGAACGTGCAGCGCACCGCCACCGGCCATTCGTTGAGGCCGTTGACTTCTTCCAGCAGCGACTGGTCGATGCGCACGATGCCGTCCACCTCGCGGGCGGCGGCCTCGGCCTGTTCGACGATGCGCGCGCGGCGTTCGTCGGGATCGACCAGCACCTTCGCCGCACGCAGCGCATCGACATAGGCGGCAGGCGACGAAATCACCACTTCGCCCGCCTGCATGAAGCGATGCCCGCGCGAGACACGCCCGGCGTCGATCTCCATCACCGCGCCCGGCGCGACGTCATCACCCAGCAGCATCACCAGCCAGTGCACCGGCCGCGCGAACGCGTACGTATGCGCGCCCCAGCGCATCGGCTTGGGGATCGGCATCGCGGCGATCGCCTCGGCCACGATCTCGGCCAGCAGCCCGCGCGTCGCCACGCCCGGCTTCACGCTGCGGTGGACGAAGCGCTCGCCCTTGGCGTCGCTGGTCTTTTCCAGCTGCGTCCAGTCGATGCCGGCCTTGGCCGCGAAACCTTCCAGCGCCTTGGTCGGCGCACCGTTCGCATCCAGCGCGATGTTGAGGTAAGGGCCGAGCACCTCGCTCTTCTGCTCGGGCTGCTCGGTGGCGACGCCCGGCAGCAGCACGGCCAGGCGGCGCGGCGTGTACAGCGGCTTGGCGCCGGTCGCGTCGAGCGCGATGCCGCGTTTTTCCAGCCCGCCGACGATGCCGTCGAAGAACGCCTGCGCCAGCCCCGGCAGCGCCTTGACCGGCAGTTCGTCGGTGCCCAGTTCGATCAGCAACGGCTGCATGTTCACGTTCGACATCACGCGGCCTCCTGCTTCGCGCCGGCGTTTTTCAAACCCGGAAAGCCCAGCTTCTCGCGCTGCGCGTAATAGCTTTCCGCCACCGCGCGCGACAGGTTGCGCACGCGCAGGATGTAGCGCTGGCGTTCGGTCACCGAAATTGCTCGGCGGGCGTCGAGCAGATTGAAACTGTGCGAGGCCTTCATCACCTGTTCGTAAGCGGGCAGCGGCAGGCCCACTTCGACCAGCTTCAGCGCCTCGCGCTCGCAGGCATCGAAGCGGTGGAACAGTTCATCCACATCGGCATGCTCGAAGTTGTAGGCGGATTGCTCGACTTCGTTCTGGTGGTAAACGTCGCGGTAATGCACCGGCGTGCCGTCCGGCCCGTAGGTCCAGACCAGGTCGAACACGTTGTCCACGTTCTGCAGGTACATGCACAGGCGCTCAAGACCGTAGGTGATCTCGCCCAGCACCGGCCGGCACTCCAGCCCGCCGGCCTGCTGGAACCAGGTGAACTGGGTGACTTCCATGCCGTTCAACCAGACTTCCCAGCCCAGGCCCCAGGCGCCGAGCGTCGGCGACTCCCAGTTGTCCTCGACCAGGCGCAGGTCGTGTACTTCGGGATCGACGCCGAGCGATTTCAGCGAGTCGAAATACAGCTCGACGATGTTGTCCGGCGACGGCTTCATCACCACCTGGTACTGGTAGTAGCGCTGCAGGCGGTTGGGGTTCTCGCCGTAGCGGCCATCGGTCGGGCGGCGCGAAGGCTGCACGTAGGCGGCGTTCCACGGCTCCGGCCCGAGCGCGCGCAGGAAGGTGGCGGGATGGAACGTGCCGGCGCCGACCTCGAGGTCGAGCGGCTGGATCAGCACGCAGCCCTGCCCGCCCCAGTAGGCGTTGAGGCGCTGGATCAGTCCCTGGAAGGTGATGTTGACGCGTTCGGCGGGCATCGCGATGGCCGGAAATTCGATTTCCTTAGTATAAGTGGCGCTATCGCCCCACCTGGATGCTCGTCGATGTCGTTGCCCTTCCTGATCCTGCAGACCGGCACCCCGGTGGCGATGATGCGGCGGCGTGGCGGCTTTCCGCACTGGATCCGCGTGGCCGCCGGCCTGCGTCCGGACGAGGCGGAGGTGGTGGATGTCGAATCGGGCGCGATGCCGCCTTCTCCGCGCCCCTACGCCGGGGTGATCGTGACCGGATCCGGCGCGATGGTCAGCGACCGCCTGCCCTGGAGCGAAGCCACCGCCGCATGGCTGCGCGATGCCATCGAAGGCGGCACGCCGGCCTTCGGCATCTGCTACGGCCACCAGCTGATCGCGCATGCGCTCGGCGGCGAAGTCGGCGACAACCCGGCCGGCCGCGAGATGGGCACGGTCGAGGCACACGTCACCGGAGCCGCATCGACCGACCCGCTGTTCGCCGACCTGCCCGCGTCCTTCCTGGTCCAGTCCACCCATCTGCAGACGGTGCTGTCGCCGCCCGCCGGTGCCGCGGTGCTGGCCACCACCGCGCAGGACCGCCACGCCGCGCTGCGTTTCCGCGATGCCGCCTGGGGTGTGCAGTTCCATCCGGAGTTCTCGGCGCGGCATATGCACGGCTATCTGCGTGCCCGCAGCGAAGCGCTCGCCGCCGAGGGCGCCGACCCGGCCGCCCGTCTGCGCGCGGTGCGGGCCACGCCCATCGCGCGCGGCATCCTGCGACAATTCGTGCGGCGCGCTTCACGCGCCATCGCCTAGCGTCCTCCCGCCGCCCCACCGAGTCCCCCGATGCAGATCCGTTCGCTTCCGCTGTCCCGCGCCTGGGCCTGGTTCCTGCAGGCGGTGAACCTGGGCGTGCGCAATCCGCGCGCGGTGTTCGGCGCGGCACTGCTGATGGTCGGCACGCTGACCATGCTGGCGTCGGGCGGCAGCCTGCTGGCCGGCCTGCTCAGCGCCGGCGGCACGCCCGGCACCGCGGCGCTGGCGATGATGCTGCTGACCCTGGTCGCGGTGTTCATGCTGGTGCCGGTGCTGATCGGCGGCCTGATGCACGTGATCCGCGAAACCGAGGCCGGCCGCCCGGTCCACGCCCGCGACCTGTTCGCGCCGTTCCGCAGCGGCCATGCCGGCCGGCTCGCCGCGTTCGGCAGCCTGCAGATCGGCGTGATGGCGCTCGGCACGCTGATTACCAGCCAGCTGGCCGGCAGCGACTACATGGCCGCCTACAACGAGGCGGTCAACGCCATCGTGCAACAGCAGCAGCCGGCACCGCTGCCCGCGCCGGCGCATCCGGGCCTGCTGTTCCTGTGGCAGATCGCCTTCAACTACTTCACCACCACGGTGCTGCTGCTCGGCATCGCGCTGGTGGCGCTGTCGGGCGCGCGCTTCGGTGCATCGGTGTTCGCCGCCGCCCGCGCGGCGCTGCGCAACCTCGGGCCCAACCTGCTGGCCGCCGTGCTGTTCTTCGGCGCGGTGATGGTGGCCGGGCTGGTGCTGTCGGTGGTCGGCAGCGTGGTGCTGCTGGTGATCGGCAAGCTGTTCGCGCCGCTCGCGGTATTGCTGGGGATGCTGCTCACGTTCGCCTTCATCACCGCCGTGCTGGTGGTGGTCTGCGGCGGCGGTTACCTGATCTGGCGCGACACCTTCGGTGACGAGGCCGCGCCGGAGCCGGCACCGGCCCCGCAGTCGCACCGCATCGAGGCCTGAGGCCTCAGCCCAGCAGCGCCGCCTGCATCGCCGACGACAGCGCGGCCACCGCCGCCCACGCGACCACCAGCGGCAGCAGCATCGCGACCGCCACCAGCAGCCAGCCCCAGGCCGGCACCCTGCGGGCTGCGCCAACCCACACCACCTGGGTGCCGGCGATGCGGTCATGCAGGGCGCGATGCCCGGGCGCCGATGCCGCCAGCAGATGGCCGATGTTGAGGCTGAGCCAGCTCAGCGTGCCGGCCAGATGCCGCGCCAGCGCGCGCCCCCACGACAACCGCGCACCCGTCGCGTCACGCGCTTCCAGCCCGAGCAGGCGCTTGCCGAAGGTGGCGCTTTTTTCACCACGCTCCAGCCAGGGCCAATAGAGCGCGCCGAGCAGCACGAAGACCGCCAGCGGCGGCCACAGCCATGCGTGCAGCGAGGTGACGACCGCGTGGATCGCCGGGCGGATCGGGCCATTGCTGGCGTAGAGCGCGGCGAGCATCGTCAGCGGATCGTCGCCGCGTTCGGCGGCTTCGCGCATCCAGCGGCCCATCGTGGTGCCGAGCGCCTGCCAGCGTTCGACCAGCGCCGGCCAACGCGCACCGGGCAGCCACATCGACATGCCGATCGTCATCAATCCGACGATGCCGGCATCCACCAGCCACGCCACCGTGCGCGGCCACAGGCCGGCCGGCAGGCGCGGCGCCGGTTCAACGGGCGGCGGGGTCGGCGGCATCGCGCGGGCGCGGCGCGACCATCCGCGCGGCGATGATCCCGGCCTCGTAGAGCAGGCACATCGGCAGCGCCATCATCACCATCGACAGGCCGTCGCCGGGGGTGATGATCATGGCGATGAAGAAGATGGCGATGATCGCGTAGCCGCGCGCACCGGCCAGCTGTTTCGGCGTGACCCAGCCCAGCAGCACCAGGATCACCAGCGCCACCGGCACCTCGAAGCTGAAACCCGATGCCAGCGCGATCACCGCGACGAAATCCAGATAGCGCGCGATGTCCGGCATCATCACCACGCCTTCGGGCTTGGTGACGGCGAGGAACTTGAACATCACCGGCAGCAGCACGAAGTAGGCGAACGCGCAGCCGGCGTAGAAGAGCAGCATCGACGACACCAGCAACGGCGCGGCCACGCGCTTCTCGCGGCGGTACAGGCCGGGCGCGATGAAGGCCCAGGCCTGGTAGAGCAGCACCGGCGCGGCGGCGAGGATCGCGAGATACAGCGCCAGCCGCAGCGGCGTGGAGAACGGCGTCAGCGGATCGGTGGCGATCAGCTGGCTGCCCTTCGGCAGCGCGGCGAGCATGGGCGCGGCGAGCTCGCTGTAGAGCCGGTCGCTGAAGATCGCGAACAGCGCGAACAGCGCGATCACCGCGACCGTCACCTTGACCAGCCGCGCGCGCAGCTCGAACAGATGGGACAGCCAGCCGCCGCTCGCGTTTGCTTCGGCCATGTCAGGCGTCGTCGCGCTTGGGGTCGGGCGAGGCGGCTTCGTCCGGCTTTCCGGCTTCGGCGTCGGGCGCGGGCGTGGCCTCGCTTTCGATGGCCGGGGAGGCGGCTTCGCCGGCCTGCGTCGGCGGCGGATCCAGCCGCGCCTGCCGGGCCACCGCATCGACCTCGTCGATGCTCTCGCGCATCGAGGCCTGGAAGTCCTGCATCGCCGCGCGGGTGGCGTCGATGCTCTTCTTCAACTCCTCGTCGGCCAGTTCGCGCTCGAACTGCATCTTCACTTCATGCCAGTGGGCGCGGGCGCGGCGCACCCACAGCCCGGCGAACTGCGCGGCACGCGGCAGGCGCTCGGGGCCGAGCACCAGCAGGGCCACCACGGCCAGGATGATGAGTTCGGGGAAGCTGATTTCAAACATGGCGACGGTTGTCGCGGGACGTCAGGAATCGCGCGGCGGCACGCGGTCCTGCTTGGCCTCGTCGCGCGCCTGGCTGTTGGCGGCGTCGTCGTGCGGCAGGCGGTCCGGTTCGGACATGCCCTTCTTGAAGCCCTTGACCGCGCCGCCCAGGTCTTCGCCGATGTTGCGCAGGCGCTTGGCGCCGAACACCACCAGCACGATGACCAGCAGGATGAGGAGTTCTTTCCAACCGATCATGGCAGGGCCTAATAGAAGATGTGGGGGCGCACAGGATAGCGCAGGGCCGTCGCGCGGGCCCCGCGGCGCTTACGGCAGCGGCGTGGTCTTGACCTCGTCCTCGGCCTTCTTCGCCGGCTCGGCGGGCGTGGCGGCGGCGGCCGAACCGGCAGCGGCGGCGGCGGTCGTCGCCGGGGCGGCGGGCGCCACGCGCGGCGTCTCGCCCTCGTTGCGGCGGGCGCGGGCGGTGGCGGTGGCTTCCTCCAGCGCATCGCGCAGGGCGACGACCGGGGTGCTGGCGGCCTGCGGCGAACGGCCTTCGAAGATCATCCGCGGCGTGGCGCCTTGGCCGTAGACGGCCTGGTTGGCGTCGTCATCGATGCGCAGGACCGCGCCGTCCAGCGCGATGCCGGCGAACAGCCCGCGCGCGCGCGACCACGACCAGATCTCGGCCTTCAGCTGGCCGTCGGTGGCGGCGGCGGCGCTGCGGCCGACCGGGCCGGCGGCGACCGAGGCATCCGCGCCCAGGGTGAACTTGCCGTTGACGATGTCGGCCAGGCCGCGGTCGCTGCGGAACACCAGCACCACGTCGGCCGACTGCACGCCGGCCTGGAAGCCCACGCTGCCGCCGACCAGCTTGACGAAGGCCGGCTGCGACCAGCTGCCGTCGGGGTTCTTCACCGACATCAGGCCCAGCCCGCGCCGACCGCCGAAGACCAGCCCGGCCTTGATGGTGTCCGGCACCACGACAATCCCGCGCGCCTCGTCCAGCAGCTTGTCGGGGATGGCGGATTCCGGGATCGCCAGGCTTTCGTTGAGCACGCGCACGGCGTTGCGGGCGCGGGCGTCCTCGACCTCGCCGGCGAAGGCGGGCGCGGTGGCAAGCAGGACGGCGAGGGCCAGGGCGGCTCGGCGCATCGGGAATCTCCGGACAGTCTGAATCCCCCGAGGATAGCCGCAGCCCCTGCGCACTACCCGGCCCGGAGGTGAACCAAGGCGGCCGCACGCCGGCGCACGGTATCCTTCGCGCCCATGCCTGATCCCGCCCCCCACGCCGCGCCGCGCGGCCTTGTTCTGGTCAACCTGGGCACGCCCGAGTCGGCCACGCCGGACGCCGTGCGCCGCTACCTGCGCGAGTTCCTGACCGACAGGCGCGTGGTGCAGATCCCGCACATCGTCTGGAAGCCGTTGCTCGATTTGGTCATCCTGCCGCGCCGCAGCCCGGTGGTGGCGGAGAAATACGCCGAGATCTGGATGGATGGCGGCTCGCCGCTGCGCGCCTACACCGAGCGCCTGGCCGCCGCCGTGCAGGCACGGCTGCCGGCGTGGCGCGTGCGCGCGGCGATGCGCTACGGCACTCCGGCCTTCGCCGACGCGGTCGAAGCCCTGCAGGCCCAGGGCGTGCGCGAGATCGTGGTGCTGCCGCTGTATCCGCAGTATTCGACCACCACCACCGGCTCGGTGGAGGATGCGGTGGCGGCGATCCGCGCGCGCCTGCCCGGTCTCCGCATCGACCTCATCCCCGACTACCACCGCGATACGCGCTGGGTGGCGGCGGTGGCGGATTCGATCCGCGCGCACTGGGCCACGCACGGTCGCGGCGACCGGCTGCTGCTGTCGTTCCACGGTATTCCGGAACGGCTGGTCCGCGCCGGCGACCCGTATGCGGCGCAGTGCGAGGCCGGCACGCAGGCCATCGCCGCGGCACTGGGCCTCGATCGCGACGACCTCCTGCTGACCTACCAGTCGCGCTTCGGCCGCGAGCGCTGGCTGCAGCCCTACACGCTGACCACCGTCGAGCAACTGGGGCGCGAAGGCGTGCGCACGCTGGATGTCGCCTGCCCCGGCTTCGCGGTCGACTGCCTGGAAACGCTGGAGGAAATCGCGATGCAGAACGCGGACGCCTTCCGCGCGGCGGGCGGCGGCGAATTCCGCTACATCCCCTGCCTCAACGACGGCGCGGCGCACGCCGAAGCGCTGGCGGCGATTGCCGGGGACGTGGCCGCATGAGCATCGAACTGCACGACCTCCACATCGACATTCCGCTCGGGCGCATCACCGGGCTGCGCGGCGGTCGCGCCGGGGCGCCGCGCGTGCTCGCCCTGCACGGCTGGCTGGACAACGCCGCGAGCTTCGTGCCGCTGGCGGCCCATCTGGGCGACATCGAACTCATCGCCATCGACCTGCCGGGCCACGGCCACAGCGTGCACCTGCCGGCCGGCGCGCATTACACCTTCGAACTCGCCGTCCACCACGTGCTGGATGTCGCCGATGCGCTGGGCTGGGACACGTTCCGCCTGCTCGGGCATTCGATGGGCGCGGGGATCAGCAGCCTGGTCGCGGCGGCGGTGCCGCAACGCATCGAGCGGCTGGTCTGCATCGAGGCGCTCGGCGGCCTGTCGCAGCCGGCCGATGAAACCGCCAACCGGCTGCGCGATTCGGTGGCGGCGTCGCGCGCGCTCGGGGCCAAGCCGCTGCGCGTGTTCGCCAACGCCGAGCCGGCGATCCACGCCCGCATGCGTGCCAACCAGATGAGCGAGCCGGTGGCGCGGCTGATCGTGGAACGCGGCCTGCGGACCGTGCCCGGCGGCTTCGAGTGGTCCAGCGACCAGCGGCTGACCGTGCCGACCTTCATCCGCCCGGTGGATGCGCAGATCGAGGCGCTGATCGCCGGCATCGACTGCGAGACGCGGGTGATCTTTGCCGATCCGGCCCAGCCCTACCTGCCGGACGACGTGCGCCGCCGTTACGCCGCCTGCCTGCCGCGCGGCGAACTCTTCGTCATGCCCGGCACCCACCACCTGCACATGGAAACGCCGGTGCCGGTGGCCGAGATCGTGCGGGATTTCCTGGCGGGCTGAGGCCGCATGGCGCTGCGTCATGCGCTGCACCGCGTCCGCATGGGTCCCTGACCGGCGGTGCCGACCCTTTCCAGGGCAGCGATGGGACTTTTTTGCCCATCGCCGGGACTTTTCAGGTCAGCGATGGGGCTTTTTGGGTCAGTGATGAGACTTTTTGCCCCATCGATGGGGCTTTTCAGGCCATCACTGGCGCTTTTTGCGCCATCGACGGGACATTTTCTGACTCAACCGGGAATTTTTCCGACCCCCGTGCCGGTCGATGACGGCCCGCGCTCCGCCCGGCCTGGATCAGCGCCTTATTCCACTTCCTCCGGCGGCGCCTGCACGCTGTCCGGGTCCACCGCCAGCTTGCCGGCCAGCAGCACCGCCTGGGTGCGGTTGCTGGCGCCGAGCTTGCGCAGGATCGCGGTCATATGCGCCTTGATGGTGGCTTCGGACACGCCCAGGTCGTAGGCGATCTGCTTGTTGAGCAGGCCGGTGGCGAGCATCTGCAGGACGCGGAACTGCTGCGGGGTGAGTTCGCTGACCCGGCGCGCGATGTCGCGTTCAGCGGCATCGGCGGCGGGCGTGGCACGCAGGGCCGCTTCGGGCGCCCAGCGCTCGCCATCGAGCACATCGCGCAGCGCGGTGCCGATGGTCGCGGCATCCGCCGACTTCGGGATGAAGCCCATCGCGCCGTGGTCCAGCGCACGGCGCATCAACGCCGGCTCCTCGCGGGCGGAGACCATCACCACCGGCAGCTGCGGGTGCTTGGCGCGCAGATGCACCAGCGCGGACAGGCCCTGCACGCCGGGCATGGTCAGGTCGAGCAGCAGCAGGTCGGCATCCGGGGCGGCATCGACCATGCCATACAGGCCGTCGGCGTCCTCGGCCTCGCGCAGCACGGCTTCGGGCAGCAGGCGGTGGATCGCACCACGCAGCGCCTCGCGGAACAGCGGGTGGTCGTCGGCGATCAGGATCAGCGGCATCCATCGATGATGCCTGATCGTCTCCCGCCGCGCCGGGGGCACGACGGGTCCGCCCACTCAGCCCTTCGCGTGCAACCGCTCGCGCACCAGCGAATCCACCACCGACGGATCGGCGAGCGTCGAGGTGTCGCCGAGCTGGTCGGGCGCGTTCTCGGCGATCTTGCGCAGGATGCGGCGCATGATCTTGCCGCTGCGGGTCTTGGGCAGGCTCGGCGCCCACTGGAGATGGTCGAGGCTGGCGATCGGCCCGATCGCCTTGCGCACGTGGCCGTTGAGCTCCTTCTTCAGCTCGTCGCTGGGCGTCTCGCCGTCCTTCAGGGTCACGTAGGCGTACACGCCCTGGCCCTTGATGTCGTGCGGGAAGCCGACCACCGCCGCCTCGGCCACCTTGGGATGCGCGACCAGCGCGCTTTCCAGTTCTGCGGTGCCGATGCGGTGGCCGCTGACGTTGATCACGTCGTCCACGCGGCCGGTGATCCAGTAGTAGCCGTCCTCGTCGCGGCGGCAGCCGTCGCTGGTGAAGTAGGTGCCGGGATAGGTCTTGAAATAGGTGTCGATGAAGCGCTGGTGGTCGCCGTACACCGTGCGCATCTGCGCCGGCCAGGAATCGAGCAGCACCAGGTTGCCTTCCACCGCGCCTTCCAGGATCTGGCCGTTGGCGTCCACCAGCGCCGGGCGCACGCCGGGCAGCGGCAGGGTGGCCGAGCCGGGCTTGAGGTCGGTGGCGCCCGGCAACGGCGAGATCAGCGTGCCACCGGTCTCGGTCTGCCACCACGTGTCGACGATCGGGCAGCGTTCCTCGCCGACCACCGTGTGGTACCAGCGCCAGGCTTCCGGGTTGATCGGCTCGCCCACGCTGCCGAGCAGGCGCAGCGACTTGCGCGAAGTGCGCTTCACCGCGTGGTCGCCTTCGCGCATCAGCGCGCGGATCGCGGTGGGCGCGGTGTAGAAGATCGTCACCTGGTGCTTGTCGACCACCTCCCAGAAGCGCGAGGCGTTGGGCCAGCTCGGGATGCCCTCGAACATCACCGTGGTCGCGCCGTTGGCCAGCGGGCCATAGACGATGTAGCTGTGGCCGGTGATCCAGCCCACGTCCGCCGTGCACCAGTAGACGTCGTCGGGCTTGAGGTCGAAGACGATGTCGTGGGTGTAGGCGCTGTACACCAGGTAGCCGCCGGTGGTGTGCAGCACGCCCTTCGGTTTGCCGGTGGACCCCGAGGTGTAGAGGATGAACAGCGGGTCCTCCGCGTTCATGCGTTCCGGCTCGCACTTCGTCGGCTGGTCGGCGACCAGCTTGTGCCACCACACGTCGCGGCGGGTGTCGAAGTCGATGCTGCCGTCGGTGTGGCGCAGCACGATGACCTTCTCCACCGACTCGGTGCCCGGCAGCTTGAGCGCGGCGTCCACGTTGGCCTTGAGCGGCACGGTCTTGCCGCCGCGCCGGCCTTCGTCGGCGGTGATGATCAGCCGGCTCTGGCTGTCGCCCACGCGGTCGGCGATGGAATGCGGCGCGAAGCCGCCGAACACCACCGTGTGCACCGCGCCGATGCGCGCGCAGGCGAGCATGGCCACCGCCGCATCGGGAATCATCGGCAGATAGATCGTCACCACGTCGCCCTTCCTCACCCCGAGCGAGCGCAACGCATTGGCCAGCCGGTTCACCCTCAGCGAGAGTTCGCGGTAGCTGATCTTCTCCGCCGGCGTCGCCGGGTCGTCGGGCTCGAACAGGATCGCGGTCTTCTCGCCGTGCTCGCGCAGGTGGCGGTCGATGCAGTTGACGCTGGCATTGAGCTCGCCGTCCTCGTACCACTTGATGCGGAAATCGGCGAGGTCGAAGCTGACGTTGCGGATGATCGTCGGCTTCTTCATCCATTCGATGCGGTCGGCGATGCGGCCCCAGAATGCGTCGGGGTCGGCCTCGGCCTCGGCGTAGTCGCGCACGTAGTCGCGGTGGCGCATGTTGGCCTTGGCGGCGAAATGGGCCGGGGCGTGGATGCTGTCTGCGGGCCTGGACATGGCGGTCTCCCGAAGGTGTGGCAGGTGGGATCGAGTGTGCAACAGTCCATACGATGCGCGCGTTAGACGATGGTCGATGCTGCGCTGCAGCTTCGACCATCGGCGAATAGGCGCGCCGCCCCGATGCGCGGAACCTCGGCCCACGCATTCCATGCGAGGGATCCCCGATGAACACGACGAAACGACCTGCGACGCGGCGCGCCCGGCTGAGCCTGTGCGTGGCGATCGCGCTGCTGGCGCCCGGCGTGGCGCTGGCGCAGAGCGCGAAGGAGAAGGAACTGGAGGCGCGCATCGCGCAGCTGGAGAAGACGGTGGCCGCGCTGACCGCCGCGCAGCAGCAGACCCAGGTGGACGTGGCCGATGCCCGCCAGCAGGCGGTGGAGGCGAAGGCCGGCGCCGAGAAGGTGCGCGTGGCGCAGACGCAGGCGGCCAGCCCGATCCAGCCCGGCACGATCCTGCCCGCCGCCGCGCGCGGCACCACGTTCGGCTATGGCGGCTTCATCAAGATGGAAGCGATGGTCACCGACACCGACGCCGGCAAGATCGCCGATGGCGGCGCCGGACGCATGTTCCACCTGCCGGCCTCGATCCCGGTTGGCGGCACGGCGGCGGTCGATCCGTACACCGACTTCGGCGCGCAGTTCTCGCGCTTCTGGTTCAGCGCCGACCACGTCGCCGACGGCCACAAGGTCAAGGCCTACATCGAGGCCGACTTCTTCGGCGGCGGCAGCGCCAACCTCGGCAACGAGACCGCCACCAACACCCACGGCGTGACCGTGCGCCAGGCCTATGTCAGCTGGAACGAATGGCTGGCCGGGCAAAGCTGGTCCAACTTCATGGACACCTCGGCGCTGCCGGACGCGGTGGATTTCGTCGGCGTCACCGACGGCACCATCTTCGTGCGGCAGGCGCAGCTGCGTTACACCAAGGGGCCGTGGTCGTTCTCGCTGGAGAACCCGCAGACCACCGTGCAGAACAGCAGCGCGCGTTTCAACAGCGGGGACAACGCCTTTCCCGATGCCACCGCGCGCTGGCAGAAGAAGGGCGACTGGGGCCACTTTTCGGTGGCCGCGCTGCTGCGCCAGTACAAGGTGCCGACCGACTACGCGCAAAGCGCGTCGGTCAGCGTGTCGGGCCGCTTCAACATCGGCAGGAACGACGACATCCGCTACGCGATCAATGCCGGCGACGGGCTGGGCCGCTATCTCGGCTTCGGCATCGCGCCCGACGTGGCGATCGACGCACGCGGCGAGCTGCATCCGGTCGGCGCGGTCGGCGGCTTCATCAGCTGGCGCCATGCCTTCAACGCCAAGCTGCGCGGCAATCTGATGTTCGCTGCCGCGCGCTTCGACAACGACACCAATCTCACCGGCCTCGGCATCACCCGCGGCACGGAATCGCTCCACGCCAACCTGATCTATTCGCCGATCCCCAGGCTGGATGTCGGCGCGGAACTCGGCTGGGGCCGGCGCACGCTGGAGAGCGGTGCGGAAGGCGACATCAAGCGCATCCACACCACGGTGAAGTACAGCTTCTGAAGCCATCACGCGCAGCCGCGCACGGAGGAAACCGATGTCCACGCAACTTGATCCGATGATGGCCCGCATCGAGGCCAACCCCAAGTACCAGCTGCTGCGGCGCAAGCGCAATGCACTCGGCTGGAGCCTCACCGTGCTGATGCTGCTGGCGTACTACGGCTTCGTCGGCCTGATCGCCTTCGACAAGGAGCTGCTGGCGCGGCGCCTGGGCGAGGGCGTCACCACGGTCGGCATTCCGGTGGCGATGGGCGTGATCGTGTTCACCGTCGCGCTGACGGCGATCTACGTGTTCCGCGCCAACCGCGAGTTCGACCGCCTCAATGCCGAACTGCTGCAGGAGGCCCGCGCATGAACCGCCTGCCCCGACTCATCGCCGCGCTCGCACTGTTGTGCGCGAGCGGCCTCGCGCTGGCCTCGCCCGACGTCGGCGAGACCGTCAAGCAGCCGACCAACTGGATCGCCATCAGCATGTTCGCCACGTTCGTGGTCGCCACGCTGTGGATCACCAAGTGGGCGGCCGGCCGCACGCGTTCGGCGGCGGATTTCTACACCGCCGGCGGCGGCATCACCGGCTTCCAGAACGGCCTGGCGATCGCCGGCGACTACATGTCGGCGGCGTCGTTCCTCGGCATCACTGCGGCGGTGATGGGCGACGGCTTCGACGGCCTGATCTACGCCACCGGCTTCCTGGTCGGCTGGCCCATCCTGACCTTCCTGCTGGCCGAGCGGCTGCGCAACCTCGGCAAGTTCACCTTCGCCGACGTGGCCGGCTACCGCTTCCGGCCCGGCCCGATCCGCGCCTTCGCCGCTTCCGGCACGCTGGTCGTGGTGGCGTTCTACCTGATCGCGCAGATGGTCGGCGCAGGCAGCCTCATCAAGCTGCTGTTCGGGCTGGACTACTGGATCGCGGTGGTGATCGTGGGCGGGCTGATGATGGTCTACGTGCTGTTCGGCGGCATGACCGCGACGACGTGGGTGCAGATCATCAAGGCCGTGCTGCTGCTGGCCGGCGTGACGTTCATGGCGATCATGATCATGTCGAAGTACGGCTTCAGTTTCGAAGCGCTGTTCGCCGACGCGGTGCGGGTCAAGACCGACATCGCCAGCGCCAAGGGCGAGGCCGATCCCGGCGCGATAGGCCAGGCGATCATGGGGCCGGGCGGCTTCATCAAGGACCCGATCTCGGCGATCAGCTTCGGCATGGCGCTGATGTTCGGCACCGCCGGCCTGCCGCACATCCTGATGCGCTTCTTCACCGTCCCCGATGCCAAGCAGGCGCGCAAGTCGGTGCTGTGGGCGACGACCTGGATCGGCTACTTCTACCTGCTGATCTTCATCATCGGCTTCGGCGCGATCACCCTGGTGCTCACCAACCCCGAGTTCGCCGATGTAGCCAAGGGCGTCATCCACGGCGGCGACGGCGCCAAGAACATGGCCGCGGTGCTGGTGGCCAAGGCGGTGGGCGGCGATGTCTTCCTCGGCTTCATCTCGGCGGTCGCGTTCGCCACGATCCTCGCGGTGGTGGCCGGCCTGACGCTCTCCGGCGCCTCGGCGGTGAGCCATGACCTCTACGCCACGGTGTTCAAGCACGGCAACGCGGCGCCGGGTTCGGAGCTCAAGGTCTCGCGCATGACCACGCTGGCGCTCGGCGTGCTCGCGGTGGTGCTGGGCATCGCCTTCGAGAAGCAGAACATCGCCTTCATGGTCTCGCTGGCGTTCGCGGTGGCGGCCTCGGCCAACTTCCCGGTGCTGCTGCTGTCGGTGCTGTGGAAGGACTGCACCACGCGCGGCGCGGTGATCGGCGGCTTCCTCGGCCTGATCAGTGCGGTGCTGCTGACCGTGCTCTCGCCGTCGGTGTGGGAAGCGACGCTCGGCCACGCCAAGGGCAGCGCGCCGTTCCCCTACACCTCGCCGGCGCTGTTCTCGATGAGCCTGGCGTTCTTCGGGATCTGGTTCTTCTCGATCACCGACAAGAGCGCGCAGGCGCAGAAGGAACGCGCCGCCTTCCGCGCGCAGCAGATCCGTTCGGAAACCGGGCTGGGCGCGTCGAAGGCTTCGGGCCACTGAGTCCCGCCGCTGCGGAAACGGAAAACGCCGGCGCGATGCCGGCGTTTTTCTTTGTGGAGGATGGACGAGGCGGCGGCGTCAGCGCGGCGGCGCGGCCAGTTCCTTCGCATCCAGATAGCCGTCGCGGTTGCTGTCCTGGCGGCGGAAACGCTCGGTCAGGTTGGCGCGATGGGCGACGCGGGTGAGCACCGGCCCGCGCCCGCCCGGCTGCTCCTGCGGCTGCAGCACGCCGTCACGGTTGCGGTCCATCGCCTCGAAACCGAAGCTCATCCACGCGACGTATTCCTCCATAGACACCCGCTGGTCGCCGCTGGTGTCGATGCGCGAGAGGTATTCGGCCGGCGACTTCGCCTGCGCCCACGCCGCGCCGGCCGGCAGCGACATCGCCATCAGCACCGCGCAGGCCGCGAGCGCGCGCATCACGCCGGCTGCAGCGCGTAGCCGCGCAGGCGCTGGGCGAATTCCTGCAGCGAGCGGATGCCGCTGGCTTCGGCCTCCTGGCACCAGGCCTGCAGGCGTTGCAGGGAATCCTGCGCGTTGGCCGAACGTGCTTCCAGCACCGCGGCCAGCCGGCGGCGATGCTCGACCAGCGCCTGCATCCGCGGCGAGCGCGCCACCCAGGCCTGCATCTGCGCGCGCGATTCCGGCGACAGCCAGCGGCCGTCATCGACCAGCCCCTTGCGCAGGCGGCGCGGCAGCTTGCCCAGGCCGTGCGTGTCCACTTCCTCGCGGAGCGCCGGCTTGAGCACGCGGCGGTGGAAATCGGTCATGGCCTGGAAACGGTGGGCCAGCAGCGCCTTCATCGTTTCCATGTCGGGCATCGGGATGTTGGGGCGGACGTCGAGCGAGGGCGCGACGCGCAGCACCTTGGCCAGGCGCAGGGTCTTGAGGCCACGGATCGCCGCCCAGCCGATGTCGAACTCCCACTTGCGCAGCGCGAACTTGGCCGACGACGGGAACGCATGGTGGTTGTTGTGCAGCTCCTCGCCGCCGATCCACACGCCCCACGGCGACAGGTTGGTCGCGGTGTCGTGGGTCTCGAAATTGCGGTAGCCCCACCAGTGGCCCAGGCCGTTGACCACGCCGGCCGCCCAGAACGGGATCCACGCCATCTGGATCGCCCACGCGGCCACGCCCTTGAAGCCGAACAGCGCGGACAGCACCACCAGCAGCACCACCGGGCCCATCGTCGCGAAGCGGGTATAGAGCCTGCGCTCGATGAAATCGTCCGGGCAGCCCTTGCCGTACTGGTCGATGCTGGCGCGGTCGCGGCGCGCCTCGCGGTAGAGCTCGACGCCGCGCCAGAACACGTTGCCGATGCCCTTGAACATCGGGCTGTGGGGGTCTTCCTCGGTCTCGCACTTGGCGTGGTGCTTGCGATGGATGGCCGCCCATTCGCGCGCGATCATCGAGGTGGTGAGCCAGGTCCAGAAGCGGAACACATGGGCGATGGCGGGGTGGAAATCCACGCCGCGGTGCGCCAGCGAGCGGTGCAGGTAGAGCGTGACCGAGAAGATGGTCAGCTGGGTGGCCAGCAGCAGGTACAGGGCGAGCGTGCCCCAGCCGGCCTGGGTCAGGCCGCCGGCGAGGAAATCGAGGATCGAAGAAGACATGGGGGTTTTGTCGTGGGATGTCGCGTCGGACGACGCCCGGTCATGATGGGGGCGGGTTCCGGCGACGTCACCAGACGCAGCCGTACGGAATTCATCCGCGGGCCGGTTTCGCGCGCCTTTCCCGCACGCGCCTCCATCCCCATATCCACCCCATGCCCGAGCTGCCCGAAGTCGAAACCACCCGCCGCGGACTGGCGCCGCATCTCGTCGGCCGCCGCATCGAGGCCGTGACCCTGCGCCGCGACACGTTGCGCTGGCCGATTCCGCCGGAGGTCTCCGCGCGGCTGGTCGGCGAGCAGATCGCCGCGATCCGCCGCCGCGCCAAATACCTGCTGCTCGACACCGGCGCCGGCAGCGCCCTCTGGCACCTGGGCATGTCGGGTTCGCTGCGCGTGCTGGAGGCCGACGTGCCGGTGCGCGCGCACGACCATGTCGATGTCGTGCTGGACGACGGCCGGCTGCTGCGCTTCAACGACCCCCGCCGCTTCGGCTCGCTGCTCTGGCAGCCGCCGGGCGAGACCCACGCACTGCTGCGCGGACTCGGCCCCGAGCCGCTCGACGACGGCTTCGACGGCGGCCATCTGTTCGCGCTGTCGCGCGGCCGCCGCGCGCCGATCAAGACTTTCCTGATGGACCAGGCGGTGGTGGTCGGCGTGGGCAACATCTACGCCGCCGAAGCGCTGTTCGAAGCCGGCATCCACCCGCTGCGCGAGGCCGGCAAGATCAGCCGCGAACGCTACGCCACACTGGCCGAAGCGGTGAAGCGCATCCTCGCCCATGCCATCGAACGCGGCGGCACCACCTTGCGCGACTTCATCAGCCCCGACGGCCTGCCCGGCTATTTCGAGCAGGAACTGCTCGTCTACGGGCGCGGCGGCGAGCCCTGCAAACGCTGCGGCGCGACATTGAAGGTAGCCCGCATCGGCCAACGCGCCAGCGTCTGGTGTCCCCGCTGCCAGCGCTGAGGCGGACTGCGCTCAGCCACGCTCGGCTATCCTCGCCCCATGCAAGCACGCACGCCCCGCGACGGCATCACCCAATGGCTCGATGAAGCCCGTGGCGGCGATCGCGCGGCACTCGACCGCGTGCTGCAGGCGCTCTACGGCGAACTGCACGCCATGGCCAAGCGCCAGCTCGGCGGCGGCAACGAAGACACGCTCGACGCCACCGCGCTGGTCCACGAGGCCTATCTGCGGCTGGTCGGCCAGGAGGATGTGGAATTCTCCGACCGCGCCGCCTTCTTCGCCTACGCCGCCAGCGCGATGCGCAGCGTGGTGGTGGATCACGCGCGTGCGCGGCTGGCGATCAAGCGCGGCGGCGGCGACACCGTGCAGCGCGTCGCCGACCTGCCGGACAACATCAACGACGGCATCCGCCTCGACGAAGACCTGCTCTCGCTCGACAGTGCGTTGACCCAGTTGAACGAAATCGACCCGCAGCTCGCCCGGGTGGTGGAGCTGCGCTACTTCGCCGGCCTGTCGGAACTGCAGATCGCCGAACTCAGCGACCGTTCCGAGCGCAGCGTGCGCCGCGACTGGCAGAAGGCGCGGATGTTCCTGCTGCGCATGCTGCAGGGCGAGTGATGGACCGCACGCGCTGGCAGCGGCTGTCGCAGGCGCTGGACGAACTGCTGGAACTCGATGCCGACGCGCGTGCGGCGCGGCTTCAACAACACGCGACGGAAGATGCCGGCTTCGCGCGCGACCTGCAGGAATTGCTGGCGCAGGAAGACACCGAAGGCTCGCTGCTGGACACGCCGCTGGTCACCGCGCCGCCCGGCCCGCGCGAGGGCGAACAGGTCGGGCCGTACCGGCTTGAACGCCTGCTGGGCGAAGGCGGCATGGGCCAGGTCTGGGTGGCCGAGCGCGCCGACGGCCTGTACGAACGCCGCGTCGCGCTGAAGCTCCTGCGTCCCGGCCTGGCCGATCCCAACCTGCGCCTGCGCTTCACCCGCGAGCGGCAGATCCTGGCCCGCCTCGCCCATCCGCACATCGCGCGCCTGCTCGACGCCGGCATCAGCGGCAACGGCCAGCCCTACCTCGCGCTGGAGGAAGTGGAGGGCGAAGGCATCCTCGACTACTGCCGCACACGCGGCCTCGGCCTGCGCCCGCGGCTGGAACTGTTCCAGCAGGTCTGCGAGGCGGTGACCCACGCGCACGCCAACCTGGTCGTCCATCGCGACCTCAAGCCGTCCAACATCCTGGTCACGCCCGAAGGCGAGGTGCGCCTGCTCGACTTCGGCATCGCCAAGCTGCTCGACGGCAATCCCGCCGACCCGCCGGAAGCCACCCGCACCGGTGTGCGCAGTTTCACCCTGCACTACGCGGCGCCGGAACAGATCCGCGGCGAGCCGGTCACCACGCAGACCGACGTCTATTCGCTGGGCGTGGTGATGTACGAACTCCTGACCGGCGGCAAGCCGTACCGCCTCAAGCGCGAGACTAGCGCGCAGTGGGAGGAGGCGATCCTGGCCGGCGATCCGCAGCGGCCCTCGGTCGCGGTGGTGCGCGGCGGCGAGGACGAGGCGGTGCCGGGCATCGACCGCAGGCGCTGGTCGAAGATGCTGGTCGGCGACCTCGACAACATCGTGCTGAAGGCGCTGTCCAAGCGCCCGCCCGAACGCTATCCCTCGGCGGAGGCGCTCTCGCTCGACATCCAGCGCCATCTGGACGGCCTGCCGGTGCTGGCGCGTCCGCAGAGCCTGGCCTACCGCAGCCGCAAGTTCCTGCGCCGCCATCGCTGGCCGATCGGGCTGACGCTGGCCGCGGCACTCACGCTGATCGGGCTGCTCGGCTTCACCTGGTGGCAGCGCCAGCAGGCGGTGCGCGAGACCGCGCGCGCGCAGGCCTTGCAGACCTTCGTCATCGGCCTGTTCGAAAACGCGGGCGTGGCGCGTACCGGCAAGCCGCTGGATGTGGAGACGCTGATCGATGCCGGCGAGCTGCGCGGTGATCGCGAACTGGCGCTGCAGCCGCGCGCGCATGCGGAGCTGCTCGGGGTGATCGCGCGCATCCGCATCGCGCTCGGCCAGTACGACGAGGCATGGATGCTGCTGCGCCGCCAGCAGGGCCTGCTGGCCACCCTGCCCGACGCCTCGCCCGGCCTGCAGCTGGAAGCCACCACCCAGCGCGGCCGCGTGCAGCGCCTGCGTGGCGACGTGCACGGCTGCATCGCCAGCCTGTCGCCGCTGCAGGCGCAGGCCCTGCGCGCGCAGGCGCAGCTGCCCGCGCTGGTCGCCGACTACTACTCGCAGCTGGCGCGTTGCCGGCGCGCCATCGGCGAACGCGATGCCGCGCGCGGGCTGTTCGAACGCTCGCTGTCGCTGCGCCGCAGTGCATTGGGCGATGACATCGGCGTGGTCGAGAACCTCACCGACCTGGCCGCGCTGTCGGTCGATGCCGGCGACGCCGCGCAGGCGCTGCGCGGTTTCGAAGGCGCGCTGGCACAGCTGCGCAAGATCGCCGGGCCGCGACATCCGCTGGCCATCGACATCCTGCGTTCCATCGGCGCGGCGCAGCAGCAGCTGGGCCAGACCCGCAGCGCATCGCAGTCCTGGGGCGAGGCGCTGCTGCTGTCCGACGACCTGCAGGGCCCGAATCATCCGGCCACGCTGGCGTTGCGCCGCCAGCACGCGCTGTTGCTGGTCGAGAACGGCGAACTGGAGGAAGCGCAGCGCCAGCTGCTCGCCAACCAGCCGCTGGTGCTGCAGCGTTATGGCGAAAACAGCGTGGAGGCCGCCGCCGCCTGGGACGCGCTGGGCCAGGTCTCGCACCAGCTGGGTGAACTCGACCGGGCGCATGACCAATTCCTGCGCGCCGCCCGCATCGAACGCGATGCCAAGAGCCAGCCGGCACTGGCCGATACCCTGCAGCGCGACGCCGCGGTGTTGATCGAAGCGCGGCGTGCGCAGGTCGCGTTGCGCGTGCTGAACGACATCCGTGGCCTGCGCCCGCAGCCGAACGCGGACTGGTGGCGCCTGCAGGCCGAGGCCCGCCTGCAGCAGGACGAAGCCGGCGAGGCGCTGACGGAAGTGCGTGCCGCACGCCGGGCATCGCCGGCGCTGGATGAACTGCGCGGACTGGAAGCGCGGCTGGTGCTGGAAGACGAAGCCAGCACGCCGGAAAACCGCGCCGAAGCCTTCGCCACGCTGGAGGCCATCGCCCGCACGCCGGCCAGCGACCATCGCAGCCTGCAGCAGCTGATGCGCGCGCAACTCTGGCTGGCCGATGCGCACTGCCGCGACGACCCCGCACGCGGCCTCGCCGACTTCACCACACTGGAGGAATCACTTACCGGCAGCCGGCCGCAGGGCGGCGTGCTGCTGCGGCAGGTGCAGGCGGCGCGCCATGCCTGTTCGCAACGCGTGCCGGTGGCGACGGCAGTCACGCCTTCGCCGGCCCGGGCGCCGGCCGCTCCCCGGCCCCGTGCGGTCTAGTCGCCGAGCGGCAGCGACGGCTGCAGCGGCGCGATCTCGCCTTCGCCGCGCATCACTTTCTTGAACTCGCGGCGGCTCACCGACACGTAGCGGTCGTTGCCGCCGATCTCCACCTGCGGGCCGGCGGCCAGCGCGCGCCCGGCTTCGTCCACCCGTACGGTCATCGTCGCCTTGCTGCCGGTGTGGCAGATGGTCTTGATCTCCTGCAGCTCGTCGGCCCAGGCCAGCAACGCCGCGCTGCCCTCGAACAGTTCGCCGCGGAAATCCGTGCGCAGGCCATAGCAGAGCACCGGGATGCGCAACGCATCGACCACTTCCGACAGCTGCCAGACCTGCGGCTTGGCGAGGAACTGCGCCTCGTCCACCAGCACGCAATTCAGTGGGCCATGGGTGGCGATGTCGGCTTCGATCATCCGCTGCAGGTTGTCGTCGCGCTCGAAGCGGGTCGCCTCCGCCTGCAGGCCGATCCGCGAAGCCACCGTGCCGCTGCCGGCGCGGTCATCCAGCGACGGCGTGAGGATCGCCACGCGCATCCCGCGCTCGCGGTAGTTGTGCGCGGACTGCAGCAGCGTGGTGGTCTTACCGGCATTCATTGCCGAGTAGTAGAAGTAGAGCTTGGCCATGCGCGGATTTTAGCGATCCGGCAGGGGCGGGCGCCCGGGCCGCGCCACAGGCGCGGCCGGCGCCACGGTCAGTCGCCCTTGTCGCCTTCGGGTTTGGCCTTGTCCTTGGCGGCATCACCGGCCTCGTCGGGTTTCCGGTGCAGGTCGCCGACGATGACCCGCCCTTCCTTTACTCCGTCCATCACCGCGGCCTGCCACTGCCAGTAGCGCTTCGGTTCCCAGAATTGCTTGTCGTAGAACTCGGTGCCGTCGATGACGGTGCCGCCGCCCGGGCCGGGGATGACGATCTTCAGCGCACCGACCGCGCCGGTGCGGCTGCCGGTGATGTTGCGCGAGGCGCGGCGCATCACCGCTTCCAGCCGCGGCTTGGCCACCGCGTCGCCGAATTCGGCATAGACCTGCTGGCCGACCTCCACCGCGCGCACGCGCTCGGCTTCGCCCAACTCGCCCCAGTAGCGCTCGCGGAAGGCGAGGAAGAGTTCGTAGCCGCGCTCGGCGGCCAGGTCCATCCAGGCGTAGGCCAGCGCGCGGTCGCGCTCCACGCCACGGCCTTCCCACAGCATCTCGGCGTACCCCGCCTGCGAGGCCTTGTCGGCATAGCGCGCGGCTCGGCGGAAATAGGCGGCGGCACGGGTGTCATCGCCGCGCTTGAGCTCTTCCATCGCGCGGGCGCGGTTGAGCATGTCCGGATGCGCCTCCAGGAACGAATGGCTGGACAGCACTTCCTGCTGCCGCGCGGTCGGCTCCCAGCGCGCCTTCTTTTCCTGCGCGTGCAGCGGCAGCGCGAGCATCATCGCCACGATGGCCAAGGCCAGACCCGTCTTCTTCATTGCCGCTCCATGTGTCGATGCGCCGGAGCCTAAACAGACCCACCGGGCGCGATTCCCATCCGGCGCGGACTCTACCCTTCCATCACGCCACGCGGACCTGCCGGTGGTCATGCCCCGCGGTCGGGCCGGGGCAGGGATTGCTGTCAGAATGGCGCCCCCTCGCCCCGGACCCGCGACCCGCGCATGCACGGCCTCAACCCCCCGCAACAGCAGGCCGTCCTGCACACGGAAGGCCCGCTGCTGGTGCTGGCCGGCGCGGGCAGCGGCAAGACGCGGGTGATCGTGGAGAAGATCGCGCAGCTGGTTTCGACCGGGCGCTACCCGGCACGGCGTATCGCCGCGATCACCTTCACCAACAAGTCGGCGAAGGAGATGCGTGAGCGCGTCGCGCGGCGGATCAAGGGCGACGCCGGCGAAGGGCTGACCATCTGCACCTTCCACGCGCTCGGCCTGAAGATCGTGCAGATCGAATGCGCCAAGCTCGGCCTCAAACGCGGCTTTTCGGTGTTCGATGCCGATGACGCCAGCGGCCAGATCAAGGACCTGATGGCCGGCGCCAAGCCCGACGCGGTGCAGGCGGCGCAATCACTGATCTCGCGCGCCAAGAACGCCGGCCTGTCACCCGAACAGGCGCTGGAAGCCGCCCGCAGCACCCGCGAACTGGAAGCCGCCCGCCTCTATGCCAAATACCAGGCGCGGCTGGCGAGTTTCAACGCGGTCGATTTCGACGACCTCATCCGCCTGCCGGTGCAGTTGCTCGAAGACGATGCGGAAGCGCGCGACGCCTGGCGCGAGCGCATCGGCTACCTGCTGGTGGACGAATGCCAGGACAGCAACGACGCGCAGTACCGCCTGCTGAAGGCGCTGGCGGGCGAGGCCGGCCAGTTCACCTGCGTCGGCGACGACGACCAGTCCATCTATGCATGGCGCGGCGCCAATCCCGAAAACCTGATGCAGATGGCGCGCGACTATCCGGCGCTGACCATCGTCAAGCTGGAACAGAACTACCGCTGCAGCAACCGCGTGCTGCGCGCGGCCAACCAGCTCATCGCGCACAACCCGCACGAACACCTGAAGACGCTCTGGAGCGATGCCGCCGACGGCGAACGCATCCGCGTCTGGGAATGCCGCGACAGCGAGCACGAGGCGGAGAAGGTCGCCGCCGAGATCCAGTTCCAGCACAGCAGCAAGAACGCGCCGTGGAGCGACTTCTGCATCCTGTTCCGCGGCAACCACCAGTCGCGCGCGCTGGAGAAATCGCTGCAGCTGCTGCGCATCCCCTATCACCTGTCCGGCGGCACGGCTTTTCTTGAACGCGCGGAAGTGAAGGACGCGCTGGCCTGGCTGCGCCTGCTGGTGAATCCGGAAGACGATTCCGCCTTCCTGCGCGCGGTGCAGTCGCCGAAGCGCGAAGTCGGCCAGACCACGCTGGCGAAACTGGCCGAACTCGCCCGCGAGGCTCACCTGCCGATGTCGCGGGCGGCGGAGTCGGTCGGCCTGCTCAAGCAGCTGCCGCCGCGTGCGTCCAACGCGCTGCATGGCTTCACCGACATCGTCCACGCGCTGCGCCGCGAGGCGCGCGAGTCCAGCGCCGCCGACCTCGTCCGCAGCCTGGCGCTGAAGTCCGGCATGGATGCGGCGATCCGCGCCCAGTGCAAGACCGAGCAGCTCTACCAGATCCGCCGCGGCAACCTGGAGGAGCTGGCGCAATGGTTCGAAGGCGCGCGTGGTTCGGGCGTCGGTGACCTGGCCGCACAGCTGGCCCTGGTCTCGCGCAGCGACCGCGACGATGCCGGCAACCAGGTCCGGCTGATGAGCCTGCACGCGGCGAAGGGGCTGGAGTTCCGCTTCGTCTTCATCGTCGGTATGGAAGACGGCACCCTGCCGCACGAAGCCAGTCTGGACGAAGGCCGCCTCGACGAGGAACGCCGCCTGCTCTACGTCGGCATCACCCGCGCCAAGGAACAGCTGTGGCTGTCGCATTCGGCGCGCGCCTCACGCTGGGGCAGCGTGGTGAAACTCTCGCCTTCGCGCTTCTTCGACGAACTCCCCGCCGGCGAACTGCAGCGCGACGGCGCCGACCCGGTCGCCGACGCCGAACGCAAGCAGGCCCGCGCCAAGGCCAGCTTCGCCGACATCCAGGCCATGCTCGGCGACTGAAGGGCGGCCGCCACCCGCCTTCGCTAGACTCGGCGCTTTCCCCACGCGACACCCCGATGCGCACTTCAACCCCGATGATGTCGATGCTGGCCGCCGCGCTGCTGCTGGCCGCCTGCAAGCCCACCGCGCCGCAGGCCCCGGCCAAGCCCGCCGATGCCGCCACCGCCACGCCTGCCGCCACCGCGGATGCACCGAAGGCGGGCAAGCCGGCCGCCAGTGACGCCCACGACAACCTCAACGCCGTGGCCTGGGTGCAGCGTTCGGCGGAATACGCGGCGGTCACCACCACGATCTACACCGCCGCCACCGCGCACCTGGACGCGGCGCTGAAGTCGGGCGAAAGCGCGCTGGCCGAAGGCGAGCAGTCCGCCGCCAAGGCCAAGCTGCCGCCGGCGGTGGTGATGGATGTGGACGAAACCGTGCTGGACAACTCGCCCTACCAGGCGCGGCTGATCGCCGACGGCAAGGAATTCGAGGACCTGACCTGGGACCAGTGGGTCGCGGAGAAGAAAGCCAGGCCGGTGCCCGGCGTGGTCGCGTTCGCCAAGGCGGCGGAGGCCAAGGGCATCACCGTGCTTTACATCTCCAACCGCGCCGAACACCTGCAGGCGGCCACGCTCGCCAACCTGCGCGAGGCCGGCCTGCCGGTGAAGAACGACGAGGTCTTCCTCGGCCTGGGCACCTTCGTGGCCGACTGCGAGCAGAACGGCAGCGAAAAGCTCTGCCGCCGCAAGCTGGCCGGGCAGAAGTACCGCGTGCTGATGCAGTTCGGCGACCAGCTGGGCGACTTCGTGCAGATCCTCGCCAACACCCCCGAGGCGCGCGCCGACCTCTCCGCCAAGTACGCCGGCTGGTGGGGCCAGCGCTGGTGGATGCTGCCCAACCCGACCTACGGCAGCTGGGAACCAGCCCTGTTCAACAACGAATGGGCACAGCCGGTGGAGGCGCGACGGGCCTCCAAGCGCGCGGCGCTGCGGCTTGATCGTTAATCAAATCAATAGTTTGGAGGATGAAACCTCACGTGTTGCATAAAGTTGGCGGGGCGACTAAGCTGGCCCCGCCACAACACTGTCCTCCGGCCCTGCCGGATTTATGAAAGGAGACTCCGGTCTCCTTTTTTTTTGCCCGTTTCCTTGACCCACGCCCCTTGCCGCCCCGGCGGCCGCGCGGTCAAGATGCGACGAAGGGGTTTCAGGCATCCATCACCACATGCGATCGAGCTACCCGTCCAGCTGGCGGGTCCTGACGGGCCTGCTCGCCGGCCTCCTGCTGCTGGCCTGTTCGCCCACGCCCTCCACGGCGCCGCTGGCGGGCACGCCCGATGCCGTCGCCCCGCACGGCGCGGCCACGCCGGCCGGCGCCATCCAGGACCCCATCGCCCACCTGCGCCGCAACGCACTGGCCGATGTCGCCCGCAGCACCCTGCCGCCGGCGCTGCATGCGCGGGTGGAAGCGGGCTGGCGGGCCGGAGACTCGCGCTGGCCGCTGAGCGAGCTGCCGCTGGACGACAGCATCCCCGGCATGCTGCAGGCGCTCACCGCGAAAGACGCCGAACGCAAGCTGCAGGCCCGCCACCGCCAGCAGCTGGCCGGCCAGACCCGCGCCCTGCAGGAAGCCGCCCGTGGCCTGGGCCTGTTCGGCAAGCAGTACCTGGCCCGCGAAGGCCAGTACAACGCCCAGCAGCGCCAGCATTACGTCGCGTTGATCGAAGCCGTGTCCGACTGGGCCCAGCACGCCCCGCTCGGAGACCCCGGCCGCGGCCGCGAGAGCATCCATCTGCTGGTCACCGGCGCCGCGCGCACCGGCCTGCACGGCAACGAGGACTTCAGCCGCCTCGGCATGGACGCCAGCCTGAAGGCGCTGGTCCCGCTCTACATCGCCGCCAAGCAGATGCTCGCCCTGTACGGGCTGGGGGTGGATGCGGCGCTGGCCAGCGTCCGCGCCGAGACGGTGAAGGTGGAAGGCGACCGCGCGTCGGTGAAGGTCCGCTACAGCGTGGCCGAAGACGACATCGAAACCGTGGTGGACGCGGTGCGGGTCGATGGCCGCTGGTACCTGGCCGATTACCTGAAAGCCGCCGAAGCCTCGCTCGGCTCGCCGGCCGCGGCCCCGCCCGTGACGGAGCCGGCGCGCCCCGCTGGGCGATAATCGGCCGATGCAGAACCAGACCCCCCTGCCGTTTCCGGAACCGGAAACGCCCGCCGACCCGCCCAAGCCCGCCGCGACCCCGGGCGAGACGCCGGCCGCGGCCAGCCCACCCGATGCCCCCGCCCACGCCGGCGATGCCGTCACCGACGCGCCCGAAGCCACGGCACCGGCCGCCCCAGGCCCGCGCACGCCGCTGATCGTCTCCCGCCCGCTCTGGGCCAAGCTGCTCGGCAAGGTGCTGGAGCCGTGGATCGAGCTCAAGCTGGAGCCACAGACCCCGGCCCAGTTCGATGACGGCCGCCCGGTCTGCTACGTGCTGGAGGACTACGGCATCAGCAATGCGCTGATCCTGGACCGCGCCTGCCAGGAGGCCGGCCTGCCCTCGCCGCTCAACCCGCTGCCCGGCGACCCGCTGGGCCGCAAGCGCGCCTACGTCGCGCGGTCGCGCCGCCACGCCAACGCGCTCGGCCTCGCTCCCGGCGCCGAGCACAAGACCCATTCCGGCTCGCTGGCCCGCCTGCTGCAGGCGCACCGCGACAACCCGGCGCTGGACGTGCAGCTGGTGCCGGTGTCGATCTTCGTCGGGCGCGCGCCGGACAAGCAGAGCGGCTGGTTCTCGGTGCTGTTCTCCGAGAACTGGACGCTGGTCGGGCGCTTCCGCCGCCTGCTGGCCATCCTGCTGAACGGCCGCGGCACCCTGGTGCGCTTCTCGCCACCGGTCTCGCTGCGCGGCATCGTCGACGAAGGCCTGCCGCCGGAACGCACCGTGCGCAAGCTCTCGCGCGTGCTGCGCACCCACTTCCACCGCATCCGCGCGGCGGTGATCGGCCCGGACCTGTCCACCCGCCGCCTCCTCATCGACCGCGTGCTGGCCGCCGACCCGGTCAAGCAGGCCATCGCCGACCAGGCCCGCCGCAACGGCAGCAAGCCGCAGGACGCCTGGAAGAAAGCCCACGCCTACGCCTGGGAACTCGCCGCCGACTATTCGCACCCGGTGGTGCGTTCGGCCAGCTTCCTGCTCACACCGGTCTGGAACCGCATCTACCGCGGCGTGCTGGTCCACCACCTCGACAAGCTCAAGGAAGCCGCACCCGGCCACGAAGTGGTCTACGTGCCCAGCCACCGCAGCCATATGGACTACCTGCTGCTGTCGTACATGCTCTACACGCGCGGCATCGTGCCGCCGCACATCGTGGCCGGCATCAACCTCAACCTGCCGGTGATCGGTACCCTGCTGCGCAAGGGCGGCGCGTTCTTCATCCGCCGCTCCATCCGCGGCAACATGCTGTATTCGGCGGTGCTGTCGGAATACGTCGCCCAGCTGATCGCCGGCGGTTATTCGGTCGAATATTTCATCGAAGGCGGGCGTTCGCGTACCGGCCGCCTGCTCCAGCCCAAGGGCGGGATGATCTCGATGACGCTTCGGGCCTACCTGCGCCAGCCCACGCGTCCGGTGCTGTTCCAACCCATCTACATCGGCTACGAGAAGCTCATGGAAGGCAACAGCTACCAGGACGAGCTGACCGGCAAGCCGAAGGAAAAGGAATCGATCTGGCAGCTGCTGATCGGCATCCCCAAGGTGCTGCGCAGCAACTACGGCCAGGTGGTGGTGAACTTCGGCGAGCCGATCGAGCTCAACCACGTGCTGGCGAAACACGCCATCGGCTGGGACGGCCAGGCGGTGGGCGAGGAGGAAAAACCGGAGTGGCTGACCGGCACCGTCAACGCGCTGGCCCAGCAGATCCAGGTCAACGTGAACCGCGCCGCCGACGTCAACCCGATCAACCTGCTCGCCCTCGCGCTGCTGTCCACGCCCAAGCACGCGATGGGCGAAGCCGACCTGCTGGCGCAGATCGCGCTGTCGAAGACGCTGCTGGTCGATGTGCCGTATTCCGACCGCGTCACCGTGACCCCGCACACGCCGGAACAGATCGTCGCGCACGGCGAGGAGATCAACGTCCTCAACCGCACCCGCCACCCGCTCGGCGACGTGCTGGACGTGGACGACGACAATGCCGTGCTGCTCTCGTATTTCCGCAACAACGTGCTGCACCTGTTCACCGCTTCGGCGTGGATCGCGGTGTGCTTCCTGCACAACCGGCGGATGTCGCGCAACACGCTCAGGCGGCTCGGCGAGAACGTCTATCCGTTCCTGCAGGGCGAGCTGTTTTTGCCGTGGACGCCGGAGGAATTCGCCGAGCGCATCGACCGCACCGCCGATGTCTTCGTCCGCGAAGGCCTGCTGGAACAGGTCAGCGACGACGAAGGCGGCTTCCTTGCCCGCAATGCCGGCCAGTCCGACGAGGTGTTCCGCCTGCGCGGCCTGGGCCACCCGCTGCAGCAGGCTTTCGAGCGCTACTACATCGCCATTTCCGTGCTGGCCAAGAACGGCCCCGGCGTGCTCAGCGCCGGCGAACTTGAAACGCTCTGCCAGCTCGCCGCGCAACGGCTGTCGCTGCTCTACGCGCAGACCGCGCCGGAGTTCTTCGACAAGTCGCTGTTCCGCGGCTTCATCCAGAAACTGCGCGAGATGCGCCTGGTCTGGACCGACGAGCAGGGCAAGCTGGTGTTCGACGAGCGCCTCAACCAGTGGGCGCGCGATGCCAAGGTGATCCTGGGTCGCGAACTGCGCCACACCATCGAGAAGGTCAGCCCGGAGGCGGCGCGGCCTGCGCAGGAGGCGCCACCCGCACCTGCCGTGGCGCCGGAAGAAGGCGGGTAAATCGGTTTATCGGGATGCGGGAAGCGCCGGTTGATCCGGCGCTTTTTGTTTGGGCGATGGTGGATGCCGGGCCGACGAATGGCCGTCCATCCACCGGGATGCCTCAAGCCGGTTCGTCCGGCGTCATCGCCCGTTCCAGGTAGTGGATCTGGTCCTTCAGCCTGAGCTTGCGCTTCTTGAGCCGGCAGACCATCAGCTGGTCATGCGCGGCATCGGCCTGCAGGCGGGTGATCACCTCGTCCAGGTCGCGATGTTCGGTCTTGAGTTCCAGCACGCGCCGCGCCATCCGTGCGATCTCGGCGGGGTCGGTGGTCAGCTGGCTCATGGGCCGAGCTTAGCCTGATCGCGCGCGTCGCGTCATCGCGGGTCCGGGCGGGATGAGACAATGCGCGGATGAACAGCATTCCCCTCGCCCTCATCGAACCGCAGCCCGCCGCCGCGCCCGCGAAGGCCGCCCCGGGCAAGCGCGAGGCCGACAAACTGGCCAAGCGCCTGCGCCACCAGGTCGGCAAGGCGATCGCCGATTTCGGGATGATCGAGAACGGCGACAAGGTCATGGTCTGCCTGTCCGGCGGCAAGGACAGCTACACCATGCTCGACGTGCTGCTGCAGCTGCAGAAGAAGGCGCCGGTGGAGTTCAGCATCACCGCGGTCAACCTGGACCAGAAGCAGCCCGGCTTCCCCGAGCACGTGCTGCCGGACTACCTGAGGTCGCTCGGCGTCGACTTCCACATCATCGAGCAGGACACCTATTCGGTGGTGTCGCGGGTCATCCCCGAAGGCAAGACGATGTGTTCGCTGTGCTCGCGGCTCCGGCGCGGCGCGTTGTACACCTATGCCGAGGAAAACGGCTTCACCAGGATCGCGCTGGGCCATCATCGCGACGACCTGGTCAACACTTTCTTCCTCAACCTGTTCTTCCACGCCAAGCTGAGCGGCATGCCGCCCAAGCTGTTGAGCGATGACGGCAAGCACGTCGTGATCCGCCCGCTCGCCTATGTGCGCGAAGACGACATCGAGCAGTACGCGGCGCTGAAGGATTTCCCGATCATCCCGTGCAACCTGTGCGGCTCGCAGGAAAACCTGCAGCGTAAGCAGGTCAAGCGGATGCTGCAGCAGTGGGAACGCGAAACACCCGGCCGCGTCGAGACCATGGCGCGCGCACTCGGCGACATCCGCCCGTCGCAGTTGAGCGATCCGAAGCTGTTCGACTTCCTCGCGCTCGGCAAACGCGGCGATGCGGCATTGCCGGATGCGCATGCGTGGCTGGCGGGTGATCCCGGCAGTCGCAATTCAAGCGACGTGGATGGCTGAGCCTTGACGCGACCTTCCGCGACATGGATGTCGCAAATGAGCCTCCATGGATGGATTCACGGCGTGTCGCAGCAAGGCTCAGTCATCCGCGACCCCCACTTTCACTTTGGATATTGAATGTTCTTCCGCAACCTGACCCTGTTCCGTTTCCCCGCTTCGGTCTCCTTCGACGATCTCGAATCACAACTGGCCGAGGCCGCGCTCAATCCGGTCGGCCCGATGGAGCTGTCCAGCCGCGGTTTCGTGTCGCCGTTCGGGCGCGCGGGTGGCGATGAGGCCGCGCTGATGCACCGCATCGATGACGCGATCTGGCTCACCGTGGGCGGCGAGGACAAGCTGCTGCCGTCGTCGGTGGTCAACGACCTGCTGCAGAAGAAGATCGACGAGTACGAGGAGAAGAACGCGCGGCGTCCCGGCGGCAAGATGCGCCGGCAGATGAAGGACGACCTGGTGATGGAACTGCTGCCGCGCGCCTTCGTGCGGCCGGTGCGCACCGATGCGCTGATCGACCTCAAGCATGGCGTGCTGGTCGTCGACACCTCGTCGCGCAAGGTGGCCGAGGCGGTGGTCTCGCAGATCCGCGAAGCGCTGGGCAGCTTCCCCGCGTTGCCGGTCAATGCCGAGGTCGCGCCGCGTTCGGTGATGACCGGCTGGATCGCCGGCGACGCCCTGCCCGAAGGCCTGTCGCTGGGCGACGAATGCGAACTGCGCGACCCCGCTGACACCGGCGCGGTGGTCAAGGTGCAGCGCATGGAGCTGGCCGGCGAAGAGATCGAGACGCACCTGGAAGCCGGCAAGCAGGTCGCGCGCCTGGCGCTGCTGCTCGACGACCATGTCGGCTTCGTGATGGGCGAGGACCTGGTGCTGCGCAAGTTCAAGCTGCTCGATGGTGCGGTGGAGCAACTGGAATCGAGCGAACGCGACGACATCCGCGCCGAACTTGATGCCCGCTTCGCGCTGATGGCCGGCGAGTTCAAGCGGCTGTTCCCGGTGCTGGAGGCCGCATTCAAGTTGAGCAGCGCCGACTGAGGCGTGCCGCAGTGTTGCCTCGCCGCCCTGTTTTGCCTAGGGTGGGAACACACCCGCTGTTTGCGACGATCGGCAGCCGTGGCACGTACCAGGAGTGATCGTCCCTTCACGATCCAAGGAGACCCGCATGAAGCGTTTGATCGTCCTTTCCAGCGTGCTGTTGCTGTGTGCAGCTGCCTCCGTGCAAGCCGCCGAGCAGCCCCTCCTCAAGACGCCCAGCGGCCAGAAATATGCGCGCCAGTGCCAGGCCGAGCAGCCCACCGCATACCAGGCCAAGATCTGTGAGCGCCTGCTGTTCGAGGCCCGCGTGCAGCTCTCGCTCCAGGTCAGCGCGCAGAACGCGGCCTCGTCGGGCCAGTTCGCCAGGAAGGACCTGCCGCAGATGTCGCGGGTCGACGAACTGCGCCGCGTGGAGAATCACGCGCATCGTTAAGCGTCACCCTCCGCACCGGAAAGGCCGCTCCTCTGGGGCGGCCTTTCCCATTCCGGGTCCGGAAACGCCCGGAACTCCTTTCCCTGCCGGTATAAAAGCGTGATGCTCCGCCTCTTCACCCGCGCCCCGCAGGTCAGCGATCCCCGCACGGTGGAGCTGCAGCTGGCCGACGGCACCCGCATCGAGGTGTCGATGTGCCGGCATCCCCGCGCGCGGCGCATCAAGCTGTCGGTCGATGAGCGCGGCGCGCGCCTGACCCTGCCTACGCGGGCGAGTGAACGCGCGGCGCTCGACTTCCTCCATGCGCACCGCGACTGGTTGCAGGCGCAATGGCGGATGCTGCATGCCGAACTGCCCACGCCGCTGGCGCCCGGCACCAGCACGGCGCTGCCGCTGCGCGGGGCCTCGCATCCGCTGGCGTGGCAGGCCGGCCGGCTCACCCGCGTGCAGCCGGTCGATGGCGGCGGCTACCGCTTCGACGTGCGCGGCCTGCGGCTAGGCATGGCCACGACGCCGGCCATGCAGCGCGCGCTGCGTGACTTCTACGAGGCCGAAGCCCGCGCCGACTTGGCCCGCTGGCTGCCGACCTACACCGCGGCGTTGCCGAAGCCGCCTTCGCGCATCGTGCTCAAGCGCACCAGCACGCAATGGGGCTCGCTCTCACCGACGGGCGTGATGGCACTGGACCTGGCGCTGGTGCTGGCGCGGCCTTCCGCCTTCGAATACGTGCTGGTGCACGAGCTCTGCCACCTGATCCACCACGATCATTCGCGCGCGTTCTGGCGCGAAGTGGAAGCACGCTGTCCGCACTGGCGCGACGAACGCGACTACCTGCACGCCGAAGGCCGCCGCCTGAAAGCCGCGCTGCGGATGCTCTGCGGCTGATCGCGTTCAGCCGTGCTGCGCGGCGAGGAAGGCGCGCAACCGCGCCGGCCGCACCGGCTTGGTCAACACCACGCATCCACGCGCACGCGCGCCGTGCAGGACGTCGTCGCTGCCGTCGCCGGTGAGCAGCGCCGCCGGCAACACGCGGCCCGCGGCTTCGCGCAGGGCATCGATGAGGCCAAGGCCATCCAGCCGGTCATGCAGGTGGAAATCGACCAGCAGGACCTGCGGCGCCATCGCCGCGAGCGCCGCCAGGGCGCCATCGACATCGCTGGCCACGCGCACATCGACCTGCCAGCGCCGCAGCAGCGCGCGCATGCCGTCGAGGATGTCCGGATCGTTGTCGATGCAGAGCACGCGCAGGCCGGCCAGGCCGTCATCCATCACCATCGCCTGCGCCACCGGTTCGACACGCGCCGCCACGCCGCGCGGCACCGAGATGGCGAACACGCTGCCGTGGCCGACCCGCGAATGCACTTCAAGCCGGTGGTCGAGCGTGCGCGCGATGCGCTGGCAGATCGACAGGCCCAGCCCCAGCCCGCGTTCGCCCTGGCCGGGCTGGGCGAAGCGGCGGAACTCCTCGAAGATCTGCCCGAGGTGATGCGACGGGATGCCGACGCCACTGTCCCAGACCTGCAGCAGCACGTCATCGCCGCGCCTGCGCGCGGCCAGCAGCACGCCGCCCTCGCGGGTGTAGCGCATGGCATTGGCGATGAAGTTCTGCAACGCGCGACGCAGCAGACGGCGGTCGCTCATCACCACGGTGCCGGGCGCGGCATGCACGCGCAATGCGAGGCCGCGCTTCTGCGCGATCGGCGCGTACTGCGCGGCGAGTTCGCGCAGCAGGTCGCCGGCATCGAAGGGGGCGATCTCCGGCTTCAGTTCATTGGCATCGAGCCGGGAGATGTCGAGCAGGCCGTCGAGCAGGTCTTCGGCGGCCCGCAGGGACGCATCGACGCGTTCACCGAGCCGGCGGACTTCCGCTTCCTCATCCACCTCGCGCATCGCGCTGGTGAACAGCCGCGCGGCGTTCAGCGGCTGCAGCAGGTCATGGCCGACGGCGGCGAGGAAGCGGCTCTTGGACTGCTGCGCGGCCTCGGCCTCGCGGGTGCGTGCCTCGACGCGCTGCTCCAGCGTTTCGTTTGATTCGATCAGCGCGCGTTCCACCTGCTTGTAGGCGGTGACGTCGCTGTAGGTGGTGACGTAGCCGCCATCGGGCAGCGGCTGGCCGCGCATCTCGATCACCTGGCCGTTGGCACGCACGCGCTCGAACACATGCGGCGTGCCGGCGCGCAGATGCGCGAGGCGGCGCTCGATCTGCGAGGCCACATCGCCCGATCCCATCTCGCCGCGTTCGGCATTCCAGCCGATCAGGTCGGCGACCGGGCGGCCGACATAGAGCATCGAATCCGGGTAGCCGAACATCGCCTGGTAGGGGCGGTTCCAGGTCACCAGCCGCATGTCGGCATCGACCACGCTCACGCCCTGCGCGATGTTCTCCAGCGTGGTCAGCAGCATCTGCCGGTTGAAGCGCAGTTCCTGGCCGGCCTGGTCGAGCAGGTGCACCACTTCGCCCAGCTCCATGCCGGAGCCGCGCAGCGCGCTGGTGAGCGTGAGGCGGGCGGAGTCGGCACCGATCGCCGAGGCCATCAGGCGTTCGGTGAACTGGATCAGGCCGCGGTCGGCGAAGGCATCCGGCGGCAGCGGCTGGCCGGTCTCCGCGCGGAGTTCGTCGAAGGCGCGTTGCGCGCTGCGTTCGCCCACGATGCGTTCGGCCAGCGCGATGAGATCGCCGATGCGCAGGTTGCCGGCATGGCCGCCGGCTTCGAGCGAGGTGCGCTGCGCATAGGGATCGAGGAACGATGTCGCCATCAGGTGTTCGCGGAGGCGCGGCCGCCGCCGCATCGACACCCATACGAACACCGACACGTTGACCAGCAGCGACCAGAACACGCCATGGGTCAGCGCATCCCAGCCCTGCATCCCGAACAGCTGCTCGGGCTTGAGCCAGCCGATGCCGAACGGGCCATGGCGTTGCCAGTCGCCCAGTTCGAGCCAGCCGCTGTGCACCAGCGAGGGCAGGAACAAGGTGTAGGCCCAGAGCAGCGCGCCGATGCTGGTACCGGCCAGCGCGCCCTGCCGGCTGGCGCCGCGCCAGAACAGGCCGCCGATCAGCGCCGGGGCGAA
Source organism: Lysobacter oculi (assembly GCF_003293695.1). Classification (GTDB taxonomy): domain Bacteria; phylum Pseudomonadota; class Gammaproteobacteria; order Xanthomonadales; family Xanthomonadaceae; genus Solilutibacter; species Solilutibacter oculi. The sequence continues at coordinate 2,196,370 of NZ_CP029556.1, read as the reverse complement.
CTGGGCGACGGCGGCGAAGGCCAGCAATCCGTATTCGGCCAGACTGCCGTGGCCACGTACCGCGCGGTGGTAGGCGAAGGCCATCAGGGCGAGCGCGATGATGGTGCCGCGACGCACCCACAGCACCTGCTGGTCGATGGCGACACGTGCCGCGCGACTGCCACGCAGGCGCAGCAGCACCGGCATCACCAGATCGTTGCTGACCATCGTCGCCAGCGCGATGCTGGCCATGATCACCATGCCGGTGGCGGCGGAAAACCCGCCCAGATAGGCGGCCAATGCCAGCCAGTCCTGGCCGAAATGCATCGGCATCGCCAGCACATAGCTGTCGGGCGACACGGCGCTGCCGGCGAACAGGGCGCTGCCGGTCAGGCTGAGCGGCAGCACCAGCAGCGAGAACAGCAGCAGGTAGCCACCGAACAGCCAGCGCGCCACGCGCAGGTCGCGCACGTCCTCGCACTCCACCACCGCGACATGGAACTGGCGCGGCAGGCAGACGATGGCGAGGAAGGCGATCAAGGTCTGCGCCAGCACGCCGCCCGGCACCGGCTTGGCCGCCATGCTGCGCGCCGCTTCCGCCACGCGAACGGGCAGCACGTCTTCGCCCGGCAGGTGCCAGAGCGCGAACAGCCCGACCGCGACGAAGGCCAGCAGCTTCAGCAGCGATTCCAGCGCGACCGCCAGCACCATGCCGCGATGGTGCTCGGTGGCATCGGTGCGGCGGGTACCGAACAGGATGGCGAACAGCGCCAAGGCCAGCGCGACATACAGCGCGGGATCGGCCAGCACCTCGTTGCCGGCGACCGGCGTGCCGGCCAGCACGCCCACGCTCATCGCCACCGCCTTGTACTGCAGGCTGACGTAGGGCACCGCCGCGACCAGCGCCAGCACTGCCACCAGCGCGGCGAGTCCGGGCACGCGGCCATAGCGCGACGACAGGAAGTCGGCGATGGAGACGATGCGGTGTTCGTCGCTGATCAGGATCAGCCGTTCCAGGATGCGCCAGCCGAACACCAGCAACAGCACCGGACCGAGATAGATCGGCAGGAAGCCCCAGCCGGTCCGCGCCGCCGTGCCCACCGTGCCATAGAACGTCCACGACGAGCAGTACACCGCCAGCGCCAGCGCATAGATCGCCGGACGCAGGCGCCTGAGCCGCGCCGGCATCGCGCTGCGCTCGCCCCAGGTCGCCACCGCGAACAGCAGCGCCACGTACAAGGCCGAGATCAGCAGCAGCGTCCAGCTCGGGATCATCGTGGTGGGCGATGGGGTGATGGCCGGAGTGTACGCGGCAGGCACGCAGGGCCGGACCCGCCGAAAGTCGAAGGGTGATGGCGATGCGCCGGTGCCAGAATGCCAATGGATTCCCGTGAGTCATTGCGATGGACAGCGTCCCCGGCCTTGATCTGACGATCCCGCCGTTCGACCTGCTCGACGATGCCGGACGCGCGCGGCTGGCGGCCGGCGTCGACCTCGCCTTCCACCGCGCCGGCGATCTCCTGATCGAGGCGGGCAAGCCCTCGCCGCACGCGGTGGTGGTGCTGAAGGGCCGCATCCAGGCCTTCGAGCTGGATGCCGCCGGCCACGAGCGGCGCTTCGGCGACTATGGTCCGGGCGATGTCTTCGGCGCCTGGGCGGTGATGGCCGGGCGCGCGCGCCACAGCTACCGCGCGGAAAGCGACGCGCTGCTGTTCCTCATCCCCGCCGATCTGTTCCGCGCGCTCATCGACGCCCATCCCGCCTTCCGCGCCTACTTCAACGAAGGCCTCTCGGCCAAGGGCCAGCTGGCCAACCGCAACCGCGGCCGTGATTCCGAACTCGCCGAACTGATGATCACCCAGGTCGGCGACGCCCAGCTCGCGCCCGCCGAGCGCATCGACGCCAACGCCGGCATCGATGCCGCCTCGCGCCTGCTGCGGGAAAAACGGGTCGATTGTCTGCTGGTCGATGACGCGGCGTTCGACGGCCCCGGCATCGTCACCCGCACCGACCTGCTGGAAGCGTTGACGCTGGAAGGCCGCGCGCCTTCGGATGCGGTCGGCCCGCTCGCGCATCGCCCGCTGATCGGCGTGCGCCGCGAAGACGTGCTGTTCCAGGCGCTGGTGGTGATGACCGAGCGCCAGGTGGAACGCGTGGTGGTGCGCGAGGGCGAAGCGGTCATCGGCACCCTCGGCATGGCCGAAGTGCTGTCGCATTACGCCAGCCACTCGCACCTGATCAGCCTGCGGTTGTCGCGCGCCCGCACCCCGGCCGAGATCGCCGACGCCGCGCGCGGCATGGACCGCCTCATCCGCACCCTGCATGCGCAGGGCGCCCGCATCGCCACGCTGATGGAGCTGGTCAGCGCGCTCAACAGCCGCATCATCCAGCGCCTGTTCGAACAGGTGGTGCCGCCCGAATTCCACGACCGCCTGTGCCTGCTGGTAATGGGAAGCGAAGGCCGCAGCGAACAGCTGCTCAAGACCGACCAGGACAACGCGCTGATCGTCGCCGACGGGCTGGACTGGCCGGGTCTGGACGAGGCGATGCAGCGGTTCGGCGATGCCCTGGGCGAGGTCGGCTACCCGCCGTGCCCGGGCGGGGTGATGGCGCGCAATCCGGCCTGGCGCATGGATGAAAGCGCGTGGCGCACGCGGATCGGCGAGTGGCGCTGGCTGCATTCGCCCGAGGCGGCGCTGGACCTGGCCATCGCGCTCGACGCGCGACCGGTGGCCGGCAATCCGGCTTTGTTCGCGCCGGTCGCGGCATCGCTGGCCGAACTGGGCGGCGACGACCGTCTGCTCAACCAGCTGGCGGCGGCCATCCTGCCCTTCGATACGCCGCTGACGCTGTTCGGCCAGGTGCGCGGCGACGACCACGGCACCGACATCAAGAAGGGCGGCGTGTTCCCGGTGGTACATGGGCTGCGCTGTTTGGCGCTGAAACATGGCGTCCGTGAGCGCAACAGCTTCGCGCGCTGCGCGGCGCTGGCCGAAGCCGGGCATCTCCCCCACGATCTCGGCCGCGACCTGCCGCAGGCGCTCGCGGTGTTCCAGCGGCTGCGGCTGGATGCGCAACTGGCCGCGCTCGACGCCGACCGCGCGCCCGAAAACTTCATCCACGCCGATGCGCTGCGCCGGCTCGACCGCGAACTGCTGCGCGATGCGTTGCGGGTGGCGAAGGATTTCCGCCAACACCTCAAGCACGTCTTCCACCTGGTCGAATGAACGGCGCCGGCCCGCTGCAGCGCTGGTGGTGGCGCCGACGCCATGGCGAAGGCGCGTGGGCGGCGCTGCTTGCGCCCGCTCCGGCGGACGAGTGGGTCAGCCTGGATCTGGAAACCACCGGCCTGGACCCGGCCAGCGACCACATCCTCAGCCTCGCGGCGGTGCCGGTGCGTGCGGGGCAGGTGCGGCTGTCGGAGCGCTTCGAGCGGCGGATCCGCCCGGACCGCGCGTTCGGCATCGAATCGATCCGCCACCACCGCATCACCCCGGACGAGGCGGCGGATGGCGCCTCGGTCACCACCGCCGTGCGCGAATTCCTGGCATGGCTGGGGCCGCGCACGCTGCTGGGCTACCACCTCGGCTTCGACCTGGACATGCTCGCGCCGCATGCGCGCGCGGTCGCCGGCTTCCCGCTGCCCAACCCGCGCATCGACCTGGCCGACGAGATCGCGCGGGCGCAGCGGCGACAGGCGCCGGACGCGCCGCCGGAGCTCGACTTCGTCCACCTCTGCGACCGCCTCGGCGTGCCGGTCATGGGTCGGCATACGGCCCTGGGGGATGCGGCCACGGTGGGCGCGTGCTGGCTGGCGTTCGAGCGCTTGGGCTGGCCAGCCACCACCGGCTGAGCGCGCCGCCGGCAGGCAAACAAAAACCCGCCTCGCGGCGGGTTTCTGCGGCTCCAACAAGCGGAAGGCTTACTTGATCTTGCCTTCCTTGTAGATCACGTGCTTGCGGACGACGGGATCGTACTTCTTCATCTCCATCTTGCCGGGCGTGTTCTTCTTGTTCTTGTCGGTGGTGTAGAAGTGACCCGTTCCTTCCGAGGAAATCAGGCGGATCTTGTCGCGCTTGGACGGCATGGTCGGGACTCCTTAGATCTTTTCGCCACGGGCACGGAGGTCGGCGAGGACGGCGTCGATGCCGTTCTTGTCGATGGTGCGCAGGGCCTTGGTGGAAACGCGCAGCTTCACCCAGCGGTTCTCGGAAGCCACCCAGAAGCGGCGTTCGTGGAGATTGGGCATGAAACGGCGGCGGGTCTTGTTCATCGCGTGCGAGACGTTGTTACCCGTCACGGTACGCTTGCCGGTCACTTGGCATTGGCGGGACATGAGCACCTCTCTTGTGTCCGTGGATGCCGTCCATAGCCCGGACGGCGGCGGCCCCGGCGGCCTTGCGGCTGCCGCGCGATGCGGGCGATAACCTGCGGGCCGGGATCGCGCTGCCGGCTCGGCCCGCCGGATGGCGGACGCAGGGAGCCGGGCATGATGCCCTAAGAAGGCGGCGCTGGCAACCCGGCGGATCGGCCGGGGCCGGGCTCAGCCCTTGGCCGGGGCCGCCTTGGCGCGGGCGATCCAGGCGCGGACCTCCGCCTCCAGCACCGGCAGCGGCACCGAGCCCGGCGCCAGCACGGCGTCGTGGAAGGCACGGACGTCGAATTTCGGGCCCAGTTCGGCCTCGGCTTCGCGGCGCAGCTTCATGATCGCCAGCTCGCCCAGCTTGTAGGAGAGCGCCTGCGCCGGCCAGCTGATGTAGCGGTCGACCTCGGTCGTCACTTCGTGCCGGGAGAGCGCGGTGTTGTCGCGCAGGTAGGCGATGGCCTGGTCGCGGGTCCAGCCCTTGTGGTGGATACCGGTGTCGATGACCAGCCGGCAGGCCCGCCACATCGCATAGGTCAGCCGCCCGAAATCCTCGTAGGGCGTCTCGTAGATGCCCATCTCCTTGCCCAGCCACTCCGAATACAGGCCCCAGCCCTCGCCGTAGGCGCTGATGTATTCCCTGCGGAAGCCGGGCACCTCGCCCATCTCCATCACCAGCGAGCCCTGCAGCGAGTGCCCGGGCGAGGATTCGTGCAGGGTCAGCGCCGGCAGGTTGTAGAGCGGGCGCGAGGGCAGGTCGTAGGTGTTGAGCCAATAGGTGCTGGCACCACCACGGCCGGCGGTCCAGAACGGCGCGATGTCCGGCGGCACCTCGACGATGGCGAAGCGCCCGCGCGGCAGCTTGCCGATGATCTTGCCGACCTCGCCATCGACCCGCTTGGAGATCCACGCGGCGCGGTCGAGCAGGGCCTGCGGCGTCTTCGCGTAGAAGCGCGGGTCGGTGCGCAGGAAGGCAAGGAAGTTCTGGAAGCGGGTTTCCTTCGAGCGGCCGGTGAAACCGACCTGGTCGATGATCGCCTCCATCTCGGCGCGGATCGACGCCACCTCCTTCAGGCCGATCTGGTGGATCGCCTCCGGCGGCAGATCGAGCGTCGTGTAGTGGCGGATCTGCTGGCGGTACCAAGCCGCGCCGTCGGGCATCGATTCGGCAGCGAGCGTGGCGCGCGCCTTCGGCATGTATTCGTCACGGAAGAAGGCGAGCAGCTTCGCGTAGGCCGGAATCACCGAGCCGTTGATCGCACGCCTGGCCTCGGCGCGCAGGGCCGCCTGCTCGGTGGCAGGAATCGTCGCCGGCATCCGCAGGAACGGGCCGTACAGCGCCGCCTTCTCCGCCTCCTTCAACTCCGCGACCTGCGCGATCGACGCGTCGCGGCCGGCGAGCGTCGCGCGCGGCACGCTGAAACCGCGCGCCAGGCCGGCGCGCATGTTGGCGGTCTGCTGGTCGAAGTAGTGCGGCACGTCGTCGAGCATGGCGATGTAGGCGCGGTACTGCGCGGGCGTCGTCAGCGACTGCTGGCCCATGAAGCCCAGCCACGACCAGAACGAGGAGTCCGCGTTGAACGGCATCTCGTAGTCGCGGAAACGCACTTCGGCGGCCAGGTCCTCCACCTGCGGGCGATAGACCTGGTAGTTGATGCGTTCGGCCGGCGACAGCTTGGCCGGGTCGATGCCATCAAGCGCGCGCAGCACGCCTTCCCACATCGTGAGCCGCGCGGCCTGCGCCTCGGGCGAGACATCGGGCAGCTTGAGCTGCGGCGAGGCGCTGTCTTCCTCACCCGCGCCGCCGGCCTGCTGCTGGCGCCACGCCCATTCGCGTTCGTAGATCGCGCGGAACTTCGCATCGGTCGGGTTCGACGCGCGCGCAGTGGCCGCGGTGGATGGGGCGGGCGACTGCGCCTGCACGCCGGGCGCCAGCATCGGCGACAGCGCGAACAGGCAGGCGAGGGCAAGCGGCTTGATCGGCATCGACATCGGCATCCACATCACTCGGAACAGGGTGATGTCGATGCTAACCGCCCGCGCCGCTCAGTGCGCCGCGCGGTCGCGCTTCCAGCCGCGATGGCGGATGTCGAGATGCAGGCTGTAGAGCGCGGTGAAGGTCGGGAACAGGTTCTGCAGGATGCCGACCGAATCGTTCTTGCCGAAGATGAAGTAGCTGAGCGTCATCAGGCTGCCGACGATGCTCATGTACCAGAACAGGCGCGGGATCACCGGCTTTTTCGCACGCTTGCTGGCGATGAACTGCACCAGCCAGCGGCCACCGAACATCAGCGCGCCGACCCAGCCGATCAGCTTCCACGGCGACATGTGGATGCCGGTCCATTCCAGCCAGCGGATCGGCGCGTCCATGACGCCGCGCGCGGCTTCCGGCGCGGCCTGTGCAAGCGCGATCAGCAGCGACATCAGACTTCCTCGGTGCCGGTGCGGCGGTTGCGCGTGATCAGCCACGCCACGCCGCGCAGGTCGCGGATGCCGACCAGCGCCCGGTTGAGGTTGTTGTACTTCGACACGCCGCTGCTGCGATGGCGGTGGTTGACCGGCACGCTCACGGTCTTCCAGCCGGCGCGCTGCATCAGCGCGGGCAGGTAGCGGTGCATGTGGTCGAAGTACGGCAGGTCGAGGAACGCTTCGCGCTCGATCAGCTTGATGCCGCAGCCGGTGTCGGGCGTGGCGTCGCGCAGCATGCGCGAACGGATCGCGTTGGCCCATTTCGAGGCCCAGCGCTTGCTGCCGGAATCCTGCCGGTTGACGCGCCAGCCGGCGAACAGCTTGGTGTCCGGCGATGCGGAAGCACGCTGCGCCAGCAGCCCGGGGATGTCGGCCGGATCGTTCTGGCCGTCGCCATCGAGCGTGGCGATCCACGGCGCGCGCGCGGCCTTGATCCCGGTGCGGATCGCCGTGCTCTGCCCGCTGTTGGACAGGTGGCGGACCACGCGCAGTTCCGGCGTCGTCGCCTTCAGCGCGCGCAGGCGTTCGAGCGTGGCGTCCTTCGACAGGTCATCGACGTAGACGATCTCGAACGGGATGACGCCGCGCAGCGCGGCGACGACCTCGCCGACCAGCGGCGCGACGTTGTCTTCCTCGTTGTAGACCGGCACCACGACCGACAGCTGGGGCGCATCGCTCATGCGCGATCTCCGAAATATCCGCTGCACCATTCGACCACTGGCGGCAGGCCGCGTTCAATCGGCGTGGTCGGCTCGAAGCCGAACGCCTCGCGCGCGCGGCGGGTGTCGGCCATCGTCTCGACCATGTCGCCGGGCTGCATCGGCTTGTAGACGCGCTCGGCGCGACGGCCGGCGGCCTGTTCGATCACGTCGATGAAATGCTCCAGTTCCACCGGTGTGTGGTTGCCGAGATTGAAGACACGATGCGGCGACGTGGCATCGGCCGGTGCATCCAGCGCGCCCAGCACGCCGGCCACGATGTCGCCGATGTGGGTGAAGTCGCGGCGCATCCGGCCTTCGTTGAACACCTCGATGGGCCGGCCCGCCAGCACCGCGCGCGAGAACAGCAGCGGCGCCATGTCCGGCCGGCCCCACGGCCCGTAGACGGTGAAGAAGCGCAGGCCGGTGGCACGCAGGCCGTAGAGATGCGCGTAGCTGTGGGCGATGAGTTCGTTGGCCGCCTTGGTCGCCGCATACAGCGAGCGCGGCTGGTCGATGCGCTGGTCTTCGGAGAACGGCGGCGTGGCCGAATCGCCATACACCGACGACGAACTGGCATAGACCAGATGCGTGATGCCGCGATGGCGGGCGCATTCCAGCATGTTGACGAAGCCGGCCAGGTTGCTGTCGACGTAGGCGTGCGGGTTCTGCAGCGAATAGCGCACGCCGGCCTGCGCGGCGAGGTGGATGACGCGCGCCGGCTGCACTTCGTCGAACAGCGCTTCGAGACCAGCGCGGTCGGCCAGGTCCAGCGTGCGGATGTCGGCATCCGGGCACAGCGCGGCGATGCGGTCACGCTTGAGCCGCGGATCGTAGTAGTCGTTGAAGTTGTCGAAGCCGACCACGCGGTCGCCGCGCGCGGCCAGCGCCTGCATCACGTGCGCGCCGATGAAACCGGCAGCGCCGCTGACCAGGACGGGTGAATGGCTCATGCGCGTGGCGCCGGCGTCAGGCCGGCTTGCGCAGCCGGTCCAGCACGCCGTCGAGCGCCTCGAGCGAGCCGTAATGGATCACCAGCTTGCCGCGCCCGCCGCGGCCATGCTGCACCGCGACCTTGCTGGCCAGCAGTTCGGAGAGTTCGTTCTCCAGCGAGGCGATGTCCGCCGACGGCGCGCCCTTGCCGTTGCCGGCGCGCTTCTTCGGCGCCTCGGCCACCTTGCCGGCGGCGAGTTGCTGCACGCGGTGTTCCACCTCGCGCACGCTCCAGCCCTCCGCCGCGGCCTGCCGGGCCAGCGCGATCGCCGCCTGCGTGCCCAGCGACAGCAGCGCGCGGGCATGGCCCATCTCGATGGCGCGGGTCTGCACCAGCGCGCGGATCTCGTCCGGCAGTTCCAGCAGGCGCAGCAGGTTGGACACCGCCGCGCGCGAACGGCCCACCGCTTCCGCGGCCTGCGCGTGGGTCAGGTCGAATTCGTCGATCAGGCGCTGCAGCGCCTGCGCTTCCTCCAGCGGGTTCAGGTCCTCGCGCTGGATGTTCTCGATCAGCGCCATCGCGACCACGGTGCGGTCGTCGAGCTGGCGGATGACGGCGGGGATCTCGATCAGCCCGGCCAGCTGGGTCGCGCGCCAGCGGCGTTCGCCGGCCACGATCTCGTACTTGTCCTTGGCCAGCTGGCGCACCACCACCGGCTGCACCACGCCCTGCGCCTTGATGGATTCGGCCAGCTCGGCCAGCTTGGCGTCGTCCATGGTCCGGCGCGGCTGGTACTTGCCCGGCTGCAGCTGCTTGACCGGCAGGCGTTTCAGGGTGTCGCCCGGCTGCGCTTCCAGCGCCGGCGCCGCCACCGACGGCCCGAGCAGCGCTTCCAGCCCGCGACCCAGCCCGCGCTTCTTCGCGGGCGCCTTCCCTGTGTTCTTGCCTGCGGTCATGCCGCGTCCTCCCGTGCCTGTTTCGCCTGTCCGCGTTCGCGCTCGCGGCGCAGCACTTCGCCAGCCAGCCCGAGGTAGGCCACGCCGCCACGCGAGGCGCGGTCGTAGCCGATGATGCTCTGGCCGTGGCTCGGCGCCTCGGCCACCCGCACGTTGCGCGGGATGATGGTGCGGAACACCTGGTCGCCGAAGTGCTGCACCAGTTCCGCCGAGACCGCGTTGGCCAGGTTGTTGCGCACGTCGAACATGGTGCGCAGCACGCCTTCGATCTCCAGCGCCGGGTTGAGCTTCTGCTTGAGCGCGTCGATGGTCTGCAGCAGCGCGGTCAGGCCTTCCAGCGCGTAGTACTCGCACTGCATCGGCACCAGCACGGAATCGGCGGCGGTGAGTGCATTGAGCGTCAGCAACGACAGCGCCGGCGGGCAGTCGATGACGATGAAGTCGTAGTCGCCGCGCAGGCCGTCGACGGCGCGCTTCAGGCGTTGTTCGCGCCCCGCCTCGTCCATCAGCGCGATTTCCGCGGCGGTGAGGTCGGTGTTGCCGGGCATCAGGTCGAAGCCTTCCTCGCTGCGGACGATGGCGGCCTTGGCATCCACCTCCTCCAGCAGCACGTCGCAGGTGGAGTGCGCGACCTCGCGCTTGTCGATGCCGCTGCCCATGGTCGCGTTGCCCTGCGAGTCCAGGTCGACCAGCAACACGCGCTTGGGCGTGCGCGCCAGCGCCGCGGCGAGGTTGACCGCGGTGGTGGTCTTGCCGACGCCGCCTTTCTGGTTGGCAACCGCGATGACTCGCGCCATGAGCTCAGGTTCCGGTCGAGGGTCCGCGCCGGCGCGGCCGGCGGCAGGGTGGGTCATTATGCCCGCGCGGGCCGGGCTTCACCGGGCGCGGGTCACCACCGCCAATTGCCGCGTCGCCGCCAGCCCCGGCACGCTGAGCGCATGCACGCCCTCCAGCCGCCAGCCCGTGGGCAGTTGCGCGGCCTCTTCGGCCACGGTTTCCGCCTTCATCGCCAGCATCCGGCCTTCGGGCGCAAGCAGGTGGCCGCCGACTTCGATGATCCGGTCCAGCGTGGCCAGCGCGCGCGCGGTGATCACCGTGTAGGCGCCGGGTTCGTCGAGGTTTTCCGCGCGGCTTTCGGCCACGCGCGCATTCGGCAGCTTGAGCGTGCGCACCGCCTCGCGCAGGAAACGCGCCTTCTTGCCGTTGGACTCGACCAGGGTCACGGTGCAGCCGGGCCGCGCGATCGCCAACGGGATGCCGGGCAATCCCGGCCCGGTACCGAGGTCGGCCAGCGGCGCATCGGGCACGAAGGGCGCCATCGCCAGCGAATCGAGCAGGTGCTTGGTCACCATTTCGCGAGGGTCGCGGATCGCGGTCAGGTTGTAGGTGGCGTTCCAGCGCAGCAGCAGGGCGAGATAGGCCAGCAGCGGGGCGCTCAGCGCATCGGGATCCAGCCCGAGCTGGTCCAGGCCGTCGCGCAGCAGGGGTTCGATGCCGTCAGGCAGGGTCGATGTCGTCATGCTCACAGTATCGCAGCGCCGCTTTCCGGCGCGGGCAGGGCATGCCACGCCAGCGCGGCGATGAAGCCCGGCATCGGCACCCATTCCTGTAGCGTCCAGCCGCGTGGATTGCCCAACGGCGCATCGCAGTCCACCAGGCGCAGGGCACCGTCGATCTCGGCGAAGCGCAGCCGCTCCATCCCGAACGACAGCCCGTGGCCATGCGCCTTCAGCACCGCCTCCTTCGCGCACCACAGGCGCAGGAAGGCAGGCACGATGCCGGCCTCGGGCAAGCCGGCGAGCCACGCGTGTTCTTCCGCATGGAAAAACCGCTTCGCCAGCGCAAGCGCATTCGGTCGCGGGCGGACCGCTTCAAGATCGCAGCCCAGCCGCAGGCCTTCGCCGCAGGCCACCAGCAGATGACCGCCGCTGTGGCTCCAGCCGGCATCGACATCCTGCATCGGCGCGGTCAAGCGCGGCCGGCCACGCGCATCGCGATGCAAGGGCAACGCGGCCGCATCGACCTCCCACTGCTGCGCCAACCAGCCACGCGCGAGGCGTTCTGCATCGGCGCGGTCGGGCAGCGGCAGCAAGGTGTGGCGGGGCGTCATCGTCACTAGCCTAGCGTGCGATGCCTGCGGAAATGCGCCAAGCTGCGCGCTCCACGGGCAGCAACGGGGCGCGGATGTCGTCGCACGGGCAGGAACAGACAGCGGATACCGATGCGGTGTCGATCATCACCGGCGATGACGCCGACCTGCTGTTCTGTGGCCCCGATGCGCTGACCCGCGCCGCCTTCCGCACCCGCGTCGAAATCCTCGCCGCGCGCCTGCCCGACGCGCCCTTCGCGCTCAACCTGTGCGAACGCCGCGACCATTTCATCACCGGCTTCTGCGCGGCGCTGCTGCGTGGCCAGGTCACCCTGCTGCCGCCGTCGCGCGCACCGGGCGTGGTGGATGAAGTGGCGATGCGGCACCCCGGCTGCTATCGCATCGGCGATGCCGAAGCCGCGCTGCCCTGCGATGTGCGCGTGGAAGACGGGGGTGTCGATGCCGCCACCGACGACGCATCGCACGACTGGCGCATCCCCGCCGACCGGCTGGCGATGATCGGCTTCACCTCCGGCTCCACCGGCACGCCCTCGGCCAACCCCAAGACCTGGGGCGCGCTGGCGCATACCAATGCCGCCAACCTGCGCGCGCTCGCCGACCTGTTCGAAGGCGCGCGGGCGTCGATCGTCGCCACCGTGCCGCCGCAGCACATGTACGGCATGGAGATGTCGGTGCTGATGCCCTTGCGCGGACCGTTCGCCGTGCATCCGGGCCGGCCGTTCTTTCCCGCCGATGTCGCCCGTGCGTTGGACCAAGCGCCCGCGCCGCGCCTGTTGGTGACCACGCCGGTACATCTGCGTGCCTTGCTCGAAGGCGGCGTTGAACTGTCCGCACTCGCCGCCATCGTCACCGCCACCGCGCCGTTGCCGGTGGAACTCGCGCGTGCCGCCGAAGCGCGTTTCGCCTGCGAGGTGCGCGAACTGTTCGGCGCCACCGAAACCTGCGTCATCGCCCAACGCCGCACTGCACGCGAGGAGGCCTGGCATCTCTATGACGATGTCACCCTGCACCCGCACACCGATGGCACCCATGTCGAACGCGCATCGCTCGCCGCGCCGGTGCTGCTCGCCGACCTGCTCGAACATGTCGATGACGGACGTGGCTTCCTGCTGCGTGGCCGGCAGGCCGACCTGCTGGAAATCGCCGGCAAACGCGCCTCGCTCGGCGACCTGACGCGCCGCCTGCAACAGATCCCCGGTGTGCGCGATGCGGCGATGCTGCAGCTCGATGCCGATGCCGAAACCGGCGGCGTGCGTCGCCTGATCGCTTTCGTCAGTGCGCCCGCATCGCTCGACGACGCCACGATCCTCGCCGCCCTGCGCGAAGCAAGCGACCCGGTTTTCCTACCTCGCCGCATCGTGCGCATCGATGCATTGCCGCGCAACGACACCGGCAAACTGCCGCGCGCCGCATTGCTCGCCCTGCTCGCGCGCACCTGAACACGCTTTCGCGCCGCGGCATTTCACGCGCCGCGCAACTTTCTGAAGATGTTGCGAATTCGCTTGTTTTTCGTGACGTGTCCGTCACGGATCGCTCAGCACACTCGACTCGCCCCCAACGACAGGGGTTTTCTTCAGATCCCTTCCACCTGCTTGGAGACAATCATGAACCTCATCATTTGGCTGATCATCGGCGGCATCATCGGCTGGCTGGCCAGCATCATCATGAAGCGCGACGGTCAGCAGGGCATCCTCCTGAACATCATCGTCGGCATCGTCGGTTCGTTCCTCGGCGGCTTCCTGATCGCCCCGCTGCTGGGCTCGGGCACCGCCAACACCGGTGACTTCAGCATCATGGGCCTGCTGGCCTCGCTGATCGGCGCGGTGATCCTGCTCGCCATCGTCAACCTGTTCACCCGCGGTCGCGCGCGCTAAGCCGCAAGCCCCGCGACACCACAAGGCCCGGTCATCCCGGGCCTTGTTTTTTGCACGATGTTTTTTCGATGCCGCTTCGGTCGCCGCCTCAGCCCAGCGACACCCACGCCGGCGCGTGGTCGCTCGGGCGCTCCCAGGTGCGCGGCTCGCGATCGATGCCGGCATCGACCACCTGCGCCTTCAATGCATCCGATACCAGGTTGAGGTCGATGCGCAGCCCGAGGTTGCGGCGGAACCTGGCCTGCCGGTAGTCCCACCAGCTGAACACGCCGGCATCGTCATGCTTCAGCCGGAACGCATCGTGCAGGCCGAGCGACTGCAGGCGCTTCAGCGCATCGCGCTCGGCGGTAGAGGTGAGGATGTGGTCGTCGTTCCACACCGCGGGATCGTTGACATCGCGGTCGTCGGGCGCGATGTTGAAGTCGCCCATCACCACCATCTTCGGCCAGCGCTTGATGTCTTCCGCCAGCCAGCCGTGCACGGCATCGAGCCAGCGCAGTTTGTAGGCGTATTTGTCGGTGCCGATGTCCTGCCCGTTCACCACGTACAGGTTGACGATGCGCACACACCATCGACCGTCGCGGCGATGACGCGTCGCTGCTCGTCATCAAAACCTGGAATGCCGCGCTGCACATCCTCCAACTCCCCGCGCTTGGCCAGCAGCGCGACGCCGTTGTAGGTCTTCTGCCCGGCGAAGGCGATCTCGTAGCCGGCCTCGCGCAGCGCGGCTTCGGGGAACTTCGCATCTTCCAGCTTGGTTTCCTGCAGGCCGACGACATCGGGCGCGAACGCCTCCAGCCATTGCAGCAGGTGCGGCAGGCGCACGTTGAGCGAGTTGACGTTCCAGCTGGCGATTTTCATGTCATGAGTGTACGCAAGCGCGATGGCATCATGCCCGCATGGACACCGTCGACCTGCGCAGCGATACCGTCACCCGCCCGACCCCGGCCATGCGCGAGGCGATGGCGCATGCGGAAGTCGGCGACGACGTCTACGGCGAAGACCCGACGGTCATCGCGCTGCAGCAGCGCATCGCCGCCGATCTCGGTTTCGAGGCCGCGCTGTGGTGTCCCACCGGCACGCAGGCCAACCTTGTCGCGTTGATGGCGCACTGCGCGCGTGGCGACGAATACATCGTCGGCATGGAGGCACATACCTACAAATACGAAGGCGGCGGCGCGGCCGTGCTCGGCTCCATCCAGCCGCAGCCGATTCCGCAGGCCGATGACGGCACGCTGGATCTCGGTGCGGTGGAACGCGCGATCAAGCCGGTCGATCCGCATTTCGCGCGCACCCGGCTGCTGTGTCTGGAAAACACCTGGATGGGGCGCGTGTTGCCGATGGCCTATCTCAAGGATGCGCGGGCACTGTGCGATCGACGCGGGCTGGCCCTGCATCTCGACGGCGCACGCCTGTTCAACGCGGCGGTGGCATCGAACGTGGCGGCCGGCGGGATCGCGCGGCACTTCGATTCGGTGTCGGTCTGCCTGTCGAAGGGGCTCGGCGCACCGGCAGGTTCGGTGCTGGCCGGCTCCACGGTGCTCATCGACCACGCGCGACGCTGGCGCAAGGTCTGCGGCGGCGGGTTGCGGCAGGCCGGCATCCTTGCGGCGGCGGGACTGCATGCGCTCGATCATCACGTCGCGCGGCTGGCCGACGATCACGCCCGCGCCGAACGTCTCGCAACCGGATTGCGCGATACGCCCGCGATCAGCGTGCATGCGCAGCACACCAACATGGTGTTCATCGAAGTCGCGCCGGAACGCCTCAAGCCCCTGGCCGCGCACCTCGACGCGCACGGCATCCGCGCCTCCATCGGTTACCTGCCGCAGGTGCGGCTGGTGACGCATCTCGACATCGACGACGCCGGCATCGACCGCGCCATCCACGCCTTCCAATCCTTCAAGTGATCCGCATGCACAACGTCCGCCCCTACCTCGATCAACTTCCTAAACTCGGCGAACGCGTGTACGTCGATGAATCCGCGCGCGTCATCGGTGACGTGGTGCTGGGCGACGATGTCTCGGTCTGGCCGTTCACGGTGATCCGTGGCGATGTCAATTTCGTCCGTATCGGCGCGCGCACCAACGTGCAGGACGGCACGGTGATCCACGTCAGCCACGATGGGCCGCACGCCAAGCTCGGTGGTTTCGCCACGGTGATCGGCGCGGATGTGACGATCGGGCACAAGGCGATCGTGCATGCGTGTCGCATCGACGACGCGTGCCTGGTAGGCATGGGTTCGACGGTGCTGGATGGCGCGGTGATCCAGCGGCACGGTTTCCTCGGCGCCGGTTCGCTGCTGACGCCCGGCAAGGTGATGGGCGAGGGCGAGATGTGGCTGGGCAGCCCGGCGAAGTTCGCGCGCAGACTGAGTGATGCGGAGATCGAGGCGCTGTTCTATTCGGCCGGTCACTACGTGAAGTTGAAGGACGAGTACCTGACCGGGAAGCGGCGCGCGGGTTGAGGGCGCGGCTTCCGGTGTGTGATGCGTGCCAGCTTGGGGCGTTGGTGTGGAGGCGTGGCGGTTTCGATTCTTGAGTGAAGGATTGGCACCTTCGATGTTGCGCGCGAAAGCGTGGCGATTTTTGATTTTTGAGTGAAGGCCTGGCGCCTTCGGCGTTGAGCTCGAAAACGTGGCGATTTTGATTTTGAGCGAAAGCTTGGCGCCTTCGATCCGGGCCACGGAGCAGGGCTGGTCCTTCGCCGCTCAGGCTCCGCATCCAGTTCCGATTCGCGGGCGCGCGCCATCCATGGCGCGCTCGATGGACCAGCCCTGCTCCGCGCCCCTCACATTTGTGCATCGGTAGTAATGCCGCTTCTTCGCGGAGCTTCATCTGCGGATTAGGTTGGATCCGCGCGAAGGTATGCAACGTGGTGAGCACTGCTCTTTCAGAATGTATCTAACAGGTCGTGGGTCGGGGTCTCTCCGGTAGCACGCCATCAAGGCTTCTCGATGGAGCTGCACCTCTCCGCATCCGCGACCGGTATATGCCTGTAACCACAACACATCTTCGTGCGCGCTCAATCACCAATTGAAACGGAACGGACGCAGCACCAAACAAGTGCTGGGTCCCACATTCCCTCAGATCACTTCAAAGCAGGTCGTGGGTCGGGGCCCCTCCGGCGAGCGCGCCATGGATGGCGCGCGCCCGCGAATCGGAGCCGGATGCGGAGCCTGAGCGGCGACGGAGGGGCCCCGACCCGCGACCGGTAGCGAAGCATCACCTCAAGCAGCGAAAAAGCCCATTCCCCACAATCGACGCCGGCTACGAAGCCTCAGCGGCGACGAGGCCCCCGATCCGTGACCGGAAACGAAGCGCCGCCTTTCATCGCGATCACATCCAATCCCGCCACCTAAGGCCGCGTCGCCCGCTCCAACGCATCGAGAATCGCCATCGCCTCCCCACGCGACTCTCCACACATCGACCCATGCGGTTTGAGCGAAGCGCAGAACGCCGGGCGCGACGGATCACCGAAGACGCGACATCGAAAGTCGTCATCCAGATTCACGCACGGGATCCCGGCCGGCTTGCCATGCGGCATGCCCGGCAACGGCGAAGTGATGGAAGGCGCGATGCAACACGCACCGCAGCCGGCGCGGCAATCCATCACGCGCGCCCGGCGGACATCCGCAGCTGCGCGTAGACCGGCGCGGTGTCCGGGCGCACGCCGTGCCAGATCTCGAAGGCGTCGGCGGCCTGTTCCACCAGCATCCCAAGGCCATCGAACGCCTGCTGGCAGCCATGCTGGTGCGCCCACGCGATGAACGCCAGCGCCGCGCGCCCGTAATTGAGGTCGATGCAGACCGTGTCCGGGCCCGGCACCAGATCCGGCAGCGTCGGCAGGATGCCCTCGTGCCCCGCCGAGGTGGCCTGCACGATGAGATCGAAATCGCCCATCGCCGCCACTTCGCGCAGCGTGCAGGCGCGGGTGCGATCGGGTTCCTGCAGCCGGTCCAGCAGATCGTAGGCACGGGTGCGCGTGCGGTTGGCGATCACCAGCTGCTCGATGCCGGCTTCCAGCAGCGCCGGAGCCACACCATGCGCCGCACCGCCCGCGCCGAGCAGCAACACCCGCCTGCCATGCAGGTCCAGGCCGCGGCGGTCGCGCAGATCGCGCACCAGGCCGCTGCCGTCGGTGTTGTCGCCCTGCCAATGGCCGTCGCGGAAACTCAGCGTGTTGGCGACACCGGCGCGGCGCGCACGATGGCTCAGCGACTGGCAAAGCAGCGCCGCCTCCGCCTTGTCCGGCACCGTGACGTTCGCGCCCAAGCCGCCGGCCTGGACGAAGCGCGCAAGCGTCGCCGCCAATCCCTGTTCCGCTGTGTCGAGCGCCAGATAGGTCACCGCGATCCCGCACTGCCGGCCAAACGCGGCGTGGATGCGCGGCGACAGTGAATGCGTGACCGGGTGGCCCAGCACGGCGTAATGCGGGATGCACATGGGCCCATCGTACCCAGCCCGGAACCGCCATGGCCAAGCCCGCCCGACCGCTCGTCGCCGCCCTTGCACTCGCCTGCGTGGCCGGGGGCGCGTGGGCATTGGCCGCGTTCGGCATCGAAGGGCGCGGCGTGGTGTCCACCGCCAGCAGCGAGATCCGCGGCAGCGTGCGGCCCGACGGCCAGCGCATCGTCTGGGGCAGCCCGGACCGTGGCGGCGGCCCCGGCGGCTGGGACCTGTGGCAGGCCGATCTGCGCGATGGCCGCTGGCAGGACGCCCGCCCGCTGCCGCTCAACACCACGGCCAAGGACTTCGACCCGATGTTCAGCGCCGATGGCCGCTGGCTCTACTTCTTCTCCAGCCGCCCCGGCGGCTATGGCAGCGACGATCTCTACCGCGCCGAAGTGCGCGCCGACGGCAGCTACGGCCCGGCGAAGAACCTGGGCCCGGCCGTGAATGGTGCCGGCGACGAATGGGCAGCGACGCCTTCCTTCGACGGCACCCGCCTGATGTTCTCCAGCGACCGCGCCGGGGGCGCCGGCAGACAGGATCTCTACGTCGCGCGCTGGGACGGCCGCGCCTTCATCGACCCCAAGCCCCTGCCCGGCATCAACACCGGCAAGGATGAGTTCGATGCGGCCTGGCTCGACCACGGTCGCGCCCTCGTTTACGCGCAGTCGGAAGACGGCAACGAACGGCCGATCCGCCTGTTCCTGGCCGAATGTGACGGCCAGCGCTACGTGACGCGCGGGCCGTTCCCGCTGGCGTTCAACGCTGAGGACGGCTGGACGCTGTCGCCGACGCTCGACTGGTCCAAGCCGAAGGAGATGCTGGTCTCGGGTTCATCGCCGGAGCTGAAGGTCGGCGGTCGCGACCTCTACCGGCTGGCCATCCCGCGCACGCAGGGCAAGGACGGCTGCCTCTGAATTGAGTTGGGCCGCGCGGCTCAGGCCAGGTCGCGCAGATAGCAGTGCTGGGTCTTGTCCAGCGCGTAGCCCATGCCGGGGTAGAAGGCGTGCGCTTCCTCGCGCAGCACGTTGGAGCGCACGCGCAGGCGGCTGACGCCACGACGGTAGGCCCAGGATTCGGCGGCGGTCAGCAATGCGCGGCCGGCACCGCCACGACGATGCGCCGCATCCACCGCCAAGCCGACGATCTCCACGTGCGCGCCGGATTCCAGCAGCAGGCGCTGTTCGGTGGCGATGTAGCCACGCACGCTGTCGTCCTCGTCGCAGGCGACGAACACCGCCTGGGTCGGCATCGCCAACAGCTTGCGCAGGCGTGATGCGATTTCGTCGGCGGTCGCGGCGTAGCCCAGCTGCACGCAGAGGTCGGCGATGGCGCCGGCGTCCTCGTCGCGGGCATGGCGGATGGCGAGCGAGGGGCCGGCCACCGTCAACGTGCCTCGCGCAGCCAGCGCGCGGCGTCGAGCGCGAAGTAGGTGAGGATGCCGTCGGCGCCGGCGCGCTTGATCGACAGCAGTGCTTCGAGCGCGCAGGCGCGTTCGTCCAGCCAGCCGTTCATCGCCGCCGCCTTCAACATCGCGTACTCGCCGCTGACCTGGTAGACGAAGGTCGGCACACCGAATTCGTCCTTCACCCGCCGCACGATGTCGAGGTAAGGCAGGCCCGGCTTCACCATCACCATGTCCGCGCCTTCGCCGATGTCGTGGTCGACTTCGCGCAGCGCCTCATTGCTGTTGGCCGGGTCCATCTGGTAGGTGTACTTGTCGGCCTTGCCGAGCGCCGCCGCGCTGCCCACCGCGTCGCGGAACGGGCCGTAGAACGCACTGGCGTACTTGGCGCTGTAGGCGAGGATGCGGGTGTGGATGAAGCCCTCGCCCTCCAGCTCGCCACGGATCGCGCCGATGCGGCCATCCATCATGTCGCTCGGCGCGACCACGTCGGCGCCGGCCCGCGCATGCGAGAGCGCCTGCTTCACCAGCGCCTCGACGGTCTCGTCGTTGAGCACGTAGCCGTTGTCGTCGAGCAGGCCGTCCTGGCCGTGCGAGGTGTAGGGATCCAGCGCGACATCGGTGATGACGCCCAGTTGCGGGAAGCGCGACTTCAGCGCCCGCACCGCGCGTTGGGCCAGGCCGTCGTCGTCCCAGGCGGCGACCGCATCGAGCGATTTCGCTTCCGGCGCGGTCACCGGGAACAGCGCGATGGCGGGGATGCCGAGCTCGGACATCTCCTCGCCCACCTTCAGCAGCTCGTCGATCGACAGCCGCTCGATGCCGGGCATCGAGCCGACCGGCGCGCGGCCGTCAAGTTCGTGCACGAAGACCGGGTAGATCAGGTCGTCGGCGGTGAGGACGGTCTCGCGCATCAGGCGGCGCGAGAAGGCATCGCGGCGCATCCGCCGCGGTCGCGAGTAGGGATAGCTCATGCGGGCATTTTACGCCCTGACGCCCGCCGGCTTCAGAGCAGGCCGCCGCCGATCGACAGGCGCACCGCGCCGGCGATGATCGCCACCAGGTTGAGCCACAGCCCGGCCTTGGCGCGGCCGCGCTTCTCGGCGCGGGTGAACAGCAGGCCGATCGCGGCGATGATCGCGCCCACCGCGGCGAACGGGATCATGAACCAGTTGCCCCAGCCCAGCAGCGGGATGAGCGACAGCACCATCCACAACAGGGCGATGACGCCCCAGATCACGCTGATCACACCCATCGGTCAGTTCCTCACGTTGATTGGTCAGCCATGCACGCCATCGATCTCGATGGCCAGTTCGCGCCGGCAGATCGCCGCATGCAGCAGCACCCGCGGCACCGCGTCGCCGAAGCGGGCATCGAGCGCCTCGGCCACGGCGGGCAGGTCGCCGGCATCGCGCACATAGACCTTGAGCCGGGTGCCGGGGCCGAACTGCATCGGCAGCGCCGGCTGGCGTTCACGCGCGGCACCGAGCAGCGCATCGAAATTGAGGAAGGTTTCCTCCAGCTGCATCAGCAGCTCGCCTTCGTGGCGCGAGGCATGGCCGACCACGGCGGCGGTGCCCGACAGCAGCAGCGGCATCTGCCCGGCGGTCGGCGGCAGCATGGCCCGCGCGAAGCTGGGCGATTGCGGCCCGTATTGGCGCGGGTAGCGGTAGGCACTGACCTGACGCGGGTTCTCCACCGGCTTGCCCGGCGCCCTGGCCGCCAGCCAGTAGACCTGCAGCACGCGTTCGTCATCGCAGCGGCCGATCGCGGTCGCCGCCGGCAGCAATTCGGTTTCGAACCTGCCAAGCCCGTGCGCGCGGCCCACGCAGAACTGCCGGTAGCGTTCGCCGTCGCCCTCGCCGAGGGTGATGGCGTCCAGGTAGTTCCAGATCCGCAGCAGGTGCGGGAAGCCGCGCGCGGCGACGAAGCCGCTCATCGAGGCGTAGGCGATGCGCGCCGCCTCGCTGATGCCCCCTTCGCCTTCGGCCACCTCGATCACGCCAAACAGCAGCTCGCCGTCGCTGGACCAGCGGATCCCGCCGTCGCGGCCCGACACCACATCGCCCCGCCCGCGCCAGACTTCCAGCGGCGCACGGCCATGCGGCGCCAGCGGCACGCGCAGGTAACGCGGGTCGTCGCTGGCCGGCGCGTCCGGCCCGAAGCCGAACACCGCCAGCACGTCGGCTTGCGCCAGCCATCCGGCGGGCGCGGCGGCATCGACGTAATCGACCCTCAGGTGCGCGTCATGCGCGGCGTTGTCTTGCGAAGCGTGCGTCATCCCTGCAGGGTCTCCTCGCGCATCTCCACCGCGACCTGGCCCCGCCGGCGGCGCCATGCTCGCCAGGCTCCGGGCGCCATGCCGAGCGCGGAGATTGCATAGATGAATCGGAAGATGCGCAGGCGGCGGACCACCGGGCGCGCATCGAAAATATCGCCGGCCAGCATCGACACCACCGCGCGCTCCACGCCCATCACATCGCGCGGATGGGCGAACAGCGCCTTCATGGTCGGCGAAGTGAAGCGGTAGATGAACCACTTGAACTCGTCCAGGCCGGCATCGAAATCCCGCTGCAGGGCGCGCTGCAAGGCGGCCTCGCGCGCGGGTTCGCGCAGCACGGCATCGACCATGTCGGCGGATTTCTCCGCACTGTGCATGGCGAGGAAGACGCCGGAGGAGAACATCGGGTCGACAAAGGAATACGCATCGCCCAGCAGTGTCCAGTGGCGGCCGTGCATGCGCGTGCATTCGTAGGCGTAGTTGCCGGTGACGTGGACCGGCGCGACGCGTTCGGCCTCGCGCATGCGCGAGGCTATGTCCGGCACGCCGGCGATGGTCTGCAGCAGGAAGTGCTCGACGTCGCCGCGCCGGGTCTTGAGGTGATCGGGAAAGCACACCGCGCCCACGCTCATGCTGCCGTCGCGCAGCGGGATCATCCACAGCCAGCCGTGGTCGTGGCGGTAGATGCTGACATTGCCTTCGTCGCGGCCTTCGCGGCGAGCGACGCCGCGGTAATGGCTGAACACCGCGGCGGAGGCATGACGCGGGTTCTTGCGCTTCAGCTTGAGTTTGCCGGCCAGGAAGGTGTCGCGTCCGCTGGCGTCGAGCAGGTAGCGCGGCTTCCAGCGAGCATCGCCGGCGTGCACGGTGATCGCGCCGTCGTCGGCGAAATCGACGCGTTCCACCTTCACGCCATCACGTGCATCCACGCCGGCTTCGCGCGCGTGCTCGAACAGCACCTGGTCGAACTCCTCGCGCTTGACCTGGAACGCGAATCCGGAAGACGACCGCAGGGTCTTGCGGAAATCGAAGACGTTGAAGCTGCCGTCATCGGCCGGGAAATCGGCACCGTATTTCGGCATCCCCACCGCGCGCACCTTCTCCATCACGCCCAGGCGTTCGAGGATCGGCATGTTGGCCGGCAGCAGCGATTCGCCGATGTGGAAACGTGGATGGCAGTCCTTTTCCAGCATCACCACCTTCCAGCCCTTCCGCGCCAGCAGCGCGGAGGCGCAACTGCCGGCCGGGCCACCGCCGATGACCAGGACGTCGCAATCGTGCGCGGGTTGTTCAGGGGATTGTGCGCTGTGCATCTGGCTGGAAAGGGATAACCCGCGGCGTCCACTGCATGCGGGGACTGGCGCGGATGATAGCGTGCGCTTAACCTTCAAAGACGGTCGCAGCCTGCGTCCGCGCGCCTGAATCCGAAGGGAAACGATCGATGTCCAGCCAAACCGAAGCCGAACGCGAACTCGCCGAATTGCTGGTCGAAAGCCTGAATCTCGACGACGTCGCGGCCGACAGCATCGATCCCGAAGCCCCGCTGTTCAACACCGGCCTGGGCCTGGATTCGATCGACGCGCTGGAACTGGCGCTGGCCATCTCCAAGAAATACGGCTTCCAGCTGCGCTCGGACAACGAGGACAACCGCCGCATCTTCGCCTCGCTGCGCGCGCTCTCCGAACACATCCAGCAACACCGCGCCTGAGGCCGTGAAGGCCCGGCCCGAGCCGCCCGGCTGGTTGGCGGCCGCGCGGCCGCTGCTGGCCTTCGGCTATCTCTGCTGCTCGCACGCGGCCACGCACTTCGGCAGCACGCGCATCGCCGCCTTCGCGGTCTTCCTGATCGTCCTGCTGCTGCTCACGCAACCACTCTGGCAGCGCCGCGCATGGGCGTTGTCGATCACCGCCATCGCCGGGCTCGCGTTGTGGATGCTGAAGGATTCAGCCCAAATCGGCATCGCGCTGCTGCTGATGCCGGTGATCTTCCTGCTGCTCATGGCCTTCCTGTTCGGGCGCACCTTGCGGCGCGGCCAGGTGCCGGTGATCAGCCGGATCGTGTCGGCGCTGGAAGGCGCGCCCGCCGCGCAGCTCGCGCCGGAGCTCGCCCGCTACACGCGCGGGCTGACCGCGTTGTGGACGGCGGTGTTCATCGTCATGGCCGCGCTCAACCTGGGGCTGGCGATGATGGCCACGCCCGCCGGCCTGCTGATGCGCGCCGGCATCGCGCCGCCGTGGCCGATCAGCGACACGCAATGGTCGTGGTTCGCCAACTGGCTGAACTACGGGCTGGTCGGCGGCGTGTTCGCGCTGGAGTTCATGGTCCGCAAGCGGCGCTTCCCCGGCCGCTACAAGAACGCGGCGGATTTCTTCCGGCGCTGCGCCTCGCTGGGGCCGGCGTTCTGGCGCGACCTGTTCAAATGAGCCACGTATCCTAGAAGGATGAGCGAAGCCGCTTCGACCCGCACCCCGCTGTGCATCCCCGCCACGCATCCCAGCCTGCCCGGGCATTTCCCCGGCCAGCCGGTGGTGCCGGGCGTGGTGATCCTCGACGCGGTGCAGCGCGCGATCGAAGCCGACGCCGGCCCGTTGCCCGCGTTTAAGCTGCCGCAGGTGAAGTTCCTGCAACCGCTGCTGCCCGACGAGGACGCGGTGATCGAGATCGACGCCACCGCGCCTTCGCGTTGGCGCTTCCGCGTGCTGCGCGGCGACACCCTGATCGCCAGCGGCGAGATCGCCGCCGCATGAGCGCGCCCGCGACCGACTGGAAAGCGCGCCCGGAAGGCGGCGGTTTCTTCGCCATCTGGCTGATCCGCACCTTCGCGCGCTACATGGGGCGCGGCCTGACCCGGCCCTTCCTGTGGCCGATCACCGCCTACTTCCTCGCCAAGCGGGGGCCGGAGCGCCGCGCGTCCATCGCCTATCTCTCGCGCGTGCTCGGGCGGCCGGCGCGGCTGCTCGATGGCGCGCGCCACGTGCACACGTTCGCCTCGACCATCCTCGACCGGGTGTTCCTGCTCGGCGGCGATCTCGACCGTTTCGATGTCACGGTCAGCGGCCTCGATGCGCTGCACCGCGTGCTCGACAAGAAGCGCGGCGTGCTGCTGTTCGGCTCGCACCTCGGCAGCTTCGACGTGCTGCGCGTGCTGGCCACGCGGCGGCCCGACTACATCATCCGCGTGGTGCTGGACAAAGGGCAGAACCCGGCGCTGATGCAGCTGCTGGACGCGCTCAATCCGACCATCGCGGCGAGCGTGATCGATGCCGCGCAGGACGGCCCGGGCGTGGCGATCGCGATGAAGCAGGCGCTCGACGAAGGCGCGCTGGTGTCGATGCTGGTGGACCGCGCGCGCCCGGATGAACCGGCCTTGCCGGCACCGTTCCTGGGCGGCGTCGCGCGTTTCCCGACCACGCCGTGGCTGGTCGCCGCCGCGTTGAAGGTGCCGGTGGCGCTGGGCTTTGGGCTGTATCGCGGTGGCCGCCGCTATGACCTGCATTTCGAGGCGTTCGAGGAAGACGCGCTGGACGTGCCGCGCAACGTGCGCGCGCAGGCGCTGGCCCTGCTCATCCGACGTTACGCCACGCGTCTGGAGACTATGACGCGCGATGCTCCCTACAACTGGTTCAACTTCTATGACTTCTGGGCAGACGATGAAACCCCGCACGATGCCGCGCTGGATGACGCTGCAGTGCAGCGCCGCACTGCTCTGCGCCGTGGCGCTGTCGATGCCGGCCCGGGCGGACGCACCGGCGCCGGTTGAGAGCGGCTGGATCCTGTCGCGGCTGGCGCAGCCCGCGCCGATGCGCACCAGCTTCGTCGAGGTGCGCGACTCGCGGCTGCTGAAGAATCCGCTGCGGCTGTCCGGCGAATATCGCCGCCCCGATGACCAGACCCTGGTCCGCGAGGTGCGCACGCCCTACACCGAGACCACCACGCTGCTCGGCGATCAGGCCAGCATCGCGCGGTCGGGCAAGCCGGCGCGCACCTTCTCGTTGTCGCGCGCACCGCAGCTGGCCGGCATGCAGGCCGGCTTCGGCGCGTTGCTGCGCGGCGATGCGGCGGGCATCAGCCGCGACTTCAACCTCGCCGCCCGCGGCACCCGCGCGCAGTGGCAGATGCGGATGACGCCCAAGCAGGCCGCGCTCAAGCAGTACGTCCGCGACATCACCCTGTACGGGCGCGGCAGCGAACTGCGCTGCATCGAGACCCGCACCACGCGGGGCGACGAGGTGCAACGCACCCTGCTGGCCAGCGCCGCACGCAGCGTGACCGCCTCGACCAGCGCCGCGCAGCTGGCTTCGCTCTGCCAGAGCGGCAGCTGAGCCGCGCGCGGCGGCGGCATCGCACTCGCTAACATGGCCGCCTCCCTGGGCCATGCATGCGACGGATGAAGCCGCTTCCCGCCAAGACCCGTCTGTTGATCGCGCTGGCCTGGCTGGCGCTGCTGGCCGTCGCCGGCTTCGTGCTGTCGTCGCGGTTGTCGATGTCGGGCGACCTGCGCAAGTTCATGCCCGAGGCGCAGACCCCGGCGCAACGCCTGCTGATGGACGAACTCGGCGAAGGCCCCGGCTCGCGCCTGCTGCTGATGTCGATCAGCGGCGCCGACAGCGAAACCCTGGCCGCGCAATCCACTGCGCTCGCGGCGAAGCTCGCCGCCGACACCCGTTTCCTGCTGGTGTCCAACGGCGCGCCGCAATCGCTCGACGCCATTCCCGCCGCGCTGCGTCCGTACCGTTACCTGCTCACGCCCACCTTCGACGCGCATCCGCTCGACACCGCCTATCTGCATGACGAACTGCAGGCGCGCATCGAGGATCTCGGCTCGCCCGCCGCCGGCCTGCTGGAGCCGCTGATTCCTTCCGACCCCACGCTGGAAACGCTGAAGCTGGTCGAAGGCTGGCAGCCGGCGAACGGCCCGCAGCGCCTGCACGACGTCTGGTTCAACAAGGCGGGCAGCGCCGCGCTGCTGGTGGCCGAGACCCGCGCCGCCGGCTTCGACCCGACCGGGCAGGAGGTCGCCGTCAACGCGGTCAACGCCGCCTTTGCCGACGTGCGCGGCGACAGCGGCACGCGGCTGGAAATGAGCGGCCCCGGCGCGATCTCGGTGGAGATCGGCAGCCGCACCGCGCGCGAAGCCAGCCTGATCGGTTCCATGGACACGATCGGCCTGATCCTGCTGCTGCTCGTCGCCTACCGCAGCTGGAAGATGCCGCTGTTCGGCGTGCTGCCGCTGGCGACCGCGGGACTCGCCGGCCTCGCCGCCACCGCCCTGCTGTTCGACGGCGTGCACGGCATCACCATCGCCTTCGGTTTCACCCTGATCGGCGTGGTGCAGGACTACCCCATCCACCTGTTCTCGCACCAGCGGCCCGGCATCACCCCGTGGCAGAACGCGCGGTCGATCTGGCCCACGCTCGCCACCGGCGTCGCCTCCACCTGCATCGCCTATTTCACTTTCCTCACCTCAGGCGTGGATGGTCTGAAGCAGCTTGCGGTGTTCACCATCGTCGCCCTGCTGGCCGCCGCGCTGGTCACCCGCCTGCTGCTGCCGGCGCTGCTGGACCCGGACATGCGCGACCCCGCCGATTCCCCGTGGATGGCGAAGCTCTGGCGCGGCATCGAGCGGCTGCCGCGCCCACGTGCATGGATGCTCGGCGTGTTGGCCGTGGCGGCACTCGCGGTGATCGAGTTCGCGCCCACGCCGTTCTGGCAGAACGACCTATCGAAGCTCACCCCGGTGCCGAAGGACGCGATGGCGCGCGACATGCGCCTGCGCGCTGAACTCGGTGCGCCCGATGTGCGCTACCTGCTGGCGCTGGAAGGCCGCGACATCGAAACCGTGCTGCAGGCCAGCGAAACCCTCCGCCCCAGGCTCGAACACATGCGCGAAACCGGCCTGATCAGCGGCTACGACATGGCCGCGCGTTACCTGCCTTCGGCGCAGGTGCAACGCGCGCGCCAGGCGCGCCTGCCCGATGACGCCACCTTGCGGCGCACGCTGGACGACGCGCTGGCCGATACCGATTTCGTGCCGGATGCCTTCGACGATTTCCTGCACGATGTCGCCACCGCACGCGGCGCCAAACCGCTCACGCAGGCCGACCTCGCCGGCACGCCGCTCGCCACCACGCTGGCCGGCCTGCTGCGCGAACGCGACGGCCGCGCCACCGCGCTGGTGTCGGTGGCCGGCATCCATGACGATGCGGCTTTCCTGCAGGCCGCGCGCCAAGCCGGGCTCAAACCGGTGGACATGAAGGCGGCCTCGGAATCGCTGGTGGTGCAGTACCGCGAGCGCGTGCTGTGGTCGCTCTCCATCGCCGCGCTGCTGCTCACGGCCACCGTGTGGTTCGCGCTGCGCGATCCGCGCCGCACCTTGCGCGTGCTGCTGCCGATGGCGTTGACCACGCTGCTGATCCTCGCCGTGCTGCGCGGCGCGGGCGTCGAACTCAACCTGTTCCATCTGGTCGCGCTGATCCTTGCCGCCGGGCTCGGGCTCGATTACGCGCTGTTCTTCGACCACGCCGGCGACGGCATCCGCGACCAGCTGCGCACCCTGCACGCGCTGATCGTCTGCAGCCTGATGACGCTGCTGGTGTTCTTCCTGCTCGGGCTGTCGTCGATCCCGGTGCTGCGCGCGATCGGCGTCACCGTGACGCTGGGCGTGCTGTTCAACTTCGTGCTCGGCCTGCTTGTCGCGCGGCAGCCGGCCACCCGCGAGGAGCGTGCGCATGGCTGATGTGGCTTCGCTCGACCGCATCGACATCGCCACCCTCGTCCCGCATCAGGGCGCGATGTGCCTGTGGCAGCGTGTACTGGATTTCGATGCCGCTTCGGTGCGCGTCGCCACGATCTCGCACCGCGATGCTTTGAATCCGCTGCGCAGCGATGGCGTGCTGCGCGCGATCCACCTCTGCGAATACGGCGCGCAGGCGATGGCCGTGCATGGCGGGCTGCTGGCGCGCGAAGGCGCGACGCCGCGTGCCGGATTCCTGGTGGCGCTGCGCGGCGTGCAGATCCAGCGCGCGCGCATCGACGACCTGCCGGGCGAGCTCGTCGGCCATGCCGAACTGCTGATGCAGTCGGACACCAGCCAGCAGTACGCGTTCCGCATCGAACACGCCGGCATGCTCATCGCCGAGGGCCGCGCAGCGGTGATGCTGCAGGGCTGAACACGGCCGCGCACTACACTTCGACCACCCCACAACAGGCAGAAAACGCATGACGGCAGGCACGAAGCGCGCACTGGTCACCGGCGGCAGCGGCGATATCGGCGGCGCGATCTGCCGTGCGCTGGGCGCGGCCGGGCTGCATGTGATCGTCCATGCCAACGGCAACATCGCGCGGGCGGAAGCGGTGGTGGCGGCCATCGTGGCGGCGGGCGGCAACGCCGAAGCCATCGCCTTCGACCTGACCGATGCCGCCGCCTCGCAGTCCGCCATCGAGGCATTGCTTGAAGCCGGCCCGGTGCAGGTGCTGGTCAACAAC
The DNA here is from genome assembly GCF_003293695.1 of Lysobacter oculi. Classification (GTDB taxonomy): domain Bacteria; phylum Pseudomonadota; class Gammaproteobacteria; order Xanthomonadales; family Xanthomonadaceae; genus Solilutibacter; species Solilutibacter oculi. The sequence goes on along the minus strand of NZ_CP029556.1, from coordinate 2,167,365 downwards.
GCCGGCATCCACGACGACGCGCCGCTGGCCGGCATGCGCGACGACCAATGGCGAAGCGTCATCGATGTCTCGCTCAACGGTTTCTTCCACGCCACCCGCCCGCTGCTGCTGCCGATGGCACGCACGCGCTGGGGCCGCATCGTCAACATTTCCAGCGTGGCGGCGGTGCTCGGCAACCGCGGGCAGGTGAACTACGCCGCCGCCAAGGCCGCGCTGCACGGCGCCAGCAAGTCGCTGGCACGCGAGATGGGCAGCCGCGGCATCACCGTGAACGTGGTCGCGCCGGGCGTGATCGCCGGCAGCATGACCAACGACGTCTTCGCGCCCGAACAGGTCAAGGCGATGGTGCCGGCGGCGCGCACCGGCACGCCCGAGGAAGTGGCGGCGCTGGTGGCCTTCCTCTGCGGCGATGCGGCGGGCTACATCAACGGCCAGGTGATCGGCGTCGATGGCGGGATGAGCTGAGGCGCGGTCAGGCCGTCGCTTCGGCGTACCAGACGGGCGCGAGCATCGGCTCACCGCTGGCCACGCCTTCGAGCAACGAGGCCAGCGCGCCGGCATCGAGCGAAGGATGGCGCGCGCGCACCTTGCCGAGGATCTCCGCCGCCAGCCGTTCCATCAGCCCCACGTGGCCGGCGATGCGCGCGGCGAACGCGTCATCGTCCAGCGTGTCGTGGAGCCCGCGATTCATCTCGTGGAACCACGGGATGACGTACTGGTCGAGCAGGCGGCCGTCCTCGCGGATGCCGTAGTCATCGACTTCGCCCCAGGCGCGCAGGAACGGCTGCATCGCCGCGTTGAGCGCATTCGCGCGTTCCAGCTGCGGGCGCAGGCGACCGAGCATCGGCAGCGCCGCGATGCGCCCCGAGATGTACAGCGGCGCCAGCACGGCCCAGTAATAGGTGTAGTCCCAGATCACCTTGACCGGCATGACGCGGGCGTTGCCGAACAGCGGGTACTGGCCCTGGAACAGCCGCATGGTGTTGTCGTAGAACGACTGCAGCAGCTGCTGGTACAGGCTGGCGTAGGGCGCGAACGGTTCGCCGGCGCAGTCCTTGCCGATCAGGTCGGTGATGAAGCTGTTGGAAATGGCGATGAAGTCGCTGCCCGGCGAATAGAACGGATCGGCGAACAGGCCGGCCTCGCCGGTGATCGCCCAGCGCTGGCCGGAATACAGCTGCGTGCATGCGTGCGAGAAGTGGCGCATGAACATGAAGTCGAGCAGCGCGTGCGCGGGTGCGTCCAGCGTCGCGGCCAGCTGCGGCTGGTGCGTGCGCAGCCAGTCCATCGCCTTGTCGTGGCTGTTGAGCGTGGCGAGCGGATGCAGCGCCTCGTCGGCGACGATGCCGATGGAATGCGTGCCCGAGCCCAGCGGGATCAGCCACACCCAGTAGCCCGGGCCGCACAGGTGGTTGGTGGAACGCCAGCGGTCCGGCGGATCACAGCGCGCCAGCCAGTCCGCGTCGTCGGACCACTGCTTCGGCTGCACGAACCCTTCGACGCGCCACCAGGCGGCGTTGACCTCGTGGTCGTTCGCCTTCGCCAGCCCCAGTTTCCGCTTGAGCAGGCCGGCGCGGCCGCTGGCATCGACCAGCCAGCGCGCGTCGACTTCCACTTCCGCGTCGCCCTGCGTGTAGCGGACGCGGTGGTCGCCGTCGCCCTCCGCCAGGTCGACGCCGCCGACCTTCGCAGCATCGACGAATTCGATGCCGAGTGCGCGCGCATGTCCGCCGAGGAAGTTCTCGAAGCGGCCGCGGTCGATCTGCCAGCTGGGCGTGGGCAGCAGGCGGCTGACGCCGAGTTCGGTGCAGCGGTCGATGCGCGTGCTGCCATCGGAGAAGAAGAAGCGGAAGCCGAACTTGCGGATGTGCGCTTCGCTGAGGTGGTCGTGCAGGCCGAGCACGTTGGCGAAATAGTGCGCGCCGATCTCCACCGTGGATTCGCCCACCTTGAACGCGGCTTCCGGCACCGGATGGGCGCGGCGCTCGATGACGCGGACCGACAGCGCCGGGTCCTGCCGTTTCAGCTGCAGCGCGAGGGTCAGGCCGGCCAGCCCTCCGCCGAGGATGACGACGTCGCGGCGCTCCACCTCAACCCGCCTGCCGGAGCGGCGCGGCCGGCATGGCCAGCACGCCGTCGGCATCGTCGATCACCGGCGGATTCGCGCGGATACGGCTGTACATCGCCGGCACGCCGCCGCGGCGCAGGCACTGCAGCACGATATGCGAGGTGATGCGGCTGAAATCCTTCAGCGGCTTGAAGTGGCTCGGGCGCATCTGCTGCGGGCCGTGCACTTGGTTGTAGCGCGCCTCGATCGGGATCGACACGCAGCGCACGCCGAGTTCCTGCGCGGCGGACATCAGGATCTGCGCCTCGTAGACGAAGTCCTCGCCGGGCACGTCGCCCAGCGCCATCACGTTGGCCGGGTACAGGCGCTGGCCGCTCTGGCTGTCGGCGATCTGGTAGCCGGTGCCCCAGGCCACGCCCCAGTCGCCGAACTCGTTGGCGAGGCGGCGGTAGGTCGGCTGCTGCGAACGCTTGCGCAGGCGCGCGCCGATCACGATCCAGCCCGGGCGGCGGTTGCCGGCGTCGAGCATGCGCGGGATGTCGTCGGCGCTGTGCTGGCCGTCGCCGTCCATGCTGATCGCGGCCACCGCGCCCTGGCGCAGCGCTTCGGCGAACCCGTCGCGCAGGCACGCGCCCTTGCCGCAGCGCGTCTCGTGGCGGAGCAGGGTGATCGGCAGGTCACGGATGCAGTCGGCGGTGCCGTCATCGGAACCGTCGTCGATGACGATGACGCGGTCGGCGTGGCGCAGTGCGCCTTCGACCACCTCGCGGATGCGCAGGCGCTCGTTGAGGGCGGGGATGACGATGGCGATGTTGTGGCGGTCGTAGGTCACGCGGGCTCCTGCAGCGGCGCCGGGTCGAGTTCGATCATCAGAACGCGGCCGGCACCGGCATCGAGTGAAAGAGTGGCGGCGGCTTCGTGCGCCAGGGCGTCGAACAGCGGCAGCATCGGATGCATGGCGTTGCCCGCCTCGCGCCGCGCGAGTGCGCCATCGGCGGGCGTGGCCTCGCCATCGGCGAGCCAGGCGCGCAGACCGCGGCCGTGTCCGTCGCCCTTCGCCAATACCAAGGCGCCGCCGAGCGTGCCGGTGGTGTTGGAGATGGCGACGAGCGGGCCGCTGGCGCCGGTGTCGTAGGCGGCCAGCAGCACGGCGTCGTGGCCCGTGGCCAGCTGCATCAGCGCTTCCAGCAGGCCCTGGGCGAAGGTGGCGGCGTAGGCGGACAGCGCGGTGGAGGGATGCATGCAGCCGGCGCCGATGGTCCAGTAGCCGGCGGCGGCGTTGTACACCGAGTTGTGGAAGCGGGTCGGCGAGATCGCGGCCGGGTCGTCGCCGGCCAATGTCTCGCACATGTAATCGGTGATGCCGAGATCGCCGTGGGTCGAGGCGAAGACCGAGGGCAGCGTGGCCGGGTCGCGGCCGGCGGCCTGGCAGGCGGCCAGCGCGACTTCCAGCGCCACCGCGACGGATTCCGGCGCGCGGCGGCGCTCGTTGGCGGCGAGCAGCTGCGGCGAAGGCCGTGCCGGCGCGTTCTCCGGCAGCGTGCCGGCGTGGGCGAAGGCGGCGGCATCGGACCAGGACGGCAGCCCCTTCGACCAGAAGCCGATGCCTTCGATGCGGGCGTCGATCGGCGTCATGCGCGCGCCCCGAACAGCAGCGAGCAGTTGTTGCCACCGAAGCCGAAGGAATTGTTCATCGCATGGCGGGCCGGTTTTTCCTGCGGCAGGAAACGGATCTGCGCGCCGCAGGCGGCATCGGCGCGGCTGCTGTTGAGCGTGCCGGGCAGGAAGCCGTGGTCCAGCGCCAGCAGCGCGAACACCGATTCCACGATCCCCGCCGCGCCCAGCGTGTGGCCGGTCCAGCCCTTGGTGGAACTGGCGTGCAGGCTTTCCGGAAACAGCGCGGCCACGGCCATCGCTTCGACCGCGTCGTTGGCGGGCGTGGAGGTGCCGTGCAGGTTGAGATAGTCGATGTCGGCTGCGGTCAGGCCGGCGCGGGCCAGCGCATCGCGCATGCTGAGCTGCGCGCCGAGGCCTTCGGGATGCGGCGCCGACATGTGGTGGGCGTCGCTGGATTCGCCATAGCCGAGCAGCCGGGGCGAAGCCGCATCGACCTCATCCGCCTTCTCCAGCAGCGCGAAACCGCCGGCCTCGCCGAGCGACAGGCCGTCGCGGCGGGCATCGAAGGGCATGCACGGGTTGGCGGACACCAGCCCGAGCGCGTTGAAGCCGTAGAGCACGCTGCCGCACAGGGTATCGACGCCGCCGACCAGGGCCGCATCGACGAGGCCTGCCTCGATCAGCCGCGCCGCCTGCGCGAACACCTTGGCGCTGGACGAACAGGCGGTGGCCACGGTGATGCACGGCCCGCGCAGGCCGGTGGCGGCCTGCAGGAAATTGCCGAGCGAATGCGGGGTGTGGACCTGCGGGCGGCGCAGGTCGGCGGGGAACCGGCCGTCGTCAAGGCGGGCGTAGGCCTCCTCGGTGGCGCCGATGCTGGAGGTGGAAGTGCCGACGACGATCGCCACGCGGTCGGCGCCGTGGCGTTCGCGCAAGGCCTGCACGGCGTCGCGCAGGCCGTCCTGGTTGAGGGCGAGCCAGGCGAGGCGGTTGTTGCGGCATTCCCAGCCGGCGAGGGTGTCGGGCAGCGCGGCTTCTTCCAGCCCATCGACGCGGCCGATCCAGGTCGGCAGCGGCGCTCCGTCTTTCAGCGGGCCGAAATCGTTGCGGCGCAGCCCGCTGCGGCCGGCCCGCAGTGCGTCGAGCTGGGCGGCGCGACCGCGGCCGAGCGCGGTGGTGGCGGTGTAGGCGGTGATGGCGAGGGGCGCCATCGCGGTCGCGGGCGCAGCGGGGGAAGCAGGCACGGAAAATCCGGTTCGCGAAACTGGCCGGAGTATAGCGACGGACTCCCGGAGCCCCGGATGAAGCCGCGCGCGGCCGGCCTTATAGAATGAGGGCCGTCATGACCAGCCGCACCGCCCACCGCGCGTCGTTGATGATCGACCGCGACGTCCTGCACGTCGGCGGGATCGCGCTGGCGGCCTGCGTATTCAGCGCCGGACTGGTCTATGCCGGCTATTTCGTCCAGACGTTCAGGGTGGCCCGCAACGCCCCCTGCGAGCCGCGCGACGGCCGCTGCGTGCTGCTGTTCGGCAAGCACGCGCCGGGGGGACGGATCGATGCCGATTTCGATGCCCGCATCCAGCGCGCCGGCCAGCTCTGGCACAGCCATGCGCCGCAACGCCTGATGCTGCTCGGCGGCGGCCCGCAGGGCGAGGCCAGCGAAGCCGAAATCGCCCGCGACGCGCTGCTGGCCCGCGCGTCCATCACCGAGGCCGCGCTGCACCTGGAGCGCGATTCCCGCGACACCCTGCAGAACCTGCGCAACGCCCGCGATCTGCTGCGCCAGGTCGCGCACCAGGGGCCGGTGGTGCTGGTCAGCAGCCGCTACCACCTGGCCCGCTGCCGGCAGTTCGCGCGCCAGCTGGGCATCGAGGCCGAACTCTGCGCCGCCGAGCCGCGCCTGTCGCTGAGCCCGCGCATGCTGCTGCGACTGGCCGGCGAGGCCGGCTACCTGTCCCTGCTCGACATCGGCACCCGCTGGGCGCGCTTCATCCGCTCGCAACGCATGCTCGAACGCGTGACCTAGGGCCCACGCGGCCCGTGCAGGCCACGGGTTAGCATCGGGATTCCTTCGCGCCGCCGCAGACCCGATGCCGATCCATGCCCGCACTGCCGTTCCCGCCGCCCTGCTCGCCCTTGGCCTCGCCGCGCCCATGAGCCACGCCCAGACGCCCTACGCACCCAAGGCCGTCACCGCCGCCGACTATGCCCGCGCCGAATCAATGCTGGCGCACAAGCTCGACCCGCTGGTCGACGGCGCGGCGAAAGCGGTCAGCTGGCAGGACGGCGAACGCGTGCTGTGGGTGGAATCGCGCCACGGCCAGAGCCGCCTGATGGGTTTCGATGCGGCCAAGGGCACGCCGCTCGACCTCGGTGACAGCGCGGCGCTGGCGAAATCCCTCGCTGCGGCCAGCGGGGGCGATGTCGATGCGGCGACCTTCATCGGCAAGCTCAAGGACATCCGCCTCGATGACGCCGGCCTGCACTTCAGCTACGCCGACAGCGGCTATGCCTGCCCGCGCGATGGCGCCTGCGAAAAACGCGCCGCCACCAAGGACAGGAAAGGCGACGGCCCGGCGGTGACCTCCCCCGATGGCCGCCGCGCCGTCTTCATCCGCGACTGGAACCTGTGGTTGCGCGATGTCTCCAGCCGTGCCGAAACGCAGCTCACCACCGACGGCAGCCCGGACTACGGCTACGCGACCGACAACGCTGGCTGGCAGCACAGCGACAAGGCGATCGTGCTGTGGTCGCCGGGTTCATCGAAGCTCGCCACCTTCCGCCAGGACCAGCGCCGCACTTCGACAATGACCCTGGTCGCCACCAACCGCGGCGCACCGGTGGCGCAGCAGTGGAAGTACCCGTTCGTCGGCGACGAACACGTCACGATGATCGAGCGCGTCGTCATCGACCTGTCCACCACCGCACCCAAGGTCGTGCGCCTGAAGATGACGCCGGACCAGCACCGTTCCACCAGCTGCGACGACGTCAGCTGCAACGGCGGCTGGGAGGACGTGCAGTGGGCGAAGGACGGCAGGACGCTCGCCTTCGTCAGCACTGACCGCGGCCACAAGTCCGCACAGCTGCGCGTGGCCGACACCGCCACCGGCGCGGTGCGCGATGTCTATCTGGAAACGGCGAAGACCCAGTTCGAGAGCGGCATCGGCGGCGTGGTGAACTGGCGCTACCTGCCTGAAAGCAACGAGTTCCTGTGGTGGACGCAGAAGTCCGGCTGGGGCCACCTCTATCTCCACGACCTCGCCACCGGCAAACAGAAGCGCGCGGTGACGTCGGGCGACTGGAACGTCGCCGAAGTGCTGCGCCTGGATGCGGCCAGCCGCACGGTGTGGTTCCGGGGCGTCGGCCGCGAGCCGGGCCGCGATCCCTACTTCGCCCACTTCTACAAGGCCAGTCTCGACGGCGGCGACGTGCAGTTGCTCACGCCCGAAAACGCCGACCACAAGCTGCAGCTCGCCGATGACGGCCGCTTCTTCATCGACACCTATTCCACCGCCGGCACCGCGCCGGTCACGGTGCTGCGCCGGATGGACGATGGCCGCGAGGTCAAAGAACTCGCCCGCGCCGACCTGACGCGCCTGGCCGCCGCCGGCTGGCGCGCGCCCGAGCAGTTCACGGTCAAGGGCCGCGACGGCAGGACCGATGTCTACGGGATGATGTGGAAGCCCTCGCACTTCGATGCGAAGAAGAAGTACCCGATCGTCAACTACATCTATCCGGGCCCGCAGACCGGCTCGATCCGCACGCGCAGCTTCGCGACCGCGCAGCTCGATCACCAGGCGCTGGCCGAACTCGGCTTCATCGTGGTGGCGATGGACGGCATGGGCACGCCCTGGCGCAGCAAGGCGTTCCAGGACGCCTACTACGGCGACATGATCGACAACACCCTGCCCGACCAGGTGGCGGGGATGAAGCAGCTGGCCGCGAAGCATCCGTGGATCGACCTCGACCGCGTCGGCATCTGGGGGCATTCGGGCGGCGGCAACGCGACCGCCACCGCGATGTTCATGTACCCGGACTTCTTCAAGGTCGGCATCAGCGAATCCGGCAACCACGACAACCTCAGCTACGAGGACGACTGGGCCGAGCGCTACCACGGGCTGATGGCGAAGAACGCCGACGGCACGACCAACTACACCGGCCAGGACAACGCGTCGCATGCCAAGGGGCTCAAGGGCAAGCTGTTCCTGATCCACGGGATGATGGATGACAACGTGCCGCCGCAGAACACGCTGCTGGTGGTCGATGCGCTGATGAAGGCGAACAAGGACTTCGACCTGCTGATGCTGCCGCACGCGCGCCACGGTTTCGGGAAGGACGGCTGGTACGTGATGCGCCGGCGCTGGGACTATTTCGTGCAGCACCTGCTCGGCGCAACGCCGCCGCCGCAGTACGAGATCAAGCCGCCTGCGCCATGATGCGATGAGCACGACCTCTCCGGCGCACGCGCGGCTGCGCGAGGCCACCCGCGACGACCACGCGCGCGTGGACGGCTGCTTCCCGCATGGCCTGGACGATGTCACCGCGTACCGCCGTTACCTGCGCGGCATGCACGCGCTGCTGGTGGCGTTGGCGGATGCCGATGCCGGACTCGCACAGGCCTACGCGCATCACCGCATGCTGCTTGAAACGGACATGGCGGCATTGAGTATGGCGCCGCTCGCTGCACCACAGGCACCGCGCATCGACGATGACGCCACACGCCTCGGCGCGCGTTACGTCATCGAAGGCTCGGCGATGGGCGCGCGGCTGTTGCTTCGGCAGGCCACGGCGCTCGGCTTCGACCGTGAAAGCGGCGCGCGCTTCCTCGCCTATCATGCGGAACAGGGCGGCGCGCAATGGCCGTAGTTCAAGCAGCAACTGGCATCGCAGGATCCCGCAGACCCGGGCTTTGCGCGCCTGATCCAGACGACCTGCGACACCTTCGCCCTCGCGGCGCGGTGCCTCGGTGGCGACGCATGAGCCACAGGGGAACACGATGACCAGCGACAACAGGCTCGAGATCGAGCAGGCGCTTGCCGCCTGCGCGAGCGAACCGATCCAGTTCAGCGGCGGCATCCAACCCCATGGCTACCTGGTCAGCTGCGACCTGGCGACCGGCGTGGTCCGGCATGTCTCCGACAACTGCCGCACGCTGTTCGGCATCGCGCCGGAACACATCATCGGCCAGCCGATCGCGGACTTCGTCCATCTCGATGTGCCGATGCTCGGCAACTATTCGCCGGAGGCCGAACCGCAGGCCGCCGAATACATCGCCAGCGTCAACATCGGCGAGCGTGCGCAGTATTGCGATGTCAGCGTGCACGTGGCGCAGGGCCTCGCACATCTGGAGATCGAACCGCAGCCCCGCGTCGCCCAGGTGTCGGCCGCCGAACTCGTCCACGACATGATCTTCCGCATCACCGCCGAAACCGGCGACGACGCACGGCTGCACGCGCTGATGACCGAGCAGGTGCGCCGGCTCACCGGCTTCGACCGGGTGATGGTCTACCGCTTCCTGCCCGACGACTCCGGCGAAGTCATTGCCGAGTCGCTGGCGGAGGGCGTTCAGTCCTGCCTGGGCCTGCGTTACCCGGCTTCCGACATCCCGCCGCAGGCACGCGCGCTCTACCTGCGCAACCGCGTGCGCGTCATCGCCGATACCGATTACCGGCCGGTGCCGATCGTGCCCGCGCTCAATCCCGACGGCACGCCACTCGACCTCTCGCGCCACGGCCTGCGCAGCGTCTCGCCGGTGCATCTGGAATACATGCGCAACATGGGCATGGCGGCGTCGATGTCGATCTCGATCATCGTCGATGGCCGGCTCTGGGGGCTGGTCGCCTGCCACCACCGCACGCCGCGCCAGCTGCCGCCACGCCACCGCACCGCCGCCGACCTGCTGGGCATGTTCTATTCGCTGCGGGTCAGCGCCAGCGAACACCTGCGCACCGTGGCCCGCAAGATCCGCGGCCGCGCCATCCGCACCGCGATGGTGCGCGCCTTCATGGACGGCGATGCGCCGGCCGTCACCATCGCGCACCAGCTCGCCGATCTGCGCGACATGATGCCGGCCAATGCCGCGGTGCTGCTGGCCGCCGCCGGCGACGTGCGCGAGGGCGAACCGGTCGATGACGCCACCCTCGATGCCGCGCGCGCCTGGCTTGCACGGCGGCCCGACCGTGAGGTGATGGCCACCCACATCGCCGCCGACTGGCTCGACGGCGCCGACCTGCGCTATGCCGGCGTGCTGGCGATGCGGCTGGATGACGACCACGCGGTGCTGCTGTTGCGCCGCGAACAGGTGGCCGATGTCGAATGGGCCGGCGAGCCGGTCAAGCATCTGGTGACGACCGATGACGGCGTGCGGATGGCGCCACGGCGCAGCTTCAACACCTGGCGCGAGACCGTCCACGGCCAGGCCCGGCCCTGGGACCGCGACGACCTGGAAGATGCCGAAGCCACCATGCTGTTGCTGCGGCAGGGGCTGGCGGCGACGCCGCGCGGCTGAATCCGCTGACGGGCGCGGTTTGATTTTCCACGCCGCATCGTTACCCTGCCCGCTCTTTTACCCGCGCCCGACCCCATGTCCAACGCCCCCGTCTCCCGCCGTCCGCTCAACCCGCTGCCGCGCCTGATCTTCGCCTCGCGCTGGCTGCAGCTGCCGCTGTACCTGGGGTTGATCGTCGCGCAGATCGTCTACGTGTTCCTTTTCATGAAGGAACTCTGGCACCTGATCAGCCATGCCACGGAGATGACCGAGCAGCTGATCATGCTCGCGGTGCTCGGCCTGATCGACGTGGTGATGATCTCCAACCTGCTGGTGATGGTGATCGTCGGCGGCTACGAGACCTTCGTCTCGCGCCTGCGGCTCGAAGACCACCCGGACCAGCCGGAATGGCTCAGCCACGTCAACGCCAGCGTGCTCAAGGTCAAACTGGCGATGGCGATCATCGGCATCTCCTCCATCCATCTGCTCAAGACCTTCATCGCCATCGGCAACCTGGGCGCGGCCGGCGCGACCTACACGACGCAGGGCGTGATGTGGCAGACCATCATCCACTGCGTCTTCATCCTCTCGGCCATCGGCATCGCCTGGACCGACCGCCTGATGACCGCAGCCGCCAGCAAGCGCGAACTCGCCCACTGACGCAGCCGCGCGGGGCCACCCGCGCCACGCCGCGTAAAATGCGCGGATGGATGTTTCCCACCTGCTCGACGGCCTGAACCCGGCCCAGCGCGAAGCCGTCACCGCCGAGCCCGGCCACCTGCTGGTGCTGGCCGGCGCCGGCTCCGGCAAGACCCGCGTGTTGACCCACCGCATCGCCTGGCTCAACGAAGTCCACGGCGTGCCGGCGCACGGCATCTTCGCGGTCACCTTCACCAACAAGGCCGCGGGCGAGATGCGCCATCGCGCCGACGCGCTGCTGCGGCACGGTGCGCGCGGGATGTGGATCGGCACCTTCCACGGCCTCGCCCATCGCCTGCTGCGCCTGCACTGGCAGGACGCGAAACTGCCCGAAGGCTTCCAGATCCTCGACAGCGACGACCAGCTGCGCATGGTCAAGCGCGTGGTGCAGCAGCTGGAGTTCGACGAGGCGCGCTTCCCGCCCAAGCAGATCATGTGGTGGATCAACGCGCAGAAGGACGAAGGCCGGCGCCCGCAGCACATCCAGCCCAGCGGCGACGAGTGGGGCGAGGTGATGCTGAAGAGCTACACGCTCTACCAGGAGCGTTGCGACAACGCCGGCCTGGTCGATTTCGCCGAAATCCTGCTGCGCGCACATGAATTGCTGCGCGACACGCCGGCGCTTCTCGCGCATTACCGCCAGCGTTTCGGCCATCTGCTGATCGACGAATTCCAGGACACCAACGCGATCCAGTACGGCTTCGTGCGCCTGCTGGCCGGCGACACCGGCCGCGTCTTCGTGGTCGGCGACGACGACCAGGCCATCTACGGCTGGCGCGGCGCCAAGGTCGAGAACGTGCAGCGCTTCCTGCAGGATTTCCCGGGCGCACGCACCATCCGGCTTGAGCAGAACTACCGCTCCACATCGAACATCCTCGATGCCGCCAACGCGGTGATCGCGCACAATCCGGAACGGCTCGGCAAGCAGCTGTGGACCGAGGCCGGCGAAGGCGAGCCCATCGACCTCTACGCCGCCTTCAACGAGATCGACGAGGCGCGTTACGTCATCGACCGCATCCGCCAGTGGTCGAACGAGGGCGGCAGCTGGGGCGAGGCGGCGATCCTCTACCGCAGCAACGCACAGTCGCGCGCCTTCGAAGAGCACCTGCTGGCCGCGCAGATCCCGTACCGCGTATATGGCGGAATGCGCTTCTTCGAGCGCATGGAAATCAAGGACACCCTGGCCTATCTGCGCCTGATGGCGTCGCGGGTGGATGACGCGGCGTTCGAGCGCGCGGTCAACACGCCGACGCGCGGCATCGGCGAGCGCACGCTGGACGAAGTGCGCCAGGTCGCGCGCGGTGCGGGCGTGCCGCTGTGGGAAGCGGCGCGCCAGGCGATCGACGGTGACACGCTCAACGCGCGTGCGCGCAATGCGCTGGCCGGTTTCGTCGCGCTGATCGAGCAGCTGGCGGAGGAATGCGTCGAGCTGTCGCTGCAGGACAAGATCGACCATGTGCTGGTGCGTTCCGGCCTGCGCGCGCATTACGAGCGCGAATCGAAGGGCAGCATCGACTCGCGCACCGACAACCTGGACGAGCTGGTGAGCGTGGCTTCGCGTTTCTCGCGCGGCGACGACGAGGAATCCGCGCAGCTGTCGGAACTGGTCGCCTTCCTCGCCTATGCCGCGCTCGAAGCCGGCGAAGGCCAGGCGCAGGCCGGCGACGACGGCGTGCAGCTGATGACCCTGCACAGCGCGAAGGGCCTGGAGTTTCCGCTGGTGTTCCTGGCCGGGCTGGAGGAAGGCCTGTTCCCGAATGCGCGCAGCGTGGAGGAAAGCGGGCGGCTGGAGGAAGAACGTCGCCTCGCCTATGTCGGCATCACCCGCGCGCGGCAGAAGCTTGTGCTCTCGCATGCGGAGACGCGACGCCTGCACGGCCAGGACATGATCGGCCTGCCATCGCGCTTCCTGCGCGAGATCCCGCACGCGCTGCTTAACGAGATCCGGCCCAAGGTGAAGGTGGCGCGGCCGTATCTCTCGCCGCAGCGCCGCAGCTTCGGCCATGCGCCGATCGAAACCCCCGGCATCGCGCTCGGCAGCAATGTGCGGCACGCGAGCTTCGGGCTGGGTACGGTGACCGACATCGAAGGCAATGGCGCGCATGCACGCGTGCAGGTGAACTTCGACGATGTGGGCAGCAAGTGGCTGGTGCTGGCCTACGCCAACCTGCAACCGGCCTGACGCGTTCACCGGCCCGTGGCAGGTGCCGGTGCAGGCTCGGGGCTTCCCACAGCGGAGCACGGCGATGAAATGCGATGTCTGCGGCAACGACTACGACAAGGCGTTCACCATCGAGATGAACGGCAAGCGCGGCACCTTCGATTCCTTCGAATGCGCGATCCATGCCATGGCCCCGATCTGCGCGCACTGCCAATGCCGCGTCATCGGCCACGGCATGGAAGCGGACGGCGTCTTCTACTGCTGCGCGCATTGCGCGCGCCATGCCGGCGTCAAGGGACTCGACGACCGCGTCTGACCCCTCGCCACGTCATCGAAAAAACAAGGGCCGCTTTCGCGGCCCTTGGCATATCGGGATGCGGCGTCCCTGCCGATGTTCCATCCGTGCGGATCGACTCAGCGGCCGTCGCCGTCGGCATCACCCGGCAGCACGCGCTCGACACCGTGCCAAGCGTCCTTCACCGCGTACTTGGCATCGTTCCAGGCCATCTTCGATGCACCCTTGGCCTTGTCCCAGCCGCGTTCCAGATCGTTCTCCAGGCGGTCATCCCACTCGCGGCCCTGGTTCTGGCTGCGCGCGAACGTGCCGTAGCGATAGGCCGGGCGGTAGTCGGTGTCGTAGGCGTAGTCGGCCTTGTAGTAGTCGGCCTGGTTGTACTTGTCGGCGTAGTACCTGTCGGTGGCTTCGTACGCGCGGTAGGTGCGGTCGCTGCGGTCGAAGGCATCGCGCACGGCGGCCTTGGCTTCTTCCCAGCCCAGGCGCGACTTGGCCTTGGTGGCTTCCCAGCCCTGCTTGATTTCCGCTTCCAGCGAATCGTCCCAGGTGCGGCCGGCGTACTGGCTGCGCACGGTGTTCCCGTAGGCGTAGGCCGGCGCGTAGTCGGTGTCGTAGTCGTACTGGCTGTTGTAGTACGGACGGCTGTTGTAAGTGCTGCGCCAGTAATCGGCTTCACCGGTCGGGTCGACGTTCTCGGCGACGGTATGGCCCGCGGCACCTCCGGCGACCGCGCCGATGGCCCCGCCGATCAGGGTACCGATCGGTCCGAAGACCGAACCGACCACCGCACCCGCCGCGGCGCCACCGGCCGCGCCGACGCCCGTGCCGACCGGGTGAGAACCCGGCTCGCCGGTGATCGGATCGCGGTTCATGTCGCGGGTTTCGTTGTTCGTCATCTCACGTACTCCAGCTGTGGGGGTCCAGCCACTCTGGCGATGCGTGCGTCGCGGATGCGTGGAAAAAAAGTTGTGCGTAGGTGAAGGCGCTTAACGGTTCATGCGCGATGCGGTTTCATGCGCATCGTCATCACGCGCGATCACCAGCTGTAGAGCTTGAAGTACACGCCGGGTGCTTCGCCATGCGCTTCGAGGCGGCCATCGCCGTTGCGGTCGACGAGGTAGTACGGCACGCCGATATGCGGCGTCACCTTGACCATGCGCAGCACGCCGCCGACGCGGAATTCCTCGATGACATCGCCATTGGCTTCAGTGCGCACCGCGCGGTCCGCGTTGTCGGGCACGGCCGGCGCATGGCTTGCGCAGCCGGCCAGCAGCAATGCGAGCAGCATCGTGATCGTCCGCGTGTCCATGTCTTCGCCTCCGCTGATGCGTCACCGGCATTACAGCACCGGGCAGCCATCGACGCACACGCCTAGAATCGCGGCATGAAGAAACTCGTGCTGATCGACGGCTCCTCCTATCTTTACCGCGCCTTCCACGCGCTGCCGCCGCTGACCAATGCGGCCGGCGAACCGACCGGCGCCTTGTTCGGCGTGGTCAACATGCTGCGCGCGCACCTGAAGGAAGCGCCGGATTACATCGCCTTCGTGATGGACGCCAGCGGGCCCACCTTCCGCGACGACATCGACCCCGAATACAAGGCCAACCGCCCGCCGATGCCCGACGACCTGCGTGCGCAGGTCGAGCCGCTGATGGCGATCGTGTCCGCGCTCGGCCTGCCGATCCTGCGCGAATCCGGCGTGGAAGCCGACGATGTCATCGGCACGCTGGCACTGGCCGCCGCCAACGCCGGCGTGGACGTGGTGGTATCGACCGGCGACAAGGACATGGCGCAGCTGGTGCGCGAGCGCGTCAGCCTGGTCAACACGATGAGCGGCAGCCACCTCGACAGCGACGAGGCGGTGATCGAGAAATTCGGCGTGCCGCCTTCGCGCATCGTCGATTACCTGTCGCTGGTCGGCGACAAGGTCGACAACATTCCCGGCGTCGACAAATGCGGGCCCAAGACCGCGGCGAAATGGCTGGGCGAATACGGCTCGCTGGATGGCGTCATCGAACATGCCGACGCGATCAAGGGCAAGGTCGGCGACAACCTGCGAGCGGTATTGCAGCGGCTGCCGTTGAACCGCGAGCTGGCCACGATCCGCACCGACCTCGCGCTGCCGCAGGGCTATGACGCATTGGCGATGCGCGCACGCGATACCGATGCTCTGCGCACGCTGTACGCGCGCTACGGTTTCAACCAGGCGCTGAAGGAACTCGACGGCGGCGCGGTGGGCGAAGGCCTGTTCGATGCGAAGACGCCTGCGCCCGCGCGTGGCTTCGTCGCCGCGCCGGTGGTTGAAGGCGGCCATGATCTCGATCCCGCGCTGGCCGTGCCCGGCGAATACGAAACCGTGCTGAGCCGCGAGCAGCTGGATGCGTGGATCGCGCGGCTCGATGCCGCCCCGCGCTTCGCCTTCGACACCGAGACCGACAGCCTGGATCCGATGCGCGCGAACCTGGTCGGCCTGAGCCTGTGCGTGGAGACCGGCCACGCCTGCTACATCCCGCTGGCGCACGACTATCCGGGCGTGCCCGCGCAATTGCCGATGGATGACGTGCTGGAGGCGCTGCGCCCCGCCCTGACCGATCCGGCCAAGGGCAAGATCGGGCAGCACGGCAAGTACGACCTGCACGTGATGCGCCGCCACGGCATCGACGTGCAGGGCTATGCCGACGACACCATGCTGCAGAGCTTCGTGCTGGATTCCAGCCAGCGCCACGACATGGATTCGCAGGCGAAGCGGCTGCTCGGCATCGACACCATTCCCTACAGCGCGGTGGCCGGAAAAGGCGCGAAGCAGATCCCGTTCGCCGCCGTCGCCCTCGACGACGCCACCCGCTACGCCGCCGAGGACGCCGACATCACCCTGCGCCTCGACCGCGTGCAACAACCCAGGCTGGCGGCCGAGCCGGGGCTGGAAGGCATCTACCGCGACATCGAGATGCCGCTGGTGCCGGTGCTCGAACGCATCGAGGCCAACGGCGTGCTGATCGATGCCGACGAACTGCGCCGCCAGTCCGCCGACCTCGGCAAGCGCATGCTCGCTGCGCAGCAGCAGGCGACCGAACTGGCCGGGCGCACGCTCAATCTGGATTCGCCCAAGCAGCTCGGTGCGCTGCTGTTCGATGAACTGAAACTGCCGGCGTTGGTGAAGACGCCGGGCGGCGCGCCATCCACCAACGAGGAGGCGCTGGAGGCGATCGCCGACCTGCACGAGCTGCCGCGGGTGATCCTGGAGTACCGCGGGCTGGCCAAGCTGCGCAGCACCTATACCGACAAGCTGCCGGAGATGGTCAACCCCGATACCGGCCGCGTGCACACCAGCTACCACCAGGCCGGTGCCGCGACCGGGCGGCTGGCGTCGAGCGATCCCAACCTGCAGAACATCCCGATCCGCACGCCGGACGGCCGCCGCATCCGCCGCGCCTTCATCGCGCCGCCGGGCCGCAAGCTGGTGGCCTGCGACTACTCGCAGATCGAGCTGCGGATCATGGCCCACCTGTCGGGCGATCCGGCGCTGCTGGCGGCGTTCGAATCCGGCGCCGACGTGCACCGCGCGACCGCGGCGGAAGTGTTCGGCCGCCCCATCGACGAGGTCACGCCGAACGAACGCCGCGCCGCCAAGGCGATCAACTTCGGCCTGATGTACGGCATGAGCGCGTTCGGGCTGGCCAAGCAGCTCGGCATCCCGCGCGGCGAGGCGCAGGACTACATCGCGCTGTATTTCAGCCGCTATCCGGGCGTGCGCGACTACATGGAGCGCACCCGCGAACAGGCGCGCGGGCAGGGTTTCGTCGAAACGGTGTTCGGCCGCCGCCTGTATCTGCCGTACATCCACTCGCGCAACCAGGGACAGCGCGCCGGCGCCGAACGCGCGGCGATCAACGCGCCGATGCAGGGCACCGCCGCCGACATCATCAAGCGGGCGATGATCTCGCTCGACGGCTGGCTGGCCGGTCACGCCGCCCGGGCGCGGATGATCCTGCAGGTCCACGACGAACTGGTGTTCGAGGCCGATGAAGCCTTCGTGCCGGAGCTGATGGCCGAGGCGAAACAACGGATGTCGGCCGCCGCCGAACTGCGCGTGCCGCTGCTGGTGGACGGCGGCATCGGAGAAAACTGGGACGAGGCGCACTGATCAGGGCGCAGCGCCATCCCGCCCGTTACCGGCAGCTTGAACGCCTACTGAATCGCCCCGCCAGCCAACAATTTCTTAACTGGCGGGTTCACGAATCATCCATGTCCGGAGTGTTCAACTAGCCCCGTAGCAGATGCAACGTCTGCTGCTGATCGCTCCCCTCCCCTGGAGACGATCCCGGGATCAGGATCCCTCCCCAGATCCTTGTTCCCTCCCCCCGACCCCGCCGGCCCCCCTCCGGCGGGGTTTTTTATGGGCGGGGATTGCGGCCTCTCCGACGACACCCATGTTCAGCGGTCACTGTTTAACTAGTTCGACCCGCCGGTTTTTCGCCTTGCCTTCGGCTGTGGCGTTTTCCGCGACCGGTTGCGCGGAACCGAAGCCCGCGGCGCTCAGTCGCGATGCCTCGATGCCCCGGCCCACCAGCAGGGCCACGACCGCCTTCGCGCGCCCCTCGGACAGCTGCTGGTTGTGGGCGGCATCGCCGCTGTCGTCGGTATGGCCGTTGATGGCGAGCCTGAGCGCCGGGTCGTCCTTCAGCAGCGCCACGACCTGCTCGATCTGCGGCAGGGAATCCGGCAGCACGTCGGTCTTGTCGGTGGCGAAGTTCACCTGCAGCGCGACCTTCCCCGCGGCGTCGATCTGCTTCTTCAGCTCGCTGGCGGGCAGCAGCTGCGCGGTCTGCTGGAAGGCCTTTTCCTGGCCGATGACGTACGACGCGCCCACGCTGTCCACCAGCAGGTGCAACCAGATGTTGCCTTCCGGCCGGCGCACCACGTAGACCCGCGTGGTTTCACTGTAGACATCGCCCAGACCGTCGATGAAGCCCTGGGTGATCTCGTCACCCCAGCTCTTGATGGCTTCGGTGGGGATGCGTCCTTCGGAGACCTTCACGCCGCCCATCTGCTGGATCAGCGCCTCGAAGTTGCGGATGACTTCCAGCCCCGAGAAGTCCTTGCCCTGCTCGGGATAAAACACTTCACCGTGGAACCTGCCTTCCACCCAGTGCGCCTGGCCATCCACCCAGAAGGGGAAGCGCGCGAACGCCTTGTTGGTCTGGCCGTAGCCCTTGTTGCTGTAACCGGCGGGCAGGGTGATGTAGGGGAAGTCACCCAGCGTCGCGGTCGACATCGGTACCTTTTCGATGTCGAAGCCGGTCGCGGCGGGAGCCTCCCCAGAGGCGGTGGCGTCCTGGGAAGCGGGCGCGGCGGGGGTGGCCGATGCGGCGTCATCCGCCTGCTTGCAGCCGGTGAAAAGCAGGGCCATGACGGCCAGACTCAGCAGGGTCTTCTTCATGGGAATCTCCATGGTTACAGGCGTCCGCGCGATGGCGCGGAATACCGTGGACGGCGATGGACACCCGCGACGCGGCCAGGCCGGCCGCGCCCGCGGCGGGTCAGGACTTCGCGGCCGCCTCGGCCTTGGCGGCCAGGTCGTTGAGCTTCTTGATCGTCGCCGGGTCGCCCATCTGCTTCAGCGATTCGCAGCCCTTCGCGATCTCGGCCGGCGGGGCGCTGGCCGCCTTCGCCTTGGCGGCGCCGTAGGCCTCGTGGAAAACGCGCTCGGTCTCGGCATCGGACACGCCGGACTTCGCCATTTCCTTCTTGATGCCCTGCAACGCCTTGTCGGCATCGGCCGGCTGTGACAGGCCACAGATCTCGGTCATCGCCGTCATCGTCGCGCCCAGCTGGATGGTGTTCACATGCTGCGGATCGGCCGGGGTGGCATCGCGCGCATTGTCCGCCGGGGCTCCGGTGGCGGTGTCCGGGCTGTCAGCGGCGGCGGCGGTTGCCGCGCTGTCGGCGGCCGGCTGCGGGCTGCAGGCGGCCAGCGAAAACACGGCCAGGGAGAGGACAAGGAAACGGCAGGACGACATCGGCAGGCTCCAATCGGGGGAGCCGGGAGTGTAACAACCCGTTCTGAAGGTGGAACGCCCGTTCAGCTGCGCATGCCGGTGCCGCGCTTCAGCAGCCACAGCCCCAGCGCGCCGAGCGCCACCACGAAGCCCAGCATCAGCGCAAAGGCGACGCCCACCGGCACGTCGCTGCGCCCGAGCAGGCCGTAGCGGAACGCGTTGACCATGTAGAAGATCGGGTTGAGGTGGGTTGCGGCCTCGGCCCATTTCGGCAGCATGCTCACCGAATAGAACACGCCGCCCAGATAGGTCAGCGGGGTGAGGATGAAGGTGGGGACGATGGTGATGTCGTCGAATTTCTTCGCATAGACCGCGTTGACGAAGCCGGCCAGCGAGAAGATCGTCGCGCCCAGCAGGACCGAGGCGAAGGTGATGAAGGGATGCGGCGGCCGCACCGGCGTGAACAGCATGGCGATGGCCATGACGATGGCGCCGA
Organism: Lysobacter oculi; assembly: GCF_003293695.1. Lineage (GTDB taxonomy): Bacteria > Pseudomonadota > Gammaproteobacteria > Xanthomonadales > Xanthomonadaceae > Solilutibacter > Solilutibacter oculi. The sequence continues at coordinate 2,147,540 of NZ_CP029556.1, read as the reverse complement.
CCATCAACCCGCGCAGCACCGCGCCGGCGACGTAGCCGGTCAGGATCACCCAGTTCGGCATCGGGCTGACCAGCAGTTCCTCGACGTGGCGGCCGAACTTGGCGCCGAAGAAGCTGGAGCTGATGTTGCCGTAGCTGTTCTGGATGACGCTCATCATCACCAGCCCGGGCACGATGAAGGCCATGTAGCTGATGCCTTCCATGTCGCCGACCTTGGAGCCGATCAGCCCGCCGAAGATCAGGAAATAGAGCGTCATGGTGATCGCCGGCGGCACCAGCGTCTGCGGCCAGATGCGCAGGATGCGCATCACTTCGCGGCGCACGATGGTGCCCAGCGCGACCAGGTTGGGATGGCTCATGCGCGCACCTCCGGCGTGGTGGCGGGCGGGGTGGCGATCATCCGCACGAACAGCTCCTCCAGCCGGTTCGACTTGGTCCGCATCGAGCGGACGCGGATGCCGGCGGCCTCGAAGGCCTCGAACACGCGGTTGAGGTCCATCGCGCGCGGCATGTCCAGGTCGAGCGTGTGCGCGTCCAGCGCGGCCAGCGTGGCGCCTTCGATCTGCGGCAGCTGCGCCGGCAGTTCGCCTTCGACATCGAACAGGAAGCCTTCGACATCCAGCCGCGCCAGCATCGACTTCATCGAGCCCTCCGCGACGATCCGGCCGTGGTCGATGATCGCCAGGTTGCGGCACAGCGCCTCGGCCTCTTCCAGGTAATGGGTGGTGAGGATGATGGTGGTGCCCTCGGCGTTGATCTTTTTCAGCGTCTGCCACATGCCGCGGCGGATCTCGATGTCGACGCCGGCGGTGGGCTCGTCGAGGATCAGCAGGCGCGGCGCGGTCATCATGGCGCGGGCGATCATCAGCCGCCGCTTCATGCCGCCCGACAGGGTGCGGCTGATGACATGCGCCTTCTCCCACAGCTGGGCCTCGCGCAGGACGACTTCGGCGCGGGCCAGCGCCTCGTCGCGCGGGATGCCGTAGAAGCCGGCGTAATTGACGCAGATGTCGATCGGCTTCTCGAACATGTTGAAGTTCATTTCCTGCGGGACCAGGCCGATCTGGCGCATCGCCGCGCTGCGGTCGGCGTCGATGTCGATGCCGAACACCTTCACCTCGCCCGAGGTCTTGTTGACCAGCGAGCTGACGATGCCGATCAGGGTGGACTTGCCGGCGCCGTTGGGCCCGAGCAGCGCGTGGAAGTCGCCCGGGGCGACATCGAGCGAAATGCCCTTGAGCGCTTCCACGCCGTTGTCGTAGGTCTTGCGTAGCGCGCGCACCGAGAGCGCGGGGACGCCCGGATCGTGGGGATTCATGCGAGGGGACCGGACCAAAACGCTAGTATATGGGCCCGATCCGGAGCCATCCGCGCGCCGGCCGCCTTGCCTGCGCCCACCCCATGAGCAAGTTCTTCCCGATCCGCCTGACCGCGCGCCGGCTGGCCACGCCCGCGGTGCTGCATCTGTCCTTCGTGCGCGATGACGGCCAGCCGCTCGACTACACGCCGGGCCAGTTCATCCAGATCCACTTCCCGCTGGCCGATGGCAGCACCGCGCGGCGCAGCTATTCCTGCGCGACCCGCCACGACCACCACATCCAGGCTGGCGAGGCGGTGGAGTTCGTCGCCAGCCGGGTGCCGGGCGGGGCGGCGACCGCGCTGTTCGAAGGCATGGCGATCGGCGACACCCTGCAGGCCAGCGGGCCGCTCGGGCTGTTCACCCTGCGGCCGGAAGACGCGCCGGCGCGCTACCTGCTGATCGCCACCGGCACCGGCGTGGCCAGCTACCGCTCGATGCTGCCGGAGCTGGAGCGGCGGATGCGCGACGACGGCCTGCGGGTGGTCCTGCTGCACGGCGTGCGCACGCCGGACGACCTGTTGTTCGCCGACGAGTTCACCGACACCGTGCGGCGTTTCCCAGAACAGTTCGAATACCGGATCGCGTTTTCGCGCGACACCTTCGCGCCCGACGACGCTATGCGCGGCGCCAGCGAGCCGAGCTTCGGCTACGTGCAGAACGTGCTGGCCGACATCGCGCCGGAGCCGGAAGGCGACATCGCCTACCTGTGCGGCAACCCGAACATGGTCGATGCCTGCGTCGAGGCGCTGAAGGACTTCGGCCTGCCGATGAAGCACATCCGGCGCGAGAAATACGTCAGCCTGGCCCCGGCCAGATAGCCGCACGCGGGCCGGAGCGGCATCAACCCGGCTTCACCGCATCGAAAAAACATGTCAAGCACACTTGACACACGGAATTCCGTCGCCTAAGTTGTCTGTCAAGCTTCCTTGACACAAGGTGTGTGCGATGGACAACCGGACCATGCCAAAGGCCGCCGGCGTTCCCTTCCTCGTCATCGGGATCGTCTTCTTCGCCATCGCCATGGCCGGCGACCAGAAGGCCTTCCTCGGCGTCGGCTGCGCCTTCATCGCGCTCGGCATCGTCTTCATCGGCAAGGCCCGCAAGGGGGGCGACGCATGACGATGAGCCGCTTCATGTGGATCTTCGTGGCGATCGGCGCCGGCGCGCTGCTGTTGGCCGGGGCCGGCCAGTGGCTGCTGGATTGGAACCGCGACGGCGTGCAGACCTGGCTCGGCATCGGCGCGGGCTATCTGCTGGGCGCGCTGCTGTTCCTGCTGATGCCGCGCTGGTGGCGCGAGCACTGCGACGAGCTGTACGCGCAGCCGGCCGGCCGCCGCTACATCCGCGCGCTGTGGCCGATCATGATCGGCTACTCGCTGACCCTGTTCGGCTCGATCTGGCTGATCAAGCGCGGCATCGAATCGGTGCCGCTGCGGGCGGCGGTGGCCATCGTGCCGGCGCTGGCCATTCTGCTGTTCATGCGCGCGGCGCTACGCTACCTGCGCGAGGTGGACGAGCTGCAGCGGCGCATCGAGACCGAGGCGATCGGCATCGCCGCGCTGACCGTGTCCTTCCTGTATTTCGCCGCCGGCCTGCTGGACAAGGCCCGGGTGATTTCGGTCGATGCCGCCGCCGCGATGATCTGGGTCTTCCCGATGACGATGCTGGTCTACGGCATCGCCAAGTTCTTCGCGGTGCGGCGCTACCAATGAACAACCAGTTGCGCGAACTGCGCGAAACCCGCGGCTGGTCGCAGGCGGCGCTGGCCGAGCAGCTGGAGGTCTCGCGGCAGACGATCAACGCGCTGGAGACCGGCAAGTACGACCCGTCGCTGCCGCTGGCGTTCCGCATCGCCCGGCTGTTCGCCACCCCCATCGAATCCATTTTCTTTCCCGAGGAATGAACCATGCACGGAACAGGAGGTTGTCCGCGATGAACCGACCCACCCGACTCACGCTCGCCGTGGGCCTGGCGCTTCTGGCCGGCTGCAACCGCAGCCCCGAGGCCAGCCCCGATACGCGGATGGCGCTCGGCAGCCTGCGCCTGGCGCCATGCTCGCTGGAATCGCCGATGCCCGGCACCGATGCGCTCGAAGCCCAGTGCGGCACCTTCTCCGTACCGGAAGACCGCGCCAAGCCGAACGGCCGCAGGATCGCGCTCAACATCGCCTGGATCCCGGCCGACAAGCCCGGCGGCGGCCAGCCCGACCCGGTGGTGTTCCTGGCCGGCGGCCCCGGCCAGTCCGCGGTCGAGACCTTCCCCGGCCTGGGCCCGGTGTTCAAGGATGTGATGAAGGATCGGGGCGTGCTGCTCATCGACCAGCGCGGCACCGGCAAATCGCACCCGCTCAACTGCAAGAGCGAGGAGGCCGACCAGCAGGTCAAGGCCGATGACGCCGCCGCCCAGCTGGCCATCACCAAGCGCTGCATGGACACGCTGGCCGCCGATGCCGACCTGGCCCGCTACACCACCACCGACGCCATCGCCGACCTGGACGACGTGCGCAAGGCCGCCGGCTTCGACAAGCTCAACCTGATCGGCATCAGCTACGGCACCCGCGTCGCCCAGCAGTACGCGCTGCGCCACCCGCAGCACGTGCGCACGGTGACGCTGGATTCGCCGGTGCCCAACGCGCTCGGCCTCGGCAACATCTTTGCCCGCAACCTGGATGACGCGCTGGCCGCGCAGTTCGCGGTCTGCAAGGAAAACGCCGCCTGCCGCACCCGCATGGGCGACCCGCGCACCGAGTTGCAGGCCCTGCTCACGCGCCTGCGCGCCAACCCCGTGCAGGTGGCCTACCGCGACGCCAGCACCAACGAGGAAAAGACCGACACCCTGACCGCCGACACCGTGGCCGGCCTGGTGCGGATGTACGCCTACATGCCGGCGGCCGGCGCGCTGCTGCCGCAGCTGATCCACGAGGCCAACCAGGGCCGCTACGCCAGCCTGATGGCGCTGGCCAAGATGCTCTCGGGCCAGATGGAGGACCAGATGGCGATGGGCATGCAGATGTCGGTGGTCTGCACCGAAGACGCCGACAGCATGGTCAGCCGCGCCGAGGACGCCGATACCGTGCTCGGCAACCGCATGACCGAAGCCATGGCGCAGACCTGCGCGATCTGGCCCAAGGGCGCCAAGCCCGCCGACTTCAACACCGCGCTCAAGGGCGACCTGCCGGTGCTGGTGCTGACCGGCGAGTTCGACCCGGTCACACCGCCGCGCTACGGCGAGGAGATCGTCAAGACGCTGCCGAATTCGCGCTGGCTCAACCTCAAGGGCCAGGGCCACAACGTCATCGGCGCCGGCTGCATGCCCAAGCTGTTCGCCCAGTTCATCGAAAAGGCCGACGCCAAGGCGCTCGACGCCAAATGCCTGGACCAGCTGGCCTACGTGCCGCCGTTCACCTCTTACTCGGGATGGGAACCATGATCGTCGCCGAACACCTGCGCAAGACCTTTCCCGGCAAGGGCAAGAAAGCCGCCCCCGTCGTCGCCGTGGACGATGTCAGCTTCACCGCCCACGACGGCCAGATCACCGGCCTGCTCGGCCCCAACGGCGCCGGCAAGACCACCACCATGCGCATGCTCTACACGCTGATGCAGCCGGAAACCGGCCGCGTGCAGGTGGACGGGGTGGATGTCGCGACCGATGCCGACAAGGTGCGGCGTTCGCTGGGCGTGCTGCCCGATGCGCGCGGCGTCTACAAGCGGCTGACCGCGCGCGAGAACATCGCCTACTTCGGCGAACTGCACGGCCTCAGCCCGGCGCAGATCGCCGAGCGCACCCGGGTGCTGGCGCAGGCCTTGCAGATGGAGGATTTCCTCGACCGCCAGACCGAGGGCTTCAGCCAGGGCCAGCGCACCAAGACCGCCATCGCGCGCGCGCTGGTGCACGACCCGAAGAACGTCATCCTCGACGAACCCACCAACGGGCTCGATGTGATGACCACCCGCGGCCTGCGCGAATTCCTGCGCCAGCTGCGGGCCGAAGGCCGCTGCGTGATCTTCTCCAGCCACATCATGCAGGAGGTCGCCGCGCTCTGTGACCGCATCGTCATCATCGCCAACGGCCGGGTCATGGCCGAAGGCGCGCCGGAGGAACTGCGCGCGCAGGCCGGCATCGACAACCTGGAGGATGCCTTCGTGCGCCTCATCGGCACCGAGGAGGGCCTGCACGCATGAACACCGGAATCCGCACCATGATGGTGGTGATGCGCAAGGAGCTCCGCGACTTCTTCCGCGACCGCCGCACCATGCTGATGACCTTGCTGCTCACCCCGCTGCTCTACCCGGCGATGCTGCTGGGCATGGGCAAGCTGGCCGAGAGCCGCGCCACCACCCAGCTGGAAGCACCGATGACCATCCCGGTCGCCGGCGCGGCGCAGGCCCCGACGCTGGTCTCGCTGCTGGCCAGCCAGGGCATCAGGATCCGCCACGCCAGTGAGCAGGAAGTCGAAGCCGCCGTGCGCAACCAGAAGGATGACGTCGGCCTGATCATCGACCCCGGCTTCGGCAAGGCCTGGCAGGCCGGCAAGCCGGCCAAGGTCGAGATCGTCACCGACTCCACCCGCCGCAATGCCGATGTGCCAGCCAAGCGCGTGCAGGCATCACTCGAGAAGTATTCGCAGGCACTCGGCGCGCTGCGCATGCTCTCGCGCGGGATCAATCCGGCGGTCGGCATGCCGGTCGGCGTCGGCACCCGCGACATGGCCACCCCGGAAGCCAAGCGCGGCATGCTGATGTCGGTGATGCTGCCGATCCTGTTGCTGATCTCGGCCTTCCTCGGCGGCATCCACCTGGCCATGGACACCACCGCCGGCGAGCGCGAGCGGCAGTCGCTGGAACCGCTGCTGGCCACACCGGCCTCGCGCGGGGCATTGGTCAGCGGCAAGATGCTGGCGGCCACGGTGATCGGCGTCATCACCCTGCTGCTGATCCTGCTGGCATTCAAGGCCAGCGCGCAGCTGTCCAGCGGCCTGGCGCGCTCGATGGACGTGAGCCTGCCGGCGATCTCCAAGCTGCTGCTCATCCTGCTGCCGCTGGTGGTGATCGGCACCGGCGTGGTGACCTTCGTGGCCGCCGGCGCCAAGAGCATGAAAGAGGCGCAGAGCCACGTGATGTGGATGATGCTGCTGCCGATGGTGCCGAGCTACGCGCTGATGGCCTATCCGCTCAAGGACACCCAGCTCTGGCAGTACGCGGTGCCGTTCCTGTCGCAGAACCAGCTGGTGCAGAAGGTGACCCGCGGCGAGTCGCCGGACCCGCAGCAATGGGGCGTCTACCTGGCCTCCGCGGTCGGGTTGGCCGCGCTGCTGTGGCTGGCGGCGGTGTGGCGCTACCGGCAGGAGAAGCTGGCGATCTCCGGCTGAGGGCCGCCGGCCCGGCCGGCATCCCCGCCCAAGAAAAAGCCCGGCTTTCGCCGGGCTTTTTCGTTGCCGCCTGCACGCCTCAGTTGTTGGGCGCGAAGCTGATGGTGCGGCGGCTGGTGATCGGGCTCGACACCGGCTGGAAGCGCCAGCGCTTCACCGCCGACAGCGTCTCGTTGTTGAAGACGCGCGCCGGGTTGGCGCTGATCACCCGCGCCGCGGTCACCGAACCGTTGGTGCCCACGGTGAACTCCACCTGCACCGTGCCGGACTGGCCGCTGCGCAGGGCTTCGGTCGGGTACTTCGGCTGCGGCGTGCTGATCGCGACCAGGTCGTTGTTGCCGGCACGCGGGGCCGGGGCGGCAGCGGCCGGCGGCGCGGCGGCGGCACGCTGGGCAGCGGCGCGCTGCTCGGCCTGGCGGCGTTCCTCGGCTTCGCGCGCTTCCTGCGCGGCCTGGCTGGCCTGCTGCTGGCGCTGGGACTCGGCGGCGCGCAGATCGGCCAGGCGCTTGTCCTCGGCCTGCTTGGCGGCGAGCTGCTGGGCAGCCTGCTGCTGCATCTTCTGCTGCTCGGCCAGGCGCTCCTTGGCCAGTTCGGCCTGCTTGGCGGCATCGACCTCGGCGGTCGCGGCCTGCTGCTGGCGCTGGCCCAGGCTGGCCTGCGCGTCGGGCGATGCTCTGCTTCAGGCGCGGCAGCGCCGGGGCATTGGCATCGGTCTTCTCCAGCAGGGCGTACAGGCGCTGGGCCTCGGCGAAATCGTCACGGGTGATCGCCTGTTCGGTGGCGATCAGCGTGTAGGGCTGCAGGTCGGTCAGCGCGCCGGACACGGCGGCATCGTTCGGGGCCTTGTCGCGCAGGGCCAGGTAGTACTCCATGGCGTTGTTGCCGACCGGGGCGTACAGGCGCTGCTCGCCCACCGCCTTGGTGGCGGCTTCGCGCAGCTGGTCGGGTGACATCGCCGCGACCTGGGCGGAGATCGCCTGGGCCGGGCCGACGGGCGCCTGGGTCTGGGCCGGGCCGGTCGGCGCGGCAGCCTGCTCTTCCTGTTTGCCGCCACAGGCGACGAGCCCGCAGGCGAGCGCGCCGGCCAGCGCAACGTGCAGGACGGCCTTGGTGTTTGGATGACGCGACATCGTTTTCCCCCGGTGTTGGCCGTGACGGCCTTGTAAAGGTGCATACATCGCCTTGCGCGGGCGGTTTGTCAACCGTGCGGGGGCGGTGGCATCGATTTTCGTGGCGCCGATCCGCTATCCGGCCGGGCGGCGGCGCGGCGGCGCGGCTTCGTCCTGGGCCATGCCGTGGGCGAGGCGGGTGAGCGTGGCGGCGTCGAGCACGGTGACCTGGCGGCCGTGCACATCGATCAACCCTTCTTCCTGCAGCCGGGTGAAGCCGCGGCTGACCGTCTCCAGCGCCAGGCCCAGGTAATTGGCGATGTCGATGCGGCTCATCGGCAGGCGGATCCGCACCGGGTCGCGGCCGATCGCGCGCAGGCGCTCGGACAGGCCGTGCAGGAACAGCGCGATGCGCTCGTTGGCCTGCCGGCGCATCAGGATTTCCTTGTGGTCCTGGTCGCGGCCCAGGCTCATGCCGATCACCCGCATCAGCTGCTGCTGCAGGCCGGGGATCTGCGCGGCGATCTCACCCAGGCGGTCGAACGGGATCTCGCACAGGCTGGTGTCGGTCAGGGTCAGCGCATCGCAGCGGTGCTCGCCGCTGGCCAGCGCGTCCAGCCCGAAGATCTCGCCCGGCAGGTGGAAGCCGACGATCTGCTCGTCGCCGCCTTCGTTGCAGGTCACGGTCTTGACCGCGCCTTCGCGGGTCACGAACACCGAGCCCATCGCATCGCCCATCCGGAACAGGTGGCTGCCGCCACTCACCGGGCGGCGCACGCGGATGATCTCGTCGAGCCGGCGCAGGTCGTCCAGGGTCATCCCGCCGGCCAGGCAGAGTTCCTGCAGCGAGCACTGCGCGCAGCTGCGGCGCAGGCCGGGCAGGTCGAGGGCGACGGTGGCTTCCATGGCCGTCATTATGCCCCCCGCACCCCGGCGGATGCTGCCGTGCAACATCGCGCGGATCAGCCCGGCAGGCTGCGGCAGCCGAGCGCCGACAGCAGCCCGTGCATGCCCGGCACCTGCATCAGCCACGGCGCGGCGAGCGTCAGCACGCCGGCCAGCAGCACCAGCCCGCCGAGCGCGAGGCGCAGCTCACGGCGCGCCAGCCAGCGCGCCGCGCGCGCGCCGGTCCAGGTCAGCGGAATCATCAGGGGCAAGGTGCCCAGCCCGAAGGCGAGCATGGTCAGCCCGCCGTGCAGGGCCGAGGCCTGCAGCCAGGCGGCGGCCAGCAACGTGGTACTGAGACCGCAGGGCAGCCAGCCCCAGAGCATGCCCAGCGCGAAACGCTTCGGCGCGGTGTCGGCCGGCAGCAGATGACGTTGCAGCGGTTGCAGCTTCGACCACAGGCGCTGGCCGGGCCGGGCCAGGAAACCGAGCTTCCGCGCCGGCAGCAGCAGGCGCAGCGCCGCCAGCACCAGCACCGCGCCGACCAGCATCCGCGAGCCCGTCGCCAGCCAGTCCAGCCGCGCCGCCGCCAGGATGCCGCCGCCGACCCCGCCCGCGATCACGCCCGCCAGCGTGTAGCCGGCCACGCGCCCGAGGTTCACCAGCGCCGCATCGGACAGGCCCTTGCGCTGCGCGCTGACGCCGATCCCGGTGGCGATCCCGCCGCACATCGCCAGGCAATGCACGCCGCCGAGCACGCCGGTCAGCCAGGCCGAACCGAGTACCAGCCAGTCAATCGGCATCGTGCGGAATGTTTTTGTCGATGCCGGCGTCGGCGGGCGGTGCCGCCGCGTCCGGCGGCCGGCGGTCGTGCGGGTCGTCGCGCAGGATGTCGAGCGCCGGCGTGTCGAGGTCGTCGAACTGGCCGCGCTTCACCGCCCAGACGAAGGCGGCCACGGCGATCAGCAGCAGGATCAGGCTGATCGGGATGAGCGCGAGGAGGATGTTCATGCGTCGCGGACCTTGGCCAGGCGGAGCGCGTTGAGCGTCACCAGCAGCGACGACAGCGCCATGCCGAGCGCGGCCATCCACGGGGTGACGTGGCCGCTGGCGGCCAGCGGCAACGCCAGCAGATTGTAGGCGGCGGCCCAGGCCAGGTTCTGGCGGATGACGCTGCGGGTGCGCCGCGCGATGGCGATCGCCTGCGGCAGCCGCGTCACCCGGCCCGAGGTCACCACCAGATCCGCCGCGCGCTGCGCCAGCGCCGCGCCCTCGCCCATCGCCAGCGAGACATCGGCGCCGGCCAGCACCGGCGCGTCGTTGATGCCGTCGCCGACCATCGCCACCCGGTGGCCGTCGCGCTGCAACGCGCGCACATGGCTGAGCTTCTGCTCCGGCGTCTGCCGCGCGGCGAAGCGCCCGATGCCGAGCGTCGCCGCCATCGCCGCCACCGCTTCCGGCCCGTCGCCGCTGGCCAGTTCCACCGCGACCTGCTGCGCCTGCAGGCGGCGCACGGCTTCGGCGGCATCGGCCCGCGGCTGTTCGGCCAGGTCGAACCGCGCATAGGGCTGCTGGCCATCGCCCAGCCACACCGCGTGGCCGGCATCGTCCACCCCGGCCGCCGCGAACCGGGCATGGCCGAGCCGCCACGGGCATTCGTCGATCACCCCTTCCACCCCCTGCCCCGGCGTCTGCCGCAGCCGGGAGATGTCGGAAGCGGCTTCGCCCGGCAATTGCGCGAACGCGCGCGCCAGCGGGTGCCGGCTGTCGCGTTCGAGCGCCTGGGCGATGCCGATGGCTTCCTCGCGGGTCAGGCCGTTGAAGGTCTCGATGGCGGCGATCCGCGGCGCGCCTTCGGTGAGCGTGCCGGTCTTGTCGAAGACCAGGGTGTCGATGGCGGCCAGCCGTTCCAGCGCATCCTCGCGCACGCCCAGCACGCCGATCTTCGACAACGCGCCATGGGCTGCGGCCAGCGCCGAGGGAATCGCCAGCGACAGCGCGCACGGGCAGCTCACCACCAGCACGGCGAGCGTGACTTCCAGCGCGCGCGCGGGGTCGTGCCAGCGCCAGAACGCATAGACCACGACCGCGGAGACCAGCAACAGCGCGACGAACTGGTGCGCGATGCGGTCGGCCTGCTGCGCCAGCCGCGGACGCGCCGCCTGCGAGGCTTCCACCAGCCGCGCCAGCTCCGACAGGCGGGTGTCGCTGCCGGTGCGGGTGACTTCGACGCGCGCCGGCACGTCGGCGCACAGGCTGCCGGCGTAGATGGCGTCGCCGGTTTCCTTGCGCACCGGGGTGGATTCGCCGGTCAGCAGCGCTTCGTCGAAGGCGGCGGCGGCCAGCGCGATGCCATCGGCCGGCACCGCCTCGCCCGGCGCCACCCGTACGATGTCGCCCGCCTGCAGCTGCGCCACCGGCACCTGTTCGCGCTGGTCGCCGTCTTCATCCAATTCGCGCGTGGCCAGCGCCGGTCGCGCCCGCGCCAGCGCATCCACCTGCGCGCTCGCCACCTTGCGCGCGCCCTGCTCGATCATCCGCGCCGCCAGCAGCAGGAAGACGAACATCACCGCGGCGTCGTACCAGACGTGCACGCCGTGGCGCACGGTCTCGATGACGCTGGCCGCCCAGGCGAGCAGGGTCGATGACGCGATCAGCGTGTCCATGCCCAGGCGGCGATGGCGCAATTCGCGCCACATGCCTTCCAGGAACGGCCAGCCGGAATAGAACACCACCGGCGTCGAGACCAGGAAGGTGATCCAGCGGAAGAAGTCACGGGTGGCCGGCGACATCTCGCCGGCGGTGTCGAGATACAGCGCCTCGGCGAACATCATCGCCTGCATCGCGCCCAGCCCGGCGATGCCCATCCGCAGGATCCAGCGGTTGCGCTCGCGGCGGCGTGCTTCCTCGCGCGCCAGGCCGGTGGCGAGGTAGGGCCGGTAGCCGAGCGCGGCCATGCGTTCGAGCGGGCGCGACAGCGGCGCGGCCTGCGGCTGCCAGCGGATACGCACGCGCCCGGTCACCGCATTGGCGGTGACGTCGGCCACGCCGGGTTCGCGGCGCAATGCGTTGTCGAGCAGCCAGGCGCAGGCGGCGCAGCGCATGCCGTCGGTGAGCACGGTGATCTCGCGCGCACCGTCGTCGAGCGTACGCACATGGCCGGCGACGATGTCCTCGCGGTCCCAGGCGGCGTAGTCCAGCGGCTCGGTACCGACGCGGCCGGCGGCTTCGCTGCGCAGCGCGTAGTAGTCGCCCAGCAGGGCATCGCGGATCCATTGCGCGGCGGCGCGGCAGCCATCGCAGCAGAACGCGCGCGACGCGCCGTCCAGCTCCGCGCGCAGCGGCGCGGCGGGCAGGGCTTCATTGCAGTGGAAGCAGCGGGCCGCTCCGGGGACAGGCGTGGTCATCGCCCGGCGGTCATTCCGCTGCCGGCACGGCCGGCTCCAGCACCACCGCGCTCTGCGCCTTAGGCATGCGCGCGCGCAGGCGCCAGCTTTCGTTGCCGGGGGTCAGGCTGAACTTCCAGTCGTGGACGCGCGCGTCCTCGAACGCCTCCTTCGACAGCCAGCCCGCGCCCTGCGGCGCCAGCATCAGCGTGCGGTCGAGCGCGCGGTCGGTGGGGTGCTCGGCCAGCAGGCGCAGCGTCTGCCCGCGCGGGAAATTACCGGAGACCGGCAGGGCCTCGATGCGCCCGTCGCGCTCGCGCAGCAGCATCCGCAGGCCGAGCGCCTGCGCGCGTTCGTCGGCGCCCAGATCGGTCTGCTGGATCTGCGCCGTGCGCTGCACGCTGTCGCTGACATCGCCGCCATCGCGCTGGCGGATGCCGACGACCAGCATCGCGATGCTCGCCACCACCACCGCGGCCGGCAGCCCGAAGACCAGCCAGACCATCGGTTCGCGATAGGCCTTGCGCGGCTGTCCGTCCATCACATCGGCCCGAAGAACTTGCTGTCGATCTGCTGGCTCGCCTTGCCGTCGGTGCTCTTGACCTCGAACTGCACGGTCTTCGCGCCCTTCACCGTCGCCGGCGCACGCAGCGACACCGGCAACGTCAGCACTTCCTCGGGCTCGGCCTCGACGGTCAGCGGCCCGCTGCCCATCCGCACGCCGTCGGCGTTCTTCACGTCGATCACGTAGGTGCGCGCCACGTTGTCCTTGTTGACCACGCGCAGGGTGTAGCCGTTCTCGGTCTCGCCGCCCTCGACCACGCGGTAGAGCGCGTTGCGGTCGCGCATCGCCTCGACGATCAGCGGCTTGCGATGGGTCACGCCCCAGGCCCAGGCCGCGAAGATGCCGCCCAGCAGCAGCGCGTAGACGATCACGCGCGGGCGCAGGACATGCGTGGTCTTGTTGTCGATGGCGTTCTGGGTGGAATAGCGGATCAACCCGCGCGGGTAACCCATCTTGTCCATCACCTCGTCGCAGGCGTCGATGCAGGCGCCGCAGGCGATGCACTCGTATTGCAGGCCGTTGCGGATGTCGATGCCGGTCGGGCAGACCTGCACGCAGATGGTGCAGTCGATGCAGTCGCCCAGCTCCTCGGCGGGGAACTTCGGCAGCGGCTCGCGAACCGGGTGGAACTCGGCCATGCCGGTATGCCCGCGCGCCTGCGCGGCGGAATCGGCGGCGACCGCGTGGCCCGAGGCGCGGAACACGAAGTCGTAGGCCTGCACCTTGTCGAGCAGGCCGCGTCCCCGTTCCAGCACGCTCTGCAGGCCCCGCTTGCGCGGGCCGCGCGGTTCGCCGCGCATCGGGTCGTAGGCGATGATCAGGGTGTTGCGGTCGAACATCGCGCTCTGGAAGCGCGCGTACGGGCACATGTACTTGCAGACCTGTTCGCGCAGGAAACCGGCGAAGCCCCAGGTGGCCAGCGCGTAGAAGAAGACCCAGAAGGTTTCCCAGCCGCCCCACTGCCAGCCGCTGGCGATCAGCGGCGCGCGTTCGAACAGCTCGCGGATCGGGGTGAAGAAGCCGACGAAGGTGAAGCCGGTCCACAGCGCGAACAGCGCCCAGGCGATGTGCTTGCTGCCCTTCTTCAGGATCTTCTCGCGGTTCCACGGCATCTGGTCCAGCTTCATACGGCGGCCGCGATCCCCCTCGATCGCGTTCTCGATCCACATGAAGATCTCGGTCCACACCGTCTGCGGACAGGCATAGCCGCACCACAGGCGGCCGGCGATCGCGGTCACGAAGAACAGCAGCAGGCCGGCCATGATCAGCAGCATCGCCAGGAAGATGAAATCCTGCGGCCAGAAGGTCAGCCCGAAGACGTAGAACTTGCGCGCCGGCAGGTCGAACAGCACCGACTGGCGGCCGGCCCAGTTGATCCACGGGAACACGTAGAACATGCCCAGCAGTACCCAGACCGCGATCTTGCGCAGGCGGTCGAAGCGTCCGCTGACTTCGCGGGCGTAGATCTTGCGCTCGCTGACGTAATACGAATTGCCGGCGTCATCGACGACGTCCAGCGGGATCTTCTTGCTCATGGCGATGTCACTCCGGCGGAAGCGCGCGGTTGAAACGGCTGGCCGGGCGCAACAGGATCCAGGTGAAGTAGCTGGACGACGCGGTCGCCAGCCAGAACATGAAGAAGCCGAGGCTGTAGCCCATGGCACGGCTCATCGGCAGGTCGGGGAACGTCTGGTCGCGCAGGGTGATCGGGTCGACGAAGGCGAAGAACACCATCGTCGCCACGCACGCGGCGAAGAAGCTCGGCCACGCGATCGCCCCGATCCGCTGTGCGAGCGGCCGGGGCGGATGATCGAACTGCGGCTGGGTGAAGTCCGGCATCAGTTCGCGGCTGCGGCGGGCTTGGCTGCCATCGTGCCACTCCCATGCGAGAGCGACCAGACATAGGCACCGACCAGGCGCGAACGGGTATCGCCCAGCAGCTCGCCGTGCGCCGGCATCACGCCATGGCGGCCGTTGCTGATGGTCTCGCGCAGGCTGGCGGTGCTGTCGCCGTACAGCCAGTCGCTGTCGGTCAGGTCGGGCGCGCCGAGCTGGGTGTTGCCCTTGCCTTCGGCGCCGTGGCAGCTGACGCAGACGCCGTCATAGAGCTTCTTGCCCTGGCTGGCCATGAAGTCGTTCTGCAGGTTGGCGCCCGGCTGCGACAGCGTCCGCACGTAGGCGATCACGTAGTCCACCGCCTTGTCGCCGCCGGTGCCCTTCAGCACGTCGCCCCACGGCGCCATGATGCCGTCGCGGCCCTTCTGGATCGAGGTCAGGATGTCGTCCGGCGTGCCGCCCCACTTCCACACGTTGTCGGTGAGGTTGGGATAGCCGACCGCGCCCTTCGCCGCCGAGCCGTGGCAGGTGGCGCAGGTGTTGTTGAAGATGCCCTTGCCGATCGTCACCGCCTTCGGGTCGGCGGCCAGCTGGTCGATCGGCTTGCCGGCGAACGGCGCGAAGGCGGCTTCGAGCTTCTTGTTCTCGACCGCCTGCTCCTTCTTCATCTCGCCCGCCGAGGTCCACTTGCCGACGCCGGCGAACGCACCGAAGCCCGGGTAGTAGATCAGGTAGCCCACCGAGAACAGGATGGTCAGCCAGAACAGATTGATCCACCACTTCGGCATCGGCTTGTTGTATTCGGTCAGGTCACCGTCCCAGACATGGCTGGTCTCGTCCGGCGCCGGATCGCCCGGGCGGCGCTTGGAATTGCTCCACAGCAGCCAGCAGCAGCCCAGCACGTTGATGAGCACCAGCACGATGATCCAGATCGACCATCCGCTGCCCAGGGAAGAGGTCCAGTCGCTCACGGTGAGTGCTCCTTGTTGCGTTGACCCGCATCGGTGCGGGCCGTGGTTTCCTGATCGTCCAGCGGCAGCCGGGCGGCGGCATCGAAATCACGCTTGCGGCGCGGACTCCATGCCCAGACCCAGCCGACGATGAACAGCACCAGCAGGCAGAGGGTGACGATGCCGTAGAACATCTCAGCTGCCCTTGGGCGCGTGCTTGCCGAGTCCCTGCAGGTAGGCGACCACGGCGTCCAGTTCGGTCTTGCCGGCGACCGCGGCGGGGGCGCCGTCGATGTCGGCCTGGGTGTAGGGCACACCGACCTTGGTCAGGCCGCGCATGTTGGCCTGCAGCTGGGGGGCGTCGATGTGGCCCTTCTCCAGCCACGGGAACGACGGCATGTTGGATTCCGGCACCACGTCGCGCGGGTTGTTGAGGTGGGCGCGGTGCCAGTCGTCCGAATAGCGGCCGCCGACGCGGGCCAGGTCCGGCCCGGTGCGCTTGCTGCCCCACTGGAACGGATGGTCGTAGACCGACTCGCCGGCCAGCGAATAGTGGCCATAGCGCTCGGTCTCGAAGCGCAGCGTGCGGATCATCTGCGAGTGGCAGTTGTAGCAGCCTTCGCGGATGTAGACGTCGCGGCCGGCCAGCTCCAGCGCCGGGTAGGGCTTGACGCCGGGCAGCGGCTGCACGGCCTCGGCCTGGAACATCAGCGGCACGATCTGCGCCAGGCCACCGAACGAGACCGCGATGGTGACCAGGATCACCATCAGGCCGACGTTCTTCTCGATCTTCTCGTGGGTGAAGCCCGTGTTGTTGTCATTGCTCATGGTCGATCCTCAGGCGCGGGCTTCGGAAGCGTGCGGCGGCAGCACCGGTTGCGGCGCGGTGACGGCATTGGCGGCACGCAGCGTCTTCACCACGTTCCAGGCCATCACGCCCATGCCGGCCAGCACCAGCAGGCCGCCGAGCAACCGGCCCAGGTAGTAGGGATAGGTGGCGTTGAGCGCTTCGACGAAGCTGTAGGTCAGCGTGCCGTCGGCATTGGTGGCGCGCCACATCAGGCCCTGCATCACGCCGGCGATCCACATCGAGGCGATGTAGAACACCACGCCCACCGTGTGCAGCCAGAAGTGCAGGTCGACCGCCTTGGTCGAGAACATCGACTTCTGCTGGGTCAGCCACGGGATCAGCGCGTAGATGGAACCGAGCGAGATCATCGCCACCCAGCCCAGCGCGCCGGCGTGCACGTGGCCGATCGTCCAGTCGGTGTAGTGCGAGAGCGAGTTGACCGTCTTGATCGACATCATCGGGCCCTCGAAGGTCGACATCATGTAGAAGCTGATGGAGACGATGAGGAACTTCAGCACCGGGTCTGTGCGCAGCTTATGCCAGGCGCCCGACAGGGTCATGATGCCGTTGAGCGCGCCGCCCCACGACGGCGCCAGCAGGATCAGCGAGAACACCATGCCCACGCCCTGCACCCAGTCCGGCAGCGCGGTGTAGTGCAGGTGGTGCGGGCCGGCCCACATGTAGACCGAGATCAGCGCCCAGAAGTGAACGATCGACAGGCGGTAGGAGTAGATCGGGCGGCCGGCGACCTTGGGCACGAAGTAGTACATCATCCCGAGGAAGCCCGCGGTCAGGTAGAAGCCCACCGCGTTGTGGCCGTACCACCACTGCACCATGGCATCGACCGTGCCCGAGTACACCGGGTAGGACTGCGTCCAGGAGGTCGGGATGGCCAGGCTGTTGACGATGTGGAGCAGCGCGATGGCGAGGATGAAGCCGCCGTAGAACCAGTTGGCGACGTAGATGTGCTTGACCTTGCGGATCGCGATGGTGCCGAAGAACAGCACCGCGTAGGCCACCCAGACCGCGGCGATGGCCACGTCGATCGGCCAGATCAGCTCGGCGTATTCCTTGCTCTGGGTGAAGCCCATCGGCAGGGTGATGGCGGCGGCCACGATGATCGCCTGCCAGCCCCAGAACACGAAGGCCGCCAGCTTGTCGGAGATCAGCCGCACGTGGCTGGTGCGCTGCACGCACCACAGGCTGGTGGCGAACAACGCCGATCCGCCGAAGGCGAAGATCACCGCATTGGTGTGCAGCGGGCGCAGGCGGCCGTACTGCAGCCACGAAATCCCGTCGGTCATGGCCGGCCAGTACAGCTGCGCGGCGATGAACACGCCGACCAGCATCCCGACGATGCCCCAGATCACGGTGGCGATGGCGAACTGCATCACCACCTTGTCGTTGTAGAAACCCTTGGGGTTGTTGTCCATTACGCAATCCTCACGGCGGCCAGCCATTTTCGAATCGTTGCGCCCGCGCCCACTTGATCGAAGTCAAATGGCGTACGAGGGCGTATTCACCGCCTAGTTTAGCCGCCTGCGCGCGCGCGGCCCAGCACACGGCCTATTTGCCGATGCAGAAGGTCGAGAAAATCGCGCCCAGCAGATCGTCCGGCAGGGTGCGCCCAGTGATGTCGCCCAGCGCGTCCTGCGCCAGCCGCAGCGCTTCCGCCGCCAGTTCCGGCTGCGCGGCCCGCAGTTCGCCGTCGGCGCGGGCGAGCCACTCGCCGCAGTCGGCCAGCGCGCGGACATGGCGCGCACGGGCGCTGAAGGCGCCCTCGCCCGCCGCCAGGTCGCTGCGGGCGATCGCGTTGATCGCCGCCGCCAGCGCGTCGAGCCCGCGGCCGTCGCGCGCGGATACGCGCAGGGCATCGCCGGGCATGGCGGCCGCCGCGTCATCGAGCAGATCGGCCTTGTTGTGGATGACGAGGCGCTGCGGCACTTCGGCCAGCCCGGCCAGCAGCGCCTCGGCGGCGTCCGGCGCGCGCGCATCCACCACCACCAGCGCCAGGTCGGCCTGCGCCAGTTCGGCATGCGCGCGGCGGATGCCCTCGCGCTCGATGGCGTCCTCGGTCTCGCGCAGGCCGGCGGTATCGACCAGGGTCAGTTCGATGTCGCCGACGCGCACGGTTTCGCGAAGCAGGTCGCGGGTGGTGCCGGCGATCTCGGTGACGATGGCGCGCTCGCTGCGGGCCAGCGCGTTGAGCAGCGAACTCTTGCCGGCGTTCGGCGGTCCGACGATCACCGCGTGCAGGCCGTCGCGCAGCCGTTGCCCGGCTTCGGCACGGGCGAGCAGGTGGGCGAGGTCGCTCCGGATCCCGGCCAGGGTCGCGCCGAGCCGCGCTTCGGACAGGGTCTCCAGCGGCTCGTCGGCGAAGTCGATGGCCGCTTCCGCCTGTACCCGCAGCGCCATCAGCCGCTCGGCGAGGGCTTCCACCTCGCGCGAGAACGCGCCGTCGAGCGAACGCCGCGCCGCGCGTGCGGCCTGTGCGCTGCCGGCCGCGATCAGGTCGGCCAGCGCCTCGGCCTGGGCCAGGTCCAGCTTGCCGTTGTCGAAGGCACGGGCACTGAATTCGCCGGGCCCGGCCTGGCGCGCGCCGTGGCTGATCGCGACATCCACCAGCTGCCGCAGCACCGCCGGGCTGCCGTGCGCCTGCAGTTCGGCGACGTCCTCGCCGGTGAAGCTGGCCGGCGCGCGGAACACCAGCGCGATGCCGTCGTCGATGACCTCGCCGCCCGCGTCGCGGAAGCGCGTGTAGCAGGCCTCGCGCACCGGCAGGGCGCGGCCGCAGACGGCTTCGGCGATGGCGATGGCGCGCGGCCCGGACAGCCGCACGATCCCCACCCCGCCCGCGCCGGCGGCGGTGGCGATGGCGACCAGGGTGTCGCGCGGGTGCGGGGATGCGTCTTCGCCCATGGTTGGCAGCATCGCAAAAACTTCGGGCCCGCGATGGGGGCCCGTCGTCGTCACTTCTTCGGCGTCTTCGCCGGCGCGCCCTTGGCGGGCGTGTCGCCGTATTTCTTCAGCATGTACCACTGCTGGATCAGGCCGAGGCCGCCGTTGGCCACCTGGTAGAGCACCAGGCCGGCCGGCAGGAAGGCCAGCAGGCCGCCGAACACGATCGGCATCGCCTTCATCATCTTCTGCTGCATCGGGTCCATGCCCGGCGTCATCGGCATCATGTGCTGGGTGGCGATCATGATCGCGGCGTTGAGCACCGGCAGGATGAAGTAAGGGTCGCGCGCGGTCAGGTCCTCGATCCAGCCGATCCACGGCGCGTGGCGCAGTTCCACCGCCTCCGACAGCACCCAGTACAGGGTCATGAAGATGATCGCCTGCGGGATGACCGGGAGACAGCCGCCGACCGGGTTGATCTTCTCGGTCTTGTAGAGCTCCATCATCGCCTGCTGGAACTTCTGCTTGTCGTCGCCGTAGCGCTCTTTCAGCTGGGCCAGGCGCGGTTGGAACTTGCGCATCTTGGCCGCCGACTTGTACTGCGCGTTCGACAGCGGGAACAGCGCGATCTTCAGCAGCACCACCAGGCCGATGATCGCCCAGCCCCAGTTGCCGATCAGCGCGTGCAGCTTGGACAGGACCCAGAACAGGCCCTCGCCGAGCATGGCGAAGATGTCGAAACGGCTGTAGTCCACCGCGCGGTCGAGCTTGGGCACGCCCTGCGCCTGGATCAGGTCGACCTGCTTCGGGCCCACCCACAGGCGTGCGGCGGTCGTCGCGCTCTGGCCCGGCGCCAGGGTGAACTGCGGGCCGGTGGCCGAGATCGAAGCCGCGCCGCCCTGCTGGTCGAGCGCGTACAGCGCCGGCTGGTCCGCCTGCGGGATCCAGGCGGTGAAGAAGTGGTGCTGCAGCATCGCCAGCCAGCCGCCGCCGATGGTCTGGTCGAGCTTGCCGTCATCCAGATAGTCGTCGAAGCGGCGACGCTCGTAGCCGCCCTCCTTGCTGTACCAGGTCGCGCCGCGGAAGCTGTAGGACTCCGGGTGGAACATGTTCGACTTCAGCTGCGGCGGCACGCGCACCAGCTGGCGGTAGACATAGCCGGTCCACGGCGCCGCGCCGGCGTTGGTCGCGACATCGCGCACTTCCACCGCATAGCTGCCGCGCTTCAATACATAGGTGCGGCGGATGCTGACGCCTTCCGGCCCGTTCCAGACGAAGGGGATTTCCAGCGTGTCCTGGCCGGCGCCCAGCGTATAGGCCTTGCCCGGCTCGGCCGGCACGAAGCCCGACTGGTGGTTCGGTGCCGCGGCGCCGTTGACGCCCACCCAGCCACTCTGCGCCGCGTAGAACCGCGCCGGGTCGGCATCGAACAGCACCACTGGCGGGCTGCCCGCGTCCTGGGTCTGCGGGTAGCGCAGCAGGTCGGCCTCGCGCACGCTGCCGCCATCGAGCGTCAGCCGCAGCACGTCGGTGCTGGCGACGACTTCCGGCGCGGACGGCGCGGCTTTCGACACCGGCGCCTGGCCCGGGGCCACCGGCACGTTGCCGACCGGCACCGCATTGGCGGGCGCTGCCGCAGGCTGGCCCGGCACCATCGCCGGCGGCGCGGCCACCTGGGCCACGGCGGCGGCCGGCGCATGCGCGACCTGCTGCTCCTTGCCCCACTCCATCCACAGCAGCGTCGCCACCATCAGCCAGGCGAAGAGAAGGAAAAGGCGGGTCTGGTTCATTCAGGCGTGCTCATGTCAGGCCGATCGCGCGGCCCGGGGTGCTGGGGAAGGGAATCGCCGCGCATTGTGCCGGTCGCATCCGGACGCGGCAACGCGCCGGCACGGCGCAGGGTGTCGAGGAAGGCGCTTGCCAGCGCCGCGTTGTCGAGTTTGCCGGCGGCGGGCTTGGCCACCACCACCAGCGCGCGGGCCGCCATCAGCGCGCGATGGCGACGGAAGGCGTCGCGCAGCACGCGCTTGATGCGGTTGCGGCCGACCGCATGCGGATCGACCTTGCGCGAGACCGCCAGGCCCAACGTCGCGCCGGCGTCGGTCTCGGCCGGCGGCGCCACGTGCAGGGTGAAGGCGGGATGGTGGACGCGGCGGGCGTTCTCGAACACACGCCGGTACTGCGCAGGCAAACGCACCCGCGCCGTTTTCGGGAAACGGGCGGGTGCGGAAGGTGTCATTGCAGCGTCAGGGGCAGGCCTGCGCGCCGGAAACCGTGGGCGGCGCAACGCTGCGCCGGCCGGGCGGATCAGGCGGACAGGACCTTGCGGCCCTTGGCGCGGCGACGGGCCAGGATCTTGCGGCCGTCGGCGGTCGCCATGCGGGCACGGAAACCGTGGTCGCGCTTGCGCTTGAGGTTGCTGGGCTGGAAAGTGCGCTTGGTGGCCATGGATCAGGACCGATTGAATAAACAGAACCGAAAATTCTAGCGCCTGATTCCGGGTGCGGTCAACCCGGCCCCGCCCTAGGCCTCCGCGCGGGCGGCGCCGGTGCTAACCTCAGCGGTCCTGCACGCCGGTTTGTCTGGCGAGTCCAGAGCCAGCCCGACCGCCCGATGACGCCTTCCCCGCTCCCGCCCGACCCGCTTACCCCGTCCGATCCCTGGCCGCTGTGCATGGAACGCCTCGCCGCGGAATTGCCGCTGGAAGACGTCCACACCTGGCTCAAGCCGCTGCAGGCCAGCCCGCAGGCGCACGCGATGGTGCTCTACGCGCCGAACGCCTTCGTGGTGGACGAGGTGCGGGCCCGCTACCTGCCGCGCATCCGCGAGCTGCTGGCGCACTTCGCCGGCAGCCCGGAAGTCCAGCTGGAGATCGGCACCCTGCCCCAGGCGCGCCCCGCGGCCCCCTCGGCGCCGATGTACCCGGCGCGCCCGATGCCCACCGCCGAACCGTTCTTCGGCAACATCGACAGTCATTACAGCTTCGACAATTTCGTCGAGGGCCGCAGCAATCAGATGGCGCGCGCCGCCGCCTGGCAGGCCGCGCAGAAACCGGGCGACCGCCTCCACAACCCGCTGCTGCTCTACGGCGGCACCGGGCTGGGCAAGACCCACCTGATGTTCGCCGCCGGCAACGAGATGCGCCGGATCAACCCGGCCGCGCGCGTGCTCTACATGCGCTCCAACGAGTTCTACAACGAGTTCTTCCGTGCCCTGCAGGAACGCACCGCCGACCAGTTCAAGCGGCGTTTCCAGCAGATCGACGCCCTGCTGATCGACGACATCCAGTTCTTCGCCGGCAAGGACCGCACGCAGGAGGAGTTCTTCCACACCTTCAACACCCTGTTCGACGGCAAGCAGCAGATCATCCTGACCTGCGACCGCTACCCGCGCGAGGTGGAGGGGCTGGAAGCCCGGCTGAAGTCGCGGCTGGCCTGGGGCCTGTCGGTGGCGATCGACCCGCCCGACTTCGAGACCCGCGCCCAGATCGTGCTGGCCAAAGCCCGCGAGCGCGGTGTGCAGCTGCCGGAGGATGTCGCCTTCCTGCTGGCCAAGCGCATGCATTCCAACGTCCGCGACCTGGAAGGCGCGCTCAACACGCTGGCCGCGCGGGCCAACTTCACCGGCCGCGCGATCACCGCCGAGTTCGCCCAGGAAACCCTGCGCGACCTGTTGCGCGCGCAGCAGGCGCTGGTGTCCATCCCCAACATCCAGAAGACCGTGGCAGACTACTACGGGCTGCCGCTCAGGGATCTCCTGTCCAAGCGCCGCACCCGCTCGCTTGCCCGTCCCAGGCAGGTGGCGATGGCGCTGGCCAAGGAGTTGACCGACCACAGCCTGCCGGAAATCGGGGACGCCTTCGGGGGGCGCGACCACACCACGGTGCTGCATGCCTGCAAGCAGGTCCGCAGCCTGGTGGACAGCGACCCGAAGCTGCACGAGGACTGGGACAAACTGCTGCGCAAGCTCACCGAATAAGTCTCTGGATGGGCCTGTGCCGCGGCTGTGGATAAGTTGGGGATGCAAATCGAGGGAAAAGTTGTCCACAGGATGCTCCACCTTTGTACGCCAGTTTCCAGCCCGGTTTGTGATCTGAAATATTGTTTTGAATCAAGGGGTTGAAGTCGTTTTCCCGGAAATCCGGCCCCTCCAGCACCACCATCTTTTGAAGTTATCCATCCTTAAAAGCTAGATGGCCACGACGCCCCAAGGAATCCTCTGATGCGCTTCTCCCTGCAACGCGAAGCCCTGTTGAAACCCCTGGCCCAGGTGGTCAACGTGGTCGAACGCCGGCAAACCCTGCCGGTGCTGGCCAACCTGCTGCTGCAGGTCGAGGACGGGCGGATCTCGCTGACCGGTACCGATCTGGAAGTCGAGATGATCGCGCGGGCCGATGCCCAGGACACCGAGGCGGGCGAAACCACCATCCCGGCGCGCAAGTTCTTCGACATCGTCCGTGCCCTGCCCGACGGCAGCAAGATCACGGTCAGCCAGTCCGGCGACAAGATCAGCGTGCAGGCCGGCCGCAGCCGCTTCAGCCTGTCCAGCCTGCCGGCCAACGACTTCCCCTCGATCGACGAGGTCGATGCCACCGAGCACATCCGCGTGCCGGAATCCGCACTCAAGGAACTGATTGATCGCACCGCCTTCGCGATGGCCCAGCAGGACGTGCGCTACTACCTCAACGGCCTGTTGTTCGACCTGCGCGATGCCAGCCTGCGCTGCGTCGCCACCGACGGCCACCGCCTCGCCCTGTGCGAAGCGCCGCTGGAACAGGGCGGCCAGAAGCGCCAGATCATCGTGCCGCGCAAGGGCGTGCAGGAACTGCAGCGCCTGCTGGAAGGCGGCGACCGCGTGCTGGACCTGGAACTCGGCCGCAGCCACATCCGGGTCAAGCGCGACGATGTCACCTTCACCAGCAAGCTGATCGACGGCCGCTTCCCCGATTACGAGGCGGTGATCCCGATCGGCGCCGACAAGCAGGTCAAGGTGGACCGCGAGGCCCTGCGTGCCGCCCTGCAGCGCGCCGCGATCCTGTCGAACGAGAAATACCGCGGCGTGCGGGTGGAAGTCTCGCCCGGCCAGATGCGCATCCAGACCAACAATCCGGAGCAGGAAGAGGCGCAGGAGGATGTCGAGGCCGAGACCAAGGTCGACGGCCTGGCTATCGGCTTCAACGTCACCTACCTGCTGGATGCCCTGACCGCCCTGCGCGACGAGCAGGTCATCATCTCGATGCGCGATGCCAATTCCTCCGCCCTGGTGCAGGAAGCCGGCAACGACCGCAGCCGGCACGTGGTGATGCCGCTTCGCCTCTGATGTCGCCAGCGATGTTCCACGTGAAACACGACCGCCCGGCCCGTCCGGGCGGTTTCGCATGCGGGGTCGGCTGAGGTGCGGATCACCCGGCTCGATATCGGCGCGGTGCGCTCGATCACCGAAGCACGGCTGGAACCGGCCGCCGGCGTCAACCTGCTGGTGGGCGAAAACGGCGCCGGCAAGACCAGCGTGCTGGAAGCAATCCATCTGCTCGGCTACGGGCGCAGCTTCCGTGGCCGGGTGCGCGACGGGTTGATCGCGACGGGGGCGCCGTCCCTGCAGGTGTACGCGGAATGGCTGGATGGTGGAGATCGCCCGCACAAGGTCGGGATGCGGCATGCGGGCGGCGACTGGGAAGGCCGGCTGGATGGCGAATCCGTGGCGCAACTGGGCGATCTCTGTGCGGCCGTGGCAGTCACCACCTTCGAGCCGACCAGCCATGCGCTGGTTTCAGGTGGCGGTGAGCCGCGCCGACGCTTCCTCGACTGGGGGTTGTTCCACGTGGAACCGGACTACCTCCGTCAATGGCGGCGCTATGCCCGGGCGCTGAAGCAACGCAATGCGCTGCTCAAGGCGCGCAACGCCGGGCCGCAGCTCGACAGCTGGGACTATGAGCTGGCCGAGGCCGCCGAACCCCTGCAACGCCAACGCGAGGACTACGTCGCCGCCTTGCTCCCGCACCTGCAGGCGGTCACCGAGCAGCTGCTGCCGTCGTTCGGGATTGCCGCGCTGACCCTGCAGGCAGGCTGGAAGCAGGACACCCTGTCGCTGGCCGATGCGCTGCTGCTGGGCCGCGAACGTGACCTGGCCCTGGGTCATACCGGCGTCGGGCCGCATCGCGCGGATTGGCGGGTGGATTTCGTCGCCCGGCCCGATCGCGAGCCCTATTCGCGAGGCCAGGCCAAGCTGGTCGCGTTGGCCTGCCTGCTGGCGCAGGCACGACACCTGCATGCGGCACGCGGCGAATGGCCGGTGGTGCTGCTCGATGACTTCGCTTCGGAGTTGGACGCCCGTCATCGCCGCCGGGTGCTGGACGAGCTGCTGGCGGGTGGGGCGCAGGTCTTCATGACCGGCGTCGAGGCACCACCGGAGCTGGAAGGACTGCCGATCCGCATGTTCCACGTGGAACACGGACAGGTCCGGCGGCAGGACTGAGCCCGGGCCGGCAGGCCCCGGGTGGTACAATCAGGCATCGAAAAACCGCCTTCCGGCGCGCCTTCCCGGCTGCGCCCCACTGGAGTTCCCATCCGCATGACGGAAGCGACCGAGGCCCCGCAGGGCCAGCCGAACACGAATTACGATTCCAGCAAGATCACCGTCCTCCGCGGCCTTGAGGCCCTCCGCAAGCGCCCCGGCATGTATATCGGCGATGTGCATGATGGCAGCGGCCTGCACCACATGGTGTTCGAGGTGGTCGACAACTCGATCGACGAGGCGCTGGCCGGCCACGCCGACGACATCACCGTGACCATCCATCAGGACGGTTCGGTCTCGGTCAGCGACAACGGCCGCGGCATCCCGGTCGACATCCACAAGGAAGAGGGCGTCTCGGCGGCCGAGGTCATCATGACCGTGCTGCACGCCGGCGGTAAGTTCGACGACAACAGCTACAAGGTATCCGGCGGCCTGCACGGCGTCGGCGTGAGCGTGGTCAACGCGCTGTCCGACAAGCTGACCCTGGATATCTGGCGCGACGGCGGCCATCACCAGGTTGAATTCAAGCTGGGCGAGGTCATGGCCCCCACGCGCCGGGTCGGTGACCAGGGCGACAAGCGTGGCACCGTGGTGCGCTTCTGGCCGTCGTCGGAAGTGTTCACCGACACCGAATTCCATTACGACATCCTGGCCCGCCGCCTGCGCGAGCTGTCCTTCCTCAATTCCGGCGTCAAGATCGTGCTGCGCGACGAGCGCGGCGAGGGCGAGACCACCACGTTCCAGTACGAAGGCGGCATCCGCAGCTTCGTCGAGCATCTGGCGCAGCTGAAGAACCCGCTGCACCCGAACGTGATCTCGGTGACCGGCGAGCAGAACGGCATCACCGTGGACGTGGCCCTGCAGTGGACCGACGCCTACCAGGAAACGATGTTCTGCTTCACCAACAACATCCCGCAGAAGGACGGCGGCACCCACCTGCAGGGGTTCCGCGCAGCGCTGACCCGCACGTTGACCAACTACATCGAGCAGAGCGGCATCGCCAAGCAGGCCAAGGTCAACCTGAGCGGCGACGACATGCGCGAAGGCATGATCGCCGTGCTGTCGGTCAAGGTGCCGGACCCGAGCTTTTCCAGCCAGACCAAGGAGAAGCTGGTCAGTTCCGAGGTGAGGCCGGTCGTTGAGAGCACGTTCGGTGCACGTTTGGAGGAGTTTCTCCAGGAACACCCGAATGAGGCCCGTGCCATCGCCGGCAAGATCGTCGATGCCGCCCGCGCCCGCGAGGCCGCCCGCAAGGCCCGCGACCTGACCCGCCGCAAGGGCGCGCTGGATATCGCCGGCCTGCCGGGCAAGCTGGCCGACTGCCAGGAGAAGGATCCGGCGCTGTCCGAGCTGTTCATCGTCGAGGGTGACTCCGCCGGCGGCTCGGCCAAGCAGGGCCGCAACCGCAAGACGCAGGCGATTCTGCCGCTCAAGGGCAAGATCCTGAACGTGGAACGCGCCCGTTTCGACCGCATGCTGGCCTCGGCCGAGGTCGGCACGCTGATCACCGCGCTGGGCACCGGCATCGGCAAGGATGAATATAACCCGGATAAATTGCGCTACCACCGCATCATCCTGATGACCGACGCGGACGTCGACGGCAGCCACATCCGCACCCTGCTGTTGACCTTCTTCTACCGGCAGATGCCGGAGCTGATCGAGCGCGGCCACGTCTACATCGGCCTGCCGCCGCTCTACAAGATCAAGCAGGGTAAGAACGAGCTGTACCTGAAGGACGACGCGGCGCTCGACGCCTACCTCGCCAACAACGCGGTGGAGGGCGCTTCGCTCGTTCCCGCGACCGACGAACCGGCGATCGAGGGCGCGGCGCTGGAGAAGCTGCTGATGGCCTTCGCCGAAGCCCGCGCGGCGATCGCCCGCAGCGCGCACCGCTTCGACCCGATCGTGCTGGAGTCGCTGATCGACTTCACCCCGCTCGATGCCGCTTCGCTGGCCGCCAACACCGACGAGGCGCACGAGCTCGACGCGCTGGCCGCGCGGCTCAACCGCACCGGCCTCGGCAAGCCGCGCTATTCGCTGCGCATCCAGCCGGCCACCGAGGGCCACCCGGCGGCGCTGCTGATCACCCGCCTGCACATGGGCGAGGAACTGACCCAGGTGCTGCCGCTGTCGATCTTCGAATTCGGCGAGCTCAAGGCCCTGCGCGAAGCCGCCGCGGTGCTGCATGGCCTGATCCGCGACGGCGCCCAGATCATGCGCGGCAACCGCGCGCAGGCGGTGTCGAGCTTTGCCGACGCGCAGGCCTGGTTGCTGGAGGAGGCCAAGCGCGGCCGCCAGATCCAGCGCTTCAAGGGCCTCGGCGAAATGAACCCCGAGCAGCTCTGGGACACCACGGTGAACCCGGAAACCCGCCGCCTGCTGCAGGTGCGGATCGAGGACGCGGTCGCCGCCGACCAGATTTTCACCTGCCTGATGGGCGATGTGGTCGAGCCGCGCCGCGAGTTCATCGAGGACAACGCGCTCAAGGTCGCCAACCTCGACGTGTAGCCCGGCGGGCGTGCCGGCCTGACAGAATGGCCGGATGAACACGCCACCGCCCGTGCCCGCTTCCATCGAGCCCACGCCGCCCATCGGGGCGGCGTCGGGCATTCCGCAGCCCGTATCCCCGCCGGCCCGTCCGCCGCGGCCCTGGCTCGGCTTCGTGCT
The DNA here is from genome assembly GCF_003293695.1 of Lysobacter oculi. Lineage (GTDB taxonomy): Bacteria > Pseudomonadota > Gammaproteobacteria > Xanthomonadales > Xanthomonadaceae > Solilutibacter > Solilutibacter oculi. Next base: position 2,119,154 of record NZ_CP029556.1, on the reverse strand, counting down.
GGATTTCCTGATGGCGATGGGGCTGCTGCTGGCCACCACGCTGGTCGGGATGATCGTCTGGGGCATCGTCCGCGCGATGCAGGTCGTGGCCACCCGCGGCCCGGAACTCGCCGCGGACGGCGCCGCTTTCACCCGTGCCATCGGCGAACCCGGTGCCGTGCCGCTGCTGGTGGTGGGCAGCCTGGCGATGCTGGCCGCCGCCGGCCTCGTCTACCGCTGGCGGCGTCGCGCATCGAACGAGGAAATCGCGCGTTCGCGCGCCGCGGCCATGCAGCCGCGCACCTGGCTGGAAGGCATCGGCGTCGGCGTCGGCCTGTTCGTGGCCAGTACCGCGCTGATGATGCTCCTGGAGCGATTCGGGCACGTACCGGAACCCAGCAACCTGCAGATGCTCGAACAGGCGCTGGCGTTCTCGCCGATGCTGCTGCTGTTCGTCGCCGTGCTGATGGCGCCGCTGGCCGAGGAACTGCTGTTCCGCCGGGTGCTGTTCGGGCGGCTGTGGGCGGCCGGCAAGCCGATGGCCGGCATCGTCGCCAGCAGCCTGCTGTTCGCGCTGATGCACGAGATCCCCGGCACCACCGGGGCGCCGTGGCCGATGACCCTGATCCTGCTGGTGTTCTACGCGCTGATGGGCGCGAGCTTCGCCTGGATCTACCGGCGTCGCGGCACGCTGTGGGCGGCGATCCTCGCCCACGCCACCAACAACCTGCTGGCCTGCGCGATGTTGATGGCCGGCATCGGCAGCTGAAGCTGTCGCGTACCGTTGACACGCCATTGAACAGGCCCGGCGTACAACCGGGTTCCCACCTGTCCCTTCAGGAAACCTGACATGCGCCTTCGCACATCCCGCACCCTGTTGCTGTCCGCCGCGGTGGCGCTCGCCATCACCGCCTGCGCCACCACGACCTCGCCGACCGGCCGCAAGCAGATCGTCGGTGGCGTTTCCCAGCAGCAGCTGGACCAGATGGGCGAACAGGCGTTCGCGCAGATGAAGGCGCAGAAGGCGCAGACCAATGACAGCCGCCAGCGCGCCTACGCGAGCTGCGTGGTCAATGCGCTGGTCCGCGAACTGCCGGCCGACTGGCAGCAGCGCTATCGCTGGGAGTCGGCGGTGTTCGTCGACAGCAACCCGAACGCCTTCGCGCTGCCGGGTGGCAAGGTCGGCCTGTACACCGGCATCTTCGGCGTGGCGAAGACCCAGGACCAGTTGGCCGGGGTAATTTCCCATGAAATCGGCCACGTCATCGCCAACCACCACAACGAGCGCATCACCCGCCAGCTCGGCACCCAGGGTGCGCTGCAGGTGGCTGGCGCCATCCTCGGCGCCCGTTACGGGCAGGGGATCGGCGATGCGGCGATGCAGGGCGGCAGCATCCTCGCCCAGACCGGCTTCCTGCTGCCGGGTTCGCGCACCCAAGAAAGCGAGGCTGACGTGGTCGGCCAGCAGCTGATGGCGCGTGCCGGCTTCGATCCCCGGCAGATGGTCAACCTGTGGCAGAACATGATCGCGGCCAGCGGCAACCGCCAGCCGGAATGGCTGTCCACCCACCCGGATCCGCAGTCGCGCCTGTCCGAGCTCAACCAGCGCGCCGCCGGCCTGATGCCCGCCTACCTGCAGGCGCGGGCGGCCGGCCGCAAGCCGAACTGCGGCTGATCCGCGCCCATTGCAGCTGAACAAGCGGGACGGGACAGCTTCGGGAACCGGGCGCATTCTGTTAATTTCCAACGTCTGCGCCCGCCTCGGGCACCACCAGAACAGGAGTTCCCCATGAACACCCCCCGCCGCGCCCTGACCGCCGCGATTTCGCTGGCCGTCTGCGCCGCCATCGCCACCCCCGCCTTCGCCCAGATGACCGAGCGCCGCCAGGAGCGCCGCAACCAGGAGAAGAAGCAGGCCGCCGCCGCCGCCGAGCAGAAGGAAGCGCCGCAGTTCCCGCAGGCCACCCGCGAAGAGCCGAAGACGCGCGCCACCGAAAAGGGCATCAAGACCCTGCAGGAAATCAGCAAGGCCTACGACGAGCAGAACTACACCGGCCTGCTGGCCAAGGCCGTGCCGTTCGCCGAGGCGACCACCAATGCCTACGAGAAGGCCTTCGCGTACCAGCTGGCGGCCGTCGCCGCCGCCGAGACCAACGACATCGCCAAGTCGGCCCAGTACTTCCAGGCCGCGATCGACGCCAACGGCCTCGACAACAACAGCCACTACCGCGTCATGAGCAACCTGGCGGCCACCCAGTCGCAGCTTGAGCAGTGGGATGCCTCGATCAAGACGTTGGACCGGTTCCTCGCCGAGACCAAGACCGACGATCCGAAGTACCTGTCGATGAAGGCGGGCCTGCTGTCGGCGGCCGGCCGCAACGACGAGGCGTCCAAGCTGTTCGCCGAACTGCTGGCGAAGAACCCGGGCGACAAGAAGTTGCTGATGAACACCGTCGCCACCCTGCAGCAGTCCGACCGCTTCGCCGAAGCCAACAAGCTGCTGCTGGACGCGCAGAAGAAGGGCCAACTCACCGAGGACCGCGAATACCGCGCGCTCTATTCGGGCCTGTTGAACGAGGACAACCACTGGAAGCAGGCGGCCGCGGTGATCGACGAGGGCGCCGCCAAGGGCGTGCTGCAGAAGAACGAGGACCTCGGCAAGGCCTACGCGATCGTCGCCAACCAGGCGTTCTTCGCCGACGACCTCAATGCCGCCGCCAAGTACTACGCGCTGGCCGCACCGCTGATGTCCGATGGCGAGGCCTGGCTCAACCTTGCCAAGGTCTACAACAACCAGGGCAAGAAGGCCGAGCAGCGCAACGCCGCGCAGCAGGCGCTGAAGAAGGGTGTCAAGAACACCGCCGAAGCCCAGCGGCTGGCCAGTCCGAAGTGATGCCGTAGGCAAAAGCCCCGGCGGTGTGTGGTGCAAGCCGCCGGGATTGGTATAAGCTAAATGGTTCCTGCCGGTTGCCGGCACTTCCATGACCCGGGCGCCCGGCGCCCCGACAACAACGAGCCAGCGCATGACGGAAACCACCGCCCGCTACGAGTATCAGGAAGACGACCGGGACGAAGGCTTGAACTGGGCCCGGATCGCGGGCATCTCGGCCGCCATCGCGGTGCATGTCGCCGCGCTGATGCTGCTGATGGCCCCGGTCTCGCCGCCGCCATCCGCTGACGAGCAGGCCGACCGCGTCGACGTGCAGTTCATTGAACCGCCGCCGCCGCCGCCGCCGCCGCCGCCGCCGCCGAAGGAACCGCCCAAGCAGATCAAGCTGGCGCCGACTCCGCCGCAGCCGCAGCCGAAGACGGTCACGCCGCCGCCGCCGGAACAGCCGCCGATCATCACCGACACCCCGCGTGCGGTGGACGTGCCGGCCCCGCCGCCGGCTCCGCCCGCACCGCCGACCCAGCCGCCGGCCCGTCCGAGCCCGCCGTCGGGTGACCTGAGCGCCAGCATGTGCACGCGCCCGAGTCCGGAATACCCGCGTGAAGCCATGCGTGCCGGCATCACGGGTACGGTGAAGGTGCTGGTGCAGTACGCCAACTCGGGTGCCATCACCGGCGCCTCGGTGGCCAAGGGCAGTGGCAACCGCGATCTCGATCGCGCCGCCACCACCGCGGTCAAGCGCGCCCGCCTGTGCCCGGGTTCGGGCGATGGCAGCGGCTACATCGACATCAATTTCACACTGTAATCGTTCCACCCCTGTTTGACCCGCTGGGTCTCTTTATCCACTCAATAAAGGTAAGCGTCATGCTGCAGCAGCCCACCACCACGCCCGCCGCCGGCGGCAACAATGCCGAAGCGCTCCAGCAGATGAGCTTCGGCCATCTGATCCAGAACTTCGACCTCGTCGGCTGGATCGTCTTCATCACCCTGGCCATCTTCTCGCTGCTTTCCGTGTACTGGATCGTCGTGAACCTGGTGAAGAACATGCGCCTGCGCGGCAGCGCCGACCGCGTGACCGGCACCTTCTGGCAAACCCCGAACGCGCAGGACGCGATCCGCTACATGGAAGAGCAGCCGAAGTCCGAGCCGTTCTCCAAGATCGCGCTCGATGCCGCCCAGGCCGCCGCCCACCACCAGCGTCACGAGGGTTCGCGCCTCGCCGAGTCGCTGAACCGCTCCGAGTTCGTCGACCGCGCCCTGCGCCAGGCCGTGACCCGCGAGAGCTCGGGCCTCGAGAACGGCCTGACCGTGCTCGCCACTGTCGGTGCCACCGCGCCGTTCGTCGGCCTGCTGGGTACCGTGTGGGGCATCTACCACGCGCTGATCCGCATCGGTTCGTCGGGCGACGCCTCCATCTCGGCCGTGGCCGGCCCGGTGGGTGAAGCGCTGATCATGACCGCGCTCGGCCTGTTCGTGGCGATCCCGGCGGTGCTGGCGTACAACTTCTTCAGCCGCCTGAACCGCGTCACCAACGCCAAGTTCGACACCTTCGCGCATGACCTGCACGACTTCTTCGCCACCGGTGCGCGCGTCGGCGAGGTGGGCCGCTGATCCAGCGGCTCCCCGGCTCACTCCACGCTAAGTTCGACCAAGGAAATCCTGCACCATGGCAATGAGTAGCGGAAACGACAGCGGCGGCGTCATGGCCGACATCAACGTCACGCCCCTCGTGGACGTGATGCTGGTGCTGTTGATCATCTTCATGATCACGACGCCGCTGATGAACAACAAGACCAAGGTCGAGCTGCCGCGCGCCGAGTTGCGTCCGGAAATCAAGCAGGCTGACGAGAAGCGGAACAAGGGCGCCACGCCGATCACGATCTCGGTCACCGAGGCCGGCGATCTGTTCTGGAATGACGAACCCGTCACCCGCGAGATGATCGAAAGCCGCCTGTCCAGCGCGGCCCAGAAGCAACCGCAGCCGCCGCTCAACCTGCGCGGCGACCGCACCACCAAACTGCGCACCATCAACGAGATCACCAAGATCGCCCAGCAGCAGGGCATGTTGGATATCGGTTACGTGGCCACGCGCGAAAAGAAGAAGTAAGGAGAACCGCGATGGCATTTACTTCAGGTGGTGGCAAGGGGCCGATGGCGGACATCAACGTCACGCCGCTGGTCGACGTGATGCTGGTGCTGCTGATCATCTTCATGGTGACCATGCCGATCCAGTCGTACCCGATCAAGATCGACCTGCCGCAGGCGACGCCGCCGGACATCGAGAAGCCGAAGGATCCGCCGGAGCCGATCAAGCTGCGCATCGACGCCTCGGGCCAGGTGTTCTGGAACGATTCGCCGACGCCGATCAGCGCGCTGGAAAACATGATGACGTCGGAAGTCCAGAAGGACCCGACCAATCAGCCTCAGCTGCAGATCCAGACCAACGACGACGCCGAATACGAAGTGCTCGCGCGGGTCCTGGCCGCAGCCAAGAACGCAGAAATGCAGAAAATCGGGTTCGTGCAACCCGAGTAAGCCATTCGCGGGCGTGCACGCCACGCCCGCTTCGACATGAGTGGATCGACGCCGCCCCTAACGGGCGGCGTTTTTTATGATCGCGAGGTAGGCGCGGACGGTGGGCTGCAGCCCGGCGTAGAGCGCTTCGCCGATGAGGGCGTGGCCGATCGAGACTTCCTCGACCGCCGGGATGGCGCGCAGGAAATCGCCGAGGTTGGCCTGCGACAGGTCGTGGCCGGCATTGACGCCGAGCCCGACGGCACGCGCGCGGGCGGCGGCTTCGACACAGGTGGCCAGCGCCGACAGGTCGCCCTGGGCATGGGCCTCGGCATAGGGGCCGGTGTAGAGCTCGACGCGGTCGGCGCCACATTCGGCGGCACGGGCCAGCGCCGGGTGGCCGGCATCGGCGAACAGGCTGACCCGGCAGTCGAGCGCTTTCAGCTGCGCGACCAGCGGCTTGAGGGCTTCGAGTTCCGCATCGCCGAAATCGAAGCCGTGGTCGGAGGTGACCTGGCCGTCGCCATCGGGGACCAGGGTGGCCTGGGCCGGGCGCACCGCCTCGCACAGGGCGAGGAAGCCCGGGTAGCCGGGGCGGGGCGGGGCGAAGGGGTTGCCTTCCAGATTGAACTCGACCTCGTACTCGCCGCAGAGCGCGGCCAGCGCGTGGACGTCATCGGCGCGGATATGGCGGGCGTCGGGGCGTGGATGCACGGTGATGCCGTCGGCGCCGGCATCCAGACAGGCGCGGGCGGCACGGACGACATCGGGTTCGTGGCCGCCGCGCGAGTTGCGCAGGACGGCGATCTTGTTGACGTTGACGCTGAGGCGCGCGCTCACAGCGCGCGGTCGCCCGGCGAGATGACCCGCGGCGGATCGTCGGGCAGGGCGAACACGGCACGGCCGGTGAGTGGGCGTTGCGGCACCGGGGCGGGTTCCGTCTCCGGCTCGACGGGCTGCGGGATGTGCAGCGTGGGCGTGACCGGGTGGATGGGGTGGGCGGCCTCGGCTTCGGCGGCGAGGCGCGCGACTTCCGCGGCTTCGCGGTTGGCGACGGTCTGTGCGCGCAGGCGGGCGAGTTCGGCCGGGTCGAGCGGGGTGAGCTCGATCGCCGCGCGGGCCGGGAACAGCTGCCGGTAACGCAACCACAGCCAGCCGCCCAGACTGGCCAGCATCACCAGTAACCACAGGGCCATGAGCCCGGCTGAGGGCGTGCGCAGGCCCAGGAACAGGGCGAGCGCGGCAACGGGCAACAGCAACCAGTACATGGCGATGTCCTCGGGGGCGGCGAGGCAGAGTGTAGCGGCACGGCCGGCAACGGGAGGCGCCGCCCGGCCCGCCGCCACGACCGCTGGTGCGGACTCAGAGCAGCGGCGACATCAGCCGGGCGACGGCTTCGGGCAGGCGCGCGGTCCAGAGCGGCCGGCGTTCCTCGCCGCCGGGCTCGCGCACGCGCGGGGCGTGGGCGAATTCGCCTTCGACCAGTTTCTCCAGCTCGGCGGCGACGCCGGAGTCGTGGATCAGCGCCTGCACTTCGAAATTCAGGCGGAAGCTGCGGTGGTCGAAGTTGGCGCTGCCGATCATCGCCAGGTCGTCATCGACCAGCAGGGTCTTGCTGTGCAGCATGCGCGGCCCGTACTCGTAGATCTTGACCCCGGCGCGCAGCAGCGCGTCGTAATAGGACCGCGCGGCATAGGTGACCAGCTTGCTGTCGCTCATCTTCGGCACCATCAGGCGCACGTCGATGCCGCCCATCGCGGCGGTGGTCAGCGCCATCATCGCCGCCTCGCCCGGTACGAAATAGGGCGTGGTCATCCACACCCGCCGGCTGGCGGCGTGGATCGCCGAGACATGCGCGCGGTGGATCGCCTCCCACTGCGAGTCCGGCCCCGAGGTGATGATCTGCACCGGGATGTGGCCCGGCACCACCGGCGGCATGCCCTGGACCACGCCGGAAATCAGCCCGCGGTCGTCGGTGGCGTAGATCCAGTCCTCGACGAAGACCTGCTGCAGCTCGCGCACCACGTTGCCTTCGATGCGCAGGTGGAGGTCGCGGTAGGCGTCATCCCGCAGCCGTTCGTCCTGGGCGTCGGTGATGTTGATGCCGCCCGGTGTAGGCGATGCGGCCATCGATCAGCACGATTTTGCGATGGGTGCGCAGGTTGAGCCAGGGCCGCTTCCAGAATTTCCAGAAACGCCCGAAGCGCATCGGGTGGAACCAGGCGAGTTCGCCGCCGGCATCGATCAGCGGCTGGAAGAATCTCCGCGACGACTTCTTCGAGCCCACCGCATCCAGCAGCAGGCGCACCTTGGCGCCACGACGCGCGGCGGCGACCAGCGCATCGCGCATCGCCGCGCCGTTCTCGTCCGGATCGTAGATGTAGTACTCGGCGTGGACCTCGCGCTCGGCGGCGGCGATGTCGGCCAGCAGGCGCGGGTATTTGTGGCCGCCATCGACCAGCAGTTCGATGCGTCGCGCAGAGGCCGGCGGGAAGCCCGTCGTCGCCTGCACCATGCGCTGCAGTTCCGCGTACTCGGGGTTGTCGCTTTCGTCGTCGATCGCGGCCAGTTTCACGTGGCGGCGGGCGCGGCGCAGGCGGTGGCGTTCGATCTTCTGCGGGCCCAGCAGGTAATAGATGAGGAAGCCGACGTAGGGCAGGAAGGCCAGGCTCATCAGCCAGCTGAGCGTGGCGGCCGGCTCGCGCTTCTGCAGGATGATCCAGCCGCCCAGCCAGGCCAGGTAGGCCAGCCAGCCCAGCGTCAGCCAGGTCTTGATGTGGGGGATCGCCCAGAGCGCGTCCCAGGCGGTGTTCAGCGCGTTCAGAAGATCTTGCAGCATCGCGGGCTCCGTATCGCACTTCCTGCGATCTCGCCCCGCTAGGCTAACCGGATGGCGCTACCGCACAAAATCAGGATGCCGAAGGCGGAGGCGATCAAGGGCCGCGGCGCGGCCTCGCAGGTGAGCGGGCGCTTCGAGAAAACCGTCAGCGCCGGCGAGGACGACGGCTGGGGCTCGCTCTACGCCAGCGACGACACCGACCCCGCGGCCGCGCCGCGCACCGAAGTGCGCATCGAGCGCGCCCGCAGCATCATCAGCCGCAACGATTCGCCGGATGTCGGCTTCTCGCAGTCGATCAACCCGTATCGGGGGTGTGAGCATGGATGCGTGTATTGCTTCGCGCGGCCCTCGCACGCCTACCTGGACCTGTCGCCGGGGCTCGACTTCGAGACCAGGATTTCGGCCAAGACCAATGCGGCGGAACGGCTGCGGGTGGAACTGGCGAAGCCGGGCTACGTGCCGCATCCGATCGCGCTGGGCATCAATACCGATGGCTGGCAGCCGGTCGAGCGCGAACACCGGATCAGCCGCGACTGTCTTGAGGTGCTGCTGGAAACGCGGCACCCGGTGTCGATCGTCACCAAGTCGTCGCTGATCACCCGCGACATCGACCTGCTCACCAAGCTGGCCCGGCTCGACCTGGTCCACGTGATGGTGTCGGTCACCACGCTCGACAACCGGCTGTCATCGAAACTGGAACCGCGCGCCGCCGCGCCGCACACGCGGCTGCGCAACATCGAAGCCTTGCGGGAAGCCGGCGTGCCGGTCGGCGTGCTGCTGGCACCGGTCATCCCGATGATCACCGACCACGAGATCGAACACATCCTGGAAGCGGTGCACCACGCGGCCGGCGCGCAGTCGGTCGGTGGGCCATGTGCTGCTGCGGCTGCCGCACGAGCTCAAGGAGATCTGGCGCGAGTGGCTGGCGCTGCACTATCCCGACCGCGCCGCGCACGTGATGAGCCTCATCCAGCAGATGCGCGGCGGCCGGGATTACGACAGCGGCTACGGCACCCGGATGCGCGGCGAAGGCCCGTTCGCCCAGCTGATCAGCCAGCGCGTCCGCAAGGCGCGTGCGCGGCTGGGCTTTCCGGGCATGCCGGCGCTGGACATGTCGAAGTTCGTGGCCCCGCGCACACCGACGCCGCAGGGCGAACTGTTCTGAAGCCGCCGCTCAGCCGCTGAAGTGCGGCAGCAAGGGGCCGCCCATCCACAGCCAGCGCGCCATCCACGCGCTGACGAAGGCGACCACCACCGTCAGCGGCAGGCCGATCTTGAGGAAGTCGCCGAAGGTATAGCGGCCGGGCCCGAGGATCAGCAGGTTGCCGTGGTGGCCGATGGGCGTGAGGAAGGCGACCACCGCGCCCAGCGCCGTGCACACCACGAAGGGCGTGATCGGCAGATGCAGCGCCTGCGCCAGCGAGATGGCGATGGGCCCGAGCAGGGCGGTGGTGGCGGCATCCGACATCACCTGGGTGAGGAAGGCGGCCACGGTGAACATGACCAGCAGGATGGCCAGCGGCGGCCAGTGCTCGACCACGTGCAGCAGGCCCTTGGCCATCAGGTCGGCGGTGCCGGTCTGTTCCATGGCGATGCCGAGCGGGATCACGCCGGCGATCATCACGAAGATGCGCACGTCGATCTCGCGGTAGGCGCGGTCGATGTCCACGCAGCGCGTCACCACCATCGCCACCGCACCGAGCAGGAATGCCAGCGGCGCCGGCAGCCATTCGGTGGCGGCGGCCACCACCGTCGCGGCGAGGATGGCCAGCGCCAGCGGCGCGCGGATGCGGCGGCGGGTCTCGCCGGCGAACGGCACCAGCATCAGGAAGCCGTGGTGCTGGGCCAGCTCGGAGAAGCGCGAGGCCTTGCCCCACAGCACCAGCAGGTCGCCTTCGCGCAGGCGGGCATCGGACAGGCGCGGGGCGATGGCGCCGTCGCGCCGCCACAGCCCGGCGATGACCGCGCCGAACTGGCGGGAGAAATCCAGCTCCTGGATCGAGCGGCCGATGAATTCCGAACCGGGCGCCACCACCGCCTGCACGAACTGCGATTCGCCTTCGCCGGTGGTGCGGTCGCCGTGGCGGTTGAGCGCGTAGAGGTCCAGGCCGGGATCGTCGTGCAGCGACTTGAGCTCGTCGGCCGGCGCTTCGATCAGCAGGATGTCGCCGGAGAGCATCGGGCTGTCGGGGGTCAGGTCGTCGCGGCGCACGCCTTCGCGCAGCCAGCCCAGCACGGTCACGCCGAACGCCTTCTGCAGCTCGGCCAGCGTGCGCGTCTGCCAGCGCGAATCCTTCATCACCAGCAGCTCGGTGCGGTAGCGGTCCAGCCGCAGGTAGTCGTCGTCGCTGCCTTCGCCGCTGCGCTTGGGGATGAGCCAGCGCGCCAGCAGCATGTACAGCACGCCGACCAGTACCAGCGCGATGCCGATCGGGGTGATGGAGAAGATGCCCAGGCCCTTGCCGCCGTCGGCGCGGGAAATCATGTCGTCGGCCAGCAGGAAGGCCGGCGCGCTGACCAGGGTGAGCGTCGTGCCGAGCGAGGCGGCCAGCGACATCGGCATCAACAGGCGCGACGCCGGCAGCTTCCGCTCGCGTGCATGGCGCAGCAGGATCGGCAGCATCATCGCCGTCACCATGACGTGGTGGGTGAAGGCCGACAGTGCCGCCACCGCCGGCATCGTCACCGCGATGGTGCGCGCCTCGCCACGCCCGGCCGCGCGGCCGATCCACTGGCCGAGCTTCTCGGTGATGCCGGTCGCGGCCAGCGCGCCGGAGATCACGAAGATCGCCGCGACGATGATCGCCGGCTCGCTGGCAAAGCCCGACAGCGCTTCCTTGGGCTTGAGCACGCCGGTCAGCACCAGCGCCAGCAGGATCAGCATGGCGGTGACATCGACCCGCAGTTTCTCGCTGACGAAGAGATAGAGCCCACCGGCGAGGATGAGCAGGAAAAGAATCTGCGGGGTGTCCATGGCCCGATTCTGCCAGTGCCGCTCTTCACGCGGTCTAGACCTCATCGCCGGCGGATGGCGTTAGCCTGCCGAATGGCAAGACGTACAGAGAGATGAACACCATTTCGCAGGAGGCGACGGTGCAGGGGTTGGCGGGACGATGAGTGCGTTGATCAATCAAGACGGCGACGAGGCCCTGGCGGCCTTGGAGCGCCGCAACCGGGACCTCGAAGCCGAGCTGATGCGGCTGAGGGCCCAGCAGGACGTGTTCGCGTCCGGCATCTCACATGACCTGCGCGCGCCGCTGCGGGCGATCGACGGTTTCGCGGTGCAGCTGCAGAAGCGGCTGGACGCCGGCGAACTCGATGCCGGCGAGCAGGTGACCAAAATCCGGGGCGCGGTGGCGCGGATGGCCGGGCTGCTGGATTCGCTGATCCTGTATTCGCGGGTGGCGCGCGCCGAGCTCAAGTGGCAGGACGTGGACCTGGGCTATCTGGCCGACTGGGCGCTGATGGACCTGGGGACCGCCCACCCCGAGGCGGTGATCGAAGCCGAAGTGCAGCCCGGGCTCTCCGCGCGGGGCGATGAACGCCTGCTGCGGCATCTGCTGGATGCGCTGTTCGACAACTGCCGGCGCTTTGCCGGGCCGGGCGCCGGGGTCAACCTGCGGGTGGACGGCGAGCGCGACGCCGAGGGGTTTCATCTGCGTATCACTGACCGCGGCATCGGCATGGACCTGCGCGATCCGGCGCAGCCGTTCGCGCCGTTCCAGCGTCTGCATGGCGCGGTGCAGGGCGCGGGCGACGGCATGGGGCTGGCGATCGTGGATGCCATCGTGCAGCGCCACAGCGGCCGGGTAAGTCTGGATTCGCGGCCCGGCGAGGGCTGCACGGTGCGGGTATTCCTGCACGATGCAGCGCCAGCGGGCGTTTCAGACCTGTAACCATTTCCGCCGGACATTTTCAGCCGCGGTTGGGCTTCGTGGAAGGCCGGTGAGTGCTGCGTGTTCAGCCGCCGTGGCATGGACGGGAAGCGTCTTCGACACCGCCATCTGCGCCACGCAGCGTTGCAGGACTGTAACGGATACGCTGGAGGGCACCGCGGGCCGACATCGTCCATCCACATAAAACCAAAATAAAACAAAGGCTTGCGAGGTTGGCACGATCCTCGCGTACCTCCCCGTGCCCGCCTTGGATGGCGGTGGACGCGAGGGATAGGAGATGGCCACAAGGACGAACCACGGGATGCGTACCAGCCAGCTGGCCTGCGTCCTGGGGATGGCGGTCTGGGGACAGACGGCCATGGCGGCGGAAGACGCGGCGGGGAAGGACCCTGGCCTCGTCATCCTGCGCACGGTGCACCCACGGACGGCTTATCGGCAGATTCCCAAGGAAGACATGCCGGTGCACACGGAAGCCACCACCTTCCCGCTGCGGACTTTTGGCGCGCACATGGATGTGCTGGCGGGGGCCGAGCTGGTCGACGGGCCAGGCGCTGGATGAGCGCGGCTCGGCCGGCGTGGGGCTGAAGGTCCAGGCCGCCCACAGGCACCTTCGGAACGATGCTGGTGCCGCAGGGCGGTTCGGCGTCGGCGGCGGGCGCGACGCCCGTGGGCATGGGCGCGAGCATCGGCGGCGCGGTGGGCGGTGCCACGGCAGGCATCGGCGGCACCGTGCAGAACGCGATGTCGGGCCTGATGGGTGCCATCAACACCGTCACGGGCGGCGGAGGCGGGCCATGAAGCGCTTCGGCCTTGCGCTGCTGCTGTGGCTGGCACTGCCGGTGCAGGCGCAGGAAGTCGCGCGCATCGAAGGCCAGGCCGGACAGATGGCCAGTGGCCGCATGGCGCTGAACCAGGCGGCGGGCGCGGGCAACGCGCAGGCCAACCAGATGGCGCTGGCGTGGTCGGAATCCGGCATCAGCCAGGCCGATGCGCAGGCCGTGCAGACGGTGACGCCGGGCGATCGCCTGCGTTCGGCGCAGGCCGGCATCGATGGCGGCGCGTTCCACGGCTACCAGGGCGTGCTGTCGATCAACCAGGTCGCGGGCAGTGGCAATGCCCAGGCCAATCTTTTCGTCGTTGACCAGGGCGCCATGCCGGCGCTGGCGGTGGACGACATGGCGCTGGCCCAGGCGGTCGGCGCATCACCGTCTGAGGGGGCTGGGACGCCGCCCACGGCTGCGCGGGAGGCCCGCATCGACGCGGGCGCGTTCTCGGGCAGCACGGGCGTCATCCAGGTCAATCAGGGCGCGGGAGTCGGCAATGCCGCCACCAACGCCATCGTGCTGCACCTGCCCCTGCAGGGCGGTACTCCATAAAAAGCGGCATTCAACGTCACAAGGAGAAGGACTATGAAACTGCACACCACCCTGCTGGCTCTCGCGATCGGCGCCGTCATCAGCGTTCCCGCATTCGCATCGGGCGATGACGCCCGCATCAGCAGCAGCACCCGCGTCAGCAATGACATCAGCGTGTCCGGCAAGGTCAAGGTCAAGGGCACCATCCAGGTCCGGAGCGAATCCGCCGCGACCGTGGACCAGGAGCAGGTCACCGCCGGCAACTATTCCGCCGGTGACGGCGACCACGATGCGCACATGGGTGAAAACGCCCTGGCCGGCGCGCAGGGCAACATCGGCGTGAACGTCGCGGCCGGCGTGGGCAACACCCAGGCCAACAATGCCGCGCTGTCGGCGGTCGATGGCAAGAAGGTGTTCGCTTCGGCCATGACCTTCAACAGCCAGGGCACGCTCATGAACGTCGCCGAAGGCGCCTATGAGAACGACGGCTTCCACCGCGCCACGCTGGACGGCGATGCGCTGGCCGGGGCCTCGGGCAACATCGGCGTGAACGTGGGCGCGGGCGTCGGCAATGCGCAGAGCAATGGCATGGCCGCCTCGGTCAACAGCTCCGGCACGATCGCCAAGGCCGCTTCTGACAGCGAGCAGGGCACCCTGATGAACGCGCTGCTGGCCGGGTGCGACCTCGACACCTTCGCGACCCTGGGCGGCAACGCGCTGGCCGGTGCGCAGGGCAACATCGGCGCCAACGTGGCGGCCGGCGTGGGCAATGCGCAGCACAACGGCCTGGCGATCGCCTCGGCCTCGTGCGGCACCTGCAAGTAAGCCGCGACGCGGCTTCCGGCCGGTTTGCGCCGGCCGGAAGTCCGCCTCCCACAAGGAGTGAACGATCATGAAGATCCAGATCCTCAAGGCAGGCCTGGTGCTCGGGGCGCTGATCGCGCTGCCGGCGTTCGCATCGGGCGATGACGCGCGCATCAGCAGCAGCACCCGCGTCAGCAACGACATCGCCGTATCCGGCAAGGTCAAGGTCAAGGGCACCATCCAGGTCCGGAGCGAATCCGCCGCGACCGTGGACCAGGACCAGGCCGCGCTGGGCAACTATTCCGCCGGCGATGGCGACCACACTGCGCACATGGGCGAAAACGCCCTGGCCGGCGCCTCGGGCAACATCGGCGCCAACGTCGCGGCCGGCGTGGGCAACGTGCAGGCCAACAACGGCGCGCTGTCGGCGGTGGATGGCAAGAAGGTGTTCGCCTCGGCGATGACCTTCAACAGCCAGCAGACCGAAGGCAACCTGGCCGAGCATGGCCGCGACCGCGACGGCTTCCACGCCGCCACGCTCGACGGCGACGCGCTGGCCGGTGCCACCGGCAACATCGGCGTGAACGTGGCCGCGGGTGTCGGCAATGCGCAGAGCAATGCGATGGCCGCTTCGGTCAACAGCTCCGGCACGATCGCCAAGGCGGCGTCCGACAGCGAGCAGACCAGCCTGTCCAACGAGCTGCTGGCCGGTCGCGACCTCGACACCTTCGCGGTGCTCGGTGGCAATGCGCTGGCCGGCGCGCAGGGCAACATCGGCGTGAACGTGGCCGCGGGCGTGGGCAATGCCCAGCACAACGGCCTGGCGATCGCGTCGGCGTCCTGTGGTGCCTGCGCACCGCCGCCTCCGCCGCCCCCGCCGCCGACCGGTGGCTGTGGCCCCGGCGACCGCTGCGGTGGTGGTTGAGTGATGTCCCCGCTGCGGCCGCCGACCCCTGCGGCCGCAGCCTTTCCTGCCAAGGACGACGACATGCAGGTTCCGGCGACATTCCGTGCGGTGGTGTGGATGATGCTGGCGGTCATCGCCATCGCGCTGCCGACCGCCGCGCGCGCGGACGACGCGCCGACGCGGCTCGACACCGCCGGGCTGGTGCCCGATGCGCCGATGACCAAGCGCATGCACAGCCTGCGCGACATGCGTTACCGCGACCTGGTGCGCCAGGGCTACGACTTCAGCTGCGGCACCGCGGCGCTGGCCACGGTGCTGCGCTACGGCTACGGCATGGATGTCACCGAGGCCGGGCTGATCAAGAAGATGCTGACCAAGGACAACGCGCAGCAGGTGCTGAAAAGCGGCTTCTCCATGCTCGACATGAAGCAGTACGTGGAACAGCAGGGCATGCGCGCGCACGGCTTCCGCATCGAACCGCAATCGCTCTACCAGCTGCAGATCCCGGTGATCGCGCTGATGGAGGTGAACGGCTACCGGCATTTCGTGGTGGTGAAGGGCGCCGCCGCCGGCCGGGTGATGGTGGCCGACCCGGCCATGGGGCATCGCGTGGTGTACGAGCGTGATTTCGTGAAGAGCTGGAACGGGATCGTGCTGGCGGTGGTCGCCGAAGCGCCTTTCCGCACCGATTCGTGGCTGGCGCGTGACCGCCAGTCCAACGCGCTGTCGCGGCGCGTGGATGCGCTGGACCGGGTGACCGCGCCGGTGCCGCTGGTGGAGCTGGGCCTGGTGCGCGCCGATCTGTTCTGAGCCGCGCGCATCGACAACGGGATGTTGGAGGAAGGACATGAAGACCGCGAAACACAACCGGGTGATGATGGCGGCGCTGGTGATCGGCAGCGCGCCGGTCGCCGCGATGGCCAACGAACAGACCCACATGCCGGAAGCCTTTGGCGGCATGTCGGCGGAAACGGTGGACGACGCCGAACTGGCGGGCGTCACCGGCAAGTACTACGGCGCCAACATGCTGGTCGGCGTGCGCGTGGACCTGGTCTCGCACTGGCGCGGCACCGACGGCACCGATCTCTCGGCCAGCGCCGCGGTGCAGATCCAGCGTGATGGCAACGGCGGCTACCAGGTCAGCATCGACACCCACAGCCAGGCCAGCGCCGGCAGCGGTGCGGTGGCCGGCAACCCGGGCGGTGCCACGGCGTCCGGGCAGACGTTGCAGGTGGCCGGCATCAGCCAGCTTTCGCAGATCGCCGGCGACGACAACCGGGTCGGCAACCTGGCCACCATCGGCGTGGTCTCGAAACTGCCGGGCGTGTCCGGCTTCAACGGCCAGTCCAGCACCACGACCACCCAGGGCGCCTACCAGGCGCAGGTGAGCTTCGTCGGGGGCGGGCTGCAGATGGGCCTGCTCGGGCCCGACAGCCAGGTGACCCAGCGGCTGGGCGCGAACGGCCCCGATGGCGGCATCAGCCAGGCCGCGCGCATCGCCGGCAACGGGCAGATCGCGCAGAACCAGATGGCGATGCAGGTGCAGGTCGCGCCGATGTCGCAGGCCCTGCAGCAGCAGCTGGGCGTGCAGCAGGCGCTGTCGAGCCTGCTCGCACTGCGCCGCTGACCCCGAACCTTTCCCGGAGCACGATGATGATCACCCACCAAAGACTGGCGGCGGCCGTGTGCATCGCCATGGCCGCGCCCGCCTGCTATGCGCAGGAAGCCAAGCAGGACCTTGAAACCCAGGTGGCCGCGCTGGCGAAGATGGTTACCGAACAACAGGCCGAGATCAGCCGCCTGCGCGGGCAGGTGGAGACGCTGGAACTGGAAGCCGCGCGTGGCCGCGGCCTGACCGCCGCGCAGGATCCGCCGCCCGCCGGCACGCCGCCGGAAGCCGCCAGCGCCAGCGCCACCGCCAAGCCGGAGGGCACGCAGGACGCGCCGCTGGCCATCGGCCAGGAACGGCAGAAGGAACAGGCCGACCAGCGAGAGCAGGACAAGGCGCTGGTGGTGCGCGAACACGCGCCGCTGTTCGAACGCAAGTTCACCGTGGATGTCGGCGGCAGCTACAGCTACTACGACCGCCGCCAGCTGGCCTTGAGCGGCTTCCTGGCACTGGACGCGATCTTCCTCGGCACCATCAACCTCGACCAGAGCAAGGCCAGCCTGTTCACCACGGATGTCACCGGGCGCTACGGCCTCAACCGCCGCCTGAGCGTGGAAGCCAACATCCCCTACGTCTACCGCGACACCACCTTCATCAGCGGCGGCGCGGGCGGCGCGTCCGGCAAGCTGTCGGAATACAAGCTGTCGGGCCGCGGCATCGGCGATGCCAGCGTGGCCGCGTACTACCAGCTCACCAAGGAGTCGGCGCGCTGGCCGGACATCGTCGCCAGCGTGCGCGTGCGCGTGCCGACCGGCAAGCATCCGTTCGGCATCAAGCTGGTCCAGCCCGACGGCGAGAACACCAACCTCAACATCCCCGAATCGCTGCCCACTGGCACCGGCTTCTACAGCACCAGCTTCAACGTCTCGGCGCTGCGCACCTACGACCCGGTGATCCTGTTCGGCAGCCTGGGCTATACCTACAACGTCAAGCGCAAGTTCGACGACATCTCGCCGGTCGCCGGCCAGGTCTCGCCGGCCACCGTCTACCTGGGCAACCCGATCCAGATCAGCACCGGCATGGCGATCGCGCTCAACGACCGCGCGGCGGTGAGCTTCAGCGTGGCCGCCGCGTTCTCCGGGCGCACCCATGTGCGCGCCGCCGGCGAGAAGACCAAGGACCCGGTGGTCGGCAGCAACAGCAACAGCGCCACCTTCAACATGGGTGCCACCTACGTGCTGCCTTCGGGCTGGACGATGAACGGACAGCTCGGCGTCGGGCTGACGCCGGACGCGCCCAACTACGTCATCGGCCTGCGCGCCTCGCGCTCGCTCTGACGCCGCATCGACACGCCCGCGCGCGCGCCACCGGCGCGCGTTTTTGCTGGACGAAGAGGCGGCGGACTCAGGCCGGGCTGGCGGGCGGTTCCGCCGGCTCCGGCGCGCGCAGCTGGTGGCGCGTCATCAACCGGTACAGAGTGACGCGGGACACGCCCAGTTCGCGCGCGGTCTCGCCGATGCGCTGGCGGTTTCGGCGCAGCGCCGAGAGGATCGCCTCGCGCTCGGCCTCGGCGCGGACTTCCTCCAGCGTCGGCGCGACCTGCGCCGCGCGGGCGTCCAGGCCCATGTCGGCGGCGTCGATGTAGCGGCCTTCGGTCATCACCACCGCCTGCCGCACCCGGTTGAGCAGCTCGCGCACGTTGCCGGGCCACGGGTAGTCCTGCATCCGCCGCAGCGCGCACGGCCCGAAGCCCTTGATGTGGCGGCTGCGTTCATCGACATACAGCGACAGCGCGTGCTGGGCGATGCGTTCGATGTCCTCGCCGCGATCGCGCAGCGCCGGCTGGCGCACGCGGATCACGCAGAGCCGGTGGTAGAGGTCGGAACGGAAGCGCCCGGCGGCGACCGCGGCCTCCAGGTCGTGGTGGGTGGCCGAGACCAGGCGCACGTCGATGTGCAGCGAATCGGTGCCGCCCAGGCGCTCGATGGTGCCCTGCTCCAGGAAGCGCAGCAGCGCGGTCTGGCTGTCCAGCGGCAGGTCGCCGATCTCGTCCAGGAACAGCGTGCCGCGATGCGCCAGCTCGATGCGGCCCAGCTTGCGCTGGTGCGCGCCGGTGAACGCGCCGCGCTCGTAGCCGAACAGTTCCGACTGCAGCAGGTGCGGCGGGATGGCCCCGCAGTTGATCGCCACGAAAGGCATCGCCGCGCGCGCGGAGTGCTGGTGCAGCGCCTGCGCGGCCAGCTCCTTGCCGGTGCCGGTTTCGCCGGCGATGAACACCGGCGCGTCGCTCGGCGCGGCCTTGCGCAGCAGGCGGAACAGCGAACGCATCTGCGGGCTGCGGCCGATCATGCCGCCGAAGCCGGCCTCCTCGTCTTCCACATCGCTGGGCGCGCGGCCGAGCAGGGCCAGTCCGTAGGCGTGGCCGATGACGGTGTCGAGCACCGCGTCGGGGCAGGGCAGGGTGACGAAGTCGAAGCAGTAGTCGCGCACCAGCTGGCGCACGCCGGGGTCTTCCAGTTCGCCGGCATCGATGGCGGCGACCCAGCCCAGATGCGGCGGCGACAGCACCGGCACCCGTTCGGCCAGCTGCTGCGGATCGGTCAGGCCGCGCAGGTCTACCAGACCGGCGCCGCAGAAATCGCGGTTGTGGCGCAGGAAGCGGGCCAGCCCGGGGACGTCGGAAAAGCGCCGGACCTGCCAGCCCTCATGACGCAGCCGGACCAGCAGCGGGGCTCTGTCACCCAGCCGGTCGGAGAGCACCAGCAGTGCACGTTGTTCGGGAAGGGCAGACAGATCCATGCCGCCGGATCCACACAGGGAAGCCGAACATAGCACGAAAAATCATCAAAACGAGAACCGCGTCACAAAAGATGTGAAGGGCCGGGCCTCAGTTGCCGGCGGCCAGCGCATGCGCCGGCTGGAACAGGATCCAGCTGGTGGCGATGAACTTGTCGCGGGCGCGTGGCGCATTGCCGCGATGGGTGTGGGTGAAGCCGGCCGGCGCGATCAGCAGGCTGCCGGCGCGCGGCGCGACCTTGCGCTGCTGGAACAGGAATTCGGTTTCGCCGGCCTCGAAATCGTCGTTGAGGTAGAGCGTCCACAGCAGGGTGCGGTGCAGGCTGTCGCCGCCGTCGTCGCGCGGGTAGTGCTCGCAATGCCAGTACGGGTAGCCGCCGGTGTCGGCGTCGTACCACTGCAGGTTGATCGCGCCGGGGCGGAAGCAGCGGGTGATCAGCGCGGTGAGCATGCCGTCGTCCATGCCCGCGAAATCCTCCGCGGCCAGGCGGCGCGGCTGGCCGTCATCGCCCGCCACCTGCAGCATCAGCGGCGCGATCAGCGCCTGCGGCCAGCGCCGCAGGTACAGGCGCAAACCACCCAGCATCGCCAGATTGAGCTGTTGCTTGATGTCAGCCCAGTCCGCGCGCGCATCGATGCCCAGGTCGCGGCTGCGCTTGAGTTCCGGGAAGACGCCGCCGCCGACCGCGCCCGGTTTCAGGTCGGGCGTCGCGCGCATCCGCGCGACGATGGCCGCGCAGACATCCGCCGGCACCGCATCCGGATAGACGCCGATGAAGTCGTCGGCGTCGCCGTGCATGCTCACTTCGGCAGCGCGTCGAAATCGGTGTGGTAGCGGGTGGCGGCTTCCACTTCCTTCTTCGAACCCAGGAACACCGGCACGCGCTGGTGCAGCTGGCTCGGTGCGATGTCCATGATCCGCTGGCGGCCGTCGGTCGCCGCGCCGCCGGCCTGCTCGACCAGGAAACTCATCGGGTTGGCCTCGTACATCAGGCGCAGCTTGCCCGGCTTGGACGGGTCCTTCTTGTCCCACGGATAGATGAAGATGCCGCCGCGGGTCAGGATGCGGTGCACGTCGGCCACCATCGAGGCGATCCAGCGCATGTTGAAGTCCTTGCCGCGCGGGCCTTCCCTGCCCACCAGCAGGTCGTCGATGTACTGCTGCATCGGCGCTTCCCAATGCCGCTTGTTCGACATGTTGATGGCGAACTCCTTCGTTTCCTCCGGCACCGTCATCCCGCGCTGGGTCAGCACGAAGCCGCCCTGCTCACGGTCCAGGGTGAACTGGTGGACGCCGTGGCCCACGGTGAGGATCAGCGTGGTGGCCGGGCCGTACACGCAGTAGCCGGCGGCGACCTGGGTGTTGCCGGGCTGCAGGAAGTGCGCGTCCTCCGGCGTGGTGATGCCTTCCGGGCAGCGCAGCACCGAGAAGATGGTGCCGATGGAGACGTTGACGTCGATGTTGGACGAGCCGTCCAGGGGATCGAACAGCAGCAGGTAGTTGCCGCGCGGATAGACGTCCGGGATCGGCTGGCTGTGCTCCATTTCCTCGGACGCCAGGCCGGCCAGGTGGCCGCCCCAGGCGTTGGCTTCCAGCAGCACGTCGTTGGCGATGACGTCGAGCTTCTTCTGCGCCTCGCCCTGCACGTTGCCGGTGCCGGCATCGCCCAGCACGCCACCGAGTGCACCCTTGCCCACCGACACCGAAATGCTCTTGCAGGCCCGTGCCACCACTTCGATCAGCAGCCGCAGGTCGGCGTTGACCCGGCCGGCGCGCTCCTCCTCGATCAGGAAACGGGTGAGCGAAATGTGCTTCGTCTTGTGCGGCATCGGGCGGCTCCCAGGGCGAGGCCGCCATTGTCGCCCAGCGTGTGCCGGGTTGCAGCCGCCCGGGTCAGATGATGCGCAGGGTGATCGCCTTCAGCACCGCGCGCGTGCGGTCGCGGGTGTCCAGTTTCTCCAGGATCGTGGATACATAGTTCTTCACCGTGCCCTCGGCCAGAAAGATGCTGCGGGCGATCTCCTTGTTGCTGTAGCCGCCGGCCATCAGCCGCAGGATCGCGATCTCGCGCTCGCCGAACAATTCCCTGGGTGCGGCATCGGCGTGGTAGCGGTAGCGCGCGCGGATGGCATCGGTGGCGACCGGCTGCAGCAGGGTTTCGCCGCGCGCGATGCGGGACAGGGCGTCGCGCACGTCCTCCGGCGCGGCGTCCTTGAGCAGGAAGCCCTGGGCACCGGCGGCGGTGGCTTCCAGAAGCAACTCGCTGTCGTCGAAGGTGGTCAGGAACAGGCAGGGCGTGATGTCGCCGCGTTCGCGCAGGGCGCGCAGCATGGCGATGCCGTCCATGCCCGGCATGCGGATGTCGCTGACGATCACGTCCACCGGCTGCGTTTCCAGTTGCAGCAGCAGGGCCTCGCCATCGGCGGCCTCGAACACGATGTCGATGCCCTGTTGCGCCAGCAGCGCGCCCAGCCCGGCGCGGACCAATGCCTGATCGTCGGCCAGCGCGATGCGGATGCCGGCGCTCATGCCGGCAGCGCCGCATCGATCCGCAACGCGCCCGCATCCCCACGCGCGAAGGTGATGCGGCCGCCGCGTTCCTCGATGCGTTCGCGCATGCCGGTCAGCCCGTTGCCTTCGCGCACCGCGCCGTGCAGCCGGCCGTCGTCCTCGATGCGGATCCGCAGCGCGCCTGCATCGCGCGACAACGTGACGCGCAGGGTTTTCGCATCGGCATGGCGCGCGCTGTTGGTCAGCGATTCCTGCACCACGCGCAGCACGGCATCGGCCAGCGCGGGATCGGTGATGCGCACATCCCCATGCATCGCCAGTTCAAGCCGCGGTTGCGGAAACGGCGCGGCCAGCGCATGCAGGGCGGTGGCGATGTCGAGGCCGCCGACATCGCGCAGGGCATGCACCACGCCACGGATGTCGCCGAGCAGCTCCGCCGACAACTGTTCGGCCAGCCGCAGCTGCGGCGATGCACCTTCCTGCGCACCGAGCGCACGCAGATTGAGCCGCAAGGCGGTGAGCTTGTGGCCGGCCACGTCGTGCAGCTCGCGGGCGACGCGCAGGCGTTCGGCATCGCGCGAACTGTCGGCCAGCAGGGCGCGGGTGGCCAGCAGGTCGGCGTTGACCAGGGCCAGCCGGTCGCGGGCCTGCTCGGCGCTGCGGGCGTAGTGCGAGGTGAGTGCGGCGAAGGTCTGGAACGCCGCGTAGATCATCACGATCATCAGCGCATGGTCGTTGCCGTTGGCGCGCAGGATCAGGTACATGGCGATGTTCAGCACCAGCGCCACGGGAATCACCACGCGTGGTGGCCAGCACGTGGCGATGCTGGCGATGAGCATGACCAGCAACACGGGCGAAACCCCCATGCGCGGCGTCAGCCAGATCAGGGCCAGCGCACAGGCCGCCTGCACCAGCAGCAGCATGGCAAGAGGCAGCGAACGTGGCCGCGTCCAGTGCTCCGCCATCATCGCGACCAGGAACAACAACGCGACGCCCCAACGCTGCCAGAGCTGCTCCGCCGGGCCGTAATTCAACGTGAGCGCGACCGCGCCCCAGGTGAACAGGCCAGCCAGATTCATCGGGTGCAGTAATGCTTCGCGTCGGGGTTTCATGCGGACATGCTGCAAGCCGTGCGTGCCCGATACAAGGCGCGGCATGACGAAAGTGACTTCCGGCAGGGTGCATCGGTGACTTTCCGCCATGACCCGCGCGGCGCCCCGCCGGAAGAATGAGGCCATCCCGATCAACCCAAGGAATGGCCCGATGAAAGCACTCTCCGCAACCCTGTTGGCCCTGGCCCTGTTTGCGCCGCACGCCCAGGCAGGCACGCCGCTGGCGGCCGGTGCCGGCGAAATCACCACCGACGATGGCGTGCGGCTGCACTACACCGTGGGCGGGCAGGGGCCGGTGGCGCTCTTCCTGCACGGCGGGCCGGGCTCGGGCGCGGAAAGTTTCCGGGCATTGGCGGGCCCGGTGCTGGGAGGCGACTACACCGTGGTCTGGCTGGACCAGCGCGGCAGCGGCGCATCGGCCAGTGCGGCCAACGGCGATTACGCGCTGCAGCGCCAGATCGCCGACTTCGAGCAGGTGCGCAAGGCCTTGAAGGTGGATCGCTGGACGGTGGTCGGCTATTCCTTCGGCGGACTCATGGCCCAGGCCTACACGCTGCAGTCGCCGGGCACCACGCAGTCACTGGTGCTGATCAACGCGCTGCTCAACCTGCCGCAGTCGATGCAGAGCACGACGGCCTACGGCCGCACCCTGCTGCCCGATCCGATGGTCCAGGCCATCGATGCCGCGGGCGAGCCGCACCAGCAGTACTTCAGCACCTTGGCCCTGCTGCAGAAGGCGAAGCAGGACTGGCGCCTGCAATATGCCTCCGGACAGAGCCGCGACCGCGCCCTGGCGGTGCTGGAACGCATGCCGGCGCGTAACCACGACATGGGCCAGAAGATGTTCCAGGCCGGCCCCGGCGCCTACTTCCACGACTGGGGCAGCGAAGCGCCGAAGGTCCAGGTGCCGGTGCTGTTGATCGCCGGTGAAGAGGACCATGTGGTGGGCGAACACGCGCATATGCAATGGCGTTTTCCGCACAAGACCGAGGTGCTGCTGCCCGGCCGCCACAACGTCGTGGTCGAAGCTCCGGCGCGCGTGCAACAGGCGATCCACCGTTTCGCGCGCGACACGCGCGTGCCGGCACCGCGCTGAGGAGGCCGTCACCATGCCCGGGTATCCAATCATAGTTTTCGTGCATGTCGCACTGGGCAGCATCGCCCTGGTCGCGTTCTGGTCGGCCGCGCTGATGCGGAAAGGCTCGCCGCGCCATCGCGCGATCGGGCGGCTGTTCCTGTGGGCGATGGCTGGCGTCATCGCCAGCGGCGTGCCGATGGTCATCGAGTTCGCGGTGTTCCGGCACAAGCCGGGCATCGCGCTGTTCCTCGCCTACCTCATCGCCATCACCGCCAATGCCTGCTGGTTGGCCTGGCGCGCGGTCACCGACAAGCGCGACTGGCAGGCCATGACCCGGCGCACGGGCTGGCATCTCAACATGGGCCTGCCCTTGCTGCTCGGCATCGCGGTGGTCGCCATGGGCATCGCCACCCGGCAGGCGCTGTTCATCGGCTTCGGGCTGCTCGGCCCATGGCTCGGCTACAGCATGCTGCGTTTCGCGCGGCGCGGCCCCCGCGTGGCCAACTGGCATGTGGTGCAGCACTACCAGTCGATGCTGGGCGCGGGCGTCGCCACGCACGTCGCCTTCCTCTCCATCGGACTGCGCCCCGCCTGGCGCTGGCTGCAGGCGCATGCGGTGGTACCGGATGCGCTGGTCAACCTGTTCCCGTGGTTCGCGCCGCTGGCGGTCGCGCTGGCCGCCGGATTCTGGCTGGACCGCCGTTACGCCCGTCCATTGCGACGGGCGGCGATGCCTTAGACGTCCGCGTCGTCCGGCCAGCCTTCGCCGCTGCCGCGGGTGATCACCTCGTCGGTCACCAGCACGGTGCCGGCGGGCACGGCCTCCTGTTCGGACAGGCGCGCGTAGATCGGGGTGAAGTCGGGCAGCGTGGCATCCATCAACTGCTGGAAGCTGTCGATGACGAAATAGGTCTTCTGGTAGCTGTCGATGCGGTAGCGCGTGCGCATGATCCGCTCGAGGTCGAAACCCATGCGATTGGGCGTGGCTGATTCCAGCGAATGCAACGATTCGCCTTTCGACGACACGATGCCGCTGCCGTAGATGCGCAGGCCGTCCTTCTGCCGGATCAGCCCGAATTCCACCGTGTACCAGTAAAGGCGGGTCAGGTTGACCAGCGCCTCCGGCCCGATGCCGTGCGCCTTGACTCCGCCGCGCCCGTAGGCGGCCATGTAGTCGGCGAACACCGGCAGCATCAGCAGCGGCACGTGGCCGAACAGGTCGTGGAAGAGGTCGGGTTCCTCGATGTAGTCGATCTGGTCGGGCCGACGGATCCACCAGGTCACCGGGAAACGCCGGTTGGCCAGGTGGTCGAAGAAATCCAGCTCCGGCAGCAGCCCCTCGACGCCGATGATTTCCCAGCCGGTGGCGGCCTTCAGCACGGTGTTGAGCTCGGAGAATTTCGGGATGCGGTCGGGCGTCATGCCCATCGCGTCCTGCGCGGCCAGGAATTCGTCGCTGGCGCGGCCGATCAGCAACTGGCGCTGGCGGTCGTAGAGCTGGCGCCAGACATCGTGGTCGGCTTCGCTGTAATCGTCCCAGGGCTGCTCGACGATGCCGGTGGCATACATCGGCACCTTGCCCTTGTCGGTGACGACGTTCTCGACGCGGCGGGGTGTGCTGTTCATGCGCCCGATTCTACGACGCCGGCGCGGCCCCCACCCGACGCCGGCGGATGTCGCGGTTTACGGCAGCACGCGCAGGAAATAATCCGCGCTGCCCTTGAGCGTGCAGGTCTTGGCGCCGGTGCGCGCGCAGAACACTTCGACCTTCTGGCCGACCGCCGGCAGGCTGTTGGGCTGGCCCCAGACCGGGTTGTTCAGGCGCTCGCCGCTCATGGTGGTGACCACGGTGCCATCCACCGTTGCGGTGCAGACACCATCGACATAGCAGCCGGTGTCCGTGGTCTGCACGGTGCCGGAGAAACGCAGCGTGCCGGCGGGATCGGCAGGGGAAGCCGGGGTGACCGCGCAGGCGGACAGCGCAGCGGCGGCGGAAACGGCGAACAGATGATGAAGGCGCATCAGCGGATCCTTACTTTGGGGTGCGGAGGGTGAGGCGTCGTGGGCGCCGGCGAGGGGCTCATTCGCCCGCGCACGATGGGGTGGTGCCCGAAGGGCGGGGGCATCAACCGCAAGCATGGGAGGGCTCCGTGCCGGAGTGCGAGGTTGGCGACAGGATTCATGCGTGGCCGGAACCGTCGCGTGAATCACGCGGCCCGGGCTCATGGATGATTCACACTGCGGCGCATGGTTGATCCGGACATCACCACCGTCCACCCGCCGACGCGCATCGAAGGCTGGGCCTGCATCGGCATCGTGCTGGCCGCGCTGGCGCTGTCGTTCGCCATCACGCAGGACCGGCTCACCTGGCTGCTGGAAACCGTCTGGGTGATGGCCGCGTTGCCGCTGATCCTCTGGAAGTGGAAGCGCTTCCCGCTCACCCGCCTGCTGTGCTGGCTGCTGGTCGCGCATGCGCTGGTGCTGATCCACGGCGGCGCCTATACCTATGCGCAGACGCCGGCCGGGTTCTGGCTGCAGGACGTGCTGGGCACCGCGCGCAACCCGTGGGACCGCGTCGGCCACCTGATGCAGGGTTTCGTGCCGGCGATCCTCGCCCGCGAACTGCTGCTGCGGCTCACCCCGCTCAAGCGCGGCGGCTGGCTGGTCTATCTGGTGCTGGCGGCGTGCCTGAGCTTCAGCGCCTTCTTCGAACTGATCGAATGGTGGGCGGCGCTGGCCTTCGGCGCCGATGCCGACGCCTTCCTCGCCACCCAGGGCGACCAGTGGGACACGCAATGGGACATGTGCCTGTGCCTGGTCGGCGCGATCGTCTCGCTGTTGCTGCTGTCACGCCTGCACGACCGCCAGCTCGGGCTGCGCTGATCGCCGTGCCGATCAATCGGTCGCGGCGCAGCTGCCTTCGCGCCCGACCCAGCGGCCCAGTTTGTCGAGCAGGCCGGGTTCGCATTTCGGTCGCGGCAGCGGTGCGTTCTTCTTCGCCCACGCAGCCGCACGCGCACGCTGCAGCGCGGCCAGCTTCGCCTTGATCTGCGGCATCGCGGCCTGCGCGGCCTTCTCGCCTTCGAGGATCGCGACGTTCTTCTGCTCGAAATCAGCGGCGCCGATCTGCCCCACGCGCGGGCGCAGCACCACGTCGGCGCGGGCGAGTTCCAGCTCGCCGAGCTTCTGGCCCATGATCGTGATCGACTGGTTGACGATGCCGACCATGCTGCCCGGCTTGTTGCCGCCGGCCTTGCTGGAGATGTCGACGGCGATGACGAAATCCGCGCCCAGTTCACGCGCCGCATCGACCGGCACCGGGCTGACCACGCCGCCATCGACATAACGCGTCTTGCCGATCGGCACCGGCTCGAACACGCCGGGAATGCTGCTCGACGCCCGCACCGCCTGGCCCGCATTGCCACGCACGAAGGCCGTGCGCCTGCCGGTATCGAGCTGCGTGGCGACCGCCGCGAACGGCTTCGGGAACGACTGCATCGGCCGGTTGTCGAGCAGCTGGTTGACGTAGTCCTGCAGCTTCTGGCCCTTCACCAGCCCGCCGGAAAACAGGCTGACGTCGCGGATCTTCGACTCGTCCAGCGCGAAGGCCTGCGTCTGCAGCTGGTAGGGCGTCATGCCGCTGGCATACAGCGCGCCGACCACGCTGCCGGCGCTGGTGCCGGAGACCACATCGACGCGGATGCCGTTGGCTTCCAGCATCTTGATCACGCCGATGTGGGCGAAGCCCTTGGCCGCGCCGCCGCCCAGCGCCAGCCCGATCTTCGGCGGCGGCAACTGCGCGGGGAAGGACGGCTTGGGGGCTGGCGCGGACGGCGTGCTGGCGCAGGCGGCGAGCAGCAGTGCGGCCGTGGCGCAGGCAAGGGGGCGAAGCGGCATCTTCAGATTCATCGCGTCATTGTCGGCGATGCGGCGCGCGTGTCGGTCACGCCACATCGCCATAACCGGGCTGCGTTCAGAAGCCGTTATCGCCATCCAGAATGCGACCCAGCCCGCCCAGTACCGAGCCTTCGCCAACGTTCTTGCCGCCGGCCTTCGGTGCCGCGGCCAGCATGCGGCCGGCCATGCGCGAGAACGGCAGCGACTGCATCCACACCTTGCCCGGGCCGGTGAGCGTGGCCAGGAACACGCCTTCGCCGCCGAACAGCATGCTCTTGATGCCGCTGACCGGGCGGATGTCCATGGTCACCGTGGGGTGGAAGGCGACCACGCAGCCGGTGTCCACATCGACGCGCTCGCCCGCCGCCAGGTCGCGTTCCACCAGCGTGCCGCCCGCATGCACGAAGACCCAGCCGTCGCCGTCGAGCTGCTGCATGATGAATCCCTCGCCGCCGAACAGGCCGGTGAGGATGCGTTTCTGGAAGAAGATGCCGAGCTTCACGCCGCGCGCGCCGGCCAGGAAGCTGTCCTTCTGGCAGATGATGCGGCCGCCGTGTTCCGACAGGCGCAGCGGCAGCACGGTGCCCGGGTACGGCGCGGCGAAGGCGACCTTGGCCTTGCCCTGGCCGGCGTGGGTGAAGACGGTGGTGAACAGACTCTCGCCCGTGACCACGCGGCGCGCGCCGGCAAAGATCGCGTCCATCACGCCGCCGCTCTTCTGGCTGCCGTCGCCGAAGATGGTGTCCATCTGCACCACCGCGTCCTTGTACATCAGCGCGCCGGCCTCGGCGACCGCGCTTTCGCCCGGGTCCAGCTCGATCTCCACGAACGGCATGTCGTTGCCGACGATCCGGTAATCGATGTCATCGGCCATCCCGCGCGAGGCGGACGGCGGCGGGATCGGCGGCATGTCGTCGGGCGTGCCGGTCTCCACCGCTTCGGAAAACTCGGGCATCGCCCGCGCCGGCTGCCAGCCGGACAGTCCCTGCCGCCAGCACAGCGCATCGGGATGCGATTTGACGTGGACGAAGGCCTGGTCAGTATCAAGCGGGCCGGTGCGCTCAATCTGGCCGGGCTGGATGAAATACCACTGGGACATGGCGGACTCCTTGTGTGGGCGTGCCCGCATCCTGCACGCGGGGGATGACAGCGGGATGCAGCTTGCGCCCGGCCGTGGTGCCCGTCACCCGCCGGAAGTCATGTCGATGTCGCGGCTGCGGCTTTCCGGGCGGCGGAACGGCAGCACGTTGTCGGGATCGGCGGATGACGCTTCAGGCGCCGCATCGCGATGCCAGATCACCGGCACCTCATCCGGGCGGTCGGGTTCGAGCGAGGCGGCTTCGGCGAGGCGCCGGGCTTCCTCTTCCTCCTCGATCTCCCAGCTGTAGCGGCGACGCGGCGGCAGCGGATCGGCGCGGCGGAACAGCAACGCCGCGACCACGCCGGCTAAAGCGCCGCCGAGATGCGACTGCCAGCTCACGCCCGGCTCCTGCGGCAACACCGACAGCAACATCCCGCCGAAGAAGAAGAATGCCAGCATCCCGGCGGCGATCGCCGCGCGGTCGCGGCGTAGCAGGCCGAGCACGAAGACCATGAAACCGAGGCCGTGGGTGATGCCGCTGGCGCCTAGGTGATGCTCGCCCGGATGGCCCAGCCACCACGCGCCCAGCCCGGAGCCGAGCCAGATGATCGGCAGCGCACGCAGCGTGGCGCGCGGGAAGACGCTGCCGGCCAGCGTGCCGAGCATCAGCAGCGCACTGGCGTTCATGGCCAGGTGGGTCAGGCTGCCGTGCAGCAGTGGCGCGGTGAGCAGCCCGACCAGCCCGGCGGGGTCGTGCGGCATCACGCTGAAGGCGCGGAAATCGAAATCCGCCTGCGCGAAGAACACCCCGCACAGCACCAGCACCGAGGCCAGGCTCAGGTTGAACGCGCGCAACAACCGCTTGCGGTCCCGCGCGCGCTGGGTCGGGGTGTCGGGGATGTCGTGCTGCGGCAGGTCCATGCCCAGGAGATGGTGCCGTTGGCGCCCGCTTCAACCTGCGCCTGTGGGCGAGGCCGGGCGGCGCAGGCTGAGCACGATGGTCACCGCCAGGATCGCCGCGACGACCCCCAGCGAGACCCCGACCGGGATCTTGTACAGGTCGATGAGCAGCATCTTGGTGCCGATGAACATCAAGACCAGCGCCAATCCGTACGGAAGCAGGTGGAAGCGGTCCGCCATGCCTTGCAGCAGGAAGAACATCGCGCGCAGGCCCAGTACCGCGAACACGTTCGAGGTCAACACGATGAACGGATCGTCGGTGATGGCGAAGATCGCCGGGATCGAATCCACCGCGAATATCACGTCCGTGATGCCGATCATCACGATCACGACGAACAGCGGCGTGTACCAGCGCTTGCCTTCGCGCACCACCGACAGCGCGCTGCCGTGGTAATCGCCCGTCATCGGCAGGTGGCCGGTCAGCCAGCGCAATACAGGGTTCTGCGCTAGGTCAGGCGTCTTGCCAGCGGCCTTGATCATCTTGAAGCCGGTCAGCAGCAGGAACGCGCCGAAGACGTAGAGGATCCAGTGGAATTTCGCCAGCAGCAGCGCGCCGGCGAAGATCAGGATCGCGCGCAGCACGATGGCGGCGATGATGCCGATCACCAGCACGCGCTGCCGTTCCACTTCGGGCACCGCGAAGTAGCTGAAGATCATCAGGAACACGAAGATGTTGTCGACGGCGAGGGATTTCTCCACCAGATAGCCGGTCAGGAACTCCATGCCGATGCGCTGTCCCGCCTCGGCGCCGTGGAGCTGTCCCGCATGCCACCACAGCCACAGGTTGAACGCCATCGCCAGCGCCACCCAGCCCAGGCTCCACCATGCCGCTTCCTTGAACGTGACCTTGTGTGGCCCGCCGTGTCGCATCAACACCAGGTCCACCAGCAGCGCCACCACCACCAGGGCGCCGAACACACCCCACAACAGGGGACTTCCGATCGTTTCCATGCATTCCTCATTCGCTGTCGGTGCGCCGGGGCGCGGACGGGCGATGGCATGCGCCGGTCATCCGGCGGACCGCTCGCCCACGGGGGCGAAGGTCTGGCTCACAGGCATGGGTGCCTGCCACGCCGCCGGGGCCTCGGGCCCGTAGTGACGACGACGTGTCGGGAGTTACTCCCCTTCGTTGGGCGACAATAGCCACCAAACGTGAAGAGACCGTCGAGAACCAATGTCCGAAGCCCTGTCCGTGGTCCGCCTGAAGAACGCGTGGAAATCCACGCACCCGTGGATTTTCCAGCGCCTGGTGGAGAAGCCCGCGCAGAAGCCCAAGCCGGGCAGCCTGGTGGAGGTGCGCGGGGTGGACGGCGACTTCATCGGCACCGGTTTCTACAACGGCCATTCGCGGATCGCGGTGCGCATCCTCGAAACCGATCCTGCGGTGACGGTCGATGCCGGCTGGTTCGCGCGCAAGATCGCCGCGGCCGTCGCGCTGCGCCGCGAGGTGCTGAAACTGGATGACGTCTCCAACGCCTGGCGCGTCTTCCACAGCGAGGGCGACGGCATCAGTGGCCTGGTCATCGACCGCTACGACGACCTGCTGGTGGTCGGCTTCTTCAGCGCCGGCGCGTGGCGCCACCGCGACATCATCTTCAACGCGCTGCGCGAGCTGTTCCCGGGTTGCCGCTTCCACAGCTTCGCCGACGAACACGTGCAGAAGCAGGAAAGCTTCGATTACCGCGACACGCTGGGCACCGAGCCGGCGGTCATCAGCGAACACGGGGTGAAGTTCCGCGCCGATCCGGCTGGCGCACACAAGACCGGTTTCTTCGCCGACCAGCGCGAGAACCGCGAATGGCTGTCGCACCAGTGCGCCGGCCAGCGGGTGCTGGACCTGTGCTGCAACACCGGCGGCTTCGGCGTGTACGCGGCGGTGCGCGGCGCGAGCGAGGTGGTGGGCATCGACATCGACCCGGCCGTGCTCGACATTGCGCGTGGCAACGCCAAGTTGAACGGCCTGTCGAAGGACGCGATGCCGCGTTTCGTGCAGGCCGACATCTTCCCGTGGCTGCGCGACGCGCAGGCCAATGGCGAGCGCTTCGACGTGGTCATCCTCGACCCGGCCAAGATGACCCGCGACCGCGAGCAGGTGATTCCCGCGCTCAAGAAATACCTCGACATGAACAAGGCGGCGCTCGGCGTGGTGAAGCCAGGCGGCCTGTTCGCCACGTTCTCCTGCACCGGCCTGGTCAGCGAGGAGCAGTTCCTCGACATGCTGCGTCGCGCCGCGTTCTATGCCGGGCGCACCGTGCAGGTGTTGAAGGTGAGCGGCGCCGGCCCCGACCACCCGTGGCTGGCGCAGGTGCAGGAGTCGCGCTACCTGAAGGCGGTGTTCTGCCGCGTACTGGACTGACGACCATGGCCAAGACCATCGCCACGCCGCATCACGAGCGCCATCGCAACGAACACATCGGCTGGCTGCGCGCGGCGGTGCTGGGCGCCAACGATGGCCTGATCTCCACCAGCTCGCTGCTGGTCGGCGTGGCGGCGGCCGCGGCATCCAACCATGCGTTGATGATGACGGGCGTGGCCGCGCTGGTCGCCGGCGCGCTGTCGATGGCGGCGGGCGAATACGTGTCGGTGAGTTCGCAGGCCGACACCGAGAACGCCGACATGGCGAAGGAAAAGCGCGAGCTGGAGGAGATGCCGGACGCCGAGCTCAAGGAACTCACGCATATCTATGTGCAGCGCGGGCTGTCGAAGGACCTGGCGCACCAGGTCGCGGTCGCGCTTCACGAACACGATGCGCTTGGTGCGCACCTGCGTGACGAACTCGGGATTTCCGCGCACCTGACCGCCCGCCCGGTACAGGCGGCGTTGTCGTCGGCCGCCGCTTTCGCGGCGGGCGCGATGCCGCCGCTGCTGCTGGCCTGGCTGTGGCATGGGTCGAAGCCGGGCATGGTGATCAGCATGATGACGCTGGTGCTACTGGGCGGGCTCGGTGCGCTGGCCGGCTGGCTGGGCGGCGCCTCGATGGCCAAGGGCGCGGCGCGCGTGCTGGTCTGGGGCGCGCTGGCGATGGCGGCGACGGCGATGATCGGCAAGCTGTTCGGGGCGACGCTGGCCTGATCTCGGGTGGGTGTCGCAACCGCTGCGATCCGCCTCGCTACACTGGTTGCATGCCTGATACGTCCTTGCTCCTGATTGCGCTGCTGGTGGCGGTGCTCGTCGCCATCGTGCTGCTTTTCATCCTGCTGCTGCGCAAGCCCGAGGCCGCGCTCGCCGCCCTGCGCGACCGGCTGGAAGACGCCCTGCGCGAGGAACAGCGCAGCGGCCGCGGCGAACTGCGCGATTCACTGGAATCGCTGGCACGCGCGCAATCGGCGCAGATGGACAGCTTCGCCGCCCGCCTGCTCGATACCGACCAGCGCCACGACGTGCGCTTCGGCCAGTTCCGCGAGGCGCTCTCCGAAGAAACGCGGCAGGCCCGCAGCGAATCCGGCGAACTGCAGCTTCGCCACAACACCGCGCTGACCCAGCGCGTCAACGAACTGACCGAGCGCACCGACAAGCGCCTCGACGAATTCCGCATCGCCATCGGCGACGATGCAAGGCGTGCGCGCGTGGAAGGCGCGGAAGCGCAGCGCCTGTTCGCCGAGACGCTCGGTGCGCGGCTGAAGGAGCTGGGCGAACGCAACATCCAGACCATGGGCGAACTGCGCGCGCAGGTGGATGCGCAGCTCAAGGCGATGCAGGCCGACAACGCGCAGAAGCTCGAACAGATGCGCGCGACCGTGGACGAGAAGCTGCAGTCGACGCTGGAAACGCGGCTCGGTGAATCGTTCCGGCTGGTCAGCGAGCGGCTGGAGGCGGTGCAGCGCGGGCTGGGCGAGATGCAGCAGCTGGCGAGCGGCGTCGGCGATCTCAAGCGCGTGCTGACCAACGTCAAGACGCGCGGCACCTTCGGCGAAGTGCAGCTCGGCGCGTTGCTGGAGCAGGTGCTGACGTTGGAGCAGTACGCCGGCAACGTCGCCACCGTGCCCGGCTCGGGCGAGCGGGTGGAATATGCGGTGAAGCTGCCGGGTGCGGGCGAAGACGGCGCGATCTGGCTGCCGATCGATGCCAAGTTTCCGCACGAGGACTACGAGCGCCTGCTCGATGCGCAGGAGCGCGCCGATGCGGTGGCGATGACCGAAGCCGGCAACGCGCTGGAACGCCGCATCCGCGACGAGGCGAAGAAGATCCGCGAGAAATACGTCGCGCCGCCGCACACCACCGACTTCGCGCTGATGTTCCTGCCGACCGAGGGCCTGTACGCGGAGGTGATCCGCCGTCCCGGCCTGTTCGACAACGTGCAGCGCGAGCAGCGCATCACCCTGGTCGGGCCGACCACGCTGCTGGCCCTGCTCAATTCGTTGCAGATGGGCTTCCGCACGCTGGCCATCGAAAAGCGCAGCAGCGAGGTCTGGCAGACGCTCGGCGCGGTCAAGGACGAGTTCGGCAAGTTCGCCACCGTGCTGGAGAAGGCGCACAGCCAGCTCGACACCGTGCAGAACAGCATCAAGAAGGCCGGCGTGCGCACCCGCGCCATCGAACGCAAGCTGCGCGGCGTGGAATCGCTGCCGGCGGCGGATGCGCCGTCGCAGCCCGCCTTGGGTGTGGATGACGAAACCGGCGAGCCCTGAGCGCAGCCCGCCAACGAAAACGCCGCCTTGCGGCGGCGTCGTGCATCACGGGTTGATCGGGATCGCGTCCGCCGGGATGCGCGGGTTGTCCGGCACTTCGCGCAGATAGTCCGGCAGGTTTTCCTGCTTGTCCTCGGCTTCGCGCAGGTCGCTCATGATCTGGTAGTTGCGGCGTTGCAGCCAGGCGTCGCGGTAGAGCGCGTATTCGTCGGCCGCGCCCTCGCGCATCGCGTCGATGGAGAACAGCCGGCTGCGGATGTCGAGCAGCTGCAGGCCCCGGATACCGGTGACAGTGCGCGCGTCGGTGACGTGGCCGAGCGGCGACAGCGGTGCGTCGCCGGCCATGCCGAACACATCGCGCACGGTGCGTGGTCCGAACAGCGGCAGTTCCAGGTAACGCGACTGGCGCCAGCCCCAGACTGCGAGCGTCTGCCCGAAGTCCTCGTCGCGATACGGGATGTTCATCCGCGTCGCGGGATCGAACACCCCGCCCACGCCGATCGTGAAGTTCACCGAGAAGCGCAGCAGCGCGATCGCCGAATCCTTTGGGCGGCCCTGCAGCAACGCGTTCACCGCGCTGCCCGGCTGGCCGAGGTTGTTGAAGAAGTTGCTGACGCCCAGGCGCAGCGGCCTCGGCACGACCTTCATGTAGACGCGCGCGGCCGGCGTGGCCAGCGAGCGGTCGATGAAATTGTTGAGCGCATGCACGCGGCGGTTGTACGGCTCCCACGGGTCATAGCTGGGCGCGACCTTGACGCCCGGCGGCAGCGTGGGGTCGGCGACCGGGTCGTACTCGCTGTTGCCGTAGAGCGCGTTGAAATCGTCTTCGGCGGCGGTGACCGGAGGCGTGACCGCGGCAGTCGCCTCGGTGGCGGCCTGTGCATCGCCGCCATCGGCGGAAGCGGGCGTGTCAGAAGACGCTTCGGCATCGACCGTGGCGACGGTTGCCGTCGTCGCCGTGGTATCGGCTTCGGGCGCATGCCCATTCGGCGTGGCGATGGTGTCGACCGAGCCGGCATCCACCACCGCAGGCGCATCCGGCGCGCGCACGGTCTGTGCCGCGCAGGCGGACAGCAGCAGCGCGAAGGCGAGCAGGGTGGCGGGGCGGTGCGGCGAATTCATGCGGGGATGGCGAGTGTGGATGCGGGGCGCGGATTATCCGCCCGATCAGCCCGCGGCGCAGCCCAGTGACGCATCCAGCCGGTAGGCCGCACGCAGTTCGGCATAGCCCGCGGGCATGCCTTCGATGATCTCGATGCCGGCGCGTCGGGCCAGCGCGGCCAGCATCGCCAGGCCGGCGCTGTCGATGCGCGCTACCTGGTCGATGTCGATGCGTCGCGCCCCTGCCAGCAAGGGCAGCGCCGCCCGCCACATGGATGCGACGACGGGGCGCAGCAGCACCCCGTCGAAGGCCAGCGCGTCGTCGCGCCGGCTCACCGTGGCGGCCAGGGCGTCAGCGCTTGGCATCGGCCTGGATCTTGCCGGTCTGCAGCTCGGCGGCCACCGCGCGGATGCCCTTCTGCGCCAGCGGCGCATCGAACTGGTTGCGGAACGTCTGCACGAAGGAGACGCCTTCCACCATCACGTCGAACACCTGCCAGGTCGAGCCGACCTTGCGCATCAGGTAATCGACCGGGATCGGCTCGCCACCGGCGCGCAGCAGCTCACTCGACACGCGCACGCCACGGCCGCCGGGCAGCGCGGTCTCGGACTTGATGCGCACCCGCAGCGCGGTGTTGAAATCAAGCAGCGAGGTGCCGTAGCGGCCCATCAGGTTGTCGGCCAGCGCATCGGAAAACACCTTGACGTCGGCATCGCTGGCGCCGCGCGCATGGCGGCCCAGCACCAGGCGTGCCGCGTATTCGCGGTCGAACATCTGGTCGAATTCGCTGCTCACGAACGCACGCAGCGCGCCGCGGTTCTTGGTGAATTCGGCGCGGCGCTTTTCAAGCGTCGACAGCACGCGGGTCGAGTTGTCGAGCACCAGCTTGCTCGGCGAGCCCACCATGCTCTGCGAGGCGGCGGCCGGCGCGGGCTTCTTCAGCGCCTGCGCCTGCACGGGCGCAACGAACACGAAGGAAGCGGCGATGGCGAGGGACAGCAGGGAACGGGTCATGGTGTGGATTCCGTGGGGGTCTCTTGGGTGTCGGTGGCGCTGTCCGCGTCATCCGCGGGCTTGGGCGCGCCACCGCCGAACATGTATTTGCCGGCCAGCTGCAGCAGGTCAACCGCGGACTGGGTGAAGGCGATTTCGTCGCCGGGCTTCAGCACTTCCGGATCGCCGCCGGGCTGCAGGCCGACGTAGGCCTCGCCGAGCAGGCCGCTCGTGAACACGCCGGCGGTGGTATCGGCCGGCAGGTCCTTGAGCTTCTTGTCGATGGCCAAGGTGACGATGGAGTCGTATTTAACCGGGTCCAGCTGAATGTCGGCCACATTGCCGACGGTCACGCCGCCGATCTTCACCGGCCCGTTGGCGCGCAGCTGGCCGATGCTGGAGAAGCGCGCCTTCAGCGGATAGGTGCCGCCACCGATGGCGAACTTGCCATTGGTCGAGGCCAGCGCCAGTACCAGCAGGGTGGCGAGCGCCAGCAGCAGGAACGCGCCGACGGCGAATTCGAGACGGGGGCCACGGATACTCATGGGATCACCTTGCATTGCATGCGGTTGGGCTCAGCGGAACATCAGTGCCGAGAGCACGAAGTTGAACATCAGCACCAGCAGCGAGGCGTTCACCACCGCGCGCGTGGTCGCCACCGAGGTGCCCTCGATGGTGGGTTCGGAATGGAAGCCGACATAGGCCGCGACCAGCGCCGAGATCGCGCCGAACACGCCGGCCTTGACGAAGGCGGAGAGGAAGTCGCCGCGGAAATCCACCGCATCCTTCATCACCTGCCAGAAAGTGCCGCCGTCCAGCCCGATGACGTGCACCGCCTCGAACCAGCTGGCGAGGATCGCGAAGCTGATGAAGAACGCGGTCAGGAGCGGCACGCAGATCACCGCCGCCCAGAAGCGCGGCGCGACGACCTTCGCCACCGGGTCGATGGCCATCAGGCCGAGCGCGGTGATCTGGTCGGTGGCCCGCATCAGGCCGAGCTCCGCCGCGATCGATGAACCGGCGCGGCCGATGAACAGCAGCGCGGTCAGCACCGGCGCCAGTTCGCGGTACAGGCCCAGGCCCAACATCGCGCTGACCTGGTTGCTGGCGCCGTAGGTGTCGAGCGCGCGGTAGCCGAGCAGGATCACCGACAGGCCGACGAAGGCGCCGCCGACCGCGATGATCGGCAGCGAGCGGCCACCGATCTTGTAGATCTCGCGGACCAGTTCGGCCAGGAAGTCGCGCGTCGGCCTGGAGGCGCGCAGCACCGAGAGCGTGAACAGCCCGGCCTGGCCGGTGGCGCGGATGAATCCGGACAGGGGTTTCATGCGGCGGCCCGCTTGCTGTCGAAGGCGATGGGGCCGTCCGGCTCGCCATCGAGGAATTGCCGCACCAGCGGATCGTCGCTGCGCTGGAGTTCGTCCGGCGTGCCGGCAAAGACGATCCGGCCGTTGGCGATCACCACCGCGTGGTCGCTGACCGGCAGCGTCTCGTGGACGTGGTGGGTGACGATGATGCTGGTCAGGCCCAGCGTTTTATTGAGGCGCGAAATCAGGCTCATGATCACGCCGGAGGCGATCGGGTCCAGCCCGGTGAGCGGCTCGTCGTAGATCATCAGCGGCGGGTCCAGCGCCAGTGCGCGGGCCAGCGCGACGCGACGCGCCATGCCGCCGGAGAGTTCGCGCGGATAGAGATCGGCGGCGGCGCGCAGGCCGACCGCGTGCAGCTTCATCTCCACCAGCGCGGCGATGACTTCATCCGGCAGGTCGGTATGCGTGCGCAGCGGCAGCGCCACGTTCTCCGCCGCGGTGAGGTCGGTCAGCAGGCCGTTGCCCTGCAGCAGCACGCCCAGGCGCTTGCGCATCGAAAGCAGGGCGCGGGTGTCGCGCGGCACCGGCTCGCCGAAGATCTCGACGCGGCCCTGCGCGGGCACCAGCTCGCCGGTGAGCGCCGACAGCAAGGTGGATTTGCCGCTGCCGGAGGGGCCGAGCACCGCGGTGACGCTGCCGCTGGGCACCGACAGCTGGATCCCGTCCAGCACGATGCGGCCGCCGCGCGCGAGGCGCACGTCGTCCAGATGCACGGCGGGAGGCGTTGGATTCTTCATGGCTGGCTGTTTTCCCCGGCGGCTAGCCTGGGGCATGACACCTGAATGGCGGCCCGCTTGCAAACCTCGCACAACGGCCGTCACGCGGCAGTCGCGGCGCGCTCACTTCGCGTCATCAAAGCCACGCGTGCGCTGAACGCCTTCGCGCATTCACCGCGGAAACCGCTGTTTTTCACGCCTCCGGTTGCGCCGGCTGCCTAGCGTGGCTGCATCGAAGCGCACTGCGCGACGGTAACCCCCACTCGAAACAAGGAATCCAAGCCATGAACAATGAAGTCAAGAAAGACCACAGCGTTGGTGCAGGGACCGGTGCTGTCGGCGGCGCCATCGCCGGTGCGGCGGTGGGCTCGATGGCCGGCCCGATCGGCACGGTCGTCGGTGCGGTCGCCGGTGCGGTGGGCGGCGCGAAGGCGGGCGATGCGATCGCCGAAGCGGTGAACCCGACCGAATACAACAGCTACTTCGAGTCCAGCTACCAGCGCGCGCCGTATTACTCGGCGGGCCGCGAATGGTCGGACTACCAGCCGGCCTACCAGTACGGCTACGACACCTACGGCCAGTACCGCGGCCAGCGCTTCGAGGATGTCGAAGACACGCTGGAGCGCAACTGGGATGCCACCAAGGCGAATTCGCGCCTGGCCTGGAACGAGGCCAAGGGGGCGGTGCGCGACGGCTGGCACCACATCGAACGCGCGATGCCGGGCGATGCGGATGGCGACGGCCGCTGAGCCGCGACATCCAGAAACGCCAGAGTCGGGGCCACCTTCGGGTGGCCCTTCTTATTGGAGGGTGGAAGCGGCTTCGGGGGCGCCCGCGCTACCATGCCGGCATGAGCCAGATCGACGACACTGACAACCGCAACGGCGTGGCGCGCAGCGATGCCGAAGCCGCCGTCCGCACTCTGCTGCGCTGGGCCGGCGAGAACCCCGAGCGCGAAGGCCTGCTCGACACGCCCAAGCGCGTGGTCAAGGCCTATGGTGACTGGTTCAGCGGCTATGCCATCGACCCGGACGAATACCTGGCGCGCACCTTCGAGGAAGTCTGCGGCTACGACGAGATGATCGTGCTGCGCGACATCGAATACGAAAGCCACTGCGAGCATCACATGGCGCCGATCATCGGCAAGGTCCACGTCGGCTACCTGCCGAACGGCCGGGTGGTCGGCATCAGCAAGCTGGCGCGCGTTGTCGAGGCCTATGCGCGCCGCTTCCAGGTGCAGGAAAAGATGACCGCGCAGATCGCCAACTGCATCCAGCGCGCGTTGATGCCGGCCGGCGTGGCGGTGGTGGTCGAGGGCGCGCACGAGTGCATGACCACGCGCGGCGTGCACAAGCGCGGCGTGAGCATGGTGACCTCGACGATGCTCGGCGCCTTCCGCGAGGACGCCCGGACCCGCAAGGAATTCCTCAGCTTCATCGAAGGCCGGCGCTGATTCCGGTTGACAATTTAATCCGGGCATAAATAATGGCGGGCATGGACCTGCCCGATCTCTACCGCCCGGATACCCGCTGCACCGCCTTTCTCGACGACCACCGGTTGGCCGCCGGCGAGCTCCGCCATGTCGCCCTGCGTGCCCAGCGTGCGCTGGAAGCCCAGCCCGATGCGCGATTGCTGATTTTCGATGACCGCGAGGCGCGGCTGATCGACCTGGACCTACGCGGGCGGGCGGCGGACATCGTGCAGCGGCTCAACCGCGGCGAAGTGCCCGCCGCCGGGCCCGATGCCGAACCCGCCAAGCGCGGTCGCGGCCGGCCGAAGCTGGGCGTGGTGGCGCGTGAGGTGACCCTGCTGCCGCGCCACTGGCAATGGCTCAATGCCCAGCCGGGTGGCGCCTCGGTGGCGCTGCGCAAGCTGGTGGATGCCGCGCGCCGCAGCCATGGCGAAGGCGACAGCCGCCGGGCCGCGCAGGAACGGGTCTACCGCTTCCTGTCGGCGATGGGCGGCGACCGCCCGGGTTTCGAGGAAGCCACCCGCGCATTGTTCGCCGGCGACGCGATGCGTTTCGATGCCGAGATCGCCGGCTGGCCCGACGACCTGCACGAGCATGCGACGATGCTCGCCGCCGACGCCTGGCCGGCCTGAGCCGCGTCTTCGCCAAACCCCACCACGGATAAACCCATGACCCCGACGACCGCCCCGCCGGCCCGCCGCGCCGCGCTGGTCTTCATCTTTGTCACCGTCCTGATCGACATCCTCGCGTTCGGGCTGATCATCCCGGTGCTGCCGCACCTGGTGGAGCAGTTCGTCGGCGGCGACACCCGCACCGCGGCGTGGTGGGTGGGCATCTTCGGCACGGTGTTCGCGGCGATCCAGTTCTTCAGCGCGCCGATCCAGGGCGCGTTGTCCGACCGCTTCGGGCGACGGCCGGTGATCCTGCTGTCCTGCCTCGGGCTGGGGCTGGACTTCATCTTCATGGCGCTGGCGCCGACGCTGATGTGGCTATTCGTGGGCCGGGTGATCTCGGCGATCACCTCGGCCAGCTTCACCACCGCCAACGCCTACATCGCCGATGTCACCGCGCCGGAAAAACGCGCGGCCGCCTTCGGCATGGTCGGCATGGCGTTCGGGCTGGGCTTCATCGTCGGCCCGATGATGGGCGGCTGGTTGGGCCATTTCGACCTGCGCTGGCCGTTCTGGGCCGCCGCCGGGCTGGCGCTGTGCAACTTCCTGTACGGCCTGTTCGTGCTGCCGGAATCGCACCCGCCGGAGCGCCGCAGTGCGCGTTTCGAGTGGAGGCAGGCGCATCCCGTCGGCTCGGTGAAGCTGATCGCGCAATACCCGCAGCTGTTCGCGCTGGCGGCGGTGGTGCTGCTGAGCAACCTGGCGCATTACGTCTATCCGAGCGTGTTCGTGCTGTACGCCGACTACCGCTATGGCTGGGGCCCGATGGCGGTCGGCCAGGTGCTGGCGATCGTCGGCGTCTGCTCGGCGCTGGTGCAGGGCCTGCTGGTGCGGCGCGTGGTGCCGAAATTCGGCGAGGCCAACACGCTGGTGCTGGGTCTGGTCGCCGGGACGATCGGGTTTGCCGCCTACGGCCTGGCGCCGGTGGGCTGGATGTTCCTGGCGGCGATTCCGGTGATGGCGCTCTGGGGTCTGGCCGGGCCGGCCGCGCAGGCCCTGATCACCCGCGAGGTGGGGGCCGATGTGCAGGGCCGCATCCAAGGCGCGATGGCCAGCCTGATCAGCCTGGCCGGCATCCTCGGGCCGACGCTCTACACCAGCGCCTTCGCCACCTTCATCGGCGACAAGGCGCCGGTCGAACTGCCGGGCATGCCGTGGTACATCGCCTCCGCCCTGCTCGGCGCGGCGTTGGCGATGGCGGTCTGGCACCGCCGCCGGCATCCCGCGCCGGCGACGACATCGGCCTGATCAGCGCGCGGCGAGCGCCTTCTTCACCGCGGCGGCGAAGACCGGGTCGGGCACGCTGCCGAGTTTCTCGGTGCGGGCCAGTTCGCGGCCCTGGGCGTCGAGCAGCACCATCACCGAGCTGTGGTTGAACTCGCCATCGGCCAGTTCGCGGTAGCGGATGCCGAGCACGCCGGCGATCGCGCGGACATCGCCGGCCTGCGGCCTCAGCAGCGCCCAGCGGGTGAGGTCGAGCTTGCGCCGGGTGGCGACGCGGGTCAGCGCGGCCGGGTCGTCGCGCTTCGGGTCCATGCTGATGAGGGTGATGCCGAGCCGGGCCTTTTCCGCCGGGGTCAGCTGCTTCTCGATGGCCAGGCCGCTGTCGATGATCAGCGGGCAGATGTAGCGGCACGAGGTATAGAACATCGACACCAGCTGCACCCGGCCACGGCGGCCGGCGAGCGAGGTCGCCTTGCCGGACTGGTCGGTCATCCGCGCATCGAGCTGGTAGATGGAATCCGCCGGCAGCGGGGCGCTGGCCGGGGCGGGGCCACGCGCCTGGGCGGCGGCCAACGGCAACAGCATCGCCAAGGTGATGGCGATGAGGGAAAGCGGACGTTTCATGTGGATCTCCGGGGCCCGGCGCGTCACTTGGCGCAGCGGAAGCCCATGTTGGCGGTGACGTCGTTGGCCTCGAGCGAGGACAGCATCGCCACGCGCATCAGTACCGCGTAATTGTCGCGGTCGTTCATCGACAGCGCACCGGCACCGCAGAACTTGGCCTTGTCGGCATCGCCCTGCTTGCGGTTGTCGACATCGACCAGCAGGGAGGCGGCATCGCCGGTCCATTCCCAGACCAGGCCGTGCAGGTCGCGCACGCCGTAGGCATTGGCGGACTGCAGGCCGACCCGCGGCAGGGTCGCCTTGGATGGACGCGAATACCAGCCGAGGATGCGCTCGCGCCAGACCGGGTCCTTGCGGGCGTCGGTGCGGGTTTCGTCGGCGGCGGCCGCGTATTCCCACTCGCTCCAGGTCGGCAGCCGCGCGCCCTGCGCCTTGCAGTAGGCATCGGCGGCGAACCAGCTGACGTTGACCACCGGCTGGTTGGGCTGCGCCTTCGCACCCAGCGTGAGCGGGCCGGCCCAGTGCTGCAGGTAGCGCTTTTCGGCGAAGACGGTGGCGGCCTTGCCGCGCTGCCACTTGGGATTCTTCCTGACGAAGGCGAGGAAGTCCGCGTTGCTCACCGGCACTTCCATCAGCCGGAACGGGGCGACGCGGACCAGGTTGCGGTCCTCGTACTTGAGGGCGGAACGGAAGTTGCCGCCCGGCAGCTTCACGTAGCCCCCGACGCTGGCGGCGATCGCCAGCGCGGGGAGCACGAGCAGCGACAGGGCGGCCATCCGGCGCATCGATCAGTGGCCTTCCGACGCGTTCGCCGGCTTGGCGGCACGGGCCTTGGCGGCATCGGCCTTGGTCACGTCGCCCCCCGGGTTGCCCCAGCTGTTGAGCACGTAGGTGGACAGCGCGGCGACTTCGTCATCGGTCAGCTGCGACATCGGCGGCATGATCGAGTTGTAGTCCTTGCCATTCACCTTCACCGGGCCCTGCAGGCCGTGCAGGATGATTTCCGGCACGCGGCCCGGGCTGGCCTTGATGTAGTCCGAATTGGCCAGCGGCGGGAACACGCCGGCCATGCCGTCGCCGTTCTGGCCGTGGCAGGTCGAGCAGGTGCCGTTGAACAGCGTCTTGCCGGCGGCGATCCGCTCTTCCTTGGTGGAAAGTCCCGAAGCGCTCGACGCGGCGGTCTTGGTGGCGGCGGCCACGGCGCCCGACTGCACGCCCGCGGCCTTGTCGCCCAGATAGACCTCGTCCACTTCCTTGCCGGAGTAGATCGACTTGTTCTCCGCGCCATCGGCCTTGAGGATCGCCAGCGCGCCCTTGTTGAAGGCACGGAAGATCGAGTGGTCAACCAGCACGTAGCTGCCCGGGACATCCATGTGGAAGTCC
The DNA here is from genome assembly GCF_003293695.1 of Lysobacter oculi. Lineage (GTDB taxonomy): Bacteria > Pseudomonadota > Gammaproteobacteria > Xanthomonadales > Xanthomonadaceae > Solilutibacter > Solilutibacter oculi. The sequence continues at coordinate 2,074,743 of NZ_CP029556.1, read as the reverse complement.
ATCATCGCGGCGCCACCGGCCGGGATCAGCGTGGTCTGCACGTTTTCCTGATAGTGCTTGCCGCCTTCGTACCAGACCTTGTCGAAGATCTCGCCGATCACGTGGAAGCTCGACACCAGGTTGGGACCACCGTTGCCCACGTACAGGCGCACGGTCTCGCCGACCTTGGTGGTGAGCGCCTTCTCGTTGGTCATCGAGCCTTCCATGCCGTTGAACAGCACGTAGGTCGGATGCTCCTCGATGGCCTTTTCCATGTCGAAGGCCTGGTGGCCCTTCTCGCGATACTTGCCGACCGTGTAGAAGTCGCCCTGCATCACGTAGTACTCCTTGTCCACCTTAGGCAGCCCTTCCGGCGGCTCGACCAGGATCAGGCCGTACATGCCGTTGGCGATGTGCATGCCGACCGGCGCGGTGGCGCAGTGGTAGACGTAGAGGCCGGCGTTGAGCGCCTTGAACGAGAACTGCGAGGCATGGCCCGGCGCGGTGAAGCTGGACGCGGCGCCGCCGCCCGGGCCGGTCACGCCGTGCAGGTCGATGTTGTGGGGCATCTTGCTGTCGGGCATGTTGCGCAGGTGGAATTCCACCGTGTCGCCCTGGCGCACGCGGATGAAGCTGCCCGGCACCGTGCCACCGAAGGTCCAGAAGGTGTAGGTGACGCCTTCGGAGATCTCCATTTCCTTTTCGATGACGTCGAGCTCGACGATCACCTTGGCCGGTGCGGTGCGGCCGGTCGCGGGCGGTACCAGCGGCGGCGCGGTGAGCACCGCCTTGACCGGCTCGCCCTGCGGCGGACCGAAGTCACCGGCAGCCGAGCCCGTCTTGCCGTTGTCGGCGGCCGCGGGCGCGGCATCGTTGTTCTGCTTGCAGCCCGTCACCGCCAAGGCGGCGGCGATGAACAGGGCGAGGGCTTTGCGATTCATCAGGGGTTCCCCGTGGTTGGCTTCTGGCTGGGTGCAGGGTGCGCCCGAGCGTGGACGAAAGCGCTGACTCAGGTCAAGTGAAATACCTTTGCGGATGTCGGGTATTTCCCGATGACGCAGGTCAAGGCGGAGCGGTCGCGCGAGGCACACGCTGCGCGCAACTTTCCAAGGCGCACCGCCATGAACCTCCGCGTTTCCAGAACCCTGATCTGCCTGTCCATCCTTGCCGGGCTGGCCCCGGCCGCCCATGCCGCCGACCTGACCCTGGAGTGGGACCTGCGCCTGCGCCACGAACAGGTGGATGACGCCGCCTTCGCGCGCGACGCCGAGGCCAACACCCTGCGCGCCCGCGCCGGCCTGCGTGCCGGGGTGGGCCATGGCTGGCAGGGCCTGGTCGAAGGCGAAGGCATCATCGGCAACCAGCATTACAACAGCGGCGCGAACGGCCGCACCGCCTATCCGCAGGTCGTCGATCCGCGCGGCGCCGAGCTCAACCAGGCCTGGCTGAAGTGGAGCGGCCACGGCTTCAACACCACCTTCGGGCGGCAACGCCTGCTCATCGACAACCAGCGCTTCATCGGCAACTCCGGCTGGCGCCAGAACGAGCAGACCTTCGATGCCATCGACCTGCAGTACGCGCCCTCACAGCAGTGGGCGCTGCAGTACGCGTGGCTGGGCAAGGCGCACCGCGTCAACGGCGACGAGGCGCTCGACCCGCTCGCCCGCGAGCGCCGCCTCGACACCCATCTGATCCATGCGCAATACAAGGGCGCGAAGCAGCAGCTCACCGCCTACGCCTATCTGCATGAGGACCGCGATGTCGCCGCCGCCTCCAGCGCCACCCACGGCCTGCGCTGGACCGGCGCGCTGCCGGTGGCCGGCGCGAAGTTCGGCTGGACCGCCGAAGCCGCCCGTCAGCGCGACCACGGCAACAACCCGCTGCATTTCGAACACGATTACTGGCTGCTGGAACCGGGCCTGCAGATGGGTCGCTGGCAGGCCAAGGCCGGTTGGGAGCACCTGGGGGGCGATGGCCGCCACGCCCTGCAGACGCCGCTCGCCACGCTACACGCCTTCAACGGCTGGGCCGACAAATTCACCACCACCCCGGCCCGCGGGCTCGACGACCGCTATCTCGCGCTGGGTGCCGCGGTGGCCGACGAGCGCCATGGCGGCAAGCCGATGCTGCAGATGGCTTGGCACGACTACCGGCCCGACGCCGGCAGCGGGCGCTACGGCAACGAGCTGGACGCCTCGCTCAGCTGGCCCATCGCCAAGGGCACCACCCTGATGGCGAAGGTGGCCGACTACCGCGCCGACGGCCTGGGCAGCGATGCCCGCAAATGGTGGCTGCAGATGGAATGGAAGGGCAGCGCCAAGCCGTGAAAACCCGGCAGCCTGAACGCATGCGCGTCCATACCGACGCGCATTGCGGGCCGCACTGCCTACACTCGCGGGTCACCCGAACCCGATTGGTCCGATGACACGACCCCACGCCTTCGACCGTGAAGCGCTGCTGGCCTGCGCCCGCGGCGAACTCTTCGGCCCCGGCAACGCGAAACTGCCCGCGCCGCCGATGCTGATGTTCGACCGCATCACCGAGATCAGCGAGACCGGCGGCGCCAACGGCAAGGGCGTGATCCGTGCCGAACTCGACATCAGCCCCGACCTCTGGTTCTTCGGCTGCCATTTCGTCGGCGACCCGGTGATGCCGGGCTGCCTGGGCGTGGACGCGATGTGGCAGCTCGCCGGTTTCTACCTGCCGTGGCTGGGCGAACCCGGCCGTGGCCGCGCGCTGGGCGTGGGCGAGGTCAAGTTCACCGGCCAGGTGCTGCCGAGCGCGAAAGTCGTGCAGTACGAGATCGACATCCGCCGCGTGCTGCGCGGCAAGCTGCGCCTGGTGATCGCCGACGGCCGCACCCTGGTCGATGGGCGCGAGATCTACGTGGCCAAGGACCTGCGCGTCGGCCTGTTCCAGTCCACGGAGGATTTCTGATGAGTGCCGCGCAACGCCGCGTCGTGGTCACCGGCCTCGGCATCGTCTCGCCGCTGGGCAATGATGCCGATGCGGTGTCGGCTTCCCTGCGCGCGGGCCGCAGCGGCATCCGCTTCGTGCCCGAATACGCGGAGATGGGCCTGCGTTCGCAAGTGGCCGGCGTCTGCGACATCGACCTGGACGCGCTGATCGACCGCAAGCAGAAGCGCTTCGAGGGCGATGCCGCGGCCTACGCGCACGTCGCCATGCAGCAGGCCATGGTCGATGCGGGGCTCGATGCCGCTTCGATCAGCCAGCCGCGCGTCGGCGTGATCGCCGGCTCCGGTGGCGGCTCGCCGGAATGGCAGATCGCCACCGGTGATCTGATGCGCGAGAAAGGCGTGCGCAAGGTCGGCCCGTACATGGTCCCGCGCACGATGTGCAGCACGGTGTCGGCGGCGCTGGCCACCGCGTTCGCGATCAAGGGCGTAAGCTATTCGCTGTCGGCGGCCTGCGCGACCTCGGCGCACTGCATCGGCGCGGCGGCGGACCTGATCCGCCACGGCGCGCAGGACATCGTCTTCGCCGGTGGCGGCGAGGAACTGCACTGGGGCATGACCTGCCAGTTCGACGCGATGGGCGCGCTGTCCACGCATTTCAACGAGACCCCCGCCGTCGCCTCGCGGCCGTACGACGCGGCGCGCGACGGCTTCGTCATCGGTTCCGGCGGCGGCATGCTGGTGCTGGAGGACTACGTACACGCGAAGGCGCGCGGCGCACGCATCCATGCCGAACTGCTCGGCTATGGCGTCACCAGCGACGGTGCCGACATGGTCGCGCCGAGCGGCGAGGGCGCGGTGCGCTGCATGACGATGTCGATGGCCGGCCTCGACCGCCGCATCGACTACCTCAACACCCATGGCACCTCGACGCCGCTGGGCGATGTCACCGAACTCGCCGCCGTGCGCGAGGCGTTCGGCGACGCGGTGCCGCCGCTGTCGTCGACCAAGGCGCTGAGCGGCCATTCGCTGGGCGCGGCCAGCGTGCACGAGGCGATCTACTGCCTGCTGATGATGCGCGACGGTTTCATGGCCGCCTCGCACCACATCGATGCGCTCGACGAACGCTGCGAAGGCTTCCCGATCCTGCGCGAAACCCGCGAGGCGCAGCTCGATACGGTGATGTCGAACAGCTTCGGCTTCGGCGGCACCAACGCGACGCTGGTGTTCGGGCGGATGGACTGAGCGCCGCCGCATCGGCATCGACATCGGCATGAAGAAAAAGCGCCCGGAAGGGCGCTTTTTTGTGGGTCGAAGGAAGCGCGGGCTCAGCCGCGGCCGTCGCGCTTGCCCTGGTTGCGTCGGCCACGCGATGAGACATGGCCCTGGATCGGCGTCTTGCGGCCGGCTTCCAGCTTCTGCTCCAGCGCAATGTTCTGCGCGCGCACGTTGGCGTAGCCGACATGCAGCCGGCCGCCGCCGGATTCGTTGAGCGCCTTCAGGTTGGCGGTGCGTTTGCCGCCGGTGTCGCCGCCGGGCAGCGGGCTGGCCGGCGGCTGCGGCGCGAAGGGCGGGACAGCGGACTTGGCGACAGCGGTCTTCTTGGCCGGTGCTTTCTTTGCCGCGGATTTTTTCGCCAAGGCTTTCTTCGTGACCGCCTTCTTGGCCGCGGCTTTTTTCGCTGCGGTCTTTTTCTTCGCGACCTTCTTCTTCGCGCTGCCGCGTGCAAGCGGCAGGTCCTCGGCCGACGCGTCCGTCGCCGGATTCTTGCGCGCGCGCATGGTGTCGGCGGCTTCGTCGGCGTCCTTGCGGCGGCTGCGCATGCGCGCGGCGGTGAAGTCCTTGCCGGGCGCGGTACCGCGCGTTTTCGCCGCCTTGCGGGTGGCGTGGCGCTTGGGCGCGTTCTTCGGCGGCTGGCCGGCGGCCTCGGCCTTGCGTGCGATCTTCAGCTGGCCCTCGAAGCGCTTCAACATGTCCGACAGCAGCTCGATCTTGTCCTTGCTGCGCTGCTGCACGGCCTCGCCGCTTTCGCCGCGCTTGCTGCCGGTGCGCTCGCGCATCGCCACGCGCTGGCGCTGCAGGAGGTCACGCGCGCGGTCGCGCAGGTCGCGCATGCGGATGACGCGGCGGTCGATCTGGCTGGCCGACAGCGCACGCAGCGTGTGCACGCGGCTCTCTTCGTACAACTTCATTTCCGCGACATTGAGCAGCTTCGCGGCGCGGGCCTTGGTGATGGTGACGGGCATGCGGTCCTCCTTGGCGTCGTGTGTACGACTCCACCGTAACCGCATCGGCTTCAGCGCGATGTCTGCAGCTGAACGCCGCGTCAGGATCGCGGCTCAGGCGGCGCGCAATTCGCCGGAATCAAGCGCGTCACGCAGCGCCGGCAGCCAGCGTTCGACATCGACCCCCTTCGCCGCACGCCACGCCTCGTCATAGAGCGTTTCGCGATAACGCGCGCCGCGATCGCAGAGCAGGGTGACGATGCTGCCGCTGCGGCCTTCCTCGCGCATCCGCTGTGCCAGCTGCAGGCAGGCGACCAGGTTGGTGCCCGACGAGCCGCCGTATCGGAAGCCGAGTCGCTCCTCCAGCAGCAGCATCGCGGCGATGGAGGCGGCATCCGGCACTTCGATCACGTCATCGACCACGCCGAACTGGAAGCTCGGCTCCACGTTCTGCCGGCCGATGCCTTCGATCAGGCTGCTGCATTCCACGTGCACCGCGCGGTCATGCGTGGGCCACGCCCGCGCGTAGGCCATGCCGGTCGGCTCGGCCACGCAGAGCCGGGTGGGCAGACCGCGATAGCGCAGGTAGCGGCCGAGGGTGGCCGAGGTGCCGCCGGTGCCCACGCCGCAGACGATCCACGCCGGCGCCGGATGCGGCTCGCACTCCAGCTGGCCGATGATGGATTCGGCGATGTTGTTGTTGCCGCGCCAGTCGGTGGCGCGTTCGGCCAGGCCGAACTGGTCGAGGAAGCAGGCGCCGTCGGCGGCGATTTCGCGTGCGCGTTCCTGCGTGCATTTGCCGGGCGGGGTGAGGTCGTAATGGCCGTCGAGCGAGCGGATCGCGGCGATCTTGCCGGGCGAGGTGCAGTCCGGCATCACCGCGGTGAACGGCAGGCCCAGCAGGCGCGCGAACCAGGCTTCGGAAATCGCGGTGCTGCCCGAAGACGCATCGACCACCGCCTGCCCCGGTTTCAGCCGCCCGTTGCACAGCGCGTAGAGGAACAGCGAACGCGCGAGGCGATGCTTGAGGCTGCCGGTCGGGTGCGCAGCCTCGTCCTTGAAATAGAAGTCGATGCCGGGGAAACCCGGGAACGCCATGTGCAGCAGGTGGGTGTCGGCCGAGCGCGCGGACTCGCGTTGCAGTACGGCGATGGCCGAGGCGACCCAGCTGCGTTCGTCGGTGGCGTTCATGGCCGGCGTGGCTCCGTGGCGTGATCGCCGGCCATTATCGCGTCATCGCGCGGGCAGCAGCGCCGCGATGCGTTGTTCGAGGTGGCGGAAGTACAGGTCGATGTAGCTGATGCCGTTGTGGTGGTCGATCAGCCACGGGTTCATCAGCGTGTGGCGGAGGATGACCAGGTGGTGTTCGCCGTCCTCGTCGGGGCCGTCCTCCAGCCCGAGCGCGTCGAGGATGCGGCGCATGCCGGCCTCGCCGAGCGCTTCCGGGCGCAGCATCGTCACCGAACCGAAGAAGCTGCGGTCCTGCAGCGGCGTGCCCGGGTCCACCCGCAGTTCGTCGTGCAGGCGGCGCGCGAAGGCGTTGGCGCCGGCGATGTCGCGGTTGCCGGCCGGGTTGAACGCCACGCAGACCAGGTTGCTGTCGGGCGGGAACGGCACGATGACGGTGGCGCGTTCGCGCACGCGTTCGGCGAAGGCCAGCGCGGCGGCGTGGAAGGCTTCCGCCGACTGCACGGTCTGCGCCGGCAGCTGCCCGAAGTTGCCGTGGTCGAGCGGCAGCACCTTGTGGGTGACGTAGACCGCGGCGACGTTCGCGCCGGGCTTGGAGCCTTCGGGAATGAACTGGCCGAGGTTGCGGTAGCGCGCGCGGTAGCCGCGCAGCGCGTGGTCGTGGAAGACGTAGTCGGCGGATTCGGCGAGCAGCGGCATGGCGCGGTGGTCGCGGCACAGGAACGCGCCGGCGCCGTAGGGCAGGTAGCCGAGCTTGTGCGGGTCGATGGTGATGGAATCGGTGCGGCCGAGCGCGGCGACCGCCGCATGCACTTCCGGGCGCGGGAAGTGGCTGAAGCCGGCGGCCACTTCGTCGCGCGTGCGCAGGCTGCCGTCTTCGTTGCGGAACACGGTGGCGAGGTAGCCGCCCCAGGCCGCATCGACATGCACGCTGAAACCCAGGCCGTCGGCGAGCGCGGCATCGCGTGCATCGACCAGGCCGTCGATCGGATCGACCGTGCCGTATTCGGTGGTTCCGAACACGCCCACGGCCATCAGCACCGGCTGGTGGTCACGCGCGCAGGTGGCCAGGGTGTCGCGCAGGGCGTCGATGTCGAGGCGCATGTCGCGCTCGGGCATCAGCTTGAGTTGCGCACGGCCCAGGCCGAGCAGCTTCATGCCCTTCGACCACGAGTAATGCGCGGTGATCGGCGCCAGCACCCACGGCGATTTGAGTTGTGCGTGGGTGGCGAAGAAATCGACCAGGCCGCGGCGCTCGATGCGTTCGGCTTCGACCTTGGCCTTCCACGCGCGGTGTTCGCGCGGCGGCAAGGCGGCCAGCCATTTCTTCCACTTGGCGACGAGTTCGGTACCGGCAGCAGACCCGAGGTTGAACGCCGCCCAATCGTCGTCGGGCACGCCGATCTCCGGCACGCCGGCGGCGCGCAGGGCGACCGGAAACGCCTTCAACGCCAGCGCCATGCGCAATGCCTGGTAGTTGGCGAGCGTGCCGCCGGAGGTGAGGTGGCCGAACGCGCAGACATCGACATCGGGATCGTGCGGATAGCCCACCATCCGCGCCAATTGCAGGCCCACTTCGACCTCCATGTCCACGGTGACCGGCGCGGCGTCCTCGCTGACGTTGTTGGGGTTGTAGGGCAGGGTGAGGATCTGCGCGGCGATGCCCGGCAGCAGCAGGTCGCTGGCCATGTGGCCGATGTAGCGCGGGCTGTGGAACGGCACCGATTTCTTGAGCTGCGCGGAGAGCGCGTGCAGCTCGCGGCGCAGGCGGGCTTCGAAGGCGCGGTAGCCGGGATCGAAGGCGGCGTCGGTGGGGATCGCCGGCGGGTCTTCGGGGTGGAAGTTGCGGCGCCAGTAAACGTGGTCGCGCAGGAACTCGACGACGAGTTTTTCCAGCAGGGCGTCGTTCTCGCCGTAGGGGCCGAGGAAGCAGGCATCGAGCATCCCCCCCGCGGTGCGCAGTCCGGTCATGGGATCAAGCCAGGTAGGGGGCGAGCCAGCCCCACGGGCTGTGCAGGCGCGCGATGCCGAGGATGAAGGCGAACACGGCGAGCGCGGCGATGTAGAACGCCACGCGGGCGCCGCGCGACAACGAAGCCCGCATCGCCATCACCCCCAGCACGATGTAGGCGACGACCAGCAGCAGCTTGACCGTGAGCCAGCCGTTGGCGAACAGCGCGCGTGGCAGGATGGTGGCGAGCATCGCCGCCGAGGTCAGCAGGAAGGTGTCGATGGTGTAGCTGGTGTAGCGCACGGCGACGTGGCGCGGCCAGCGCATGCCGAGCAGCGCGGCGCCGCCACGCAGCGCGAACAGCGCACCGGACAGCAGCACCAGGGCGATGTGGAGCATCTTGATCTGCGGGTAGAACTCGATCATGGGGACAGTCTTCCAGGGGCCGGCATGTCCGGCCTGATCATTGTCGAACGGGCGTGGTCAGCCGGGGCGGCCGTCGATGCGCGGGCGCAGGTAGATGCCGGCCGAACGCAGCACCCACGGCAGGAACGCGAGCAGCCAGCCGACCGCCGCGACCGCGTGCCAGAAGCCGGGGTCGGGCAGCATTTCGGAGAGCACGCGCAGCACCGCGACCAGCTGCAGCACGGCGAAGGCGAACCAGCCGGACTTCGGCATCGCCAGCGGTCGGCCGGAATGGCCCTGGGTCACCCGCGTCACCATCGCCACCAGCAGCGAGCCGAAGAAGCCGATGAACAGCGCATGCGCCGGTCCGCGGCCGAACATGAACTCGCCGGTCGCGGCGTACAGCAGGCTCTGCATCGAATACAGCGTGAACGCCAGCGGCAGCCACGCGAAGCCGATGAACAGCACCCACAGCAGGCCCGGCGCGTTGCCCCGCGGCCACCAGCGGTAGAGCACGAACCCGGTCAGCGCGAGCAGCGGCATGTCCACCAGCCACAGCAGCGGATAGGCGTGGAAGAGTTCCAGCACCAGGTGCGCGAGCAGCAGCGGCCACATCGCGCCCAGCACCCAGAACGGGCGCCACGGCCTGTAGCCCGCGACCACGTTGCCGGCAAAGAACGGGAACATGCGATGCGCGACCGTGAAGTACACCGGCAGCAGCAGGCCGAAGGTGCCGATCTTGATCGCCGCGAACATCCACAGCGCGTTGCCGCTGTGCAGGAAGGCGAGCACGCAGAGCAGGCCGATGAAGCCCAGCGCCAGCGCCGCGAAGCACGACCATGCATGCCAGGTCGGGCCCTTGCCGGCGCGGCGTTCGGCCAGCAGCACGCGCAGCAGTTGCACGATGCCGTAGCCCCAGCCGGCGGTCGCCATGAACAGGCCCATCTGCACCCAGGCATCCAGCCCCAGCAGCATCCCGGCGATCACCGCCACCTGCCCGCCGAGCAGGCCGATGCCGACCGGCAGGTAATGCCAGCGCTTGAGGTCCGGCTGGCCGGTCCACTTGGGAAAGGTGGTCAGCAGGAAGCCGAACATGAAAGGCGGCAGCAGCTGGTACTGCATGACGATGGCATGCACCCAGCCCGGCGCGATGCTGGACGCCGGCAGGTGGCCCAGGTTCCAGCGCGCATCGATCAGCCAGCAGGCCCACCACAACATGGCCAGCAGCACGTTGACCGCGCCGACGAAGAACAGCAGGCGATGGGGCGCGCGCGCCAGCAGGCTGGGCGAGAGCGGCGGAGTCGGGGACGTGTCCATCGATGCAGCATCGGCCAAGCCCGGCAGGGCCGCCTTGACCGAGGTCAGCGCGGGCAGGATGCCGCCGCCGGGGCGGCATCCCCCTTCATCCATCAAGCTACGCAGGTCAGAAGGTCATGCTCAGCTTGGCCCACAGGTTGCGGCCCGGCTCGTGGATGCGCACCGGATCGGCCGGATAGCCGAAGTCCGCGCTGCCGCCCAGGTTGAGGTGCTCGGCGTAGTCGCGGTCGAACAGGTTGTCGATGCCGGCGGCCAGCGTCATCCGCTCGCCCAGCCGCCAGCCGCCGTTGACCGACAGCGTGCCGAAGCCGGCGCTTTCGCCCAGGTCACGGCCGACCACGTTGCCCTGGCCCGGCGCGACCCGCGCCTGCCGCTCCACCCCGCGCATCAGCACGCCGAAGCTGGCGCGCTCACCCTTCCAGTCGGCGGTCAGGCGCGCTTCGGCGGGGGTCATCTGCGGCAGCCAGCGGTGCTGCGTGCGGTTGCTGCCCCAGGCCTGGCTGAGCGTCGCGCCCAGCGTCCAGCGCGGGCTGGCGGTGAAGCCCGCGCCCAGTTCGCCACCACGGATGTCGGCGTCGATGTTCTGCTCGCGCAGCGTGCCCATCCCGCCCATGCCGCTGGCATAGGTGTAGAGGATGTAGTCGTGGACGCGCCCGGCGTACACCGTGGTCCATGCGCGCGTGCGCTTGCCGCGCCACTGCAGGCCGGCATCGAGCTGGGTGGTCTTTTCCGGCGCGATGGCCGAGAACGCGTTGAGGCTGCCCATCGGGCCCTGCGCCGAGGTGAACATCTCCCAGAAATCGGGCATGCGCTCGGCGTGGCCCACGCCGGCGAACGCGCTCAGACCGGTCGCCGGATCGGCGTATTCGTAGCGGATGAAGCCGCTGGGCAGGCTTTCGCGCCGCGTCGCGCCGAAGGTCGGGTTGGGCCTGGCCATCATCCCGCTGCCGGTGCGCACGCGCTGGTCGGTGGCCTCGCCGCGATCGAAGCGTGCGCCGGCGACCAGCCGCTGTTTCCCATCGAGGTGGGTGATGAGCTCGCCGAACACGCCGGTATTGCGCATCGCCGCATCCTCCAGCCAGGGCTGGTTGACGAAGGCGCCACGGCCCATCGCGCCGCGCTGGCGATGCGTGCTGCGTTGCGTGTCGGCGCCGAGGGTCCACTCGAACTTCGTCGTCTCGAAGCTGAGGGCGACGCGGCCGCCCGCGGTGTCGCGCGCCACGTTCGAGGCCATCGGCATCGGCATCATGCTGGCCGGGTTGGGCTCGCGCAGCGTGTAGTTGTCCATCACGTGGTTGGCGATGTTGCGGTAGAGGCGGGCATCGATGCCGCGCAGCACACCGTCTTCGAACTTCCGCTCGACGCGCAGCGACGTGCTGCGGCGCTCGAAGCGGCTGCCGTCCATGCCGCGCCCGGCGTAGCGCGCTTCGCCATCGCCGTGGCCGACGCCGAGTTCGACCACGGTGTCGGCGTCCGGCGTCCAGCCGACGGCGGCATCGGCGCTCCACTTGTCCCAGGCCGAGGGCACGACGCGGCCGGCGCCATCGCGGTAGTCATCGGCGCGCGACCGGTTGCCGGACACGCGGCCATAGACCTGCGGCGTGCCGAAGCTCGCATCGAACACCCCGTCGCGGCGCCCGAAGCTGCCGGCGGTGACGCTGGCGCTGCCTTCGAACGTGTTGGCGGTGAAGGCCGGCGCGTTGCGCACGAAGCGCACGGTGCCGGCGGACGCACCCGGCCCCCACAGCACGGTCTGCGGGCCCTTGGTGACTTCAAGATGGTCGTAGGTTTCGGGCGCGACGTAGGACATGGCGTTGTCCATGCGGCCCGGGCAGCCGCCGTGCATCACGCCGTCGTTGGACAGCAGGTTGAGCCGCGAACCCTGCATGCCGCGCAGCACCGGGTCGCCGTTGGTGCCGCCGTTGCGCAGCGCGCCGAAGCCGGGAATGGTCTTGAGGTAGTCGGCGCCGTCGCTGGCGGGCACCGGCTGGCGCGGCTTCTTCGGGTCGGTGTCGAAGGTGAGCGGGCCGCTCGGCGCCAGGCCGGTGACCACCACGTGGTCGAGCTGGCGGGGCGAGGTGGATGTGGTGATCTGGGCGTGCGCGGGCAGCGCCAGCGCGCAGGCAATGGCGAGGAACAGCGGCACGCGACGGGCCGCATGGGACATGCGTTGCATGGAAAATCTCCGGAAAGGGGGAAGGCGCGGCCGTCGGTGGCCTGCGCGGGGTTCAACTCAGGCGCGGGCGGGTGGCCCGCGTGAAACCAGTCCGGAAGGGTGGCGATGCGCGACGCGGATCGGCGCGCGCGCAGTCAACGAAAGTGAAGAGGCCGGGTGCGGCCACAGCCCGAGCGCGATCGCGGCCAGCGCGACCAGTGATGCCAGCAGCGGGCAGTAATCGCAGTCCTGGCCGGCATCGCCCTGCGGGTGATGCGGCATCGGTGCGGGGGCGTCGTGTTGCAGGTGCGCGTGCGTGGATGCCGCCGCGAGCACCGGCAACGCAACCTGCTTCAGGCCTTCCATCGTGCACAGCGCGGTGAGCGCCTGTTGGGTGATGGATGTCGGCTGCGGGGCGGTCGAGGCCTGCGCCAGCCGGCCGAGCGTCGGCAGCAGCGCCAGCAGCATCGCCGCCAGCATCGCCAGCATCAGGACAGCACGATGGAAAACCCGAAGCCGCATCGACAAAAAAAGAGGCCGGGACACTGCGTCCCGGCCTCCATTATCCGCCGGTGCGGACACGGGGGACTTGATGCACGTCAGCTGCTCAGACCGCGTCCTGCTTGATGGCCTGGCGGACATCCTCGCGGGTGGTCTGGTCCAGCGCCGGATCGGCCTTCGGCATGATCCAGTGGCGGGTGACGAACCACGCCAGCAACGCGGCGCCGACGCTGAAGATCAGGTCGCCCGGCATGCGCATCCACACCAGCACGTCGATGATCGGCTTGCCCATGAACTCGGCGGAACGGGCGTACCAGTAGCCGTGTTCGAGCACCGCCTGCAGCTGCAGCGTGCCCAGCGGCAGCAGGGTGATCAGCGCCATCAGCAGCAGGCCGATGTTGAAGCACCAGAAGGCCGACTTGAGCAGGCCGGGGTGCCACAGCGCATTCGGCTTGAGGCCGCGCAGGCAGAACAGCATCAGGCCGATGCCGAGCATGCCGTACACGCCGAACAGCGCGGTGTGGCCATGCAGCGCGGTCAGGTTGAGACCCTGCATGTAGTACAGCGCGATCGGGGTGTTGATCAGGAAGCCGAACAGGCCGGCACCGATCAGGTTCCAGAAGCTCACCGCCAGGAAGAACATGATCGGCCAGCGGTAGCGGGCCATCCACGGCACCGCGCGGCTGTGGCTCCAGGTCTCGTAGGCTTCAAGGCCGATGAGCGCCAGCGGGACCACTTCGAGCGCCGAGAAGCTGGCGCCGAGCGCGACCGCCGCCGTGGTGGTGCCGGCGAAGTACAGGTGGTGGAACATGCCCAGCACGCCGCCCGCCATGTAGACGATGGTGGCGAACAGCACGTTGATGGTCGCCGACTTGCCGCGCAGCAGGCCCAGCTTCACGAACAGGAAGCTGATGACGGCCACGGCGAACACTTCGAAGAAGCCTTCCACCCACAGGTGGACGACCCACCAGCGCCAGTACTCGACCATCGAGATGTGCGTGTGCTCGCCCCACATCAGGCCGGCGCCGTAGAACAGGCCGATCGCGATGGTGGACAGGAACAGCAGGCCGACGATGGACGACATCTCGTCGCGACGCTTGAGTGCCGGCCACAGCGCGCGGCCGACCAGGGTCAGCCACAGCATCAGGCCGACGAACAGGAAGGCCTGCCAGAAGCGGCCGATGTCGACGTATTCCCAGCCCTGGTGGCCGAACCAGAAGTTGTACTCCAGGCCCATCTTCTGCATGACCGCGAACCACTGGCCGGCGAACGCGCCGACCACGATGATCAGCAGGCAGACGAACAGGAAGTTGACGCCGAGGCGCTGGAACTTCGGCTCATGGCCGGAAATCGCCGGGCCGATGTAGAGGCCGGTGGCCAGCCACGCGGTGGCGATCCACAGCACCGCCAGCTGCGTGTGCCAGCTGCGGGTCAGGGCGTAGGGCAGGAATTCGGCGATCTGCAGGCCGTAGGCTTCCTGGCCTTCCACCTGGTAGTGCGCGGTGGTCGCGCCCAGCAGGATCTGGCAGAGGAACAGCGCGATGACGACCCAGAAGTACTTGGCGGTCGCCTTCATCGACGGCGTGATCACCAGGCCCTTCAGCGGGTCCTGCGCCGGCGGCGTGACCGGCGCTTCCTTGCCGTGGTAGGCGGCGTAGTGCCAGGCCAGCAGCGCGATGCCGCCGATCATGAAGAGGATCGAGAACATCGACCACATGAACGTGCCGGCGGTCGGCTGGTTGCCGATCATCGGCTCGTACGGCCAGTTGTTGGTGTAGGTGCGCGGGTCCTCCACCGACCGGTTGGTGCTGGCCGCCCATGAGGTCCAGAAGAAGAACGCGGTCAGCGCGCGGCGGTGTTCCGCGTCCGGCACCGTGTTGTTCTTCATGGCGTAGGTCTCGCGCAGCTCGGCGGTGGCCGGGTCGTTCGAGAACAGGCTCATGTAGTGCTGCGCCACCTGCGAGATCGCCTCGGCGCGCGCATTGCTCACCGTGATGTCACCGGTGGCCGGGTCGTAGGTGTTGGTGCGCATTTCCGGCTTGATGCGCGCTTTGATGCGCGCCTGGCCGGCTTCGTCCAGCGAGGCGTAGGGTTCGGCGGTCTCGGCGCGGGCGTCAAGTTCGGCCAGGGCCATCGCTTCGCGGTGCAGCCAGTCGGCCGACCAGTCGGGGGCGATCAGGGCGCCATGGCCCCAGATCGAACCGAGCTGCTGGCCGCCGGTGGTCTGCCAGACCTGGCGACCCTTGTCGATGTCGGCCTGGGTGTAGAGCACCTGGCCGTTGGCGGCCACGACGCGTTTGGGAATGGGAGGCGCGGTCTGGTGCAGGTCCGCGCCCAGCCACAGCATCACGGCGAAGCTCGCGATCAGCAGCGATGCGAGCCCCAGCCAGAGTTTCTTGGTGGTGGACATGATGGTGAACCCTCCTTTGGGTGCCGCCATCGTCGTCGCGGGGGGCGGGAGTGTCGCTGACTCAGGTCAAGCACGCCGCCCTGCCGGCCGGCTCACTCGCGCAGCACGTCGCGGGCCATGTCCTGCAGGCGCGGCATGTCGAGGATCTCGAACTCGCGGCGGTCCACGTTCAAGGCGCCATCGGCCTGCAGGCGGCGCAGCACCCGGCTGACCGTTTCCGGCGCCAGGCCCAGGTAGTTGGCGATGTCGGTGCGGGCCATCGCCAGCTGGAAGCGCTGGGCCGAATAGCCGCGCTGGGCATAGCGGCGCGACAGCGAGACCAGGAAGGCGGCCATGCGCTCGTCGGCGCTGAAGTCGCCGGCCAGCAGGTTGGCCTTGCCGATGTCCGCCGACAGCAGGCGGAACAGCTGCGCCTGCAGGCCGGGCATGCGGGTGGCCAGCATCGCCATCTTGGGGAAGGAGAAGTTGCACAGCATCACGGTGTTGAGCGCGACCGCGTTGCAGGGATAACGCTCGCCGTGGATCGCGTTGAGGCCGATCACCTCGCCCGGCAGGTAGAAGCCGAGCACCTTCTCGCGGCCGTGGGTGTCGATGACATAGGTCTTGACCATGCCGGCGCGCACCGCGGCGATGGCGTTGAACGGGTCGCCCTCGCGGAACAGCAGGGTGCCTTCGGGGAACGGGCCGATGTGCTCGACCAGCACGTGCAGGTCCTGCAGGTCCGACTTGCCGTAGCCCTGCGACAGGCAGGCGCTGGAGAACGCGCAGGTGCTGCAGAAATGCAGCGCGTCGCCGTCATCGGCCATGCCCGCGTTGGCGCGGGGCGTCTTCAATGCGCGGGTCATGCGGCCGGCTTCCGGCGGCGTCGGCTCAGATCGCCTTCGAGAAGCGGGGCTGGGCGGGCGCGGCGGCGAGATAGGCATCGAAACACATCGCAATGATACGCAGCAGGTAGCGTCCGCGCGAAGTGACCTGGATCACGCCCGGCCTCACCGTCACCAGACCATCGTCCTGCAGCGGCGCGAGGCGCTCCAGCGCATCGGCGAAATAGGCATCGAAATCGATCTCGTAGCGGCGCTCGTAGCGCGACTTGTCGATCACGCCCTGGCACATCAGCTGCTGGATCACCTCGCCGCGCAGCACGTCGTCGTCGGTCATGGCGATGCCGCGCCAGACCGGCAGGCGGCCCTCGTCGATCGCGATCTCCCACTCCGGCAGCGTGCGCGGGTTCTGGCTGAAGGTCTCGCCGACGTGGCTGATCGACGACACGCCCAGGCCGATCAGGTCGCTGTCGGCATGCGTGGTGTAGCCCATGAAGTTGCGATGCAGGCCGCCGCGCGACTGCGCCAGCGCGAGTTCGTCGTCGGGCAGGGCGAAGTGGTCCATGCCGATGTAGACGTAGCCGGCCGCCGACAGCTTGGCGATGGCCAGCTGCAGCAGCGCGATCTTGGTCTCCGCCGAAGGCAGGTCGTAGGCGTTGAGCTGGCGCTGCGGCTTGAACAGCTCCGGCAGGTGCGCGTAGCTGTAGACCGCGAGCCGGTCCGGGCGGATGTCGAGCACGGTGTCGAGCGTCCGGCCGAAACCTTCCAGCGTCTGCTTCGGCAGGCCGTAGATCAGGTCGATGTTGACCGAGTGGAAGCCGTGCGTGCGGCAGGCATCGACCACCGCGCGAGTTTCCTCGACGCTCTGGATGCGGTTGACCGCCTCCTGCACGGCAGGGTCGAAGTCCTGCACGCCCAGACTGGCGCGGTTGAAGCCGATCGCCGCCAGTTCGCCGATGTCGTCCGGGTTGACGAAGCGCGGGTCGAGCTCGATGGAGATGTCGCGGTCGGGCGCGTCGGAGAAGCGGAACTGCCGGCGCATCTCGTCGACGATGTCGCGCAGCTCCACCGGGCTGAAGAAGTTGGGCGTGCCGCCGCCGAAGTGCAGCTGGATCACCTCGCGGTCGCGGTCGAACAGCGGCGCGACGGCGCCGATCTCGCGCTTGAGCCGCTCGATGTAGGGCGCGCTGCGCGACTTGTCGCGGGTGATGATGCGGTTGCAGCCGCAGTAGAAGCACGGACTCATGCAGTACGGCACGTGCACGTACAGCGAGAGCCGGCGCGGGATCGGGTCGCCGTTGCTGGCGGCGATGGTCTCGCGCAGCGCCGCCTCGCCAAAGTCCGCGGCGAACTGCGGCGCGGTGGGATAGGACGTGTAGCGCGGGCCGGGCCGGTCGTAGCGGCGCAGCAGGTCGGCGTCGATGGGCACGGTCGGGGTCATGGGGAAGGAGGTTGCCGGAGAGCGCCCGGGCCCACCTTGACCCCGGTCAATCCGTGCCGGCTCAGCTGCAGGTGGCGTTGATGATGCGGCCGCCGTCGGTGATCAGGTTCAGCCGGCCTTCGCGGTATTCCATGGTGATGACGCTGTCCTTGTCGAGCGTGCGCACGACTTCGGCACCGGCGGCCTTGCGCGCCTGCTCGACCACCGCGGGGCTGGCGTTCTGGCCGATGAAGGCCTTAGCGGCGGCGACATCGCAACGGCCGGTGGGCTCGCCGGCGACCGGCGGGGTGGCGGCGCAGGCGGAAACGGCCAGGCTGGCGGCGAGCGGCAGGATCAGGGTGATGGGGCGCATGGGAAGTCCTTTCCGTGGGGGAGCCCGGAGTGTCGGCGAGTCGACGTGGCCGTGAGGTAAACGCGGGCCATGGCGATGAAGCCACGGCCGCCTTTCACGGCCGCTGCAACCCGGCTCGGCCAAGGTGGGGCCTCCTTTCCCCCGAGGAATCCCGCCATGTCCGATACCCCCAACGACACCCCGGATGGCGTCATCGGTGAATTCGCCGGCAGCAAGGTGGCCGCGATCTTCCCCGACGAGGCCGCCGCGCGCGACGCCGCGGCCCGCGTCCGCCAGACGCTGTCGCTCTCCGACGCCCAGGTGCAGGTCGTCACCCCGCGCGACCGCCGCCCCGGCCGCAAGCTGGAACCCGAGAGCCACGGCATCTTCCGCACCCTGCTGCAGGCGCATCTCAAGCTCGGCATCGCCGGGCTGGGGGTGGGCGTCATCGCCTGGTTCGTGCTGAAGACGCTCGGCATTCCCTTCATCGTCAACAACGGGATGGTCGCGCTCGCGGTGCTGGCCGCCTTCGGCGCGGTGGCCGGGTTGATGCTCGGCGGCCTGGTTACCCTGCGGCCCGACCACGACGTCTACATCCAGAAGGTGTACGAGGCGATGGGCGAGGGCCGCAGCGCCGTCGTCGTCCACGCCTTCGACGCCGACCAGCGCCAGGCCGCCGACGCCCTGCTCAATGAAATGAGTGGCGAAGTGGTTTCCACGCTCTGACGCGGGCCCGCCCGCCCGCGATGCGTGACGCAGCCGGCATCGACCATGCCTTTCGGCAGGGGCCACGCCGCCCCGGCTCCGTAGGATGGGGCGATTGACCCGGAGACCGCCATGAAGCCACGCCTGCGCCCCGCCATCGCCGTCCTGGCGCTCGCCATCAGCGGCGCGTTGCAGGCGCAGGTGCCTGAGCCGCGCGACGTGCCCTACGCGCCCGGCGCGATCACGGTAGAGGTGGATGCGACCAACCTCGCGCAGCGGATCATGCGCATCAAGCAGACCATCCCGGTCGCGCCCGGCAAGCTGACCCTGCTGTATCCGCAATGGCTGCCCGGCAACCACGCCCCGCGCGGGCCCATCGACAAGCTGGCGGGCCTGGGCTTCAAGGCGAACGGCCGCGCGCTGGCGTGGAAGCGCGACCCGGCCGATGTCTACGCCTTCCACCTCGACATTCCTGACGGCGTATCCAGCATCACCGCCGACTACCAGTACCTGACGCCGACCGATTCCGCGCAGGGCCGGGTGGTGATGACGCCTTCCATGCTCAACCTGCAGTGGAACGCGGTGATGCTGTACCCGGCCGGCCACGCCGCCTCGCGCATCACCTTCAACCCGAGCGTGAAGTACCCGGCGGGCTGGCAGGCCGGCACCGCGCTCGACGTGGCCGCGAAGGGCGCCGACAACACCGTCCGCTACCAGCCGGTGTCGGCCGACATCCTGGCCGATTCGCCGGTGTACGCCGGCCGCTACTTCAGGCAGATCGACCTGACGCCTGCCGGCAAGCGCCCGGTGCGGCTCAATGTGGTGGCGGACGACCCGAAATACCTGGAGACCAAGGACGCCCATATCGCCCAGCACAAGGCGCTGGTGGTGCAGGCGCTCAGGCTGTTCGGCAGCGAGCACTACGACCACTACGACTTCCTGCTGTCGCTGTCGGAGCAGATGGCCGGCAACGGGCTGGAGCACCAGCGCTCCAGCGAGAACGGGCAGGAGCTCGGCTACTTCAGGGACTGGAACGCGAAGGACGGCAGCGACGACCTGCTGCCGCACGAGATGACCCACAGCTGGAACGGCAAGTACCGCCGCCCGGCCGACCAGGCCGTGCCCAACCTCAATACGCCGCTGCAGGATTCGCTGTTGTGGGTGTACGAAGGCCAGACCCAGTACTGGGGCAACGTGCTGGCCGCGCGCTCCGGCCTGCGCCCGATGGAACGTTCGCGCGACACCCTGGCGATGGTCGTCGCCACCTACCAGGACAACCGCCCGGGCCTGGCCTGGCGCAACGTGCTGGACACCACCAACGACCCGATCATCACCGCGCGCCGGCCCAAGCCCTACCGCAACTACCAGCTGTCGGAGGACTACTACTCCGCCGGCCAGCTGATCTGGCTCGGCGCCGACGCGCTGATCCGCAAGGAGACCGGTGGGAAGAAGTCGCTGGACGACTTCGCGCGGACCTTCTTCGGCATCAATGACGGCCAGTGGGAAACGCCCGCGCCCTACACCTTCGACGACGTGGTCGCCGCGCTCAACGCCGTGCATCCGCATGACTGGGCGGCGTACCTGTCCGACCGCATCGAGGGCCGCGTGCCGTTCGCCGGGAGCATCGAAACCACCGGCTGGCGCCTCGTCTACAAGGACGAAGCCAACGCCGCCGCCAAGGCCGACAAGCGCGTCGAGGGCGACTTCACCTATTCGCTCGGCCTGTCGCTGGGCAAGGACGGCAAGGTCAACGACACCCGCTGGGACAGCCCGGCGTTCAACGCCGGCATCGGCACCGGCATGACCGTGGTCGCGGTCAACGACGCCGAATACAAGAGCGACGTGCTGGTGGATGCGGTCAAGGCGGCCAAGGGCGGCCAGGCGCCGATCCGCCTGCTGGTGAAGGACTTCAACCGCTATCGCACGGTCGAACTCGACTACCACGACGGCCTGCGCTACCCGGTGCTGGAGCGCATCCCCGGCACGCCCGACTACCTGACGCCGATCTTCAGCGCCCGGAAATAACTCACCGCGCCATCACCGGCGGCGTTCAAGGATTTGCCCATGGATGGGGAGAAGACGCTTCGTTACACCTTCGGGCTGCTGCTCGGCCTCGCCATGGCCGCGCCCTGCGCGTGGGCGGCGCCGAAGCAGGCGGCGAAGCCGAAGAAGCCGGTGACGATGGAAGCCGCCGTCGCGCGGCCCGGCAGCTATGTCTGGCAGCCGGAACGTTCGGCCGAAGGCGCCGTGGTGGTGATCGTCAGCCTGCCCGAGCAGCGTGCGCATATCTATCGCGGCGGCAAACGCATCGGCCTGAGCACGGTCAGCACCGGCAGCGAGGGCCGCGAGACCCCGTCCGGCCACTTCGAGATCCTGCAGAAGAAGGTGATGCACCGCTCCAACCTGTACGACGACGCGCCGATGCCCTTCATGCAGCGCCTGACCTGGGACGGCATCGCGCTGCACGCCGGCCACGTGCCGGGCTATCCGGCCTCGCATGGCTGCATCCGCCTGCCGCGCAAGCTGGCCGAGTCGCTGTACGCCGTCACCGATCTCGGCACGCGGGTGATCGTGGCCGACGAGAACGAATATCCCGAGGTCGTCCACCCCGGCAACGACGCGCCGGTGGATGCGGCGACCGGCGCCTACATCTTCCCGGACGCGCCGCCGCCTCCGCCGCCGGTCGAACCGCCGCGGCAGACCGTCACCATCCTCGGCGACGGCACGGTGCGGGTGGGCGAGGCGGCTCCGGCGCTCGCGACGGCGACTGCCGCCATGCCGGCGGCTCCGACCACCCCGGACCCCGCCGCCCAGCCCGAAGCGCCGCCGGTTTCGTCCAATCCCACCGATCGTGGGTACCAGCCGTACTCGGCGCCGGTCACCGACCCGGCCAAGCGGATTCCGCCGCCGCCGCCCAAGCCCTGAATGGGCTGAGGCGGTCGGAAACCGGATAAATCCGACGCCGATTCATCCAAATGAACCATTCAGTCCTGAATGCGCGGAATCGGAATCCCGTCGCCGGCTAACGACGTATTAATACAAATCAAGGACTTGTGCGTGTATTGTCCGGCGGATGAAAAGACTTCACGCCGTCTTCATCGCGCTGACCGCCTCCACCTTGGTGAGCTGCTCGACGACCCCGCACCGTGAAACCGCCGCCCTGCCGAAGCCGGTCGCCGCGCCCGTGGTGCAGGCCGACCCGGACCAGGCCTTGCTGGCCCGCCTGCAGCAGCTGGCGCCGTCCGCCGACCCCGGCGTGCTGGCGCTGGCGGTCGAGGCCCGGTCCTGCGCGGTCGCCTCGGGCGAAGTCAGCGCGGACACCCGGCTGGCCGTCATCGACTATTCGCGCCCGTCCACCGACAAGCGGATGTGGGTCTTCGACCTGGCCAACGACCGCCTGCTGTTCAACGAGTACGTGGCGCACGGGCAGGGCAGCGGCAACAACTACGCGACCCGCTTCTCCAACGTGGAGGGCAGCTACGCTACCAGCCTGGGCCTGTTCCGCACGGCCGAGACCTATATCGGCGGCAACGGCTACTCGTTGCGCATGGACGGGCTGGACCCGGGCTTCAACGACAACGCGCGGCAGCGGGCGATCGTCATGCACGGCGCCTGGTACGCCAATCCGGACCTGATCCCGCGCCAAGGCCGGCTCGGCCGCAGCCAGGGCTGTCCGGCACTGCGCGAGGGCATCGCGCGCCAGGTCATCGACAACCTCAAGGGCAGCCAGCTGGTGTTCTCCTATGCCGAGGACGCGGCCTGGCTGGAGCGTTCGCGCCACTTCGGTTGCCGCGGCAGGACGGCGCGCCAGATCGTCGCCTCGGCCCGCGCGGTGCGCGGCGGCAGCCTGCCGGTGGTGGCGACCGCGGTGCCCTGAAGCATCCGCATCGATCCGGCTTCGACGCCCCGCACAGCGGGGCGTTTTTCGTTGCGCGATGCGGCTCCGGTTCAGCGTTTCGCGACGCCCGGTGAACGCACGGCGTCGCAGCATCGAACCTCCCCCCGAAGGAGCATCGCCATGCCGAATCAGATCCAGCGCAACCGCGCCGAGGCCCAGCGCGCCAACGATCCCGCCATCAACCGCGACAACGAACGCCTCGGCGCCGATGCCGAACGCGAACGCCGCGCCCACGAGGAACGTGGCCACGGCGCGCCCGCCGAAGAAGAGGAAGAGGAAGAGTGAGGCGGAAGGTCGTGATCCGCGACTGAAACAAGAAACGCCTGGCATCGCCGGGCGTTCTCCTTGACGGCGCGGCGGCTCAGGCCGCCTGCACCACCAGCCGCAGCGGGTTGGCCCATTCCTTGAGCAGTTCCGCCTCGCGCGCCTTGGCTTTCTCGAAGTGCGCTTCCTTGACGTGACCGAAGCCGCGGATGTGCTCCGGCACCGAAGCGATCTCCGCCGCCAGCGCCACGTTGTCGCCGTCGAGGGTGTCGAGCAGGCCGCCGATGGTGCGTTCGTAGTCGGCGATCAGCTGGCGCTCCATGCGCCGCTCGGCGGTGCGGCCGAACACGTCGAAGGTGCCGCCACGCAGGCCCTTGAACTTCGCCAGCACGCCGAACGCACGCAGCATCCACGGGCCGTATTCGCGCTTGACCAGCTCGCCCTTGGCGTTCTTCTTCGCCAGCAGCGGCGGCGCAAGGTGGAAGCGCAGCGTGTAATCGCCTTCGAACTGCTGCTCCAGCTGGCGGCGGAACTCCGGCGCGGAATAGAGGCGTGCGACTTCGTACTCGTCCTTGTAGGCCATGAGCTTGAAGAAGTAGCGCGAGACCGCTTCGGACAGGTCGGTGGAGCCCGGCACGCGGCGCTCCTCGGCCTCGCGCACGCGGGCCACGAAGCCGGCGTAGCGCTTCGCGTAAGCCGCATCCTGATAGTCGGTGAGGAAACCGACGCGACGCGCGACCAGTTCGTCGAGCGAACGCGACAGCCGCGCATCGTCCAAAGGCAGGTAGGCGACATCGCCGCCGTGCGCGGGCACGTGGCGGAGTTCGTCTTCCTCGAACATCGCGCCCTGCGGCGACAGGCCGGACTCGTGGCCTTCGTTGGCGGTCGGCGCCAGCAGCGGCAGTTCGTGCGGGCGCTTCTCGGCGGCAGTCGGCGCGTTGCGGACGATGCCGGCGGCCTCGATCACCGCCGGCAGGTCGATCGCCGCGAGGCGACCCCAGGCGAACGCGGTCTTGTTCATGTCGATGGCGGCGCCGTTTAACTCCACCGCGCGCATCAGCGCCTCGAACGACAGCGGCACCAGGCCCTGCTGCCAGGCGTAGCCGAGCATGAAGAGGTTGGCGGCGATCGCATCGCCCATCAGCGCGGTGGCGAGCTGGGTCGCATCCACCTGCAGCGGGTCGCCGCCTTCCAGCGCGGTGCGCACCGCGGCCACGATGTCGGCGGCCGGGAACTGCATGTCCGGGCGGGTGGTGAAGGTGCCGGGCATCGCCTCGTAGGTGTTGAGCACCACCTGGGTGCGGCCGGCGCGGATCTTGGACAGCGCCCAGTAGTCGTTGACCACCACCATGTCGCAGCCGAGCACCAGGTCGGCTTCGCCGGCGGCGATGCGCACCGCGTGGATGTCGTCGGGCGTCCTGGCGATGCGGATGTGGGTGGTCACCGCGCCGCCCTTCTGCGCCAGGCCGGTCTGGTCGAGCACGGTCGAGCCGCGGCCTTCCAGATGACCGGCCATGCCGAGCAGCGCGCCGATGGTCACCACGCCGGTGCCGCCGACGCCTGTGATCAGGATGTTCCACGGCTGCGAGAGATCGGTGCGGATGGCCGGCGCCGGCAGCTGCGACAGGCGGTCGGCCGCGTTGGCCTTCTTGCCCTTGCGCGGCTTGCCGCCGTGCACGGTCACGAAGCTCGGGCAGAAGCCCTCGACGCAGCTGTAGTCCTTGTTGCAGTTGGACTGGTCGATCTCGCGCTTGCGCCCGAACTCGGTGTCCTTCGGCAGCACGCTGACGCAGAACGACTTCTTGCCGCAGTCGCCGCAGCCTTCGCAGACCAGCGAATTGATCAGCACGCGCTTCTGCGGGTCTTCCATCTTCCCGCGCTTGCGGCGTCGGCGCTTCTCGGTGGCGCAGGTCTGGTCGTAGATCAGCACGCTGACGCCCTTCACCGTGCGCAGCTTCTTCTGCACCTCGTCAAGATCGCGGCGGTCGTGGAACTCCACTTCCTTGGGGAAGAGGTAGCGCTGGCGCGTCCACTTGGTGATGTCGTCGGACAGCAGCACGATGGTGTGCACGCCCTCGCTCAACACCTGGTGCGCGATCTGCGGCACGGTCAGCGTGCCGTCCACCGGCTGGCCGCCGGTCATCGCCACCGCGTCGTTGTAGAGGATCTTGTAGGTGATGTTGACGCCGGCCGCGACCCGACTGGCGGATCGCCAGCGAGCCGCTGTGGAAATAGGTGCCGTCGCCCAGGTTCTGGAACACGTGCGGCGTCTCGGTGAAGGCCGCCTGGCCCGCCCAGGTCACGCCTTCGCCGCCCATGTGGGTGAAGGTGTCGGTGTCGCGGTTCATCCACGTCACCATGTAGTGGCAGCCGATGCCGGCCAGCGCCCGCGAGCCTTCCGGCACCACCGTCGAGGTGTTGTGCGGGCAGCCCGAGCAGTAATGCGGCACGCGCGGAAAATTGGCCCGCGGCAGCGCCAGCTCGCCTTCCTTGGTTTCCATCCACGCCAGCACGTCGCGGATGCGTTCGCTGTCGTGGAAGCGCTGGATGCGCTTGGCGATGACGCCGGCGATGCGCGCCGGGGTGAGCTCGCCGGTGGACGGCAGGATCCACTCGCCATCCTCGTTGTACTTGCCGACGATCGACGGGCGGTCGCCTTCGAAGTTGTAGAACAGCTCCTTCATCTGGCTCTCGATGAAGCTGTGCTTTTCCTCGACGACCAGGATGTCCTGCAGACCGCGTGCGAAGGCGCGGATGCCGACCGGCTCCAGCGGCCAGGTCATGCCGACCTTGTAGACGCGGATGCCGATGTCGCGGCAGGCGGCCTCATCGAGGCCCAGGTATTCCAGCGCCTGCAGCACGTCCAGGTAGCTCTTGCCGGTGGTGACGATGCCGAGCCGCGCGTCCGGGCAATCCACCACCATCCGGTCGATGCGGTTGGCCCGCGCGAAGGCCTGCGCCGCCTTCACCGCGTACCGGTGCAGGCGCATCTCCTGCTCCAGCGGCGGGTCCGGCCAGCGGATGTTGAGGCCGCCTTCGGGCATGTCGAAGTCGTCGTCACCCGGCAGGATGATCGGCAGCGCCAGCGGATTGACGTCCACCGAAGCCGAGGATTCCACCGTCTCGGCGATGGTCTTGAAGCCGACCCAGCGGCCGGTGAAGCGGCTCATCGCAAAGCCGAGCAGGCCCATTTCGAGGATGTCCTGCACGCCAGCCGGGTTCAGCACCGGCATCATCGCGCTGACGAATTCGTGCTCCGAGCCGTGCGGCAGGGTCGAACTGCGACACGCATGGTCATCTGCCGCCAAAGCCAGCACGCCGCCGTGGCGCCCGGTGCCCGCCGCATTGGCGTGCTTGAAGACGTCGCCGCAGCGGTCCACGCCCGGGCCCTTGCCGTACCACATGCCGAAGACGCCATCGACCTTGGCGCCCGGGAAGAGGGTGGTCTGCTGGCTGCCCCAGACCATCGTCGCGCCCAGGTCCTCGTTGAGACCGGGGCTGAACTTCACCGAACTCCGCTCAAGATGCTTCTTCGCCCGCCAAAGCTCGAGATCGAACCCGCCCAGCGGTGAACCGCGGTAGCCGGACACGAAGCCCGCCGTGTTCAGTCCCGCGGCAACGTCGCGCAGGCGCTGCATCATCGGCAGCCGCACCAGGGCCTGCACGCCGGACAGGTAGATCCGGCCCTCGGTCCGGCCGTATTTGTCGTCGAGGGTGTAGTCGGGATCGGTCAGGCCATGCGTCAGGCCAAGATTGGCCGATGCCGGCGACGAGAGTTCGGCCGTGCTGGTCATGTAGATGAACGGAAATGGGCCGGATTGGCCTCGCATATATATTAAAGGAGGGCCAAAGGCGCGTCATTTGGACCGCTTCACTAGCCTTTTAGACGGACGTCACAAACTGTTACCATTTCGCATCACGGGTGGGACAGCGCGTTTCGCGTGCTGGCACCGCAATTGCTAGTGCATCACAGAACGTGCAGTGCCTACAT
The DNA here is from genome assembly GCF_003293695.1 of Lysobacter oculi. Classification (GTDB taxonomy): domain Bacteria; phylum Pseudomonadota; class Gammaproteobacteria; order Xanthomonadales; family Xanthomonadaceae; genus Solilutibacter; species Solilutibacter oculi. Next base: position 2,048,246 of record NZ_CP029556.1, on the reverse strand, counting down.
GTACATCAGTCGAAGCATCGGCCCATACAGGCTGTGCAAGCGCAACGTTTTAGACAGGGGTCGCCAGTGAATCGTGGTTCGTTGCTTCAGTCGCTGGTGCTGAAAACCGGCGTGGGTCTTTCGCTCGCGTTTTGCCTTGCAACCACCGCTTTCGCGCAGACGGCGACCAATACCGCCAGCGTGGCCCCGCCGGCCGGCATCACCAACAGCGGCACCACCTGCCCCGCGGCGAACTTCACCGCTGCCACCGGCGTCTGCACGGCGACGGACAGCGATCCGGTGCTGGTGCCTGCGTTGACCATCACCAAGGCGAGCACTGCAAGCTCCATCTTCGTCAATGGAAATACGGTCAAGTACACCGTAACCGTCTCCAACGCCGGAACCGGCGCCGCCAGCAACGTCAGCTGGTCCGATACCGCAACCGGCGTCACCACGAGCGGAATCGTTTCCACCGGGACGACCGGTACCGGCACCGTCGCGGGTACTTGCACGGCTTCCGGCTGCACCGGCGTCACCGTGGCGGCGGGAGGAAGCGCCACGTACGAGGTGACAGGGACCGTGACGGGTTCCGCAACCACGAATGCATCCAACACGGCGACGTTGAGCGGCGGCGGCTGCCCGGCAACGGGAACGCCACCAGCCAATTGCACCGCGACGGACACAGACCTTGTCGGGTCGGTAGGCCTGACGCTGGACAAGACGGCGTCGGTGGCGGACACCAACGGCAACACGGTGACGGGCGATGTGGGTGACACGGTCACCTACAGCTTCAGCGTGACCAACACCGGCACGCTGGCGCTGACCAACGTGGTGGTGAGCGACCCGCTGCTGCCGGGCCTGTCGTGCACGATCGCCAACCTGGCGGCGGGCGCGACGGCGGTCTGCACGGCGACGGGCAACACCCACGTGATCGCGTCGACCGATCCGAACCCGCTGGTCAACACGGCCTCTGCGGATGCGGACAACGTGGGCACGATCGACGTGACGCCGGCGACCGACACGGTCTCGACGCCGGTGGCGACGACGCCGACGGCGAGCCTGACGCTGGACAAGACGGCGTCGGTGGCGGACACCAACGGCAACACGGTGACGGGCGATGTGGGTGACACGGTCACCTACAGCTTCAGCGTGACCAACACCGGCACGCTGGCGCTGACCAACGTGGTGGTGAGCGACCCGCTGCTGCCGGGCCTGTCGTGCACGATCGCCAACCTGGCGGCGGGCGCGACGGCGGTCTGCACGGCGACGGGCAACACCCACGTGATCGCGTCGACCGATCCGAACCCGCTGGTCAACACGGCCTCTGCGGATGCGGACAACGTGGGCACGATCGACGTGACGCCGGCGACCGACACGGTCTCGACGCCGGTGGCGACGACGCCGACGGCGAGCCTGACGCTGGACAAGACGGCGTCGGTGGCGGACACCAACGGCAACACGGTGACGGGCGATGTGGGTGACACGGTCACCTACAGCTTCAGCGTGACCAACACCGGCACGCTGGCGCTGACCAACGTGGTGGTGAGCGACCCGCTGCTGCCGGGCCTGTCGTGCACGATCGCCAACCTGGCGGCGGGCGCGACGGCGGTCTGCACGGCGACGGGCAACACCCACGTGATCGCGTCGACCGATCCGAACCCGCTGGTCAACACGGCCTCTGCGGATGCGGACAACGTGGGCACGATCGACGTGACGCCGGCGACCGACACGGTCTCGACGCCGGTGGCGACGACGCCGACGGCGAGCCTGACGCTGGACAAGACGGCGTCGGTGGCGGACACCAACGGCAACACGGTGACGGGCGATGTGGGTGACACGGTCACCTACAGCTTCAGCGTGACCAACACCGGCACGCTGGCGCTGACCAACGTGGTGGTGAGCGACCCGCTGCTGCCGGGCCTGTCGTGCACGATCGCCAACCTGGCGGCGGGCGCGACGGCGGTCTGCACGGCGACGGGCAACACCCACGTGATCGCGTCGACCGATCCGAACCCGCTGGTCAACACGGCCTCTGCGGATGCGGACAACGTGGGCACGATCGACGTGACGCCGGCGACCGACACGGTCTCGACGCCGGTGGCGACGACGCCGACGGCGAGCCTGACGCTGGACAAGACGGCGTCGGTGGCGGACACCAACGGCAACACGGTGACGGGCGATGTGGGTGACACGGTCACCTACAGCTTCAGCGTGACCAACACCGGCACGCTGGCGCTGACCAACGTGGTGGTGAGCGACCCGCTGCTGCCGGGCCTGTCGTGCACGATCGCCAACCTGGCGGCGGGCGCGACGGCGGTCTGCACGGCGACGGGCAACACCCACGTGATCGCGTCGACCGATCCGAACCCGCTGGTCAACACGGCCTCTGCGGATGCGGACAACGTGGGCACGATCGACGTGACGCCGGCGACCGACACGGTCTCGACGCCGGTGGCGACGACGCCGACGGCGAGCCTGACGCTGGACAAGACGGCGTCGGTGGCGGACACCAACGGCAACACGGTGACGGGCGATGTGGGTGACACGGTCACCTACAGCTTCAGCGTGACCAACACCGGCACGCTGGCGCTGACCAACGTGGTGGTGAGCGACCCGCTGCTGCCGGGCCTGTCGTGCACGATCGCCAACCTGGCGGCGGGCGCGACGGCGGTCTGCACGGCGACGGGCAACACCCACGTGATCGCGTCGACCGATCCGAACCCGCTGGTCAACACGGCCTCTGCGGATGCGGACAACGTGGGCACGATCGACGTGACGCCGGCGACCGACACGGTCTCGACGCCGGTGGCGACGACGCCGACGGCGAGCCTGACGCTGGACAAGACGGCGTCGGTGGCGGACACCAACGGCAACACGGTGACGGGCGATGTGGGTGACACGGTCACCTACAGCTTCAGCGTGACCAACACCGGCACGCTGGCGCTGACCAACGTGGTGGTGAGCGACCCGCTGCTGCCGGGCCTGTCGTGCACGATCGCCAACCTGGCGGCGGGCGCGACGGCGGTCTGCACGGCGACGGGCAACACCCACGTGATCGCGTCGACCGATCCGAACCCGCTGGTCAACACGGCCTCTGCGGATGCGGACAACGTGGGCACGATCGACGTGACGCCGGCGACCGACACGGTCTCGACGCCGGTGGCGACGACGCCGACGGCGAGCCTGACGCTGGACAAGACGGCGTCGGTGGCGGACACCAACGGCAACACGGTGACGGGCGATGTGGGTGACACGGTCACCTACAGCTTCAGCGTGACCAACACCGGCACGCTGGCGCTGACCAACGTGGTGGTGAGCGACCCGCTGCTGCCGGGCCTGTCGTGCACGATCGCCAACCTGGCGGCGGGCGCGACGGCGGTCTGCACGGCGACGGGCAACACCCACGTGATCGCGTCGACCGATCCGAACCCGCTGGTCAACACGGCCTCTGCGGATGCGGACAACGTGGGCACGATCGACGTGACGCCGGCGACCGACACGGTCTCGACGCCGGTGGCGACGACGCCGACGGCGAGCCTGACGCTGGACAAGACGGCGTCGGTGGCGGACACCAACGGCAACACGGTGACGGGCGATGTGGGTGACACGGTCACCTACAGCTTCAGCGTGACCAACACCGGCACGCTGGCGCTGACCAACGTGGTGGTGAGCGACCCGCTGCTGCCGGGCCTGTCGTGCACGATCGCCAACCTGGCGGCGGGCGCGACGGCGGTCTGCACGGCGACGGGCAACACCCACGTGATCGCGTCGACCGATCCGAACCCGCTGGTCAACACGGCCTCTGCGGATGCGGACAACGTGGGCACGATCGACGTGACGCCGGCGACCGACACGGTCTCGACGCCGGTGGCGACGACGCCGACGGCGAGCCTGACGCTGGACAAGACGGCGTCGGTGGCGGACACCAACGGCAACACGGTGACGGGCGATGTGGGTGACACGGTCACCTACAGCTTCAGCGTGACCAACACCGGCACGCTGGCGCTGACCAACGTGGTGGTGAGCGACCCGCTGCTGCCGGGCCTGTCGTGCACGATCGCCAACCTGGCGGCGGGCGCGACGGCGGTCTGCACGGCGACGGGCAACACCCACGTGATCGCGTCGACCGATCCGAACCCGCTGGTCAACACGGCCTCTGCGGATGCGGACAACGTGGGCACGATCGACGTGACGCCGGCGACCGACACGGTCTCGACGCCGGTGGCGACGACGCCGACGGCGAGCCTGACGCTGGACAAGACGGCGTCGGTGGCGGACACCAACGGCAACACGGTGACGGGCGATGTGGGTGACACGGTCACCTACAGCTTCAGCGTGACCAACACCGGCACGCTGGCGCTGACCAACGTGGTGGTGAGCGACCCGCTGCTGCCGGGCCTGTCGTGCACGATCGCCAACCTGGCGGCGGGCGCGACGGCGGTCTGCACGGCGACGGGCAACACCCACGTGATCGCGTCGACCGATCCGAACCCGCTGGTCAACACGGCCTCTGCGGATGCGGACAACGTGGGCACGATCGACGTGACGCCGGCGACCGACACGGTCTCGACGCCGGTGGCGACGACGCCGACGGCGAGCCTGACGCTGGACAAGACGGCGTCGGTGGCGGACACCAACGGCAACACGGTGACGGGCGATGTGGGTGACACGGTCACCTACAGCTTCAGCGTGACCAACACCGGCACGCTGGCGCTGACCAACGTGGTGGTGAGCGACCCGCTGCTGCCGGGCCTGTCGTGCACGATCGCCAACCTGGCGGCGGGCGCGACGGCGGTCTGCACGGCGACGGGCAACACCCACGTGATCGCGTCGACCGATCCGAACCCGCTGGTCAACACGGCCTCTGCGGATGCGGACAACGTGGGCACGATCGACGTGACGCCGGCGACCGACACGGTCTCGACGCCGGTTCTGGCCGCTATCTACGCGTTAAACATCACCAAGACGGTGACCTCGACGGGTCCGTACAGCCTGGGCAGCGTGATCGGCTACACGGTGACGGCGACCAACACGGGCAACACGACGCAGGCGAACGTGGTGGTGACCGACAGCAAGCTGACGCCGTCGACGATCACCTGCGCGAGCGTGGCGCCGAACGGCACGTGCGTGCTGACGGGGACCTACACGGTGACCCAGGCGGACGTGGATGCCGGGAAGGTGGACAACACCGCGACGGTGTCGAGCGACACGGTGACGACGCCGGTGACCACGCCGGTGGTGACGACGCCGGTGACGCAGACGCCTGCGCTGACCATCGCCAAGACGGCCGACAAGGCGAGCTTCTCGACCCTGGGCGAGGTGATCACCTACACCTATGTGATCACCAACACCGGCAACCTGACCTTGGCGGGCCCGTTCACGGTGAACGACGACAAGATCGGCGCACTGGCCGATTGCGCGGCCGGCCCGCTGGTGCCGGGGGCCTCCGCGCGCTGCACCGCGACCTACGCGATCACCCGTGCCGACCTCGACGCCGGTTCGGTGACCAATCTCGCTTCGGTCACGGGCAACGGCGTCACCTCGCCACAGGTCTCGGTGACCATCGTCGAGCAGGCGACGCCCATCAGTGTCGTCGACAACGACTTCGGCGCCATCGACGGCGTCACTGGCGGGACGACGGACTCGGTGCTGGGCAACGACACGCTCGGCGGCCAGCCGGTGACGGTCGGCACGGTGGCGTTGACGCCCGGCACCAGCCCCGACCCGGGCCTGGTGATGAACCCGGACGGCACCATCACGGTGGCGCCGAACACGCCGGTCGGGTCCTACCAGTACCCGTACACGCTGTGCGAACGCGCCAACCCGAGCAACTGCGGCACGGCCATCGCCACGGTCGTGGTGGAAGCGCGCACGACCAGCATGCGGGTCACCAAGACCGCGACGCCGCGCGACGTGGAAGTGGGCGGCCTGGTGCGTTACACCCTGCTCATCGAGAACACCGGTGCCTACGCGGTCGCGGATGCCAGCGTGATCGATACCCCGCCGGCCGGCTTCAGCTACGTCGATGGTTCGATGACGGTGGCCGATGCCGACAACGCCGGCCGCCTGGTCGGGACCAATCCGCTGGCGATCGACCGCATCGACATCGCGGTCGGTGGCCGCGCGACCGTGACCTACATGATGCGGGTCGGGGCCGGCGTGCGTCCGGGCGGATACGTCAACCGCGCCAAGATGGTCGACAACGGCCGTGACGCCTCCAACGTGGCTTCCGCCGAGGTGCAGGTGAAGAGTGATCCGATGCTCGATGACAGCCTCATCGCCGGTACCGTCTGGGATGACCGCGATGGCGACGGCTGGCAGGACAGCGCCGCGGTCACCGGGCTCAAGGTGCAGGGTGGCTTCGCGCCGTCCGCCTACGTGGCGAACTCCACCACGGTGGACCGCGGCAACGGCCCGCAGCCGGAAGCCGATGCCAGTTCGCCGATGCTGCATGGCATCGCGCTGGGCAGCCTCGCGGGCCGCCAGTCCGATGCCGACCCGGCATCGAGCCACGCGATCGTGATCCGGCAGACGCTGTCGAGCCTGGCCTTCACCGACGACTTCGTGCTCGGCAACGACCAGGGCTACACGGTGCGCATGAACGCCGCCGGCCAGACCTCGGTCGAGAGGACCGGCGATGCGGCGAAGGGCCTCAACGGCGCCGAGCTGCAGGTCGAGCGCACCGTCGCGCAGGTCGGCAACGGCTACCAGGTGGACTACATCGTCCGCAGCACGGGGGTCGATGAGCGCGGCATCCCGGGCGTGCGCATCGCCTCGGTCGAAGGCCTGGTGGTGGAGACCGACCAGTTCGGCCGCTACCACATCGCCGGCATCGCGGGCGGTCCGCAGGAACGTGGTCGCAACTTCATCCTGAAGGTCGATCCGGCCACGCTGCCGCCGGGCAGCACGATGACCACCGACAATCCGCTGCTGCGGCGCGTGACGCCCGGCCTGCCGGTGCGCTTCGACTTCGGCGTCAAGCTGCCGGAGTCGGTGATCGAAGGCGGCCGCAAGGACTTGGAACTGGAGCTGGGCGAAGTGGTCTTCGCCCCTGGCAAGGCGGATGTCCAGCCGCAGTACGACGCGGTGGTCGAGCTCATGGCGGCCGAAGTCCGCAGGCATGGCGGGGGTGAAGTGGTGATCCGCGCCGACGGCGAGAGCCAGGCCCTGGCCTACGAGCGCGCCTTGGCGGTGCAGGGCAGGTTGCTGGCGATGCTGGATCCGGCCTCGGCCGCCGCGTTGAAGGTCACGCTGCGCACCGATGCCGCCAACCCGGACACCACCCTGCTGACGCTCGGTGAAACGCCGGTGCTCGGCACCTTCCTCTTCGACACGAACAAAGCGGTGATCAAGCCCGGCTTCGGGCCGCTGCTCGATCGCATCGCCCGCACCATCGAGGGACGCGCTGCGGCCGGCGGCAGGACGGTGATCGCGGTGGTGGGTCATGCCGACCGCCGCGGCAGCCGCGACTACAACCAGGCGCTGGGCCTGCGACGGGCGAAGGCGGTGTACGAGGCCATCGCCGCGCGGCTCGGTGCCACCGCGAAGGCCCGCCTGCGGGTGGACATCGACGACAACCAGGCGTCTCCCACCGGGTTGCGCGACGACGGCCGCTGACGGAGCAGGACACATGAAGAAGACAGCACTCCACAGCGCCGTGATCGTCGCCCTGGCCACCCTGCCCGGCATGCCGGGCCAGGCGCAGGCGCAGCAGGCGACCGCATCCACCCCGAGCGTCGACTGCGGCGCGCAGGGCTGCCAGCAGGCGGGCGAGATCGTCCTTCGCGTGCGCACCCGCGGCGAGGAGCAGCCCAAGACCGCTGCCGCCACGCCGCCGCGATCCGGCGCGTTGCAACCCGACCGTCGAGTCACCGTGCAGGCCGAGACCGATGCGCAGGCGCCCGGCCGCGCCACGGCCGTCGGCAAGTGGTCGGTACAGTTGCCCGATGGCGGCGTGGTCTGGGCCACCGAGGACCCGGACTTGGGCCGGCCGGAGATGTCGATCTCGGCCAACAGCATGCTGGCCTTCGACGGCAGCCGCATCACCCGGCCGGTGCGTTTCGGCTACAGCAACTACGGCGCGTTCATCAAGCGCGCCGATGTGCTGGTGTTCGATGCGCGCGACGCCGACCTGGTGACGCCGCTGGCCACGGTGCCGTTGCAACTGGGCACGGTGATCGAAGGCGAGTGGGACGGCACGCTGGCCAACGCCGGCAACCTGCGGCCGGGCGACGAGCTGGTCTATGTCGTGCGCGCCTGGTCCGACGACAAGACGTTCGACGAAACCTATCCGCAGCGCATGCAGCTGCTGCGCCCGGAGGACGTGGAAGCCAGCCAGCACCGGCTGCAGAACACGCTCGACAACAGCCGCTTCGGTTCGATGACGGCCGAGGCCGCCGAGCGGATGCGCCAGATCGAAGGCAGCTTCGGGCGGAACAGCCTGCGCCGGCAGAACATCCCGGTCCATGGGTCGCGCGTGCGGCTGCAGGGCCGCAACATCCCCGAGGGCGCCAGCCTCGCCATCAACGGCCAGGCCATCCCGGTGGACCTCGAGCGCAAGTTCGTCGCCGAATACCTGCTGCCGATCGGCCACCACGGTTTCGACATCAAGGTCGACGGCGGCGACGCGACCGGCGGCATCGAGCGGCGCATCGACGTGGATGTCAGCGGCCGCTACTTCTTCGGCGTCGCGCAGGCCGACCTGACCTATTCGCGGAACAGCGTGTCGGGCTCGGTGCAGGCGCAGAATCCCGATGGCCGTTTCGACAAGGACAGCCTGACCGAAGGCCGCCTCGCCTTCTATCTCAAGGGCAAGGCGCGCGGCAAATACCTGGTCACCGCGCAGGCGGACACGCAGGAGCAGGAAATATCGCGGATGTTCAGCGGCTTCTGGCAGGCCTATCCGCAGGACGTGTTCCGCCGCCTGGACCCTGACCGCTACTACCCGGTCTATGGCGACGACTCCACGCTCTACCGCGACGTCGACACCATGGGCAAGTTCTACCTGCGCGTGGACTGGGACCAGAACCAGGCGCTGTGGGGCAACTACCAGACCGGCCTGACCGGCACCGAGTACGCCCAGTACGCGCGTTCGCTGTACGGGGCGGCGTTCACCTGGCGCTCGGCGCGCACCACCGCGCAGGCCGAGCCGGGCACGTTCGTGCGCGCGTTCGGTTCGCAGACGCAGAGCGCGCCGGGCCACAGCGAATTCATCGGTACCGGCGGCTCGCTGTACTACCTCAAGCACACCGATGTGCTGCCGGGTTCCGACCACGTGGTGCTGGAAGTGCGCGACGGCCTGACCGGGCGCGTCGAGAACCGCATCGACCTGGTCCGTGGCGTCGATTACGAGATCGACGAATACCAGGGCCGCATCCTGCTGACCCGCCCGCTGGCGCAGGTGACGCGCGAGAACGTGCGCAGCCTGACCCGCGACACGCCGCTGGATGGCTTCAGCCAGGTGATGCTGGTCGATTACGAATACGTGCCGACCGGTTTCCACAGTGATGAAGTCGCGGCCGGTATCCGCGCCAAGCACTGGCTGGGCGACCACGTCGGCATCGGCGCGACCTATGTCGAGGACAACAGCGGCGGCGAGGACTATCGCCTCGCCGGTGCCGACCTCACCCTGCAGGCCGGCCGCGGCACCTATCTCAAGCTGGAGCAGGCGCACAGCCGTGCGACCAGCGCGCCGGTCTGGTTCTCCGACAACGGCGGCCTGAGTTTCGCCCGCACCAACGGCCTGCAGCCGGGCGGCGAAGGCACCGCGCGGTCGGTCGAGGCCCGCGTCAACGCCAGGGAACTGGGCTGGACGGCGCGCGAATGGAGCGCCGGCGCATGGTGGCGGCAGGTCGATGCCGGCTTCTCGGTGGCGCGCTTCGACACCGGTTTCGATGTCGAGGAACGCGGTGTCGAGGTGCTCGGTGACATCAACGACGCCCTGCGCATCTATGCCCGCGCCAGCCGCGCCGATCGCGGTTTCGATTCGCTGAGCCAGGCCCAGCTGACCGCCGACTGGCGCATCAATGACCGCGCGACGCTCAGCGGCGAACTGCGCCGGGTGGAGGAGTCGCGGATCGGCGGCAACGCGGCCGGAACCCTGCTGGCCGGCCGCTACACGCAGCGCATCGGCTCGGCGCTCGACGTGTACGGCATCGCGCAGGTCACGCTCGACGACGACGACGGCCGCTACGCGAAGAACAATGCCTTCACCGCGGGCGCGAAGTACAACTTCGCCAACCTCTCCACGCTGGGCGGCGAAGTCACCGCCGGTGACCGCGGCAACGCCGCCCAGGTCAACGGCGAATGGCGGGTCAGCCCGGAGCACAGCTTCTACGGCAGCTACACCTATTCCACCGACACGACCCAGTACGACCCGGCTGTTCAATCCGCGCGTCGCGCCGGGCTGGACGCTGGGCCAGCGCTGGCGCCTGTCGAACCAGGTCAACCTGTTCAACGAGAGCCAGTTCCTGAAGGCCCCGAAATCCGGCCTGGCGCACACCTTCGGCATGGACTTCTATCCGGGCGTCGGCTGGAACGCCGGCTTCACCCTGCAGTCGGCGCAGCTCGAACGCGCCATCGGCCAAGTCGACCGCCGCGCCATCAGCGTGCATGGCGGGCGCACGTCCGAAAGCTTGCAGTGGCAGAGCAAGCTGGAATACCGCAAGGACAGCGGGCTGGAGCAGCGCGAGCAGTGGGTGACCACGAACTGGCTGAGCTGGAAGGCCAGCGAGAGCTGGCGCTGGGCGGCGCGCTTCAACTACTCCGACACGCAGGACGCGCTGGTCGCCACGGCCGGGGCGAAATTCGCCGAAGGCAACGTCGGTTTCGCCTGGCGCCCGTGGAACAGCACGAAGTACGCGCTGTTCGGCAAGTACACGTATCTGTACGACGTGTCATCGCTGCCACAGATCGGCGACAACGTGGCGATGTACGACCAGCGCAGCCGCGTGCTGTCGCTGGAAGGCGTCTTCCACCCCAGCCACAACTGGGAATACGCGGCCAAGCTGGCCCGGCGCGAAGGCGAAGTGCGGATGGGTCGCCTGGCCGGCCAGTGGCTGGATTCGGCGGCGAGTTTCGCGGCGGTGCAGGCGCGCTACGGCATCGGCAACAGCGAGTGGAACCTGCTGGGCGAATACCGATGGCTGAAGGTGGACCAGGGCGGCCTGCGCCAGGGCGCACTGTTCGGCATCGACCGCGACATCACCAAGAACTTCCGCATCGGAGTCGGTTACAACTTCACCGATTTCAGCGACAACCTGACCCACTTCGACTACGACCAGCGCGGCTGGTTCCTGAACGTGGTGGGACGATACTGAGAACGAGAAACAGGCCGTGCATCCTCAACCCAGCCATCGCCGCACGCATGCCGCGGAGTCGCACATCAAGTCCGTCAAGCCCGTGCGTGGCACGCGGATTGCGTCGGTGCTGGCTTGCGCCTGTGCCGTCGCGGGACTTCCGGTCCATGCGGCCCAAGTCTGCGCGCTGCCAGGAAGCGCCGGCAACGCGACGATTTCCGGTACGGTCAACACTTACTACGCAGTGCAGGCCGGAAGCTACGGGCCGAGCAGCAGCAGCATCGCGCTGGATGCCGGCAGCCAGCAGGGCGCGGCGGCGATCATGCAGCCGGGCGATCTGGCGCTGGTCATCCAGATGCAATGTGCCAACATCAATTCCAGCAACAGCACCTCATACGGCGATGGCGTGGCTGGCGAGCCGGCCAACGGCTATACCGATCCGGGCGTCTGCGTGGCCGGCAGGCATGAATTCGTGCGTGCCGGTGCCGCCACCACGTCCAGCTCGTTGGACCTGGCCGGGTCGCCGTTGGCCAACGGCTATGTCCAGGCCGCCGCGACCGCGGCCACCGGCCGTCGCAGCATGCAGGTCGTGCGCGTGCCGCAGTACTTGACGGCGACGGTTGCCGGCACGGTGACTGCCGCGCCGTGGAACGGGCGTAGTGGCGGCATCGTCGTGCTCGACGTGGCGAATACCTTGACCCTCTCAGGCGGCATCAACGTGGACGGGATGGGCTTCCGCGGTGGTGGCGGCCGGTCGCGCAGCCAGGTCGATCAGCAGGAGCGCTTCATCTCCAGCAGCGACCTGGTTCACGCCACGAAAGGGGAGGGCATCGCAGGGACGCCGCGCTACGTGAGCGAGAAGCGCGATGTCAGCACCGGGCTGGCGGCCACCATCACCGATCTCGGGACGGGTTGGGGCGGCTATCCGAATGGCACGGCCAGCACGGGCGACTTCGCACGCGGCGCCCCGGGTACGGCTGGCGGTGGCGGTGCCTTCTGGAATGCAACGAGCGACAATGGCGGCGGCGGCGGCGGCGGCAACGGTGGTGCCGGCGGGCGCGGTGCAGCCGGTTGGCGCAGTGGCGGCTATGCAGGCATCAACAGCACGTACAGCAACCTCCCCGAGAAAAAATGGGGCTTTGGCGGTAGTGCATTTCTTGCGCCTGCGATCGGACGCCTCGTGCTCGGCGGTGGCGGTGGCGCAGGCGACAACAACACCAACAGCAGCCCCGGGGCATCGGCGGGTGCGGCGGGTGGCGGCATCGTGATGGTTCGTGCCGGGACCTTGGCCGGTTCGGGCGTGGTCAGCGCACGCGGTGCCCGTGCCCCGGACAACCCATCGAATGATGGTACCGGCGGCGGTGGGGCTGGCGGGAGTGTGGTGATGGTGGCCACGACATGGAGTGGTTCGCCTTCGGTCGATGTCAGCGGTGGACGCGGTGGCGACGCATGGGTGAATGGCGATTCCGCGCATGGGAATGGCGGCGGCGGCGGTGGCGGCGTGGTGATCAGAAGCGGGCCGGCGGTGTCCGTCGTCGCGGGTGGAGCCAATGGATTCACCAATACCGTGCAAGGCCAGCCCGGTGGTGCCGCACACGGTGCTGCAGCAGGCAATGCGGGCATCAATCAGTTGATTCCAGCGAGTGGCGATACGGTGGGTACCCATGTGGGGCGGACGTGCAAATCCGACCTGTGGATCACCAAGAGCAATACGCCGGGCATCAATGGCGAGGTCGACCAGACATCAGACACGGTGACCAAGGGGGCAACCACCACCTACACGATCACGGTGCACAACGATGGCCCAATGACCGCAGTCGATGCGATGCTCACCGATACAGCGACGGGCCTGCAGAATTGCGCCTACGTGGCTGGATCGTTGCAGACGACCGGCACAGTCATGCCACCGGCGACGAGCGCATTGACTTACGCCAACCTGAGTGGCACCGGCGTCAAGATTCCTTCGATGGCGTCCGGCAGCACCTTGAGTTTCCGGATTCAGTGCGACGTACCCTAGGAAAGGCCGTTGCGCTCGACGTTTCCGAGTCGTCAATCCATTCCGTGAACGCAGAGGCCCAGTTCATTGAAAGCAAGTCGACGCTGTATTTGCTGAAGCACATCCGACTGGGCCATTTGGAGTTACTGATCCACCGATTTCAGCGACAACCGACCCAGTTCGACTACGACGAGCGCGGCTGGTTCCTGAACGTGGTGGGGCGGTACTGAGGGCGGGAAATCCGCTTGGATCAGGGGGGTTCACGGCATCCGGATCCAATTCATTCCTGGAGCAAGCAATGCGCAATGCGTTATCGGGATCGAAAGGCACGCTCGCGGCGATCATCGCGATGCTGGCGTGGGCATGTCCCGGCGTGGGCCAGGTGCAGACGCAGACCTTCACCACACCGGGCAGCTGGACCTACACCGTGCCGGCCGGCGTCTATTACGTCACGGCCACGGTCAATGGCGGCGGCGGCGGTGGTGGTGGCTATGACAACAACGGCAGGGGCGGAAACGGCGGCAGTGGCAAGCAGGTCACGGCCTATATCCGGGTCAATCCGGGCGATGTGCTGAGCGGGACCGTCGCGGGCGGTGGCGCGGGCGGTGCTTCGCCGCGGCCCGCGAACCGATGCACCGGCGGCGGCCTGGGCGGCACGGGTGCGGCGGCCGGCGGCATCGGTGGCCATCAAAGCTGCACCAGCGGTTACAGCGGCGGTGGTGGCGGTGGTGGCGGTGCCACCAGCTTGGCGATCAGCGGCACGGTGGTGCTGGTGGCCGGTGGCGGCGGTGGCGGCGGTGGTGGTGGCTTGACCAATCCGGCCACGCCCAACACGCAATCAGCGACGACCCTGACCTCGGCCGGAACTTGCAGTGCGGTGGCCGGTACCAAGGGCGTCAATGCCCCGGGCGATGGCGGGGGTGGCGGCGGCGGCGGTGCGGGCTCGACCGGCGGTGCAGGCGGCAACTTCGGTGCCGACAATACGACCGTGCCTTCCACCGGCGGTGGCGCGGGCGGCTCCTGCTACGTGGCTTCGCGCATGGTCCTGAACACCCAGGGTGCAGGCGGTGCGGGTGGCACGGGTGCGAACGGCTATGTGGCCGGCATTGCCGGCGGCAATGGTTCGGTGACGCTGACCCCGACCCTGGCGACGCTGTCGCTGGTCAAGTCCAAAGTGTCCGGCAACAACAGCGCGGTGACGGTGACCTTCTCGTCCACCAACCTGGTGACCACGCCGGCTTCGGCGGTCTCGGGCGGTGCGGACAACACGCCCGGCACCGCGACCGCGCCGGTGGTGATCAGCAACGTCACCACGGACGTCACGGTCACCGAAGCCAGCTTCGACAGGGCGGACTATTCGCTGGCCTCGGCCACCTGTACCGACAGCAGAACCAATACCTCGTTCACGCCGGCGGTGTCGGGCAACACGATCACCATCGCGCCCGCCAACATGGCGCCGGCTTCGGTGATCACCTGCACCCTGCGCAACGCGCAGGCCGACAAGCGCCCGCAGGTGGTCATCGAGAAGCAGTCGGTGGGTGGCACCGGCACGTTCGATTTCACCCTGGCCAACTTGAACAACAGCAGCAACAACGCGGTGACATCGCTGCAGCTGAACACCGGCACCGCCAATCCCGCCCAGTCCCAGACCCTGCGCTGGAGCGACAATGGTTCGACCGTCACCATCACGGAAGCCGCCGTGGCGGGCTACACCACGTCCTACGTCTGTACCAATGCCACCGCCGGACCCACCCAGACGCCGCGCATCCCCGCGAGCGGGACCGGCGCCGGCAACACCGCCACCATTCCGGTCTCGGCGCTGGCGGCCAAGGCGTACTGGACCTGCCGCTTCACCAATACCAAGCCGCGCACCTTGACCGTCACCAAGGCGCTGGCGCCGGCCGCGGACAACGGCAGCTTCGTCATGACCGCCAACGGCACGGCGGGCACGGCGGGCGGCAATGGCGCCACCGCATCGAGCAGCACGGCGGCGGTGGGCAGCACGGTGCTGTTCTCGGAAGCCGCCAGCGGCAGCACCAGCCTGGCCAACTACACCTCGGCCATCGCCTGCGTGCAGACCGCATCGCCCACCTTCGCGGTGGCGTTCACCGCCGGCACCGACAACCAGTCCGGGTCGCTGGTGATGCCGGATGCCGACGTCACCTGCACCATCACCAATACCCGCAAGCCGGTGCAGCTGCGCCTGGCCAAGGCCTGGGGCACCGGGCCGCATACCGGCGTCACCGCCAGCATCGGCGCCACCACCGGGCTGAACCCCAATACCAATGCGTTCAATGCGGCGGGCGGCACCGCGGCGACTTCCAGCAGCGTGACCGCCTATGCCGGGCAGGTGGCGACGCTGCCGGCCGAGACCATGTCCGGCGCGGCGATCACGAACTACACCGTGGCGTTGGCCTGCGACAACGGCGTCGTCCCCTCGGGCACCAACGGGGCGGCGTCGAACACGATCACGATCCCCTCCACGCTCGCCTCCAATACCACCGTCACCTGCACCTATACCAACACCCGCAATACGACGGCAACGCTGACCCTGGCCAAGGTGGTCAACAACACGACCGGCGGCAGCGCCACGACCGCCGACTTCACCTTGACCGCCACCGGGCCGGTCACGATCTCCGGTACGCACGGCGCGGCCCCGATCACCAATGCCACGGTGTCCGCGGGCACCTACACGCTGTCGGAAACCAACGTCGCCAACTACACCGCCTCGGCGTGGACGTGCAGCAATGGCGTGACGGTCAATGCCAGCAGGCAGATCGCACTGGCCGGCGGCGCCAGCACCACCTGCACCATCACCAACGCTTTCACGAATGCCGCCGACCTGTCGGTGACCAAGACCAACAGCCAGACCAGTGTCGTGCGCGGCGGCACGACCGACTACAGCATCGTGGTCACCAACAACGGCCCGGCCAACGCCAACGGCGCCACCTTCCGCGACACCCCGAGCAGCGGCCTGACCAACTGCAGCATCACCGCCTGCAGCTCCACCCCGGCCAGTGGCGTGACCTGCCCGGCGGTGGGGTCGACCATCGCCAGCCCGGGCGGCAGCGCGTTCACCCTGACCAATTTCCCGAACGGCGCCTCCATCAACGTGACGGTGCGCTGCACGGTGCAGTGACGCGTCGCGGGCCGCCTCCACGTGGAGCGGCCCGTTGCGATGTGGCTTCGTCGGAGGAATGACGGGGCGGGGATCGGGCGCCCCTTAGAGCAGGCGGCAGCTTCATGAACGGCCTCGATTGGTGCCCGGCGCCGAACCGGGCTAAGCTCGCCGCGCGTCTGTCATCCAGGGGGTTGTTCCGATGTTGTTTCCGCGTTTGTTCCTACGCGCCTGTGCAGCGGGCCTGTTCTGGGCCGCGTCCACGGCCGCCATCGCCCAGTCGCTGCCGGCACCGGTCGAGTTCTATTTCGATGAGGACCGCACCGCCACCCAGCCGGTCGTGTTCCTGAAGGGGCCGGATGATGCCGTCGTCGACCGCCTTGCCAAGCTGCTGGAGCGCGACCCGCGGGCCTACCAGCCGATGCTGCAGCTGGCCGGCATCGCCATGAAGGGCGGGCGCGAGGAACTGGGCCGCTCGCTCTACCAGCGCGCCATCGACGCGATGGGCAGCAACAACCGCCTGGAGCGCTCCGCGCGCTGGCACTACGGCTGGAGCCTGCATCGCGCCGGCGACGACAAGGGCGCGCTGGAGCAGTGGGCGCAGATCGCCCACAACGGCCCGACCCGCGGCGGCTGGGTGCCGACCACGCTGGCGCTGGGGCTGTGGAAGCTTGGCCGCAAGGACGAGGCGGTGAAGTGGTATGCCGCCGCCGTGCGCACCCAGCCGCAGAGCTGGAGCTCGCCGACCGACATCGCCAGCCTGCTGCCCGACTGGAGCGAGGCCGACCGCGCCAGCCTGATCGAAGTGCAGCACGCCTGGGCGGCGAATCCGCCGGCCTGGCCCTGATCCACTGACGAAGGGGCGGTGCGCGGCATCGCCCCGGCGACATCATCCGATCAATCGGCCGGCACGGTCCGGCTGGCGGCCCACTGCCGCAGTGCATCCACCTGTTCGCGCATCACCACCGACAGCGGCCGGGTGGCACGGATCTCCTGGCGCAGGGTGAAGTCGGTGACCGGCATCCCCACGCCGTGCGCGGCGTAGAGCGCCGACACGATCACTTGCTCGATTTCGGCGCCCGAGAAACCGTCGCTGGCATGTGCCAGCGCAGGCAGGTCGAAGCCCGCCGGTTCCAGCGTGCGCTTGGCCAGGTGCAGGCGGAACAGTTCGGCGCGCGTGTCGGCATCGGGCAGGTCGACGAAGAAGATCTCGTCGAAGCGGCCCTTGCGCAGCAGCTCGGCCGGCAGGTCGTCGATCTGGTTCGCCGTGGCGACCAGGAACACGCGCGACCTGCGCTCCGCCATCCAGGTCAGCAGGAAGCCGAGCACGCGCCGCGACACGCCGCCATCGCTGTCGCCGTCGGAGGACAGGCCCTTCTCGATCTCGTCGATCCAGAGCACGCACGGCGCCAGCTGCTCGGTGGATTCGAGCGCGGCGCGCAGGTTCTTCTCGGTCTCGCCATGGTACTTGTCGTAGAGCGTGCCGAAGTCCAGCCGCACCAGCGGCACCTGCAGCCCGCCGGCGATCGCCTTCGCCAGCATCGACTTGCCGCAGCCCTGCACGCCGAGCAGCAGCACGCCCTTGGGCGGATCCAGCCCGGGCGGCGCGCCGCCTTCGGTGAACACGGCGCGGCGCTGTTCCACCCAGCGCTTGAGGCGGCGCGCGCCGGCCACGTCGGCGAAGCGCGCGGTGTCGTATTCGTAATGCAGATGGCCGCTCTTGTTGAGCAGCGCGAACTTGAGCTTGGCCAGTTCCGGCAGGTCGTCCTGGTTGAGCGCGCCGTCGCGGAAGACGAGTTGCCGGGCGATGCGCCGGGCGTCCGTCTCGGTCAGCCCGCGCAGGTGGCGGACGATCTGCGCCACCGCGGCTTCATCCACCTCGGCGCGGCGGCCGCCGTTGTCGCGGGCGTAGCTGGCGGCTTCCTCGCGGACCAGCGCCAGCAGCGCGTCGGCATCGGGCAGGCGCGGGCTGAAGCGGGTGGCGATGGCTTCCAGTTCCGCCGGCAGCTCCACCTTCGTGCCGATCATGACGATGACATGCGGCTGGCTGTCACGGCGCTGCACGATGTCGCGCAGCATCCGCAGCGTGGTGGCGTATTGCAGGTAGGGGTGGAAGTCGAGCAGCAGGTAGATGCCGCGCTGGCCGGCGCCACGGATGGCGGCCAGCGTGCTGCCGGCATCGGGCGGGATCTCGGCGACCAGGTCGCCGTCCAGGTCGAGCCGGCGCAGGCCTTCGGTGATCGACCAGCGCCACAGCGCGCGCCAGGCATGCGCCAGCGACTGCCGGAACAGCGCGACCACGCGGGCCTCGTCCGGTGTTTCGATCACGATCAAGGGGGTTTGCGCGCGGATCAGCGCGACCAGGTCCTGCAGCTCGTTCATGCATCCGTTCCGGCGAAGCGCGGCCACGATAGCAAACCCTCGCATCGGTGCCGCGGGCGCGATGCTAGGCTTGGCCCCTGGCTTGGGAGGACGCGCATGAAGACGATCCTGGTGGCAAGCTCCAAGGGCGGTGTCGGCAAGACCACGGTGGCGACCCAGCTCGCCGCGCAGGCGGCCATCGACGGCCTCAACACGGTGCTGGTGGATGCCGATCCGCAGGGTTCATCGACCCGCTGGGCCGAGCGCCGCGCCGATCTCTCCAGCGCCGTGCTGCCGATCGACGGCACCCGCAAGGCCTGGCAGAAACGCATTCCCGAGGACGCCCAGCGCGTCTTCATCGACGCCCCCGCCGGTGCGATGGCCGGCGAGCTGGAAGGCTTCCTGGACGTGGCCGATGCGGTGGTGGTGCCGGTGCCGCCGTCCGCGCTCGACATCGAGGCCACGGTGCCCTTCCTCAACGCCATCGCCAAGCACCCGCGCGTGCGCAAGGGCGAACTGCCGGTGGCGCTGGTCGGCAACAAGCTCAAGCCCTGGACCAATGCCTCGCAGCAGGCGATGGATGTGCTGCGCCAGTGGGGCGTGCCGCTGGTCGCCGAACTCCGCGACAGCCAGTCCTATGTGCTGCTGACCGGGCTCGGCCGCAGCCTGTTCGACTACCAGTCCGCCAACGTGCGCCAGCACCAGGAAGACTGGGCGCCGCTGCTGCGCTGGCTGTACAAGGCGCGTTGAAGCGCGTGTTGACGCGCCCGCGGCGCGGCCCGCGCTAGCCTCCGGGCAAGGACGGAGGCCCGGATGCTCGAAAAACTCGTACTGCTGCGCCATGCCCATGCCCTGAATCCGGAAGGCTGGCAGGCCGATGCGCAGCGCCCGCTGTCGCCGGCCGGGCAGGCCGAGGCCTTGCACGCCGGCGAATGGCTGCATGGACTCGCCGCGCCGGACGCCGTGCTGTGCTCGCCGGCCACCCGCACCCGCGAGACCCTGGCGCAACTCGCCGCCGCCGGCTGTGCGCTGCCCGCGCCGCACTTCGAGGACGACATCTACGACGCCTCGCTGGGCGACCTGCTGGCGGTGATCGAAGCCCGGCTGGCCGCCGCGCCGGACACCCGCCGGCTCTGGCTGGTCGGCCACAACCCGGGGCTGGAGCAGCTGCTTTTCCACCTGGATGCCGAGGCCCGCCTGCGCGCCATGCCCACCGCCGGCATCGCCGTGCTGCGTTTCGATGGCCGCCTGCCGGTGACCGACCCCGGCGCGGCCGGCATCGCGCTGACCTGGGCGCCCTGACATGGCGCGTGCGCTCGCCGCGTCGGGCATCGGGATGTTGGCGATGGGGCTGCTGATCGGCTTCGGCGCGCCCGCCTGCCGCGCCGCCGACGGCATCGACGACGTGCGTTCGGAAGCCCGCTTCGTCCTGCGCGGCGCGTTCGGTCGCCACCTCGAAGGCCGCTTCGGGCAGATGCAGGCCGCGTTGCAGCCGCAGGCCGATGGCCGCTGGCGTGCCACCGTCTGGCTGCCGACCGCCGACGCCGAACTGCCCGGCCACCCGCGCTATACCCGGATAATGCGCGGCGACATGTTCTTCGACAGCGCCCGCCACCCCGGCATCCGTTTCGTCTCCGACCCGTTCGATGCCGGCCTGCTGGCCCAGGGCGGCGTGCTGGCCGGCACCCTGAACATGCGTGGCGTCAGCCGGCGCGCGCAGCTGCAGCTGGCGCCTTCGCCCTGCCGCCTGCCGCGCTTCGATGGCTGCACCGTCCACGCGCACGGCCGCGTGCAGCGCAGCGACTTCGGCATGGATCGCCTGCGCGGACTGGTGGGCGATGAGGTGGAATTCCAGCTGCGCATCGTCGCGGACGGCGCCGCGTGACGGGCGCGCGCGCGTGGTTGTGGGTGATGGCGCTGCTGCTGTCGGGCTGCGCCGGCCTGTCGCCGAAGCAGCAGGCGGACGTCGCGCGGATCGTCGATGCCTCGCGCCCCGCGCAGCTGGACTGCGCCGCCGCCGACCGCTGCGCGCAGCCTTCGGCGTTGCTGGCGCAGGCCGATGCCGATCCGTCGCAGCATCACGCGCTGATCCTCGATGAAGGCCAGGACGCGCTGCTGGTGCGCATCCACCTGATCCGCGCCGCGCGCGAACGCATCGACCTCCAGACCTATATTTTCGATGAGGACGATGCCGCCCGGCTGGTGCTGCGCGAACTCGTCGCCGCCGCGCGCCGCGGGGTGAAGGTGCGCCTGCTGATGGACCAGCTGACCTCGATGAAAAGCGTGCAGACCCTGGCCGCGCTGGCCGGCGTCCACGCCAACTTCGAGGCCAAGGTCTACAACCCGGTTTTCCACAAGGGCCGGCTGTCGTACACCGACTTCGCGATGGCCACCGCCTGCTGCTTCCGCCAGCTCAACCAGCGCATGCACAGCAAGCTGCTGCTGGTCGATGACAAGGTCGGCATCACCGGCGGGCGCAATTACCAGGACGACTATTACGACTGGGACGGCAGCTACAACTTCCGCGACCGCGACCTGCTGCTCAGCGGGCCGGTGACGCGCGACATGGGGGCCAATTTCGAGGCGTTCTGGGTCTCGCGCCGCAGCGAACCGGTGGCCGACCTGCGCGATGTCGCCCGCCTGTTGCGCCGCGAGGGGGTGCCGGCGCTGTCGAACCAGGCCTACGAACATCCCGGCCGCGCGCTGGCGATGCAGCAGGCCGCCAACGATCCGGCGGTGCTGGACGCGCGGCTGGTGTCGCGCACGCGGCCGGTGTCGGGGGTGAGCTTCGTCGCCGACCTGCCGCGCAAGCATCGCCGCGATGCGCCCGTGGCCGCGCCGCAGCCATCCTCCACCGCCGCGCTCTACCACCTGGTCGATTCCACCCAGGAGGAAGTCCTGCTGCAGACGCCCTACCTGGTGCTGTCGAAGCCGGCGCAGAAGCTGTTCGCGCGGATGAACGACCGGCCGCATCCGCCGCGCGTGGTGATCTCCACCAACAGCCTGGCGGCGACCGACGCCTTCATGGTCTACGCGCTGTCGCACAAGTACAAACGCCGCTACCTGCGCAGCTTCGGGTTCGAGATCTACGAATACAAACCGTATCCGGAGGCCGCGCCGATCGACCTGGAGGCCACCGGCGCGCCGCTGCCCGCGCAGGTGGACCGGGACGAGGAAGTGCCGTCGCGCCCGTTGCACCTGGACGCGCGGCGGCCGCCGTGGGAAACACGCACCCGCCGCGAATACCTGGTGCGACGCCGGCTGCTGTTCGGTTCGCGCGGCAGCACGGTGCCGCTCAAGCGTGCCGGCGTGCGGGTGGGCCTGCATGCCAAGTCGATGGTGGTGGATGAGGGCGTCGGCGTCATCGGCACCCACAACTTCGACCCGCGCGGCGACCACTACAACACCGAGAGCGCGGTGATCATCCGCGACCCCGCCTTCGCCCGCGAACTGGCGGCGAGCATCCGCGGCGACATCGCGCCCGCCAATGCCTGGGTGATCGCGCCACGCCCGCGCACGCCGATCTTCCCCGGCCTCAACTATTCGCTGCTGAAGATCTCCGAGCACCTGCCGGTGTTCGACCTGATCCCCTGGCGCTATGCCACCAGCTACGAATTCGTGCCCGGCCCGGCCTGCCCGATGCCGCTGCGGATCGGCGACCCGCGCTTCCACGACTGCTATCGCGCGGTGGGGGATTTCCCCGAGGTGGATGTCGGCCCGAAGTGGCTGGGCACGCGCATCCTGACCGCCTTCGGTGCCGGGCTCGCGCCGATCTTCTAGGTCGCCGGGCGGCCCGTTTGACGTGACTTCGGCTGGGTGACTTCCGGCACGGGCGGAAATTGTATTGGTGTATTACTTTACCAACACACCAGCACAACACCCCGAAGGAGCCTGCCATGAACGTTGAAAACACCCGCACCCCGGCCGCCCGTGAAACCGCCGCCGCCGAGCCCGCCCCCCGCCGTTCCAGCCGCCGCGAGCGCAGCTTCGGCACCGGCTACGGCCGCAGCAGCGGCTACGCCGACGGCCTGCGCCGCTACATCGACAGCGACACCGCCGAGCGCTTCCGCGTCCACTGAAATCGCTTCCGGGGCATTGGCGTAAGCTGGCCGGCCCTCCCCATGCCGGTCCGCTGCGCCCGTGTTCCGACCCGACATCACCCTCGACACCCTCAACGCCTGGTCCGAAGGCACGCTGATGCAGCCGCTCGGCATCGCCTTCACCGAGATCGGCCCGGACTACCTGCGCGGGACCATGCCGGTCGATGCGCGCACCCACCAGCCCTACGGCCTGCTGCATGGCGGTGCGTCCGCCGCGCTGGCCGAGACGCTCGGCAGCACCGCCGCCGGGATGTGCGTGGGTGAAGGTGAGGGCGTGGTGGGCATCGAGATCAACGCCAACCACCTGCGCGGCGTCCGCGAAGGCACGGTCACCGGCACCGCGCGCCCGCTGCACGTGGGCCGCAGCACCCAGGTCTGGGAAATCCGCATCGAGGACGAGGCCGGCCAGCTGGCCTGCATCTCGCGCCTGACCCTGGCCGTGATCCGCCGCCGCGGCTGAGCCGATGTTGTGGCGCAGCAACCGGCGTACGTCTATCGTGGCGCGATGACCCCCGCCCGTCGCGATCCCCCTCTGTTGCGCGTCCTTCGTTATCTCTGGCGGGTACCGCTGCTGCTCTGGCACGTCGTGGTGCACCTGCCCGTCGTCCTGCTGCTGATGAGCCCGCTGACCGGCGGCATCCGCGTGGGCGGGATGCGGCTGGAATACCGGTTGATCCGGTGGTGGTCGTGGATGCTGATGAAGGTGTTCGGGATCACCGTGCGCACGGTCGGCGAGCCGCTGCCGGGCGCGACGATGTTCGTCGCCAACCATGTCAGCTGGGTCGACATCGTGGTCCTGCACAGTACGCGGATGATGGGCTTCGTCGCCAAGCGCGAGATCGCCGGCTGGCCGCTGATCGGCTGGATGGCCGCGCGCGCCGACACCATCTTCCACCAGCGCGGCAGCCAGGAATCGCTGGGCGGGGTGATGGCGCAGATGCGTGGGCGGCTGGAGACCGGCCATTCGGTCGGCGCCTTCCCCGAAGGCGGCACCCGCGACGGCATCACCGTCGGGCCGTTCCACGCGCGCATCTTCACCGCCGCGGTCGAGGCCGGCGCGCCGGTGCAGCCGGTCGCATTGCGTTATGGCGAAGAGGGCGCCGCCCAGACCCGCGTCGCCTTCTGGCCGGGCGAGAACTTCGTGCAGAACTTCCTGCGCCTGCTCGGTGACCCGGCCTGCGTGGCCGACGTGATCTACCTGGCGCCTATCCTGCCGGGCGATGCCGAAGGCCGCCGGCGCATCGCCGACACCGCGCGCGAACGCATCATCGCGGTCCTGCCCGCCGCGCGATGAGGCGCATCGACAGCCCCTACCGCGCGCCGTGGTGGGCGGCGAGTCCGCATCTGCAATCGGTCCTGGCCAGCAGCCCGTGGCGCGTCGCCCGCGGGGCACGGCGGCTGAAGGCGATCGGCGCGGTCAGCCAAGCGCATGTGCTCGATGCCGGCGACGGCGTCCGCCTGCACGGCCTGCACAGCACGCTGCCGGGCCGTGCGCCGCGTGGCATGGCCCTGCTGCTGCACGGCTGGGAAGGCAGCGCCGAATCCGGCTACATGCGCCTGACCGCCGCGAACCTGCTCGAAGCCGGCTTCGACGTGTTCCGGCTCAACTTCCGCGACCACGGCCCCAGCCACCACCTCAACGAAGCGATCTTCCACTCCTGCCGGATCGACGAAGTCATCGGCGCGGCGAAACAGGTCGCGCAACGCTGGCCGCTGCAGTCGCTGGTGGTCGCCGGCTATTCGCTGGGCGGCAACTTCGCGCTGCGGCTCGCCCTGCACGCGCCGGCGAACGGCTTGCCGATCGCGCGGGTGGCCGCGGTCTGCCCGGCGCTTGATCCCGAACGCACCACGCAGGCGATGGAACGCGGCTTCCCGCTCTACCAGCGTTATTTCCTGCGCAAGTGGACGCGCTCGCTGCGGCGCAAGCGCGAGCTGTTTCCGCAGGCGCATGGCTTCGACGACGCATTCTTCAAGCTCGGCCTGCGCGACCTCACCGCGCGCCTGATCGAGCATGGCGGCATGGATGAATTCCCCGATGTCGCCGCCTATTTCGACGGCTACCGGATCAGCGCCGAACGGCTGGCCACGATGTCGGTCCCGGTCGACATCCTCACCTCCATGGACGACCCGGTGATCCCGGTCGATGACTTCGCCGGGCTGCAATTGCCGGACAGCGCCACGGTGGAGATCGCCGCGCACGGCGGCCACTGCGGCTTCCTGCGCGACGCCCGCCTGCACGGCTACGCCGAGGACTGGGTGGCGGCGAAGCTCTCGACCGCGCTTGCACCCACGTCCGCGTAACCTGCCGCCACCGCACCGGAGGAGATGACGATGAAGATCCGCAGCGACAGCTTCGCACAAGGCCAGCCGATTCCCTCCGAATTCGCGCTGGGTGCGCCGGACGGCTTTGGCGGCAACCGCAATCCGCATCTGGCGTGGACCGGTGCGCCGGCCGGCACGCAGTCCTTCGTGCTGCTCTGCATCGACACCGATGCACCCACCGATGCCTCGCTCGCCGGCAAGGCGGGCGTGGAGATCCCGGTCGAACACCCGCGCGGCGACTTCGTGCACTGGGCGGTGGTGGACCTGCCGCCGGAAATGACCGAGCTCGCCGCCGGCAGCTGCAGCGACGGCGTCACGAAGGGTGGCAAGGGCCCGTGCCAAGGCGAGGGCGCGCGCCAGGGGCTCAACGACTACACCGGCTGGTTCGCCGGCGATACCGGTGGGATGAAGGGCGAGTACTTCGGCTACGACGGCCCGTATCCGCCGCCGAACGACCTGCGCACGCACCGCTATTTCTTCCGCGTGTTCGCGCTGGATGTGGCGAAGCTGGACGTGCCGGAGGTGTTCACCGCCCACGACGCCCTGCGTGCGATGCACGGCCACGTGCTGGCCGAGGCGAGCACGTGGGGCAGCTATTCGCTGCACGGCTGACGCATCGCGATGACCCGCGCGGCATGGGCCGGTCGCCTGCGCGCGCTCAAGCGCGAGGCGCTGACCGTCTGGTGCGTGGCCCGGCATCCGCGCCTGCCGTGGGCGGTGCGCGGACTGGCGCTGGCGGTCGCCGCCTACGCCTTCAGCCCGATCGACCTGATCCCGGATTTCATCCCGCTGCTCGGCCTGCTCGATGACCTGCTGCTGGTGCCGCTGGGCGTGTGGGCGGTGTTGAAGATGGCGCCGGCCGATGTCGTCGCCGAGGCGCGCGCGCAGGCGGCGGTATTGGCGGACAAACCGGTCAGCCGCATGGCGGCGGCGGTGATCGCGCTGTTCTGGCTGGCCGTGATGGCCGCGTTCGGCGCGTGGGCGTGGCGGCGTTTCGGTTGAGGCGCGGGCTCAGCGCCGCGAGGGCAGGGCGATGCCCTGGAACCACAGCTGGTCGCCATCGAGCGTGGTCAGCCGCATCCGCAGCGCCGGCTGTTCCACCGAGAGCATCGACGCCGACGTGATCATCCGGGTGATGTCGCGTTCGGCGGCCATCAGGCGGGTGTCGCTGCAGGCGGCCAAGGTCTGCTGCACATCGAGCACTTCCAGCTGGTCCACCAGCACATAGCGGTAGTCGCCGCCGATGTGGTTGCAGGCGTTGTCGATGCGCAGCCGGTATTTGTCGAACTGCATCGACAGCTTGAGCCCGGGCTTGTCGAGCACGCTGGCGATGCGCCGGCCCTCGCTGTCGCGCGCATCGACCAGGCGCCAGATATGCGTCTGCAGCACCGTGCTGTCCTGCGCCGGGCCGCTGACGCGCGGCATCGATGACGGCGCGGGCGGCGGCGTTTCGGCGGCGGGTTTCGCGGCAGGTACCGGTTCCGGTGCAGGCTTGGCGCAGGCGGCCAGCAGCAGGGCGATACCGAGGGCGAGGGCGGGACGAAGCCGCATCACGCCGCCGCCGGCAGGAACAGCAGCAGCGCCACGCCCAACACCAGCCGGTACACGGCAAACGCGGTGAAACGATGGCTCTGGATGTAGCGCAGCAGCCACTTCACCGACACGAAGGCGGTGACCATAGAGGCGACGAAGGCGACCGCGAGCGCGGTCCAGTCCTCATGGGCGATGCCGCCGTCCTTGAGCATCGACAGCAGCTCCCAGGCGGTGGCCGCGAACATGGTGGGGATGCCGACCAGGAAGGCGAATTCGGTCGCCGCCGCGCGCGAGGTGGTGCCGGCCAGCAGCGCGACGAAGATGGTGGCCGCGCTGCGCGACGTGCCGGGGAACACGCCGGCCACCACCTGCGCGATGCCGACCAGCACCGCGGTCAGCCAGGAGATGTGCGTGCGTTCGCCTTCCCGGGCGGCGCGGCGGGCGGCGAGCTGTTCGGCGATCACCATCCAGACCGCGCCGATGACCAGCGCCCAGGCGATCGGGCGGATTTCATCGGGCAGTTCCCAGCCCAGTTTCTTGACCAGCACGCCGCCGACCGCGGTGACGCCGAACGCCACCGCCAGCTTGAACAGGTAGTCGCGCGCGGCGGCGGTCGTGGTGGGGTACGTGGGGTCGGGATCGGCGCTGGCCGGATAGCCCAGGAAGGCCTGCGCCAGCGCCCACAGCTTGCGCCAGTAGATGAAGACCACGGCGAGGATGGCGCCGGCCTGGATGGCGATGTTGAACAGGTCGCTGCGGTGGCCCAACCAGCGTTCGGCGATCAGCAGGTGGCCGGTGCTGGAGATCGGCAGGAATTCGGTGATGCCTTCGATGATGCCGAGCAGCAGCGCGGCGAGGAGGTCGGACATGGGCGGGCTCGGGCGGGGCAGCCCGCATCATCGGAAAAGCGGCCGGCGTTGTCGAACCGGCTTCCGGCGCCGGCCGGCTTCGGGCTTGGCCGGAGCATTTGCACCATGATGGCGGTCATGGCGGAAGATCATGCACCAACAAGGCGCAAAACGAAGCCGCATCCTCCATCATTCCACCCAAAATCAATGAGTTGAAGTGGAATCCCGGATGGCATGGGGCTTGCTGATACCGCGTATCCCCAACCCGCCGGAGCCGCCCATGTCGTTCGAACACGTCGAGAAACTCATCAAGGATCACAAGGTCGAGTGGGTCGACCTGCGCTTCGCCGACATGCGCGGCGTGCAGCACCACGTGACCTTCCCGGCGCATATCGTCGACCAGAGCCTGTTCGAGGACGGCCGCATGTTCGACGGCAGCTCGATCAGCGGCTGGCGCGGCATCCAGAACTCCGACATGGTCCTGCTGCCGGACGCCTCCACCGCCTTCCTCGACCCGTTCACCGCCGACCCGACCCTGGTGCTGGGCTGCGACATCCTGGACCCGACCACCATGCAGGCCTACAGCCGCGATCCGCGCGGGGTGGCCAAGCGCGCCGAGGCCTTCCTCAAGGCCAGCGGCATCGCCGACACCGCGTTCTTCGGCCCGGAGCCGGAGTTTTTCATCTTCGACAGCGTGCGCTTCGGCAACGACATGGGCCACACCTTCTTCCAGATCGATTCGGAGGAAGCGCACTGGAACTCCGCGCGTGACTACGACGGCCGCAACCACGGCTACCGCCCGATGGTGAAGGGCGGCTATTTCCCGGTCGCGCCGCTGGATTCGCTGCACGACATCCGCGCCGAGATGTGCAAAACGCTGACCCAGGTCGGCATCGAGGTGGAGGTGCACCACCACGAAGTGGCGAACGCCGGCCAGTGCGAGATCGGCACCCGCTTCGACACCCTGACCAAGAAGGCCGACGACCTGCTGACGATGAAGTACATCATCAAGAACGTCGCCCACCGCTACGGCAAGACCGCGACCTTCATGCCGAAGCCGATCGTCGGCGACAACGGCAGCGGCATGCACGTGCACCAGTCGCTGGCCAAGGGCGGCCAGAACCTGTTCACCGGGGACGGCTACGGTGGCCTGAGCCAGATGGCGCTGTGGTACATCGGCGGCATCTTCAAGCACGCGCGCGCGATCAACGCCTTCGCCAACAGCACCACCAACAGCTACAAGCGCCTGGTGCCGGGCTACGAGGCGCCGGTGATGCTGGCCTACTCGGCGTCCAACCGTTCGGCGTCGTGCCGCATCCCGTACGTGGCCAACCCGAAGGCGCGCCGCATCGAGATCCGCTTCCCCGACCCGATGAACACCGGCTACCTGACCTTCGCCGCGCTGATGATGGCCGGCCTGGACGGCATCCGGAACCAGATCGATCCGGGCTCGCCGAGCGACAAGGACCTCTACGACCTGCCGCCGGAAGAGGAGAAGAACATCCCGACCGTCTGCCATTCGTTGGATCAGGCGCTGGACGCGCTGGACAAGGACCGCGAGTTCCTCAAGGCCGGCGGCGTGTTTACCGACGACTTCATCGATGCGTACATTGCGCTGAAGTCGAAGGAGGTCACCAGCTTCCGCGCGGCGACCCACCCGCTCGAATACCAGATGTACTACACGATCTGATCCGACCCGAAGCCCAGCCACGCGCGGGGCTTCGGCGTTGCGGGAGGGGCGATGGCGGGGAACCTGCACATCCGCGATGCACAGCCTGCCCACGCGGCTGCGCATGGCGGGCATTCACGCGATGATCGCCGGCATCTCGCTGCCCAACCCGGCCAGCGTGGCGCTGCATGAGTGTCTCGGCCTCACGCCCATCGGCCGCTTCCGCGAAGTCGGCTTCAAGTGCGGGCGCTGGGTCGATGTCGTTTATTGGCAACTGATCCTGGAGGATTGATGGACGCGATGCAGGTCGAAAAGGGTGATGTGGCGTGGATGCTGGTCTCGACGCTGCTGGTGGTGCTTATGATCGCGCCCGGACTGGCGCTGTTCTACGGCGGCCTGGTGCGGGCCAAGAACATCCTGTCGATGCTGACCCAAGTGCTGGTGGTGGCCGCGCTGGCGCTGGTGCTGTGGGTGCTGTTCGGCTACTCGCTGGCCTTCGACGGCGGCAACGCGGTGATCGGCGGTGCGGGCAAGTGGCTGCTGCACGGCATCGGCCCGGACAGCGTGTCCGCGACCTTCAGTGCCGGCATCGCCATTCCCGAACTGGTCTATGTCGCCTTCCAAGGCGCGTTCGCCGCCATCAGCTGCGCGCTGGTGGTGGGCGCGATCGCCGAGCGCGCACGCTTCGGCGCGGTGCTGCTGTTCACCGCGATCTGGTTCACCCTCGCCTACCTGCCGCTGGCGCACATGGTGTGGGCATCTAGCGGCTGGCTGTTCGCCCATGGCGCGCTGGATTTCGCCGGCGGCACGGTGGTGCACATCAATGCCGGCATCGCCGGGCTGGTCGGCGCATGGCTGCTCGGCCCGCGCATCGGCTGGGGCCGCGAGCGGATGTCGCCGCACAGCCTGCCCCTTACCTTCACCGGCGCGGCGCTGCTGTGGGTGGGCTGGTTCGGTTTCAACGCCGGTTCCGCGCTGGAGGCCAACGGCGTGGCGGCCCTGGCCATGCTCAACACCCTGGTGGCTTCCGCCGCCGGCGTGCTGGCATGGAGCCTGATCGAGTCGCTGAGGCGCGGACGCGCCTCGATGCTGGGCGCGGCCTCGGGCGTGGTGGCCGGACTGGTCGCGGTGACGCCGGCCTGCGGGACGGTCGGCGTCGGCGGTGCGCTGGTGATAGGCGCGGCCGGGGGCTTCGCGGGCTACTGGGGCGTCAATGCGATCAAGCGCTGGCTGCGTGCGGATGACACGCTCGATGTCTTCGGCATCCACGGGGTCTGCGGCATCGTCGGGGCGCTGCTGACCGGGGTGTTCAGTGCGCCTTCGCTGGGCGGTTACGGCGCGCACGGCTATGCGATGGGCCATCAACTCGCGGTCCAATTGCTGGGCGTAGGCGTGACCCTGGCCTGGTCAGGCGCTGTCGCGGGGCTGGCCTTCCTCATCGCCAAGCCACTGTTCGGCCTCCGGGTCAGCCACGAAGCCGAGCGCGAGGGCCTGGACATTGCCAGCCACGGGGAATCCGCCTACGAACTCTGAAGGGCGCGAGTGCTCCAGCCGCGACCGGCTATGATCGGGCCATGCGCCCGATCCTCGCCGCCATGTCCGCGCTGCTGCTGGCCGCCTGCGCCGCCGCGCCCGCGCGCAACCCGTTGGCGACCTGGGTGCCTTCGCCCAATTTCGAGGCGCGGCAGCCGGCGATCATCGTGCTGCACGCCACCGAGCAGGACGGCGTGCGGCAGAGCCTGGACACGCTGCGCAGCGCCAACAGCGGCGGCAAGGTCAGCGCGCACTACCTGATCGGCGAGGACGGCCGGCGCTACCAGCTGGTGGCCGACGACATGCGCGCCTGGCATGCCGGCGGCGGCAGCTGGGGCACCATCACCGACCTCAATTCCGCGTCGATCGGCATCGAGCTGGACAACGATGGCGATGAAGCATTTGCCGACGCGCAGATCGACAGCCTGATCGTGCTGCTGGACGACCTGTGCAGGCGGTTCGGCATCCCGAAATCGCAGGTGATCGCGCATGCCGACATGGCGCCGACGCGCAAGCGCGATCCGGGCGCGCGCTTCCCGTGGGCGCGGTTGCACGAAGCCGGCTTCGGGCGCTGGCCGGTGGGCGTGCTGGAGGACGTGCCATCGGGCTTCGACCCGTGGCTGGCGATGGCGGCGATCGGTTATCCGCTCAGGGACCGCGCCGCCGCGGTGCGCGCCTTCCATCGCCATTTCCGGGGCCGCGATGATGGCGAGGATGCCAACGCCGCCTTCGATGCCGAGGACCTGCGCATCCTGCACGCGCTGTCGAAACCCTGAGATCCGAGCGCGAAAACGCCGGGCGGACCCGGCGTCTTCAAGACCCGCGGCGGCGACCGGAGCCGCCTCCTGATAAGCCGCTTATTCCTGGAACGTCACCGGCGTGCCGGCCTTGACCGCGCTGGCCACGGCCTCCGCCGCGAAGTTGGTCAGGCGCACGCAGCCCGAGGACTGGGTGCGGCTGATGTGCCCGGGTTCCGGCGTGCCATGGATGCCGTAGTGCTCCTTGCTGAGGTCGATCCAGACGATGCCCACCGGGCCGTTCGGGCCGGGCGGCAGCAGCGCGGGCTTGGCGTCCTTCGGCTGGTTCACCAGCAGCTTCGGGTTGTACTTGTAGTCGGGGTTGTGGGCGACGCCGTTGACCTTCCACTCGCCGATCGGCAGCGGGAACTGCGACGAGCCGGTGGACGCCGGGAACTGCGCGTAGATCTTGCCGGCGTCATCGACCAGCTGCAGCGCGGCCTCCGACTTGTCCACCACGATCCGCGCGGCCGGCTTGATCTGCTGCGCCGGACGCGTGTACGGCACCACCAGTTCGGTGCCGGCCTTGGCGAAGTCGGCGTTGGGGTTGAGCGCCTTGATCAGCTCCGGCTTGGCGTTGTACTTCTCGCCGAGCATCTCGTAGATGTCCTGGTAGACGATGCGCTCCATCTTCGCCTTGTCCTCCATGCGCTTGGGCGTGGGCGCGTAGGGGCCGTCGATGTCCTTCTGGGTCAGCGCGTATCTGACCAGCGCCGGCGCGGTGTCCTTGTTGAGCTCGGCCCAGGTGGCCGCGTCCAGGTTGCCGCTGACCTCGATGCCGCGATCCTTCTGGAACGCCCGCACCGCCTTGGCCACGTTCATGCCTTCCTTGCCGTCGATCTCGCCGGTGGAGAAGTGCGCGCGCAGCAGCAGCACCTGGGCGCGCAGCACGCCGTCCGGGCCGGTGGTGCTGGCAATGTCGTTGGCTTTCTGGTCCGGCGCGCCGGCCGGGGCGGGCGCATCGGTGGCGACCGCGTCCAGCGGATAGCCGTCGGCGCCGTAGAGCTCGATCGGTGGCGGGGTCGATGCCGGCGGCGGCGTGGTGGCCGGGTCGGGCATCGGCGTCACCGCGGCCTGTTGCGCGGGTTCGGCCGGCGCCGTGGCGGTCGGCGCGGGGTCGCTGCAGGCGGCGAGCATGAGGGTGGTGGCGATGGCGGCGGCGAGCGGTCGCAGTGACATGGGCGTTGGGTCCGTTTCCGTGGGCTTGGCCCGATCCTGCCGCAGCGCCCGGACACGCGGCCGTGAAAGCGCGGGCCGCCGTTCATCGCCCGGCCATCGTTGTCCGCGCCGCGTGCGCTCGCCCCATAATGGTGCAATGCCCGACACCCCCGCCGCCGCCGCGCCCGCCCTCGATCTGCTTGCCACGCCGGTGGTCTGGGGCGATGCCGCCGGCCTGCTGCGCGGCTGCAACCCGGCGTTCGCGCGCTGGCTGGGCGTCGGCCAGCGCCGGCTGCAGGGCCTGCCGCTGGCCTCGCTGGAGGTGCAGGGCGAGCGCCTCGCCCAGTGGCTGGCGGTGGATGCGGGCGATGTGGCTTCGGTCGCGCCGCGCCTGCGCCGGGTGGCGATGGCGGTGCCGGGCGGCATCGAGCCGCGCTTCGCCGACCTCTGGCTCACGCGCAGCGAAGAAGGCTGGTGGCTGGAAGCGCATCCCGTCGACGAATTCCCCGAAGGCGATGCCGGCGCGGCCCTGCCCGCCGCCGTCGCCGCCGCGCTCAAGGGCCTCGCGCATGAGCTTCGCAACCCGCTGGCCGGCATCAAGGGCGGCGCGCAACTGCTGGCGCGACGCCATGCGGATGCCGCCTCCAGCGAACTCACCCAGCTGATCCAGTCCGAGGTGGACCGGCTCGCCGCGCTGCTCGACCGCCTGATGGCCCCGCAGCCGGCCACGCCGCATGCGCCGCTCAACCTGCACGCGGTGCTCGACCGCGTGCTGCGGCTGGCCGAAAACGACGCCGGCTGGGCGGTGCGCCTGATCCGCGACTACGACCCCAGTCTGCCGGAGATCGACGGCGACGCCGACCGCCTGGCGCAGGCCGCGTGGAACCTGGTCCGCAACGCGATCGAGGCCGGCGCCACGCAGGTGACCCTGCGCACCCGCGCCGAACATGGCGCGCGGATCGCCGACGGCGTGCATCCGCTGGCGCTGCGGCTGGACATCGTCGATGACGGTCGCGGCATTCCCGACGAACTGGCCGAGCAGGTCTTCCTGCCGCTGATCAGCGGGCGCGCCGAAGGCAGCGGGCTGGGGCTGGCGCTGGCCCAGCAGGTGACGCGCGAGCATCGCGGGGCGCTGAGCTTCCGTTCGCGGCCGGGCCACACGGTGTTCACCCTGCTGCTGCCGCCGGCGCGGGAGCTGGGCGATGACTGAGGCGGCGAACATCTGGGTGGTCGATGACGACCACGGCGTGCGCTTCGTGCTGGCCACCGCGCTGCGCGAGGCCGGCCATGCGGTCACCGCCTTCGCCAGTGGCGAGGAAGCGTTGGCCCGCCTCGAAGCCGCATCGCCCCCCGCGCTGCTGTTCACCGACGTGCGGATGCCCGGCGAAGGCGGCCTCGCGCTGCTGGAACGCCTGAAGGCGCGGCACCCGTCGCTGCCGGTGGTGGTGATGAGCGCGCATACCGATGTCGCTTCGACCGCCGGCGCGTTCCGTGGCGGTGCCTTCGAATTCCTGTCCAAGCCCTTCGACCTCGACCAGGCCGTGGCGCTGGCCGCGCGCGCGCTCGACCAGCGCCGTGCCGATGACGCACCCGACGCCACCGCCGAAGCCGGCATCGACACCCCCGCCGATGCCCCCGCCGCGATGCTGATCGGCCAGGCCCCGGCGATGCAGACGCTGTTCCGCGCCATCGGCCGGGTCGCGCAGGCGCCGCTCAACGTGCTGGTCACCGGCGAGACCGGCACCGGCAAGGAACTGGTGGCGCGCGCGCTGCACCGCGAATCGCCGCGCGCCGGGCGGCCGTTCGTCGCGCTCAACACCGCCGCCATTCCCGCCGAGCTGCTGGAATCCGAACTGTTCGGCCACGAGGCCGGCGCGTTCACCGGCGCGGCCAGGCGCCACATCGGGCGCTTCGAGCAGGCGCACGGCGGCACGCTGTTCCTCGACGAGATCGGCGATATGCCGGCGGCCTTGCAGACGCGGCTGCTACGCGTGCTGGCCGAAGGCGAGTTCTTCCGCGTCGGTGGCCGCGAACTGATCCGGGTCGATGTGCGCATCGTCGCCGCCACGCACCAGCCGTTGCAGGCGCTGGTGGACGAAGGCCGCTTCCGCGCCGACCTGCTGCACCGACTCGACGTGGTGCGGCTGGCATTGCCGCCGCTGCGCGAGCGCCGCGAAGACATTCCGGCGCTGGCCGAGGCCTTCATGCCGGCGGCCGCGCGCAAGCTCGGGGTCAAGCCGAAGCAGTTCGGCAAGGCCGCGCTGCAACGCCTCGCGCAGCACGACTGGCCGGGCAATGTGCGCGAACTGGAAAACCTGTGCTGGCGATTGGCGGCGATGGCGCCGGGCGAACGCATCGGCGTGGCCGACCTGGGCGAGGGCCTGCGCGTGTCGGTGGGCAGCGAAGGCTGGGAACAGGCGCTGCTGGCCTGGGCCACCCGCGAACTGGAAGGCGAGGGCGGCGACCTGCATGGCCGCGCCCGTGAACGCTTCGACCGCATCCTGCTGGAAGCCGCGCTGGCGGCCAGCGAAGGCCATCGCGGGCAGGCGGCGGAGAAGCTCGGGCTGGGCCGCAACACGCTGACCCGCAAGCTCGGCGCCTCGCGCACGCGGCGGCGCAGGGACACGCCGGGCGGCTGAGTTGACCGCGGCATCGGCGTGTTTCATGCCGCATGGACCGGCGGGCGGCTAGGGTCGGGACATCCCCCGCAGGAGCAGCACCATGAATCTTCGACTTCCCCTTGCCCTCGCCGCCGTCGGCGCCTTCGCGCTGGCCGGCTGCGCCACCACCTCCAGCCGCACCAGCGCGACGGTGCAGCTGTCGCCGGCGACCGGCAGTTCCGTCGCCGGCACCCTGACCGTGATGCCGATGGGCACCGGCATCCACCTGACCGGCAACATCGCCGGGCTGGCGCCGGGCAGCACGCATGCCTTCCACATCCACGAAAAGGGCGATTGCAGCGCCGCCGATTTCAGCAGCGCCGGCGGCCACTTCAACCCGACCGCGCAGCCGCATGGCCGCGCCGCGCAGGGCGCGCACCACCTGGGCGACAACGACAACCTGGTCGCCGATGCCAACGGCGTGGCGCGGGTGGACGCGCATTTCGAAGGCGTGGTGATCGGGGGCGGCGCGTTGAACGACGTGCTCGGCAAGGCGGTGATCATCCACGCCGGCACCGATGACTACACCACCCAGCCGACCGGCAATGCCGGCGGCCGGATCGCCTGCGGGGTGATCCGCTAGGCCGTCAGCGCGGCGCGCGCGCCGTCCGGGTCCGGGCAGTCCACGTAGGTGACGTTGATGCCGTGCGCGTCGAGCACGGCGGCCAGCTGGCGCAGCCGGGCTTCGAAGAAGCCGCGCATCCGCTCAAGCCGCGCCGGGTCGGTTTCGGCCGGCGCGTAACGGCGGCGCCAGGCGTCGTCGGAGAACAGCGCGATCCGCCCTTCGCCATCGCCATATCTCAACAGCGGTTCCGGCGGCGCATCCAGCCAGGCTTCGCCGGCGGGCGCGAGCAGCGCGGTTTCCACCAGCGGCCACAGCGGCTCCAGCCCCATGTGGCCGTAGTTGAGCGCGGTCATCGCGGCCAGGTCGTGGACGGTGAGGTAGCGGGCGTGCTCGATGCGGCTGCCGAAGGCCTCCTGCGCCATCAGCGCGGTTTCGGCGCGGGCCATGCCGCGGTCCACCAGCACTTCCTCCATGCGCGCGCCGACCGCGTCCGCGCCATCGCCGGCCAGCAGGATCGGCAGCACGCGGAAATGGCCCCCGGCCAGTTCCGGCTCGCATTGCAGAGGTTGCGGGATGTCGCCATCGGCGTCCGCACCGAAACCGATGATGCGTGGGCCGGCATTACGGCCCGGCGCGCGCAGGCGCAGTTCGTGCAGGCGGCGGTGCATCGGCCAGCCCGGGCGCAGCACTTCGGCGGGATCGACATGCGCACCCATCACCACCAGGTCCAAGGTGGCGGCTTCAGGCACCAGCAGGCTCAGGTCGTGGCCGATGCGTTCGGCCAGCGCGCCGGCTTCGGCCTGCGACAGCGCGGGCCTGGGCGCGGGGGCATCGGGCATCCATTCCAGCGCCATCACGGCGAGCACGGAAAGGTCGGAAACGGCGTCGGTCATCGCGTGCGTGTCGGCGGGGCGGGCGGTAGACTCGCAGTTTAAGCCGTGCGCCACCGTAGGGTGCCGAGGAGTTCCGATGTCGCAGTCCCGTCGTGTCGCCGTGCTGGGCGGCGTCCGCATCCCCTTCTGCCGCCAGAACACGGCGTATTCCGATGTCGGCAACATGGGTCTTTCGGTGCGCACGCTGGGCGCGCTGGTCGAGAAGTTCGGCCTGCAGGGCAAGCAGCTCGGCGAGGTGGCGATGGGCGCCGTCATCAAGCATTCCAGCGACTGGAACCTGGGCCGCGAAGCCACGCTGTCCTCCGGCCTGTCGCCGCTGACGCCGGGCATCACCCTGCAGCGCGCCTGCGGCACCTCGCTCGACACGATCAACCTGATCGCGATGAAGATCGCCAGCGGGCAGATCGAGGCCGGCATCGGCGGCGGCTCGGACACCACCTCCGACGTGCCGATCGTCTACGGCAAGGCGCTGCGCGCCATCCTGCTGCGGGCGAACGCGGAGAAGACCTTCGGCGGCAAGCTCAAGCAGTTCCTGCGCCTGCGCCCGGGCATGCTGAAGCCGGATTTCCCCGGCGTGGCCGAGCCGCGCACCGGCAAGTCGATGGGCCAGCACTGCGAGGACATGGCGAAGGAATGGGGCATCACCCGCGAGGCGCAGGACGCGCTGGCCGTGGCGTCGCACAGGAAGCTGGCGGCGGCCTACGAGCGCGGCTTCTTCGATGACCTAGTCGTCGAGTTTCGCGGCGTGAAGCGCGACAACATCCTGCGCCCGGATTCCACCATCGAGAAACTGGCGACGCTCAAGCCCGCCTTCGACAAGACCTCGGGCCGCGGCACGCTGACCGCCGGCAACTCCACCCCGCTCACCGACGGCGCGGCGGCCTGTCTCCTGGCCAGCGAGGACTGGGCGCGCGAGAACGGCCACGCACCACTCGCGTACCTGCGCGATGTGCAGGTGGCGGCGGTCGATTTCGTCGCCGGCGAAGGCCTGCTGATGGCGCCGACCGTGGCCGTGCCGGAAATGCTGGCGCGCAACGGCCTGACCCTGCAGGACTTCGATTTCTACGAGATCCACGAAGCCTTCGCCGCGCAGGTGCTGTGCACGCTCAAGGCCTGGGAGAGCGACGACTACTGCCGCAACCGCCTCGGTCTGCCGGGCGCGCTGGGCAGCATCGACCCGGCCAAGCTCAACCCGAACGGTTCCTCGCTGGCGACTGGCCACCCGTTCGCCGCGACAGGTGCGCGCATCGTCGCCACGGCGGCGAAGGAACTGGCGCAGCGTGGCGGCGGCCGCTGCCTCATCTCCATCTGCACGGCGGGTGGGATGGGCGTGGTGGCGATCCTCGAACGCTGAGGATCGCGCGCGGCTTCAGCGCAGATCGGCCAGCAGGTGCTGTTCGGCGGCGGCGCGGATGATCGGCCAGTCGCGCCGGCCCTTGGCGTTGGTGATGTGTTCGGCGCGGATGCGGGTGAAGAACAGCCGCGCATGCGCGAACGAACGCGCCGGTGACGGCACGAACAGCCCGGCGATCTCGCCGTTGAAACCGGCGCTGCGGCCCACGCGCCCGGCCTCGTCCAGGCGCCCGTACAGCGGCTTGGTGGCGTAGTAACCCAGCAGGCGGCGCCCGTCGCGCAGGTCGTGGAAATCGCTGGCGTGCAGTGGATAGCGGAAGAAGTGGCGGAAGCGCGGCACGTGCAGCGCGATGTCGGCCAGATCCAGGCTCGGCGGCAGGCTCATGGCGATGCCGCTTCGACAGCGGCGACCAGGTCCGCCGGGCGTGCGCTCGCCGCCACCCGCACGCGCTTGAAGCCCTGCTCGCGGGCGAGGCCGGCCAGCCGTTCGCTGGCGGCGATGACGGTAACGCGGCGAAGCGCCTTCGGTGCGCGCGCCGGCCACTCCGCCAGCAGCTGCCCGAAGGCCTCGCCGCTGGACAGCGCGAGGAAAATGGGCGAGGCGGCTTCGTCCAACAGTGTGTGCAACTGAGCGATGCGGGCCGCCGGCAGCGCGACCGGCACCCGCGCATAGACATCCGCGCGCCGCACGCCGATGCCACGCGCGGTGAACTGACGCGCGATCTCGCCGCGCCCGCCCGGCGCCGTCACCAACCCGATGACGTCGCCGCGTTGCAGCGCGGTCATGGCCGGCAGCGCCAGCAGGCCTTCGCTGTCCATCCGCGTCGGCGCCTGCGCGTCGGGCGCGCCGGCGCGGGCCAGCACACGGCGGGTGCCTTCGCCTACGGTCAAGAAGAGTTGTCCGCGCTTCGTCTTCAATGGCCCCAGCGTGGCGGCCGCGCGTACCGCCGCCGGGCTGGTGAACACCACGCGCGGGCAGGCCAGCGCCTCGCGCAGGGCGCGGCGGGCGGCGGCATCGTCATGGGCCTCGATGCGCCACGGCGACAGCGCCAGCACCCGGCCACCGGCACGCGCGGCGGCGCGGCGCAGGCCGTCGTGGCCGCCGACCGGACGCAGTGAAATCAGCAGGAAGCCGGCATCGCGCATCCCTGCATTGGAACCGGCGCGGCGGTGAAAGGGAAGGCGGCGGGTACCATCGCTCCCTCATCCGACCCTGGAACCCCCGATGCAGGACGTGCGCGCGATGCTGGCCGACCACCTCGACACCATCCCGATGGTGCGCGCGATGCAGGTCGGGCTGGGCGACATCGAACCCGCGCGGCTGGTGCTGCATGCGCCGCTGGCGGCCAACCTCAACGACAAGGGTTGCGCGTTCGGCGGCTCGCTGGTTTCGCTGATGACACTGGCGGGCTGGGCCTGGGTGACCACGCGCCTGCACGCCGCCGGCTTTGAAGGTTGCGAGGTGTTCGTCGCCGACAGCCAGGTGCAGTACCTGGCGCCGCTGTGGGACGACCTCATCGCCGAGGCGGTGGCGGCGGAAGGCGAGGATGCCGATGCTTTCCTGGGCACCTTCGCCCAGCGCGGCAAGGCGCGGATCACGGTGGAAGCGCGCGTGCCGCTGCCCGAAGGCGGCCTCGCCACCACGATGCGGGCGCGCTACGTCGCCTTCGCCAAGCGTTAGGATGCGGCAACCCCTGCGGAGCCCCGCCATGCGCACGATGCGATTGCTGCTGATCCCGGTCCTGATCTGGCTGGCCGCCTGCGCGAGCGCCGGCACCGGCAAGCAGCTCGGCGCGCTGGAGCAGGCGCAGTACGCATATTCCGCCGCGGTGCGCTGGGGTGACCTGGATGGCGCCTGGGGCCAGCTCGACCCGGCCTACAAGGCCGCGCATCCGCTGACCGCGATCGAACGCGAGCGCTACGCGCAGGTGCAGGTGACCGGCTACAAGCCGCTGACCAGCGAATCGCCGGGCGAAGGCCTGTCGATGCGGCTGATCGAGATCGGCGTGGTCAACCGCAACACCATGACCGAGCGCACCGTGCGCTACGAGGAACGCTGGCGCTACGACGCGGCCAGCAAGACCTGGGTGGTGACCTCGGGCCTGCCGGATTACTGGGGCGGCCGCTGACCCGTCCACAGGTGGCGATGTGGCGGGCTGTGCGAGAATCGCCGGCCTCTCTTTCCGGGTGACCGTCGTGACGTTTCAGGAACTCATCGCCTTCCTCGGCCGCCACCCGATGCTCTCGCTCGGCCTGGCCGGGCTGACGCTCGCCCTGCTCTACACCGAGGCCAGCCGCCTCTGGCAGGGCTACAAGGTGCTGAAAGCGGGCGAACTCACCGCCCTGGTCAACCGTGACAACGCACTGGTGGTGGACATCCGCGCGCTCAACGACTTCCAGCAGGGCCACATCTCCGGTTCGAAGAACGTGCTGATGAGCCAGTTCGACCCGGAGAACAAGCAGCTCGCCGCCGCCAAGGCGTTGCCGGTGGTGGTGGTCTGCAAGACCGGCATGACCGCGACCGGTGCCGCCAAGCGGCTGGTGAAGGCCGGCTTCGAGAAGGTCTATGTGCTCGATGGCGGCATCGAAGGCTGGCGCGGCGCCGGCCTGCCCACGGTCAAGGGCCGCGGCTGAAGCCCTGTTTCGCCGGGCGGCCTCCTTGTGCCGCCATGCGATAATCCCCAGTTCGACGTTTCAACCCACAAATTCCACGGAGTTCCACCATGTCCGAAGACATCGCCAACGGCGCTGCCGCCCCCATCGACGAAGCCGCGCAGGGCGCCAGCTTCTCGGTCGAGAAGATCTACACCCGCGATGTCTCGTTCGAGTCGCCGAACGCCCCGGCCGTGTTCAACGAGCAGACCCAGCCGGAGCTGTCGATGAACCTCAACCAGCGCGTCACCCAGCTCAACGACAACGCCTTCGAAGTCGTGCTCGGCGTGACCCTGACCTGCAAGGCCGGCGAGAAGACCGCCTACCTGGCCGAAGTCCAGCAGGCCGGCATCTTCGGCCTGGCCGGCTTCGACCCGGCGGGCCTGGACGCGATGCTCGGCGCACAGTGCCCGGCGATCCTGTACCCCTACGCCCGCGCCGCGATCAGCGACCTGGTCGGCAATGGCGGCTTCCCGCCGTTCCAGCTGCAGCCGATCAACTTCGACGCGCTCTACGCCGAAGGCCTGCGCCAGCGTGCCATGCAGCAGGAAGGCGGCGACGCACTCCAGGCCGGCACCGAAACCGTCGGCAACGCCTGACCCCTCGCGCTTGGCGATGACCGCCATCAAAGGACCCGTGGCCGTCCTCGGTGCGGGTTCGTGGGGCACCGCCCTTGCCGCGCTGCTGGCGCGGCAGGGCCATGCGGTGACGCTGTGGGGCCGCGATGGCGACATCGCCGCCGCCATCGACCAGCGCCACGAGAATCCCCGCTACCTGCCCGGCATCGCGCTGCCGGACGCCCTGCGTGCCACCACCGATCTCGCCGCCGCGCTGCAGGGCGCCGCCTGGGTGCTGGTGGTCGTGCCTTCGCACGCCTTCGCCGAGACGCTTGAAGCGCTCGCGCCGCTGCGCCCGGCCGATGCCGGCGTGGCCTGGGCGACCAAGGGTTTCGAACCCGGCTCCGGTCGCTTCCTGCATGAAGTCGCCGCCGGCATCCTCGGCCCCGGCGTGCCGCTGGCGGTGGTGACCGGCCCGTCCTTCGCCAAGGAAGTGGCGATGGGCCTGCCGACCGCGCTGACCGTGCATTCCGATGACGCCGCCTTCGCCCAGACCGTGGCGGAGGCGATGCACGGCCCGGCCTTCCGCGCCTACACCGGCAACGACATGGTCGGCGCCGAACTGGGCGGGGCGATGAAGAACGTGCTGGCGGTCGCCACCGGCGTCGCCGACGGCATGCAGCTGGGCCTCAACGCCCGCGCCGGCCTGATCACCCGCGGCCTCAATGAGATGCTGCGGCTGGCGGCGGCGATCGGCGCCAAGCCGGAAACCCTGATGGGCCTGGCCGGGCTGGGCGACCTGGTGCTGACCTGCACCGGCGACCTGTCGCGCAACCGGCGGCTGGGCCTCGCGCTCGGGCGGGGGCAGTCCATTGACGACGCGGTACGCGAGATCGGCCAGGTGGTCGAATCG
Source organism: Lysobacter oculi (assembly GCF_003293695.1). Classification (GTDB taxonomy): domain Bacteria; phylum Pseudomonadota; class Gammaproteobacteria; order Xanthomonadales; family Xanthomonadaceae; genus Solilutibacter; species Solilutibacter oculi. The sequence goes on along the minus strand of NZ_CP029556.1, from coordinate 2,005,942 downwards.
ATCCAGACCGCCGACGAAGTCATGCGCCAGGCCGAACGCCACGACATCGAACTGCCGATTTCCCGCGCGGTGCAGCAGGTGCTGCATGGCGAACTGACTCCGGTCGAAGGCCTGCAGCAGCTGCTCGCCCGCGACCAGAAGGCGGAATACCCGAAGACCCTGTTCTCCTGACCGGGCGGGCCGCGCATCGGCGCCGGCCACCGCCACATCGCCACAACGAAGAAGGCCCGGCATCGCTGCCGGGCCTTCGCCGTTTGACGCTCTGGAGAACGTCGTGGTGCCGTCGCTTACCAGCTGATGCGCGGGCCGACGCTCCAGGTGGCGTCGCCGTCGCCGAACTTGACGTCACCGAAGACGCCCCAGTTGGCGTTGAACTTCACCTGGCCACCCAGGCGGCCGTAGGCACCCTTCGGGCCCTCGTAGCCGTCGTTGTCGCTGTACTTCTCGTAGCCGGCCATCGCATAGCCTTCGAACTGCGGGGTGAGCGCGCTCCGCACGCCGGCTTCGACGCTGTAGCCGTCGAGATCGGCGCCCGAAATCACGATGCCATTCCCGAAGTCGGAGTCATCGGTCGACAGCTTCTGGTAGGCGGCACGCGCGACGAAGTCGGTGTTGGCACTGATCGGGGTGTTGAAGCCCGCGCCGATCTTCCACTCGTCCACGCCGATGTCGTAATCCTTGTCCTTCAGCTGCTGCGTGCCGGCGAAGATGTGCCAGTTCGGGGCCACGGCTACCGAGCCTTCCAGGGTGAAGCCGTCGGCCTTCACGTCCTGGTCGCCGTTGAGGTGGGCGTAACCACCCTGGGCGTAGTTGTAGTTGATGCCGTCGGCCGCGGAGGCGGCGAAGGGGACAGTGGCCAGCAGGGCCAGGGCGAGCAAGGACTTCTTCATGATGTACCTCGATTGTTGGAGTTATGCCGACGCTGGGGCCGGAGCCGTTCGCGTGTCGGTGGCGCCAGTATCGACAGCCTCGCCGAACGAAGGCTTAATGCTGTACGGACTGGTACATTAATTATCAGATGACGTTCATGTTGCAGTGCAACCGATGCATCGCTCCGGGCGGTAAGGCCCGCCGTCATTGGGTTCCGCGTCCAGCGGGGCATCTGCATCGTTCCGAGAAAATGGCTTGACGGTGTGAGAATGATCATTCATTCTTCGCGTCCTTCTTCCCATCGGGTGCCGCCGGCGTGCGGGCCCGCCCAGCTCGAGTCCCCTCCCATGGCACGAATCTCCTTCCCCCTTCGCACCACGGCGCTGGCCGCGGTGATCGCCGCCAGCCTGACGCTGGCCGCCTGCGGCAAGGGCGATGCGCCCGCCGGTGGCGAGATGCCGCCGACCCCGGTGACCGTGGTCACCCTGAAGCCGGAAACCACCCTGCTGACGCGTGAGCTGTCCGGCCGCGCCGAAGCCTCGCAGGTGGCCGAAGTGCGGCCGCAGGTCAGCGGCATCGTGCGGCAGATGCTGTTCACCGAAGGCGGCAGCGTGAGTGCCGGGCAGGCGCTCTACCAGCTCGATCAGACCGCGTTCCGCGCCGACGCCAACAGCGCGCAGGCCGCGCTGCTGCGTGCGCAGGCCGGGCTGGCCACCGCGCGCCAGACCGCCGCGCGCTCGGGGCAGCTGGTGAAGATCGATGCGATCAGCAAGCAGGACAACGAGAACGCCCAGGCCGCGCTGCGTCAGGCAGAAGCCGATGTGCGTGCCGCGCAGGCGAGCGTGCAGGGCGCCAGCGTGCCGCTGGGCTTCTCGCGGGTGACCGCGCCGATCAGTGGCCGCATCGGGCGTTCCAGCGTGACCCGCGGTGCGCTGGTGACCTCGGCGCAGGCCGCGCCACTGGCGACCATCCAGCGCCTCGACCCGATGTATGTCGAACTCAGCCAGTCCAGCACCGAGCTGCTGAAGCTGCGTCAGGAGATCGATGCCGGCAGCGCGCAGAGCACCACGTCGGTGCCGGTGGAAATCGTGCTGGAAGACGGCACGGTCTATCCGCATGCGGGCCGGCTGAGTTTCGCCGAGGCGATGGTCGACCCGGCCACCGGCGCGGTCGCCCTGCGCGTGGTGGTGCCGAACCCCGACCAGCTGCTGCTGCCGGGCATGTTCGTGCGCGCCAAGGTGGCGAACGCCGAGCGCCGTGACGCGATCCTCGCGCCGCAGCAGGGCATCACCCGCGATCCCAAGGGCAATGCCAGCGCGATGGTGGTGGATGCCGACGGCAAGGTCGCCGCGCGCGAGGTCAAGGTCAGCCGCGCCATCGGTGACAAATGGCTGGTGGAATCGGGCCTGGCCGCCGGCGACAAGCTGATCGTCGAAGGCCTGCAGAAGATCAGGCCGGGTGCGCCGGTGCAGGCCACCGAGCAGGGCAGCGCGCCGCCCGCCGCCGCCCAGCCGGCTGCCGCCGCGCCCGCCGCCAAGTAAGCAGGAGCTTCCCCCATGGCACGTTTCTTCATCGATCGCCCGATCTTTGCCTGGGTGATCGCCATCATCCTGATGCTGGCGGGCATCCTCACGCTGCGCGGCCTGCCGGTCGAGCAGTACCCCGACATCGCCCCGCCGCAGGTCAGCATCAACGCCATGTACCCGGGCGCCTCGGCCAAGGTGGTCGAGGACTCGGTCACCCAGGTGATCGAGCAGAGCCTGCAGGGCCTGGACGGGCTGATGTACATGTCCTCCGACAGCCAGTCCAACGGCATGGCCAGCATCAGCCTGAGCTTCCAGAGCGGCACCGACCCGGACACCGCGCAGGTGCAGGTGCAGAACAAGCTGCAGTCGGTGATGCCGCTGCTGCCGCAGGAAGTGCAGCGCCAGGGCGTGACCGTCAACAAGGCCTCGAACGGCTTCCTGATGGTGATCGGCTTTGTCTCCAAGAACGGCGGCATGAGCGGCCAGGACATCGGTGATTACGTCGCCAGTTCAGTGGTCGAGCGCATCGCGCGCGTGCCCGGCGTCGGCGGCACCCAGGCGTTCGGCACCAAGTACGCGATGCGGATCTGGCTGGACCCGAACAAGCTCGACACCTACGACCTGAGCGTGGCCGAAGTCACCGCCGCGCTGCAGGCACAGAACGCGCAGGTCGCGGTCGGCCAGCTCGGCGGTGCGCCGGCGGTCGAGGGCCAGCAGCTCAACGCGACCATCAGCGCGCAGGACCGCCTGCAGACGCCGGAACAGTTCCGCAACATCGTGGTGCGCGGCGGCAGTAACGGTTCGATGCTGCGCCTGGGCGATGTGGCCCGGGTCGAACTGGGCGCGGAAAGCTACGGTTTCACCAGCCGCTTCAACGGCCAGCCGGCGAGCGGCATGGCGGTGATGCTGGCGACCGGCGCTAACGCGCTCGACACCGCCGCCGCCGTGCGCGCGGAACTGGAAAAGATCAAGCCGTACTTCCCGGAAGGCCTCGAAGCGGTGATCCCGTTCGACACCACGCCGTTCGTGGAAGTGTCGATCAAGGGCGTCATCAGCACGCTGATGGAAGCGGTGGTGCTGGTGTTCCTGGTGATGTACCTGTTCCTGGGCAACTTCCGCGCCACGCTGATCCCGACCATCGCGGTGCCGGTGGTGCTGCTGGGCACCTTCGCGGTGCTCGGCGTGCTCGGCTTCACCATCAACATGCTGACGATGTTCGCGATGGTGCTGGCGATCGGCCTGCTGGTCGATGACGCGATCGTGGTGGTGGAAAACGTCGAACGCCTGATGAGCGAGGAAGGCCTGTCGCCGAAGGAAGCCGCGAAGAAATCGATGGACCAGATCACCGGCGCGCTGATCGGCATCGGCGTGGTGCTGGCGGCGGTGTTCGTGCCGATGGGTTTCATGGGCGGCTCCATCGGCGTCATCTACCGCCAGTTCACCGCGACGATCGTCACCGCGATGGCGTTTTCGGTGCTGGTCGCCATCGTGCTGACTCCAGCGCTGTGCGCGACGCTGCTCAAGCCGATCGCCAAGGGCGGCCACATGGAACACGGCAGCGGTCTCATCGGCCGCTTCCTGGACTGGTTCAACGACAAGTTCAATGCCGGCAGCGCGCGCTACCAGCGCGGTGTGCGCGGCATCCTCGGGCGCCCCGCGCGCTTCATGCTGATCTACCTGGTGCTGGGCGTCGTGGCCGGCCTGCTGTTCCTGCGCACGCCGAGCGGCTTCCTGCCGGAAGAAGACCAGGGCGTGCTGATGACGATCATCCAGGCACCCGTGGGCGCCACCCAGCAACGCACGCTGGAGTCGATCAAGCAGGTCGAGCAGGTGTTCCAGGACACCGCGAAGGACGACATGGAGTCGATCTTCACCGTGCAGGGCTTCAGCTTCGGCGGCAGCGGCCAGAACACCGGCATGGGCTTCGTCAAGCTCAAGGACTGGAGCGAGCGCACGGAGAAGGAGCAGGGCGTGCAGGCGATTGCCGGCCGCGCGATGGGCGGGCTGATGCAGATCAAGGATGCGATGGCGTTCGCGATGTCGCCGCCGGCCATCCAGGGCCTGGGCACCTCGTCCGGCTTCTCGTTCAACCTGATGGACAACGGTGGCCTGGGCCATGCGGCACTGATGGACGCGCGCAACCAGTTCATGGGGCTGGCTTCGCAGAGCAAGCTGATCACCGGCGTGCGCCCGAACGGGCAGGAAGACGAGCCGCAGCTGCGGCTGGAGATCGACCAGGTCAAGGCGCAGTCGCTGGGCCTGTCGATCGCCGAGGTCAACAACACGCTGGCCACCGCCTGGGCCGGGCGCTATGTCGATGACTTCATCGACCGTGGCCGGGTCAAGCGCGTGTACGTGCAGGCCGATGCGCCGTACCGCATGCTGCCGGAGGACTTCAACCGCTGGTCGGTGCGCAACAAGGCCGGCGAGATGGTGCCGTTCTCGGCCTTCGGCAGCTCGAAGTGGGAATACGGCTCGCCGCGCCTGGAGCGCTACAACAGCGTCGCCTCGCTGGATATCCAGGGCCAGGCCGCGCCGGGCGTGAGCTCGGGCGATGCGATGGCCGAAGTCGAACGCATCGTGGGCGAATTGCCCGAGGGTGTCGGCATCGAATGGACCGGCCAGTCCTACCAGGAACGCGCCGCCGGCAACCAGACCGCCATGCTCTACGCGCTGTCGCTGCTGGTGGTGTTCCTGGCACTGGCCGCGCTGTACGAAAGCTGGAGCGTGCCGACCGCTGTGCTGCTGGTGGTGCCGCTGGGCATCCTGGGCGCGGTGCTGTCCACGCTGCTGCGCGGGCTGGAGCGCGACGTCTATTTCCAGGTGGCGATGCTGACCACGGTCGGCCTGAGCAGCAAGAACGCGGTGCTGATCATCGAGTTCGCCAAGCAGTACTACGAATCGGGCACCAACCTGGTCGAAGCCACCATGCATGCCGTGCGTGACCGCCTGCGCCCGATCGTGATGACCTCGCTGGCGTTCGGCTTCGGCGTGCTGCCGATGGCCATCGCCACCGGCGCCGGCTCCGGTGCGCAGATCGCCATCGGCACCGGCGTGCTGGGCGGCATGATCGTCGGTACTTCGCTGGGCATCTTCTTCATCCCCCTGTTCTACATGGTGGTGACGCGGCTGTTCAGCCGCCGCGACCGCAACAAGGAAGCGGCCGCGCTGGACCTGCCGGCCACGGAGAATCCGCATGAATAAGACCTTGGGCCTTGCGCTGGCCATCGCGGTGGCCGGCACCGGCTGCGCCACGCTGGAGCCGCGGCTGCCGGAAGCGCAGCCGCAGATTCCGCAGAGCTGGCCGGTACCCGAAAACGGCATCACTCCGTCCGCGACTGCGGTGGGCGAGGTCGGCTGGCGTGACGTGCTGGTCGATCCGCGCCTGGAGCGCGTGGTGGCGCAGGCGCTGGAGAACAACCGCGACCTGCGGGTGGCGATGTTGAACGTCGAGCGTGCCCGCGCGCAGTACCGCATCCAGCGCGCCGAACGCGTGCCGGCGGTCGGTGCGAACGTGGCGATGGAGCGCACCGGTGGCGACGCGCCGACGACCGACAGCTTTACCGCGTCGGCCGGCCTGGCCAGCTTCGAACTGGACCTGTTCGGCCGCGTGCGCAACCTGAGCGAAGCGGCGCTGCAGCAGTACTTCGCGCAGGAAGAGAACCGCCGTGCCGCGCAGATCAGCTTGATCTCCACGGTCGCCAACGCGTGGATGGCGCTGGCCGCCGACCAGAGCCTGCTGGCGATCGCCGAAGACACCCTCCGCGCGCAGGAGGCATCGCTGCGCCTGACCGAGCGCCGCCATGAGCTGGGCGCGGTCAGCGGGCTGGTGCTGGCGCAGGCGCAGACCCAGGTGGAAACCGCGCGTGCCGACCAGGCGCGTTATCGCGGCCAGGTGGAACAGGACCGCCATGCGCTCGATCTGGTGGCCGGTTCGCCGGTGTCAGCCGGGGATTTGCCGCAGCGCTTCGATGACGGACTGGTGGCGATGACGGCGCTGCCGGGTGGCGTGCCTTCCGACCTGCTGCTGCGCCGCCCGGACATCCAGGCGGGCGAGCATGCGTTGCGTTCGGCCAATGCCAACATCGGCGCGGCGCGCGCGGCGTTCTTCCCCTCGATCAAGCTGACCGGCGCGGCCGGCAGCATGAGCGGCGAGTTCTCCAGCCTGTTCGATGGCGGCACGCGCTTCTGGCGCTTCGCCCCGCAGATCAGCATCCCGATCTTCCAGGGCGGCGCGTTGAAGGCGAACCTCGGCGTGGCCACGGCCAACCGCGACATCGCCCTGGCCAATTACGAGAAGGCGATCCAGACCGGCTTCCGCGAAGTCGCCGACGCGATCAGCCTGAGTCGCACCCTGGCCGACCAGCGGGCGGCGGCGGAACGGCTGCTCACCGCCGCGCAACGCGCCGAGCAACTGTCCAAGGCGCGTTACGACGCCGGCTACGACAGCTACCTCACCCTGCTGGACGCGCAACGCACCCGCTATGCCGCGCAGCAGGGACTGGTGGCGGCGCGGCTGGCCGAGCAGGCCAACCGGATGACGCTCTACAGCGCGATGGGCGGTGGCTGGGACGGCGGCACCGCGACCCCGACGCCATGAGGAAGGCACTGCAACAGGGGTCGAACGCACGGGCGGAACGTGCGCGGGTGCAGCGCGACCGGATCCTCGACGCCGCCCAGCGCTGTTTTTCCGAGCGCGGCTTCCACGGCGCCAGCATGGCGATGATCGCCGACACCGCGCAGATGAGCCCGGGGCTGATCTACCGCTATTTCGCCGGCAAGTCGGAGCTGATCCACGGCATCGTCTCGCGCCAGGTGGAACTGCTGGCCGATGACCTGGAGGCGCTGGAATCCGGCACCCGCGATCCGGTGGACGGCATCGTCGAGAACTACGAGTACTGCGTCACCCGCAACCGCGAGGACGCTTCCACGCCCTGCCATCTCGACGCCACGCTGGTGCTGGAGATCGTCGCGGAATCCAGCCGCGACCCGGTCATCGTCGAAGCGCTCGACCTGCTCGACCAGCGCATCAGCCACGGCCTGGGCCAATGGCTGGCGCAGGCCGCCGGGCAGCGTGGCACGCAGGTCGCGCCGGAGCTGCTGCAGGCGCGCACGTTGATCCTGCGGGCCCTGCTGGATGGCCTGAAGATGCGCCAGGCGCGTGACCCTGAACTCGATCTGGCGATGCTGCGGCGGGGTCTGCAGGACGTGCTGCCGCAACTGCTGGGCGACGCCGCCTGATCAGATGCCGCCGGCAAACCCGTGCTGGCGCCAGGCTTCGAACACCAGCACGGCGACCGCGTTGGACAGGTTGAGGCTGCGCTGGTCCGGGCGCATCGGCAGGCGCAGCCGCTGGGCGTCGGGCAGGGCGTCGATCACCGCCTGCGGCAGGCCGCGCGTCTCGCAGCCGAACAGGAAGGCATCGCCCGGCGCGAAGGCCACTTCGTCATGGCGTTGCGTGCCACGCGTGGACAGCGCGAACACCCGGCCCGGCGCGACCGCGGCCAGCGCGGCGTCGAGGTCGGGATGCACCTGCATCGACGCGTACTCGTGGTAGTCCAGCCCGGCGCGGCGCAGCTGCTTGTCGTCCAGCGAGAACCCGAGCGGCTCGACCAGGTGCAGCCGCGCGCCGGTGTTGGCGCACAGGCGAATGACGTTGCCGGTGTTGGGCGGGATTTCCGGCTGGTGCAGGATCACGTGGAACATGCTTACCAGGCCACCGCGCGGCCCTGCCAGTCCATGAAGCGGCCGGAATCGGCGGGCGTCGCGCCGTCGATCACCGCCAGCAGCCCGCGCGCGGCGTCTTGCACCGGCACCTGCGCGCCGCTGCCGCCCATCTCGGTCTGCACCCAGCCCGGATGCAGCGCCAGCACGGTGATGTCGCGCCCGGCCAGCGCCGCCGCCAGCAGGCGCGTCGCCATGTTCTGCGCGGCCTTGGAGATGCGGTAGCTCGGCGTGGAGAACGCATCGGTGTCGGCCATCGAACCCAGCACCGAGGACAGGTTGGCGAGCTTGGCGCCCTCCGCCAGCCACGGTGCCAGCGACTGGCTGAGCAGGAACGGGCCGGTGGCGTTGATCTTCAGGCTGTCGAGCAGGGTGGCTTCGGCCACCTGGCCGAAGCGTTCGCCCGAATGCAGCACGCCGGCATTCTGGATGACGAGGTCGAGCCGTCCGGCTTCGCCCAGCAGCAGGGGCAATTCACCGAGCAGGGCGGTGTGGGAGGCGGCTTCGGCCACATCCAGCGGGACCAGCTGCAGCCGGCCCGGGTGTTCGCCGGCCAGCGCGCCCAGCGCGTGGGCCTGGCCCGGATGGCGGCAGGCGGCGATCACCCGGTCGCCGCGCGCGAGCAGCTGGCGGGTGAATTCCAGGCCGATGCCGCGGTTGGCGCCGGTGACCAGGGTATTGAGCGGCATGGCGGGTCTCGGGACTTTCGGCACGGGGCCGGGGCTGGACCCCAAGGCTAACATCGGCGTTTTCCCGACCCTGCAGGAAGCCGCATGTCCCGTCGTACCCGCGCCCCGCGCGCCGCCGCGCTCGCTGTTGCCCTTTCCGTCGCCCTCGGCGGCTTCGTCCCGGCCCCGCTGATGGCGGCACCGGCCAAGGCCGCGGCCGGCGTCGACATCCCCTACGAGACTTTCACCCTGCCCAACGGCCTGCGCGTGATCGTGCACACCGACCGCAAGGCACCGATCGTCGCGGTCAACATCTGGTACCACGTCGGCAGCAAGGACGAACCGGCCGGCCGCAGCGGCTTCGCCCACCTGTTCGAACACCTGATGTTCAACGGCAGCGAGAACAACCCGGGCGAGTACTTCACCCCGTTCGAGCAGGCCGGTGCCACCGACATGAACGGCACCACCAACACCGACCGCACCAACTACTTCCAGAACGTGCCCACCACCGCGCTGGACATGGCGCTGTGGATGGAATCCGACCGCATGGGCCACCTGCTCGGCGCGATCGACCAGAAGACGCTCGACGAACAGCGCGGCGTGGTCCAGAACGAGAAGCGCCAGGGCGAGAACCAGCCCTACGGCCAGCTCCGCGAAGTGATGGCCAAGACCATCTACCCGAAGGGCCACCCGTACCACCACACCACGATCGGGTCGATGAACGACCTCAACGCGGCCTCGCTCGACGACGTCAAGAATTGGTTCCGCACCTGGTACGGCCCGAACAACGCCGTGCTGGTGCTGGCCGGCGACATCGACCTGGCCACCGCCAAGGAGAAGGTGGCGAAGTACTTCGGTGACATCCCGGCCACCCCGACCATGGCGCAGCCCAAGGTCGACGTGGCGCAGCTCAAGGCCGATGGCCGCACCGAGCTGCAGGACAAGGTGCCGCAGGTGATGGTGCGCCGCACCTGGAACGTGGCCCAGACCGGCAGCCGCGATTCCGACCTGCTCGACCTCTTCAGCCAGGTGCTGGGCGGCAGCGCCACCTCGCGCCTCGACAAGCGCCTGGTCTACCAGGACAAGCTGGTCGACAGCGTCGGCACAGGCAACTACGGCTCGCAGCTGTCGGGCATGTTCTTCGTCAATGCCATGGTGAAGAAGGGCGTGGACCCGAAGCAGGTCGAGGCGGTGATCGACGAGGAACTGCAGCGCCTGTTGAAGGACGGCCCGACCGCCGAGGAACTGGCCCAGGCCAAGACCAGCTATGACGCGCAGGTGGTACGCGGCGTCGAGCGCATCGGCGGCTTCGGCGGCAAGGCCGACGTGCTGGCCGCCTGCGCCATCTACGAGAACGATCCGGGCTGCTTCCGCGATTCCCTCAAGACCGTGGCCAATGCCACCCCGGCCACCGTGACCGCCGCCGCCAAGCGCTGGCTGGCCGCGCCGAGCCACACCTTCGTGGTGAGCCCGGGCGAGCGCAAGCCGCTGGCCGAAGAGGAAAGCGGCAAGCCGGCGCCGTTCGCCGTCGGCAAGCCGGACGCCAAGTACAAGACCACCGCCAGCACCGTGGACCGCAGCAAGGGCGTGCCCTCGGTCGAGCAGTTCCCGGCGCTGAAGTTCCCGGCGCTGCAGCGCGCCAAGCTGGCCAACGGCAGCACCGTGGTGCTGGCCGAGCGCCACGAAGTGCCGGTGGTGCAGATGAGCTACCAGTTCGATGGCGGCTACGCCTCCGACAGCGGCGCCAAGCTGGGCACCGCCAGCTTCGCCATGGGCATGCTGGATGAAGGCGCCGGCGCGCTCGATTCGCTGGGTTTCAAGGCGCGCGCGGAATCGCTGGGTGCCGAGTTCGGCTCCGGCGCTTCGCTCGACGGCAGCAGCGCCTATGTCTCGGCGCTGAAGTCCAACCTGGATCCGTCGGTCGCGCTGTTCGCCGACATGCTGCGCACGCCGCGCTTCGACCAGAAGGACATCGACCGGGTCAAGGCGCAGTGGATCGCCGGCATCGCCCAGGAAAAGGCCCGCCCGAACTCCGTCGCGCTGCGCGTGCTGCCGCCGCTGCTCTACGGCGAAGGCCACCCCTACGCGATCCCGTTCACCGGCAGCGGCACCGAAGCCGCCATCGCCTCGCTGACCCGCGACGACCTGCTGGCCTACAAGAACGCCTGGCTGCGCCCGGAGAACGCCACGATCATCGTCGTCGGCGACACCACGCTCCAGCAGATCGTGCCGGTCCTCAACCGCCACCTCGGCGACTGGAAGGGCGTCGGCGCCGCGCCGAAGGTCGCGGCCCTGCCGCAGGTCGCCCGTCCGGCCAAGGCCCGCGTGTTCCTGATCGACCAGCCGGGCGCGGTGCAGGCCAACATCATCGCCGGCCAGCTGATGCCGTCGAGCAAGGACCCGGGCGCGGTCGCGCTGGAGATGAGCAACGACGTGCTGGGTGGCAGCTTCACCTCCCGCCTCAACATGAACCTGCGCGAGGACAAGCACTGGTCCTACGGTGCCCGCACGCAGCTGGCCGGCGCGCTCGGCCAGCGTCCGTGGCTGGCGGTGGCGCCGGTGCAGATCGACAAGACCGCCGAGTCGATGAAGGAAATGCAGCGCGAGTTCGCCGACTACGGCAGCGGCAAGGTCCCGGCCACCCAGGACGAGGTGACCAAGGTCATCAACAACGAAGTGCGCAGCCAGCCGGGTGCGTACGAGACCGCGTCCTCGGTGATGGGCACCATCGGCGGCATCGTCCGCTACGGCCGCCCGGACAACTGGGTGCAGGTGCGCAACGGCCAGGTCCAGGCGTTCACCCCGGCGCAGGCCGCGGCCGCCGCCAAGGACATCGACCCGGCCCAGCTGGTCTGGGTGGTGGTCGGCGACCTGTCCAAGATCGAGGCCCCGGTGCGCGCGCTCAACCTGGGCGAAGTGACCGTGCTCGACGCCGACGGCAAGCCGGTGGTGAAGAAGTAAGGTTCAGCTTCGCGGTTCCGCTGCACCCAGATGCCCGCCACAATGGCGGGCATCGTTTATGTGCGAACCCGCTACGTTGGCGGGGCTCGCCTTGCCGGAATCCGCCACCGCGGCGGCTTTCCCCGGTTTTTGTATCGATGTCGCGGCATCCGCCGGCATCGCCACCCCATTCCCCCGTGGAGTTGTCCGATGCGCCTTCGTCTCGCCTGCCTGCTGTCCGCCACCGCCGCCCTGTTCATCGTGTCCGGCTGCACCTGGGTGCCGATCGCGCCCGCCGCGCAGGGCGTGAAGGTGCTCCGTGCCGCCCCGGCCGGCTGCGACAAGGTGGGCGAAATCGAGGTGGAAGTCACCGACAAGGTGGCCCTGTACAAGCGCAACCCGCTGCGCGTCGCCGAGGAGCTGGAGACGCTGGCCCGCAACCAGGCCGCCGGCATCCCCGCCACCGACATCCACCCGCTGAACGCGCCCACCGAGGGCACCCAGCGCTTCGCCGCGTGGCGCTGTAAACGCTGAACATACCCGGCGTCATGTCGGGTTCTGCTGCGGCGGGGCCTGCGAACCGGTAATCTAGGCGGTCTTTGTTTCGCCCAGAGCCCACCCAGCATGCTGTTCCAGAATGTCGCCATCGCCGGTCTCGCCCACGTGGACGCGCCGCAGTCGTTGACCTCGGACGAGATCAACCAGCGCCTCAAACCCACGCTGGACCGCCTCGGCATCCGCGTTGACGTGCTGAAGGACATCGCCGGCATCCATGCCCGCCGGCTCTGGGGCACCGACAAGCTGTCCTCCGATGCCGCCACCGAAGCCGGCGTGCTGGCCCTGGACGATGCCGGCATCCGCGCCGACCAGCTGGGCCTGCTGGTCAGCACCTCGGTCAGCCGCGACTATCTGGAGCCGTCCACCGCGAGCATCGTGGCCGGCAACCTGCAGGTCGGCGACACCTGCCAGAACTACGACGTCGCCAACGCCTGCCTCGCCTTCATCAACGGCATGGACATGGCGGCGCGGATGATCGAGCGCGGTGAGATCGACTACGCGCTGGTGGTGGATGGCGAAACCGCCGACCTCGCCTACGAGAAGACCATCGAGCGGATGCTGCGCCCGGATTCCACCGAGGACGAATTCCGCAACGAGCTGGCCACGCTGACGCTCGGTTCCGGTGCCGCCGGCATGGTGCTGTCGCGCGCCGACCTGCACCCCGACGCGCCGCGCTACAAGGGCGGCGTGACCCGCTCGGCGACCGAGTGGAACACGCTCTGCCGCGGCAACCTGGACCGCATGGTCACCGACACCAAGCAGCTGCTGGTGCAGGGCATGAAGCTGGCGCAGAAAACCTTCGCCGCGGCCGTGCAGGCGATGGGCTGGGCCGCGCACGAGCTGGACCAGTTCGTGGTCCACCAGGTCAGCAAGGTGCACACCCAGACGCTGATCCAGAACATCGGCATCGACCCGAAGAAGGTCATGACCATCTTCGGCGAGCACGGCAACATCGGTCCGGCCTCGGTGCCGATCGTGCTGTCCAAGCTCAAGCAGGCCGGCCGCCTGAAGAAGGGCGACCGCATCGCGCTGCTCGGCATCGGTTCCGGCCTGAACTGCACGATGTCGGAAGTGGTGTGGTGACCGCGCGCGGCGCCTGATTCCCGCATGCGTTTCCCCGATTACCCGTTCCAGCCGGCGCGCTTCGAAGTCCGTCCCGGCATCGAGATGTCGTATCTCGACGAAGGACCGCGCGACGGCGAGGTCGTCGTCATGTTGCACGGCAATCCGTCGTGGAGCTTCTACTGGCGGCATCTGGTCAACGGGCTGACGGACCCCGCTTTCGACAAGCAATACCGCTGCATCGTGCCGGACCATGTCGGCATGGGCCTGTCCGACAAGCCGGACGACGCGCCCGGTGCATCGCCGCGCTACGACTACACGCTGGCCTCGCGCATCGACGACCTGGACGCGCTGCTGGCGCATCTCGGCGTCACCGGGCCGGTCACGCTGGCCGTGCACGACTGGGGCGGGATGATCGGCTTCGGCTGGGCGCTGAAGGATCCGTCGCGGGTCAAGCGGCTGGTCATCACCAACACGGCTTCGTTCCCGCTGCCGGCGGCAAAGCCGATGCCGTGGCGGATCGCCGCGGGCCGGCATTCCAGGGTCGGCGGCTGGCTGATCCGCCGCTTCAACCTGTTCGCGCGTGGTGCGGCGGCATTCGGCACGAAACGTCGCCTGTCGCCCGAAGTGAAGCAGGCCTACAGCGGCGTCTACGACGGCTGGGCCAACGCGATTTCCACCCTGCGCTTCATGCAGGACATTCCGCTCGATGCGAACGACCGCGCCTGGTCGCTGCTGCAGGCGGCGGAACGGCAGTTGCCCGCGTACGCCGACCGGCCGGTGTTCATCGGCTGGGGGCTGAAGGATTTCGTCTTCGACCGGCATTTCCTGGCCGGCTTCACCCGCGCCCTGCCGCAGGCCGAGCTGCACGCCTTCGACGACGCCGGCCATTACGTGATGGAAGACAGGCACGAGGCGCTGGTGCCGGCGATCCGCGCCTTCCTCGATGCGCATCCGCTTGACTGACATCAACGGCCACACCGGTCGCGCGCGCTAGCGTGGCGCGCATTCCCCCGAACGGAGTGCGCGCATGTCTTCTTCCCCGTACGACATCGTCGTCATCGGCGCCGGTCCCACCGGGCTGTGCTTCGCCCGCGCGCTGGCCGGCAGTGGCCTGCGCATCGCGCTGGTCGAGCAGCAGCCGGAAGACGCGCTGGCCAACCCGCCCGACGATGGCCGCGAGATCGCGCTGACCCACCGTTCGCAGCGCTGGCTGCGCGAGCACGGACTGTGGGCGCGCATCGCCGACACCGACATCGGCACGCTGCGCGACGCGCAGGTGATCGATGGCGATGATGCTTCCGGCCTGTTGTTCTCGCATGCGGAAAGCGGCCAGTCGCAGCTGGGCTGGCTGGTGTCGAACCATGCGATCCGTCGCGCGGCCTGGGATGCGGTGCGCGAATGCGCCGATGTCGAGGTGATCGCCGCTGCCAAGGTGGTCGGCGTGCGCGCGGATGATGCCGGCGCCGAAGTGCGGCTGGCCGATGGCCGCGTGCTGCACGCGCAGTTGCTGGTGGCCGCCGACAGCCGCTTCTCCGAGAGCCGCCGCGCGATGGGCATCCGCGCCGACCTGCACGACTTCGGCAAGACCATGCTGGTGGTGCGGATGCGCCATGAAGTGCCGCACGACGCGGTGGCCTGGGAATGGTTCCGCTACGGGCAGACGCTGGCGCTGCTGCCGGTGCACGACGCAAACGCATCCTCCGCCGTGCTGACCGCGACCCGCGGCGAGATCGACGACCTGCTGGCGCTGGATGCCGACGCCTTCGACGCCGCGATGACCGAACGCTTCGACCACCGCCTCGGCGACATGAAGCGGATCGGCCCGGCGGTCGCCTATCCGCTGGTCGGCGTGTATCCGGAGCGCTTCCACGCCACCCGCTTCGCCTGCATCGGTGATGCGGCGGTCGGCATGCATCCGGTGACCGCGCACGGCTTCAACTTCGGGCTGCTGTCGGTGGAGTCGCTGGCATCGCGCATCCTCGACGCGCTGGCCAAGGGCGAGGCGATCTGGGGCCCGCGCCTGCTGGCCAGCTACGACATCGAACACCGCGCGGCGACGCGCCCGCTCTACCTCGCCACCTGGCTGGTCTCCGCGCTCTACACCGACGACCGCGTGCCGGCCCGTGCGCTGCGCAAGCTGGCGCTCGGCATCGGTCGCCATGCGCGTCCGTTCCGGCGCGGGGTGATGCATGGGCTGACCCAGCCCGGCGACGGCATGCCGTTCGAACGCGTGCGCAAGCTGGCGATGCGGCTGCGTCCGCGCTGAGGCGCGCGCTCAGGCGTCCGGCAGCGGGTTTTTCTCGGCCTCGTCCACGCCGGTCCAGTCGGCCGGCGTGAGCGCGGGCAGGCCATGCGCCTGCCGCGAGATGTCGCATTGCCGGCTCGGCTGGCCGAATTCGTAACTGGCCGGCACCAGCGCGCAGACCGAAGGCCGCCGGTCGTGGATGGTGCAGCGCGAATAGCGCCCGATCTCCGCATCCAGCGCCACGCAGCGCGGGTGTTCCTGCGAGGTGCCGCGCATCACCCGCTCATGCGTGCGCAGCGGCTCGGTCAGTTCAAAGGGCACCTGGCCGCCGAGTGACGGGTCGGCCTCCGACCAGTGGAAGCTGACGCGGAAGTACGCGCAGCAGGCGCCGCAGGTCAGGCAGGGATGGGTCGGGCGGGCGGCGGTCATGCGCAATTTTCCCCGAAGGACCGTCGCGCGCAAGGGCTGCGACAATGCCCGCATGCAGACGCGCACCAACATCGCCGACAGCCTGCGCGAACGCGCCCGCGAAGCCCCCGACCGCATCGCCATGCGTTGCCCGGGACGCGGCGGCTACGACATCGCCCTGAGCTGCGGCGAGCTGGATGCCCGCAGCGACGCCATCGCCGCCGGCCTGCATCTGCGCGGCATCGTGCGCGGCAGCCGCACGGTGGTGATGGTGCGGCCGACGCCGGAGTTCTTCCTGCTGATGTTCGCGCTGTTCAAGCTCGGCGCGGTGCCGGTGCTGGTGGACCCGGGCATCGACCGTCGCGCGCTGCGGCAATGCCTGGGTGAAGCGCAGCCCGCGGCTTTCATCGGCATCCCGCTGGCGATGCTGGCCCGCAGGATATTGGGATGGGCGAAGTCGGCGCGCATCGCCATCACCACCGGCCGTCGCGCCTGGCTGGCCGACGCCACCCTGGCCGAGGTCGAGCGCGAAGGCGCGAAGGCGCCGCGCGATTTCGGTGACACCCATGGCGATGACATCGCCGCGATCCTGTTCACCAGCGGCTCGACCGGCGTGCCGAAGGGCGTGGTCTACCGGCATCGCCATTTCATCGCGCAGATCGACATGCTGCGGCGCGCGTTCGGCATCGAGCCCGGCGGCGTGGACCTGCCGACCTTTCCGCCGTTCGCGCTGTTCGACCCCGCGCTCGGCCTCACGTCGATCATCCCCGACATGGATCCGACGCGGCCGGCGCAGGCCGACCCGCGCAAGCTGCATGCGGCGATCAGGCGCTTCGGCGTGACCCAGCTGTTCGGTTCGCCCGCGTTGATACGCGTGCTGGCCGAGCACGGCGAGCCGCTGCCGGGCGTGATGCGCGCGACCAGCGCCGGCGCGCCGGTGCCGCCTGACGTGGTGGCGAAAATGCTCAGCCTGCTGCCCGAAGGCGCGCAGCTGTGGACGCCCTACGGCGCCACCGAATGCCTGCCGGTGGCGGTGATCGAAGGCCGCGAACTGCTGACCCTGCGCGAACGCACCGAAGCCGGCGCCGGCACCTGCGTCGGGCGGCCGGTCGAAGGCAATACGGTGCGCATCATCGCGATCACCGATGACGCCATCGCGGATTGGTCCGGCGTGCGCGAAGTGCCGCAAGGCATCGTCGGCGAGATCACCGTGGCCGGGCCCAGCGCCACCGACAGCTATTTCAACCGCGACGCGCAGACCGCGCTGGCCAAGATCCGCGAGCGGCACGACGGCGGTGAACGCATCGTCCACCGCATGGGTGACCTGGGCTATGTGGATGGCGAAGGCCGGCTGTGGTTCTGCGGCCGCAAGTCGCAACGCGTGGGGGTGGATGCGCAGACCACGCTCTGCACCGAGCAGATCGAGCCGGTGTTCAACACCCATCCCGATGTCGCCCGCACCGCGCTGGTCGGCGTGCCGCGCGCTGCCGATGCGCGGACGCTGGAGCTGGATGCCGGCAGCGGCCGCCTGCACGAAGCCGCGCGCGCGGCCGGTATGGCGCCGGTGCTGTGCGTGGAACTGCGCGAAGGCATCGCCGCCAGCGAATGGCCGCGCATCGAGGCCGAGCTGCGGCGCATCGCCGACGGCTTCGTGCATACCGCCAAGGTCGCGCGTTTCCTGCGTTACCCGCAGGCGTTTCCGGTCGACATCCGCCACAACGCCAAGATCGGTCGCGAAAAACTCGCGGCCTGGGCCGCGCGCCAGCCGGCCGCCTGAACCGCGTTACCCGGGAAGCTATTCCTTGCGGCTTTCGGTGTGCAGGGCGGCACGCCAGCCGGCATCGCCGCACACCCACACGGTGCTGTCGTAGCAGGTCATGTCCTGCGGCTTGCCCGTTGATCGAGAACGACTGTTCGACCGTGTGGGTGATGACCGCGACATCGGGCGTGGGGAAGAACACTTTTTCGTCCGAGAACTTGAACGACAGCGTCCGCGCCGGGCCGTTTTCCGCCATTTCGATGTATTGCGCGGGGCTGAAATGGACGATGCCGAACATGGCGATGTTGGCCGCGTGGTCGGTGATCATGGCGGCGGCCGCTGCCGCATCGCCCTCCACCATGGCCTGCCAGAACGCTGTTTCCAGCGCGATGATTTCCTTTGAATCCGTCATCGTGGAACTCCGCTGCGGAGGAGGCCGACCATGCCAGCGCCGGCGTTGCGCATGCGTGAGCCGGCGTGGATGCCGGAGAATGCGCGGGCACGATGAATTTCCCGGAAGGACGGAATGAAGATCTTGGTGACCGGCGGCGGCGGGTTTCTTGGCCAGAAGCGTGTGAAGGGCTGCTGGCGCGCGGTCATCGCGTGGTCAGTTTCAATCGCGGGCGCTATGCGGAACTCGACGCGCTGGGCGTCGAGCAGAGGCAGGGCGACCTGGCCGACCGGCTTGCGGTCATCGACGCCGCGCAGGGCTGCGAGGCGATCTTCCACAACGCCGCGAAGGCCGGCGCCTGGGGCGATTACGAGGACTACCACCGCGCCAACGTGATGGGCACCGGCAACGTGCTGGCCGCCTGCCGCGAGCACTTCATTTCGCGGCTGGTCCATACCTCCACGCCGAGCGTGACCCACCGCGCCACGCATCCGGTCGAGGGCGGCAGCGCCGACGACGTGCCCTATGGCGAAGACCTGAAGGCGCCGTATGCGGCGACCAAGCAGGTGGCGGAGAAGATCGTGCTGGCGGCCAACGACGACACGCTCGCCACTGTCGCGCTGCGCCCGCGGCTGATCTGGGGCCCCGGCGACAACCAGCTGCTGCCGCGGCTGGTGGAACGCGCACGCGCCGGCCGGCTGGCGCTGGTGGGCGACGGCCGGAACCTCATCGACACCACCTATGTCGACAACGCCGCGCAGGCGCATTTCGATGCCTTCGACCATCTCGCCATCGGCAGCGCGTGCGCCGGCCGCGCCTACTTCATCAGCAATGGCGAGCCGTGGACGATGGAACGCATGGTCAACACCCTGCTGCGCGCCGCCGGTGCGCCGGAGGTGCATCGCCACATCCCCTTCAAGCTGGCCTACGCGGCGGGCGCGGCGGCCGAAAACCCTGTGGCCGCTGCTGCGCCTGAAGGGCGAACCGCCGATGACGCGCTTTCTGGCCGAGCAGCTGGCGACCACCCACTGGTACAGCATGGAACCGGCGCGGCGCGATTTCGGCTACGTGCCGAAGGTGTCGATGGCCGAAGGCATGCAGCGCGTCGCCGAGGCCTGGGGCACGCGCGGCTAGAATGCGGGGATGACCGCATCGCTCCCGTTCAACTGGAAAGTCCCGGCCGGCCGCGCGCTGGAAGCCGCCCTCAACCGCGCCCTGTCGCTGGACGAGGACGCGCGCGCCGACCTGCGTGCGCTCGATGGCCGCAGCGTGGCCCTGACGGTGGAATCGCCGCCGCTGGCGCTGCGGGTGACGGTCGATGGCGAAGCGTTGAAGGTCGGGCCGGTGGGCGATGCCGACCGCGCCGATCTCTCCGTGCGCAGCACGCTCGGCGGCCTGCTGCGCCAGCTGCCGATGTTCCGCCGCGATGACGCGCCGCCGGTCGGCCAGTTGCGCATCGAGGGCGATGCCGAACTCGCGCGCCGCCTGCAACGCCTCGCCGAACGCTTCGACCCCGACTGGGCGCGCCCGCTGACCGCGGTGTTCGGCGAAGTGCTGGGCACGCAGATCGCCAACGGCATCGGCTTCGCGCTGCGCAACGCGAAGAACGCCGGCAAGGAATTCGCCGGCAGCGCTGCCGACTACCTCACCGAGGAATCGCGCGACGTGCTCGGCCGCGAGGAACTCAACGCCTTCCATGACGATGTCGATGCGGTCCGCGACGACGTCGAACGCATCGCCGCGCGCATCCAGCGCCTGCGGGGCGCGGCATGAGGCGCGCGCGATGAAGTCGGTGCGCCGCGCCTGGCGTATCGGCCGCGTGCTGCTGCGCTACCGGCTGGATTCGCTGCTCCATGACACCCCGGCCGAGCGCTGGCTGAAACTTGCGCGCCCGTTCGTGCCGAGCGCTTCGCGCGAAGTGCAGGCGATGTCGCGCGGCCAGCGCCTGCGACTGGCGCTGCAGGAACTCGGGCCGATCTTCGTCAAGTTCGGGCAGATCCTCTCGACCCGCCGCGACCTGGTGCCGGCCGACATCGCCGACGAACTCGCGCTGCTGCAGGACCGGGTGAAGCCGTTCGACGGCCAGGCCGCGCGCGCCATCGTCGAGGAGACGCTCGGCAAGCCGATCGACGAAGCCTTCGCCGCCTTCGACACCACGCCGCTGGCCTCGGCTTCCATCGCCCAGGTGCACCCGGCGGTGCTGCACGACGGCCGCGAGGTGGTGGTCAAGGTGCTGCGGCCCGGTATCGACAGGCAGATCGCCGGCGACATCGCGCTGCTCGGCGACATCGCCGGCATCGTCGAACGCACCCATCCCAATGCCGACAAGATCCGTCCGCGCGAAGTGGTGGCCGAAGTCGAATCCACGCTCGCCGCCGAACTGGACCTGCAGCGCGAGGCCGGCAACGCCAGCGTGCTGCGCCGCAACTGGCTGGGCACCGCCGACCTGTACGTGCCGGAAGTGATCTGGACCCATACCGGCCCGCGCGCGATGACGATGGAGCGTGTGCACGGCATTCCCAGCGATGACATCGCCGCGCTGGACGCCGCCGGCATCGACCGCCGCGCGCTGGCCGAGAAGGGCGTGCGCGTGTTCTACCAGCAGGTGTTCCGCGACAACTTCTTCCATGCCGATGCGCACGCCGGCAACATCTGGGTGGACCCGGAGCGGCGCGACAACCCGCGCTTCATCGCGCTGGATTTCGGGATCATGGGCCAGCTCTCGCGCGAGGATCAGTACTACCTCGCCGAGAACTTCATGGCGATCTTCAACCGCGATTACCGCCGCATCGCCGAACTGCATGTCGAGGCGGGCTGGATGCCGGCCACCGTGCGCATCGACGAGCTGGAAGCCGCTGCGCGCGCGATCTGCGAGCCGTACTTCACCCGGCCGCTGTCGGAGATCTCGCTGGCCGAAGTGCTGGCCAAGCTGTTCCGCATGGCGCAGCGCTACCAGCTGACCCTGCAGCCGCAGCTCATCCTGCTGCAGAAGACGTTGCTCAACATCGAGGGCGTCGGCCGCCTGCTGGACCCGAAGCTCGACATCTGGGCGGTCGCCAAGCCGGTGCTGGAAACGATCCTGGTCGAGCGCTACAGCCCGCGCCGCCTGCTCGGCGAATTCGGCAAGCGCCTGCCGGAGCTGGTGACGCACGCGCCGGACATGCCCGGCCTGGCACACGCCTGGCTCAAGCAGCAGGTGGAAGGCCGCCACAACCTGCAGATGGAATCGCACGACCTGCGCGTGCTGTCCAAGGACCTGCACATCATGCAGAAGCGGATGATCTCCGCGGTGCTGGGCGTGGGCCTGCTGATCGTCGCCAGCGTGCTGTACGGGCTCGAGGCGGGCGGGCCGCGTTTCGCGGGCATTCCGGTGTCCACGTGGATCGCCGGGCTGGGCGGCATCTGGGCGTTGATCGCGGCCTGGCCGCGACGGCGCGGGCGCTGACAACATCACACATCTCACATGACGGCCAACAGGGGGCTTGAAGTGGACGCAGCAGTACGCAACGAAGGGATCGATGTCGACAGCCGGGTGTATCGCACCCTGCTGGAATCCACCCGCGCCATTCCGTGGCAGATCGACTGGAAAACCGCGAGCTTCAGCTACATCGGCCCGCAGATCGAGCCGCTGCTGGGCTGGCCGGCGGGCAGCTGGAAACTGGCCAGCGACTGGGCCGAGCGCATGCACCCCGACGACCGCCAGTGGGTGGTCGATTACTGCATGGCGCAGTCCGCCGGCGGCATCGACCACGAGGCCGACTACCGCGCGCTCACCGCCGATGGCCGCTACGTGTGGATCCGCGACGTGGTCCACGTGATCCGCGATGACGCGGGCGAAGTGACCTCGCTGGTCGGGTTCATGTTCGACATCAGCGAACGCAAGGCCAGCGAGCAGCGCATCGAGGAGCTGCAGCACGAGCTGATGGCGCTGAGCTACCAGGACGGCCTGACCGGCCTGGCCAACCGCCGCCGCTTCGACGAGGCGCTGGCCGAGGAATGGGCGCGCGCCGGGTCCAGCGGCCAGCCGTTGTCGCTGGTCCTCTGCGACATCGACCACTTCAAGGCCTACAACGACCATTACGGCCATCTGGAAGGCGACGACTGCCTGAAATCCGTGGCCGGCGTGCTGAAGCACGTGGCGACGCGCCGACCGACGTGGTCGCGCGTTACGGCGGCGAGGAATTCGCGCTGCTGCTGCCCAATACCGCGCGCCACGAGGCGATGGCGGTGGCCGAACGCTGCCGCCGCCTGTTGAACGAAGCCGGCATCGCGCACGCCAGCAACCCGGATGGCCCGGTCGTCAGCATGAGCTTCGGCGTGGTCACCCGGCTGACGGACGACATCGGCACCATGCACGACTTCGTCGCCCGCGTGGATGGCCGCCTGTACAACGCCAAGGCCAGCGGGCGGGGCGTGGTGGTGGCTTGAGCGGGGAGGACGAGGCGGCACCGCAGGCGCTGCGCGTCCTCCATCTCGATGACGCCTTCGCCGTCGTCGACAAGCCCGCCGGGCTGATGGTCCACGACAGCGCGCTGGCGCGCGGCGAGACCGATTTCGCCGCCGACCGCCTGCGCGGACAGTTCGGCCGGCCGGTGTTCTTGGTCCATCGGCTGGACCGCGCGACCAGCGGCTGCCTGCTGCTGGCCTTCGACCGCGAGACCGCTTCGGTGCTCGGCAAGGCCTGGATGGCAGGCGAGGTGCGGAAGGACTATCTGGCCGTCTGTCGCGGCTGGCCGGCGGAGCCACACTTCAGCATCGACCACCCGCTGGATGGCGGGCCGGGCAAGCCGAAGAAGAAGGACGCGGTCACCGACTTCGAGCTGCTGCGGACCTGCGAGCTGCCGTGGCCGTCGCAGGATTTCCCGACTTCGCGCTATGCGCTGCTGCGTGCCTCGCCGCGGACCGGGCGTTTCCGGCAGATCCGCCGGCATCTCAAGCACGCCTTCCATCATCTGATCGGCGATACCAGCCATGGCGATGGCCGGCACAACCGCGCCTGGCGGATGGCCGGCATCCATCGCATGTTGCTGCACGCCGAGGCGCTGGTCTTCGCGCATCCGCATACGGGTGTGGCGATGCGCGTGGAAGCGCCGGTCGAGGGCGAGTTCGCCCGCGCGCTCGACCTGTTCGGGCCGGCGCGGGACTGAGCCGGCGCCGGCCTCCAGCGCTTACTTGGACGCGGGCGCGTCCTTGGCCATCTCGGCTTCCAGCGTCTGCATCATCTTCTGCATCGACTGCTGGACCAGCGGCTGCATCTCCACCATCGAGCGCTGCATGATCTGCGGCAGCTTCTGCATCACGCTGCGGCCTTCCGGGCTTTCGTAGAAGCGGGTCATCGCCGTGACTTCCTCGGCGCTGAGGGTGTCGGTATAGACGCGCAGGTAGATCGGCTGCAGGTTCTTCCACGCCAGCATCTCGCGGAGGCTGGCCTCCTGGCTGGCGACGAGGCGCTCGGCGCGGGCGCGATCGGCGGGCGTGGTGTCCGCCGGCAGCGATTGGGCGAGCATGGCGCGTGATTGCTGCATCATCGCCGGGATCATCTGGTCGGCCATCTTCTGCGCGTCCATCACCTGCAGCAGGCGTTCGACCTGGGCGGCGCTGGGCGGGGCGGCGAAGGCGGGCGCGGCGGCCAGCGTGAGGGCGAGGGCGAGCGGGGCGAACAGGCGTTTCATGGCGGCTCCATGCCGTGACGGGGAGGCCGAAGCTTAGCCTGCCGCGGCCACGATGCGGCAGCGAATGGCTGCTAAAGTGCCGCCCATGCTGCATGTCGCACCGGGGATCGACATCGACGAGGACGAACTGGCGGAGCGCTTTGTGCGCGCATCCGGCGCGGGCGGCCAGAACGTCAACAAGGTGGCGACGGCGGTGGAGCTGCGTTTCGATGTCGCGTCGTCGCCGGCCCTGCCGGAGCCGGTGCGCGAACGGCTGCTGGCGCGGCGCGACCGCCGGGTGACCGCCGAGGGCGTCATCGTCATCCAGGCGCAGCGTTTCCGCACCCAGGACCGCAACCGGCAGGATGCGCGCGAGCGGCTGGTGGCTTTCATCGAACATGGACTGCATGCGCCGAAGCCGCGGGTGGCGACGCGCCCGACGCGGGCGTCGAAGCTGCGCCGGCTGGACGGCAAGACCCAGCGTGGCGCGATCAAGCGCGGGCGTAGTGGACGGGATTGGGAATGACGACGAACGAAGAATGGGTGCATCCGCCGACCGCGCCGATGGACGGCCCGGTGCTGATCCTGCCGCCGGCCGCGCCGCGGGTCACGCCGAACCGCTTCACCCGCTGGATCGGCCGGACGATCCTGACGCTGGCCGGCTGGCGGATGGTCGGCGCTTTTCCGGACGTGCCGAAGGCGGTGCTGATCGGCGCGCCGCATTCGAGCAACTGGGACGGCATCTGGGGCTTTGCCGCGAAGATGGCGCTGGGGCTCGACATCCGCATCATCGCCAAGAAGGAATTGATGCGGGGCCCGATGGGCACGCTGCTGCGCCGGCTGGGGGTGATCCCGATCGACCGCAGCGCGCCGGGCGGCTTCGTCGGCCAGACCGTCGAGCGCATCCGCGAAGCCGACAGCTTCTGGCTGGGCGTGGCGCCGGAAGGTACGCGCAAGCGCGTGGAGAAGTGGAAGACCGGCTTCTGGAAGATCGCGCACGAGGCCGACATCCCGATCATCCTCGAATACTTCCATTACCCCGAGAAGATCATCGGCATCGGCCCGACCATCCGCACCAGCGGCGACATCGAGGCCGACATGGCGCGCATCCGCGCGTGGTACGCGCCGTGGCAGGGCCGCAACCGCGGCACCCAGTGATCCCGCTCAGCGCGGCCTGACGCCCTCGACCAACACCTGGAACAGCGCCTCGGCGGCGTCGGGCAGCGGCATCGGCAGCACCAGCCCGAGCACGCCGTCCACATGCAGGCTGGCCAGGCCGTGGACCATGCTCCAGCCGGCCAGCGCCACCTGTTCCGGCGCGCGCGTGCCGATCAGCCCGGCCTCCGCGCAGTCGCGCGCGGCCTGCAGCACCACGCCGAACGCGCGCTCGCCGGCGGCGAGCAGTTCCGGGTATTCCGGCTTGTTGCATTCCACCCCGAACATCAGCCGGTAGAGCAGCGGATGCGCGGCGGCGAAACCGAGATAGGCACGCCCGACCGCGAGATAGGCCTGCACGGGATCCGGCGCGGTGGTGCGTGCGGCATCGGTGGCGGCGGCGAGTTCGTTGAAGCCTTCGGTCATCGTCGCGGCCAGCAGCGATTCGCGGTCGGCGAAGTGGCGGTACGGCGCGGCCGAACTGACGCCCGCGCGTTGTGCCGCGCCGCGCAGGGTAAGTGCCTGGCTGCCGCCTTCCTCGACCATCTGCCGGGCGGCGATCAGCAGTGCGCGGCGCAGGTCGCCGTGGTGGTAGCCCTGCGGCTTGGGGATGCGGGGCTTCTTGCCGGGGGCGGTCCTCATGATGTTGACAACTGTAACATCGGGGCGCTAGGGTGATGTTTACGGTATTAACATCGAGTTAACGCCGCAGCCGACAACATCCCCCACGACGCCTACGACAGGAGCACGACATGCAGAAGTTCAACCCGGTGGTGTGGTTCGAAATCTACGTGCAGGAGATGGCGCGCGCGCAGAAGTTCTACGAGACCGTGCTGGCCCTGAAGCTGGACACGCTGGCCGCGCCCGAAGGCGAGGCCGGTGGCCTGCACATGATGTCCTTCCCCAGCGAGATGGAGAACGGCGGCGCGAGCGGTGCGCTGGTCAAGGCCGAAGGCTGCCCGTCGGGCGGCGTGGATGCGTCCGCCGCCGGCACGATGGTCTATTTCGGCTGCGAGGACTGCGCGGTGGAGGCGGCCCGGGTGCAGGGCGCCGGTGGCCAGGTCGCCAAGGACAAATTCTCGATCGGCCCGTATGGCTTCTGCGCCATCGCCGTCGATACCGAAGGCAATACCTTCGGCCTGCATTCGATGAAATGAGCCGCGCATCGGCATACGCAGAGGACACCGCCATGGACGCCAGCCCGATCACCGTTGAAAGCACCGTCACCGCGCCCATCGAACGGGTCTGGTCGGCGTGGAACACGCCCGCCGACGTCATGCGGTGGAATGCCGCCAGCGACGACTGGCACACCACCGCCTCCGACATCGACCTGCGCGAAGGCGGCCGCTTCAGCGCACGGATGGAAGCGAAGGACGGCAGCTTCGGTTTCGACTTCGGCGGCAGCTATACCCGGATCATCCCGGACGAACGGCTGGAGTACGCACTCGACGATGGCCGCGGCGTGTCCATCGCCTTCATCGACAACGGCGACGGCACGGTGACGGTGCGCGAGACCTTCGACCCCGAGGGCACGCACAGCCGCGAACAGCAGCAGGACGGCTGGCAGGCGATCCTCGACAACTTCAAGCGCCACGTGGAACGGGAGCACTGAGCATGGCCACTCGCACGCAAGGCCTCTACATCAACCTGCCGGTCACCGACCTGGCCCGCACGCGTGCGTTCTACGGCGCGCTCGGTTTCGAGATCGACCCGCGCTTCAGCGACGACAACGCCATCGCCGTGAAATTGGGCGAAGGGCAGGTGGCGATGCTGCTCCGGCGCGAGTTCTTCACCACCTTCACCGACCGCCCGATCATCGACCCGCGCGCCGGCGTGCAATGCCTGCTGGCGATCCAGCTCGACAGCCGAGAAGCGGTGGATGCGATCGTCGAGGCGGCGGTGGCGCAGGGCAGCGATGAGCCGCACGGCCCCGAGGATTACGGCTTCATGTACCAGCGCGCCTTCAACGACCCCGATGGCCACGGCTGGGGTCCGTTCTGGATGGACCCGGCCGGCCCGCCGGCGCAGGATTGAACACCCGCCCCAAACCACCAGACAGGACATCCGATGAACCCGTATCTCAGCTTTCCCAACGGCGACTGCCAGGCTGCCTTCGACCTTTACCAGCAGGTGTTCGGCGCGAAGTGCGTGTTCTCGCACGCCTGGGCCGATTCGCCGATGGCCGACCAGGCCCCGGGTGGCGACGGCAGCAAGATCATGCACGCCACATTGCAGTTCGCCGATGGCGCGCTGCTGATGGGCGCCGACTGCCCGCCGGAATACGGCACGCCGTTCGGCGGCTTCTCGCTGTCGGTCAACGCGAAGACGGTGGAGGAAGCCGAGCGCCTGTTCGCCGGCATTTCCGAAGGCGGCCAGGTCACCATGCCGCTCGACAAGACGTTCTGGGCCGAACGCTTCGGCATGTGCATCGACCGCTTCGGTGTCTCGTGGATGGTGAACTGCGAGATGCGCGCGCCGGAATGACGCGCGCCACCGGCCCGGACCCCGCGCCGCGTGCGCATCCTGACCCCCGAGGAGAAACGCCATGAACTATGTGGATGGATTCGTCGTCCCGGTCCGCAAGGACAGAGTCGAGGACTATCGGGCGGTGTCGCAGAAGTGCAGCGCGGTGTGGAAGGATCACGGCGCGCTGGACTACGTGGAATGCGTGGCCGATGACGTGCAGCCGGGCAAGCTCACCTCGTTCCCGCAGGCCGTGCAGCTGGAGGACGACGAGGTGGTGGTGTTCTCGTGGATCACCTATCCCTCGCGCGAAGTGCGCGACGCCTGCAACGCCAAGGTGATGGAAGACCCGCGCCTGCAGGCCGTCGAGGACGACATGAAGGAGATCATGGGCATGCAGCGCATGTTCTGGGGCGGCTTCAAGCCGATCGTCCAGGAATGACCGCCGCCTAGCGTTCCGAATGCCCGGTCTGGTCGTAGCCGCGTGGCGCGAGCAGGTTGGGCTGGATCAGATCGACGAACGCGCGCGCCTGCGCCGACAGGAACTTGCCGCGCCGCTTCACCACGCCATAACTGCGCGCCGGGAAATACCGCGCCAGCGAGTGCGTCGCCAGCCGCTGGTGGTCGGCCTCGGTCAGGCAGAACGCGGTGACGATGCTGATGCCTTGCCCCATCGCCACGTACTGCTTGATCACCTCCCAGCCGCCGACTTCCAGCGCCACCGTGTACGGCACCCGCGCGCGCTGGAACACCAGGTCCACCAGCCGGTAAGTGGTGAGGCGTTGCGGCGGCAGGATCAGCCCGTACGGCGACAGGTCGGCCAGGGTGATGTCGCGGCGGCCGGCCAGCGGGTGGTCCAGCGGCATGATCAGCATCGGCTCGAACTCGTGGACCGGCGCGTAGTCGAGGTCGGCGGGGATATCGAGCATCGAGCCGAACGCCAGGTCCACCTTGTCCGAGCGCAGCAGTTCCAGCCCGCCGGCGCCGGTCACGTTGTGCAGGCTGAGGCGGATCTCCGGGTGCGCGGCGCGGAAGGCGGCCACGATCTTCGGCAGCAGGTAGAGGATGGTCGATGAGCCCGCCGCCACGTGCAGCTCGCCGGCATCCAGCCCGGCCAGCCGCTCGCGGAAAGCGCCGTCCAGCCCGTCCAGCCCCTCCACCAGCGGGCGCGCCATCTCGTAGAGGATGTCCCCCTCGCGGGTCAGGGTCAGCCGGCGGCCGCTGCGGTCGAACAGCCGGGTGCCGATGTCGCGTTCCAGCGCCTGGATCTGCAGGCTCACCGCCGGCTGGCTGAGGAAAAGCGCCTCCGCCGCGCGGGAAATCGACCCCAGACGCGCCACCTGGCAGAACGCCCGGAGCGGTTTGAGCCGGCTGCCTTTGTAGGAAAAGCGAGGAAATTCAGTGGATTGCGTCATGGGCCGAAGCGCTTGATTTCCACATATTTGAAAAGCAAATGTAAAACATTGACAAGTCTGTTTTGTAAATAGCCATTCGGCGACGGATGTTGTGCGCCACAGCATTTCGTGGAGCCGCCCCCGTGTCAGCCGTTCTCAAACCGCAATCCGAGCTGCAGATCCACGGCCATGCCGAGGGCCAGGGCAGCGTCCTGACCGCCGATGCGCAGGCCTTCCTGCTCGAACTGCATCGCCGCTTCGAGGGCGAGCGCCAGTCCCGGCTGGCCGCCCGCGTCGCCCGCCAGGCGCGTTTCGATGCCGGCGAGCTGCCGGCCTTCCGCACCGACACCGCGGCGCTCCGCGACGCCGACTGGCGCGTCGCGCCGATCCCCGCCGCGCTCGCCGACCGCCGCGTCGAGATCACCGGCCCGGTCGATCCCAAGATGGTCATCAACGCGCTCAATTCCGGCGCGCAGTGCTACATGGCCGATTTCGAGGACAGCACCAGCCCGACCTGGGCCAACCTGATCGAAGGCCAGCTCGCCCTGCGCGAGGCCGTCGCCGGCACGCTGGCGTTCACCGCCCCCAACGGCAAGCAGTACGCGCTGAAGCCGGAAGCCGAACGCGCCGTGCTGATCGTCCGTCCGCGCGGCTGGCACCTCGACGAGAAGCATGTGCTGGTGGATGGCGAGCGTGTCTCGGCGTCGCTGTTCGACCTCGGCCTGTTCGCCTTCCACAACGCGCAGGCGTTGGCGGCGAAGGACCGCGGCCCGTACTTCTACCTGCCCAAGCTGCAGTCGATGGAGGAAGCCGCGCTCTGGAACGCCGTGCTCGGCCACATCGAAACCGCGCTCGGCCTGCCGCACGGCCAGATGAAGGTCACGGTGCTGATCGAGACGCTGCCCGCCGCCTTCGAAATGGACGAGATCCTGCACGCGCTCAAGGACCGCATCGTCGGCCTGAACTGCGGCCGCTGGGATTACATCTTCAGCTACATCAAGACCCTGCGCGCGCACCGCGACCGCGTGCTGCCCGAGCGCGGCCAGGTCACCATGACCCAGCCCTTCCTCAAGGCCTATTCCGAGCTGCTGGTGAAGACCTGCCACCGCCGCGGCGCCCACGCGATGGGCGGGATGGCGGCGCAGATCCCGATCTCGGTGGATGCCGAGGCCAACACCCGGGCGCTGGCCCGCGTGCATGCTGACAAGCTGCGCGAAGTCGGCGCTGGCCACGACGGCACCTGGGTCGCGCACCCGGCGCTGATCCCGATCGCCCGCGAAGTCTTCGACGAAGGCATGCCCGCCGCGAACCAGCACACCGTGCTGCGCGAGGACGTGGATGTCGCCGCCGCCGACCTGCTCAAGCCGAGCCTCGGCACCATCACCCGCGCCGGTTTCGAAGGCAATGTCGAAGTCTGCGTGCGCTATCTCGCCGCCTGGCTCGACGGCAACGGCTGCGTGCCGATCCACTGGCTGATGGAAGACGCGGCCACCGCCGAAATCGCCCGCGCCCAGCTCTGGCAGTGGCTCCACTTCGATGCCGACCCGGTCAAGCCGGGCCGCCAGCCGCTGCATCTCGATGACGGCACCGCGATGGATTTCGCGCTGCTCGACCGTGCGCTGATCGGCCTGCCTTCGCGCCTCGCCAGCGAAGGCGAGATCCCCGGCAAGGCCCGCATCAACGAGGCCATCGCCCTGCTGGTCGAGCTCACCCACGCCGACACGCTGGCCGAGTTCCTGACCCTGCCGGCCTACGAGCGCATCGACTGATTCCGCCGCCACATCCACCCCGCATCGCCCCATCGCATCCACCAAGGACATCGCCATGAACAAGCTCGCCACCGCCGAACAACTCAAGCTGGACTGGGACAACAACCCGCGCTGGGCCGGCGTCACCCGCGCCTACAGCGCCGAGGACGTGGTCCGCCTGCGCGGCACCGTGCAGATCGAACACTCGCTGGCGCGGCTCGGTGCCGAGAAGCTGTGGAAGTCGCTCAACACCAGTGATTTCGTCAACGCGCTCGGTGCGCTGACCGGCAACCAGGCCATGCAGCAGGTCAAGGCCGGGCTGAAGGCGATCTACCTGAGCGGCTGGCAGGTCGCCGCCGACGCCAACCTGGCCGGCGAGATGTATCCGGACCAGTCGCTGTACCCGGCCAACTCGGTGCCGCAGGTGGTCAAGCGCATCAACAACACCCTGCTGCGCGCCGACCAGCTGCACCACGCCGAGGGTAATGACGAGATCGATTTCCTGCAGCCGATCGTGGCCGATGCGGAAGCCGGTTTCGGTGGCGTGCTCAATGCCTTCGAGCTGATGAAGGCGATGATCGAAGCCGGTGCCGCCGGCGTGCATTTCGAGGACCAGCTGGCCTCGGTCAAGAAGTGCGGCCACATGGGCGGCAAGGTGCTGGTGCCTACCCGCGAAGCCATCGAGAAGCTCACCGCCGCGCGCTTGGCCGCCGACGTGATGGGCGTGCCGACGCTGATCGTCGCCCGCACCGATGCCGAGGCCGCCGACCTGCTGACCAGCGACGTCGACCCGAACGACCAGCCGTTCTGCACCGGCGAGCGCACCGTCGAAGGCTTCTACAAGACGAACAACGGCCTGGACCAGGCGATCTCGCGCGGCCTCGCCTATGCGCCCTACGCCGACCTGGTCTGGTGCGAGACCGGCAAGCCGGACCTGGAGTTCGCCCGCAAGTTCGCCGAAGCCATCCACGCCAAGTACCCGGGCAAGCTGCTGGCCTACAACTGCTCGCCGTCCTTCAACTGGAAGAAGAACCTGGACGACGCCACCATCGCCAAGTTCCAGAAGGAACTCGGCGCGATGGGCTACAAGTTCCAGTTCATCACCCTGGCCGGCTTCCACGCGCTCAACTACGGCATGTTCAACCTGGCCCATGGCTATGCCCGCCGCCAGATGAGCGCCTTCGTCGAGCTGCAGGAGCAGGAATTCGCCGCCGCCGACAAGGGCTTCACCGCCGTCAAGCACCAGCGCGAGGTCGGCACCGGTTATTTCGATGCGGTCACCCAGACCATCCAGGGCGCGCAGTCGTCCACGGTGGCGCTGAAGGGCAGCACGGAAGAGGAGCAATTCCACGGCGAACGCGCCGCCGCCTGAACAGCAGGGCGTTCATGAATCTAAAAACGCGGCTCCGGCCGCGTTTTTGGTCTGCTTAAAGGGTTGACATTCAGGTGCTATATTCAGCGTCTATTGGGGTGGGCAGGATGCGTGGATAGTCGCAGCGCTCGCGTTTCTTCGAATGAAGGCCAAGCCCCCGTGCGGGTTCCCGCGCGGGACAGCTATGTGGTCGGCGAAACCGAGTTCGCGTTGTTCGCCAGCCAGGCGCATCGCCGCACCCTGAAAGCCGGCCAGCAACTGTTCGCCGAAGGCGACAGCGGCCGCACCATGTACATCGTGGAATCGGGCGTGGTCGAACTGGTGTTCGGCGACGACCTATTCTTCAAGCAGCTCGGCGCGCGCGGCTTCTTCGGCGAGTTGGGCCTGCTGATCGGCGACCACCTGCGTTCCGCCACCGCCCGCGCGGTGAACGACTGCGTGTTGCTGGAGCTCGACCACAGCACCTTCCAGAACCTGCTGGCCGAGGACCCGCGCTGCGTGGCGGGCTTCCTGCATCGCGCCATCATGCGGGTAGTGGACAACGAGCAGTCGCTGATGCACAGCCTGCGCCGGCGCAACCGCGACCTGCAATCCGCGCTCGACTCCCTGCGCGACGCCACCGACCGGCTGACCCGCACCCAGGAACTCACCCGCACCGACGACCTGACCGGCCTGTGCAACCGCCGCGGCTTCGTGGCGATGGTGGACCAGCGTCGCGCGCTGGGCAGCCTGGACAGCTGCGGCCTGCTGATCATCGACTGCGATGCCTTCAAGGACGTCAACGACCGTTACGGCCACATCGCCGGCGACCGCGTGCTGCAGAGCGTGGCGCACATCCTGCGATCCATCACCGGCTCGGTCGAAGTGGCGGCACGGCTGGGCGGCGACGAATTCTGCGTGCTGGCCTGCCTCGACCAGCCTGACGACCTGGCGCGGATGGCCGACTACCTGGTCGCCACCGCCCGCGCGCTGTGGGAAATGAACGGCGAACCGCCGCTGATCTGCCGCCTCAGCGTGGGCGGCTGCATGATCGACCCGGCGCAGGACTGGCAGGGCTGGTACGCCTGCGCCGATGCCGCGCTCTACCGCGTCAAGGCGCGCGGCGGCGATGGCTTCGAAATCCACGAACCCGACGCGCCGGTGGTCCACGTCGCGCCGGTGCGGGAAACGGTGGCATGAACGCCCAGCCGCGCCCGATGCCTGCGGCCAGCGCCAGCACGGACGACACGCCGCTGCTGCGCACGTTGCTGCTCACCGACCTGTGCGACTCCACCGAGATCACCGAGAAACGGGGCGACACCGCCGCCGCGCAGATCTTCCGCGACCTGGACCGCGTGGTGCTGGAACTGCAGCAGCGCTGGCGCGGCCGGCTGATTGACCGTTCCGATGGCCTGCTGCTGCTGTTCGAGCGGCCCATCGACGGGCTCGGCTTCGCGCTCGATTACATGAAGGCGCTCAAGGGCGTCGGTGTCCGCCATGGCGTGGAACTGCGCGCCCGCGCCGGCCTGCACGTGGGCGAGGTGCTGACCTGGCGCAACAGCGTGGAGGCGGTCCAGCTGGGCGCCAAGCCGCTGGAAGTGGAAGGCCTGACCAAACCGATGGCCGCCCGCCTGATGACGCTGGCGCGGCCCGGCCAGATCCTGGTGTCCGCCATCGCCGAACCGCTGGCGCATCGCGCCGCCCGCGAACTGGGCGAGCGCGGCGAACACCTGCTGTGGAAGTCGCACGGCCACTGGTGCTTCAAGGGCGTGCCCGGCAAGCAGGAAGTGCACGAGGTGGGCGAAGCCGGGCTGGCCCCGCTGCGCATGCCCAAGAACGGCCCCAAGGCCTGGCGCGACCTGCCGCTGTGGCGGCGCCCGGCGTCGCTGGTGGCCGAAGCGGTGTTGCTGGCCGGCCTCGGCATCGGCGGCTGGTATGCGATGAAGCCCGAGCCGGCGATCGCCTTCGCCGAGCGCGACTGGGTGGTGATGGGTGACCTGCGCAACCTGACCGGCGACCCGCGCCTGGACGAATCGCTGGAACAGGCCTTCCGCATCAGCCTGGAGCAGTCGCGCTACGTCAACGTGCTGTCCGACCTCAAGGCGCGCGAAACCCTGCAGCGCATGCAGAAGCCGGAAGGCACCGCCATCGACCGCGCCATCGCCTCCGAGATCGCGGTGCGCGACGGCGTGCGCGCGGTGATCCTGCCGATGGTCTCGGAAGTGGGTGGCCGACTGCGCGTCAGCGCCGAGGTGGTGGATCCACGGACGCAGTCCACTGTGTATGTCGAAAGCGCGGACGGGCGTGGCGTCGGCTCGGCGCTGGATTCAGTCGACACGGTGACCGGCGCCCTGCGCGGCAAGCTGGGCGAGGCGTTGGCCTCGATCGAGCGCGATTCCAAACCATTGCCGCAGGTGACCACCAGCAATATCGATGCACTGAAGTCATATGCGCTCGGACAGCAGGCCTTTGACGAGGGCGATTACCCCAAGGCGAAGCGGCTGTTCGATACCGCCATCAGCCTGGACGCCTCCTTTGCGATGGCGTGGCTGGGTGGCCTGAGGGCATTGAATGCCCAGGGACTTTCGGTGGAGGCCGAGTCCTATCTGCGCAAGGGCGCGGCGCTGTCCGCCAGGCTTGCCGCACGCGACAAGCTGTACATGGATGCCTGGCTCGCGCGTTTCGACCACCCTGCGGGCGAGCTCGAAGCCTGGAAGAAGTTGTCCGAGGTCTATCCCGATGATTTTCCGGCGCTCATGAACATGGGTTACGTGCTGGCCGAGCGCAGTCTGTTCGGGCAGTCGCTGACCTATGCGCAACGGGCCCAGAAAGCCCAGAACCCGACCAGGGCCAAGGTCCTGCAGCTGGTGGGCTTCAACCAGCTGGGTCTGGACCGCCCGAAGGATGCAGTCATCGCCTATGCCAGCGCGCGCGCGCTGGGCCTGCCTTCGGCAGACATCGGCCTGGCGCGCAGTCATGCCGCCCTGCGTGATTTCCAGCAGGCCAAGCTCGATTACCGTGCCGCGAACGTGCAGCTGGACGATGGCGTCACGTACGAAGATGTTTCCATCGCGCTCGACATGGGTGACACCCAGGCGGCGCTGGACAGGGCGCGGCTCATCAGCAAGGCGCCTTCATTGACCCGGACGGTGCGACAGGGTGCCCTGTTCGTACATTCGGTCGCTGCCGTGGCCGCAGGGGAAAAGCGCGAAGCCCGGCAGGTGTTGGAGCGGATGCTGGCGCTGTCCTTCCCCAAGGAAACGGGTGTGCCTGCGACGGAACTTTCCACGAATTGCTACACCGCCTTGCAGGCTGGGCTGTTCTTCGGGCTCACTGGCGATCTCGATGCCGCCAACACCGTCAAGGCACACGCGGCGCCCGCCTGCTCGAAGCTCACCGATTCCTTCGTGCCCGAGCTTTCCCGCGCGCTTGAGTATTTGACGCAAGCGCGCGGGGCTTCGCTGCCGGTGCCATCGAATGCGCCATATTCCGTGGCGCTTGCCGCCCGCCAGCCGGCGCGCGGGCGGACGACGGGAGCGGGACAAAGCGACGCCTACGGTCGCGGGCGGCTGTATGGGGAGCAGGGCTGTGGCTGGTGCCAGCAGCCCGCCTACGTGTATCTGGCGAAACGCGCCGCGAACTGAGCGGTGCGGCCAGGCCTTACTTGCTGAGCTTGCGCGGGCTGGCCGACAGGGTCAGTGCGATGGGCGACTGCCCCATGCCACCCGTCAACATGCTCTTGAGCTGCTCGCGCGATGCTTCGATGTTCGCCTTCGGGGCGATCCGGTCAATGTCGCAGCACATCCACGCTGCGCCGAGGGTGCCCGCGGCCACTTCCTTCGACGGCTTGTAACCGGCCTGCAGGAATGCGGCCTGCGGATCCTTCTTGATCAGGCGCCGGAACTCGGTGTCGGTGCCGAGCAGTTCCAGCAGCCGGTCGGCCACCTTCGGGCTCAGGGCTTCGGACTTCAGGCTTTTTTTCGTTGCCATCGGTGTTTCCCCTCATGGCCCCCCGGGCCGGAATGCCGACTGTAGGTCTGGGATGGGGCACACGCAACGGTTATCGTGCGGGCGCAATCACGCGGAGAACCCCATGCAGCTGCGCCGGTGCGCCGTGCTCTACATCGAGCCGCGGGAAACGCTCGCCTTCGACCTGACCCATCTGCTCTCCGGTGGCGATGGCCTGTCCGCGCAGCGGCGCTGGATCGCGCTGGCGCCGCACATCGGTGAGGAAGTGGAGATCGATGCCGACGCCTGCGCCCTGCTGGGCCAGGTCGGCGCGCATGCCTGGACCGATACCCGCGACCTGCCCGAAGCCGCCCGTCCGGTGTGGCGGCGCCTGCTGAAAGCCGGCCTGCTGATCGGCAAGGGCCGCGCCCATGCGCACTGGCGCGAACGCGACGAGCACCTGCGCGCGCTGCACTGGCATCCGCTCGGCGCGACGCTGCAGGCCTTCACCCGCTGGGACGACAACGACGCGGTGCAGGCGATGAAGGACCTGGGCACCGAGACCGTGCCGGAGATGCGCCAGGTGCTGGGGCCGCCGCCGCCGGAATCGTATGCCGATGGTGATGCGGCGGCCGGCATCGACCTGCCGCGCGCGCCGGGCAACGCCTTCGACGAGGTGCTGCTCGCGCGCGTGACCTGCCGCAACTTCGATGCCGAACGTCCGCTGCCGCTGCCGGTGTTCGCGCGGCTGATGCAGCGCGTGTTCGCCGCGCAGGGCCGCATCGACGGCGCGCCCGACACCACCTTCCTCAAGAAGACCAGCCCATCCGGTGGTGGCCTGCATCCGGTGGAGGCGTATTGCCTGCTGCGGCATGTGGAAGGCATCGCGCCCGGCCTCTACCACTACGACTGCGTGCGCCATCGGCTGGCGCCGCTGCCCGCGCCGGCGATGCCGCTGGACGAACTGGCCAGCGTGGCGGTCTGCCATCAACACTGGTTCGCCAACGCGCACGCGATGGTGCTGCTGGTGCCGCGCTACGACCGCACGTTCTGGAAGTACCGTCAGCACAAGAAGGGCTATCGCGTCATCGCGCTGGAAAGCGGCCACCTGTCACAGACGCTCTATCTTTCCGCCACCGAGGCCGGGCTGGGTGCCTTCATCACCGCCGCCATCAACGAGAAGCCGCTGGAAGACGCCTTCGCGCTGCAGCCGATGGCGCAGGGGGTGATGGCGATCTGCGGCTTCGGCTGGCGCGGCGAGGTGATGGACACCACCGAACTCGACCCGCAGAACCGTATCTGGCAACCCGCCGACGCCTGAGCCTCAGGCGCGCGGACTCTTGCTGCCGCTGATCAGGCGTTCGCCCAGGCTGACCAGCTCCAGACCCACCTGGGCGACGCGGTCTTCCTTCATCGCCCGCACGATCAGCGTGGCCGGGCCGAGCGCGAGGCGGTCGCCGATCTGCGGCGATTCGTCGAAGCGCTCATCGAACAGCTGCGCGGCGGTCCGCGCCGAGAAACGCTTGGGGATGTGCAGGCCGTAGAACTGCGCCAGCTCGCCCAGCGCCACGTCGCCGGGCAGGGTGAAGCTGCCGAAGCCGGCCTGCGCCGGGCCCTGGCCGTCATCACCCACGAACAGCCAGTCCAGCCGCCGCGCGGAATCCGGCGGCGCCAGCAGGTAGGCGTAGTCCTCGGGCTGCAGGGCGCCGGCTTCCTCGGCGGTCAACACCTTGCCTGCGCGCACCGCCATCATCAGCCGCACGTTGAGCGGCCAGGTCTGCGCATCCAGCGCCTTGCTGCCGGCGGGCACGCGGTAGCCGAGCAGGTCGTAGTCGAGCTGGCCGGGCAGGTCCAGCTGCACGCGGCGGGTATCGGGGTCGCCGCGCGGCACCGCGACATCGAACAGTTTCGCCGCCAGCCGCAGCGTCCAGCCCTGCACCAGCAGCGAGGTCAGCACCACCACGAAGGCCACGTTGAAGTAGAGCCAGGCGTTGGGCAGCTTGGCCAGCAGCGGGATGGAGGCGAGGAAGACGCCGACCGCGCCGCGCAGGCCGATCCAGGCGATGAAGCCGATCTCGCCGGGCCGGTAGCGGAACGGCAGCAGGCAGGCGGCGACCGCGATGGGCCGCGCCACGAACATCAGGAAGGCGGCCACGCCGAGCGCCGGCCAGAGCACGTCGAGCAGGCGGCTGGGATCGGCCAGCAGGCCGAGCAGCAGGAACATCACCAGCTGCGCGAACCAGGTGGCGGCGTCCTGCACCGAGAGCACCTCGCTGCGCGCCCGCACCGGCCGGTTGGCCACCACGATGCCGGCCAGGTACACCGCCAAGTAGCCGCTCCCGCCCAGCTGGTTGGTGATGGCGAACACCGCCACCGCGCCGGCCATCGCCAGCCACGGATGCAGACCCGAGGGCAGGTTGATGCGGTTGAGCGCCCACACCAGCAGCCGCCCGCCCGCGTAACCGCAGGCCGCGCCGCTGGCCATCGCCCAGATGATCTTCATGGCGATGCCGATGACGCCGCCGTCGCCGCCCTGTCCGGCCAGCACGCCGGTCAGCGCCAGCGTGAGGTAGATGGCGATGGGGTCGTTGGCGCCGGATTCCAGTTCCAGCGTGCTGCCGGTGCGCCGCTCCAGCCGCAGGCCGCCCGAGCGCAGTAGGAAGAACACTGCCGCGGCATCGGTGGACGCCACCACCGAGCCCAGCAGCATCGACTGCAGCGGCGTGAGCGGCAGCAGGTGATGCGCGGCCATGGCGGTCAAGGCCGCGGTGGCCACGACGCCGACCGTCGCCAGCACCAGCGAGGGCGCCACGCTGCCGCGCACGTGCGAGGCGCGCGTCTGCAGGCCGCCGTCGAACAGGATCAGCGCCAGGGCGAGCGAACCGACCATGAAGGTGAAGCGGGTGTCGCTGTAACGGATGCCGCCCGGCCCGTCCACGCCCAGCAGCAGGCCCAGCACCAGGAAGACCAGCAGCAACGGCGCGCCGAAGCGCCGCGCCAGCAGCGACGACGCGATGCCCGCCAGCACCAGCAGGGCGCCGCCGAGCAACCGCAGGTCGATGTGGTGCAGGACTTCCAGAAGGGTGGCCGAAAGGGGAGGGGAAACCCGAGTCTAGCGGCTGCAATCGCGGGCCTGCAGCGCTTTTGGCCGAAGCAGGCGGCGATGGATGCGCGAAGCCCGGCGCGGGGCCGGGCTTCGGGGCCTCGATGACGGCCGTGGACTTACTTCTTCACCGCCGGCGTGTGCGACTTGAGCGCAGCCTCCAGCCCCGGCACGTAGGCGGCGCCTTCGGACACGCCGATGCTGGACCCGGCGAAGTCATCGCCGATCGGCTGCGCGCGTCCGCCCAGGCACTGCGACAGGAACCCCTCGGCGACGGCATTGAACGCCTTGCTGTTGGGCGGGCGCTGGAAGCCATGGCCTTCGTCCGGGAACAGCACATAGGTGACCGGGATATTCTTCGCCTTCATCGCCGCGACGATCTGGTCGGATTCGGACTGTTTGACGCGCGGGTCGTTGGCGCCCTGGCCGATCAGCAGCGGCTTCGTGATCGCATCGACGCGGCTCAGCGGTGAACGCTCGTCCAGCAGCTTGCGGCCGGCCTCGGTGCGCGGGTCGCCCATGCGCTTGGCCCAGGTTTCCAGCATCGAGGCCCAGTACGGGGGAATCGTCTTGAGCAGGGTGTTGAGGTTGGACGGCCCGACGATATCGACGCCGCACTTGAAGCGGTCCGGGGTGAAGGTGAGCCCCACCAATGTGGCGTAACCGCCGTAGCTGCCGCCCATGATGGCGACGTCCTCCGGCCGGGTGACGCCCTGCTTGACCGCCCAGTCGACCGCATCGATGAGGTCGTCGTGCATCTTGCCGGCCCACTCCAGGTCGCCCTTGTTGACGTAGTCCTTGCCGAAGCCGGTGGATCCGCGGTAGTTCACGCTCAGCACCGCGTAGCCGCGGTTGGCCAGCCACTGGTGGTAGCTGTTGTAGCCATACATGTCGCGCGCCCACGGCCCGCCATGCACGAGCAGCACCATCGGCACCGGCCGGTCGGCCTTGCCGTCGGCATTGGCGTCGGCGGCCTTGGGCAGGGTGAGATAACTGACCAGGCCCAGCCCGTCGCGCGCGGGAATCACCTGCGGGTACATCGGGACCAGCGGCTGGCCTTCCAGCGCCGGGCGCGTGGCCAACAGCTTGACCGGCGCTTTGCCGCTGCCGGGCGTGTATTGGTAGTAGACGACCGGCTGTTCCGCGGCGCCGTAGGCCACGATCCAGTTCTTGTCATCCAGCGTGCGGCTGGCC
The DNA here is from genome assembly GCF_003293695.1 of Lysobacter oculi. GTDB lineage: Bacteria > Pseudomonadota > Gammaproteobacteria > Xanthomonadales > Xanthomonadaceae > Solilutibacter > Solilutibacter oculi. The sequence continues at coordinate 1,965,781 of NZ_CP029556.1, read as the reverse complement.
ACCCAGACATCACCCGGGCCGAGCTTGCGCATTTCGGCCATGGCGGGGGCGATGCGCGGATCCAGCACCTTCCAGTCGTTGCGCTGGTAATCCACCGACACCGCCTGGATCTGCCCGGTACGCGGATCACGCAGCACGTCGCCGACATCGGCACGGTCGTCATCGGCCAGCAGCGTGCGCTTGCCGGTGGCGGTGTCGATGGCATACAGCGCGGCGGTGTCGCGGTCGCGCGAATCGGTGAGGTAGAGCGTCTTGCCATCCACCGTGTAACCGCCGTAGTACGAGGTCATCGAGTCGCCGTAGGGGAAGCTGTCGAAGACCGTCCAGCCGCCCTTGCCGTCCGGCCTGTAGTAGTCGATGCCGCCATCCGCGCGCTGCTTGGAGGCCATGCGCACGGTGTAGCTGTCATCCACTTCGATGCTGGCGAAGTCCTCGCTGTTCTTCTGCAACAGCGTGCGCTTGCCGCTCTTGAGGTCGATGCGGTACAGGTCGTGCCAGCGGGCATCGCGGTCGTTCAGGCCGACCACGACCGATTCGGGATGCAGCGAACTGACGCCCGAGACGTAGGCACGGGTCTTGGGATAGTCGGTCAGGTCGCGCGCGGTGCCCGAAGCCACATCGAGCGCAAACAGATGAAAGTCCTCGTTGCCGCCGGTGTCGCGCAGGTAGAGCAGTGTGCCGGGCTGGTAGCTCCAGAAATACTGGCGGATGCCGCGCCCGGTATCACGGGTGATCGCCTTCGCCTTGCCCATGTCGCTGGCCGGCGCGACCCAGACATTCATCACCCCGCCCACCGGCGCGGTCCAGCTGATGTACTGGCCGTCGGGACTGAGCTGCACGTTGCTGCGCTCGGGGTTGCCGAACAGCGCGTCGCGCGGGATCAGGGGTGTCGCCATGTCCTGCGCGAGCGCGGTGGATGGAAGGCCGGCTGCGGCAGCCAGCAGGGCGGCGACAGTGGCCGCGAGCATCGTGGTTTTCATGCGCGTTACGCCCCTTGGTTGATCCCCTGTGGGGCCGACCATACGCTTCCAGTGCGGGTGAAATGTTGTGATGTGGTTAACAATTTTTCGGGGCTCGGGCGAACCGGCTTCTGCGCGGCTCAGAGGGTCCGGTAGCCGATGGCTTCGGCCAGGTGCGGGGTGTGGATGTCGCCGCTGCCGGCGAGGTCGGCGATGCTCCGCGCCACCCTCAGGATGCGGTGGACCCCGCGCGCACTCAGCTGCAGGCGGTCGATGGCCTGCGCCAGCAGGGCCTGGTCGCCGGTCTGCAGACGGCCGTCGCGGGCGAGTTCGGCCGGCTCCAGCAGCGCGTTCGGTTTGCCGGCGCGGGCCAGCTGGCGGTCGCGGGCAAGGCTGACCCGTGCGCGGACGCGGGCGCTGTCCTCGGCCGGGGGCGCATCGCAGGCCAGGGCGGCGGGCGGCAGCCGCTGCATCGCCAGCTGCAGGTCGATGCGGTCGAGCAGCGGCCCGGAGATCCGGGCGCGGTAGCGGGCGATGATGTCTGGGCTGCAGCGACATCGCCCCGAGACATCCCCGGCCCAGCCGCAGGGACACGGGTTCATCGCCGCCACCAGCTGGACGCGCGCCGGGAATTCGCATTGCCGCGCCGCCCGCGACACCGTGACCGTGCCCGACTCCAGCGGCTGCCGCAGCACCTCCAGCGCGGCGCGATTCCACTCCGGCAGTTCGTCGAGGAACAGCACGCCGTGATGCGCCAGCGAGATCTCGCCGGGGCGCGGCGAACTGCCGCCGCCGGCCAGCGCCACCGCGCTCGCCGTGTGGTGCGGGCTGCGGAACGGGCGCTGCCGCCAGCGTGCCGGTTCGAACGGCTGCCCGGACACCGAATGCACGGCGGCGGTTTCCAGCGCCTCGGCTTCGCCCATCGGCGGCAGGATGCCGGGCAGGCGCGAGGCCAGCAGCGTCTTGCCACAGCCCGGGCTGCCGAGCAGCAGCAGATGGTGCTGGCCACAGGCGGCGATCTCCAGCGCGCGCCGCGCTTGCGCCTGCCCGCGCACATCGCGCAGGTCGGGCGACGGCAGGGTGGGGATGGCGGATGCGGCTTCGGCGGGCGGCAGGGTCTTCTGGCCGCGCAACGCCGCGCAGACTTCCAGCAATGTCCGTGCGGTGGCGATGCCGGCGCGTCCGGCGAGCGCGGCTTCGGCGCCGTTGGCGGCGGGCAGGATCAGGCTTCGTCCCGCCTCGGTGGCGGCCAGCGCCGCCGGCAGCACGCCGGCCACCGGCCGCAGCTCGCCGCTCAGGCCCAGCTCGCCGAGGAATTCGATGGACGCCAGCGCCTGCAGCGGCAGCTGGTCGCTGGCGGCGAGGATGCCGAGCGCGATCGGCAGGTCGAAGCCGCCGCCTTCCTTGCGCAGGTCAGCCGGCGCGAGGTTGATGGTGATGCGCCCGGCCGGATATTCCAGCTGCGCGCAGACGATGGCCGCCCGCACGCGGTCCTTGGCCTCGCGCACCGCGGCCTCCGGCAGGCCGACGATCGACAGCGAGGGCAGCCCGCCGCCCACGTGCACTTCCACCACCACCTGCGGCGCGCGCACGCCCACGCGCGCCCGGCTCATCACCCGGGCCAGTCCCATGTCGTTGGGGTTCCGCGATGCGCTTGGCGCAACGCGGCAGCCGTCAGTGGTGCGCGTCGCCGTCGCCGCGCGCGGCGGCTTCCAGCTCGGCCACGCTGCGTTCGAGCGCTTCGAGTTTCTCGCGGGTCTTGAGCAGCACCGCGCGCTGCACTTCGAACTCCTCGCGCGTCACCAGGTCGAGCCGCGCCAGCCCGGCCTGCAGCACCGACTTGAAGTTCTCCTGCAGCTCTTCGCGGCCTTCGCGCAGCGAGGGCGGCAGCAGGCCTCCGAGGCGGCGGGCAAGGTCGTCGAGTTGGGCGAGGTCGATCATGGCGGCGCTCCTGCGCGGTGGGCGAGCCCCGACGATGCCGCGCCATCGCGCGATGCGGTCATCAGGCCAGCCCCGTGGAAAGGGTGGGGGAATCCTAGCAGCGTGCCGTGCGGGCGTTCGCTTAAAGTAGCCGCACTGACCGCGGGGACTCCACGATGAAAATGGTGATGGCGATCATCAAGCCGTTCAAGCTCGACGACGTGCGCGAGGCGCTGGCCGACGTGGGCGTCACCGGCATCACCGTCACCGAGGTCAAGGGCTTCGGCCGGCAGAAGGGCCATACCGAGCTCTATCGCGGCGCCGAGTACGTGGTCGACTTCCTGCCCAAGCTCAAACTTGAAGTCGCCGCCACCGCCGAACAGGTCGATGCGGTGGTGGAAGCGATCCTGCAGTCGGCCGGCACCGGCAAGATCGGTGACGGCAAGATCTTCGTCTGGGATCTGGAACGCGCGGTGCGCATCCGCACCGGCGAACTGGATGCCGACGCGCTCTGACGCGTTGACATCGAATCCGACAAGGCGACATTCCAACCCGTAATCAATCAGTCGGCGGCTTCCACCCGGTTGCGGCCGTTGCGCTTGGCCCGATAGAGCGCGTGGTCCGCGCGCCGCACCAGCGCCTTCAGGTCTTGGCCCAGCTGCAGCTGGGCCAGCCCGATGCTGATCGTGAGCGACGCCAGTGCTTCCAGCGGCGCGGTCGAGGGCAATGCCTGCACGGTGTGGCGCATCCGTTCGGCGATGACCTGCGCCTGCGGCAGCGCGGTGCCCGGGCAGATCACCAGGAACTCCTCGCCGCCGGTGCGTCCCAGCAGGTCTTCGGGCCGCAATGTCCTGCGGCAGGCCTTGGCCACTTCCATCAGCACCTCGTCGCCGAACGGGTGGCCGTGGGTGTCGTTGACCATCTTGAAATAGTCGATGTCGAACGTCAGCACGCACATCGGCGTGCCGTCCGCCTGTGCTTGCGCGACGACGCTTTCCCCCGCCGAGAGGATGCTGGCCCGGCTGGCGACATGGGTGAGCGCATCGAAGTCGGCCAGCCGGCGCAGGCGGCGCCCGCGCTTGAGCTGCACCATCACCACATAGCCCAACAGCAGGATGAGCAGGGCGCCGGTGGCGATCGTGCCGGCCTGCCAGCGGCGCATCTGTTCCAGCGCGGCCTTTTCCTTGCGCAGCGCCCGGTTCTCGGCGGCGCGGGTGGCGATGGCGTGTTCCATGTTGCGCAGCACGGCCTGCTGGCCGGCCATATTGGCGGTCACCTGGTCGCGCAGGCGGATGTGTTCGCGGAAGTCGGCCAGCGCGGTGGCCGGGCCGCCGCCTTGAGCGCCAGCGAATCGCGACCTTCGCTGTTGTGCTGCCACGCCTGGCAGGTCATCAGGTGGGCTTCGACGATGGCGTCGTCGCGCAGGCCCGCCAACGCCTGCTTCAACAAGGCCGCGCGCTCCACGGCCGGTCGTTACCACCAGGGTTGATCGGTGCATTCGGCTGCAAACAAGCGCAGGGCGCGCGCCGGGTCGTCGGGGGGCAGTTCGTCGCGCAACTTGGCCACCAGCTGTTGGTAGTACGCCGGCGAGCGGTCGTAACTGTCGGGGCCGAACAGCGTGCGATAGGTCTGGTCGAAGCCCGTGCCCGACGGCGGCTGCGCCATCGCGCAGCCCGCGGCCAGCATCAGCGCGATGCAGGTCCAGGCGAGAGGACCGAATTTGCTGGCGGGCATGGATCCAGGCGGTGAATGAGCCTGGACACAAGGATGCCCTGAAATGCAACCGGATTCACATTCGGACGCGCATCCGCCCCGGCGAACGGGATGCCGACGCGCACTGACGCGGCGACATCCCAACCCGTTGATCAGCCGGCCAGCGCCTTGGCCACGAACGGCGGCAGGTGGCGCGCACCGGCGTGGATGTCGGCGCTGTAATAGAGCGTGTCGAACGCCTTGCCGCGCGCGTCGGCCTCGCGGAAGCCGAAATCGCCGTTGCCGTTCTTGCGGGCCATGGTCACGCTCCACCAGCCGGTCGGGTAGCAGGGCTGCGGGAAGGGCAGGGTCTGGAAGCTGTCGAAGCCGGCCTTGCCCATTTCCGCGCGCATTTCCCTGATCAGGTCCAGCAGCACCAGCGGCGATTCCGACTGCTGCACCAGGATGCCGTCGTCCTTCAGCGCACGCGCGCAGTCGGCGAAGAAGGCGGCGTTGAACAGGCCTTCGGCGGGGCCGACCGGGTCGGTGGAATCGACGATGACGATGTCGACGCTGCCGGCTTCGCAGTTCTTCATGTAGGCCAGGCCGTCATCGAACATGATCTCGGCGCGCGGGTCGCCGTTGGATTCGCAGAGCTCGGGGAAATACTTCTCCGCCATCCGCGTGACCTGCTCGTCGATGTCGCACTGGGTCACCTTCTCGACGCCCGGGTGCTTCAGCACTTCACGCAGGGTGCCGCAGTCGCCGCCGCCGATGATCACCACGCGCTTCGGCGCCGCGTGGGTGAACAGCACCGGGTGGGTGATCATCTCGTGGTAGAGGAAGTTGTCGCGCGTGGTCAGCATCATCGCGCCGTCGATCAGCATCAGGTTGCCCCAGTCGGTCGACTCGAAGATCTCGATCTTCTGGAACGGCGACTGCACCTCGTCCAGCTTGCGGGTGATGCGGTAGCCGATGGAGGAACCCGCGGGTTCGAAGTTCTCGTGGAGCCATTCCTGCTGGGACATGGGCGGATTCCGTTAGGCCGATGGATGGCCGGGGATTGTAACGGCGGCGTGCGGCCGCCCGGTGACGCGGCGCTGACCTCGCCGCCGGAGCGGGGCCCGTAGAATGGCGGGCCCATTCCGCGCGAACCGGCCGCCATGACCTGGTCCCTCGACCTCGCCCGCAAGACCTATTCCATCCCGCACTGGGCGGATGGCTATTTCGATGTCGGCGACGACGGCCGCATCGTGGTCCGCCCGAAAGGCAAGGCCGGCCCGAAGATCGCGCTGGCCGAGGCGGTGGATCGCGCGATGAGCGCCGGCGCCAACCTGCCGATGCTGGTGCGCTTCCCCGACATCCTCGGCGATCGCCTCGGCAAGCTGCAGGCCGCCTTCGCGCAGGCGGAGAAGGACTGGGACTACACCGGCGGCTACACGGCGGTGTACCCGATCAAGGTCAACCAGAACGCGGGCGTCGCCGGCACGCTGGCCTCGCACCACGGCGAGGGCTTCGGCCTGGAAGCCGGCAGCAAGCCGGAGCTGATGGCGGTGCTGGCGCTCTCGCGTGCTGGCGGGTTGATCGTCTGCAACGGCTACAAGGACCGCGAGTACATCCGGCTGGCCCTGATCGGCCGCAAGCTGGGGCTGCAGACCTTCATCGTCATCGAGAAGCCGTCGGAACTCCGCATCGTGCTGGAGGAAGCCGCCGCGCTCGACGTGGAGCCGGGCATCGGCGTGCGCATGCGGCTGGCCTCGCTGGGTGCGGGCAAGTGGCAGAACTCCGGCGGCGACAAGGCCAAGTTCGGCCTCAACCCGCGCCAGGTGCTGGACCTGTGGAAGCATCTGCGCGACGCCGGCATGGGCCATTGCCTCAAGTTGCTGCACTTCCACATGGGCTCGCAGATCAGCAACGTGCGCGACATCGCCAACGGCATGCGCGAGGCGACCCGCTACTTCGTGGAGCTGTCGAAGCTGGGTGCGGAGATCAGCCATGTCGATGTCGGCGGCGGACTCGGCATCGACTACGAAGGCACGCGCTCGCGTTCGTACAACTCGGTCAACTACAACATCGCGCACTACGCCTCCAGCATCGTCCAGCCGCTGGCCGATGCCTGCGCGCAGAACGACCTGCCGCAGCCGCGCATCGTCACCGAATGCGGCCGCGCGATGACCGCGCACCACGCCGTGCTCGTCGCCAACGTGAGCGAGGTGGAACAGGCGCCGGAAGGCCGCGTGCCGCCGCAGAACGACGACGAATCCAACCCGGTCCGCCAGCTGCGCGAACTGCATGACGAACTGCCGCTGCGCCCGGCCGTGGAGATCTTCCACGAGGCCGCGCAGGCGCATGCCGAAGGCCTGGCGCTGTATTCGCTCGGGCAGATCGACCTGGTGCAGCGCGCGCGCATCGACGACCTGTTCTACGCCATCGCCCATGCGGTCAAGGCGCGCCTGACCTACGACGAGAAGAGCCACCGCGACCTGCTGGACGAACTCAACGAGCGGCTGGTCGACAAGTACTTCGTCAACTTCAGCGTGTTCGAGTCGATGCCGGACGTGTGGGCCATCGACCAGGTGTTCCCGATCACGCCGATCGAGCGCCTGGACGAGGCGCCGACGCGGCGCGGCATCATCGCCGACCTGACCTGCGACTCCGACGGCAAGATCGACGTGTACGTGGAGAACGAGGACCTCGACACATCGCTGCCGCTGCACGAACTGCGCAAGGGCGAGAGCTACCGGCTGGGCTTCTTCCTGGTCGGCGCGTACCAGGAGATCCTCGGCGACATCCACAACCTGTTCGGCGACACCGACGCGATCGAAGTGAAGGTGGACGGCGACGACTGCCGCATCGTGCAGCAGCGCCGCGGCGACACCACCGACGTCATGCTCGACTACGTCGGCTACAGGCTCGACGACCTGCGCCGCGCCTACCGTGCCCGCGTCGGCGCGGCCGACCTGACCAAGTCGGAGGCCGAGCGCTTCAACGAGGCGTTGGAAAACGGCCTGACCGGCTACACCTACCTGGACGACTCGCCGATCGAGTGAGGATGCCTGCGCCGCCCGGCCGGCGCGGCTTCAACCTTGTCGATGCACCTGGAAGCCGGCGAAACTCTGGTTCACCGGCATCGTCTCGATGCGGTTGATGTTGAGATGCGGCGGCAGCTGCGCCAGCCACAGCACTTGGTCGGCGATGTCGTCGCCGGTGATCGGCGCGGCGCCGGCATAGAGCGCATCGCTGGCGGCCTGGTCGCCGCCGTTGCGGACCAAAGTGAACTCGGTTTCGGCCATGCCCGGCTCGATGCTGGTCACGCGCACGCCGCTGCCGTGCAGGTCGCTGCGCAGGCCCAGCGAGAACTGGCTGACGAAGGCCTTGGTGCCGCCGTAGACGTTGCCGCCGGGATACGGGTATGTCGCCGCGATCGAGCTGATGTTGATGATCAGCGCCTTCGCTTCGATCAGCCTCGGCAGCAGCGCATGGGTCAGCGTGACCAGCCCGGTGATGTTGGTGTCGATCATCTGCCGCCACTGGGCGAGATCGGCGCGCTGCGCGGGCGCGGTGCCGAGTGCGAGGCCCGCGTTGTTCACCAGCAGGTTGATGCGGCCGAACGCGGGCGGCAGGGCGTCGATCGCGGCGGTGACCGCATCGGCATCGCGCATGTCGAAGCAGGCGGCGTGCAGCGCGTCGCCGGCTTCATCCTTGAGCGCCTGCAGCCGCTCGGCGCGGCGGCCGGTGGCGACGACCTGCCAGCCCTCGCGCAGCAGGCGGGTGGCGATGGCGCGGCCGAAGCCGGAGGTGGCACCGGTGACGAAGGCGGTTTTCGAAGTCATGGCGGGGCGCGCGGTGGAAAGCGCCCATTGTGCCGCTTCACCAGACGAACGGGACCAGCCGCCAGGTCCGCCGCGCGTGCGCGGTCCAGGCCTCGCCGAAGTGCGCCGCCAGCGCCGCCTCCTCCACGTGGATGCGGCGCAGGAAGGCGAGCGGGACCGGCAGCATCAACACCACCAGGCTGAGCACGTTGCCGAGCGCCAGGCCCATGCCGAGGAACAGCATCAACGCGCCGGTATAGGACGGATGCCGTAGCCAGCGGTACGGCCCGTGCTGGATCAGGCGCTGGTCGTCGCGCACCGCCACGTCCACGGTGAACCAGCGCGCCAGCGTGCGCACCGAAATCCAGCGCAGCAGCAGGCCACCCGCCATCAACGCGATGCCGGTCCAGAACAGCACCGACTGCCATGGCTGCGGCCAGCGCAGCCAGCCGGTATAGGCCGCCAGCACCGCCACCAACACGCTGGCGCCGATCACCCGGTGCAGCAGGCGCAGCGTGCCGTCGTCGCGCGAGGCATCGCCGCCGCCGGAACGCCGCCGCCGCCCGAGCCAGAATTCCAGCCCGACCCACAGCGCGACCAGCGTGTAGAAAACCAGCGAGCAGCTCATGTCGAAGCCCGTTTGCGCGTCGTCGCCGGCTTGGTGGTTTTCGACGCGGGTTTGGGCGCGGGTCTGGTCGAAGACTTGTCTGAAGCGGATGCAGCCGCATCTTCCACCGCCTTCGGCTTGCGTGCCCGCGAGCCGCTCGAACGCGTGCGCGTCTGCGCCTTGGTGGCGCGATGCTTCTGCAGCATCTCTTCGGCCAGCACCACGTCTTCCGACAGCAGGCCGGCGGCCTTGGCGATGGCGATCCTCGCCGCCGCCTTGTTCTCGTCCGGGCTGGCCAGTAGCAGTTCGCGGATCGCCTCGCGCACGGCTTTCTCGGCGTGGCGGTGCAGCTGCACGTTCTCGCCCCGGCGCAGCAGGGCCATGATGGCGTCGACGACGGGCTTGATCAGTGCGGATTCGATCGCCATGGCATTCTCCTTGGCCTGCAGTGTGCCGCATGCGCGTCGCACCCGCTGCGAAGCCCCAAGGAGACCCGATGCACCCGCAGGCCACACCCGGATGGTTGCCGATGGACGATGGCATCGCGCTGCGCACGCACGCCTGGCCGCACACCGGCGCGGGCCCTTCGCGCGGTACCGTGCTGATCGTGCACGGGCTGGGCGAACACGCCGCCCGCTATGCCCATGTCGCCGCGCAATTGAACGCATGGGGTTTCGATGTGCGGGCGTTTGACCAGTACGCGCACGGAGAATCGCCGGGCCGGCGCGGCACGCTGAGTTCGCCCGGCCGTCTGCTCACCGACCTCGCCAGCGTCATCGACCATCTGCGTGGGGAAGCCGGCGCGGACACGCCGCTGGTGCTGCTCGGCCACAGCATGGGTGGCGCGGTGGCGGCGCGCTTCGTCGAACGCGGACTGCGGCCGGTCGATGCGCTGGTGTTGTCATCGCCGGCGCTGGCATCGGGCATGCGCGGCTGGCAGAAGGCGCTGGCCCGCCTGCTGGCGAACATCGCGCCCGGCATCACGATAGGCAACGGCCTGCCGATCGAGCGCATCTCCCATGACGCGGCGGAAGTGGCCGCCTATCGCAACGACCCGCTCTGCCACGACCGCGTGGGTGGGCGGATGGCGATGTTCATCGATGGCGCCGGCCCGGCGGTCATCGCGGCGGCACCGTCATGGCGCGTGCCGACGCTGCTGCTCTATGCCGGCGACGATCATCTGGTCGATGCACGCGGCAGCCGGCGCTTCGCCGAAGCCGCGCCGCGCGACATCGTCGCGACGCACGAATTCGCCCGGCACTACCACGAGCTGTTCAACGAAGCCGACCGCGCGCCGGTGTTCGAGACCCTGCACGCCTGGCTCGACGCGCACTTCCCCGAAGCCACATCGACATGAACATCGCGGATGAAAAACGCCGGGCATGCCCGGCGTTTCCGTGTGGGTGACGAGGCGGCTTACTTGGCCTTGACCGCGACCGCCGGCAGCCCGCCGCTGGACAGCTTGGACTTGGCTTCCGCCAGCTCCGAGGCGGTGGCGTAGGGCCCCATCCGCACGCGGTACATGGTCTTGCCGTTGATACTGGCCGATTCCACACGTGCATTGAGCCCGAGCATGGCGATCTTGGCCTTGACCGCCTCGGCGTCACCGCTGGCCTGGAAGGCGCCGGCCTGCAGCACGTACGGCGTGGAGGCGGTCGGCGGCTTGCTCTCGGCGACCGGCGTGGTGGCGGGTTTCTCGGTGGACGCGACCGGCGCGGTGGCCGGCTTCGGCGCGGGCTGCGCGCTGGCGACCTGCACCGGCTTGGCGGGCGCAGGCGTGGTGCTGCCTGCTTCCGGCAACGGCTGCGGCAGGCCGGCGGCGGCTGCGGTCGCGCGGGCCTGCGCATCGGCGGCCTGGGTGGCGGCATCGAGACTGGCGGCGCTGTCGGCCTTGGCTTCGGCGGCCTTGCGGCGCGCTTCCTCGCGGGCGATGGCGGCGATCTGGGCGTCGGTCATCGCGACTTCCTCGCCCGGCAGCAGCTCGTAGAAATCGAAGTTGCCGGCCTTGTCGGTGGCTTCGGCCTGCTTGGCCGGCTTGGCGGCGGGTTCGGCACCGACCGGCTCGAAGGCGCCATCGGTTTCGCTGCTGCCCTGCGGCTGCGCGTCCGGGTTGGCATGCGGCGCGCCGATGCGGAAGAAGCCGCCTTCGCCATCCTTGCCGCCGATGAACTTGGGCGCCATCAACACCACCACCAGCGCCAACAGCACGCCGATCACCAGCCAGGCCCAGCCCGGCAGTCCGTTGTTGCTCCCGCCACTGCGGCGGGCCTGCGATTTTCCGCGACGTGCGGCCATCTGTGCGTGCTCCTGCTTACATCTTTTCGGGCGCGGACACGCCCAGCAAATCCAGCCCGTTGGCCAGCACGCGCGCGGTGGCGGTGCAGAGCGCGAGGCGGGCGTCGCGCTCGTCGCCATCGGCCACCAGCACCGGCTGCGCGTGGTAGGCGGTGTGGAAGGCGGTGGCGAGGTCACGCAGATACTGGGCGATCGCGTGTGGCTCCAGCGTGACCGCGGCGGCCTCCACCATTTCCGGGTAGCGCGAGAGTTCGACCATCAGCGCCTGGCTGGCGTCGTCGGTCAGCGCATCGAGCTTGGCCAATCCATTGTCGAGGTCGAAGCGGAACCCCTTCTCCACCGCCTGGCGCAGCAGGCTGTGCACGCGGGCATGCGCGTACTGCACGTAATAGACCGGGTTGGTCGTTGGACTGCGAGCGGGCCAGGTCGATGTCGAAGGTCAGCTGCGAATCGGGCTTGCGCGCGATCAGGAACCAGCGCACCGCGTCCTTGCCGGTTTCCTCGATGAGGTCGCGCAGGGTGACGTAGCTGCCGGCACGCTTGGACAGCTTCACTTCCTCGCCGCCGCGCATGACCGTGACCATCTGGTGCAGCACGTAGTCGGGATAACCCTTGGGGATGCCGGCATCGAGCGCCTGCAGGCCGGCTTTCACCCGCGCCAGCGAACCGTGGTGGTCGGCGCCGAGTTCGGTGATGGCGCGCTGCCAGCCGCGCTGCCACTTGTTGCGGTGGTAGGCGACATCGGGCACGAAGTAGGTGAACGTGCCGTCGGACTTGCGCATCACGCGGTCCTTGTCGTCGCCGAAGTCGGTGCTGCGCAGCCACAGCGCGCCGCCTTCCTCGTAGGTGTGGCCGTGGCGGACCAGCTCGGCGACGGTGTCCTCCACCTTGCCATCGGCGTACAGCGACGACTCCAGGAAGTAGTTGTCGAAGGCGACCGCATAGGCGGCGAGGTCGGCGTTCTGTTCGCGGCGCAGCCAGGCCACGGCGAAACGGCGGATGGCATCGAGGTCGGCGATGTCGCGCGCGCCGGTGACGGTCTCGCCGTCCACCTCCACGCTGTCGCCGCGCAGGTAGGCATCGGCGACATCGGCGATGTAGTCGCCGTTGTAGGCGGCTTCCGGCCAGTCGGTGTCGCCGGGCTTGAGGCCGTCGAGCCGCGCCTTCACCGACTTCGCCAGGTTCTCGATCTGCACGCCGGCGTCGTTGTAATAGAACTCGCGGATCACCTGCCAGCCGTTCGCCGCCAGCACGCGGGCGATGGAGTCGCCGATCGCCGCCGCGCGGCCGTGGCCGACATGCAGCGGGCCGGTCGGGTTGGCGGAGACGTATTCCACGCCGACCGTCTGCCCGGCGCCGCTGTCATTGCGGCCGTAGGCATCGCCGCGCGCGTGGATCTCGCGCACCACGCCATGCCAGGCGGCCGGCGCGAGGTGGAAGTTGATGAAGCCCGGCCCGGCGATCTCGGCCTTGGCGATGGTGGCATCGGCCGGCAGCGCGTCGAGCAGCGCCTGCGCGACGGCACGCGGGTTGCTGCGTGCGGCCTTGGCCAGCAGCATCGCGGCATTGGTGGAGAAGTCGCCGTGGCTCGATTCGCGCGGGCGCTCGATCACGAAATCGGGCGTGGCGGCATCGGCGGGCAGGGTGCCCTGTGCGCGGAGGGCTTCGATGCCCTGGTCGACCAGGGCCTTGAGCTGGGATTTCACAAATGGATCGGCGGTTCTGCGGCCGTGTAGTTTACGGCAGGCCGCCGCCGCATCCCGGAAAACCCGCGGAATTCCGGCCCGCCGCGTTCAGACCCAGCCGCGCGCCGCCATCGAGACCGGCGGCCCGTCGGCGATCACGAAATGGTCCAGCAGCCGCACATCGATTAGCCCCAGCGCCTGCTTGAGGCTCTGGGTCACCGCGCGGTCGGCGGCGCTCGGCTCGCGGTGGCCGCTCGGGTGGTTGTGGCCGACGATCACCGCCGCCGCGTTGTGCAGGAGGGCGCGCTTCACCACCTCGCGCGGATGGACCTCGGTGCCGTCGATGGTGCCGGTGAACAGCTCCTCGAAGGCCAGCGCGCGGTGGCGGGTGTCGAGGAACAGGGCGGCGAAGACTTCGCTGGGGCGGCCGCGCAGCCGTTGCGCGAAGTAGCGGCCGGCGGCGGCCGGGTCGGCCAGCGCATCGCCGCGTTCCAGCCCGGCGGCGAGGAAGCGGCTGCCCAGCTCCAGTGCGGCGGCCAGTTTGCAGGCGCGGGCCGGGCCGATGCCTTTCAGCGTGGCGAGCTGCCTGGGCTCGCGTTCCAGCAGGGCGCGCAATGGGCCATGTGCCGCCAGCAGGCCGCGCGCGGTGGCGACCGCGTCTTCGCCGCGCAAGCCGGAACCGAGGAACAGCGCCAGCAGTTCGGCATCGGAGAGGGCGCTGGCGCCGTGGCGCAGCAGTTTCTCGCGCGGGCGTTCGTCGGCGGGCCAGTCGCGGATGTGCATCGGGAATTCCCGTCGGCAAGGAGCCGACAGGCTCGGCGCCGGGGCCGCGCATCGACATAGGGCGGAAGAGGCGTTCGGTTAAGCTGGCGGCCCGCGCCTGCGTAGGAAACCCGTCGAGCCGTGAGCCTGTCTTCGCCCCAGCGCGTCCTGTTGTGCGTCTGCGGCGGCGTGGCCGCGTACAAGGCGGTGGAACTGGTGCGGCGGCTGCGCGAGCGCGGCTGCGAAGTGCAGGTGGCGATGACCGATAACGCGTTGCGCTTCGTCGGCGCGACCACTTTCCAGGCGGTGTCCGGGCGCCCGGTGCGGCAGAGCCTGTGGGATGAGGCCGCCGAAGCCGCGATGGGCCATATCGAACTGGCGCGCTGGCCGGATGCCATCGTCATCGCGCCCGCCACGGCGAACACGCTGGCGAAGCTGGCGCACGGTTTCGCCGACGACCTGGTCTCCACGCTCTGCCTCGCCACCACCGCGCCGGTCTTCGTCGCCCCGGCGATGAACCACCGGATGTGGCTGCACGCCGCCACGCAGGCCAACATCGACCTGTTGAAGACGCGCGGGGTCACGGTGATCGGGCCGGGCGTCGGTGCGCAGGCCTGCGGCGAAACCGGCCCCGGGCGGATGAGCGAACCGGCCGAGATCCTCGACGCCGTGATCGGGAAGGGCGCGTGAGCCTGGCCGGGACGCGGATCGTCGTCAGCGCAGGGCCGACCTTCGAAGACATCGACCCGGCGCGTTTCATCGGCAACCGCTCCAGCGGCAAGATGGGCTTCGCGCTCGCGACGGCTGCAGCGGAACGGGGGGCGGAGGTGGTGCTGGTCGCCGGCCCGGTGCACCTGCCGACGCCCGAAGGCGTATCGCGCATCGACGTGCGCAGCGCCGCCGACATGCATCAGGCGGTGATGGCCGCGCTGCCGGCTTCGATCTACATCGGCGCGGCGGCGGTGGCCGACTTCACCCCGCGCACGTTTTCCGACACCAAATTGAAGAAGACGCCGGGCAGCGACACGCTGACGCTGGAACTGGTCCGCACCCGCGACATCCTGGCCGGGGTCGCCGCGCATCCGCAGCGCCCGCGCCGCGTCATCGGCTTCGCCGCGGAAACCCACGACATCGAGCGCTACGCACGCGGCAAGCTGGAGGCCAAGCGCGTCGACATGATCTGCGCCAACCGGGTCGGCGTGGCCGGCAGCGGCTTCGAAGCCGAGGACAACGCGTTGCAGGTGTTCTGGGCCGGCGGCGAGGCGATGCTCGGCCCGGCGCCCAAGACCGCCATCGCCGGGATGCTGCTCGACCTCATCGACAAGGAACTGCCCTGATGCACCACGTGCTGCAACTGAAAGTGCTGGACGCGCGCTTCGGCGCGGAATGGCCGCTGCCCGCCTACGCCACCGAGGCCAGTGCCGGGCTGGACCTGCGTGCCGCGCTGGAGGCGCCACTGGTGCTGGAACCGGGCGATACCGCGCTGGTGCCGTCGGGGATCAGCATCCACATCGCCGACCCTGCGCTGTGCGCGGTGATCCTGCCGCGCTCCGGGCTGGGCCACAAACACGGCATCGTGCTGGGCAACGGCACCGGGTTGATCGACGCCGACTACCAGGGTCCGCTGATGATCAGCGTGTGGAATCGGGGCCGCGAGGCTTTTACGATGCAGCCGGGAGACCGCATCGCGCAGCTGGTCCTGTTGCCGGTGGTACGCGCTACCTTGCAGGTGGTGGAAGAATTTGAAGCAAGCACGCGCGGGGCCGGCGGGTTCGGCCATACCGGCGTGCAATGACGGGGAACACGATGAGCGACAAGACCAGCAAGCTACCCAAACTCCCGCTGCAGTTCGGCGCGCCCGACAAGGCGCTGCCGCTGCTGGCGCTGCTGCTGGCCCTGCTGGGCGCGTGGCTGCTGTGGTCGGGCGTGAGGCAGTGGCGCGCCGAGGCCGCCGACAGCGCGTTGATGGCCGAGCGCGACGCGCTGGCGCAGAAGACCGCGCAGGCGGTGTCGCAGGTCAGGAAGCGTGCGGTGGATGCCGCCGCCGACCCGACGGTGAAGACCGCCGCCGCCGGCACCGATCTGGACGCGCTGGCCAAGGCGTTCGCCGCCGCCGCCAAGGGCGCCAGCGAAACCGCCGTGTTCCCGCCCGACCTGCAGGCGGCCTATGCCGGCCTGCCGGCCACCGGCTACGGCAAGCTGGCCGCGGTGGAAGCCGCGATCGCCAGCGGCAAGCCGGAAGTGCGCATCGCGCGCGGCGCCAAGGGCAATGTGCTGGTCGCCGGTGTGCCGCTGGAGAAGGGCCAGGTGGCGCTGGCCGCGTATCCGCTGCAGCCGCTGCAGGCGGCGGTCACGGCCGCGCAGCCGGGCGCCGGCTATCTGGCGCTGCGCCAAGGCAACGCCACCATCGCCGAAGCCGGTGACAACGCACTCACCGACAGCGCCGAGGCGAAAGCCGCCAAGGTGCCGGGCACCGACCTGCGCATCGCCACCGGCATCGCCGCGAGCGAACCGGGCCCGTTCGGGCTGGGCGCGCTCGGCAGCCTGATCGGCGGCGTGCTGCTGCTGGTGCTGGCCGGCCTCGGCCTGGCGTGGCCGAAGCTCAAGGCGCGTCGCGCCGGCGAAGTGGTGGCCGAGGACGAAGTCACCCTGGAAGAGGCGCTGGCCGGCGAACACGCCGGTGCGCCGGCCCCGGTGGTCTCCGATGGCGTGCCGCTGGCGCCGGCCTCCGCCGTGCCCGCGTCCGCCGTGGCGGACGATGCGCAGGGCGCGACCGAAGCCGCGGTGCCGGTGGCCGAGATCCAGGCGGTGGACCGCGGCATCTTCCGCGCCTACGACATCCGTGGCGTGGTCGGGCAGTCGCTCAGCGCCGACGTCGCCCGCGCCATCGGCCAGGCCATCGGTTCGCTGATGCACGAGAAGGGCCTGAAGGACATCGTGGTCGGCCGCGACGGCCGCCTGTCCGGCCCGGAGCTCGCCGATGCGCTCATCGACGGCCTGCGCGACAGCGGCCGCAACGTCCTCGACATCGGCCTGGCGCCGACGCCGCTGGTCTACTTCGCCGCGGCGCAGAACGGCAACGGCTCCTGCGTGGCGGTGACCGGCAGCCACAACCCGCCGGACTACAACGGCTTCAAGATCGTGGTCGGCGGCGAGACGCTCTCCGGCGACACCATCGCCGACCTCTACCAGCGCATCGTCGGCGGCCGCCTGCACCGTGCGCCGCAGCCCGGCACGCTCGACAGCCGCGACGTCGCGCCGGATTACGTGCTGCGCGTGGCTTCCGACATCCAGCTCGGCCGCCCGCTCAAGGTGGTGGTCGATGCCGGCAACGGCGCGGCCGGCGAACTCGGCCCGAAGGTGCTGGAAGCCATCGGCGCCGATGTGGTGCCGCTGTATTGCGAGATCGACGGCCACTTCCCCAACCACCATCCCGACCCCAGCGAGCCGCACAACCTGGCCGACCTGCGGCAGGTGGTGGAGGCCGAAGGCGCCGACCTCGGCATCGCCTTCGATGGCGACGGCGACCGCCTCGGCGTGATCACCCCCAACGGCGCCAACATCTTCCCCGACCGCCTGCTGATGCTGTTCGCCGCCGACGTGCTGGAGCGCCAGCCGGGCGCGGTCATCGTCTACGACGTGAAGTGCAGCGGCGCGCTGATGCCCTTCATCCTGCGCCACGGCGGCAGCCCGCTGATGTGGAAGACCGGGCACTCGCTGATCAAGGCCAAGATGCGCGAAACCGAAGCCGAACTGGCCGGCGAGATGAGCGGCCACTTCTTCTTCAAGGAACGCTGGTACGGGTTCGATGACGGCATCTATTCCGCCGCGCGCCTGCTGGAGATCCTGGCCGCGCGCGACGAGGACGCCGACACCGTCTTTGAGGAAATCCCCGATGGCATCAGCACGCCGGAACTCAAGATCCCGGTCGAGGACCCGCACGCCTTCATCCAGCGCTTCGTCGCCGAGGGGGATTTCGAAGGTGCGCGTTCGGTGACCATCGACGGCCTGCGCGCCGACTGGGCGGACGGCTGGGGCCTGGTGCGTGCGTCCAACACCACGCCGATCCTGGTGCTGCGCTTCGAGGCCAATGACGATGCGGCGATGGCGCGCATCCAGGACGCCTTCCGCACGCGCCTGCTGGCGCTCGACCCGTCGCTGTCGGTCCCGTTCTGATCAGGTTGCGATGACGCGCGGGGCAGTCCCGCGCGTGGCCGCCAGTCAGGCGCGCGGGTTGTTGGCCGGGGCCGTCACCGAAGGCGGCAGGCCGGTCTCCGGATCGAGCCCCTTGGCCTTGCGGTAGCGCGACAGTGCTTCCTGCAGCTGGGTGTCGAGGTTGGCGCGTTCCTGCTGCTGCTGGCGGTAGCCCTGCTGCGCATCCACGACCGAGGCGCGCTGGGTTAGCACGTTCTGCGCCAGTTTCGCCGGCACCTTGCCGCCCTTGAGTTCGGCGTCGGCGGCGGCGTGCAGCAGCTGCAGCAGGCTCTGGCGCTGGTTGTCGATGCCCATCTTCGAGGTCTTCAGGCCTTCGTCCACCATCTCGTAGCGGATCTTGTAGGCGCGGCGCAGCGCCTCCTCGGACTCGTAGGACTCGGCCAGGGCCATGTCGCGGCGCTGGTCGGCCAGCGCCTGGTCGGCCTGGGCCTGGGCCGCGGCCTGGCGGACTTCCTGCGCGGCGCGTTCTTCCGGCGTCAGCGCGCGGTCGATGTGCTGGCCGGGCAGGCCGCTCTTGCCGCTGATCTCGGTGCGTGCGCTGTTGACCGCCGAGGCGGGCAGGGCATCGCCGCAGACCTTGCGGCCGCCTTCGTTCCAGCAGTACAGCTTCTTGCCGCCACTGGCCGGTTGCTGGGCGATGGCGATGGTGGCGGTCGCGGCCAGCGCCAGGAACAGCGTGCCGCGTTGGAGCATCTTCATGGTGTTTCCCCCTTTCGCGGGTTCAGTCGCCGGCGCCGTAGCGCTGTCGATAGGCGCCGAGCGCATCGCGATAAGCCGCAAGTTCCGGCTTTTGGACGGAGAAATCAAGCAGGTCGGACAGGCTCGCGACGGCGATCACGGGAATCCCGTGTTCTTCCGCCACGCCCTGGGCGGCCGATCGGGGGTCGCCTTCGCGGACGATTTCCTGTCGGTCCAGTCCGATCACGATGCCCGAAGGCTGCCCGCCGGCCTCGCGGATCAGGGCCAGCGCCTCGCGGATCGCGGTGCCGGCGGTGATCACGTCATCGACGATCAACACCCGGCGTCCGGCCAGCGGCGCACCGATCAGCATCCCGCCCTCGCCATGCGCCTTGGCCTCCTTGCGGTTGAAGGCGACCGGCAGGTCGCGTCCATCGGCGGCCAGCGCGCAGGCCAGCGACGTCGCCAGCGGGATGCCCTTGTAGGCCGGCCCGAACAGCAGGTCGAAGTCGAGGCCGGCGGCGTGGATCGCATCGGCGTAGGCGCGGCCGAGCGCGGCCAGCGCGGCGCCGGAATCGAAACGCCCGGCATTGAAGAAGTACGGGCTGACGCGGCCGGACTTGAGGGTGAACTCGCCGAAGCGGAGGGCTTCCGCGCGCAGCGCGGCATCGAGGAATCGGGTGCGGTGGTCGGTCATCGTTGGGCGGGGAGGTAGCGGAACATCACCAGTTGCGGGCCGGCGCGGCCGCCGGACATGTACTGGCCATTGTGGACGAAGCCGGCGCGCTGGTAGGCGGCGATGCCGACCCGGTTGCGGGCATGCACGGCCAGCACCATCAGGCGCTGGTCGGGATGGCGGCGGCGCACGTCCTCGGCCATCGCGGCGGCGGCGCGCGAGCCATGGCCGCGGCCCTGGTGGCGATGGTCGATGCAGAACGCGCGCACGCCGATATGCGGGGTGCCGAGTTCGCGGCCGATCACCGAGCGCGGCCCGAAATCGAGCCGGTAGAAACCGATGACGCGGCCGTTGACGAGGATCGCCATTGCCTCCGAATTCGCATCCGATTCGGCATCGAGCAGATTGAACGCGGTGTTGCCGACATAGGCCGACTGCGCCGGCGCGACTTCGACCGCGCGCACGCCGGGCGCGAGCGTCGGGGTGACCGGTGCGACGTGGATCAGCACGGGTGCGGGCATCGCGATGCGGGCTCCGGGGGCGTTGTTATCATCGTCCCACATCAAAGAGGCCGACTGCATGCGCATCCTGAGCTTCAACGCCAACGGCCTGCGCTCGGCGGCCAGCAAGGGCTTCTTCGACTGGTTCGGCGAACGCGACATCGACGTGATGTGCGTGCAAGAAACCAAGGCGCAGGAGCACCAGCTGCGCGTCCCCGACTATCTGCCGGACGGCTACCACGCCTACTTCCGCGACTCCACGGTGAAGAAGGGCTACAGCGGCGTGGCGATCTACAGCCGCCGCGAACCGGACGAGGTGCGCACCGCGCTGGGCCGCCCGGATTTCGACGAGGAAGGCCGCTACATCGAGGCGCGCTTCGGCAACGTGTCGGTGGTGAGTTTCTACATCCCCTCCGGCAGCTCGGGCGAACTGCGCCAGGGCGTGAAGGAAGACGTGATGCAGTGGCTCGCGCCCATCCTCGACGAATGGCTCGCCAGCGGCCGCGAGTACGTGCTGTGCGGCGACTGGAACATCGTGCGCGCGAAAAGCGACATCAAGAACTGGACCGGCAACCAGAAGAATTCCGGCTGCCTGCCGCATGAGCGCGCGTGGCTGAGCGGGATGATCGATGACGACTGCGGCGACGGATTGAGTGCGCGTCGTGCGGGCGGCTGGAAGGACAGCTTCCGCGTGGCCAAACCCGATGCCATCGAATACAGCTGGTGGAGCCAGCGCGGTGCGGCACGCGCGAAGAACGTGGGTTGGCGCATCGACTACCAGCTGGTGACGCCGAAGCTGGCAGCGACCATCCGCGAGGCGACGATCTTTCCCGAGCCCAAGTTCTCCGACCATGCGCCGTATCTGGTCGATTACGCCTGGCCGGGGTTCCGCGCATGAGCGCCGCCTCCGGCAAGTCCGGCGTCGGGCGGGTGATGGCCGCGCTGCGCCAGCCCAAGGTGCTGACCATGCTGATGCTCGGCTTCGCGTCCGGGCTGCCGCTGTACCTGGTCGGCAACACCATGGGTTACTGGATGCGCGAGGCCGGCAACGAGCTCTCCGACATCGGCTTCCTGTCGTGGGTCGGGCTGGCGTATTCGCTCAAGTTCCTGTGGGCGCCGATCATCGACAAGACCGACGTGCCGCTGCTCGGGCGGTTGGGCCGGCGACGCGGCTGGATGCTGCTGTCGCAGCTGATCGTGGCGGCGGCCTTGATCGGGATGTCGGTGATCCAGCCGCAGGGCGGGCTGGTGCTGTTCGGGGTGATGGCGCTGGTCGCCGCGTTCGCCTCGGCGACGCAGGACATCGTCATCGACGCCTGGCGCATCGAGGCCTCCGACAACGAGGGCGAGCTGGGCCTGATGAGCGCCGCCTCGCAGTACGGCTACCGCATCGCGCTGCTGGTGACCGACGCGCTGATCCTGATCCTCGCCGCGCGGATCGGCTGGTCGCCGTCGTACGCGGTGATGGCGCTGCTGATGGGCATCGGCATCATCGGCGTGTTCATGGCGAAGGAGCCGGTCGAGCGTCGTGCGCTGGATGCCGCGCAGCAGGTGCAGACCTCGGGCCTGCTCGATGGCATCGTCGGGCCGTTCGTCGCGTTCTTCCGCACCCATGGCAGGTTCGCACTGCTGATGCTGGCGGCGATCAGCCTGTACCGCCTGCCCGATTTCATCATGGGCCCGATGGCCAACCCGTTCTATGCGGACCTGGGCGTGTCGAAGGATTTCGTCGGCGAGATCCGCGCGTCGATCGGCCTGGTCGTCGCTTTCCTCGGCATCGGCGCGGCGGGCCTGAGCGCGGTGCGCTTCGGCGTGGTGCCGACGCTGCTGGTCGGCGCGATCCTCGGCCCCGGCTCCAATGCGGCCTTCACGTATCTCGCCTACCACGGCGCCGACCCGACCACCTTCGCCACGGTGATGGCGATCGACGGCTTCTCCACCGGTTTCGCCGGCACCGCGCTGGTGACCTACATGTCCAGCCTGACCAGCATCGGCTACACGGCGACGCAGTACGCGCTGCTGAGTTCGTTCTACGCGCTGCTCGGCAAGGTGCTGAAGGGTTTCTCCGGCGTCGCGGTGGAAACGCTGGCGCAGGGCCGCACCTTGCTGGAAGGCTACGGGCTGTATTTCCTCGGCACCGCGCTGATGGGCATCCCGGCGTTCCTGCTCTGCCTGTGGATCGCGCACCACGCGCGCCAGCAGGCGAAGAAGCTGCCGGCCGCGACCGGCTGATCGTGTGCGCGTCTAGGCCGGGTGGATCGCGCCAAGCACGCGCGGTCCACGCGCGCCGGTGACCGCCGGCAGGTTGCCGGGCAGGCTGAGCAGCGTCTGCCGCGCCAGCCACGCGAAACCCATCGCTTCGATGTAGTCGGGATCAACGCCGTGCGCGGCGGTGGATTCGACGACCGCATCGGGCATCGACGCGACCAGCGCCGCCATCAACGCCGGGTTGTGTACGCCGCCGCCGCAGGCGAGCACGCGCCGCGTGTCCGGCTGCGTGGCCTGCAACGCATCGGCGATGGTGCGGGCGGTCAGCGCGAGCAGGGTGGCCTGCACGTCGGCGGGCGCTTCATCGCCCTGCAGATGCGTGGCGAGCCAGTCGAGGTGGAACTGCTCGCGGCCGGTGCTCTTCGGCGGTGGCAGTGGGAACCAGGCGTCGGCCAGCAGGCGCGAAAGCAGTGCCTCGTCGATGCGGCCCGCGGCGGCGAACGTGCCGCCCTTGTCGTAGGTGGCGCCGGTGTGGCGCTGGCACCACGCATCCATCAACGCGTTGGCCGGGCCGGTGTCGAAGCCGCGCACATCGCCCGCAGCCGGCAACAGCGTCAGGTTGCCGATGCCGCCCAGGTTCAGCACGGCGCGTACTTCGTGATCGTCGCCCAGCAGCGTGGCGTGCAAGGCGGGAAGCAAAGGCGCGCCCTGGCCGCCGGCGGCGACATCGCGGCGGCGGAAATCGGCGACGGTGGTGATGCCACTGCGCTCGGCGATGACGTTCGCATCGCCGATCTGCATCGTGAAGGGATGCGCGATTGCAGGGCGGTGGCGCACCGTCTGCCCGTGCGAGCCGATCGCGCGCACGCGCGATGCATCGATGCCGGCGTCGGACAGCAACGCGTTCGCGGCCTCGGCGAAAGCGATGCCGACCTGCAGATCGAGCTGGCCGAGTTCGTCGAGCGAAGCGACATCGCCCCCTTGCCCCAGTTCGACCAGCCGCGTGCGGAGGTCGTCGCGCCAGGCATGCGTGCGGCCGTACAGCAGTTCGGCATGCAGGCGGCCATCGCGATCATCGAAGCGCACCAGCGCGGCATCGATGCCGTCGGCGCTGGTGCCCGACATCAGGCCGAGGAAAAGATCGGGTCCGGTCATCGCGCCACTATCGCCGAAAAGCAGACGCCGGCGCGAGGCCGGCGTCGTGATGCATGCATGTCGTAGCGATCAGCCGCGCTTGTCGCGCTTGGCCTTGGCGCCTTCGTCGTACTTGGCGAGCTTCGGCTCGTCCTCGCCCTGGAAGACGATGTTCTCGACTTCGCGGATCTTGCCGAGCGCGCGCTTGGTCTCGCCGCGGAACTGCGCGAGCAGCGTGCCGGAGAGCGGGGCCGGTGGCGGCAGCATCATCGACAACGGATTGCGGTGCGCGCCGTTGACGCGGAATTCGTAGTGCAGGTGCGGGCCGGTGGACAGGCCGGTGCTGCCGACGTAGCCGATCACCGTGCCCTGCGCGATGCGCTGGCCGGGGCGGATGCTGGCGAAGCGCGACATGTGCGCATAGAACGTGGTCTTGCCTTCGCCGTGCGAGAGCTCGACCGCGCGGCCGTAGCCGCCATGCCAGCCGACCGACTTCACCACCGCGTCGCCGGCGGCCATGATCGGCGTGCCGGTGCCGGCGGCGTAGTCCACGCCCTTGTGCATCTTGAAGCGGCCCAGCACCGGGTGGCGGCGGCCACCGAAACCGGAGGTCAGGCGCGCATACGGAATGGGCATGCGGATGAACGGGCGTTCCAGCGAACGGCCATCGGCGGTGTAGTAGCCGGGCTTGCCGTCGCGCTCGAACAGGAAGCCGGAGAACAGCTTGCCGTCGGCGGTGATGGTGGCGGCGAGCACCGGGCCGGTATCGACCAGCTTGCCGTCCTTCCAGGTCTGGTCGACCACCACGCTGAAGCGGTCGTTGTCGTCGAGGTCGGAATCGAAATCGACGTCGTACTTGAAGATGTCGTCGGTCAGCTCTTTCAGGTTCTGCGAGGTCAGCCCGACCTTGCGCGCGGATTCGAACAGCGAATCGCCGACCGTGCCCGACAGCACCACGGTGCGCACGTCCACCTGCTGTGGCACGGCGGTCTCGGTGATCTTCTCGCCGGTCATGTCCAGCTCGACCTTCTCGCCGAGGCGGGTGTAGCGGAAGCCGCGCAGCGGGCCGCCCGGCGGCAGGTCGAAGGAGATCTCCGCGCCCGGACGCAGCCGGCGCATCTCCATGTTCACGCCCGGATACTTGAGCAGGCGGGCGAGGTCGGCCTGCGGAATCTGCAACTGGTCGAAGATCGCGCTGGCGGTCTCGCCGGCACGGACATTGATCACCTGCCAGCTGTCGCCCTTGCGGGTCGGGCCGGCCACGGTCTTGTGCGGGCCGATCTGCGGCAGCACCAGTGCCATCGACGCGCGGCCGCCCTGCGACGGCAGGGCCAGCGCCTGGTCGAAACCGGGCACCAGCGCACCGAGCAGGGCAATGATGCTGCCGAGCAGGCTGGCATGCGCCCACTGGCGGCGCGTCCAGCGGCCGTTGAAACCGGCCGGGATGCGCAGTGCGGCATAGCGCTTCAGGGCGCGCGCACGCTGGATGCGCAACTGCTCGTGGCGGGCCTCGCGCTGGCCGGGACGTGCCTCTCCGATGGTCATTCAGCAATCTCCACGCCATGTGAGGGCGACGTCAGCGCGGTACCATAAACATGAGGTAAGTCCGCGTCAAACCATTGATCTGGATGGAAATTTTGATGCAGTTCCGTTTTAACGGAAGATTTACCATTCGCACCCGTCAACAAAGCGCATTCAGGAAATCCCGTGTCCGAAGCTCCGAACATCACCGCCGCCCTCGACCTCATCGCCCGCGGCAGTGACGAGCTGCTCAAGCGCGAGGAGCTGGAGGCCCGCCTGAAGGAAGGCCGCCCGCTGCGGATCAAGGCTGGCTTCGACCCGACCGCGCCCGACCTGCACCTCGGCCACACCGTGCTGATCAACAAGCTGCGGCAGTTCCAGGACCTCGGCCACCAGGTGATCTTCCTGATCGGCGACTTCACCGGGATGATCGGCGACCCCACCGGCAAGAACGTCACCCGCAAGCCGCTGACCCGCGAAGACGTGATGGCGAACGCCGCGACCTACGCCGAGCAGGTGTTCAAGATCCTCGACCGCGAGAAAACCGAGCTGCGTTTCAACAGCGAGTGGTTCGACAGGATGAGCGCCGCCGACATGGTGCGGCTGGCCGGCCAGCTCACCGTGGCACGGATGCTGGAGCGCGACGACTTCGCCAAGCGCCACAAGGCGCAGCAGCCGATCTCGATCCACGAATTCCTCTACCCGCTCGCGCAGGGCTACGACTCGGTGGCGCTGGAGAGCGATGTCGAGCTCGGCGGCACCGACCAGAAATTCAACCTGCTGATGGGCCGCGCGCTGCAGGAAGGCGCGGGGATGAAGCCGCAGATCGTGCTGACGATGCCGCTGCTGGAAGGCATCGATGGCGTGCAGAAGATGTCGAAGTCGCTCGGCAACTACATCGGCATCGACGAGCCCGCGATCGACATCGTCACCAAGACCATGAAGATCGGCGACGAGTTGATGTGGAAGTGGATCGACCTGCTCAGCTTCGACATCTCCATCGAGGAGGCGAAGACGCTGCGTGGCGAAATCGAGGCCGGCACGCTCAACCCACGCGACCTCAAGCTGCGCCTCGCCCGCGAACTGGCCGCGCGCTTCCACGACGGGGCCGCCGCCGACACCGCGATCGCCGGCTGGCATGCGGCGGTGCGTGGCGAAGGCGATGTGTCGAACCTGCCGCTGCAGGACGTGACCGTGCCCGCCGAAGGCCTGCGCATCGCCGCGCTGCTGACCGCCGCCGGCATCACGCCGAGCAATTCGGAAGCCAACCGCAAGCTCAAGGAACGCAGCGTGCGCGTGGATGGCGAAGTGTTCGAAGACGCCGCGCGCCTGTTCACGCCCGGCTTCGAAGGCGTGATCGCGGTCGGCAAGCGCAACTTCGCGCGGGTACGGCTGGTCGAAGGCTGATCAGCGCTTCGGCTTGGCTGGCGTTTTTTTCGCCACTCTCTTCGCGGCGGTTTTCTTCGCTGCCTTCTTGGCGATCTTCTTCCGCTTCGGCGCTGGCAGCACCTCCGCGCTGGCGATGAACAGGCGGCGCAGCGCATCGCCATCGTCCAGCAGTTCGTCGGCGACCGGGTAGTTCTTCGCCTCCGGATAGGGCGGGCGCTGCGGCAGGTCGGGATGCAGTCGCGCCACTTCCGGATTGGGCTTGATGAAGAGGCTGTTGTCGCAGGCGAAGGCGACCACCTTCTCGTCCACGTACAGCGCGTATTCGCCGAACATTTTCCTGTGCGTCAGCCGCGCGCCGAGGCCGAGCTGCTCGGCGACGTAATCGACAAAGATGCGGTCGGTGGCCATGGCGGCATCCTGCGGGGCGGGCGTGCCATGGTAGGCCGCCCGCGTCTCAGCATCTGCATCCACGCTGCGCGACACTGCGCCGATGAACGCCGGACGCCACGCGCAATCGAAAGCCAAGCTCGCCGACAGCGTGCAACACGGCGCGGGCTGTGAATTGATCCTAGTCGAAGGTGATTCCGCCGCGCGTTCGGTGATCGCGGTGCGCGACGAACGCACGCAGGCGGTATTGCCGCTGCAGGGCAAGCCGCTCAATGCCTGGCGCGCGGACGAAACCAAGGTGCGCGGCAACGTGCTGTACCGCCAGTTGGCCGATGCGATGGGCATGGCCGATGCCACGCTGCAGACGGCCACGCTGTTGCCGACGCCGTTGCGCTTCGAGCGCGTGGTGCTGTTGTTCGACCCGGATGCCGACGGCGTCCACATCGAGGCCTTGATGCTGCTCTACTTCGCGCGTTGGTGGCCGGACTTCCTCGCCTGCGGCCAGCTGTGGCGCGTGCGTGCGCCGATGTACACGCTCACCCATGCCGGCAGCGGCGAGACCGCGCAGGCGTATTCACCGGCGCATCGCGATGCGCTGCTCGCGCAGATGCGCGCGTCCGCACCAGGCGAGGTCGTACAGCACCGGCATGTCGGGCTCGGCAACCTGCCGCCCAATCTGTTGCGGCGTGCATGCGTGGATCCGGCCACGCGCGCGGCGCGGCAAGTGGGGCAGGAGGATGTGGAGGCGGTACTCGCGGTGTTCGGCGCGGGCACCTGATTGCGATGAAGCCGACAAGGCATGCAGGCGCACAGCCATGTGCGCATGGCCGGTATTGCCTATAGCACCTCAGGCGATGCGCAGCGCCGCCATCACCATCAGCGCGATGACGCAGGCGATGCCGCCGGCCCAGACCAGGCTGCGCATCGACGCCTTGTTGCCGACGTAGAACACGCCATGCAGCACGCGGAAGACGACGAAAGCCGCGGCGATCCAGCCGATGCGCTGCGCATCCACGCCGGCCAGCTGCGCCATCAACACGCTGGCAGCGAAGGCGGGAAAGGCTTCGAATGCATTTTTCTGCGCGGCGTCGGCACGGCGTACGCGCGGGTTCTCCTGTTTCTCCAGCCACAGGCGCGGCTCGCGGTTGTCGAATTTCGCGCCGCCGGACTTGGCGACCATCGTCCAGACATAGGGCAGCAGAGCGGCAATCAGCACGCAGGCGTAGGCGAGGATCATGGCGGAGTCCGGTTGGAGTGATGGCAGCATCATGCCTGTTGGCGCGGCGATGTGAGTAGGGTGGTTTTTCATCGCCGTGTATTGGTGCGACTCAACGGCAAGCAACCGTCGCCCGGCCAAAGAGAAAGGAGCAAGACTCAGCCCGATTGCGCTGTGCGCTTCAGAACACCATGTCCTGCGATTCGGAGCGGGTTTTCAGCATCAGAGAGTGCGTAGCCATTTCAGGCTGTCGCTGCGAAGGAAGAGGTCGTGCGCCACCAAACCACCGGAATGCAGGATCGGGAGTCCACCCCCTGCGTTGAGCGCGGCAGGACGCCGCGCGCCCGCGAATCCGGAGCAGGATGCGCAGCCTGAGCGGCAACGCAGGGGGTGGGCTTCCGGTCCGGTGGCGAAGCTCGCCTTTGCTTTCATTGAGGTGTTTGTCGAAAAGCAAAATGCGCTCCGCTTCCGGCGCCGAGGCCAAGGCCCGATGCCGCCGCTCGGGCTGCGCATCCTGCTTCGAATCGCGGCCGCGCGCCATCCATGGCGCGCTCGGCATCGGGCCTTGGCCCCGTCGCCTTTTGATGCAGGGTCTGTGGGTTTGCTCGGTGTATGGAAAAGCGACTGCAGAAGTCGTGTCGCGGAGATGGGATGCATCAGATTGAGTTGCATCGGAGCAAAGACGACCTGCATCGCAACGAAAAAGCCCCGGGTCTCCCCGGGGCTTCCATCGCAACACCTGTTTGAGCGCGCGGTTTACTTCTTCGCTGCCATCATCGCGTCGCGCTTGGCACGGAACGCGCTGGTCTTGAGCCAGTTCGGCCAGCTGCCATCGTTGGCCACCGTGTTGCCGACGATGTAGAGCGCGTTCAGGTCCTCGACGATGCCGTCCAGCTTCCAGCTCGCGTCGTACTGGTCGCTCGGCTTGTGGTAGCGGTTCTTGCGGTAATCCGCTTCCGCCGCCTGGCCGGCCTCGATGCCGCCATCGACCAGGTCATCGCCGCCCTTCGCGTACAGCGCCGGCACGCCGGCCTTGGCGAAGTTGAAGTGGTCGGAGCGGAAATAGAACCCGTCTTCCGGCGTCGCTTCCGCCTTCAGCGTGCGGCTCTGTGGCTTCACCGCATCGGCCAGCAGGTTCTCCAGCTCGGAGTTGCCCATGCCGACCACGGTCATGCTCTTGGCGCGGCCGCCGACCGGCATCGCGTCCATGTTGATGACGGCCACCGTCCTGTCCATCGGGATGGCGGGATGCGCGACGTAGTACTTGGAACCCAGCAGGCCGGACTCCTCCAGCGTCACCGCCAGGAACACCACCGAGCGCTTCGGTTTCGGTTCGCTGCGCGCGAACTTCTCCGCGATCTCGATGATGCCGGCCACGCCGGTCGCGTTGTCCACCGCACCGTTGTAGATGTTGTCGCCCCCGTTTTCAGCAGGATCGGCGCCCTCATGCTTGCCCAAGTGGTCCCAGTGCGCCATGTAGACGATCGCCTCGTCGGGCTTCTCGCTGCCCGGCAGGATGCCGATCACGTTGCGCGACGACTGCTCGCTGGTCGTGCTCTTCAGGTCGAGCGAGAGCTTCGCCTTCATCGGTACCGCCTTGAAACCGGGCTTGCCGGCGGCCACGCGCAGCGCGTCCAGGTCGAGCCCGGCGTCGGTGAACAGCGTCTTCGCCTGCTCGCCGGTGATCCAGCCCTGCGCCGGCAGTCGCGGTTCCGGATCGTCCTTGGCGTTTAGGTCATGCTGCGGGCCTGACCAGGAATTCTTCACCACGTCCCAGCCGTAGGACGCGCCGGCATCGTCATGGATGATGATCGCCGCGGCGGCGCCCTTGCGCGCGGCTTCCTCGAACTTGTACGTCCAGCGCCCGTAATAGGTCATGCGCTTGCCTTCGAACAGGTTCGGGTCCTGCGCGTGGAAGCCGGGGTCGTTGACGAACATCACCACCGTCTTGCCCTTCACATCCACGCCGGCGTAGTCGTTCCACTGCTGCTCCGGCGCGTCCACGCCGTAGCCGACGAAGACCAGCTCGCTGCCGTCGATCTTCACTTCCTTCTGGCCGCTGCGGGTGCCCACCACCATGTCGGTGCCGAACTTCAGCGCGTGCGGCTTGCCGTCGACATCGATATTCATCGTCGTCGCCGGATCGGCCTCGGTGACCACCATCGGCACGGTCTGGAACCAGTCGCCGTTGTTGCCGGGCTTGAGCCCCGCGCGCTCGAACTGCGCCTTGATGTACTCGACCGATTTTTCCTCACCCGGCGTGCCGGGGCCGCGGCCTTCGAATTCATCCGAAGCCAGCGTCTTCACCAGTTCGGCGTAATCGGCGGCATTGATGTCGGCGGCGAACGCGTGCGCGCTCGCGGCGGGCGTGGGGGTCGCCGGCGCGGCGCTGTCCGCCGGCGGCGTGGCGGGCTTGCAGGCGGCCAGCGCGGAGGCGGCGGCCAGGCCCAGGATCAGGTGACGATGCTGCATGGGGATTCCCTGGTGAGCGGAATCCCGATGGTAGCCGCGTCAGTCGTTCGGCGCGCGCGGCGTGTCGTAGGCGATGGCGGTGGCGCCGGTGACCTTGCCGATGCGCGCGCTGCGGTGCACGTACAGCTTGACCGGGTGCTCGAAGGAGAGCGCGCCGTCGACGCGTGCATCCGGGCCGATGATGATCCGCGGCGGTGCCTGCTTCAGCTTGATGTTGACGATGGTGATGCCGTTGCCGTTGTTCGGCTTGCGCACGGTCAGGCCGCCGCGCACGTGCGAACCGGCGCCGACGGTCACGTTGCCGGTGTAGGTGCTGACATCGCCGCCCACCTCCGCCGCGACCAGGCCGATCGCGCCGCTCACCGTGCCCACGTTGCCGGCGATGCGCCCGCCGCGGTCGATGAACACGTCGCCGCTGACCGTCTCCGCGCTGGCCAGCTGGCTGCCCGCGCCGTAGCGGATGTCGCCGCTGACGCTCCCGGCGCTGCCGGTGCGCCCGCGCGCGCCCAGCTTGATGTCGCCGCTGACCGTCTGCACGTCGCCCAGTTGCACGTTCTCGCCGGCCTCGATGTCGCCGCTGACCCCCTCGGCGGCGCCGGCCACCACGCCGGAATCGATGTCGATGTCGCCGCTCACCGTGTTCAGGCTGCCGGCGCGCACGTTCGCGGCCAAGTCGATGTCGCCGCTGACCGTGGTCAGGCTGCCGGATTTCACCCCGGCGCCAATGCTGATGTCGCCGCTGACCTTGCTCTGGTCCTGCGGATAGGCGGGCGCGGCCGCCAGCATCAGCGCCAGGGCGATCGCGAGCGGGGAGGGACTGGGCATCGCCATGATTCGGACTCCGTTGGGCTGCGACAGGACGGCAGCGCGTGCGGACTACAATTCCACAACGCCCGGCGCCGGGCATCCGTCGAAAGTCACTGGTCCCCACGTCATGTCCGAAGCCGCATCGCGCCCCAAGCCCGTCGTCCTGCTGATCCTGGATGGATGGGGATACCGCGAAGACCCGGCCGACAACGCGCTCGCCCTCGCCACCCTGCCGCACTGGCACCGGCTCTGGGACACGCGCCCGCACACGCTGATCCACACCGAAGGCCGCCACGTCGGCCTGCCGGACGGGCAGATGGGCAATTCCGAAGTCGGCCACATGAATCTCGGCGCCGGCCGCATCGTCTACCAGGACCTGACCCGCATCGACGCGGCCATCGAGGACGGCAGCTTCTTCGGCAACGGCGCGCTGGTCAGGGCGTGCGAGGCGGCGAAGGCGGACGACCGCACCCTGCATGTGTTCGGCCTGCTCTCGCCGGGTGGCGTGCACAGCCATGAAACGCATGTGTTCGCGATGTTGAGGATGGCGAAGCAGCTCGGCGTGCCGCGCGTCGCCGTGCATGCCTTCCTCGATGGCCGCGACACGCCGCCGCGTTCGGCGCGTGCCAGCCTCGAAGCGCTGCAGTCGCTGTGCGACGAGCTGGGCAACGCACGCATCGCCAACGTGTCCGGCCGCTACTACGCGATGGACCGTGACCAGCGCTGGGACCGCGTCGAGGCCGCATGGCAGGCGATGGTCGAAGCCGAAGGCATGCATCGCGCCGATAGCGCGTTGGATGCGCTCGATGCCGCCTACGCACGCGACGAGAACGACGAGTTCGTGCAGCCGACGGTGATCGGAAGCGGCGCCAAGATCGAAGACGGCGACGCGGTGGTGTTCATGAACTTCCGTGCCGACCGCGCACGCCAGCTCACCGCCGCCTTCGTGCAGCCGGGCTTCGATGGCTTCGCCGCGCGGCGTCCGGCGCTGGCCGACTTCGTCTGCCTCAGCGAATACGACGCCAAGCTGCCGGCCACCGTGGCCTGGCCGCCGGACAACCTCGCCAACACGCTCGGCGAAGTGCTGGCCGCGCACGGTCTCAGCCAGCTGCGCATCGCCGAAACCGAGAAATACGCGCACGTCACCTTCTTCTTCAGCGGTGGCCGCGAAGACCTGTACGCAGGCGAGGCGCGCACGCTGATCCCGAGCCCGAAGGTCGCCACCTACGACCTGCAGCCGGAAATGAGCTGCCCCGAGCTCACCGACAAACTGGTGGCCGCGATCCGCACGCAGGCCTACGACTGCATCGTCTGCAACATCGCCAATCCCGACATGGTCGGCCACACCGGCATGCTCGACGCGGCGGTGAAAGCCGCCGAAGCGGTGGATGTCGCGATCGGCGCGGTCAGCGCGGCGGTGGAAGACGTCGGCGGCGCGCTGCTGGTCACCGCCGACCACGGCAATCTTGAAATGATGCGCGACCCCGAGACCGGCCAGCCGCATACCGCGCACACCGTCGGCCCTGTGCCGCTGGTCTATGTCGGTGCGCGTGCCGGCGCGACGCTGCGCGGGGGGCGGTGCGTTGCGCGATGTCGCGCCGACCCTGCTCGACCTGCTCGGCATCGACAAGCCCGCCGAAATGAGCGGCCGGAGCCTGTTCGAAGGATGAGGCCCGCGTTCCCGCGCTGTCGCCTGTGCCATCGCCTTGACGTTGCTGGCCGGCGCGGCGACCGCGCAGAACACCCGCGAGACCGAACGCAAGCTGCAGGAGCTGCGCAAGGAGCTCAAGCAGATCGGCAGCGAGCGACGCCAGCTGGAAGGCCAGCGCGGGCAGGCGTCACGCGCGGTGCGCGAGGCCGATGAAGCGGTGGGCCGCAGCACGCGCGCGTTGAACGACACCACCGCCGCGATCGGCCGCGAGCAGGCCGCGCTCGGCAGCCTGCAGCAGCAGCGCGAAGCCCTGGCGCAGTCGCTGGTCGGCCAGCGCGAGGTGCTGGCGAAGCTGGTGCGCGCCGCCTACATGACCGGCGGCGATGCGCCGCTCAAGGTGATGCTCTCGCAGGACCAGATCGCCCAGGGCAACCGCGAGCTGGCCTATTACGCCGCCCTGCAACGCGACCGCGCCGCGCGCATCCGCGACATCAGCGAGCGCCTCAAGGCCCTGCAGGTGGTGGAAACCGAAATCGGCCAGAAACAGACCTTGCTGGCGGTGGCGCGGAAGCGGCATCAGGCCGAACTCGCGGAAGTCGCGCAGCAACGCAGGCAGCGCGCGACGCTGCTCGCGCAGGTGGATGCGAAATACCAGGACAAGGCCAGCCGCGAAAAGGCGCTCGGCCAGGACGCGAAAGCGCTGGAACGCGTGCTGGGCCAGCTGCGTGCCGCCGCCGCGAAAGCCGAGCGTGAACGCCGCGCCGCCGCCGAACGCGAGCGCCGCGAGGCCGCCGCGCAGGCCAGGCGTGATCGCGCCGAGGCCGCGCGTGGCAGCCGCACGCCGGGCTCGCCCGCACGCGCCACGCGCCCGCCGCCGCGCGTCGCCACGGCCGCGCCGGTGGCCGTCGGTGGCGCGGGCTGGCCGCTGGCCGGCAGCCTGCTCGCCGGCTTCGGCGGCACCATGCCGGACGGCAGCGCGAGTTCGGGCCTGCTGATCGGCGCGGCCGCCGGCACGCCGGTCCGTGCCGTCGCCGATGGCCAGGTGGTCTTCGCCGAATGGATGAGTGGCTACGGCCTGCTCTGCATCGTCGACCACGGCAACGGCTACATGAGCCTGTACGCGCACAACGATGCGCTGATGAATGATGTCGGCGCGGCGGTGCGCAAGGGCGATGCGGTCGGCAGCGTCGGCAATTCGGGCGGGCAGGGCCGGCCCGCGCTGTACTTCGAACTGCGGCGCGGCGGCAAGCCGGTCAATCCTTCAGTGTGGCTGCGCCGCTGACGGCGCTTCATCGCCCGCTCAAGCGGCGTCCGCGCATAATCGCCGCATCGTCCCTGCAGGAGCGCCCGATGCGCCTTCGCCCGCTGCCCCTCGTCCTCGCGCTGATGCTCGCGCTGCCTGCCCACGCGCAGCAGCAGCCCGACCCGGAGGACAAGGGCGCGAAGCCGGATGTCGCCGCCGTCGACGACCCCGATGGCGTCGAAAGCGTCACCCGCCAGGTGCCGCTGGCCGAGATCCGCCGCTTCGTCAGCGTGTACAACGCGATCCGCGAGGCCTACGTCGAGCCCGTCCCCGACGAGAAGCTGATGCACTCCGCGCTGCGCGGCCTGCTGCTCGACCTCGACCCGCACAGCGTCTATTTCGATCGCGAGGCGGCGCGCGACTTCAACCAGGACGCGACCGGCGCCTACGACGGCGTCGGGCTTGAACTGCAGCAGCAGCCGGGCCCGGTGCTGAAGATCATCTCGCCGATCGAAGGCGGGCCGGGCGACCGTGCGGGCCTGAAGTCCGGCGACGTCATCACCCATATCGACGGCAAGCCGGTCAGCGATGCGGACGGCAGCACGCCGTTGCGCGGCACGGCGGGTTCGCCGGTCAAGATCACCGTGCAGCGCGAAGGCAAGGAGAAGCCCTTCGACGTGACCCTGGTGCGCGAGCGCATCCGCATGCAGAGCGTGCGCCAGCGCGTGCTCGCGCCGGGCTATGGCTATGTGCGCGTGGCCAGCTTCCAGAGCAGCACCGCCGACGAATTCTCCAAGGGCATCACCGCGCTGAACACGCAGTCCGGCGGCAAGCTCAAGGGTCTCGTCATCGACCTGCGCAGCAACCCGGGCGGCCTGCTGAGCGGCGCGGTGCAGATGGCCGACGACCTGCTGGATGCCGGCACCATCGTCAGCACGCGCGGCCGCCTGAAGGGCGGCGACACCAGCTTCAGCGCGACCAAGGGCGACCTGCTGTCGGGCGCGCCGGTGGTGGTGCTGGTGGATGCGGGTTCGGCCAGTGCCTCGGAAGTGCTGGCCGGCGCGCTGCGCGACCTCAAGCGCGCGCGGATCATCGGCAGCCGCACCTTCGGCAAGGGCTCGGTGCAGACGCTGCTGCCGCTCGACAATGGCGACGCGGTCAAGCTCACCACCGCGCGTTACTACACGCCGAGCGGGCGTTCGATCCAGGGCGTCGGCATCGCGCCGGATGTGGTGCTGCATGGCGAAGGCGCGACGGCGGCGGACATCGCGCGCATGAACGAGGCGTCGCTGCGCGGCCACCTGCGCGGCGAAGAGGAAGGCGAACCGATGGCGGGCGAAAACGCCGGCGAAGTGCTGCCGGGCGACAAGCCGATCGAAGCCGCGTTGGCGGAACTCAAGCGCATGGCCGGCGATGCGCCGCCACCGGCAGTCAAGGTGCCGCCGGTCGTCACGCTCCCCGTCGCACCGCCGCAGCCGGTCAAGCCGCCGGAGAAGTAAGCGGGGCGATCAACGCGTGCCACGTCCGCAACGATGCGGCTTCGGTGGGGCTTCGGTGGGGCGAGGGCCATTCGTCGTTATCGCGGGTGATCAATGCGCGCGATCAAGTGCCATGCCGCGCATCACGCGACCCGAAAGCGGCTCAGCAATACCGATGACGGTGGGATGTGGATGCGGCTTCCATCCCTTCGTCGCCATTCGGTGCGATCAATCCGCGCGATCAAGCCATGCCGCGTATCACGCGATCAGCGAGGCGGCTTCGGTGGGGCGAAGGCCCGTCGTCGTCGCGTGTGATCAATCAGCGCGATCAATGTCGCCACGCATCACGCGACCCGCAAGCAGCTTCGCAATCACCGCCATTGATGCCGTATTGATGCGGCTTCGTGCCCGACTTCAGTAGCCGCGTGCCCGGCGCATCCGCTTGGCGATCGCGCCGCGTGAGAGCAGGGCGAGTGCGCCGCCCACGCCGAAGCCCGCGACATGCGCCACCCACGCCACCTGCCCGTAGGCCGGGCCGATGTAGGCGAAGAGCACCTGCAGCAGGATCCACAACCCGATCAGCCAGGTAGCCGGGGCATGCACGAATTCCAGGAACAGGCCGAGCGGCAGCACCACGCCGAGCCGCGCATTGGGAAACAGGGTGAGCCAGGCGCCGATCACCGCCGACACCGCACCGCTGGCACCGATGATCACCTGGTCGCCGGCGATCGACAGCGAGGCGGCCAGGTTGGCGATGGCGCCGCCGAGCAGGAACACCGCCAGCAGGCGCAGCGAGCCCAGCACGCGCTCGGCCGGCAGCCCGAAGATCATCAGGAACACCAAGTTGCCGAGCAGGTGCGACCAGTCACCGTGCAGGAACAATGCGCTGACCAGGCGGATCCAGCGCGCCGGATGGCTCGCGTCCGGTCCTTCCATGCCCAGTGCGCCGAGCATGCCCCAGCCCTGCAGCAGCGACTGCCGGGCCAACGGGCTCATCGACTGCGTCCACACGAATGCAGCGCACAGGGCGACGACCAGCAGCGGGGTGAGCCAGCGCGCCTGCGACTTGTGGCGGGGGGGGATGGCGACGAACAAGCAGGCTCCAAAAATGAATAGGGGAAACCATACGGCCCGCGTTGCACTGCAGAATGTTAGCGAGAAGTGAATCTGGCTATAGTGCAGACGGAGCCGTATGCCGGGACGTTCCTGGCGCGCACCGCGCGACGATGCAGGCCATCCACCTTACACAACCGAGCACTACGGAGAGAACACATGCAGCACGCTTCCCGCCAAGCCCGACTGTCCGCCCTTGCGGTCGCCGTCATTGGTGCGCTGGTCGTCGGCAACGCCGCCGCTTCCGGCTTCCAGATCCGCGAGAACAGCATCAAGACCCTGGGTCGTGCGTTCACCGGCACCACGGTTGCACAGGATGACGCCACCGTCGCCATCACCAACCCGGCCGCGATGACCAACCTGACCTCGACCACGGTGGTCTCCAACGCCAGCTTCATCGACCTCAACGGCGACTTCACCGGCACCGCGCTGACCGGCGCGCCGTTCGCCACCAACGCCAACCCGGCCATCCGCGCGCTGGCCAAGCCGGCCACCGGCGGCAACGGCGGTGACCCGGGCGATGTCGCCGCGGTGCCGTCGTTCGCGGTGGTGATGCCGCTATCGGGCAGCTTCGAGAACCTGTGGGTCGGCTTCGGCGTCAACGCGCCGTACGGCCTGAAGACCGAGTGGGACAAGGACTGGGTCGGCCGCTACAACGCCGTGACCTCGGACGTGAAGGTGGTCGATGCCACCCTGTCCGCCGCCTGGAAGCCGAGCGACCAGTTCTCGATCGGTGCCGGCGTGATCTTCCAGCGCGCCGAAGTGACCCTGACCAACGCGCTCGACCTGGGTACCGCGGTCTGCGGCCAGCTGGCTGCCGGCGCGACCACGCCTGCGGGCGCGGCGGCCTTCACCTCGCTCTGCCTCAACCCGGCGACCGCCGCCTATGGCCCGGGCCGCAACGACGGCTTCTTTGAAGTCAGCGGCAAGGACAACGGCATCGGCTTCATCATTGGCATGCAGTGGAAGCCGACCGACAAGTTCTCCGTGGGCTACGCCTACAAGTCGGAAATCGACCATGAGCTCAAGGGCGCGGTCGACTTCACCGTGCCGGCCAACGTGCTGGCGCTGCCGGGCATGAGCGCCCGCTTCGCAGACGGCGCCGGTGGTGCCGCACTGACCACGCCGAGCACCCACACCTTCTCGGCCCTGTACAAGGTGACCGACAGCGTGCGCCTGCTCGGCGAATACCAGCGCACCAGCTGGTCGTCGCTGCGCAACGTGACGATCCTCCGTGGCGCCACGCAGATCGGTGTCGAGGAGTATCACTGGAGCGACTCCAATATGTATTCGCTCGGTGCCGAGTTCGACCTGAGCCCGGCGTTCACCCTGCGTGCCGGCGTGGGCCGCGATGAAACCCCGACCCACGACGCCAACCGCACGCCGCGCCTGCCCGACAACGACCGCACGCTGCTCAGCCTGGGTGCCACCTGGCACGCCACGTCGAACATCTCGGTCGATGCGGCGTTCATGCGTGTCAACCTGAAGGAGGCCCCGATCAACTCGGTGTCGTCCACCGGCACGCTGCTGACCGGCAAGGTCGAAGGCCACGCCAACATCTTCGGCATCGGCGCTTCCTACAAGTTCTGATCGCTTCGAATGTGGCACGAAAAACCCCACCTTGCGCGGGGTTTTTCTTTGGGCGATGCCGGCGACGGCAGTGCGTCGCGCGGCATGCGGGGGATGACGCGGCTCAGTCGCCCAGCGTCAGCAGCGAGGCGTTGCCGCCGGCGGCGGTGGTGTTGACCGTCACCGTCTTCTCGGTGGCGAAGCGCGGCAGGTAGTGCGGGCCGCCGGCCTTCGGGCCGGTGCCGCTCATGCCCTGGCCGCCGAACGGCTGCACGCCGACCACCGCGCCGATCTGGTTGCGGTTGACGTAGATGTTGCCGACCTTGGCGCGACGCACGATGCGCTCGATGGTCTCGTCGATGCGCGAGTGGATGCCGAGCGTCAGCCCGAAGCCGGTGGCGTTGATCGCATCGACCACGCGGTCCAGGTCCTCGGCCTTCCAGCGGATCACGTGCAGCGCAGGGCCGAAGTTCTCCTTGGTCAGCCGGTCGAGCGAATCCAGCTCCCAGGCGATCGGCGCGAAGAACGTGCCGTGCTCGGTGCCTGCGCCGAGCGTGGCGGTGGCGATGTGCCTGCCGACGCCGCCGGACATGCGCGATGCGTGTTCGTCCAGCGCGCACTTCGCGTCGGTGTCGATGACCGGGCCGATGTCGGTCTCCAGCTGGCCGGGATCGCCGACCTTCAACTCCGCCATCGCGCCGGCCAGCATCTGCACCACCTTGTCGGCGATGTCGTCCTGCACCAGCAGCACGCGCGCCGCCGAACAGCGCTGCCCGGCCGAGGTGAACGCCGAACCCAGCGCATCCTTCACCACCTGCTCGGGCAGCGAGGACGAGTCGGCGATCATCGCGTTCTGGCCGCCGGTCTCGGCGATCAGCGTGGCGATCATGCCTTCGCGGCGGTCGGCCAGCGCACGGTTGATCAGCCGCGCGGTGTCGGTGGAGCCGGTGAAGCAGACGCCGGCGATCCGCGCGTCCTTGGTCAGCGCGGCACCGACCGTGGCGCCATCGCCCGGGATGAACTGCAGCACGTCGGCGGGAATGCCGGCTTCGTGCATCAGCTTCACCGCGGCATGGCCAATCAGGTTGGTCTGCTCGGCGGGCTTGGCGATCACCGTGTTGCCGGCGGCCAGCGCCGCGGCGACCTGGCCGATGAAGATGGCGAGCGGGAAGTTCCACGGCGAGATGCAGACGAACAAGCCGCGGCCGGCGAGCTGCAGGGTGTTGGATTCGCCGGTCGGGCCGGGCAGCGCCTCGACGGTGAACGCCTTGCGCGCCTCCAGCGCGTAGTAGCGCAGGAAGTCCACGGCCTCGCGCACTTCGGCGACGCCGTCGGGCATGGTCTTGCCGGCTTCCTTGGTGCACATCGCCATGTAGTGGGCGATGCGGGATTCGAGCAGGTCGGCGGCCTTTTCCAGCAACGCGGCGCGGGTGTCGACCGGCGTCGCATCCCAGCCCGGCTGTGCAGCCAATGCGTTGGCGATGGCGCGCTCGACGGTCGCGGCATCGCCACTCTGCCAGTGGCCGACGGTCTCGCGGCGGTCGGCGGGATTGGTCACCGCGATGCGTTCGCCCGAAGCGGTCACGCCCGGCACCAGCGGCGCGGCGGTCCAGCTGCCGCTGCCGGCGTTGTTGAGTTCGGCGGCAAGCGCGCGCAGCGCGTCGTCGTTGGCAAGGTTGATGCCCATGGAATTGTCTCGGTCTTGGCCCTGGCTGCGGTAGAGGTCGACCGGCAGCGGGATGCGGGGATGGGGGATGGAATCGAAACCGGCGACCACCTCGACCGGGTCGCGGACCAGGTCGTCGATGGCAATGGCCTCGTCGGTGATGCGGTTGACGAAGCTGGAATTCGCGCCGTTCTCCAGCAGGCGGCGCACCAGGTAGGGCAGCAGGTCCTCGTGCGAACCGACCGGCGCATAGACACGGCAGGGCACGTCGAGGCGGTCGGCCGGGATCACTTCTGCATACAGATCGTCGCCCATGCCGTGCAGCTTCTGGAACTCGTAGCGGAAGCCGTCGCCGTGGCGCGCGCCGCCGCCGAGTTCGGTCTTCGCCATCCGGTGGATCGCGGCGATGGTCTGCGCGTTGTGGGTGGCGAACATCGGGTAGATCGCGTCGATGTTCTTCAGCAGCCGGCGCGCGTTGGCCTGGTAGCTGACATCGGTATTGGGCTTGCGGGTGAACAGTGGATAGCCGGGCTGGCCTTCCACCTGCGCACGCTTCACTTCCGCATCCCAATAGGCGCCCTTGACCAGGCGCACCGGGATGCGGCGGCCGAGTTCGCGTGCTTTCGCCGCGATGTAGTCGATGACGAACGGCGCGCGCTTCTGGTAGGCCTGCACCACGATGCCGAAGCCGTCCCAGCCGCGCAGGCTGTCATCGGCCAGCACGCTGAAGATGAGGTCGAGCGAGAGTTCGAGGCGGTCGGTTTCCTCGGCGTCGATGGTCAGGCCGATGCCGTACTGCTTCGCCAGCTGCGAGAGTTCCAGCAGGCCGGGGCCGAGTTCGGCCAGCACGCGTTCGCGCTTGGCGTGCTCGTAGCGCGGGTGCAGCGCGGACAGCTTCACCGAGATCGACGGCGCGGCGAACACATCGCTGAAAGGCCCGGTGCCGCCGATGGCGTGGATCGCCTGGCGGTAGGCCTCCAGGTAGCGCGCGGCGTCCTTCATGGTCAGCGCGCCTTCGCCGAGCATGTCGAAGGAGTACCGGTAGGCGGCGTTCTCGCCCTTCTTGGAGCGGGTCAGCGCCTCGCCGATGGTCCGGCCCATGACGAACTGGTGGCCCATGATCTTCATCGCCTGGCGCACCGCGCCGCGGATCACCGGCTCGCCCAGCCTGCCGACCAGCCGCCCGAAGGCGCCGTGGACGTCGCGCTGGGTGTCGTCGGACAGGTTGACCAGCTTGCCGGTCAGCAGCAGGCCCCAGGTCGAGGCATTGACCAGCAGCGAATCGCTCTGGCCGAGGTGGCGCTTCCAGTTGGCTTCGCCCAGCTTGTCGCGGATGAGCGCGTCGGCGGTGTCCTGGTCCGGGATGCGCAGCAGGGCTTCGGCCACGCACATCATCAGCACGCCTTCCTCGCTGCCCAGGTCGTACTGGCGCATGAAGGACTCGACCAGGCTGGCATCGCCGGCGCGCGCGCGGACGCGCTTGACCAGGTTGGCGGCGGTGGCGCGGACCTCGGCACGGTCGGCATCGGGTTGGCGGGCCTGCGCCAGCAGATCGCGGACGTGGGCGGTTTCATCCAGCACCCAGCCGTGGGTGATCGCGGCGCGCGGGGCGGAAGACGGGACGGGGGAAATGGAGGAGAGCAGGGGCGCGCTCAAGGCGAAGGCTCGGTGGAGGAGTCAACTCTTGATTATAGGTCGGGCGCCGGGCCGGGGAATTGCGCTGGATCAGGCGCCGACTTGCCCCGTGGGGTACGCCGCCGCTACCATTTCAAGGTTGAACCGGCAAAGGGCCGGTATTTCGTCACCGCGGTCGCCTCCAGCGGACTGCACGCATTCGGGATCCTTCAGACATGGTGCAACTGGCACGCGCCGGCAAGGCGATGGCAATCGGGGCGCTGACAGCGTGCCTGCCGATGATGGCGTGGGCGCAGTCGGCGGATCCCAAGCGCTGGCAGCTCAACATGGGGCGCGGCGTCACCCCGACCTCGCACGCGGCCTACGAGGCGCACATGTGGGCGCTGTGGCTGTGCGTGGGCATCGGCGTGCTGGTGTTCGGCGCGATGGCCTACGCGATGTTCAAGTTCCGCAAGTCGAAGGGCGCGGTGGCTTCGCAGTTCAGCCACAACACCACCGCGGAAATCGTCTGGACCATCATCCCCGTGGTCATCCTGGTGGTGCTGGCGTTTCCGGCCACCCGCAACCTGATCAAGATGTACGACACCCGCAATGCCGAGATGACCGTCAAGGTCACCGGCTACCAGTGGATGTGGAAGTACGAGTACCTGGGCGAGGATGTCTCCTTCACCAGCCGCCTCGACCGCAAGAGCGACGAGATCCGCCAGAGCGGCAAGCACGTGGCCGAGACCGACCACCCGCATTACCTGCTCGATGTCGACAACGTGCTGGTGCTGCCCACCGACACCAAGATCCGCTTCGTGATCACCGCCGACGACGTCATCCACGCCTGGTGGGTGCCGGCGCTGGGCTGGAAGCAGGACGCCATCCCGGGAATCATCAACGAGGCCTGGACGCAGATTGACGAGCCCGGCATCTACCGCGGCCAGTGCGCCGAACTCTGCGGCAAGGACCATGGCTTCATGCCGATCGTGGTCAAGGCCGTGTCGAAGGGCGAGTACCAGCAGTGGCTGCAGGATCGGAAGGCCGGCGGCACGACCGCGGCCGCCCCCGTTGCCGCGCCGGCTGCAGAGCCGACCGCCGCCCCCGCCGCCGAACCCGCTTCCGCGGGCTGATCCATCCGGCGATCCGAAACAAAGCATTCCGAGGTCCAGCGCATGTCCGCCACCCACCCCACCGCCGCCGATCACCACGACGACCACCACGGCCACAAGCAGTCGTTCGCCGAACGCTGGTTGTTCTCCACCAACCACAAGGACATCGGCACGCTGTACCTGCTGTTCTCCTTCACCATGGCGATCATCGGTGCCGCGCTGTCGGTGGGCATCCGCACGGAGCTGCTGCAGCCGGGCCTGCAGTTCGTCAAGCCGGAGTTCTTCAACCAGCTGACCACCATGCACGCGCTGGTGATGATCTTCGGCGCGATCATGCCGGCCTTCGTCGGCCTGGCGAACTGGATGATCCCGCTGCAGATCGGCGCGCCGGACATGGCGATGCCGCGCATGAACAACTGGTCCTTCTGGATCATGCCGTTCGCCTTCGCGCTGCTGCTGCTGACCTTCTTCCTGCCGGGCGGCGCACCCGCCGGTGGCTGGACGATGTACCCGCCGCTGTCGCTGCAGGGCGGCGCCAACGTGTCCTTCATGATCTTCGCCATCCACATGATGGGCATCAGCTCGATCATGGGCGCGATCAACATCATCGCCACCGTGCTCAACATGCGCGCGCCGGGCGTCGACCTGCTGAAGATGCCGATCTTCTGCTGGACCTGGCTGATCACCGCCTTCCTGCTGATCGCGGTCATGCCGGTGCTGGCGGGCGCGGTGACGATGCTGCTGACCGACAAGTACTTCGGCACCAGCTTCTTCAACGCGGCCGGTGGCGGCGACCCGGTGATGTACCAGCACATCTTCTGGTTCTTCGGGCACCCCGAGGTCTACATCATGATCCTGCCGGCTTTCGGCATCGTCAGCGAGATCATTCCGACCTTCAGCCGCAAGCCGCTGTTCGGCTACCAGGCCATGGTGTACGCGACGGCGGCGATCGCCTTCCTGTCGTTCATCGTCTGGGCCCACCACATGTTCACCGTGGGCATGCCGCTGGGCGGCGAGATCTACTTCATGTTCGCGACGATGCTGATCTCGGTGCCGACCGGCGTGAAGGTCTTCAACTGGGCCAGCACCATGTGGCGCGGCTCGATGACCTTCGAGGCGCCGATGAAGTGGGCGATCGGCTTCGTGTTCCTGTTCACCATCGGCGGCTTCTCGGGCCTGATGCTGGCGATCGTCCCGGCCGACTTCCAGTACCACGACACCTACTTCGTGGTGGCGCACTTCCACTACGTGCTGGTGACCGGCGCGCTGTTCGCGATCATCGCCGCCATCTACTACTGGTGGCCGAAGTGGACCGGCCGCATGTACAGCGAGAAGGCCGCGAGCTTCCATTTCTGGTGGACGATGGTCTTCGTCAACCTGGTGTTCTTCCCGCAGCACTTCCTGGGCCTGGCCGGCATGCCGCGCCGCATCCCGGACTACAACGTGGTGTTCGCGGACTGGAACTTCATCAGCTCGATCGGCGCGTTCGGCATGTTCATCACGCCGTTCATGATGGCCTACATCCTGATCCGCTCGCTCAAGCACGGCGAGAAGGCTCCGGCCCGCGCCTGGGAAGGCGCCCGCGGCTTGGAGTGGACGGTGCCGTCGCCGGCCCCGCATCACACCTTCGAGCTGCCGCCGGTAATCGGCCCGGGTGACCTGGCCCACGGCGACGTCGACGACCTGGACTTCTCCGACAAGCACGCGCGCGTGGTCAATGCGCCGGAAACCAACGTGCGTGAATCCTGATCACACGCCCGCGCCGGTGATGGATGCGGAAGCGCGGCGTCGTGCCGTGCGCCGCACCGCATGGATCGTCGTGGGCATCGCGGTGGGGGTCTACGTGGTCTTCATGCTGTCGGGTGTGCTGAAGTGAATTCACCCGCAGCCAAGCGTCGCAACCATGGCCTCGGCCGGATGCTGCTGGTGGCGCTGGCGGCGTTCGCCTTCAGCTTCGCGCTGGTGCCGCTATACCGCATCGCCTGCGAGAAGGTATTCGGCGTGCGCCTTGCGCAGGGCGCCTCGGATGCGCAGGCGGCCGTCCCGGCGGCGGGCACGTCGCGCTGGGTGACGGTGCAGTTCGACGGTGGAGTGAATTCGGCGCTGCCGTGGGAGTTCCATCCCAACCAGGCCACCCTGCAGGTGCAGCCGGGCAAGCAGTACGAAACCACCTACCACGCGAAGAACACCAGCGGCCGCATCATCGTCGGCAGCGCGGTGCCTTCGGTGGCGCCGGCACGCGGCTCCAAGTACTTCAACAAGACCGAATGCTTCT
This sequence comes from Lysobacter oculi, assembly GCF_003293695.1. GTDB lineage: Bacteria > Pseudomonadota > Gammaproteobacteria > Xanthomonadales > Xanthomonadaceae > Solilutibacter > Solilutibacter oculi. Next base: position 1,921,122 of record NZ_CP029556.1, on the reverse strand, counting down.
GCTTCACCGCGCAGGAGCTCGGACCGGGCGAATCGCGCGAGATGCCGGTGCGCTTCATCGTCGATCCGGCGCTGCCGGCCGACGTCAAGACGCTCACCCTGTCCTACGCCTTCTACCGCAACGACACCCTGACGGCCCAGGCGAACGCCGGCAAACACGCCGCCGCGCCCTGACTGAACGACGCAAGAGAGAACGACCATGGCACAAGCCCACGCTAGCGAACATCGCAACCCGGCCGTCTATTACGTGCCGACCCACAGCCGCTGGCCGATCTGGGCCTCGGTCGCGCTGTTCATCACCATGGTCGGCTTCGCCAGCTGGCTCAACGAGACCAGCTGGGGCAAGACGGTGTTCCTGCTCGGCATCGCCTTCCTGGCGGCGATCATCTTCAAGTGGTTCGCGGATGTGATCACCGAGTCGCTGCGCGGCTACTACAACAAGCAGGTCGACACCTCGTTCCGCATGGGGATGATCTGGTTCATCTTCTCCGAAGTGATGTTCTTCGGCGCCTTCTTCGGCGCGCTGTTCTACACCCGCCAGTTCGCGCTGCCGTGGCTCAACGGCGCCGGCGACGGCGTGATGACCAACGCCCTGCTGTGGCCGGGTTATTCGGCCGGGTGGCCGAGCAATGGCCCGGCGACCATCGGCGGCCACTTCCAGACCGTCGGTGCCTGGGGCCTGCCGCTGCTCAACACGCTGATCCTGCTGACCTCGGGCGTGACCATCACCATCGCCCACCATGCGCTCAAGGACGGCAAGCGCGGCATGCTGCTGCTGTTCCTGGGCCTGACCATCCTGCTCGGCTGCACCTTCCTGTTCTTCCAGGCCGAGGAATACATGCACGCCTGGAGCGGCCTGAACCTGACCCTGGGCTCCGGCATCTACGGTTCGACCTTCTACATGCTCACCGGCTTCCACGGCCTGCACGTGACGCTGGGCACGCTGATGCTGATCGTCATCTGGCTGCGCTGCCTGAAGGGCCACTTCACCGCCAAGGACCATTTCGGTTTCGAAGCGGTGGCCTGGTACTGGCACTTCGTCGATGTGGTCTGGCTGGGCCTGTTCCTGTTTGTCTACGTGCTCTGACGCACCGCCCCGGCCCACGTCCGGATGGCACGAGGCCGGCAAATGCCGGCCTCTTTCGTCTCGATGTCCCGAACCGATCAGCCCGGATTGCTTCCCACCCCATGCGGCACCACCCAGCCCATCTTGATCGCCAGCGCCAGCAGGAGGATCAGCACGACCGACAGCGCGATGCGCTTGGTCAGGGCGTTGACGGTGCGTTTGGACTCGCCCTTGTCGGTGAGCATGTAGTACAGGCCGGCGCCCAGGTTCCAGATGATGGCGATCAGGAAGGCGACGACCAGCAGGGTCTTCAGTGCGGGACTCATCATGCCCGGCACTTTAACGCGGTTGCCGCCGCCATGACAGGAACCGCGCGATGAACCGCCGGCAGGCCACGCCGTACATCGGCTGGGGCGTGGCGTTGTTGCTGATCGCGCTGGGCTGCACGCTGGGCAGCTGGCAGCTGCGGCGCATGCACGAGAAGGAGGCGATGCTGGCTTCGGTCGCCGCCGTGCTGCACGACCGCCTGCCGCAGCCGCTCGCCCTCGCGGCCGACCCCGCGCGGCGCCAGAGCTACGACTGGACGGCCGGCGAAGGCCGCTTCCTGCCCGGTCCGCCGTGGCTGCTCGACAACCAGCAGCGCGAAGGCCGGCCCGGCGTGCGGGTATTCCGCCTGTTCCAGCCGCAGGGCGCTGCGGCGCCGCTGCTGGTCGAAATGGGCTGGCTGCCGATCGGTGGCGACCGCGCCTTGCCGGCCATCGAGCCGCCGCCTGCGGGTACGGTCGCGGTGCGCGGCCTGTTGCTGCCGCCGCCTTCCAGCGGACTGCTGGCCGGCGCGGAAACCCGCATGCCTGACGGCGCGCATTTGGTGATCGCGCTGGTGCCCGCCACAATAGCCGCGGAAAGTGGCCTGCCGGCCATCGCCCCGCGCATCCTGCGGCTGGATCCCGCGCTGCCGATCGGGCAGGCGCGCGATCTCGACGTGCTGCCGAACACCCTGACACCGGAACGCCACCTGGGCTACGCGGTGCAGTGGTTCGCGCTGTCGGCCGCCGTGCTCGTCATCGCCCTCCTCCTTACCTTGCGCAACCGCCGCCGCCCATGAACCAGCTCCAGTCCGTGACGCCCGAAGCCCGTACCCGCAACCGTCGTGCGCTGGTGATGATCGCGGCGCTGATCTTCGGCCCGGTGCTGCTGGCGCTGGCGCTGAACTACGGCGGCCTGCTGCCTTCGCCGAAGACCAATGGCGAGCGCATCGACCCGATGATCGCGCTCGCCGACAGCACGCTGCACCTGCAGGACGGCACGCCTTATCGCTGGACACCGGAGGCGCGGATGAAGCGGCTGCTGGTGATCGCGCCACCGGGCTGCGATGCCGCCTGTGGTGCGCGCGCCGCCGATCTGGAAAAGGTGCGCGAACTCTTCGGCAAGGAAGCCGAGCATCTCGACCTGCTGTGGATGGGCGATTTCCCCGCCGATGCGCCGCGCCCGCCGACGCTCAAGCTGCTGCGCGATGACCCCGCGGTCCGCGCGCAGCTGCCGCGCACCTCCGATGCCAAGGGCGCGCCGGTGTACCTGATCGACCCCTACGGCTTCGTGGTGCTGCGCTTCCCGCCTGATCTCGACCTGGCGCTGCTGCGCAAGGACGTGTCCAAATTGATGAAGCTGCAATGACCCCACTCCTGCACGGCCCGGGCATGGCCCGCCATTTCCACCGCATCGCCTGGCTGGCGGTGGCGCTCGCGCTGGGCGTGATCGTGTTCGGCGCCTTCGTGCGGCTTTCGCATGCCGGGCTGTCGTGCCCGGACTGGCCGACCTGCTACGGCCGCGCGACCTGGCCCAAGGCCTCGGGTGAAGTGGCCGATCTCGCCGCCAGCAGCATCCGCGTGTTCGACGACAGCAAGGCCTGGCGCGAGCAGGTGCATCGTCATCTGGCCGCCTCGCTCGGCGTGCTGGTGCTGCTGCTGGCGCTGCTCGGCGCGCGCCGCCGTTCGTGGGGCGTAACCCAGGTGCTGGGCGCGGCGCTGCTGGTCGGCATCGCCATCCCCCTTTATATGCACGGCGAGCACGTGGCCGCGAGCGCGTTGGCGCTGGCCGGCGAGGCGATCCTGCTGGCCGCGGCCTGGCGCTGGTCCAACAGCGACCTGTCGCGGGTCGCGGTGCTGACGTTGGCGATGATCATCTTCCAGGCCCTGCTGGGGATGTGGACGGTGACCTGGCTGCTCAAGCCGATCGTGGTGATGGGCCATTTGCTCGGCGGCATGACTACGCTCGGGCTGCTGGCGTGGATGGCCTGGCGCGCCACCGGCCTGCCGTTACGGGTGGTGGATGCCGATGCGCTGCGCGTCTGGCTGCGGGTGGGGCTGGCGGTGCTGGCGGTGCAGATCGCGTTCGGCGGCTGGACCAGCGCCAACTACGCGGCGCTGGCCTGCGGCGTGGAATTCCCGACCTGCCTCGGCCAGTGGTGGCCGCGCCATGATTTCGGCGAGGCGCTGGTGCTCTGGCGCGGCATCGGCGTGGATTACGAAGGCGGCGTGTTGGATGCGCCGGCGCGTACCGCCATCCAGCTGATGCACCGGATCTTCGCCGGCGTGGTGCTGGTCTACATGCTGTCGCTGATGCTCAAGCTGCTGCGCGTGCCGGGCATGCGCGGCTGGGGCGTGCTGCTGGGCCTGCTCACGCTGGCGCAGATTTCGCTCGGCATCGCCAACGTCAAACTGGGCCTGCCGCTCAAGGTGGCGGTGATGCACAACGGCGGCGCGGCTTTGCTACTGCTGTTGCTGGTGACCCTGCTGGCGCGCCTGGCGCCCCTCGACCGGAAAGACTGAACCATGCGCGCGCGCGACTACTGGGCGTTGACCAAGCCACGGGTGGTGGCGCTGATCGTGTTCACCGCGCTGGTCGGCATTTTCCTCGCCGTGCCGGGTCTGCCGCCGCTGAAGGAAAGCGTGCTGGGGCTGTTCGGCATCTGGCTGGCGGCGGCTTCGGCGGCGGCGATCAACCACCTCATTGACCAGCGCATCGACGCGGTGATGGCGCGGACCGCCAACCGCCCGCTGCCGACCGGCGCGCTCAATGGCCGCCAGGTGCTGGCCTTCGCGGTGGCGCTGGGCGTGCTGTCGATGCTGGTGCTGGTGCTCTTCGTCAACGTGATGACGGCGGTGCTGACGTTCGCGTCGCTGATCGGCTACGCCATCGTCTACACCGGCTGGCTGAAGCGCGCGACGCCGCAGAACATCGTCATCGGCGGCATCGCCGGTGCCGCGCCGCCGCTGCTCGGCTGGTCGGCGGTGACCGGGATGCAGGGCGCCTGGGACTGGGCGCATGCGCTGCTGCTGGTGCTGATCATCTTCGTCTGGACGCCGCCGCATTTCTGGGCGCTGGCGATCTTCCGCCGCCAGGACTACGCGCGCGCGCTGATCCCGATGCTGCCGGTGACCCACGGCGTGCATTACACGCGCTGGCAGATCCTGCTCTATACCGTGCTGCTGTTCGCCGCGACCCTGCTGCCGTGGGTGTCGGGCATGAGCGGCGTGTTCTATCTCGGCGGCGCGGTGGTGCTGGGCCTGGTCTTCATCTGGTACGCGTGGAAGCTGCAGGACCCGCCGGATGAATTCTTCGCGATGCGCGTCTTCAACTATTCGGTGGTCTACCTGATGGCGCTGTTCGCCTTCCTGCTCATCGACCACTGGCTGATGCCGTGGCTGGAAGCGGCGCCGGCCTTCGTGCTGGAACCGGTGGGCTGAGCCTCAGCCCAGCAGGCGCGTCACCCCGATGTTGATCGCCAGCCCGCCCACCAGCAGGTAGGCGAACAGCAGGCCCGCCAGCAGCAGCGGCTTCACCCCGGCCTGGCGGATCGCGCCGATGTGCGTGCGCAGGCCCAGCGCGGCCATCGCCGTGGCCAGCAGGAAGGTGTCGATGAGCAGCAGCGCGTCGACCGTCGCCTTCGGCAGCAGGTGCAGCGAGTTGAACGCGCCGACCGCGATGAACAGCACCGCGAACCACGGGATCACCAGCTTCGACTTCGCCGTGGCATCGCCCGACTTCGCGCGCATCCACGCCGAGAGCACCAGCAGGAACGGCGCCAGCAGCATCACCCGGATCATCTTCTCGATCACAGCCGTGTTGGCCGCCGCCTCGCCGACCGCGCGCCCGGCCACCACCACCTGCGCGACTTCGTGGATGGTCGAGCCGGCGTAGAGCCCGTAGGCGTGCGCATCGAAGCCGAACATCGACTGCAGCCATGGATACAGCACGGGGTAGAGGAACATCGCCACCGTGCCGCCGACCACCACCGTCGCCACCGCCACCGAGACCTTGTGCGCCTGCGCCTTCACCACCGGCTCGGCCGCCATCACCGCCGCCGCGCCGCAGATGGAGGCGCCGGCGCCGACCAGCATCGCGGTCTCGGCATCCATCTTCAGCAGCTGGCCCAGCCATACCGCGAGCAGGAACGCGCTGGCTACGATGACGCAGGCGATGACGATGCCGCCCAGTCCCACGCCCAGGATGTCCTGGAAGGTGAGCCGGAAGCCGAACAGCACGATGCCCGCCCGCAGCAGCATCGCCTTCGCATAGTCCACGCCCGCGCCCATCGGCGCGGCGATGCGCGGGAACAGCGTGTTGCCGATGACGATGCCGACGACGATCGCCAGCGGCAGCGCGCTCACGCCCATCGCCTGCAACGCCGGCAGGCGCGCGGCCAGCATGCTGCCGAGGCCGATCGCCGCGGCGAACAGCAGGCCGGGCACGCGGGCCTTCCAGCGGGCGGCGGAGGAGCCGGTGGTCGTTGCGGTCATGGCGGCACGGGCGGGCGAAAGCGCGGATTATCGCCCGCCCGGGCGGCTCAGTCCTTCAACAGGTAGGTCTGCCAGAACTGCATGCTCGCCGCGTTGAAGTAATCGCTGTTGCCCTTCTTGCGGAAGCCGTGGCCCTCATCGTCGTAGAGCAGGTACCAGACCGGCCCGCCGTTGGCGCGCGCCGCCTTCACGATCTGCTCGGCCTCGGTCCACGGCACGCGCGGGTCGTTCTTGCCCTGCGCCACGAACAGCGCCGACTTGATCTTGTGCGCGTTCTTCAGCGGCGAGATGCGTTCGAACACCGCCTGCATCGCCGGGTCGCGCTCGTCGCCGTATTCGGCGCGGCGTAGGTCGCGGCGGTAGCTCTCGGTGTTGTTGAGGAAGGTGGTGAAGTCGGAAATGCCGACCACGTCGATACCCGCCTTGATCCGCTCGGCATAGTGCTGCAGCGAGGCCAGCACCATGTAGCCGCCGTAGCTGCCGCCCATCACGCCGACGCGCGAGGCGTCGAGCTCCGGCTGCTGGGCGATCCAGTCGAGCAGGGCACCGATGTCGCGCACCGAGTCCTCGCGCTTCTCCGCGTTGTCCAGCGACAGGTAGGTCTTGCCGTAGCCGCTGGAGCCGCGCACGTTGGGCACCAGCATCGCCACGCCCATCTCGTTGGCCAGGAATTGCGCGGTCGGGTTGAAGGTCGGGTAGGACTGCGCCTCCGGCCCGCCGTGGATGTTGATGATCACCGGCAGCTTGCCCTGCGCCTTCGCCGGCCGGTAATAGAACGCCGGGATGGTGCGGGCCTTGCCATCGACCTGGTCGAAGGTGGGGTAGCGGACCAGCGTGGGCGCGACGAACTTCGAAGCGTCCAGCCCGCCGACTTCGCTCTGCGTCCAGCGCGTGGCGCGCTTGCCGGCCAGGTCGATCACGTGCACGTCGCTGGGCGAGGTCGCGCTGTTGAGCGTGACCGCCAGCCGCTTGCCGTCGGGCGAGAACGCCGCGCCGGAAATCACCCCGACCGGCAGCTGCGGCAGCGCCACTTCGCGCAGGGAAGGCAGCTGCAGCACGCGCAATTGGGTGATGCCGTCCTCGTTGCTGGTATAGGCCAGCGCGCGGCCATCGGGGCTGATGTCGAAACCCTGCACATCCCAGTTGATCGCCGGGCCGACGCGGCTGACCTTGTTGGCGGCGATGTCATGGAAGCGCAGCGACTTGAACTCCTGCGGCACGCCGTCGAGCGGTTCGTCGGAGATGAAATAGACGCCCTTGCCGTCCGGCGAGAAGGCGAAGCGCCCGAACGACGCGGTGCCGCCATCGACCGGGAACATCGTCAGCTTGCCGCTGGCCACATCGATGACGCCCGGGCGGCTGTCGCTGGCCGAGAGATAACGCATCACCAGCAACAGCGTGTTGTCCGGCGAGAAGCCGAGCGCGCTCCAGCTGCCCTCGGTCTCCAGCACGCGCCGGCTTTCGCCGCTTTGCATGTCGCGCAGGTAGATGTCGCGGTCCTTGCCGTTGCGGCCGGTGCCGGCATAGGCCAGCCAGCGGCCGTTGTCGCTGAACACCGGGCCGCCGTTCTGGCTGCGCTTGCCGTCGGAGAGCAGCTGCACATCGCGGCTGGCCAGGTCGAACCAGTAGAGCTGGCTGAACTCGTCGCCGCCCTTGTCCTTGGCGAAGACGAAGCCCTTGCGCGGCGATTGCGCCGGCGCGACGGCGATGCCGGCGACCGGCTCCGGATAGAACGTCAGCTGCTCGCGCATGCCCAGCGGCTGGCAGACGCGGTGCGCCTGCGCGGTTTCGGCGAAGCGCGTGGAGACGATCAGGCAGCCGTCGGTGGTCCAGCCTTCGATGCCGGCGCCGCGGGTGTTCTGGTAGCGGTTGAGCTGCTCGATCAGCGCGGGCGGGATGGCCGGGATGTTCTCGCTGGTGCGGTTGCCGGCCACGGTGCGTTGCGCGGCGGCGGGCGCCTGGGCAAACGCGGGCAGGGCGGCGATGGCCAGCGCGGCGGCCAGCAGGGTCGGGACGGGTCGCATGTCGGCTCCGGGGTCGTGGACTGCCCCGAGGTTACCCGGATCGGGCGGCGCGGGTCCGGGCCGGAAGTCACGGCCGGCGGCGACCCCGCGTGTTCAGGCGCGGATGCGGGCCTGCAGCTCGCGCAGCTCGTCCTTCTCGCCGGCCGACATGCCGACGCTGCCGACTTCGCGCATCCGCAGGGTGAGCTCGTCGATGCGCTGCTGCAGCGTCTGCTTCTCCAGCTGCGCCAGCACGTCGTCGAATTCCGCCTGCCAGCTGGCGGCATCGCCCGGCAGGCTGATGCCGGCGAGTTTCTGCAGCGAGGCGGCTTCCTCGCGTTCGGCGAACAGTTCCAGCAGCCCGCCGGTGGAGATGTCCGGGCGCATCTGCACCACATCCAGCAATTCGGTGAGCAGCTCGACGCCCGGCTGGCGCAGGCCGGCGAAGACGTAGGGCATCGCCGCCTCCAGCCCCAGCGACGGTTGCTGCAGCAGCAGGGTGATGGCGCTGCGGACCAGGCTGCGGCGCGGGGTGGCGCTGGCGGCGGCCTGGGCGTGGGCGCGCTGGGTGGGCACATGCGTCTGCGGCGCGGCGTCGCGGGCACCGACGCCGGTGATCTCGGTCAGGCGCTGGCGCATCAGGTCGCCGAAGGCACCGTCCGGGATCTGCGCCAGCAGCGGCTTGGCGCGTTCGGCCAGCCGGCCCTTGCCTTCGAGTGTGTGCAGCTGGACGTCGCGGGAGAGTTCGTCGAAGAAGAATTTCGACAGCGGCGTCGCGTCGCGCAGGCGGCTGTCGAAGCCGTCGGCGCCTTCGCTGCGGACCAGCGAATCCGGGTCTTCGCCATCGGGCAGGAACAGGAAGAACGCCTGGCGGCCATCTTTCATGCGCGGCAACACGGATTCCATCGCGCGGGTCGCGGCGCGGCGGCCGGCCGCATCGCCATCGAAACAGAAATAGACATCCGGCGCGTTGCGGAACAGCAGCTCGGCGTGGTCCGGCGTGGTCGCGGTGCCGAGCGTGGCGACGGCCTCGTCGATGCCGTGCTCGGCGAGCGCGACGACATCCATATAACCCTCGACCACGATCAGCCGCGCGATCTTCTGGTTCGCCTGCCGCACCTGCCACAGCCCGTACAGCTCGCGGCCCTTGTGGAACAGCGGGGTTTCCGGCGAGTTGAGGTATTTCGGCGAATCATCCTTGGACAGCACGCGCCCGCCGAACGCGATCACCCGGCCGCGGCGGTCGTGGATCGGGAACATGATGCGGTGGCGGAACTTGTCGTAGACGTGGCCGCGGTCGTTGCGCGAGAACATGCCGGCCTTTTCCAGCAGCTGCAGGCGGCGCGGGTCGGTGCCGAGCGCGTCCTTGAGCGCGGAAAAACCCGCCGGCGCGTAACCGATGCCGAAGCGCTCGCGGGTCGCCGCCGAGACGCCACGGCCATCCAGGTAATCCCGCGCGCCCGCATCCTGCGCCAGCTGCTGGCGGAAGAAGCGCTCGGTCGCCTCCAGCGCGGCGAACAGCGGCTGGGTCTCCGGGTTGGCGTTCTTCTGCGTGGTCTCGCGCGGCACTTCCATGCCGGCGCGCTTGGCCAGTTCCTCGACCGCGTCGAGGAATTCCAGCCGCTCGTAATTCATCAGGAAGCTGATCGCCGTGCCGTGCGCGCCGCAGCCGAAGCAGTGGTAGAACTGCTTGGTCGGCGAGACGGTGAACGACGGCGAGCGCTCGTCGTGGAACGGGCAACGCGCCGAATACTCGCGGCCCTGTTTCTTCAGCGGCACCCGCGCGCCGACGATCTCGACGATGTCGGACCGCGCGAGGAGATCGTCGATGAAGGCGTCGGGGATGCGCGCCATGGCTCAGGCCCCCGGCGCGGGCACGCTGACGCGTTGCGCGGCGGCGCGTGCCCGGTCTGCGGTGGCGTGCTTCGCGCCCATGGCGACAGTATGCCGGCGGCGCGCGGGGCTCAGCCGGCCAGCTTCTGCTTGATCAGCTTCGACACCAGGCCCATGTCGGCCTGACCGGCCAGCTGCGGCTTGAGCACGCCCATCAGCTTGCCCATGTCGGCCGGGCCGCTGGCGCCGGTCTGGGCGATGGCGGCGTCGATGGCAGCCAGGATGCTGGCCTCGTCCATCTTTTCCGGGAGATAGGTTTCGATGACGGCCATCTCGTCGCGCTCGACCTGGGCCAGGTCCTCGCGGGCGCCGGCCTCGAACTGGGTGATTGAGTCCTTGCGCTGCTTGACCATCTTCTCCAGCACGGCGAGCACGGCGGCGTCGTCCAGCTCGATGCGCTCGTCCACTTCCTTCTGCTTGATCGCGGCGTTGATCAGCCGGATGACCGCCAGGCGCGGCTTGTCGCCGCCCTTCATCGCGGCCTTCATGTCATCGGTAAGCTGGGTCTTGAGGGACATGCGGATTCCTTGGTTTCTCGGGTCATGCAAACACGAAAAGCCGGCTTGCGGGCCGGCTTCGTGGAGCGCATCGCTGCAGCTCGCGCGCCATCGGCGCGCGGCAGGGATCAGTACAGGCGCTGGCGCTTGGTGACGTCGCGCGACGAACGACGCGCCTGACGCTTCACCGCGGCCGCAGCCTTGCGCTTGCGTTCCTGGGTCGGCTTCTCGTAGAACTCGCGCTTGCGGGTCTCGGCGAGGACGCCGGCCTTCTCGCAGGTGCGCTTGAAACGACGCAGGGCAAATTCGAAGGGCTCGTTTTCGCGAACTTTGACGCTGGGCATAGGAATCTCTGTCTGGCGGACCGGTCGGCAAGACCGGGTGAGCCGCGTATGGTAATGGCATGCCCCCCGGTCATGCAACCCGGGGCGCGGGAGACGGTAAGCTGGCGGGATGAAGGTCCTCGGCATCGAAACGTCCTGCGACGAAACCGGCGTGGCGGTCTATGACACCGGCGCCGGCCTGCTGGCCCACGCGGTCTACAGCCAGATCGCCCTGCACGCCGAATACGGCGGCGTGGTGCCGGAACTGGCCAGCCGCGACCACGTGCGCAAGCTGCTGCCGCTGGTCCGGCAGACCCTGGACGAGGCCGGCATAGCGCTCGGCGACATCGACGGCGTGGCCTACACGGCCGGCCCGGGGCTGGTCGGCGCGCTGCTGGTCGGCGCGGCGGCGGCGCGGGCCACGGCCTGGGGCCTGGGCGTGCCGGCCATCGGCATCCACCACATGGAAGGCCACCTGCTGGCCCCGCTGATGGAAGACGCGGCCGCCCAGCCGCCCTTCGTCGCGCTGCTGGTGTCCGGTGGGCACACGCAACTGGTCGATGTGAAGGCGATCGGCGACTACCGCCTGCTCGGAGAAACGCTGGACGATGCCGCCGGCGAAGCCTTCGACAAGACCGCCAAGCTGATGGGCCTGCCGTATCCGGGCGGGCCGCAGCTGGCCGCGCTGGCGGAAATCGGCACGCCCGGCCGGTTCAAGTTCGCGCGGCCGATGACCGACCGGCCCGGGCTGGATTTCAGTTTCAGCGGCCTGAAGACCCAGGTGCTGATGGCGTGGAAGGCCAGCGACCAGGACGAGGCGACGCGTGCGGACATCGCGCGCGGGTTCGAGGACGCGGTGGTGGACACGCTCGCCATCAAGTGCGAACGCGCACTGGACGCGGCCGGCTGCGACACGCTGGTGGTGGCCGGTGGCGTGGGTGCCAACAAGCGCCTGCGCGCGAAGCTGCAGGCGATGGCGGAGAAGCGTGGCGGCCGCGTGGCCTTCCCGCGGCCGGCGCTGTGCACCGACAACGGCGCGATGATCGCCTACGCCGGTGCGCTGCGGCTCGCGGCCGGGCAGCAGTCGGACCTCGGCGTACACGTCACCCCGCGCTGGGACATGGCGACGCTGCCGGTGGTTGAAGCCGCCGGGCAACCCGCCTAGCCTTCGCGCATGGATATCGTCTTCATCGAAGCGCTCGAGATCGAGTGCGTCATCGGCATCTACGACTGGGAGCGCACCATCACCCAGAAAGTGGTGCTCGACATCGAGATGGCCTTCGACAACCGCGTGCCGGCGTCCAGCGACGAGATCGCCGACACGCTCGACTACAAGGCGGTGTCGAAGCGGCTGATCGCCTATGTCGGCGCGTCCAGCTTCGGGCTGGTGGAATCGCTGGCCGAGCATTGCGCCGCGATCATCCGTGAGGAATTCGGCGTGGCCTGGGTGCGGCTGAAACTGTCGAAGCCGGGTGCGGTCACCGGCTCGCGCGCGGTCGGCGTCGTCATAGAACGTGGCACGAAGCCGGCCTGACGCGATGGACGCCGGCTGGCATCGCGCGTACCTGAGCCTGGGCAGCAACATCGACCCGGAAATGAACCTGGCGCTGGCGTTCTCGGCGCTTCGCGGGCGTTTCGGCGAGGTGCGTTTCTCGCCGGTCTACCGCACCGCTCCGGTGGGTTTCGAGGGCGCGGATTTCCTCAACGCCGCCGCCATCGTCGAGACCCGCCTCGACCCGCAGGCGCTCGACGCCTGGCTGCACGCCTACGAGGACGCCGCCGGCCGCGACCGCAGCGGGCCGCGCTTCTCCGACCGCAACATCGACATCGACCTGGTGCTCTACGACGCGCTGGAACTGACCGGCGAAGGCCATCTGCAGCTGCCGCGCCCGGAGCTGAAGCACGCCTTCGTGCTGCGGCCGCTGGCGGACATCGCGCCGGACGCGGTCATCGCCGGGCAGGGCCGCACGGTCGATGAGGCCTGGTGCGCGCATCCGGACTTCGGTACGCCCGCCGAAGTGGTGGATGTCGAGGCGGGCGGCTTCTAGTTCCCGGCCGCGGACGACTCAGCCCAGCGCGTTGCGGCCGCCATCCAGCCGCAGGATTTCGCCGGTCAGGTAGGTCGCGTCCTGCAGCAGCCAGCGCACCGCTTCGGCCACTTCCTCCGCCGTGCCGGCGCGGGCCAGCGGCGTGCGTTCGATCAGCGCGGATTGCAGGGCCGGGTCGATGCCGTCCTCCGGCCACAGGATCGCGCCGGGGGCGACGCCGTTGACCCGCACCTTCGGCGCCAGTTCCACCGCCAGCGCATGGGTGATGCCGGCCAGCGCGGCCTTGGAGCCGGCGTGGACACTGATGTCGGCGCGCGGTTTCTCCGCATAGGCATCGACCAGATTGACGATGGCACCGCCGCGAAAGGCCAGGTGCGGCGCGGCGGCCTGGGCGAGGAAGAAGGGCGCGCGCACGTTGACCGCGAACAGCTCGTCCCACTGCGCCGGGGTGACCGTGCCGAACGGCGTGGCGTAGTAGGCCGAGGCGTTGTTGACCAGCGCGTCGAGCCGCCCGAAGTGGCCGATGCACTGCGCGACGAGTTCGGGGATGCGGTCGAAGTCGCGCAGGTCGGCGGCCAGCGCGTGGGCGCTGCCGGGGCGGGTCGCGTTGAGCTCCGCGGCGAGCGCTTCGGCTTCGCCGGCGCTGGCGTGGTGGTGCAGGAGGATGTCGAAGCCGGCGGCGTGCAGCGTCCGGCTGATCGCGGCGCCGATGCGCCGGGCGGCGCCGGTGACCAGCGCGACGGGGCGTTCGGAAGGGGCGGGCGTGCTCATGCGGCGATGCTAACCGAAGCCGCATCGCGCCCATTTCGCCCGGATTTGAGCGCGATCAAATGCCGCCGCCCGCGTTCGCGCATGCTGGGCGCATCTACCAAGGGAGAGGGGACCATGCATCCGGTATGGGTTGAAATGCTGCAGAAGCCGGTGGGCTGGCTGACGATCATCGGCGGGATCATCCTGATCGGCATGCCGTTCGTCGTGCGCGCCTTCATCCGCAAGCAGATGCGCGACGAGGAACGCGGCCGCAAGTAGCCGCGCCTGGCGACGGGGCGCCGCCACGGGCGCGGGTATGCTGGCACGCCCGCGCCTTGAACGTGCCCGCATGACCGAGACCCTGCCGCCGCCCGATGCCGATGCCCGCGCGCACAGCGCCAGGCTCGAAGCGCTGATCCGCGAGGAGATCGCCGCGCATGGCGGCGCGATTCCGTTTTCCCGCTTCATGGAACTGGCGCTCTACGCGCCGGGCCTGGGCTATTACAGCGCCGGCGCGACCAAGTTCGGCGCCGCCGGCGACTTCATCACCGCGCCCGAGCTGGGGCCGCTGTTTGCCGCCTGCGTGGCCGATGCGCTGGCGCCGGTGCTGCAGCAGATCGGCGAGGACGCGCAGTTCATGGAGATCGGCGCCGGCAGCGGTGCCTTTGCCGTAGTGACGTTGAAGCGGCTGATGGCGCTGGATGCGCTGCCGGCGCGCTACGCGATCCTCGAACCCAGCGCGGATCTGCGTGTGCGCCAGCGCGAACGGCTGCAGGAGCGCCTGGTCCCGCCGCTGTTCGAGCTGGTCGAATGGCTGGATGGACCGATCGAGGATGAATGGCAGGGCGTGGTCTTCGCCAACGAAGTGATCGACGCGCTGCCGACCTCGCGCTTCGTGATCGGCGAGGAAGGCGAAGTGCGCGAGGAATACGTGTCGAGCTATGCCGACGGCGGCTTCCTCTTCACCCAGCACGATGCCGACGCGATGCTGCTGGCCGCGGTCAAGCATGTGGAAGCCGCGCTCGACGCGCCGTTCGCACCCGGCTACCGCTCGGAGATCCTGCCGCAGCTGCCGTACTGGGTGCAGGCGGTGATCGGCCGGCTCACCCGCGGCGCGCTGCTGTTCTGCGACTACGGCTACGTGCGCCGCGAGTACTACGGCGCGTGGCGCGACGAAGGCACGCTGCGCGCGTTCCGCCAGCACCACGTGGTGCCCAATGTCATGCAATACCCGGGCCTGCAGGACATCACCGCCTCGGTCGATTTCACCGCGCTGGCCGAGGCCGGCACCAATGCCGGTTTCGACCTGTCCGGCTACGCCACGCAGGCGGTGTTCCTGCTCGGCAACGGGCTGGACAAGCGCCTGGCCGAAGCCGAGGAGAAGGCGAAGGACGAAGTCGCGCGGCTGCGTTTGCGCCACGAAACGCGGCAGCTGACCGTGCCCGAGGCGATGGGCGAGCGCTTCCAGTTCATCGGCTTCGAGCGCGGCGTGGAGTTCGAACACGCCTTCATCGCCGGCGACATGAGCTGGCGCCTCTGATGCGCGTGGGACGTTCGTTGAAGGCGTTCCGCCGGCCGTGGCTGTGGTCAGCGTTGTGGATGCTGGGCGTGGCGGCGGTCGTCGCCGGTTCGCTGCTGCCGCCGGGCGATTTGCCGTCGGCGCCGATGACGCACGACAAGCTGCTGCACTTCAGCGGCTACTTCCTGCTGATGGCGGGCGCGGTGCAACTCTACGCACGCCGCGCGTCATGGGTGGCGATGGCGCTGCTGCTCTGCGGGCTCGGCATCGGGCTGGAATGGCTGCAGGCGTGGATGCACGTTGGCCGCAGCGCCGAACGCGCCGATGCGCTGGCCAACACGCTGGGCGTGCTGGCCGGCTTCACCACTGGGTTCACCTCTTTGCGCGATCTGCTGTTGAAGCTCGACGGCGGCCGCTGAGCCGCGTCAGCTGCGGGTTTCGCCGCGCGCCAGGCCGATCGCCCGCGTCCGCGCCTTGCGCATCGCTTCGCCGACGGCGGTGCCGCTGAGCCCGGCCGCCACGTCGTTCGCCTTCACCGTGCAGGCGGCGGCAAACAGACGCTGCAGTTCCACGCCCTGCGGATAGGGCGCATCTTCAAGGCCGGTGCGGCCGCGCTTGTCGGCTTCGCAGACGGTGGCGAGTTGCCGGATGCGTGCCGGTTTGCGGAAGGCATCGCAACGCTCGAAAAGCTTCAGCACCGTCGCATCCTTCAGCTCGGCGATGCGATGCACGTTGAGATGCTCGGCGCAGGCGATCGCGGCCAGCTGGCGATGCTCGTTCGGCACTTTCAGCCGGTCGCAGAGCGTGGCGAGTGGCGCGAGGCCGCGTTGCTCGTGCATCACATGCTTCGGCAGATCGCCTTCCGGTGTCAGCGCCTTGCCGAGATCGTGGGTGAGCGCGGCGAAACCGACCAGGTCGTCGCCCGGCGCCAGCCGCGCGGCCATGTCGCAGACCAGTTCGACATGCACGCCGGTATCGACTTCCGGGTGGTATTCGGCGCGTTGCGGCACGCCGTAGAGCGCATCGACCTCGGGCAGCACCACGGCCAGCGCACCGCAGTCGTGCAGCGTGCGCAGGAAGGCGGAAGGCGCTTCGCTGCGCAGCGCGCGGGCGAGTTCCTGCCAGACGCGCTCGGGGGTGAGCGTTTGCAGTTCGCCGCTCGCGACCATCGAGCGCATCAGCGCCATCGTCTCCGGCGCCACGGTGAAGCCGAGCGGCGCGAAGCGGGCCATGAAGCGTGCCGCGCGCAGCACGCGCAGCGGATCCTCGTCGAAGGCGGGGCCGACGTGGCGCAGCACTTTCCGTTCGATGTCGCCGACGCCATCGAACGGATCGACCAGTTCACCGCTCGCTTCATCACGCGCGATCGCGTTGAGGGTGAAGTCGCGGCGGGCGAGATCCTCCTCCAGTGTCACGTCCGGCGCGGCATGCACCACGAAGCCGGTATAGCCGCGCCCGGACTTGCGTTCGGTGCGGGCCAACGCATGCTCCTCGCCGGTGTCGGGATGCAGGAAGACCGGGAAATCGCGGCCCACCTGCCGGAAGCCGGCTTCAAGCATCGCCCCAGGCGTCGCGCCGACGACGACGAAGTCGCGGTCGCCCGGCGCGAGGCCGAGCAATGCATCGCGCACCGCGCCGCCGACGAGATACGTCCGCATCGACATCGCAATCAGCGCGGCATGTGCTGCGCCAGCAGGGCGACCAGCCGGGTCGAGCCTTCGCCGCGCCCGAGCTTGAGTTCGATCGGCGCGGGCTGGCCGGACAGCCACAGCTTGAAGTCGGATTCCAGGTCGAAATGCCCGGCGGTTTCCAGCGAATGCATGACGATGCTGCGATAGGGAATGCTGCGGTATTCCACCTTCTTCGCGGTCACGCCCTGCTTGTTGATCAGCACCAGGCGGCGGTCGGTGAACACGATCATGTCGCGCACAAAGGCGAAGGCGGCTTCGACCTGCTCGCCTTCGGCCAGCAGCGCCTGCAGTTCGGGTTGGAGCTTGGCCACCGGTGCTTCGCCGGCGTGGCCGAGCAGGCTGTCGATCAGTCCCATGCGCGTGTCCTCGAACGATGAGCGGCCAGTGTAAGCCGCGCGCCGCGCGCAGCCGTCAGCGCGCGGACTGCGGGCAGGCGAAGCGCACGCGTTGGCCATCCGTCCTGCCGGCGATGCGGTCGGACACGCGCAGCGCGTCGCCGCGCATCCGCCAGTCGTAGAGCACGCTGAAGGCGAGCACGCGCGCCACGTATTCGCGCGTTTCCTTGTAGCTGATCGTCTCGATCCACAGGTCGGGGTCGAAGTCGGGGCGTTGCGTGCGCCAGCGCTGCGCGGCGGTTGGCCCGGCGTTGTAGGCGGCGATGGCGTGCGGCAGGTCGCCCCAGGTGTCGTGCATCTCGCGCAGGTAGGCGCTGCCGATCGCGATGTTGGTGTCGGCGTCGTACAGCGACTGCGCGCCCTGCCACGGCAGACCCGCCTTCTCCGCGGTGGCCTGGCCGGTGGCCGGCAGCACCTGCATCAGGCCCATCGCGTTGGCGGCGGAACGCGCCTGCGGGTCGAAGATGCTTTCGGCGCGGATCTCGGCGGCGATCCACGCCGGGTCGATGCCGTTGCGCTTGGCGGCGCCGTTGATCGCCTCGACGTGATGCAGCGGGAAGCGCAGGTCGTAGAGGCGGAGCTCGTTTTTGTCGTCTCGGGCCAAGTTGAAGACCGCGCGGTCGAACCAGCCGCTGTCCTGCGCCAGCGCCACGGCGATGCGGCGGCGTTCGGCATCCAGGCCCTTGAGCGCGTCGTTCCATTCGCGCATCGCCCAGTCGCGGCGGTCGATGCGGTAGAGCGCGAAGGCGCGTTGCAGGGCCGGCATCGCGGCGACTTCCGCCTGCACGCCGGGCTGCACCTGCGGCGTCCACGGGCACAGCGGGTAGGGCGCACCGATGCGGTCGGCGGCGAGGAAGCCGTGGAACTCCGGCGCCTTCGCGGCCTCTGCGTACAGCGCGCGGGCCCGTGCCTTGTCGCCACCGGAGAGTTCAGTCAGCCGTGCATCGAAATAACGCCATTGCGCGTTGTCGCGCAGGTCGGCGGGCATCCGACGCAGGGCGGCGAGAGCGCCGTCCCAGTCGCGGCGCGTCATCGCCTCGCGGATGCGCAGCGTGTGCAGGCGTTCGTCGTAGGCGGCGTCGGGGACGGCGGCGAGGCGGCGGGCCGCGTCGGGTTCGTAGGAAGCGGCGGACTGCAGCGCGACTTCGTACAGCACGCGGCCGCGCTGGGCATCGCTCAGTTCGAACAGTGGCGCAAATTTCGCCAGCGCGGTTTCGCCGTCGCTGGGCGACTTCTTCGCGATCGCCACCAGCGCGGCGGTGACGACGGTGCGGCTGCGGGCATCGCGTGGCCACTGGGATGCCGCATCGCCCAACTTGCCGGTCAGCGCGTCGGCATAGGCGAGCATCTGCGCGCGTTCGGCGTCGGGCAGGCCGGCGGCTGCCTGGCGCAGCACGCCCGGCTGGTTCTCGGTGATGGCGAGGTCGATGCGTTGCCGGCGCAGCGCGTCATCCAGCCCGCCCTGCGCCTGCCAGGCCTCGAAGGCCGGGGCGCAGGCGGCGGTGTCCGGCTTGCCGCTCAGCCATTGCCGGCGGATGTCCTGCCGCCAAGCGGCATCGGGCGGCGCGGCGTGCGCGCGGGCGTTGAGCGCCATGCAACGCAGCGGGGCGCGTTCGATGCCCGGCTTCCACGCGGCCATGAAGCGCGTCCAGTCCTGGCGGCGCGAGAGTGCGGCCAGCCAGTCCTCGCGGAAGGCTGCGCCGACAGCGTCATCGGGATGCGTGGCGAGGAAGGCGTCGGCCTGTCCCGGCGCGAGGATGTCGATGTCGCGGCGCAGGCGTGCGTATTCGGCCCAGGCGATGGCGGGATGGGTGCGCAGCGTGGCGAGCATCGCGGCGTCCAGTTCGCCGCGGCTGCCGGCCTCGATGGCGGCGGCCAGTGCGGCATCGCTGCGGTCGCGTGCGGTCTCGGGCGTGGCGACGGGGCGTTCGGCTTCGGCATCGCGCACCTTGGGCGGGACGTCACCGTGCCCGGCGCAACCGCCGCCGAGCGAGATGCACAGCAGCAGAGTGGACGCATGCCATCGCATGACCCGACTATAGCGGCGGTTTTCTGAATCAGGATGACGCGATGCCGCTGGATCCGCTGGCGCTGCCGGCCTATCTCGCGCTGGGTGCGATCGCCGGCGTGCTGGCCGGCCTGCTGGGCGTCGGCGGCGGGCTGGTGCTGGTCGCCGCGCTGGCCTGGCTGCTGCCGATGCAGGGCATCCCGCAGGAAGCGGCGATGCACGCCGCGCTGGCGACGTCGCTGGCCAGCATCGTATTCACCGCGATGAGTTCGGCGCGCGCGCATGCACGGCGCGGCAGCGTGCTGTGGGCGACGGTGGCATGGATGGTGCCCGGCATCCTCATCGGTGGCTGGCTGGGCAGCCGGTTCGCGGTGGGGCTGGATGGGCGATGGCTGCGCTGGGGCGTGGCCGGCTACTGCCTGGTCGCGGCGGCGCAGATGTTGTTGGCGAAACCACGAGATGCGGGCGATGCACGGCTGGTGCCACGCGGCCCGGCGATGAGCGCGGCCGGTGGCGTGATCGGCGGGGTGTCGGCGCTGGTCGGCATCGGTGGCGGCAGCATGACCGTGCCGCTGCTGACCTGGCGTGGCGTGGCGCCGGTGCGCGCGGTCGGCACCTCGTCGGCCTGCGGGGTCTTCATCGGCCTGTCGAGCGCGCTCGGGTATGCCTTGAATGCGCCGGCGGGCGTGCTGCCGGCGCATGCCATCGGCTACGTCTACCTGCCGGCGGCGATCTGCGTGGCGTTGGCTTCCATCCTGGCCGCGCCGCTCGGCACCCGCATCGCCCATGCCATCAGCGGGCCGGCGTTGAAGCGGGTGTTCGCGCTGTTCCTGCTGGCGGTCGGCACCAGCCTGCTGCTCTGAGCGCCGTCAGCGCCTGAGTGCGTCTTCGGGAATATCCAGCTCCACCGACAACGCGAGGTGGTCGGATGCCGCTGCCGGCACCGCCGCGCGCGTGCTGCAGCCGATGCTGTCGGTGGTCAATACATGGTCGATGGCGCGCTGCGGACGCCACGAAGGGAAAGTGTGGACGTCGCAGTCCGGAGGCTGAAGCCGGGTGTGGCGATACAGCACTTCCATTTCCGGCTGCGTCGCCAGGCAGTTGAAGTCGCCCATCAGCACCGCGTTCGGTGCATCCGACAGCACCTCGGCGATGAAGGCGAGCTGCGCCAGCCGCGATTGCGCACCCAGCGACAGATGCGCGACCGCGACCAGCAGGCCGCCATCGCCCTGCCCGAAGCGCCCGACCAGCACGCCGCGGCCCTTCACCCGGCCGGGCAGCGGGTGGTCGAAGACCTCGACCGGCTCCATCTGGCTGAGCAGGCCGTTGGCGCTGGACGCCACCCCGCCGACGCTGCGGTTGGGCTGGTGCGTCCAGAACGCGAAACCGGCGCGGTTGGCGACGTAATGGGTCTGGTTGGTGAAGCCGGAGCGGAAGCTGCCGGGGTCGGCCTCCTGCAGGCCGACGATGTCGTGCCGGCTGGCGAGGTCGGCGATGGCGTCGAGTGCGCCGCGCTTGCCGCCCAGCGGCGTGACGTGCGACCAGCTGCGGGTCGCGTAGTCGCTGTAGCGGCGGGTGCTGGAGCCGGCCTGGATATTGGCCGACAACAGCCGGAGGCGCCTCGACGCCACGTCGCTTACTGCGCGCCCGCCGCGTGCTCGCGCGCGATCAGCGCGTTGGTGATCTTGAGCTGCTCGTCGTGGCTCTTGCCGAGCACGCGGTACTTGCCGTTGACCACCAGCGTCGGGGTGCCTTCCACGCCGCTGCGCTGCGCGAACTGCAGGCCCTGGCCCAGGCGCGCGGACATCGCGAAGCTGTTCATCGCCTCGCCCAACGTCTTGGTGTCGACACCCTTCTTGCCCAGGTAGGCCAGGATCGCGTCGGCATTGGCATTCGGCGCGATCGCCTGCGCGGCGTGGATGCCGTCGAACATCAGCGGATGCACCTTGCCCAGCAGGCCGGTGGTTTCGGCGGCGTAGTAGACGCGCGCCATCGTGTCATTGGCGCCGCCCGACAGCGGGATCGGGGTGAAGCGGACGTAGTCAGGCTGCTTGGCCTTCCACGCCTCCACGCTCGGCTCGAACGCCGCGCAGTGGCCGCACCAGTAGGCGAACACCTCGACCACTTCCACCTTGCCGTCGAGCGGCTGCAGCGGCTGGCCATTGGGAATGGAGACGTAGTCGGTGCCCTCGACCAGATCGGCCTTCATGCCCATCTCGGCCGGTGCGGCTGGCTGGCTGGCGGCATCGCTGCCGGCGGCCGCGTCAGTGGCCGGGGCGTCGGTGGTGGCGGCCGGTGCATCGGCGGCGGGGGCTTCGGCCGGCTTGTTGCAGGCGGCAAGCATCAGGAAGGGCAGGATGAGCGGCAGGTGGCGCTTCATGGCGCGGTCTCCGTGGGAATGGGGAAGAGGGAGTGGGGATGCGGCCTCAGGGGCGCGTCGTACGCAATTGTGCCGCCAGCTGGGCGGCGATGCGCAGCATGTCCTGCTTGGTGCGGCCGAGCACGCGGTACTTGCCGGCCACGATGAGCGTCGGCGTGCCCTGCACCCCGCTGGTCTCGATGAACTTGCGTGCCCAGCGCATCTGCGCCGCCACGCCGCGCGAATTCATGGTTTCCAGGAACTTGGTGGCACTGACGCCGTAGCGGCTGTGGAAATCGGCCAGCTCGCGGTCGCTGGCGTTCATCGGCAGCGAGCGGTCGGCGTGGATGGCGCGGAACAGCTCGTTGTGCACGCGCGGCGGCAGCTTGAGCGCGCGGGCGGCGAAGTAGGCGCGGGCGAACGGGTCTTCGGGATCGAAGGTGGCCGGCACGTAGACGAAATCGACGCCGGCCGGCAGGCGCGGCTTCCACGCATCGACCATCGGCTGGAAGTCGTTGCAGTGGTGGCACCAGTAGCCGAACACCTCGGCGATCTCCACCTTGCCCTTGGCCTGGGCGAAGGGGATGCCCTGGGCGATGGTCACGTAGTCCTCGCCCTCGACCAGCGGCGCGGGGCGCGACTGCGCGTGGGTGGCGCCGGCGAACAGCAGCGCGAACAGGGTCAAGGTGGCGAAGAAGAGGTGTCGGGTCATCGTCATGGCGGGCCTACGATAGGCGGCGGAAGGTGAGTTGCGGATAAAGAAACGCCAGCCCGGAGGCTGGCGCAACAATCAAGGAGAGCAGTTTCGACCGTGGGCCGGGCGGAGAGTTCCCGCAGGCATGGCTCAGTGGGTCGGTGCGGCGGCAGGCGCCTCGGCGGCCGGCGCTGCCTCGGTGGCCGGTGCCGCGGCTGCCGGTGCGGCGACAGGCTGCGGCGCGCCGATCGGGGCGGGCAGGCCCGGCGCGGCCGGCAGCGTGCCGGAAGCGCGCACGGCGGCGATCTGGGCCGGGGTGGCGTTGTCGGCGCTGGCATGCAGGCCCTGCAGGTAGTTGGCCAGCGACTGGATTTCCTCGTCGCTCAGGTGCTTGGCGATGACGGCCATCTGCTTGAACTGGTGCGGGTTCGGCTCGGTGGTCTTGCCGGCGCGGTATTCCTGCAGGCGGCGCGTCACGTAGGCCGCGTCCTGGCCGCCCAGGTGCGGATAGGCCGGGCCCGGGTTGCCGGAGCCGCTCGGGCCATGGCAGGCGAAGCAGGCGGGGATGTCGCGCTTGGCGTCGCCGGTGCGGTACAGGTCCTGGCCCGGCTTGAAGAACGGCTGGCCCTTGTAGGCGCTGTCCGCATCGGTGATCTCGACGTCGCTGGCCACGCCGGCGCCGCTGCGCTGGTTGGCGTAGTGCGCGCCGACATCGCGCATGTCCTGGGCGGACAGCGCATCGGCGAACGGCTTCATCAGCGGCGCCAGGCCGGTGGTGCGGTGGTTGGACTTGAACAGGGCCAGCTGGCGGGCGACGTAGCGCTCCGGCATGCCGGCGATGCGCGGCGCGCCCTGCTGCATGGCGTTGCCGTCCAGACCGTGGCAGGCGGCGCAGGCGCCGGCCTTGGCGGCACCGTTCTGGGCATCGCCCCAATGGGTCTTGGCCAGCTCGGCGACGGCATCGGCCGCCGGGGCGGCGATCGGCGCGGTCTCGGCCGGTGCGGATTCCGGCAGCGGGGTCACGGTGGTCTGGGCGACGGCCACCGCGGCGGCGGCCAGGACGGCCAGACCAGCGATGCCATAGAGGCGGGCGTTGCGCATGTGGAGCTCCGACAGATGACGCGCGCGACAGGCGGGCGTCGTAACCGGGGGATTATCGGGGCGGCGCGGGCGCACGGTCAAACGGCGGGCCCGGGCGGCGGGGCCGTGTCATCCTATGCCCATGTCGAATCCCTTTGCCCGTGCCCGCTATCTGCTGTCCGCCCACACGCCGCGGCAGCTGCCGCCCGAAGGCGGGCTGGAGGTCGCCTTCGCCGGCCGTTCGAACGCCGGCAAGTCCAGCGCGCTCAACGCCATCTGCCAGCAGAACGCGCTGGCGCGCGTCTCCAAGACCCCGGGACGCACCCAGCAGCTGGTGTACTTCGACATGCCGCCCTTCCTCGACACCCACCTGGTCGACCTGCCGGGCTACGGCTACGCCAAGGTGCCGAAGGAGATGCAGGAGCACTGGCAGGCCTTCATCGCCCAGTATTTCGAGACCCGGCAATCGCTGGCCGGGCTGGTGGTGGTGATGGACATCCGCCACCCGCTCAAGGATTACGACCTGCAGATGCTCGGTTACGCCTTCGAGCGTGGGCTGCCGGCGCATGCGCTGCTGACCAAGGCCGACAAGCTCTCGCGCGGCGCGGCGCTCAACACCCTGCAGCAGGTCCGCAACGAGCTGCTGCGCAATTTCTCCGATTCGATTTCCGCCCAGGTGTTCTCCGGCGAATCCAAGCAGGGCGTGGACGAGGCGCGGGCCCTGCTTGCCGGCTGGCTGCAGCTGGCCACGGCGGCCAAGGCCAAGCCGGGCGGATGAGCGGGGCCGGCGGCCTTGCCCGGCGCGACGTCCGCCCATAACTTCCCTTATCCCTCCAGCGAGCCGCCCATGTCCGGCCCTTCCGCCTCCAACGACACCCCGGTCACCGAGCGCCACCAGCTGGTGGAGGTGCTTGCCTCCGGCGAGAAGCCGAAGGCCGACTGGCGCATCGGCACCGAGCACGAGAAGTTCGGCTTCCGCCTCGACGACCTGCGCCCGCCCACCTACGAGGGCGACCGCGGCATCGGCGCGCTGCTGCGTGGGCTGACCCGCTACGGCTGGGCGCCCTACGAGGAACACGGCCAGCTGATCGCGCTGACCCGCGACAACGCCTCGGTGACGCTGGAGCCGGCCGGCCAGCTGGAACTCTCCGGCGCGCCGCTTGAATCCATCCACCAGACCTGCCGCGAAGTCGGCGGCCACCTGCGCGAAGTGCGCGAGGTCGCGGACGAACTGGGCCTGGGCTTCCTCGGCATGGGATTCCAGCCGAAGTGGCGGCGCGACGAGATGCCGTGGATGCCGAAGGGCCGCTACAAGATCATGCGCGAGTACATGCCGAAGGTCGGTTCGCTCGGCCTCGACATGATGACCCGCACCTGCACCGTGCAGGTCAACCTGGATTACGCGACCGAAGCGGACATGGTGAAGAAGTTCCGCGTCTCGCTGGCGCTGCAGCCGGTGGCGACCGCGCTGTTCGCCGACTCGCCGTTCACCGACGGCCGGCCGAATGGCTACCGGAGCTACCGCTCGCACATCTGGACCGATACCGATGCCGGGCGCACCGGCATGCTCGATTTCGTGTTCGAGGACGGCTTCGGCTACGAGCGCTACGTCGACTACCTGCTCGACGTGCCGATGTACTTCTCGTACCGCGACGGCGAATACGTCGACGCCGCCGGCAAGTCGTTCCGCAGGTTCCTGCGCGGCGAACTGGACGTGCTGCCCGGCGCGCTGCCGACCCTGCGCGACTGGAACGACCACATGACCACGGCGTTCCCGGAAGTGCGGCTGAAGAAGTACCTGGAGATGCGCGGCGCCGATTCCGGCCCGTGGGGCCGCATCTGCGCGCTGCCGGCGTTCTGGGTCGGCCTGCTGTATGACGATGCCGCGCTCGACGCCGCCTGGGACCTGGTCCGCGACTTCACCCTGGAAGAACGCCACGCCCTGCGCGACGGCGTGCCGAAGCATGCGTTGAAGCTGCCGTTCCGTGGCGCGACCGTGCGCGAGCTGGCGGTCGAGGCGTTGAAGATCTCCGTGGCCGGCCTGCAGCGCCGCGCCTGCCGCAATGCGAGCGGGCAGGACGAATCCGCCTTCCTCAACGAACTCATCGAGATGGCCGAGAGCGGGCAGACCGCCGCCGACCGCAAACTGGCGCTGTTCCACGGCGAGTGGAAGGGCGACATCGACCGCGTGTTCCGCGAGTTCGCGTACTGAATCCGGCAGGCGTCGCGACGCCTGCACCCCATATTCCTGATGAAGCCCGCGCGACCGCTTCGCGGCGTGACTTCCATACGCGTCCTCCATATACTCCCCCCCAGTATTTGGAGGTGGCGGTGCCGCAGAGTCCCGAAGACCGGAAGAAGGCGATCACCCGGCTGCGCAAGATCCGTGGCCAGGCCGAGTCGCTGGAGCGGGTGATCGCCGAGGGCGCGACCTGCGGTGAGGTGCTGCAGCAGCTCGCGGCGATGCGCGGTGGTGTCAACGGCTTGATGCGCGATGTGCTGGAAGGCCATCTGCGCGAGACCTTCCTGCCGGCGCCGGGTATCGCGGCCGATGCGCGGATGGACGCCGCCATCGCCGAAGCCTCCGACCTGATCCGTTCCTATCTGAAATGACGCAAGGACCCGCCATGACCGACACCACCGGCAAGACCCTCAAATCACGCGCCGCCGTCGCCTTCGCCGCCGGCCAGCCGCTGGAGATCGTCGAGATCGACGTCGCGCCGCCGAAAGCCGGCGAAGTTCGCGTGCGCATCACCCATACCGGCGTCTGCCACACCGACGCGTTCACGCTGTCCGGCGATGATCCGGAAGGCCTGTTCCCGGTCGTGCTCGGCCACGAAGGCGCGGGCATCGTGGTCGATGTGGGCGAGGGCGTGACCAGCGTGAAGCCGGGCGACCACGTCATCCCGCTCTACACCGCCGAGTGCGGCGAGTGCCTGTTCTGCAAGTCCGGCAAGACCAACCTGTGCACCGCCGTGCGCGCGACGCAGGGCAAGGGCGTGATGCCGGACGGCACGACGCGCTTCTCGCACAACGGCGCGCCGCTGTTCCACTACATGGGCTGCAGCACCTTCAGCGAATACACGGTGGTCGCCGAGGTCTCGCTGGCCAAGGTCAACCCCGATGCCAACCCGGAGCACGTCTGCCTGCTCGGCTGCGGCGTGACCACCGGCATCGGCGCGGTGCACAACACGGCGAAGGTGCAGGAAGGGGATTCGGTCGCGGTGTTCGGCCTCGGTGGCATCGGGCTGGCGGTGATCCAGGGCGCGCGCCAGGCCAAGGCCGGCCGCATCATCGCCATCGACACCAACCCGTCGAAGTTCGAGATGGCCAAGCAGTTCGGCGCCACCGACTGCGTCAACCCGAAGGATTTCGATGCGCCGGTGCAGCAGGTGATCGTCGAGATGACCGGCTGGGGCGTGGATCATTCCTTCGAATGCATCGGCAACGTCAACGTGATGCGTGCGGCGCTGGAATGCGCGCATCGTGGCTGGGGCCAGTCGGTGATTATTGGTGTTGCCGGCGCGGGGCAGGAAATTTCCACGCGTCCGTTCCAGCTGGTGACCGGCCGCAAGTGGATGGGTACCGCGTTCGGCGGCGTCAAGGGCCGCACGCAGCTGCCGGGCATGGTGGAAGACGCGATGCGCGGCGACATCGAACTGGCGCCGTTCGTCACCCACACCATGCCGCTGGACGACATCAACGAAGCCTTCGACCTGATGCATGAAGGCAAGTCGATACGCAGCGTGGTGCATTACTGAGAAGACGCATCGCCACCGGCGGAAGGTCGCGCCTCCCTACACGGAACCTCAAGCCATGATCGAACGCATCGAACGCCACGCCAGTCACGGCGGCTGGCAGGAAGTCTGGAAGCATCATTCAACCGCGCTGGATTGCGACATGCGCTTCGGCATCTACCTGCCGCCGCAGGCCGAACATGCGCCATGCCCGGTGCTGTACTGGCTGTCCGGCCTGACCTGCAGCGAGCAGAACTTCATCACCAAGGCCGGCGCGCAGCGCTTCGCCGCCGAACATGGCGTGGTCATCGTCGCGCCCGACACCAGTCCGCGCGGCCCCGATATGCCCGATGCCGAGGGCTATGACCTCGGCCAGGGCGCGGGTTTCTATGTCGATGCCACGCAGTCGCCGTGGTCCGCGCACTTCCGCATGGAGGACTACATCGTCCGCGAACTGCCGGCGCTGATCGAAGCGCAGTTTCCGGCCACCGATGCGCGCGCGATCTCCGGCCATTCCATGGGCGGGCACGGTGCCTTGACCCTGGCGATGCGCCACGCCGGTCGCTATCGCAGCGTGTCGGCGTTCTCGCCGATCGTCGCGCCCGCGCAGGCGCCTTGGGGCGAGAAGGCATTCGCCGCCTATCTCGGTGACGACCGTGAGGCATGGAAGGCACACGACGCGGTGGCGCTGGTCGAAAGCGACCTTGCCGAACGGCTGCCGCTGCGGGTGGACCAGGGCGGTGCCGATGAATTCCTAGCCACCCAGCTCATGCCGGAGCTGCTGGAAGCGGCCTGCGCCGCGCACGGGCATCCGCTCGACCTGCGCCTCCACGCCGGCTACGACCACAGTTACTACTTCATCGCCAGCTTCATCGGCGAGCACATCGCGCATCACGCGGCCGCACTGCGCGGTTGATCATTTCATTCGCCGCGCGGCTTGCCGAGTTCGCGCCAGCCGCTTTCGGAGAGGGTGACGCCGTGCCTGCGTGCGGCGGCCTCGATGCGCTTCCATGCCGTGTCGCGCTCGGCATCGCTGACATCCTCGACCTGGTCGAAGCGCGCGACCGCATTGCGCACGTGTGAAGCGTCGTGGAACGGCAGCTTGCGTTCCTTCGGGAAGGCGAACGCGTCATCGTCCATCGCATCGCGATGCCGGGTATCCAGGGTGGTCATGGCGGCAACTCCGCTCGGGGGATGCCGCCAGCCTGCGCGCCTGCCGGGAAGCGCGTGGTGAACGCGCCGCTCAGGCGGCGGCGACGTCCTTGAGCTGCCAGTTGGAGCCGGCCAGCAGGCGCAGGCGGTGCTTGAGCACATCGCCGGAAAGGCGGGTCACCGCTTCGAGATCGACATGCAGGTCGTGCATCTCGCCGGTGACGACGGCATCGGGATCGGTCGCGCCCAGCGCGGGATCGACATCATCCGGTTCGTCCTGCGTGGCCAGCCACTTGGAGAACAACGTGCCCTCGCGCAGGGCGGCCTGCAGCTCTTCGGCGAAACCGGCGGCACCGTGCGAGTGGAAGCCGAAATCGCCGCCGACGCGTGCCTTATCCGGATCGGGAAGGGTCAGGTAATAACGCATGGATGTTGCTCCGTGGCGGGTGGGCGCCCCGATGGCGCCGCATGCAGGAAGGATAGCGCGGGCCCGCGAAGGCGCCGTCAGGCCAGTTGCAGCGGACCTTCCTTGCAGTAGGCCGCGGCCAGCATCCCCTTGCCGATGTTGATGACGCTGGTCAGGCTGGCGATCGCTTCGATCAGCTCCACGCCGTGTTCGCGGCAGGTCGCCACCAGCGCGCTGTAGCCCGGCAGGTTGCGCATGTCGTCCAGCTCGCCGCCGTAGCTCAGGCAGACCGCGTTGACCAGCAGTCCGCCGCGGATGTTGAGCATCAGGGTCTGGAACAGCTTTTCCGCCGCGTTCTCGTAGCCGCGCACCTTGGCCACGGGGCCGGTGACGCCCTTGTTGGCGTGCAGGATAGGCTTGACGTCGAGCGCGGTGCCGAGCATCGCGCTGACCAGGCCCACGCTGCGGTCGCCCTTGGCGCGGCCACGGTTGCGGACGTAGTAGAGGTCGGGCGTGATCAGGAAGCCCTGGGTCGCATTGGCCACGCGCTCAAGGCGGGTGCGGATACGCATCGGGTTCTCGCCTTCGCGGCGTTGGCGCAGCGTGTCCCACGCGATCAGCGCCTGCCCGGAGAACAGGTTGCCGGTGTCCTGCACGCGCAGCGCGAACGGGGTCTTGTTGCCGCCGGCCTCGCGGATGGCGTGGTAGTCGTTGAGGATGCCGAAGCTCGCCTGCACCGCGCGCTCGTAGATCGGGCTGCGGGTCGATGCGATGGTCTGGCAGAACACGTAGTCGTACTCGTGCACCAGCCGGCTCAGGAACAGCTCGCGGATCTGCTCGACGGTATAGGGGATGGTCTCCGCCTCGGCCGCGTCCTTGGCGATCTCGCTTTCGAGGAACTGCCGGGTGACATCGGAGTTGCGGGTGTCGTTGGTGATGTGCTCGCCGATGCGCACCGCGATCGGCAACACCACCACGTTTTCAGCCTCGATCATTTCATCCGGCAGATCGCAGCCCGCGTCCACCACCAAGCCAATGCGCATCGCTTCCCCCCGGACCGAGCGGTCAAATGAATTCCTGAAGGGTAAGCGAAAGCGCCCGCCGCCGCGAGCGCACGGCGGAACGCTCAGTTGCGCCAGTGCCTGTTCAGCGCGAGTACGCGGGCGGCAGCGCCGACTCCTGGCGGTGCAGGTAGCGGTCGCGCAGCTCGGTCTGCCGCGACTTCATCTCCACCGCGCGCCCGCCCATCCACACCTGGGTGGCGGTCTGGGCGACATCGAGCGGATCGCCGGTCCACAGCGCGAGGTCGGCGCGCTGGCCGACCGCGATCGCGCCCACCTCGCCGCCCACGCCGAAGGCCTGCGCGGGCACGCGGGTCAGTCCGGCCAGCGCGTCTTCCCAGGGCAGGCCGTTGGCGACCGCGTTGCCGGCCAGCTGGCGCAGCTTGCGCGCGTAATGCGAGGCGTCGCCGCTCATGTAGAAGCCGACCTCCACCCCGGCGGCACGCAGGCGGGCGGCGTTTTCCAGCGTCGCGCCGATCTGGTCGAAGTCGGCCGGGAGGTTGGCCAGCTCGTCGACGAACACCGGTACCCGGGCGGCGGCGATGTCGCGGGCGACCTTCCAGCCCTCGCTGGCACCGATGATGGCGATGCGCACGTTGCGCGCCTTCGCCCAGCGCAGCAGGCGGCGGATGTCCGATGCGCGCTGCACAGTCACCGCAACGCGGCCACCGCCGCCGAAGTATTTCGCCAGCGTGGCGCGGCCGGCCGGGGTGAGCAGGGCGAACTGCGAATCCGGTGCGATGCGGCCGCGCACTTCATCGATCAACTGGTCGAGGATCATCCACTGGCCAGCACGCGAACCGCCGGTGAGGTTGGCGCCATCCGCGCCCAGCGTCACGAACAGCACGCGCGGGCCGATCGGATCCAGGCTGCCGTCGAAACGCACCACGCCGCCCTGTCCACCGATGAAGGAGCCGCCGGAGGTCGGGTTGGCGGCGAGCAGCGCCCAGCCGTAGCCCTCGACGCGCGCCACCGGGATCAGCACCGACTCCGGGTTATAGGCATCGGTGACATCGAACTCCGGGCGCACCTGCATGTCCTTGGCGCCGTTGCCGAGCGCGACATGGCTGTCGACGGTGGCGGATTCGCCGCTCACTTCCTCCGCGCCGATATCGTTGATGCCGGCGAACAGCGCGGGCGTCAGCGGCCGGCCCTGCGCATCCACCACCGGCGCGTTGCCGGCGGCGAGGCCCGGCCCGACCGCCGCGATGCGCCCGTTCCTCACCAGCACGTCGGCGGCCTGCAGCGTGCCGCGCGCGGTGGCGGTGTGCACGGTGGCGTTGCGGATCAGCACGTCCTGCGCCTGGGCATCGGGCGCGACGAGGGACAGCGCGGCGACCAGGCCCATCAGGGCGGCGCCCATCGACATCGGACGGCTCATTTCGCTTCTCCCTGCATCAGGTCCTGGCCGAGCATGAAATCGGACTTGGGCTGCAGGCGCGGATCGCGGCGGTCGTACAGCTTCGCGCCATCCACATACACCTGCTCGGCCTGCGCGTAGCTGGAGAACGGGTTGCCGTTCCACATCACCACATCGGCCATCTTGCCGGGCTCCAGCGAGCCGGTCATGGCGTCGATGCCCATCGCCCGCGCCGGGTTGAGGGTGATCCAGCGGATCGCGTGCTCAGGTGGGGTGTCGATGCCGATGCGCCTTCCATTCGCCATCACCTTGGCCGCCTCCTGGTTGAGGCGCTGGATGCCTTCGCCGGAATCGCTGTGGACGATCGCGCAGCCGTTCTTCGCCCGGTCGACCAGCAGGATGTTTTCCTGGATGCCGTCGAACGACTCCATCTTGAAGCCCCACCAGTCGGCCCAGAGCGCGCCGCAGATGCCGTTTTCGGCCAGCCGGTCGGCGACCTTGTAGGCCTCCACGCCGTGGTGGAAGGCGGAGATGCGGAAGCCGAACTCCTTCGCCAGGTCCATCATGATCGCCATCTCGTCGGCGCGGTAGCAGTGGATGTGCACGCGGATGTCGCCGTTTATCGCGCCGGCCAGCGTGTCCATCTTGAGGTCGCGCTTGCCGCCGCTGTCCTTGTTGGAGTCCTGCGCGGACTTGCGTTTGCGCATGTAGTCGGAGGCGTCGGTGAAGGCGGCGCGGAAGCCGGCGATGTTGCCCATCCGCGTCGAGGGCCCGCCCTTGCCGCCATAGACACGCTTGGGATTCTCGCCGCAGGCCATCTTCAGGCCCCAGGGCGCGCCGGGGAATTTCATCGCCTGGTAGGTGGTGGCGTAGGTGTTCTTGATCGTGACGCCGCGGCCGCCGATGAGATTGGCCGAGCCCGGCAGGATCTGCAGGCTGGTCACGCCGCCGGCCAGCGCGGCGGCGAAGCCCGGGTCCTGCGGCCAGATGGAATGCTCGGCCCAGACCTGCGCGGTGACGGGGGAGGTGGCTTCGTTGCCGTCGCTGTGCGCGGACGCCGCCGGGCTGGGATACACGCCCAGGTGCGAGTGGACATCGATGACGCCGGGCGTCACCCACTTGCCTCGGCCATCGACGCGCACCGCGTCAGCCGGCGCATCGAGCGCGTTGCCGACCGCGACGATGCGGCCTTCGCGCATCAAGACATCGGCGTTGTCCAGCCGCGAGCCGGTGCCGGTCAGCACCGTCGCGCCGCTGATCAGCACCGGCGCGGACGCGATGCGCGCGTAGGTGCTGGGGTAGGGGTCGTCGGTGAACAGCGGCTTCTTCGGTGCATCCGCGACATCGGCGCGCGGCGCGGGCTTGGTGCTGGCGCAGGCGGCCAGCAGCAGGGCCGCGCAGGCGGCTGGAAGGATCTTGTGCATGTCGGCTTCCCCGGTGGAAGCGCCAACCTAGCCGCTGGCGGGTGGGCTGCCAAGCCTGCCGGAAGTCGGGGCTAGGAAATCCACGATGCAGAGCGTGTTGGCCACAACGGGGTCCGGCACGCCCGGACCGCCTCAGCGACCTGCCGCGGCCGCTGCCGCTTGGGCCGCGGCATCTGCAGCCTCTGCTGCTGCATCGGCGGCACTGCGGTAGGTACGCGCCCGGTTCACCATCGAGCTTGATTCGGCTGGTGTCTCGCTGGTTCCCGGGTCGGTCGGCGTGGCCTCGCCTTCGGTGGTTGAGGCTGCCGGCATCTCCTTCGGCGTGCGGCCGCCCTCGCGTGAGGATTCAAGCAATTCGCCGGTCGCGGCATTGAGTTGGTAGCTGATCGTCTCGTCGATGGTGAACAGACCACCCGCCTCTTCATCCCACTCTTCGCCCGTGCGCTTCATGACCAAGGCGGCGGGCGTCTTGCCGGTGGCAGGTTTGAAGTCGAAGCGGGCATCCCAGCGGGTGCAATGTCCCTGCGATTCGCACTCCGGCGAGGCGGACGTGTCGTTCGACAGGCTGCCTTCCCATGCGCGTTGGAAGCGGTTGCCCGCGCGCGCAATCAGGACGCCGCTTGTTTCGCAATAACCGCCATTGCCGAAGCATGCGCCATCCAGAAGCAACAGCGGGGGTTGTCCCTTGCCGGCCAATTGCGTAATGGCCTCCGTAGGCGGTGCAGTGCCGTATTGCCCGGCCATCGCCAACTGGGGTTCATGCGACTCCAGTTGCCACTTGCCCTTGTCGAACACAAAACTGGCCATGCCAACGATGCCGCCCCCGCATGCATGCGCCTCGCATTCCGGGTTGCGGCTGCCGATGACCAGGTACTGTTTGCGCACGCCGCCTTCGTTGAACTCCCCCGATGCGCGCGAGGACACGCGTAAGGTCACGTCCTCGTTGTCGATATGGGTTGGCCATGCGGCTTCGCCATTGTTGTCGACGTCGCCGTAGAGCATGGCGATCGCCTGGCGCGGGCTGAATGGATCGGGCAGTGCGCGGGCTTCCGCGACCGAGGCGCACAACCGGTCCACCACGGCCTTGTACTGCGGATGCGATGCCAGGCTGAGCCCGGATTCGGCCGGAAGCTGGTCTTCGATCGTTCCGTCCTTGGCGAACAGCGTGCCGCTGCCGCGCTCGACCTGGCCGTGGCAGTCCGTCACGAGCGGATACAGGGCATAGCTGCCGCCCTTGCGGAATTCCACGACCGGCGCCTGCGACATGCCGCCCTTGGTCACGATGCCGCCGGTGCGGATGCCGAAGGCGGCATCCACTTCCTCGTAGCCTGCAGGCATGGCCGCGTTGTCGGTCTTGTCGCCCTTGCAGCCCGCCAGCAGCGCGACAAGGCCCAGCGAAATGACGATGTATGCGGGCTTCATCACGGGGCCGCCTGGGCAGGCCGGGTGTTGCGTTCGATCGCCAGCAGCACCAGGACCAGGCTGAAGAGCGCGATAAGCATCAGCAGCGAAACCAGTGCGCCCGCCACGTAGAGGCGCGTCATCTTGTTAGCGGCCTCGGCGAGGGTCTTCTTGGCGGCGTAATCATGGCAAGTGGCCATCCACGATTCGACGACCGGGCCATCCTGCATCTGCTTTTCGCGCGCGATCCTCACCGCCTCGGCCATGCCATCGATGCATTGCTGGCGCTGTTCCTCGGGCAGATCCTCCAGGCGTCCCGCCAGCCAGCGCTGGTTCTGCGCATTGGTGAAGAGTTCCTGCAGATCAGCCGGCAGCTTGATGCCCTTCAGCAGCGGTGGCGTGTCTTCGATTTCATTGCCATCGGTTGGGGCCGACGGATCGGGCTTGCTGACACCGCTCATCTGGTCCACCAGCTCCGTCGGCGTCTGGCGCTCGATGCTCTTGCCGAATGCAGTGGTGGCGAGGTAAAGGCCGCCGCCCACCAGGCTCAGGAAGAGCAGGAAACACAGGCTGAAGGCCACGAAACGCGCGATGCGGAAGAGAACCCCGCGTTCGAAACGCGAGGTGAAGCTGTTGTCCATGATGGTCCCCTGTTGATTTGACGCCGCGTCCAGGCGCGTGATCAGGATCGTAGAACCTGTTTGCGGCGCCCGGCAACTCCGGCGGTCATGCCCTCCCTTGTCACTAGACTCGGTGGCTTCGGACCCACGGAGCCCGCCGATGCACCCTACCGCCGCCGATCTCCTGACCTTCTGGCGCGATGCCGGGCCTTCGAAATGGTTCCGTGGCGGCATCGCCTTCGACGATGAATGCCGGCAGCGATTCGAAGCCGCGCACCTCGCCGCCGCGCGTGGCGAACATGCGGATTGGATGGCGGATGCGGACAGCGCGCTGGCGCTGTTGCTGCTGCTCGACCAGATCCCGCGCAACATCTGGCGCGGCAGCGGACACGCTTTCGCCACCGATGGCCTCGCCCGTCGCCATGCGCGCGAGGCGGTCGCCGCCGGGCTGGATGGCGAATGCGAGCCCGGCCTGCGCGGCTTCTTCTACCTGCCCTTCGAGCATTCGGAGGCGATGGCCGACCAGCATCGTTCGGTGGAACTGTTCGCCACCCTCGGCGACGCCGTGATGTACGACTACGCGCTCAGGCACCGCGAGGTGATCGAGCGCTTCGGCCGCTTCCCGCATCGCAATGCCGCGCTCGGGCGCAGCAGCACGCCGGACGAACTGGCCTGGCTGGATGCGGGCGGCGGCTTCTAGGCCTCAGTAACGCGGCACCGAGGCGTCGATGTCGGACCAGGCATGGATGCCGCCGACCACATTGAAAATCTGGCTGAAGCCGAGTTGGCGGAAGTGCTCGGCGGCCTGCGCGCTGCGGCCACCGGCGTGGCAGAGGAAGGCGATCGGCGTGGCGTGGTCGAGGGCTTCCAGCGCGGCGATGCCGTCGTCCATGTGCAGGTAGGGCACCGGCGCTTCGGCCTGCGCGCGTTCGGCCAGCGGGCGCACATCGACCAAGGTCAGCGTGCCGGCGCGCACGCGTTCGGCGGCTTCGGCGGGGCCGATGTCGCGGACCTGCTTCGGCGCGTTCGGGTTGTCGATGATGAGGCCCTTGCCGCGCGCGTCATCGGCGAAATCCAGCGTCAGGCCATCGGCGCGGCGCAGGTCGGCGACCGGGAACTGCAGGACCACGCCATCGGCTTCCACCTGCACCGCGTTGTCGTCGGGCTGGACCAGGTGCAGGCGGGTGCGGAATTTCGGGTCGATGGCGATTTCCACCACCATCTCGCCACCGGCATCGTCGATGGCGCGCTTGAGCATGGCCTGCGCGGCGGGCGTCACCGTCACCTGCGGCGGCGTGCGGTCCGGCGGCGGCAGGCCCAGCACCTGCTGCAGTTCACCGCTGCCGGCCATCTGCAAGATGATGTCGCTGCCGCCGACCAGTTCGCCGCCGATGTAGAGCTGCGGGATGGTCGGCCAGTCGCCGTAGCGCTTGATGCCTTCGCGGATCTCCGGGTCCGACAGCACATCGACATGCGCGAACGGCACGCCCAGGCCCTGCAGCGTGCCCGCGGCCTGCGCCGAGAAGCCGCATTGCGGCGCGTCCGGCTGGCCCTTCATGAACAACACGACGTGGTTCGCCGCAAGCAGGTCGGCGATGCGCTGGCGCAGCGCGGGATCAAGGGACATGGCGGCACTCCGGTGGCCTTTGCGATGCGCCGATTCTACGCCTCGACCCCCGATACCCCGTGGCATCATCGGTCGATGCACGATGCCGCGCTCCATCGCCCACCCACGCATCCGCGACGCGGCTGGGCGTGGCTGATCCTCAGCCAGCTGCTGGTGGCGCTGGCGTGGTGGCAGGGGGGATGGCGCATCGGCCTGCCTTTGATGCTGCTCACGCATGCGTTCTTGGTCTGGGGCGTGCTGTGGCCGTACTCGCGGCTCTACGGTCCGGTGCTGAACCGGCTGCCGGGCACGGCGCCGCGCGTCTGGCTGACCATCGACGACGGGCCTTCGGATGACACCGGCGCGCTGCTCGACCTGCTCGATGCGCACGCCGCCAAGGCGACCTTCTTCCTGGTCGCGCAACGTGCCGCGCAGCACCCGCAACTGGTGCGCGAAATCGTCCGCCGCGGCCACGACATCGGCAACCACAGCGACAGCCATCCGCAGGCCTGGTTCTGGGCGCTCGGCCCGCGTGCGATGCGCCGCGAAATCACCGAGGCGCAGCACACGCTCGCCGCGCTGGCGGGTCGGCCGCCACGCTGGTTCCGCGCGGTGGTGGGGATGAGCAATCCCTTCGTCCACGCGCCGCTGCGCGATCTCGGCCTGGCGCGGGTGGCGTGGAGCGTGCGTGGTTTCGATGGCGTGGGCCGCCCGGCCGATGCGGTGGTGGCACGCATCGAGAAAAACCTGAGGCCCGGCGCGATCATCCTGCTGCACGAGGGCGGCGCCGATGGCCGCCATGTCGAAGTGATGCGGCGCGTGCTGGCGATTCTGGAGGCGCGCGGCCTGCGGGCGGAACTGCCGCCGGTCTGAAGCGCGGCCTCAGCCGGCGCTGCGGTGTTCGGCGACCACCAGCCAGTTGTTGAACGGCGTGCGGCCATACAGCGGCGTGAAGCTTGATTGCAGGCCCGTCGCCGCCAGCTGCGACTCGAACCAGTCACGCGTCGGGAAGTGCTTCGGCGTGGCTTTCATCCAGCCGGCGTGGTGGCCGAAAAAATCGGCGATGCGGGTGAAGCGGCTGCGGGCGCCTTCATCGCGCAGGCCGGTGCGGATGACCAGCCGCGCGCCGGGCGCCAGCATACGCACGCAGGTGGCGAGCACGTCTTCCTGCGCGGCGGCAGGCAGGTACTGCAGCACGTCGAGGATGGCGACGGAGCCGTGGTGCGCGGGCAATCCCCGGGCGATGTCAACGGCCTGGAAACGCGCATCCACCAGACCCGCGCGCGATGCCGCCCGCCGGGCGCGCTCGATCTTGTCCGCATCCAGGTCGATGCCGTGGTAGCCGATGTCGCGGCCGTCGCCACGCAGCGCGTGCAGCAGCAGGCCGATGCCGCAGCCGACATCGAGCACCGGCGCGTCGCTGCCGGCCAACGCCTGCAGCGTGCCGCGATAGACCGGATCGCTGCCGAGCTTGCCCGCCGCGTAGTAGTAGAGATAGCGGTCGAACGGACGCGCCGGATCCAGGAAGGCGCGCGCGATGGCGCGCGTTCCGGCTTTCACCGTGCGCCGTCCAGTGCGGCACGGGCAGCGGGCATAGCCAGCCGCGTCCATTCCGCGTACTGGGTGGCGGAAGGGTGCAGGCCGTCATCGACCAGCATGCCGTTGCCTGCACCGAGCGTGCGGCTGGCGGTGGTGACATCGACGAAACGCACGCCGTGCGCCTCGCACAGCGTGCGGGCGTGGGCGTTGTAGGCGTCGAGTTCGTGCGCGATCTGCGCGGCGTCGCGGCCTTCCTTCGCCGCGAACGGGGTCACGCCCCAGTCCGGGATCGACAGCACCACGACGCCGTCCGCGCCGCGCTTCGACAGCAGTTCGGCGCGGTGGAACAGCGCATCGAAGCCGGTCGCGAACTCGGGCAGCGGGCGGTGCCGGTACTGGTCGTTGACGCCGATCAGCAGGGTCACGAAATCCCACGCGCGATCGGTCAGCGCCGCCGCATCCAGCGCGTGGTCGAGTTCGTCGGTGGTCCAGCCGGTGGTGGCGATGATGCGCGGGTCGCGCAACGGCACCTGCAGCTGGCGCAGCGCGGCGGCGAGCTGCACCGGCCAGCGGCCGCCTTCGTCCACGCCTTCGCCGATGGTGTAGCTGTCGCCGAGCGCGAGATAGCCGAGCGTCGTCATCGAAACCTCTCCTGTGGTGGCGACACCGGGTGTACCACGCGGATGCGTCAGGCGCTTGCGCTCTGCCGGTCCGCGGCGGCGACGCGCCGTTCCAGCACGCGGTCGATGCGCGCGAACACATCGCGCAACACATCGGCTTCCGGCAGCAGGGTGACGCGGAAATGGTCGCGGTAGGGCACGTTGAAGCTGGAGCCCGGCACGATCAGCACGCCCTCGGTTTCCATGAGTTCCAGCGCGAAGGCGTGGTCGTCGAAACCGACGGCCGCTTCGCCCACCACGCGCGGGAAGCCGTACAGCGCAGCCTGCGGCGCGACCAGTGACAGGTGCGGGCTGGCTTCGCAGCATTCGATCAGGGCGCGGCGCGTTTCGTACAGCCGGCCGCCCGGCGCGGTCAGCGCACCGACCGTATCGCCGCCGTGCAGCGCGGCGCGGATCGCGAACTGCCCCGGCACGTTGGCGCACAGGCGCAGCGCGCCGAGCAGGTCGAGTGCGTGGTGGTAGGGGCCGATCACCGTCGGGTCGCCGGACAGCATCGCCCAGCCGACGCGCCAGCCGCAGGCGCGATGCACCTTGGACAGGCCGCCGAACGACAGGCAGGGCAGGTCGCCGGCCAGCGGCGCGAGCGGCTGGAACACGGCATCGTCATACAGGATGTGGTCGTAGATCTCGTCCGCCATCAGCACCAGCCGGTACTTGCGGGCGATGGCGACGATGCGCTCCAGCAGTTCGCGCGGATAGCTGGCGCCGGTCGGGTTGTTGGGGTTGATCAGCACCAGGGCGCGGGTGCGGCTTGAGACCAGTTTCTCGATTTCCTCCGGGTCGGGCAGGAAGCCGTTTTCCGGGCGGCACTGGTAATAGACCGGGCGTCCATCGTTGAGGATGGTGGCGGCCGACCACAGCGGGTAGTCGGGCGAAGGCAGCAGCACTTCGTCGCCGGGATTGAGCAGGGCGCGGAGTGCGATGTCGATCAGTTCGCTGACGCCGTTGCCGACGAACACGCGCTCCGGCGAAGCGTTCGGCGTGCCACGTTCGCGATGGAATTCGGCGATGGCTTCGCGCGCGTCCGGCAGGCCCTGCTGGTGGGTGTAGGGATCGGTGGCGTCGATGCGGTCGGCGATGGCGCGTTGCAGGTGCTCCGGCGCCCGGAAACCGAACGCGCCCGGGTTGCCGATATTGAGCTTGATCAGCGTGCGGCCCTGCATTTCCAGTTCGCGTGCGCGTCGGGCCAGTTCCCCGCGGATTTCGTAACGGACTTCGGACAGGCGGTGGCGGGTGGCGAGGCTGGGCGATGACATGGCGATGCGGGCATGGAAAAACGAGCCGCGAGCGTAGCGCAAAGCGCGCATTCACGCCGCGCGGCGGCAGTCACTTCATTAGAATCCGGGCATGACCGCCCATGCCCGCGCCGCTTGAACTTCGACATCACCGCCCTGGAGCGGATTGGCTGGCCGGCGCGCCAAGCCTGGCCGGCGGGTTGGGAAGCCGTCTTCGCCACCTTCCCCGATGCCCGCCCGGCGCGGGTGGTCGAGCAGCACCGCTCCGGCTATGTGGTGGCGCAGTCGATGGACGAGGCGGAACCGGCCGAGTCGCTTCCCGACTGGATGCGCCCGCGCTGCGACCCGTCCGAACGCGCGGCGGTCGGTGACTGGGTGCTGGTGGAAGGCGAGTCCGGCAAGTGGCGGATCGTTGCGCTGCTGCCGCGGTTGTCGGTGATCAAGCGCGCCGCCGCCGGCGAGCATTACAAGCAGCAGCTGATCGCCGCCAACGTCGATACCGCCTTCGTGGTCACCGGATTGGACGCGGACTTCAATCCGCGCCGCATCGAGCGCTACCTGCTGTTGATGCAGGGCGGCGGTGTGCAGCCGGTGGTGGTGCTGACCAAGCAGGACATCGCGCTGGATGCGCCGGGCGCGGTCGCCACGCTCGCCTTCCTCGCCGAACAGGGCATCGCGGTGCGCAGCGTCAACGCGCGTGAACCCGACAGCGTGCCCGCGCTCGATCCGTGGCTGGGCGCGGGGCGCACGGTGGTGCTGGTGGGCTCGTCCGGCGCGGGCAAATCCACGCTCAGCAATACCCTGCTCGGCACGCAGAAGATGAAGACGGCGGCGGTGCGCGAACACGATGCGCGCGGTCGTCACACCACCACCCATCGCGCACTGATTCCGCTGCCGCAGGGGGCGTGTCTGATCGACACGCCGGGGATGCGCGAACTCAAGCCCACCGGCGAGGAGCAGCTCGATGCCGCCGCCTTCGCCGACGTGGAGACGCTGGCCGCGCAATGCCGCTTCCGCGACTGCCGCCACGAGAAGGAACCCGGCTGCGCGTTGCGCGAGGCGGTGGAGCGCGGCGAACTGGATGCCGGCCGCTTCGCCAACTACCTGAAACTGCGCGACGAACTGGCCGCCGCGGCGCAGGTGCTGGAAGCGCGGCAGGCCAGGAAGGGCGAGGCCAAGGTGCAGACGCGCGCCTTGCATCGCCGGCTGGATGACAAGTACGGTCGGCATTGATGGGCGACAGCAGCGACATCGCCCGCTACGCCGAGCTGGACGCGCGCATGGTCAAGGCCGCGCGGTCCCTGCGCATCCTCAGCCTGATGAGCTGGCCGGCGCGCTTCCAGCAGCCGTTCCTGGAAGGCTGGCGTGCCGGCAATCCGCAGAACCCGGTCATCGACTACCCGAAACACGATTTCTCCGACGCCCGCCGCGAGCTGGACGAAGTGGCGCGGGCCGCCGACCCGGCGCATCCGCTCGGCCTGTATCTGGTCGAGTCCGCGCGCAGCTGGTATGTGGCCGCGCAGATGCTGGAATCGCTCGGCACCAACGAAGTCGCCGCACATTCGATCCGCCTCTACGGCAGGCCCGACGAATGCCTGCCCGGTGACGGCCCGACCACCCGCGAGGCGGCGCGGCACTTCATCACCATCGCCAGCGAACTGGACCACGAGCTGCTGTCGCCGGCGGAGACCGTGCCGATCTCGGCCACCGCGCTGCAGTTGCAGTTGCAGCAGGCGCTGGATGACTTCTTCGACCAGCGCATGATCACCGTGGAGCTGGACCCGGAGATGATCGCCAAGGCGGCGGCCGGCGCGACCCGCATCCGCCTGCGCCAGGGCGCCAGCTTCACCGACTACGACCGCGACCAGCTGCTGCAGCACGAGGCCTTCGTGCATTCGCTGACCGCGTTGAACGGCCGGCTGCAGCCGGTGCTGAAGAGCATGGAGCTGCCGTCGCCGCGCACCACCGCGACGCAGGAAGGCCTGGCCACTTTCGCCGAGCAGATCACCGGTTCCACCGACATCGAACGGATGAAGCGGGTGAGCCTGCGCATCGAGGCGGTCGCGCGCGCGCTGGAAGGCGCCGATTTCGTCGAGATCTTCCGCTACTTCATGGAGACCGGCGGGCAGAGCGAGACCGAGAGCTTCGCCTCGGCGCAGCGGGTGTTCCGGGGCGTGCCGACGACCGGCGGCGCGGCGTTCACCAAGGACACCGTCTACCTGCGCGGGCTGGTCGGCGTGCACACCTTCTTCCGCTGGTCGCTGCGGCAGGACCGGCTGCGCCTGTGCCGCCTGCTGTTCGCCGGCAAGATGACCATCGAGGACGTGCAGCGCTTCGAGCCGCTGTTCGATGCCGGCGTGCTCAGCCCGCCGCGCTGGCTGCCGCGCTGGGCCGCCCGTGCCAACGGGCTGGCCGGGATGCTGGCGTTCTCGCTGTTCGCCAACCGCATCCGCCTCGACCAGATCTCCGACCAGCTGGTGCTGCACGACGTCTGAGCGGCCTGCCTACAGGCCGGCGTTGTTGCGCTCCCTGACGCGTTCGGCGCGATAGCTGGAACGCACCAGCGGCCCCGACACCACCTCCATGAAGCCGCGCGCCAGGCCCAGGTCGCGGTAACGCGCGAATTCCTCCGGCGTCACGAAGCGCTGCACCGGCAGGTGGTTGCGCGTGGGCCGCATGTATTGGCCGAAGGTGATGACATCCACGTCCGCCGCGCGGATGTCGTCCATCGCCTGTTCGATTTCCGCATCGGTTTCGCCCAGCCCCAGCATCAGGCTGGTCTTGGTGATCGTTTGCGGCGCGTGCCGTTTGGCGAAGGCGAGCACGTCCAGCGTCTGCCGGTAGCCGGCGCGCGGGTCGCGCACTTCGTGGGTCAGGCGTTCCACCGTTTCTATGTTCTGCGCGAAGGTGTCCAGCCCGGCATCGAGCACGGTGGCCACGCACGCGGTGTTGCCGGCGAAATCGGGCGTCAGCGCTTCGACCGCGGTATCCCGGCAGCGCTGGTGGATGGCCTGGATGCAGGCGGCGTAATGGCCGGCGCCGCCATCGGGCAGGTCATCGCGGTCGACCGAGGTCAGCACCACGTATTTCAGGCCCATCAACGCGACCGCATCGGCCACTTTCAGCGGCTCCAGCGGGTCGAGCCAGCCGTTGGGATTGCCGGTATTGACCGAGCAGAAGCGGCAGGCGCGCGTACACACCGAGCCCATCAGCATCAGCGTGGCGGTGCCGCGCCCCCAGCATTCGGCGATGTTGGGGCATTTGGATTCCGCGCAGACCGTGCTGAGCTGGTGCGAACGGACGATGTCGAGCACGTCCTCGTAGGCGGCGCCGCTCGGCAGCTTGACACGCAGCCACGGCGGTTTGGGCGCGGCATCGTCGCGCTGGTTGTCGGCGTTGGGCTTGATGCCGTCGAGCGTGGCGCGGATGCCGTGCGCGTCGGTGAAGCGGCTGCCGGATTCGGGGCGCTTGGGGTCGTCCATCACTCAGGCGATGCGCCGCACGGTCACCACCGCCGGATCATCCGCATGCACGGTGAGCAGGCGGCGCACGCGGTCCTGCCAGAGTTCGCCGAATTCGCGCCGCTGGGCATCGTCGGCCTGGCCCTGGACGATGGCGGCCAGCAGCATGCGCTGTTTCGGATGGCCCTGGATGGTCGAGGCATCGACATCCACTTCCACCATCGCGCCGGTGTCGCGGCGCTGCATCCGCACGCCCTTCACCCCGGCATCGCCATAGCGCAACAGGCCGGCGCGCACGTGGTCGCCGCCGAGGCCGTGGAATCCGTTGGCCGCCGCGGCGCCGGTGACCAGCGTCATCACCTGGCCGATCACCCCGGTCACGCCGGCATCCTCGGCATCGGGCAGGGTCACGGCGATCTGGCCACGCTCGGGCATCGCATCGCCATACAGGGCCTTGAGCCCCGCGCAGGCGGCGAGATAGGCGCCCGCGACCGTGGGGCAGGAATGGCCGGCCAGCCGCACCGCATCGGGATAGCGGTAATCGAGGATGCCGTCGGCGGGGGCGCCGAGCAGTTCGGCCAGGCCGTCATGCAGGCGCATCGCAGGCGCGTTTTCGAACCAGGCGGGGAAGGCCATCACGCGGCCCGGACGATGAAGTCGATGATGATCGCGCCGGGTTCGCGGTGCTGGTAGACCACTTCGACGCGCTCGCCGAAGCGCTCGCGCATCTGGTCGAGCAGCGGCAGCGGATCGTGATCGTTGACGAAGCGCATCGCCTCGCCGGGTTGCAGCGCGCCCAGGGCGCCGAAGATGGCGGAGTGGCGGAAGCGGCGGGCGATACCGCGGGCGTCGAAGGGATAGGGGGTGTAGTCCGGCACGGTGGACTGCGGGTCGCTGGTTGCGTTCATCACGATCACGGGGCGGGGTTTTCCAGCTTAGGCCGCGCATCCGGGCGGGCCCTTGACGTGGATCAGCCGCGTGGGTGCCGGGGCTACAATTGAACGCCCCGGTTCCACGGAACGTGCGCAATGCCGCAGGATGACCTGAAGAAAGCCGCCCTCGAGTACCACCGGCACCATCCGCCGGGCAAGATCCAGGTCAGCGCGACCAAGCCGATGGTGACCCAGCGCGACCTGTCACTGGCCTATTCGCCGGGCGTGGCCTACGCCTGCGAGGCGATCGTCGAGGACCCCAATGCCGCCAGCGAGATGACCGCGCGCGGCAACCTGGTGGCGGTGATCACCAACGGCACGGCGGTGCTGGGCCTGGGCGACATCGGCCCGCTGGCCGGCAAGCCGGTGATGGAAGGCAAGGGCGTGCTGTTCAAGAAGTTCGCCGGCATTGACGTCTTCGACATCGAACTGCAGGAACGCGACCCGGACAAGCTGGTCGAGATCATCGCGGCGAT
The DNA here is from genome assembly GCF_003293695.1 of Lysobacter oculi. Classification (GTDB taxonomy): domain Bacteria; phylum Pseudomonadota; class Gammaproteobacteria; order Xanthomonadales; family Xanthomonadaceae; genus Solilutibacter; species Solilutibacter oculi. Next base: position 1,876,908 of record NZ_CP029556.1, on the reverse strand, counting down.
GGAGCCGACCTTCGGCGGCATCAACCTGGAAGACATCAAGGCGCCGGAGTGCTTCATCGTCGAGCGCAAGCTGCGCGAGCGGATGAACATCCCGGTCTTCCACGACGACCAGCACGGCACCGCGATCATCGTCGGCGCGGCGGTGCTCAACGCGCTGGAAGTGGCGGGCAAGGACATCGCAGAGGTGAAGCTGGCCACCACCGGCGCCGGCGCGGCGGGCATCGCCTGCCTGGACATGCTGGTGGCGCTGGGCATGAAGCCGGAGAACATCATCGCCTTCGACCGCGGCGGCGTGATCCACAGCGGCCGCGACGACCTGGACCCCGACAAGCGCCGTTACGCGCGCGAGACCAACAAGCGCGAGCTGGCCGAGATCATGGAAGGCGCGGACGTGTTCCTCGGCCTGTCGGCGGGCGGCATCCTCAAGGCCGAGATGGTCGCGACGATGGCCGAGAAGCCGGTCATCCTGGCGCTGGCGAATCCCTATCCGGAAATCCTGCCGGAGGACGCCAAGGCGGTGCGCCCGGACGCGATCATCGCCACCGGCCGCAGCGACTATCCGAACCAGGTCAACAACGCGCTCTGCTTCCCCTACATCTTCCGTGGCGCGCTCGATGTCGGTGCGCGCGAGATCAACGAGGCGATGAAGCTCGCCTGCGTGCGCGCCATCGCCGAGCTGGCGCGGATGGAAGCCAGCGATCTCGGCAACGCCTACGGCAACGAGATCCCGCGCTTCGGCCCCGAATACCTGATCCCGCGCCCGTTCGACCCGCGCCTGATCACCGTGATCGCGCCGGCGGTGGCGCGTGCGGCGATGGAATCCGGCGTGGCCGCGCGGCCGATCGAGGACATGCGCGCCTACGAGGAGAAGCTCGGCCAGTTCGTCCACAAGACCGGGCTGATGATGAAGCCGGTATACGAACGCGCCCGTGCCGACATCAAGCGCGTGGTCTATGCCGAAGGCGAGGAGTACACCGTGCTGCGCGCCGTGCAGACGGTGATCGACGAGCGGCTGGCGTTCCCGGTGCTCATCGGCCGGCCGGAGGTGATCGAGCGGCGCATCGCCAAGCTCGCATTGCGGATGCGGCCCGGCGTGGATTTCGAACTGGTCAACATCCAGGCCGATCCGCGCTTCGACGACTACTGGCAGGCCTATCACGCGCGCAACCAGCGCAAGGGCATCACCGAGGATGCGGCGAAGAACCTGATCCGCTCGCGGCCGACGCTGGTCGCCGCGCTGATGGTCGAACGCGGCGAAGCCGACGCGCTGATCTGCGGGCTGGTCGGGCGCTTCCACAAGAAGCTCGGCTACCTGCTGAGCGTGTTCGATTTCGAACCCGGCGTGACCGGCACCGCGACCATGACCGGCGTGATCAACGACCATGGCACCTGGTTCTTCACCGACACCCATGTGCAGGTGGATCCGTCGCCGGAGCAGATCGCGCAGTCCGCGCTGCAGGCCAGCTGGCGGCTCAAGCTGTTCGGCATCGAGCCGAAGGTCGCGCTGCTCTCGCACAGCAACTACGGCAGCCACATGGATGCCTCGGCGATGAAGATGCGAAAGGCCCGCGAGATCATCGCGGCCAAGGTGCCGAAGCTGGAGATGGACGGCGAGATGATGGCCGACACCGCCTGGGACGAGGAACTGCGCAAGCGCATCTTCCCCGCCACCACGCTCAAGGGTCGCGCCAACCTGATGGTCATGCCCAACCTGGACGCCGCCAACATCGGCTACAACCTGATCCGGGTGGCGACCGGCGGTGTCGCCATCGGCCCGATCCTGATGGGCCTGGACAAGCCGGCGCACATCCTGACCACGGCCTCCACCTCGCGGCGCGTGGTCAACATGACCGCGATCGCGGCGGTGGACGCGCAGCTGCGTGCCGCCCGGCAGCGTGGCTGAGGGATGACCACGCCGGTGTCGCGGCCGCGCGCCAACGTCATCGCCTGGAACAACGGCGTGGGGCTGTCGCGCGACATGGCCTTGCTGGAAGACGGGCTGCGCCAGGCCGGTTTCGATGTCACCCTCACCGCGATCGGGCGCGGCAAGCTGCGCAAATGGCTGCGGCCGCCGCTGGTGCGGATGCGCCATGCGCTGCGTGCGCTTGTGGGGCTCGCGCCGCGGCATGACGTGTCCCTGATGCTGGAACACGTGCGCCCGGAGGAATTCGGCAGCGCGCGCCTGCAGTGCTTCGTGCCCAACCCGGAGTGGTGCCAGGCTAGCGATGTCGCGGCCCTGTCCGGCATCGACCGGGTGCTGACCAAGACGCGCCACGCCGAGGCGATCTTCGCCGGGCTGGGCCGGCCGGTGGCCCCGATCGGGTTCACCAGCGAGGACCGGATGGATGCGTCGGTGCCGCGCGAGCGCAGCTTCTTCCACCTCGCCGGCCGCAGCAGCAACAAGGGCACCGCCGCGCTGGCGTCGCTCTGGCAGCGGCATCCGGAATGGCCGCGCCTGACCATCGTGCAGAACCGCCGCAATCCGGCGCCGGTGGTGGATGCCGCCAACATCGACTACCACCTCGATTATCTGGATGACGCGGCGTTGCGCGTGCTGCAGAACCGACACCGCTTCCACCTGTGCCCGTCGGAGACCGAGGGCTTCGGGCATTACCTGGTGGAGGCGATGAGTGTCGGCGCGCTCGCCATCACCACCGATGCGGCCCCGATGAACGAGCTGGTCGAAGCCGGGCGCGGGCTGCTTGTCGCGGCTTCGCGCACCGGCACGCAGCAACTGGCCACGACGTACTACTTCGACGAGTCGGCGATGGAAGCGACCATCGCCCACACACTGGCGATGAGCGATGCCGACGTCGAGGCGATGGGTGGCGACGCACGCAGCTGGTATCTCGACAACCACGCCGGCTTTCCGCAGCGCCTGAAGGCCGCCTTGCTGCCGCTGCTGGAACCGGCTTCGAAAGGGAGCGCGCGATGACCGCCTGCAAGATCTGTGAAGCGCCCGCCAGCGAATGCGGGCGGCAGCGCATCCTCGGCCGCCATGACGCGCGCTACCTGCGCTGCGGCGCATGCGGCTATGCCTGGGTGGAGTCACCGCACTGGCTGGAAGAGGCGTATTCCAAGGCGATCACCGCGCTCGACACCGGCATCGTGTTGCGCAACCTGTGGCTGCGCGATGCCACCTGCGCGTTGCTGGGCAGCAGTTTCCGCGATGTGCGCACGGTGCTGGACCACGGCGGCGGCAGCGGCCTGTTCGTCCGCCTGCTGCGCGACCGCGGGCACGATGCCTGGTGGTCGGATGAGTACTGCGAAAACCTGCTGGCGCGCGGTTTCGAGGCCGATGCTGAATCCCGCTTCGACCTGCTCACCGCCTTCGAGCTGGTCGAGCACCTGGAAGAGCCGATGGCGGAGTTCGAACGCCTGCACCGGCGGGCGCCGCGCCTGCTGATCTCCACCGAGTTGCAGCCGGCCGATCCCGCCAAGTTGATGGGCTGGCATTACCTGGCGCCGGAAGCAGGGCAGCACATCGGCTTCTTCACCCGCCGCAGCCTGGAGGTGGTGGCCGAGCGGCTGGGGCTGCGCCTGTCCAGCAACGACCGCAACCTGCACGTGCTCGCGCCCGAACGCATCAACGATCGCTGGCTCTACCTGCTGCGCAAACCCGGATGGGCCGCCAAGTGGGCGTGGCTCGGCAGCCGCAAGGGGCTGGCGCATCCCGATGCGGCCCGCCAGCTGGCGCGGTTGCGTGCCTACGAAGCCGGCCAGATCGCACCGTAGGAATATCCGCCGGATAAAAAGATAATTCCGTACGGAGGCGTCTGCCAGCGCTTGCTAGACTCCCGGCCATCACGACGAAACCGATGGCGGCGCCCATGAACTGGCTCAACGAAATCCTGCAGAACGACAACGACCCGGCCGAAACCCGCGAGTGGGTCGAATCGATCAAGGCGGTGATCGACGTGCAGGGTCCGGAGCGCGCCCACCAGCTGCTGGAAGGCATGGTCGAACTGACCCGCCGCGCCGGTGCCCACCTGCCGTTCGCGCCGACCACCGAATACATCAACACCATCCCCGCGCACCTGGAGCCGAAGTCGCCGGGCGATGCGCACATGGAGTGGCGGATCCGCTCGATGATCCGCTGGAACGCCATGGCGATGGTGGTCCGCGCCAACCGCAAGCCGGGCGACCTGGGCGGCCACATCGCCAGCTTCGCGTCATCGGCCACGCTCTACGACGTCGGCTTCAACCACTTCTGGCGGGCGCCTTCGGAAAATCACCCGGGTGACCTGCTCTACATCCAGGGCCACAGCTCGCCGGGCATCTACGCCCGCGCCTTCATGGAAGGCCGCATCAGCGAATCCCAGCTCGATCACTTCCGCATGGAAGTCGACCGCAAGGGGATCAGTTCGTATCCGCACCCATGGCTGATGCCGGATTTCTGGCAGACGCCGACCGTGTCGATGGGCCTCGGCCCGCTGGCCGCCATCTACCAGGCGCGCCACTGGAAGTACCTGGAGGCGCGCGGCCTGATGCCGAAGACCGACCGCAAGGTCTGGTGCTTCCTCGGCGACGGCGAGACCGACGAACCGGAAAGCCTCGGCGCGATCTCGGTCGCCGGCCGCTACGGCCTCGACAACCTGGTCTTCGTCATCAACTGCAACCTGCAGCGCCTCGATGGCCCGGTGCGCGGCAACGGCAAGATCATCCAGGAGCTGGAAGGCAACTTCCGCGGCGCCGGCTGGAACGTCATCAAGCTGGTCTGGGGCAGCTACTGGGATCCGCTGCTGGCGCAGGACCGCGACGGCATGCTGAAGAAGCTGATGATGGAAACCGTCGACGGCGAATACCAGAACTGCAAGGCCTTCGGCGGTGCGTACACGCGCGAGCATTTCTTCGGCAAATATCCCGAGACCGCCGCGCTGGTCGCCAACATGAGCGACGAGGACATCTGGCGCCTCAACCGCGGCGGCCACGACCCGCACAAGGTGTATGCCGCCTACGACGCGGCGGTGAAGACCACCGGCATGCCGACGGTCATCCTTGCCAAGACGGTCAAGGGCTACGGCATGGGCAGCGCCGGCGAGGCGCTCAATCCGACCCACCAGACCAAGAAGCTCGATGACGACTCGGTGCGCATCTTCCGCGAGCGCTTCAAGCTCGATATCCCGGACGAAGCGCTGGCCGACGGCGCGATCCCCTTCCTGCATCCCGGCAAGGATTCGCCGGAAGTGCAGTACATGCTCGAGCGCCGCAACGCGCTCGGCGGCTTCCTGCCGCAGCGCCGGCAGAAGTCGAAGGAATCGCTGGAAGTGCCGAAGCCCGAGGCCTTCGAGCGCCTGACCAAGTCCACCGGCGAGCGCGAGATCAGCACCACCATGGCCTTCGTGCAGGCGCTGTCGATCGTGCTGCGCGACAAGCAGGTGGGCCCGCGCTGCGTGCCGATCGTCGCCGACGAGGCGCGCACCTTCGGCATGGAAGGCCTGTTCCGCCAGCTCGGCATCTATGCGCCGCAGGGCCAGAAGTACAAGCCGGTGGATGCCGACCAGCTGATGTTCTACCGCGAAGACGCGGCGGGCCAGGTGCTGGAGGAAGGCATCACCGAGGCCGGCGCGTTCGCCTCGTGGATGGCGGCGGCCACCAGCTACAGCACCAATGACCTGCAGATGCTGCCGTTCTACATCTACTACTCGATGTTCGGCTTCCAGCGCGTCGGCGATGCGGCGTGGCAGGCGGCGGACATGCGCGCGCGCGGCTTCCTGCTGGGCGCGACGGCGGGCCGCACCACGCTCAACGGCGAAGGCCTGCAGCACGAGGACGGCCAGAGCCAGATCCAGTCCAGCCTGATCCCCAACTGCCGCAGCTACGATCCGACCTTCCATTACGAAGTGGTCACGCTGCTGCAGCACGGCATGCAGCGCATGCTGACCGAACAGCGCGACGAGTACTGGTACCTCACGCTGATGAACGAGAACTACGCCCACCCCGACATGCCGGAAGGCAGCGCCGAGGGCATCATCAAGGGCATGTACCTGCTCAGCGATGCCGGCAAGCCGAAGAAGGGCGAGCTGCGCGTGCAGCTGATGGGCAGTGGCGTGATCCTGCGCGAGGCGATCGCGGCGGCGGATCTGCTGGATGCGGAATTCGGCATCAAGTCCGACATCTGGAGCTGCCCGAGCTTCACCGAACTCGCGCGCGAAGGCGAGGATGCCGTGCGCTTCAACCGCCTCAACCCGGAAGCCAAGCAGAAGCGAGTGCCCTATGTCACCGGCCTGCTCGATGGCCGCACCGGTCCGGCCATCGCCGCCACCGACTACGTGCGCGCCTTCGCCAACCAGGTCCGCGAGTTCGTGCCGATGCGCTACGTCGCGCTGGGCACCGATGGCTTTGGCCGCTCCGACACCCGCGCCAACCTGCGCCGCCACTTCGAGGTGGACCGCTTCCACATCGCCCAGGCCGCGGTGCATGCGCTGGCCGAAGACGGCAAGCTCACCGCCAAGGACGTGGCGCGTGCCAACAAGACTTGGGGCATCGTCGGCGACAAGCCGAATCCGCTGGGGGCGTGAGGACGCATCCCTCGCCACACCGGCGTATTGATGTTGAAGAAAGAAGCGGCCGATGGCCGCTTTTTTCGTTATGCAGGATCAACGATCGACGAAGCGTGCAAGCCGGATGTGCACGGCTTCGACGCCAGGCCTACCAACGCTCGCTGAAATACGTCCGGTCAATCGCCACCAGCACCACCAGCGGTGCCTGCGTGCCGCGCGCGGCGGCGACTTCGTTCGCGTCGTAACCCTGCTGTTCGACCAGCGCCACGCGCCGTGCGCCAACCATCGCGTCGATGTTGGCCAGGTCCTGTTCCATCATGTCGGCGGCGGGGTTGATCAGCTGCGCCTGCACGCGTTTGTCGCCGCAGTCGAACGGCACCTGCGGCAGGTCGGTGTTGCGCTTGTAGTGCGCATTGCCGTCGCTGCCATTGGCCTCGGTGTAGTAGCGGAGGCTGTCATCGAAGGCGGCATCGTTGGGGCAGCCGGCGGCGGCGAAACGACGTTTCGCTTCGCGGATGCCTTCGACGACATTTGGCACGGCCACCGCGCGGCTCAGGTGCAGGTGGCATTCGATGCGGTTCGGGTCCTGGATCTTCCAGTTGCGCTGGTATTCGAAGCAGGCGTCGTAGCGGGATTCTCCGAGCAGCGTGCCGGTCGGCGTCATCGCGTCCAGCTGCGTGCGGGTTTCGGCCTCCGCGCCTGCACGCGCGGCGACATGGCGGGGCGAAGCCGCATCGTATTGACCCTCTGCGATGCCGGATGAGGCGCAGGCCGTCATCAGCAGGGCGGCGAGTGCAGGTGAAAGCGCTTTGATCTGCATGCCGCCAGCATCCAGATGCCATGGAAGCAGGGCGTGAAGGGACGAGGCGGGCTTGAACAGCCACGCACCAGCCCCATCTCTGGAATTCAACCCGGAGGCCGCATGGACCCCAGCCAGAATCCCAATGTTTTCCACGCCACCACCATCGTGTCGGTGCGCCGCAACGGACAGGTGGTGATCGCCGGCGACGGCCAGGTCACACTCGGCCACACGGTGATGAAGTCGAACGCGCGCAAGGTACGGCGCCTGGGCGAGAACGGCCAGGTGCTGGCCGGTTTCGCCGGTGCCGCGGCGGATGCGTTCACCCTGTTCGAGCTGTTCGAAGCCAAGTTGCAGAAGCATGGCCAGCTCACCCGCGCGGCCGTGGAGATGGCGAAGGATTGGCGCACCGAACGCCGCTTCGGCAAGCTGGAGGCGCTGCTCGCGGTGGCCGACAAGGATGCTTCGCTGATCATCAGCGGCACCGGTGACGTGATCGAGCCGGAAGACGGACTGATCGCCATCGGGTCCGGTGGCATGTACGCGCTGTCGGCCGCGCGCGGGCTGCTCAAGCACACCGGACTCTCCGCGCGCGACATCGCGGTGGAGTCGCTCAACATCGCCGGCGATGTCTGCATCTACACCAACCGCAACATCGTGGTGGAAGAGCTCTGAGTCGTATCGAATGATTCAGGTCGTGGAGGCCTGTGGGTCGGCGCGACCTTACGCGGCATGGATGCCGCGTTGAGAGCCTCCATGGATGGATTCACGGCGTGTCGCGCCGGGCCACGGGCCTGCACGGACCGCCATCGGAAACAGGCAAACAAAAATCCCCATGAAAACCCACATCGACAATTCCTCCGCCTCCATGACGCCACGCGAGATCGTCGCCGAGCTCGACCGCCACATCGTCGGCCAGGGCGATGCCAAGCGCGCGGTCGCCATCGCGCTGCGCAACCGCTGGCGCCGCATGCAGCTCGACGATGAGATGCGCCGCGAAGTCACGCCCAAGAACATCCTGATGATCGGCCCAACCGGCGTCGGCAAGACCGAGATCGCGCGACGGCTGGCCACGCTCGCCAACGCGCCGTTCGTGAAGGTGGAAGCCACGCGCTTCACCGAGGTCGGCTACGTCGGCAAGGACGTCGAGCAGATCATCCGTGACCTGGCCGATACCGCGGTCAAGCTGTATCGCGCGCAGGCCAAGCAGCGCGTGCGCACGCAGGCCGAGGAACGCGCCGAAGACCGCATCCTCGATGCGCTGCTGCCGCAACGGCAGGCGACCAGCTTCGGCTTCAACATCGACGAGGCGACGAAGGACGAGCCCTCGAAGGTGGAGAAGGTGGAAGGTGATACCCGCCGCAAGTTCCGCCAGCAGCTGCGCGCGGGCGAGCTGGATCACCGCGAAATCGAGATCGAGACATCGGTGTCGATGGGCAACGTCGACATCATGGCGCCGCCCGGTATGGAGGAGATGGGCCAGCAGCTGCGCTCGATGTTCTCGCAGCTCGGAGGCGGCAAGACGCAGGCGAAGAAGCTCACGGTCAAAGCCGCGCGCATGCTGCTGATCGAAGAGGAGGCCGGCAAGCTGGTCAACGAGGACGAAGTGCGCAATGCGGCGATCGAAGCCTGCGAACAGCACGGCATCGTCTTCATCGACGAGATCGACAAGGTCGCCAAGCGCAGCGAAGGCATGGGCGCGGATGTCAGCCGCGAAGGCGTGCAGCGCGACCTGCTGCCGCTGGTCGAGGGCTCGACGGTCAGCACCAAGTACGGGCCGGTGAAGACCGACCACATCCTGTTCATCGCCAGCGGTGCGTTCCATCTGGCCAAGCCGAGCGACCTGATCCCCGAGATGCAGGGCCGCTTCCCGATCCGCGTGGAGTTGAGTGCGCTGCGCAAGGAGGATTTCGTGCGCATCCTGACCGAACCGAAGGCCGCGCTGACGCGGCAGTACGTGGACCTGCTCGCCACCGAAGGCGTGACGCTGCGCTTTGCCGATGATGCCGTGGACCGCCTTGCGGAGATCGCCGCGCTGGTCAACGAACGCCAGGAGAACATCGGCGCGCGTCGCCTGCACACGGTGCTGGAGCGACTGCTCGACACCCTGAGCTTCGAAGCGCCCGACAAGGGTGGCGAGGTGGTGATCGATGCGGCCTACGTCGATGCGCACCTGGGCCAGCTGGTGCAGGACCCGGACCTGAGCCGGTACATCCTCTGACTCGCCCCGATGCGATAATCCCGCCATGAACGCATCCGACCCGAACCGCTCCGACACCACCCACTTCGGTTTCCGCGACGTGCCCACGGGCGACAAGCAGAAACTCGTCGGCGAGGTCTTCACCTCGGTCGCCTCCAGCTACGACCTGATGAACGACCTGATGTCGCTCGGCATCCACCGGGTCTGGAAGCGCTACTTCGTCGCCACCGCGCAGGTGAAGCCGGGTGACCGCGTGCTGGACCTGGCCGGCGGCACCGGCGACATCGCCGCGCTGCTCAAGGATCGCGTCGGTGAGAAGGGCGAGCTGCTGTTGGGCGACATCAACGTGTCGATGCTGAAGGTCGGCCGCGACCGCATGACCGACCGCGGCAACGTGCGCGGCTTCGAGTACGTGCAGTGCAACGCCGAGAAGCTGCCGTTCCCGGATGCCAGCTTCGACCTGGTCACGATCGCCTTCGGCCTGCGCAACGTCACCGACAAGGAGGCTGCGTTGCGCGAGATGCATCGCGTGCTGAAGGTGGGTGGGCAGGCGCGGGTGCTGGAATTTTCCGAAGTCACCGCCGCCTGGTTCAAGCCGGTCTACGACTTCCACAGCTTCAAGGTGCTGCCGAAGCTCGGCAAGCTGTTCGCCAACGATGCCGACAGCTACCAGTACCTCGCCGAGTCGATCCGCAAGCATCCGCCGCAGGAACAACTGAAGGCGATGATGCAGGCGGCGGGCTTCGCGCGGGCCGGCTATCGCAACCTCAGCGCCGGTATCGTCGCCATCCACACCGGCTACAAGGCCTGAGCGGGCGGCGCGGCTGTCCCGCCGCATCCGCCATCACCGCTTGGCTCAGAACTGCGGCTGCCAGGCGTAGCTGAACTTCAGGAACAGGCTGCGGCTGTTGTTGAACAGCTCGGGGTTCGCATCGTCCATGAAGGCGCCGAACGAAGTGCCGGCGTAGAACGCGGTGCGCGGATTGACCTTGTACGAATAGATCAGCTGCGCGGCGGTACTGCGCGAGTGGGCGTTGACCGGGCGCGTGTAGAGCAGCGGGTCGCGGTCGATGCGGTTGCCCTGCAGGGCCAGGCGGATGCGCTGGCGCGGGTCGATCTGCCAACCCAGGCGCACGTCGGCCAGTGATGCGCTGAAGGCGGTGCCGCCATCGCGGTCCAGCTGCTGGCGGCTCAGCGACCAGTTGAGGTTGAGGCGGCGTCCGATGTCCACATCGCCCCAGGTCTCGATGGCGTTGCCGCGCCCGCGACGGGTGGCGGTGAGGTCGATCTGGGTGCCGCTGCGCGCGTACACGCCGAACAGCATGCCGCCGCGCGGACGGAAGCTGCCGTTTAAGGCGACGTAGGCCTCGTCGAACATCACGCCGTTCCAGAAGCGCTCTCGGCTCATGCCGATCAGGCTGAAATCGCTCTGCAGCGGGCCGCGTACATTGAAGCTGGTCTCGAACTCGTTTTCCAGCAGCTGGCCGTCGGCGCGATGGGTGATGTCCCAGTCGGCGTAGAGGTTGAAGCGGTTGAACGGCTTGCCGTCGCGGAACCAGTTGCGGCCGCCGCCGACCAGCGACTTGCGGTAGCCGACCTGGCCGATGAAGCCGAGGTCGGCGCGGAAGCCGGGATCGATGCGCTCATGCCAGCTGTTGAACGACCAGTTGCGGTCGTTGTAGCCGTAGTAGGCGCGCATCGCCTTGCCCGACGGACTGTCGTCGGCCAAGCCGAGCACGCTCGGGTATTCGGACTGGCTGCTGAGCAGCTGCGTGGACACGGTGTGGTGGCCGGTCTGCCAGCGGCCATCGACGCCGACGACATCATTCGAATAATGGTCGCCGTGGCGGAAGGTGCCGATCACGCCGACCGTGGTCTGGTCGTTGAGGTTGTGGCGGTAGCGGCCGACCGCCACGTTGACCGGCTGGTCGAGCACGGTGAAGCCGGAGCCGAGCGCGCCCGGCAGGAGCAGCTGGGTGACGGCATCACGCGCGACCAGCGCACCGTAGGCGCCGGAACCGCTGCGGCCGGTGACGCGCAGACCGGCATCGGGGTCGGCGATCTGCCGCGTGTAGAGCACCTGCAGCGGCGTGTTGAAGTAGTCCGAGCCTTCCATGAAGAACGGCCGCTTCTCATCGAAATACAGCGCGAAACTCTGGTTGAGGTCGAGCTGCGCCTGGTCGGATTCGACCTGCGAGAAGTCGGGATTGATCGTCGCGTTGAGCGTCATGTTGGGCGAAGGCGCCCAGGACACGTCGAGGCCGGGTTCGACCTTGAAGCCGTCGTTGCGCCACGGTTGGCCGGCGGCGCTGCGCGTCTCCGACCGGCCCACGGTCAGGCTCGGCACGACCTCCAAGTTGCGGCCCTGCTGCACGCCGGCCATGCCCTGGTATTTCTCCAGCGTGCAGGTCAGGCAGTTGCCGCCGCGCTTGACCCGGTTCGACATCAGCTGGTGGCGCTTGTCGCGCGGGTAGTTGCGGAAGAAGCCGATGCCCCAGCGCTGCATGCCTTCCACGTTGCGGAAACGCAGGGTGGAGAAGGGGATGCGGATCTCGACGTCGTAGCCGGTGTCGGTGATGCGCCCGGCGCTGGTCCACAGCCCGTCCCAGCTGGAATCCTCGTTACCGCCGTTGGTCTCGTCCTTGATCAGGTCCATCTGCACGCCGAGCGGGTTGACGAAGAACTCGTAGGCGCGGCGCTGGTCGTCGAAGGTGTCCATGAACATGCCGACCCAGTCGTCGTTGAACGCGCTGTCGCGGTCGCGCAGGTAGGCGCGGATGCGCGAAGGGTCGGTGTCCTCGGCGTGGAAGGCGACGTAGAGCGCGTGCTCGTCGTGGCCCACGCGCACCGTGGTCTTCTGCGGGGCGGGGATGTTGTCGCCGGGCGAGACCTCGAAAGCGATATCCACGACCTGCGCCTGCGACCACGCGGCATCGTCCAGCACGCCGTCAATGGTGATGTCGCCGCCGATGCGCGGGATGTCGTGGACGGGGAGTTGCGTGCCCGCTTCCTCGGCGGCTGCGGCGGGCAGGGCGCAGGCCAAGGCGAGCGCGAGGGCGAGCAGGGTGCGGGCGGGGCGCGTGGTCATGGAAATGCCGGCGGTGGTTCGGCGCACAGCATCTGCTACGCGCGCCCGATTGGCCCGTGCCGTAAGTGGGGGGACGCATGGGCACGGTCCACCCCGGTTGCGGCGACGCGGCTAAACTCGGGCCTTTCCCCTTCGTCGAGACCGCTCCATGCGCCATTCCGTGCTCATGCTCTCCATCGCCGCCGCCCTGCTGGCCGGCTGCCCGAAACCGGAGGCCGCCAACGCCCCGGCCCAGCCCGCCGCCAGCGCGCCCGCGCCGGCCGCCGCCGGGCCGACGCAGGTCATCGATGAACATTCCTATGCCGAACCCGGGAAGGTGCGCACCAAGGATCTCGCCCTCGACCTCAACGTCGACTTCGCCAAGAAGGAATTGGCCGGCACCGCGACCTACACGCTCGACTGGATCGACAAGGCCGCGACCCAGCTGGTCCTCGACACCCGCGACCTGACCATCGAAAAGGCCGAAGGCGAGGTCAACGGCCAGTGGCAGCCGCTGAAGTTCGCGCTGGCACCGGCTGCCGACAAGGTGCTCGGCACCAAGCTCACCATCGAAACCCCGGAGCGCCCGGGCAAGGTGCGCGTCACCTATCGCACCTCGCCGAACGCCTCGGGCCTGCAGTGGCTGGAGCCTTCGATGACCGAGGGCAAGAAGACGCCCTTCATGTTCAGCCAGTCGCAGCAGATCCACGCGCGCAGCTGGGTGCCGCTGCAGGACACGCCGCAGATCCGCTTCACCTACACCGCGCACGTCACCAGCCCGAAGGACGTGATGGTGCTGATGAGCGCCGACAACGATCCGGCCGCCGTGCGTGACGGCGACTACACCTTCAAGATGCCGCAGCCGATCCCGTCCTACCTGCTCGCCATCGCAGCCGGAGACCTGGTGTTCAAGCCGGTGAGCGCGCGCAGCGGCGTGTGGGCCGAGCCGTCGATGGTGGACAAGGCGAACAAGGAATTCGAAGACACCGAGAAGATGATCGCCACCACCGAGAAGCTGTATGGCCCCTACCGCTGGGATCGCTACGACATGCTGGTGCTGCCGCCGTCCTTCCCCTATGGCGGCATGGAGAACCCGCGCCTGACCTTCGCCACGCCGACGGTGATCGTGGGCGACAAGTCGCTGGTCTCGCTGATCGCGCATGAGCTCGCGCACAGCTGGTCCGGCAATCTGGTCACCTTCGCCACCGACCGCGACGCGTGGTTGAACGAGGGCTTCACCACCTACGTGCAGGGCCGCATCACCGAGGCGATGTACGGCCAGGACATGGCCGACATGGAGCACGTCATCGACCGCGACGAGCTGAAGAAGGAATACGAGACGCTCGATCCCAAGCTGCAGGTCATGGCGCTCAAGCCGGGCGAGTTGGCCGACCCGGATGGTTCGTCCTCGTCCACCGTCTACACCAAGGGCGCGTGGATGCTGCAGTGGCTGGAGCAGACCTATGGCCGCGAGACCTTCGACCCGTTCCTGAAGGGCTACTTCGACCACTTCGCCTTCCAGTCGATCACCACGCAGCAGTTCCTCGACTACATCAAGGCCAACCTGGTCGACAAGAATCCGGGCAAGGCGACGATGGCCCAGATCGAGGAATGGGTCTACAAGCCCGGCGTGCCGGCGTTCGCGCCGCAGGTGCAGTCGCGTCCGTTCTCGGTGGTCGATACCGCGCGCACCGCATGGGCCGGCACCAACACGCTGCCGGCGGCTTCGCTGACCGATAAGTGGTCCACGCAGGAATGGGTGCATTTCATCGAAGGCCTGCCGGACACGCTGCCGGCCGAGCAGCTCAAGCAGCTGGATGACGCCTACCACTTCACCGGCACGCCGAACGGCGAGATCGCCATGCGCTGGTACCCGCTCACCGTGCGCAGCGGCTACACCGATGCGCGTCCGGAGATCGCCAAGTTCCTGGAGCGCGTCGGCCGCCGCAAGCTGATCATGCCGATCTACGGCGCGCTGGTGAAAACGCCGGACGGCCTGGCCTTCGCCAAGCAGGTGTTCGCCAAGGCCAAGCCGGCCTACCACCCGATCACCACCGGCTCGGTGGAGGAAGCGATCGCCAAGGCCGAAGCGGGCGACGGGAAGAAGTGATGAAGCGCCTCCTGCTGCCGCTGGCCTTGCTGGCCGCGCTGTCCGCCTGCAAGAAAGAAGAAGACCCGCAGGCGGCCGCGGCCGCGCAGGCCGCGCAGCAGGAAGCCGCCGCCGCCCCGTTGAAGCGCAACTTCGACGAGGCGCTGGCGGCGAAGAACTGGGAGCTGGCGCTGTCGCAGGCGGATGAACTGCGCAGCCGCTACCCCGGCACGCAGGCCGCCGCGGCGATCGCCCCGCAGTACGCCGAAGTGGACAACCAGGCCAAGTCTGCCCGCGCCGAGCGCCGGCTGAAGAACCTGTGGGACTACCAGAGCGTGCCGGCCGGCAAGGGCCGGCAGCTGAGCGCGGCGATCATGTCGAAGGAGCGCATCGACATGGCCGAAGGGCGCAGCACCGTGCAGCTGATCTTCCGCGACCATCCCGAGTGGGGCCGCAGCGCCTACCTGGTCATGCAGCGCGGCGACTTCAACTGCTACGGCGGCTGCAGACTGAAACTGAAGGTCGATGGCAAGCCGCGCACGCTGGCCGGCTCGCGCCCGAAGACCGACGAAGCCATCGCCATGTTCATCGAGGACGAAGCCGCGCTCTGGCGCATCTTCAAGTCCGCGCAGGAAGTGTCGATCGAGTTCCCGGTGAAGCCGTCGGGCACCCGCATAGCCACGTTCGAGAGCGGCGGGCTGGATCCGGGCAAGTTGCCGAAGTGGAAATAGTTCGGTTTCGACCTGCATCAAAGAAAACGCCGGCGGTTGCCGGCGTTTTCGTTTGCATCACTAGGCGGAGATCCAGTGCGCGGTGCGTCCTCTGTTTCAGAGTCGCGCCAGCACATCCGTCTTTTTCGCATCGAACTCGTCCTGCGAAATCAGGCCGGCATCGAGCAGTTGTTTGAGCTTGCCCAGCACCTGCATCGGATCGTCGGCCACCGGCGCTGCGGCGATTGGCGGTGGCACCGGAGGTGCTGCGGCAGAGGGTGCGTGCAGCACCACGCCACCGGCGGAGGCGCGCAGTTTCTCAAGCTCGACCTGCTGGCGCTTCTCATAGGCCTGCTCCTCGACCTGCTGTGCATAGGCGTAGATGCGCCGCGCCTGGCGCTTGGGGATGCTGTCAAGCGACACGAACTTGCCGGTCGTGGTCTTGCAGGTGATGGTCGCACCGACCATCTGCTCGCTCATGTGCACGTTGTCGACTTCGCGCCACGGGAAATCGACGAAGCTCATGCCGAGCATCTTCGGCTGCACCAGGATGAAGCGGCGGTTGGTCAGCACGATGGCATCCGGCGACAGGTTCACCACCAGCTTCTTCTGCACTGCCATGTATTCGACCACCTCGTCTCGGGTCAGCAGTTCGTTGACCTTCGGCAGGATCTTGCGGACAGCATTTTCATCCTGCTCGTCGGTGAGCAGTTCCTGGATCGGACGCATGTTTCCCCCTGTGGATTGTCGTCGTTGTGATGGTGGTGCTTACAGCGCGTAACCGAACTGCCGCTCGAACTCGCGGTTGAATTCCTCGAAGGTGAAGCGCTGGTTCTGGGTGCCGTGGTGGCTCACTTTCAACGCGCCCATCAGGTTGCCGATGCGGCCGATGGTCGGCCAGTCGTGGCCGTTCTCCAGCCCGTAGATCAGGCCGGCGCGGAAGGCGTCGCCGCAGCCGGTCGGGTCCACCACCGCTTCTTCCTGCGCCGGCGGCACGTTCACGCTGATGCCGTCGTGGAAGATGTCGCAGCCCTTCGGCCCACGGGTGACGATGAAGGCCTTCACCTGGCGGGCGATCTCGCGCTCGCTCCAGCCGGTGCGTTCCTGCAGCAGGCTGGATTCGTAGTCGTTGGTGATCACGTAATCGGCCAGCCGCACGAATTCGCGGAATTCCTCGCCGTTGAACAGCGGCATCGCCTGGCCCGGATCGAAGATGAAGGGGATGCCGGCCTCGTGGAATTCGCGGGCGTTCTGCAGCATGCCCTCGCGGCCGTCCGGGGCGACGATGCCCAGCGTCACGCCCTCGGTATCACGCACGTGGTTCTGGTGGCTTTCGCCCATCGCGCCGGGGTGGAAGGCGGTGATCTGGTTGTTGTCGTGGTCGGTGGTGATGAAGGCCTGCGGCGTGTAGCTGTCGGTCAGTTCCTTCACATAGGTCAGCGGGATGCCGAGCGCGTCGAAATGCGCGCGGTACGGCCCGAAGTCCTGGCCCACGGTCGCCATCGGCAGCGGCTTGCCGCCGAGCAGGTGCAGGTTGTAGGCGATGTTGCCGGCGCAGCCGCCGAACTCGCGGCGCATCCTCGGCACCAGGAACGACACGTTCAGGATGTGCACCTTGTCCGGCAGGATGTGGTTCTTGAACTGGTCCGGGAAGACCATGATGGTGTCGTAGGCTAGGGAACCACAGATCAGTGCGGACATGGAGGTTGCTCGTCGGGAACCGGCATAGGGTACCGGCAGGGGCCCGTGAAGGCACGCAGGCCCCGGAAAATAACGATTCCGGAACGCTGGCCCAGCGGTTTTTCGCTAGACTGGCGTGCTTCGCCACTCCCCCCAAGACGAGCCCCCCGAACGATGTTCAAGAAGCTGCGCGGCATGTTCTCCAACGACCTGTCTATCGACCTGGGCACGGCCAACACCCTGATCTACGTGCGCGGGCAGGGCATCGTCCTGAACGAGCCTTCGGTGGTGGCGGTGCGGCAGGACCGGATCTCGGGCGCGGCGCGCTCGGTGGCGGCGGTGGGGGCCGAAGCCAAGCAGATGCTCGGCCGCACGCCGGGCAACATCACCACCATCCGGCCGATGAAGGATGGCGTCATCGCCGACTTCACCTATACCGAGGAAATGCTCAAGTACTTCATCAAGAAGGTGCACAAGAGCCGCTTCCTCAAGCCCAGCCCGCGCGTGCTGATCTGCGTGCCCTGCGGCTCCACCCAGGTGGAGCAGCGCGCGATCAAGGAATCCGCGCTCGAAGCCGGCGCGCGTGATGTCTCGCTGATCGAGGAGCCGATGGCCGCGGCGATCGGTGCCGGCATGCCGGTGACCGAGGCGCGTGGCTCGATGGTGGTCGACATCGGCGGCGGCACCACCGAGGTCGCAGTGATCGCGCTCAACGGCATCGTCTACTCGCAGTCGGTGCGCGTCGGTGGCGACCGCTTCGACGAATCCATCATCAATTACGTGCGCCGCCACCACGGCATGCTGATCGGCGAGGCGACCGCCGAGCGCATCAAGATGGAGATCGGCAACGCCTACCCGCAGCAGCAGGTGCGCGAGATGGAAATCTCCGGCCGCAACCTGGCCGAGGGCGTGCCGAAGATGATCACCATCAATTCCAACGAAGTGCTCGAAGCCCTGCGCGAGCCGCTGGCGCAGATCGTCGCCGGCGTGCGCCAGACGCTGGAGCAGACGCCGCCGGAACTCTCCGCCGACGTCGCCGAGCGCGGCATCGTGCTGACCGGTGGCGGTGCGCTGCTGCGTGACCTGGACCGCATGCTCTCCGAGCACACCGGCCTGCACGTGATGGTCGCCGACGACCCGCTGACCTGCGTCGCCCGTGGCGGCGGCCGTGCGCTGGAGCTGCTCGACAAGCACGGCAACGAGTTCTTCGCCCACGACTGATGCTCCACCAGCCCGCGATGAGCGGGCCGCGCGGCCTTGGGGAGGTCGCATCGCGCTACCTTCCACGCACTCCACCCGCCGCGCCCGGACAAGACCGACATCGTGCCCCCCTACGCAGGTTCCGCCGCTTCCCGCCCGCAGGACATCGCCGGCAGCCTGCGCCTGCTGGGCTACCTGGCGCTGTCGGTGGCGCTGATCTTCCTTGACCACCGGCTGGGCTGGGTGGCGCAGCTGCGCCAGACCGGCAACCTGCTGGTGCAGCCGCTGTGGGAAGCCGCCGGCATGCCCGCGCGCCTCGGCGAGAAAGTGCGCAGCGACGCGGTGACCCGCAACCAGCTGGCGCACGACAACCGCGTGCTGCGCAACGCGCTGCTGGTCTCCGGCGCGCAGGTGGCGCGGCTGCAGGCGGCATCCGCCGAGAACACGCGGCTCAAGGCCCTGCTCGGCGTGGCCGAACAGGGGCGGCTGGATGTGCAGCTGGCGCCGATCCTCGACATCGACCTGGATCCGACCCGGCAGCGCCTAGTGCTGGATGCCGGCAGCCGCCAAGGCGTGCGCATGGGCCAGATGGTGCTGGATGCCGGCGGCCTGCTCGGGCAGGTGATCGAGGTCCAGCCCGGCACCTCCACCGTGCTGCTGCTGACCGATCCGGATCACGCGGTGCCGGTCGAAGTCGCGCGCAGCGGCGTGCGGCTGGTGGCCTATGGCCACGGCGACGGCA
The DNA here is from genome assembly GCF_003293695.1 of Lysobacter oculi. Lineage (GTDB taxonomy): Bacteria > Pseudomonadota > Gammaproteobacteria > Xanthomonadales > Xanthomonadaceae > Solilutibacter > Solilutibacter oculi. Next base: position 1,857,918 of record NZ_CP029556.1, on the reverse strand, counting down.
TCTCGCTGGGCAACATCCCGCGCACGGCGGATATCCGCGTCGGCGACGTGGTACAGACCTCCGGGCTGGGCGGGCGTTTCCCGCCGGGCTTCCAGGTCGGCACCGTGCAGTCGCTGGAACCCGATGACAGCCGCGCCTTCCTGGTCGGCGCGCTGCTGCCGGCGGCCGGACTTGATCGCGGCCGCGAAGTGCTGCTGCTGCGCGAGGTGCGCGCGGTGACCCCGGCCACGACGGGCGGGGTGGAAGTGCCTTCGGGGGCGGGTGGCGCGGCATCGGCTTCGCCGGCTTCGGCGGGTGCATCGCCGCAGGCCGCAACCGCCGGCCCGCCGCCGATGGCGTCGGGGCCGAGGCTTCCGCCTTCAACGCAAGCTGCCCGGACAAGCACGCCGACGACGAGCCCGGCGAACGCGTCGCCTGCCGCCGCATCGACATCCCCCGCCACCCCGGCACCGGCCAACGCCACGCCTGTCTCCGCCCAGCCGGAGACCCGCCGATGAAGCGCGGACAGACCGGCTACGGCTGGATGCTGGCCAGCGTGGTGCTGGCGATCCTGCTGGCGCTGCTGCCGCTGCCGACGGCGATCTCGCCGCTGCGGCCCTATGGGCTGGCGCTGGTGATGGCCTACTGGGTGCTGGAAACGCCGGAGCGCGCCGGCCTCGGTTTCGCGTTCTTCTGCGGGCTGCTGGCGGATTTCGCCTCCGGCGCGATCCTCGGCGAACAGGCGCTGCGGATGGTCATCCTCGCCTTCATCCTGGACCGCTTCCGCACCCGGCTGCGGTTCTTCCCGACCTGGCAGCAGGCGCTGGTGATCGGTGCGCTGCTGCTCAACGACCGCATCGTGTCCGCGGTGGTGCATGCGCTGGTCAATGCGCCGCAGGGGCCGGCCGCCTACTGGCTGTCGCCGCTGGCCGGCGCGCTGATGTGGGGCCCGGTGTTCCTGGTGCTGGATGCGCTGCGCCACGGCCACGGCCGGGCCTAGGCGATGTGGCGTCGCAACGGCCGCCGGCTGGTCAAGCAGCGCGCGCTGGAGGTGGAGCAGTTCCGCCGCCGCGCGGTGCTCGGGTTCGTCATCGTGGCGATCTGCCTGCTCGGGCTGGCCGGCTGGTATTTCCGCCTGCAGGTGCTGCAGCACGCACGCTTCGCCGCGCAGGCCGAGGCCAACCGGATCAAGCCGCGGCCGATCGTGCCGGGGCGCGGCGTCATCTATGACCGCAAGGGCCGGATCCTGGCCGACAACATCCCGGCGTTCCGGCTCGATGTCACGCCCGACCGCGTGGCGGACATCGACGAGGTGGTCAGGCGCATTTCCGCCATCGTCGCGTTCACGCCGGAGGACCTGGAAGCTTTCGCCGAGGCACGCAAGTCGGCGCGCCGGCATCGCCCCATCACGCTCAAGCTGCGGCTGACCGACGAGGAGATCGCGCGCTTCGCGGTGGACCGCTGGAAGTATCCCGGCGTCGACCTGGTGCCGTATTTCAGCCGCGTGTATCCCTACGGCGACCTGTTCGCGCACATCGTCGGCTACGTGGGGCGGGTGGATGCCAAGGATCGCGAGCGGCTGGACGAGACCGCCGCCGCCTTCAGCCACATCGGCAAGACCGGGCTGGAGCGTTATTACGAAGACGCGCTGCGCGGCAAGGTGGGCTACGAGCGCATCGAGACCAATTCCGACGGCCGCGCCATCCGCACGCTGGGCGTGGTGCCGGCGACGCCCGGAACCGACCTGCGGCTGTCGATCGACGTGGACCTGCAGCGGGCGATGGTCGCCGCCTTCGGCACGCTGGAAGGCACGGCGGTGGCGGTGGACCCGCGCACCGGCGAGATCCTGGCCATGGTCAGCCTGCCCAGCTACGACCCCAACCTGTTCGTCAACGGCATCTCGCACGCCGACTACAAGGCGCTGAACGACAACCCGTCGCGGCCGCAGTTCAACCGCGCGGTGCTGGGCGGTGTTGCGCCGGGTTCGACCATCAAGCCGATCCTGGGCCTGGCCGGGCTCGACAGCGGCACGCGCACGGCATCGGACAAGACGCTGTCGACCGGCATGTTCTACATCGGCGGGCAGAAGCGCGGCTACGGCGATTCGCATCGCGGCGGCCACGGCTGGACCGACCTGCGCAAGTCGATCTACGAGTCGGTCAACACCTATTACTACAAGCTGGCGCTGGACATGGGGATCGAGAAATTCGATCACTACATGGACCTGTACGGCTTCGGCAGGCCGACCGGCGTGGACCTGTCGGGCGAGATTGGCGGCATCCTGCCGTCGCCGGCGTGGAAGGCGAAGAACGCGCCGAAGCAGGGCCGCTGGTATCCCGGCGATACCGCGATCAGCGGCATCGGCCAGGGCTTCTGGAAGGTGACGCCGCTGCAGCTGGTGCAGGCCACCGCCGCGCTCGGCAACGGCGGCTGGCTGCGCCGCCCGCATCTGGTCAAGGACACCCGGCAGGGCTTCGAGGCGCCGTGGGTGGTGATGCCGCAACCGGCGGCGAAGCGGATCAGCCAGAGCCAGCCCCATCTGGACGCGGTGCGCGAAGGCATGATCGCCACCGTGCACGGGCCGGGGACCGCCACCAACATCCGCCATGGGCTGGACTACCTGATCGCCAGCAAGACCGGCACCGCGCAGGTGGTGAGCCGGCGTGGCCACGCGGCGGTCAATCCCAAGAGCCTGCCGATGCACCTGCGCCACCGCGCGCTGTTCATCGCCTATGCGCCGGCCCACGACCCGACCATCGCCGTGGCCGTGGCGGTGGAAGGCGGCGGCTACGGTGCGTCCACCGCGGCGCCGATCGCGCGCACCATCCTCGACGCGTGGATCGACGGCAAGCTGCCCGAAGGCGTGCTGCCGGAGGTGGTGCGCGACGCCAGTATCCCGGCCTCGCGGCAACCGCCGGTCACAACGCCGCCGACCGAAGCCACATCCACCCTTCCCACTGCACAGGCTCCCGCGCCGGCCACGCAGGCGGAGCCACATCGATGAACCCGCTGCTGCGCTGGCTGTCCGAACTGGTGCTGCGCATCCTGCGCACGGTGGACGTGCCGCTGCTGGCGGCGCTCGCCGCGTTGATGACGGTGAGCCTGGTGGTGCAGTACAGCGCCGGCGGCGACAGCATGGGGTTCGTGCTGCGGCAGGGCGCGCGTTTCGCGATTGGACTGGTGGCGATGTGGGCGCTGTCGCGGGTCACGCCGCAGGTGCTGCGCGCGGTGTCGCCGTATGCCTATGTCGCTTCGTTGCTGCCGCTGGTGGCGGTGCTGTTCATCGGCACCGGCAAGCACGGCGGCCACTGGATAAACCTGGGCGTCTTCTACTTCCAGCCTTCCGAACTGCTCAAGCTGTGCCTGCCGATGATGCTGGCCTGGTACCTGGACCGCCGCGTGCTGCCGCCGCGCATCCCCACGGTGATGGGGGCGATCGCGCTGATCGCGCTGCCGGTCGGGCTGATCCTGCTGCAGAAGGATTTCGGCACCGCGATGCTGGTGCTGGCGACGGGCGCCTTCGCGCTGTTCCTGGTCGGGCTGCCGTGGGGCTGGTTCGGCGCGGCGTTTGCCGGCGTGGTGGCGATCGCGCCGGTGGCGTGGTTCTGGCTGCTCCGGCCCTACCAGAAGGGCCGCATCCTGACCTTCCTCAACCCGGAAAACGATCCGCTGGGCGAAGGCTGGAACCTGATGCAGTCGAAGATCGCCATCGGTTCCGGCGGCTGGTTCGGCAAGGGCTGGGGGCAGGGCAGCCAGTCGCACCTGGACTACCTGCCCGAGCACACCACCGATTTCGCGTTCTCGGTGCTGTCCGAGGAATTCGGCTGGACCGGGGTGGCGGTGGTGCTGGCGCTCTATCTGTTCGTGGTCGGCCGCTGCCTGTGGATTGCCGCCGAGGCGCGCGACGGCTATTCGCGGATCATCGCCGGAACCCTGGGCCTGTCGCTGTTCGCCTACGTCATGGTGAATGGCGCGATGATCTCCGGTCTGCTGCCGGTGGTGGGTGTGCCGATGCCCTTCATCTCCTACGGCGGCACCTCGGCGGTGGCGCTGCTGGCGGGCATGGGGCTGGTGATGTCGGCGGGCGCGCACGGGCGCCGCGGCGTGAAGAATTGAGGCGGAAAACGCGGCCCGATGCTGAATCCGCGGTTCGGCAGCCTTGCGCCTGCGTGCTAACCTCGCGGCGATGATTCGACGCTCATTCCCCCTCGCATTGATGATCGTCCTGGCCGCCTGCGCGACCAAGGCGCCCCCGCCCGCCACGCCGGGCAGCCCGCAGGCTCCGGTGCCGCCGCCACGCGCCGGCATCGCGTTGCCGTCGCAGCCGGCCGAACGCCCGGTGGCGCCGCCTTCGGTGACCGATCCGGCTATCCCGCTGGCACAGCGCCAGGCCGCCTTCGTCGACTACACCGCGCGGACCTACGGCATCGACCCCAACTACATCCGCGGCGTGTTGGCGCAGGCGCAGTTCCAGCAGCGCATCGTCGACATCATCTCCCGGCCCGCCGAAGCGGTGCGGCCGTGGAAGGATTACCGCCCGATCTTCCTCAACGACGCCCGCATCAACGGCGGCGTGGCGTTCTACCGCGAGAACCGCGCGGCGCTGGACAAGGTCAGTGCCGAAACCGGCGTGCCGGCGGAATACATCGTCGCGATCATCGGCGTGGAAACGCAGTTCGGCCGCAACATGGGCAGCTACAAGGTGCTCGACGCGCTCTACACGCTGGCCTTCGGCTACCCGAAGCGCGCACCGTTCTTCGCCGGCGAGCTGGCGCAGCTGTTCGCGCTCGGCAAGGCCGAGCCGCAGCTCGACATCACCCAGCTAAAGGGCAGCTATGCCGGCGCGATGGGCATGGGCCAGTTCATGCCGTCCAGCTACCGCCTGTGGGCGAAGGATGGCGATGGCGACGGCCGCCGCGACCTGCTGACCCACAAGCCGGACGTGTTCGCCTCCATCGCCAACTATTTCGTGGTGCATGGCTGGCAGCGCGGCCAGCCGGTGGTCGCGCGTGCCGAGAAGGATCCCAACCTGCCGGAGTGGACGCCGGAGACCGTCGAGCCGATCCACACGCTCGCCGCCATCGAGGCCAAGGGCTATCGCCCGCTGCGCGGCCAGCCGGTGCGCGAGGGCGCGACCGTGATCAATTTCGAAGGCGATGCCGGGCGTGAGTACTGGCTCGGCTACGGCAACTTCTTCGTGATCACCCGCTACAACCGTTCGCCGATGTATTCGCTCGCCGTGCACCAGCTCGCCCAGGCGATCCGCGCCGGGGCCGACGCACGATGAGCCCGGGCCGGCTGCTGCCCCTGGCAGCCCTGGTCCTGGCGCTCGCCGCCTGCGGCACCACGCCGAAGAAGACCGCCTCCGCCGAAGCACCGAAGCGGGTGGATGCCGGCGCCCATGCCGCGCGTCCCGCCGCCGAGCCGCGCAAGACCTCGCCCTACGCGCCGGCGCAGGAAGACATGTCGAAGCGGGGCGATTACAAGGCCGGCGGCCTGTACGCGCCGGGCGTGGCCGACACCGTGCCGGACTACATCCCCAACGTCGATGCCATCCCCGAGCCGGATGTCCGCGCCGAGCCGATGTCGCGCTACGGCAACCGCTCGCCGTACAGCGTGCTCGGCAAGTCGTACACGGTGATGGCGCAGCCGAAGGGCTATGTCGAACGCGGCCGGGCCTCGTACTACGGCAACAAGTTCCATGGCCGCCGCACCTCCAACCAGGAGGTGTACGACATGTACGCCTTCACCGCCGCGCACCGCACCCTGCCGTTGCCGAGCTTCGCGCGGGTGACCAACCTGGACAACGGCAAGTCGGTGGTGGTGCGCGTCAATGATCGCGGGCCGTTCCATTCCGACCGCCTGATCGACCTGAGCTACGCCGCCGCGGTGAAGCTTGGCTATCGCGAGCGCGGCACGGCCAATGTCGAAGTGCGCGCGTTGACGCCCGGCGAGCAGGCGCAGGTCGGCGAGATGGTGGCCGCCGCGCAGACCGCGAAGCGCGACCCGCGCGCCGAAGCCGCATTGGCCGGCCAGGTGGCGAGCAGCAACCTGCCGCAGGGCGTGGCCCTGGCCGATGCCGGCAAGTCGGGCGGCGAATACCGCTTCGACATGCTGCAGAACGGCAAGGCGATGAGCGCCGACGAATTCGATGCGTGGATGCGCGCGCGCCGCGTGCGCGTGGCGACCGGCAGGCCCGGCACGCCCGATCCACAGCCGCAGCACGTCCCGGCGCAGACCCCGCCGGCGATCGAGGCCGCGCCGTTGGCCGCGTCGAACACCGGCGCGATGGTGCAGCCGCAGCCTGCCACCCCGGTCGCCGCCGCCCCGGCCCCGGCCGTGGCGATGCAGGCCGGCGGCGTGCAGCTGCAGGTCGCCAGCTTCGCCAGCCCGGACAATGCCGCGCGCGCGCTGGCCATGCTGCGCGATGCCGGCGTGCCCGGCGCGCGCCTGCAGGACGCCACCGTCGGCGGCAAGCGCATCTGGCGCCTGCGCGTCGGCCCGCTGGCCGAGAGCGCGGTGTCGCCGCTGGCCTCGCGCATCGCCGGCCTGGGCTTCGGCCCGCCGGCCGTCGTCCGCGAATGATCTTTCCCTGAACCCCTGTCGGCCTTGCCGGCCCGTGAGAACCGCTTCCCGATGAAACAGACCCTGCTCGTTCCCGTTGCCCTCGCCACCGCCTTCCTCGGCCTGGCCGTCGCCCAGACGCCGGCGCCTTCAACCCCCGCGCCGCCCGCGGCCGTCGCCAGCGGTGACCTGCCGATCCCGCCCGCGCCGGTGCCCAAGGTGTCGAAGGCATGGGTGCTGATGGATGCCGCCAGCGGCGAAGTGCTGGCCGGCGAGAACATCGATGCGCAACTGGAGCCGGCCAGCATCACCAAGGTGATGACCAGCTACGTCATCGCCGCCGAACTCGCCAAGGGCAAGCTCAAGGCCGATGACCCGGTGATGATGAGCGAGAACGCCTGGCGCACCGGCGGCGCCGGCACCGACGGCAGCTACAGCGGCTTCGAGGTCAACAAGACCGCGCCGCTGGAGCAGATGGAGAAGGGCATGGTGGTGCAGTCCGGCAACGACGCCGCGATCGCCCTGGCCGAACACGTCGCCGGCAGCGAGCAGGCCTTCGCCTCGCTGATGAACAGCTTCGCGCAGCGCATCGGCATGAAGAACAGCCACTTCGCCAATGCCACCGGCCTGTCCGCACCCGGCCACCTGTCCTCGGCCCGCGACCTGGCCCTGCTCGGCCGCGCGCTGATCCACGATTTCCCGGAGGCGTATTCGTACAACAGCCTCAAGGAATTCACCGTCGGGCCGATCACCCAGCCCAACCGCAACCTGCTGCTGTGGCGCGACAACTCGGTGGACGGCATCAAGACCGGCCATCACTCCGGCGCCGGCTACTGCCTGATGGCCTCGGCCAAACGCGGCGACCAGCGCCTGATCAGCGTGGTGCTGGGCGACAGCAGCGAGGAACAGCGTGCCGTCGATTCGCAGGCGCTGCTCAACTGGGGTTTCCGCTTCTACGAAAGCCACCGCCTGTACGACGCCGGCAAGCAGGTCGCCACCCAGCGCGTGTGGAAAGGCGCGGTGCCGGAAGTGAAGCTGGGCGTGGCCGAGCCGCTGGTGGTCAGCCTGCCGCGTGGCCGCTACCCGCAGATGAAATCGTCGATGGACGTGCCGAAGACGCTGGTCGCGCCGGTCGCCAAGGGCCAGAAGATCGGCAGCGTGAAGGTGACGCTGGACGGCAAGGTCATCGCCACCACGCCGCTGGTCGCGCTGGAAGCGGTCGAGCAGGGCGGTTTCTTCAAGCGCCTGTGGGACGAGATCCGGATGTGGTGGGCCTCGCTCTGACGCGCCGGTTTGCGGGTTGACCCGCCATCACCTGCCAAAAAAAGCCCGCCATCCGGCGGGCTTTTTGTTTGAAGCGATGTGCCGATCAGCGGGCGAGGCCGGTCAGGGTGGAGTTCACCCAGCCCTTGTTGCCGAGTTCGTCCTCGACTTCCCACATCTGGCCCTGCTTGCGGCCGGTCGGGTACAGCAGCATGCCCGGATCCAGCGAGCGGACCGCGCCGCCCTTGCCGTCAGGCGACTTCATCAGGCGTGCCGGCTTCTGCACTTCCAGCGCCTGCTGTGCGTTGCTGGCCGAGGCATCGGCGGGCATGCCGCCCAGTTCGTTGACCAGGTCGGTGTAGGCCTGCAGGTAGGCGAGGGTGATGACCTGGCCGATCTCGGTGTTCGAGTAGCTCGACACCGCGGCGCCGCCGGCGGCCAACAGGCTGCTGGACCAGCCATAACCGCCGCCCCCGAAGCTGATGTCGGTCTTCTTGGCATGGCCTTCGGCCATCGCCACCTGCTCGGACGAACGCATGTCGGTGACGGTCAGCAGCACGTCGGCGGTCTTGGAATTCAGACCGATGTTGCCGGCCACGCTGCCCAGGCGCCCGCCGATCAAGCCACCCAGCGCCGCGCCGATCCGGCTGCCGCCTGCGTTGGAATTGCGCGACACAAGGTCCGGCACCAGCGCGTAGTCGGCGGCCTTGATCTGGCCCTTGCCGATGTTGGATCGGCCACGCAGTTCACCGCCGGAGGCCAGCGCGCGCTCGCCCATCATCGCGTTCAGTCCCTTGCCGCGATCGACCAGCGTGAAGCACTTCGACTTGTTGACGAACAGCTTGATCAGCGCCTCGGGCGAGGACAGGCCGTATTCGCTCCACCAGCGGGTTTCCGGTTCCAGCACGGTGATGGTGCCGAGCCGCTTGGTGCAGATCGGGATTTCCTGGGTTTTTTCAGCGCGGGTTTGCTGCGCGGACTTGCGCTGGGCGACAGCGGGCTGGCTGGCCAGGATCGCTGCACTTGCAATGGTCGCGGCGAGTATCGAGATCTTCCTGTTCATCGTTTTCCTCGGAGACATAAAAAATAAATAAGGCATAGGCAGGGTGGCCCCGAGCGCAGTCGCAGGCGAGTTCGTTCAATGGCGTCCCCACGCCAAGGCTACACCGCCCATGTGTCCGCAGCCATGCCGGCGCCCCCGGCAAATGCCCGGAATTCCCTGAAACAAGCCATGCTTGCCCTTGGCAACATCCATATAGAAGAGCCGTGGGTACGCCCGGCTTGGGTTGCCCCGCCCGCGGCCCCATAATCCGGGCATGAGCATCCAATCCGACAATCCCGAGCACGGCTTCCAGTTCCCCGGCGTTTTCGAGATCACTGCGATGGGCCCGGCCAACATCGGGCTGGAAGATGAGATCCCGCTGCTGCTGGCCAATGCCGGCATCCAGGTGATGCGCGAAACCGTCGCCGTGCGTGATTCCACCGGCGGCAAGTACGTGTCGATCAAGCTGAACTTCAAGGCCGAGTCGCGCGCGCAGTACGACGCCGCACACGAGGCCCTGCGCAACCACCCGGAAGTGAAGTGGACGATCTGAGCGACGCGGCCTGCGTCGTGTCATCCACCCCCGACACCCCACGCCCGGCCCGCGTTCGTGACCTCGGCCGCCAGCCCTACGAACCGGTCTGGCGCGCGATGCAGGGTTTCACCGACGCCCGCGACACGGACACCCCCGACGAGCTCTGGTTCGTCGAGCACGACCCGGTGTTCACCCTGGGCCAGGCCGGCAAGGACGAGCACGTGCTGATGCCGGGCGAGATCCCGGTGATCCACGTCGACCGCGGCGGCCAGGTCACCTACCACGGCCCCGGCCAGATCGTGGTCTACCCGTTGCTGGACCTGAGGCGGCTGAAGATCGGCGTGCGCGACTACGTCTGCAGGATCGAGCAGGCGATCATCGACACGCTGGGCGAGTGGAACATCGGTGCCGCCCGCAGGGATGGCGCGCCCGGCGTCTACGTCAATGGCGCGAAAGTCGCCGCGCTCGGCATCCGCGTGCGCCGTGGCTGCAGCTTCCACGGGCTCGCCTTCAACATCGCCATGGACCTCGAACCCTTCCGCCGCATCAACCCCTGCGGCTACGCCGGGCTGGAAGTGGTGTCGATGTCGGATCTGGGCGGTCCCGGCGGCATGGAGCCGGTCAAACCGATATTGCTGGCGGAGCTGGCCAGGCAGTTCGGCTTGATGCCCGAAGCCGCCGCGATGCCTGACTTGGCCGCGCTGGCGGCGATGCGCAAGCTGGTCTGAACTCGCTTCCCCCGACGGCCGGAGGCAGCCCATGGGTGCTGCCGCTCAGGCTGCGCTTCCTGCTTCGATGAGCGGGCGCGCGCCATCCATGGCGCGCTCAGTCACCCATGGGCTGCCTCCGGCCTGTATCGACGCGCCGGCATAGAGACTGCCCTATTGAAACGCCGCTTCCAAAGCCGACCCTGCTCCCCGCCGTCCCTACCCGCCAATGCGATAATCCCGACATGAGCGAAACCCGCAGCATCCCGTTGTCCGTCATCGAAGACGCGCCTGCCGGCCTCACGCCCGGCGAGAAACAGCTGGCCGGCGACAAGATCGGCCGCTCGCCGGTGCAGTTCGACGAAGCCCCGGTGCTGCGCAAGCCCAGTTGGATCCGCGTGCGCATCCCCAGCGGCAATTCGGTGCAGCAGCTCAAGTCCAAGCTGCGCGCCAACCGGCTGGTCACCGTCTGCGAGGACGCCAGCTGCCCCAACATCCACGAGTGCTTCAGCCACGGCACCGCCACGTTCATGATCATGGGCGACGTCTGCACGCGCCGCTGCAGCTTCTGTGACGTGGCGCATGGCCGCCCCAAGCCGCTGGACGCCGACGAGCCGCGCCGGCTGGCCGAGACCATCGCCGACATGGGCCTGCGCTACGTGGTGATCACCAGCGTGGACCGCGACGACCTGCGCGACGGCGGCGCCCAGCACTTCGTCGACTGCATCACGGCCACGCGCGCGGCGAAGCCCGGCATCCAGATCGAGATCCTCACGCCGGACTTCCGCGGCAAGGGCCGCATGGAGCGCGCGCTGGAGATCCTGGCCGCGGCGCCGCCGGACGTCTTCAACCACAACGTCGAGACCGTGCCCGAGCTCTACCGCAACGTGCGCCCGGGCGCGGACTACCAGTGGTCGCTGACCCTGCTGAAGAAGTTCAAGGCGCAGCATCCCGACATCTCCACCAAGTCCGGGATCATGCTCGGCCTGGGCGAGACCATGGAACAGGTGGAAGGCACGCTGCGCGACCTGCGTGCGCACGACGTGGACATGGTCACCATCGGACAATACCTGCAGCCTTCGCCGGCGCACCACCCGCTGCTGCGCTACTGGACGCCCGAGGAATTCAAGCAACTGGAAACTTTCGGCTACGCGCTGGGTTTCTCCCACGTCGCGTCGGGGCCGATGGTGCGGTCCAGCTACCACGCCGACCGCTCCGCCAAGGAAGCCGGCATCGCGCCCACCGCCTGAAACGGCGCACCGGCGGCCGTTCATCCGCGCTTTCGGTACGCCGGCTACCCTGCCGTGGACACCCGTCTGGCGCGGCAAGCGAACTTCCTGCACTGTCGGGCTGTCCCATGACACGGGCATCCTGTGCCCAGCCGCCTCCCACGAGTGAGTGATGATGAAGCTACGTCCGACCCTTCTCGCCCTGGCCCTGGTCGCGCCGATCTCGCTGCTGGCGATGGCCGATGGCGTCCGCGCCCCGGCCGCGACGCCGGCGGTCGCCGCCTCCGCCTTCACCACCAGCCCCGAGCAGGCGGACACCTCGGCGCTGGTCCACGGCCTGCTGTCGGACAGCCGCTACGCCTACCGCCCGCGCGCGCTCGACGCGACGCTGGGCGCCGAAGTCTGGAAGCGCTACCTGGAGGCGCTCGACCCGTCCAAGGTCTACCTGACCCGCGCGGACGTGGCGACGGTCAATGACGCGCCGGCCAAGGTGGCCAGCGCGATCAAGGGCGGGGACTACGCGCCGATGTACCGCCTGTTCGACCTGTACCGCACCCGCGTGCAGGAGCGTTCGGCCTATGCCCGCGCGCTGCTCAAGCAGGACATCTTCGATTTCAACGGCAACGACCGCTACGACTACGACCGCAAGGACGTGCCGTGGTCGGATGCCGCCGCGCTCGACGCGCTGTGGAAGCAGTCGGTGCGTTCCGACTGGCTGCGGCTGAAACTGGCCGGCAAGCAGCCGGCGGAGATCCGCAAGACGCTCGACAAGCGCTACGCCAACATGACCACGATGGTGCGCGACCTCAACGCCGAGGACATCTTCCAGACCGCGCTCAACGCCTACACCGGCTCCATCGACCCGCACACCGACTACTTCAACCCGCGCGCGGCCGAGCGCTTCAACCAGTCGATGTCGCTCTCGCTCGAGGGTATTGGCGCGCAGCTGCAGAAGCGCGAGGACATCGTCACCATCATGGAGCTGATCCCGGGTGGGCCGGCGGCGCGCAGCAACCTGCTCAAGCCCGGCGACCGCATCGTCGCGGTCGGGCAGGGCGGCAATGGCGCGATGGAGGATGTGATCGGCTGGCGCATCGACGACGTCGTCGCCAAGATCAAGGGTGCCAAAGGCACGGTGGTGCGGCTGGACATCCTGCCGGCCGAAGCCGGCATCGACGCCAAGCCCAACCGCATCCAGCTGACCCGCGACAAGGTGGTGCTGGCCGAGAGCAAGGCCAAGAGCGAGATCCTGCAGCTGCCCGCCGCCGACGGCGTGCCGGCGCGCCGCATCGGCGTGATCAAGGTGCCGGGCTTCTACCAGGACTTCGACGCCCGCCGCAACCGCGACGACTACGTCTCCGTCACCCGCGATGTGGCCGCGCTGGTGGCCCAGCTGCGCGACGAGAAGGTCGACGGCGTGGTCATGGACCTGCGCAACAACGGCGGCGGCTCGCTGGACGAAGCGGTGAGCATGACCGGCCTCTTCATCGACAAGGGCCCGGTGGTGCAGGAGCGCCAGGCCGGCGGCCGCATCAGCGTGCGCAGCGACCGCGACGCCGGCGTGCAGTGGAGCGGCCCGCTGGCGGTGCTGATCAACCGTGCGTCGGCCTCGGCGTCGGAGATCTTCGCCGGCGCGATCCAGGACTACGGGCGCGGCCTGATCATCGGCGAGAACAGCTTCGGCAAGGGCACGGTGCAGGCGATGGTCGACCTGGACCGCGTGGTGCCGGACCGTGGCAACAACCAGTACGGCGAGGTCAAGCTGACGGTGGCCGAGTTCTTCCGCCCCAGCGGCAGCAGCACGCAGAACAAGGGCGTGGCGCCCGACATCGCCTTCCCGTCCGCGCTCGACGCCGAGGAATACGGCGAGAGCACCTACGACAACGCGCTGCCGTGGTCGAAGATCGACGAAGCGCCGCACGTGACCTACGGCCAGTTCGCCGGCCTGTTGCCGGAGCTCAAGCGCCTGCACGACGCCCGCGCCGCCACCGACGTCGAGTACCGCTGGCGGGTGGAGGACGCGGAGGAGTTCCGCGCCCAGCGCGACAAGAAGTGGATCAGCCTGAACGAGGCCGAGCGCCGCGCCGAGCGCGACAAGGATGAAGCCAAGCGCAAGTTCCGCCAGGCCGAGCGCAAGCGTCTGGGCCTGGCGCTCGATCCGCTGGCCGAGGACGGCGGCGACGACGGCCTGCAGTACAACGAGCGCGATGTCGCCCGCGAGGCCGAGCGCGAGAAGCTGGCCGACAAGGTGCCGGACCCGCTGCTGCGCGAGGCCGCCGCGATCCTGGGCGATGCCGCCCGCCTGCTCGACGGCGACCGCGCGCTGGCCGCGCAGGTGCTGCCGCAGTCCACCGAGGCCGGCAGCTGGGCGAAATAAGCGCCGCTCCGTGATGCACTGCGCGGCGCGGCAACGCGTCGCGCGGGCACAATAGCCGCATGTCCGATCCTGCCTCCCAAGCGCCGCGGCCCGTTGCGGTCGCGCTGGCGCTCGCCGCCGTCTACCTTATCTGGGGCTCCACCTACCTGGCGATCCGCTTCGCGCTGGAGGGTGGCTTCACGCCGTTCCTGCTCGGCGGCATCCGCTTCCTGATCGCCGGCGGGCTGATGTTCGCGGTGTTGTGGCTGCGCGGCGACCCCGCGCCGACCCGCGCGCAGTGGGGCAACCTACTGGTGATGGGCGTGCTGCTGCTGGCCTTCGGCAATGGCATGGTCAACTTCGCCGAGCTGACGGTATCGTCGGGGCTGGCCGCTGTGGCGGTGGCCTCGGCGCCGATCTGGATGGGCCTGTTCGCGATGATGCGGGGCGAGAAACCCACGCGCATCGAGTGGATCGGCATCGGCATCGGCTTCATCGGCGTGGTCTGGCTCAACGCCGGTGGCGCGATGTCGGGCTCGTTCAAGGGCCTGATGGCGCTGCTCATCGCCTCGCTGTCGTGGTCGTTCGGCTCGATCTGGAGCCGTGGCCGCGACCTGCCTTCGCCGTTCATGACCGCCGCCGGGCAGATGCTCTGCGGCGGCGTGGTGATGGTGGCCATCGCGATGGCCACCGGCGAGCGCATGGCGATGCCGACCCCGAAGGCGCTGGCGGCGTTCGCCTACCTGATCACCTTCGGTTCCATCGTCGGCTTCACCGCCTACATCTGGCTGCTGCACCACGTGCGTCCGGCGCTGGCCGGCAGCTATGCCTACGTCAATCCGGCGATCGCGGTGATGCTGGGCGCGTGGCTGGCCGGCGAGCGCGCCACGCCGACCGAGCTCGGCGCGATGGCGGTGATCCTGGCCGGCGTGGTGGTGATCACGCTGGCCAAGGCCGGCAAGGCGCGGGTCAGGAAAGCCTGATCAACGCGGCGGCACCGCGTCGGTGGCCGGCCACGTGCTGTCGCCGATGCGCTTGAGCGTCATCTCGAAGGTGCGCACGGCTTTGCCGTCGGGGCCGATGCGTTCGCCGACTTCGTGCCAGCGGCCGTCCTTCACCACGGCGGTGTAGCGGATCACCGTGCCGGGGCCGGCCGGGATTTCCCAGACAAAGCCGTGATCGGTCGGCACGAACTTCATGTCGCCGCTGAAGCCCATCGCATGGCTGCGGAAACCGTAGGCCTGCGCATCGACATCCCAACTGAGCACCGCGAAGGCATTGAAGCCGGTGGTGCCGTCCGGGTTGTAGCCGCGGCCTTCGATCAGCTTGATGCCGCCATCGAGCAGCGGGCCGATGCGTTCGGTCTGGATGATGTCGTGGCGGCTGCCATCGGGCAGAACGTAAGTGCCCGGGCCGCGCCAGGTGCCGTCCATGTAGGCGAAGCGCTGCAGCTTCGACTTCTGTTCGGCGGTACGGAAGGCCGGGTCGTAACGGCGGGCGGCATCGGCGGCGGACTGCTGGGCGAAGGCGTTGCCGGCCAGCAGCAGCGCGGTGGCGAAGGCGAGCGTGGCGAGGGGACGAAGTTTCATCATCGTGACTCCTTCATTGGGCGGCGTGGATGAGCGATTGCAGCGCTTTCAGGTGGGTGTCGAGCGCCTTGCGGCCGTCCTTGGTCAGCGCGTACCAGGTCACCGGCTTGCGCTCGACGAAGTCGCGGCGAAGGCTGACGATGCCGGCTTCCTCCAGCTTGCGCAGCTGCGCGCCGAGATTGCCGTCGGTCATCTGCAGCTGTTCCTTGAAGGCGGCGAAGCTGATCTCGCCATGCCGCGCCAGCAGCACCGCAATGGCCAGCCGCGCCCGGTGCTCGAGCGCCGGCTGCAGGCTGTCGAGCGCCTTCACTTGCGCGCCGTCAGCACGGCGGCGGTGCCGAGGCAGAGCGCCATCAGCAGGCCGGTGGTGGTCCAGACGTAGGGCACCGCGACCAGCTGCATCACCATGAAACCGGCGAGCGCCAGCAGGCCGCTCCAGAGCATCGGGCGGTCCAGGTGCACGCCGGCCAGCGCGTAGACCAGGCCGGTGGTGAAGAGGAACCAGGGCGCGCCGGCCTCCGGGCTGAGCTTGCCGGTCATCATCGGCAGCGCGGTGGCCAGCCAGCCGAAGCCGCCGACCATGAAGTGCAGGCCCCAGCGCTTGCCTTCCTCGCTGTTGCTGATGCCGCGCTGGCGGCTGACGCGGCCGGCGTAGAGCATGCTGCCGAAGCCGCCGCCGATGCCGACCAGCAGCCAGTACCAACCGACGAGGCGCGGCGCGAAGTCGGCCAGGGTGAAACCGATGGCGATCGCCAGGGCCCAGAACACGTAGAGCACGGGCAGCCCGCCGGAGCGGTCATTGCGGCGGACGGTGCTGGCGATGAAGTCGAGGTCGTCTTTCAGCTGGTCTTGCGTGGTCATGGCGGGTCTCCGGTAAGTGATTTGCAGAGTACTCTGCAAATTAGAGTTGTCAAGCGGCAGAACCGGGTGGAGGGCGCGAAAGTCGGGTCAGCCGGAAATCTTCAGCCAGAGCACCAGCACGCTGCCGGCCACGGTGGCCGCCAACAGCCGCCAGGCATTGCGCACCGTGCGGCGCTGTCGTGCCAGCGCCAGTTGCGTGCATTCGCGCATGCGTGGCGCCAGTGCCAGCATCTCGCGGTTGAGCGATTCCAGCTCCGCCTCCGGGCTGTGTCCGGGCTCCAGGCGGTCCATCTTCTCCAGCAGCGCATCCATGGCGAAGGCGGTGTCGATTTCCTGCGCCGTCATACCGTCGTGCCAGTGCTCGATGAAAGGCGCATCCACCTGCTTGCGGAAGGCCAGTGCGTGCGCGTGGACGTCCTGCGGCGGGGCATCCAGACCCTGCAGCGGAATCACCAACTTGCCGTAGGCGGGCGGCGATATCCGCCAGTGACGGTAGCCGTACGCCGTTTTCACCAGCCATGGAGTGGGCGCGATGAAACGCGCCGGCGCACGCACGCCGAGCAGGAGGCTGCCCTGATGCTGGCCATGGCGCTCGACCAGCAGGAACTGCAGGCCGATGACATCGCGCCACGGGATCGGCGCGAACTGGGCGTGGCGCAGTTCGCGCGCGTCCATCGCCAGCATCGGGCCGGGGCGGCGGCGAAGCTGCAGGATGACGGCCAGGATCCAGCCCAGCATCAACGCCAGCGCGCCGTACCCGCTCAGCGCGCCGAAGTTGCCCGCGCGTGCCGCGATGCCGGCCGCCACGGCGAACATCACGAAGACGCCGATCAGCACCCACATCGCCGCGCTGTTCCGCGCATCGACCTGGTAGCTGCCGAGCGCGGCTACCGGGCGCAGCGCATCGGCTTCGGCCTGTTCGAGGCGGGTGGCGATGCGGCGCTCGATCCCGCGCCAAAGCAGCCCGCCGACGACGACCGCCATCGCGCAGCCGGCCAACAGGGACGCATTCGGGGTGACCCGGCCCGCCAGCGCGAGGGAACCGTGCAGACCGAAACCGAGCAGGCCCGCGCCACCACCATCCCCGCGATCCGGCTGAGAAAGCCCAGCAGCATCCTCAGCCGCCGAAGCGCGCCTTCAACATCGCGAATGCCGCGCGCAGGCCCTGCGCCTCGCCACCGGCCGGGCGGCCCGGGCGGTCGCTGTCGTTCCAGCTGTAGACATCGAGATGCGCCCACTTCTGGCCTTCCGGCACGAAGCGCTCCAGGTACAGCGCGGCGGTGACGCTGCCGGCCATCGTGGTGTTGCTGGCGTTGGCGATGTCGGCGATCGTGCTGGTGAGATAGCGCAGGTACGGGCGCCACAGCGGCATGCGCCAGAGCGGGTCGTACGCGCGCTGGCCGGCGGCGAGCCAGTCGTTGGCGAGCGCGTCGTCGTTGGCGTAGAGCGCGGGCAGGTCCGGCCCCAGCGCGATGCGCGCGGCACCGGTGAGCGTGGCGAAGTCGAGGATGAGTTCCGGCGCGTCCTCGCCGGCGCGGACCAGCGCGTCGCAGAGCACCAGCCGGCCTTCGGCGTCGGTGTTGTCGATCTCCACGCTCACGCCCTTGCGGGTGGCGATGACTTCGCCCGGGCGCAGCGCGTTCGGCCCGACCGCGTTCTCCACCGCCGCGACGAACAGCGACAGCCGCACCGGCAATTTGCGCGCCATGATCAGCTCGGCCAGTGCGATCGCGTGCGCGGCGCCGCCCATGTCCTTCTTCATGTTGCGCATGCCGGCGCTGGCCTTGAGGTTGAGGCCGCCGGTATCGAAACACACGCCCTTGCCGACCAGAGCGACATGCGGCGCGGCGTCATCGCCCCAATGCAGTTCGATGAAGCGCGGCGCGCGATGCGAGGCGCGTCCGACCGCGTGGATCGCCGGATAGCCCTGCGCCAGCAGGTCATCACCCGCGATCACTTCGATGTTCGCGCCGTGGCGTCCGGCGATCTCGCGCACGCCCGCTTCCATCTGGTCGGGGCCCATGTCCTCGGTCGGGGTGTTGATGAGGTCGCGGGTGCGCAGGCAGGCGGCGAGGATGTCGAGCGTTTCCGCATCCGCCCCGTCGCCGATGACCAGCGAAGCCGGCTCGCGCAACGGCTGCTTGTAGCGGCGGAAGCGGTAGCTGCCGAGACCCCAGCCGAGCAGCAGGGCGCGACGCGCGTCTTCGTCCAGCTCACCGGTCAGTTGCCAGTCGCCCGGCGGCAGCGCGAACGGCGCGTGCGCGTAGGCGAAGGGATCGTGGCGGTCACTCAGGCCGATCACCGCGCCCTCGATGCCGTCGCCGCCCGGCAGCAGGGCCAGCGTGCCGGAGCCGGCGACGTATTTCTGCGCGTCCAGCCACTGGCCGGTGGCGGGCAGCTGCAATTTGCGCCAGCCATCGAACTCGTCGCTGCGCACGCAGTGGAAGGGCAGCGCGTGGGCGGCATTGCGTCGCAGGCCGGGCAGGTCGGTCATCGGGGAACCTCGTCCAGGTGGGCGTCCAGCCAGTCGGCCAGCGCGGTGAGGGTGGGGAAGGTGAGCGTCGGCATGAATTCGCGCTTCGGCCAGCGTGGATGTTTTTCGCGAGCGTCATCGCGATGCAGCCAGCAGGTGCGCAGGCCGGCGCGATGCGCCCCGGCGATGTCCGCTTCGACATCGTCCCCCACATGCAGCACCTCGGCGGGCGCGACGCCGAGCCGTTCGCAGGCGTGGTGGAAGATCGCGGCATCGGGTTTGCCGACGCCGAATTCGCGGGCGGTGATGCGATGCGCGAAGTGCCGGTCGATGCCGATCGCGCGGAGGTCCGCGTTGCCGTTGCTGACCGCGCAGACCGGAAGGCGGGCGGCGATGCGCGCGAGCGCGGCCGGTGCGTCAGCGTAGAAATCGACCTTGTTGCGTTCGACGAAGAACGCGTCGTAGGCGGCATCGGCCAGGGCGGGATCGCCGCCGCTTTCGGCCAGCGCCACCTCGATGCCCTTGCGGCGCAGCCAGCTGGCGTCGTGCGACTGGCGCGGGTAGCGCTCGATCATCCGTTCGCGCAACCGGCGCATGGCGGGAATCGGGAACTGCGCGGCGGTCTTCGGCGAATGCACTTCGAACCAGGCGTGCAGCACGCGCTCGATGCGCTCGCCGATCGGCGGGAACGGCCAGAGGGTGTCGTCGAGGTCGAGGGTGATCGCGCGGAGGGGCGGGGACGGGCTCACACGGGGATTTTAGCCGCTCGACCCGCACGCGCCCCGCCGGATCACTCCAGCAGCTTCGCCCAGCCTTCCCAGCCTTCCACCTTCGACAGCACGATCTTGACGCAGACCAGCAGCGGTACCGCCAGCAGCAGGCCGATGATCCCCCACAGCCAGCCGAACACCATCAGCGCCAGCATCAGCACCAGGGGCGAGATCGCCATCCGCTTGCCGAGCACGATGGGCGTGATGATCTGGCCTTCCAGCGTGTGCAGGCCCAGGTAGATCGCCGCCGGCAGCAGCGCCGGCCACAGGTCGGGCTGGGTGGTGAAGCCCATCACCAGCATCACCAGCACGCCGATCAGCGGCCCGACGTAGGGCGCGTAATTGAGCAGCGCGGCCATCGTGCCCCACAGCAGCGCCTCGGGCAGCGACAGGTGCAGGACGAAGTACAGCGCCGCCGCCAGCACCAGCCCCAGCACGATGTTGATCACGCTGATGGTCAGCACGTAGCGCGACATCTCGCGTTCGATGGACTGCAGGATGTCGACGGTGATGCGCTTCTGCTGCCGCCCCGGCAGCAGGTCGATGGCGTGCCGCTGCAGGGTCTGGCCGAAGATCATGAAGAACAGCGTGAGCAGGATCACCGCCAGCACCTGCGCGAGGATCTTGGGCGTGGCGGTCAGCATCTTGTAGGGGTCGTTGACCTCGGTCTTGATGACCTCGGCCTTTTTCGCTGTGCTCTCGCCACCGGCCGCGCGGGCGATGTTCTCGGCGACCTTGTTGGCGTCCTGCACCGGTTTGGCCAGCGTCTGCAGCTTCGGCGCCAGCTTGCGCATCTGCTGCGGCACCTCGCTGAACCACTCGCCGGCCGGCGCGACCAGCTGCTGGCCCAGCGCCACCGCCAGCGCGATGCCGCCGGCCAGCACCAGCACCGCGGCCAGTGCGCGCGGCAGCATCAACCTTTGCAGGACCCGGATGATCGGGTTGCCGATCAGCGCGAAGAACAGCGCCAGCAGGATCGGCAGCACCAGCGCCTGCGTGGCCCACAGCGTGTAGGCGACGGCGAGCGTGGCGATGACCAGCAGCGCGATGCTCGCGCGCGGGCGCGGCGGCACTTCGACCGGTTTCGGCGATGCCGGCTCCGATGCAGGCTGCAGCGGCTCGGGCGTGACCGGAGGGTCGGCGGGCGTGCTCACATCAACCCGCTGCGGCGCATGCGCTCGTGTTCCTGCAGCGGGTCGGGCGAGGGCATTGCCTGCGCTGTCGCCGCCGCGACCGGATCCGCGCCGACCGCTTCGGCGGTGGCTTCGGCGTGGTGTGCGGCATCGCCGGCTTCGCTGGCCGCGACCTGCGCGCTGCCACTGGCGACAAGGCCGGACAGCGCCGTCATCAGCTGCAATATCCCGCCGCCGGTGGTGCGCGAGAGCGGCTGCGCCCGGCCCACCAGGAAGCCGCTGGCCAGCCCGGCGATGACGATGCGCCCGGGCGTCCATGCCGTGCGCCAGGCGGACTTCAGCTGGCGCCATTCCGCCACCGTGCCGCGTTCGCTTGCCTCAAGCGCCTGTTCGGCCTGGGTGACCTTGTCGATCAGTTGTTCGAAGCCCATGCGCGTCGGCTGCCGGTGTGGAAGTGGAAAGAGGGGATGACGATGCGGCAGCAGCCTGTCACGGCGGCGTGACCTCGATGCCCTGGTCGTCCTTGACCGGCTCGCCGTTGGGCTTCTCGGTGGGGATCGATTCCGTGGCGGCCTTGGTCGATGCCGGCGAACCGGGATTCGGCGTCATCTCCGCCAGTTCACCGATGCCGAGCCGGGCCAGCTGGCGACGGGTCGCCTTCATCCGCGTGTGCTCGAAATAGCGCATCGCCCACCAGCCGGCCAGCACCGTCAACACGATGCTGAGCAGCGCGGTGGACAGCAGCGCGACCGGCCACGACCAGCCCAGCCCGCTGTTGAGCGCGACGATCAGCGCCGCCATCAGCAGCAGCCAGGCCGAGGCGCCGAACGCGATTGCCACGCCGGTGAACGCCAGCGTGCGCCCGAAGGCGCTGCGCGCCAGCGAGACGTCGGCCGACACCAGCGTGCGCATCGCCTTGCCGGCGTCGCGCGCGGCTGCCAAGCCCGCCTGGCCCGATTCGCCGACCTGGCGGAACGATTCGATCAGGTCGGCGATGACGCCGTCGGGGCCCCGCTCCGACGACATCGCGGCTTACTTCTCGCCGCCGCTGCGGGCCAGCTTGGCGATCACCCAACCGGCCGCGAAGGCGATGCCGAACGCGGTCAGCGGACGCTCGCGGATCAGCTCGGAGGTGCTGTCGACCATGTCGCGGCCCTTTTCCATCAGCACGTCCATCTGTTCCTTGGCGGCGGCGCCCATCTGCTCGGCGGCGTTGATGCCGGCCACCGCGCCATCGGCCAGTTCGGCCTTCATGTTGGCCTTGCCCAGGCGCAGTTCGTCGCCGGCCGCGGCCGCCGCGCCCTTGATCGAATCACCGGCGTGGCTCGCCGCCTGCTTGATATGGCCGCTGGCCTGGGAGAGGTTGTCTTTGACGTCGCTCATGGTGGTGCTCCTGTGGGGGTGGGTCAGGGGATGACGAGGGTGCCGATGCGGTTGCCGTCACGCCAGATGCGGAAGGCGAGCTGCGCCGGGGGTTGGCGGAAACTGGCGCGGAAGCTGGCCAGGTCTCCGAAGCCGCCGGTGGTGGTGGCTTCGAGGATGACATCGCCGCCGCGAAGGCCGGCGCGGGCCGCGCGGCTGTCGGCGGCGACGGCGCTGACCAGCACGCCATCGACGCCCTGCCGGCGCAGCGATTCGGGGAGTTCGCCGAAGGTCACGCCGGCCAGGCGCGGATCCAGGCTGGCGCCGTCGCGCGGCTGTTCCTGCAGGCCGGCGGACAGCTGCAGCGGGAGGCCATCGCGGCGGATGTCGAGCGTCAGCTTCGCATTCGCCGCCTGCAGGCCCTGGAAGTTGCGGAAGTCCTCGGCATTGGCGATGCGCTGGCCGTTGGCGGCCAGGATCACATCACCCGTGCGCAGGCCGGCACTGGCGGCGGATGAGCCCGGATAGACCCGCGTCACCAGCGCGCCGGCACTGGAATCGAGCCCCAGCGCACGCGCGCGGCGGTCGTCGATGTCCTGCGTGTCCACGCCCAGCGTGCCACGGCGGACCTGGCCGTTGTTGGCCAGCAGCTGGCCCATGATGTTGCTGGCCAGGTCGCTCGGAATGGCGAAGCCCAGCCCGATGTTGCCGGCCATCGAGCCACGCGGGTTGAAGCTGGCGGTGTTGATGCCGACCAGCCGGCCGTTGAGGTCGACCAGCGCACCGCCGGAATTGCCGGGATTGATGCTGGCATCGGTCTGGATGAAGTTCTGGAAGCCGGCGCCGGGCAGGTTGTTGCGGCCCACCGCCGAGACGATGCCCGAGGTCACCGTCTGCCCCACGCCGAACGGGTTGCCGATGGCGACCACGAAGTCGCCGACCCGCAGCGCGTCGCTGTCGGCCAGCGGCACCGCGGTCAGGTTCTGCGCCGGGATGCGCATCAGCGCCACGTCGGTGTCGGCATCGGAGCCGAGGAATTCGGCCTTCAGCGTGCGGCCGTCGGCCAGCATCACCGAAACCTCGTCGGCGTTCTCGACCACGTGGTGGTTGGTGAGGACGTAGCCCTTGGCCGCATCGACAATCACCCCCGAACCGAGCGACTGCGCCACCCGTTCCGGCGGGATGCCGAGCATCCGCAGCATCCTCGGATCATTGCCCCAGGGCGTGTTGACCCGCACGATCTGCTTGGTATTGACGCTGACCACCGCCGGCATCACCCGCTGCAGCATCGGCGCCAGCGAAGGCACCGGCTGGCCGCCCACGGCGGTCGGCAGGCTGGCTTGCGGTCATCGGCACGCTGGCCGGCACCGGTTCGGCGGTGGCGGGCTGGGTCAGGGCGTCGCGCCGCGGTGGCGGTGAAACCGCCGAAGGCCGCGGTGGCCGCCAGGATCAGCAGGGTGGGCAGGGGGCGCATCGGGCGGCGCGGGGCATCGTGGGGCATCGGCATCCTTTATCGCCCGGGTCCGGTGGGGTTGGCGTGATGGACGGGCGCAGGCGGCCAGTGTCGGGGGTCTTACCTAAATACGCGGTTAAGCCCGGCGTGCCGGGACCGCCACATCGACCTACGGAAAATTCTCAAAAATGAATGCGTGAACCCGGTTGACAGGGCGCCGATGGCCTCGTAGCTTGCCTACCTGTTTTCCACAACATCTTGGGGTTGGCCACCACGCCGATTCCCAAGTATTGGGCCCAACGGCTCTTGCGAAAACAGGGGAAATCGGGCAGTCCACGGGTTTTTCAGGCTCCGCGGCCACCGGCGTGCGTCCGCCTTCCCCCCGCAACCGCATACGACAAATGGAGTGAATCATCGGCATGAGCAGCGTGCGCCTGGAATCGGTCAAGACCACCAAGGAAACGGAGAACCGCGTGATCCCCCTGCAGCCGGCCTCGCTGGACATCTGGGACAAGAAGTACCGCCTGAAGACCAAGCAGGGCGATGCGATCGATGCCGACATCGACGCCACCTACCTGCGCGTCGCCAAGGCGCTGGCCGAAGCCGAGACCACGCCCGAGCTGCAGAAGTACTGGGGCGAGCGCTTCGCCTGGGCGCTGCGCCGCGGGGCCATCCCGGCCGGCCGCATCACCTCCAACGCCGGCGCGCAGGCGCACAAGCCAGCCACCTCGACCATCAACTGCACGGTCAGCGGCACCATCACCGATTCCATGGACGGCATCCTGGAGAAGGTCCACGAGGCGGGCCTGACGCTCAAGGCCGGCTGCGGCATCGGCTACGAGTTCTCCACCCTGCGTCCGCGCGGCGCGTTCGTGGCCGGTGCCGGTGCCTATACCAGCGGCCCGATGTCCTTCATGGATATCTACGACAAGATGTGTTTCACCGTGTCCTCCGCCGGTGGCCGCCGTGGCGCGCAGATGGGCACGTTCGATGTGTCGCATCCCGATGTCCGCGACTTCATCCGCGCCAAGCGCGAGGATGGCCGCCTGCGCCAGTTCAACCTGTCGCTGCTGATCACCGACGGCTTCATGGACGCGGTCAAGCAGGACGCCGAATGGCCGCTGGTGTTCCCGTTGTCCGACAAGGAAGTGGGCGAAGTCGACCTGGCCGACGCCCAGCAGATCGTCTGGCGCGACTGGCCGACCACCCGCGGCTACATCGTGCGCGATGACGGCCTGGTCGCCTGCAAGGTCTACGGCCAGGTCCGCGCCCGCCACCTGTGGGACATGATCATGGTCTCGACGTACGACTACGCCGAGCCGGGCTTCATCCTCATCGACCGCGTCAACGAGATGAACAACAACTGGTGGTGCGAGAACATCCGCGCGACCAACCCCTGCGGCGAGCAGCCGCTGCCGCCCTACGGCGCCTGCCTGCTGGGCTCGGTCAACCTGACCAACTTCGTGCGCGAACCGTTCGGCGAAGCCGCCGAGTTCGACTGGGAGGAATACAAGGAAGTCGTCCGCGTGTTCACCCGCATGCTCGACAACGTGGTCGAAGTGAACGGCCTGCCGCTGGAGCAGCAGCGCAACGAGATCATGCGCAAGCGCCGCCACGGCATGGGCTTCCTGGGCCTGGGCAGCACCATGACCATGTTGAAGATGAAGTACGGCTCGAAGGAGTCGTGCGAGTTCACCGAGCGCATCGCCCGCGAGATGGCCGTGGCCGGTTGGGAGGTCGCGCTGCAGCTGGCCGAGGAGAAGGGCCCGGCGCCGATCATGTCCGAGACCTTCGCGGTCACCGCCGAGATGCTGCGCAAGCGTCCGGAAATGGCGAAGGACGGCTGGAAGGTCGGCCAGCAGATCGAAGGCCGCCTGCTGCACGCCAAGTATTCGCGCTACATGCAGAAGGTCGCCGAGGTCGCGCCGGAGCTGGTCGAGAAGCTGGCGGATGTCGGCGCGCGCTTCACCCACCACAGCTCCATCGCGCCGACCGGCACCATCTCGCTGTCGCTGGCCAACAACGCGTCGAACGGCATCGAGCCGTCCTTCGCCCACCACTACAGCCGCAACGTGATCCGCGAAGGCAAGAAGACCAAGGAAAAGGTCGACGTGTTCTCCTACGAGCTGCTGGCCTACCGCGAGCTGGTCAACGCGAAGGCGATGCCGTTCGCCGAGGACGCCGCCGGCCAGCTGCCGGAATACTTCATCAGCGCCGATGACATCTCGCCGAAGGAACACGTCGACGTGCAGGCCGCCGCGCAGATCTGGGTGGACAGCTCCATCTCCAAGACCGCGAACGTCCCCACCGACTACCCGTACGAGGACTTCAAGGACATCTACCGCTACGCGCACGAGATGGGCCTGAAGGGCTGCACCACCTTCCGCTTCAACCCGGCCGCGTTCCAGGGCGTGCTGGTGAAGGAAGCCGACCTCGAGAACACCACCTACCGCTTCGAACTCGATGACGGCAGCGTGGTGGAAGTGAAGGGCAACGAGCAGATCGAGTACGACGGCGAGATGCACACCGCCGCCAACCTGTTCGATGCGTTGAAGGAAGGCTACTACGGCAAGTTCTGATGCAAGGGCATTGAAGCAAGGCTCACTGCAGCTTCCGATGCAGGGGCATTGAAGCAAGGCTCAAGGCAGGTGATGGGGATGGTGATGCGGCTGCACCCTCACGCGACATTGCGCGCGGCCCGGGTATAGCATCCGGCGGGTAACACCCGACATCTCCATCCACATGGTTAGCGCCCACAAGGAGGGCTTATGGCCAAGAAGAAAACCAGCGGCATGATGGCCACCATCGGCACCGCCGCCGACAACGTCAAGGACACCGCGAGCAACGTGGGCAGCACCATCGCCTCCACCGCGAGCGGCGCCGTGGCCACGGTCAAGCGCGTCGCGCGCAAGGCCACCAAGGCGGTCGGCAAGACGGCGAGCAATGCACGCAAGGCCGTGGTGAAGAAGGAAGGCGAGTTGAAGAAGTCGCTTTCGGCCAGCGCCACCAAGGCGCGTGCCGAAGCCGCGGCCCTCAAGCGCAAGGGCGCCGGCAAGAAGACCGCGGCGGTGAAGAAGGCGGCGGCCAAGAAGGCCACGGCGAAGAAGGCCACGGCGAAGAAGGCCACGGCGAAGAAGGCCACGGCGAAGAAGGCCACGGCGAAGAAGGCCGTGACCAAGAAGGCGGTCGCCAAGAAGGCACCGGCCAAGAAGGTACCCGCGAAGAAAGTCGCCAAGAAAGCAGTGAAGAAGGTCGCGGCGAAGAAGGCCACGGCCAAGCGCACCGCGACCAAGGTGGCGAAGAAGGTGGCCAAGGCCACCGGCACCGCCAAGCGCAAGACCGCAGCCGTCGCCAAGAAGGCGGCACGCAGCGCGGCCGGCAAGAAGGCCGCGGCGACCCGCGCGAAGAAGTAAGCGACACGGCGCGTCCGCCGTCGCCCAAGGCGGCGGACGCGTGCATCCCCATACGAACAACGCATCAGGCAAGGACATCATGGCCGTCAAGATCGACAAGAAAATCAAGGGTTACGCCGTGCTCACCCCCGAGGACAAGGCGCGCGAGGCGCAGCCTGCCCAGGCCGGCAGCAGCGTGGCCCGCGACAAGGTCGAGTCGGAAGCGGCGGTGGACAACGTCATCCAGATGCACGAGAGGATCGAGCGCCCCGAGGTGCTGATCGGCTCCACCTACAAGATCAAGTCGCCGCTGGTGGAACACGCGATGTACGTGACCATCAACGACATCGTGCTCAATGCCGGCACCGAGCACGAGCTGCGCCGCCCGTTCGAGATCTTCATCAACTCCAAGTCTATGGAGCACTTCCAGTGGATCGTCGCGCTCACCCGCATCATGTCCGCGGTGTTCCGCAAGGGTGGCGACGTCACCTTCCTGGTCGAGGAAATGAAGGCCGTGTTCGACCCCAAGGGCGGCTACTTCAAGGCCGGCGGCGTCTACATGCCGTCGCTGGTGGCCGAGCTGGGCATGATCGTCGAGGACCACCTCAAGACCATCGGCATGCTGCGCGACCCGGAGATGAGTGAGCACCAGCTCGCGCTGATCGCCGAGAAGCGCCGCGCGTTCGAGGAACAGCAGGCCGGCTCAAAAAAAAACGCTGAACTGAGCGCGCCGGTCGATACGCTCGAAGCGCATGGCGAGGAAATCGCCGTGACCGGCGAAGGCACCAGCTTCCCGCCCAGCGCGACCATGTGCCACAAGTGCCACACCAAGGCCATCGTGATCATGGATGGCTGTGCCACCTGCCTCAACTGCGGCTACAGCAAATGCGGTTGAGCGCGATGCGCAAGGCTTGAATGGATGATCGAAAAAAACGGGGCCGATGGGCCCCGTTTTTGTTTGCGTCATCAGCTGTGTAGTTGCTGGTTGCCTGCGCCTTGCGTTGGCGAGGTCAGCCGGATGCAAGCGGAGGCAAGGCGCTGCCTGCCCGCCAGCCGGATGCCTGCAAGGCATCGAGCAGGGCGACCACTTCATCGCGGCGTTCGGGCTCGTGCACCGGCAGTACCAGCATGTCGCCCGGCCGGGCCCATGCCAGCGCCTCGCGCGCGGCCTGCGCCTCGTCCAGGCAGACCGGGAGATCGGCTTCCGCCATGCCACTGTCGCGCAGCGTGTCACGCAGGATGCCGGCCACTTCGCCGGAGGCGCGGCCACGCAGGTAGTCGCCGCCGATGTCCTTCAGCCACACGCGGTCGGGCCGGGCTTCGGCGGCGGTCATCGCCAGCGCGCGCACGTCGGCGTCTTCGCGGTTGCCGGCCTGGCCCAGGATCAGCGCCAGCCGTCCGTTGCCGCGCATCGCCCGGGCGACGGCGAGCAGGCCGCGCAGGCCGTCCGGGTTGTGCGCGTAATCCAGCAGCACATCGACATCACCCAGCCTCCAGCGTTGCAGACGACCGGGATTGTCCGAAGGCCTGCCACCGAACGTCGCCAGCATCTCCGAAATCACGGGCACGGGAATCCGCAGCGCATGGGCGGCGAGCACCGCACCGGCGATGTTGGCGATGTTGTAGCGGGCGCTGCCACCGAAGGTGAGCGGCATGTCGTCCACCGCGCCGAGATCGTGCGCGGCATCGCCATCCAGCAACAGCAGCCGGCCATCGCGGACGACGCAGGCCAGGCCGCCATGCGCCCGCGCCGTATCCAGTTCAAGCGCGAACCACGCGAGCGTGCGCGGCGGTGACAGCGTGGACGCGTGACGCACCAGCAACGGGTCATCGGCGTTGAGGACGAGCAGGCCGTCGGCGGCCAGCGACTTGGCCACCACCAGTTTCACCGCGGCGATGTCGTCGAGGTCATGGATGCCGTATTCGCCGAAATGGTCGGCGCTGATGTTGGTGACGACGGCCACGCGTGCATCGCGCGCGACCAGCCCGCGCCGCAAGAGGCCGCCGCGCGCGCTTTCCAGCACCGCCGCCTGCACGCGCGGCTCGCGCAGCACGGTGCGTGCGCCGACCGGGCCGGAATAGTCGCCGGCGTCGATGCATTGGCCATCGACGAACAGACCATCGGTGCTGCTGTAGCCGCTGCGCAGGCCCTGCGCGCGCAGCAACGCGGCGAGCAGGCGCACGGTCGTGGTCTTGCCGTTGGAGCCGGTGACCACGGCCTTGGGGATGGCATGAAGTCGTGACCAGGCCACATCGTCCGGAGCGGGCAGGGCGTCGATCATCCAGCTGCGCGACGAAGCGCCTTCGCCGATCGATACCGCATCGTCATCCGCATGCGCGGGCACGCCGTGGGCATCGGCGGCGTCGAGCAGCGCGATCAACGCGGGCCGCGCTTCCGCCTCGGCCAACGCACGCAACGTGCGCAATGCGACATCGTCATCCCAGTGCGCGGCATGCGGGCGCGGCGGATCGGTGTCGTCGACCGGGGTGCCGTCGGCATGCATATCGAGTGCCGCGTACCACGCCCACTCGTTCACTTCGGTGGCGGTGTAGAGCTGGTCGATGGGCGCTTCGAACGCGAGCGATGCGCCGCTGGCGTGGCGACGGATGGTGATCGCCGCCTGCGGCCAGCCGAGCGCCGTGCGGGCCCGCGCGATATTGTCGCGCCAACGCTGCAGCGCGGCCTCGTCGAAGGCGAGCCCGCGCGCGGTTTCCAGCGCGGCACCGGCGCAATCGAAATAGAGGTTGGCGCCGGTCAGGCGCCGCGAGTCGGAGAACGGTTCGCTCACGGTGCGGGCTCAGTCGTTCTCTTCGCGTTCCATGTGCAGGCCGCGCGCATCGCGCACCACGCCCTGCATCAGGCTGGCGTCGTAGCTGTCGTCCTCGGCGGGGTCGAGCGCGGTGGCCACGGCCGGCACCGCATCCGCATGCTGGCGCGGCGCGGCTTCTCCATCGGCGCGGTACTTGGTGATCTGCTTCCAGGTGCGTGCCAGCGCATCGGCGAAGACCAGGATGAGGTCGCCGTGCCGGCCCTGCCGCAGGGTCGCATCCACCGCCTGCTGCTCATCGGGAATGATTTCGATGGCATCCGCCGGCACGCCCGCGGCGAGCAGTTCGTCGGCGAGGATCTTCGGCACCTCGTCGGGGCCACGACCGCGCAGGCCGTCGTCGCGCTTGACGATGTAACGGTCGAAGCGCCCGGCGACCGCGCGCGAGATCGCCCGCAGGTCTTCGTCGCGGCGATCCCCCGGCCCGGCGATGACCACGATGCGGCGGCCGTTGACGTCGAGCTGCTGGGCGAGCTCGGCCATCATCCCGACCGCGTGCGCGTTGTGGCCGTAATCCATGATCACCTTGAACGGATGCTCGTTGAACACGTTCATCCGACCCGGCGCCTGGAAGAAGCTGGTGTCGAAGGTGCGCAGGCCGTGGCGGATCGCGTCGAGCTTGATGCCGATCGAGAACGCCATCGCCGCCGCGACCATCGCGTTCTGCACGTTGTGCATCGCCTTGCCTTCCAGCGTGGCGGGGATCAGGTGCGTCCACATCAGCGGGATGTGCGCGCCCTTGTCGTAGAGCGCGATCATCTGGCCGTTGACGCCGGCCTCCAGCGCGCAGGCGCGGCCACCGGCGCGGATGTGCTCGCGCACCAGCATGTGCGAAGGGTTGGTGGTGACGTAGCAGATCACCTTGGCATCGGTGTAGCCGGACATCTTCAACACGTTCGGGTCGTCGGCGTTGAGCACGGCGCATTCGCGTGCGCTCTCGACCACGATGCGCTTGACCTCGGCCAGCTGCTCCAGCGTGTCCACGCCCTTCAACCCGAGATGGTCGGACTGCACGTTCAGCACCGCGCCCACGTCCACTTCGGCCACGCCCATGCCGGCACGGACCAGGCCGCCGCGCGCGGTTTCCAGCACGGCGATGTCGATGTGTGGATCCGACAACACCATGCGCGCCGACACCGGCCCGGTCATGTCGCCTTCCACGGTGCGTTGGCCGTCGATGTAGACGCCGTCGGTGGTGGTGAGGCCGGGCACGTAGCCGGCCATCTTGGCGATGTGCGCCAGCATGCGCGCCGTGGTGGTCTTGCCGTTGGTGCCGGTGACCGCGGCGATCGGCACGCGCGCCGGCGTGCCCTGCGGGAACAGCATGTCGATGACCGGCCCGGCGGCATCGCGCGGTGTGCCTTCGCTGGGCGCCACGTGCATGCGGAAGCCGGGCGCGGCATTCACTTCGCAGATCGCGCCGCCGATGCGCTTGTAGCTTTCCGCGATGTTGGGGGTGATGAAGTCCACGCCGCCGACATCCAGCCCGATCGCCTGCACCGCGCGCACCGCCATGTCGCGGTTGTCGGGATGGATGATGTCGGTGACGTCGGTCGCGGTGCCGCCGGTGGAGAGATTGGCGGTGGAACGCAGATAGACCTGCTCGCCCGCGGCGGGAATGCTGTGCTCGTCCATGCCGACGCGTTCCAGCATCTGTTTCGCCTGCGCGTCCAACTCCAGCCGCGTCAGCACCTTCTCGTGGCCGACGCCGCGACGCGGATCGGCATTGACCTGTTCGATCAGCTGCGCGATGTCATGCGTGCCATCGCCGACCACGTGGCCGGGCGTGCGCTTGGTGGCGGCGATGAGTTCGCCGTTCACCACCAGCAGGCGATGGTCGTCGCCGGGCTGGAAGGTCTCCACGATCACCGAGCGCGAATGCGCCTGCGCGGCCTGGAAGGCCTCGCGGATATCGTCGTCTTCGGTGATGTTGATGGTGATGCCGCGGCCGTGGTTGCCGTTGTAGGGCTTGAGCACCACCGGCCCGCCGAGCTTGCGTGCGGCCTTCAGCGCATCCGCCTGCGAAGTCACCAGCTGCTGTTTGGGCACCGGCAGGCCGAGCGAGCCGAGGATGCCGTTGGTCTCCTCCTTGTCGCTCGCGAGTTCCACCGCGATGTACGAGGTGCGGCCGGTGACCGTGGCCTGGATGCGCTGCTGGTACTTGCCGTGGCCGAACTGGATCAGCGAGGAATTCTGGTTGAGCCGCAGCCACGGGATGCCGC
The DNA here is from genome assembly GCF_003293695.1 of Lysobacter oculi. Taxonomy (GTDB): domain Bacteria; phylum Pseudomonadota; class Gammaproteobacteria; order Xanthomonadales; family Xanthomonadaceae; genus Solilutibacter; species Solilutibacter oculi. The sequence goes on along the minus strand of NZ_CP029556.1, from coordinate 1,826,160 downwards.
GTTTCTCCGCCGCGCGCACCAGCGACATGGTGGACGGGCCCAGTGCGCGCCGCTGCGCGTAGCGGATGAAATCGTCGCGTGCGGATTCCCACTCCCAGTCCGCCGGCAGGCCGCCCGGCGTGCGCAGGTCTTCGGGCAGCAGCGATTCGATCAGCTGCATCGCCAGCGTGCCCGCGGCCAGGCCTTCTTCCTTGTGCGCGTATTCGTAGACCACGTTGTAGACGCCGGGGCGGCCATCGGCCACCGCGCGGGTCTTGCCGAACGTCACATCCTCACCCGCCACGTTCTGCAGCTCGATGGCGAGGTGTTCCAGCACATGTCCCATCCACGTGCCTTCGCCTTCGCGCATGCGCCGCACGAAGCCGCCGGGCTCTCGATACGAACAACCGTGTTCGGCCAGGCTCGGCAACGCCGCCAGCAGGCCGTCGATGAAGGGCGCGCCGAGCTTCGCGGTGGGCCAGTCTTCCAGCACCCCCAGATCAAGCTCGAGCCGCAACACCGGGAAACGCGCGTACTGCGATGGACCCACGTAAACGTTGCGGCTGAGAATGCGCATGGTGTTTCCCCTGTTAGGCCGGATCGCGCTCCGTCATCAAGGTGCCCGGCGACGCCTTGCGCGTGTGCAGGTTGAAGGTCGCGCCTTCAACCAGAATATGGACCTTCAATCCGAGCAGGCAGACCGGCTTGGTCTGGCCGGCGTCGGCCATGGACGAGAACTGCAGCTCGCTGGCATCGACCACGGTGAGCGCGCCGCTGCCTTCCACTTCGAGCGTGTTGTCGGGGCCGATGAAGGCGGCGGTGTCCTCGTCCAGCCCGATGCCGATGGCGAACGGATTGAAGGCGAGCGCCGCGACCAGACGACCCAGCCGGTCACGCTGGCGGAAGTGCTGGTCGATGATGAAGCGGTTGGTGAGTCCCAGGCCCGGCGCCAGGCGCACGCTGCCCGCGCGCGGCGACGAACCTTCCTTGCCGAACGCGATCATGTGTTCGCTGAGGATGCTGGCGCCCGCGCTGGTGCCGGCGACAGGGATGCCCGCGGCATTGCGCAGGCGGATCAGCTTGGCCGCGCTGGTGCCGCCGATGATGGTGCTGATGCGCAGCTGGTTGCCGCCGGTGAAGAAGATGCCGGTGGCATTGGCCAGCATGTCGAGGTAGTCCTCGCGCTCGCCGTCCTCACGGGTCTGGATGTCGACGATCGACGACGGCCCCGATTCCAGCCGCTCGAACAGATCGACGTAGCGTGAACCGGTATCGGAGAGCCGGCTGGCGGTCGGGATGATGGCGATGCGCGCATCGCGGCCGCCGCACAACTGCACGAAGCGCTTGAGGATGCGCCGGCGCTGCAGCTTGTCCTCCGCACCACCGATGGGAATGATCCAGCCGCGCTGCTCGCCATCGGCGACCTTGCTGGGACACATGCTGGGCGACGTCCTTACGAGTTCCGGGGTTCGAAAATACCACGCACCGCCACGCTTCCCGCCCGCACGTGGAGCACTCCGCGGACAAGCACATGGTGGGCGTTTCCGTCCGCGTCCAGCGCGACCAGGTCGGCATCCATGCCCGGCGCGATGCGGCCCTTGCCGGGCAGCCGCAGCAGTTCGGCGGGGTTGCAGGTGAAGGCGGGCAGGGCGCGCTCAAGCGGCAGCCCGCGCGCGAGCAGGCGCTTGAGTGTCTCCAGCATCGAGCCGGAATGCCCCACGTCCATCCCGCAGACGCGGCCTTCGCCGTCGAAGCAGGGCAGGCAGCCGCCGGCATCGGAACTGATGCTGACGCGATGCGCCGGTGCGCCGCTGTCGAGATAGCGCAGCAATGCCTCGTCGGCGGGCCAGGCGTCTTCGCCGTCCTCCACCGGGAAGGCGGTGATGTCGACATGGCAGCCACGCCGCGCCAGGTCCAGTGCTTCATCGAACAGGGCCTTGCGCCGGTTGATGTGTGTCGGCTGGAACACCCGTGCCGGCAGTTCGCTGCCATCGAGCGCGCGACGCACCAGGTCGAGCCCGCGCGCGCCGTCGCCCAGGTGTAGGTGGACGATGCCGGCCTTGCCGGTCATCAGCCCGGCGACATGCGCCTCGGAGGCGAGCCGCAGCAGTTCGTCGAGCGTGGGCTGGCTGGAACGGTGGTCGCTGATCGCCACCTCGCCGACGCCGATCAGCGGCTCGGCATAGACGATGTCGCCGCGCACCGAACCGGTGAGTGTGGTCGGCGGGAAGTGGTAGCCGCCGCTGTAGCCCCAGGCCGACAGGCCGGACTCGCGTAACGCGTACAGGTGGGCGAGCAGCTCGCCGGTACCGCGCACCACGTCATCCGTGCCGAGCAGGCCGATCACCGAAGTGACGCCGGCCGTGGTGTAGCGCGAGAGCATCGGCGCCGGCACGCGGCTGGCGTATCCGGCTTCGCCGCCACCGCCGGTCACATGCACATGGCCGTCGATGAACCCGGGGATCAGGCGCATCCCTTCCAGGTCCAGCGTGTCGAAGCCGAGCGCCGCGGGCAGTTCGGGCGGCGTCGCGCCCATCCACAACACCTGGCCGCCACCGATCAGCAGATGCTGCCGCCCCAGCGCCTCGGGCGCGTGGACATCGGCATTCTTCAGCAGCATCAGGGGCGTCTTCATCGCCGCAGCGTGCATGGGCCGCCAAGAGGCGTCAAGCAAGCCGGAAAGCCGCATGGCCGGGGCGGATGTGCTCCGCCGCCGGCCGGTTCATGCGGGCTGTCGATGACGCGCTCAGTCCTCGCCGAAGGCCTTCAGTTCGTCGAGCCGGCGCTGTGCGCGGGCCAGGCTGTGGCCGGTGACCGCATCGTCCATCGCCTTGGCGAGTTTCGGCCGGGCCGGGCTGCGCGACCAGCGGTGGAACCACGCGGTGCCGATCAGCCCGGCCACGCCCACCGCGCACATCACCAGCACGGCGGACGGACCGAGGTTGGCGTAGAGGTTGGCGCGCGCCAGCCAGTAGAAGAAGGTGGCCATGAAGGGGATCCAGAACAGCCACCACGACAGCCCGACCGTCATGCCGCTGAGGATGTAGAAACGGCGCAGGCGGGCGATGCGGCCCTGAGTTTCGAGCAGCGATTCGCCGCGGTCGATCTTCGCGAGCATGCCCAGGGTGATGCCGCCGCCCACGATGCAGGCGATCCCGTAGGCATGCACGAGGATGGCCGAAAAAAACAGCAGGCCGCCGTCGCGCAGCGCGGTCCATACCGACACGCCCAGCCCGATGCAGAGCAGGCCGAACAGCATCTGCAGCACCTGGCCGAGCCAGAGCGGCCACAGCCCCCATTGGATGCGCGCGGTGCCGGCGCAGCGGCGGTCGTCGCGCGCCATGGCGTGCTGCTGCGCGAGTCGCGCGTCGACGCGGTTGAGCGCCTGCTTCAGGTCTTCCAGTTCGATGTCCATGCGGGTGTCCTCAGGCGTGGGCCAGCGCGGTGCGCAGGCGTTGTTTGATGCGGGAAAACTTGGTGGCGACATTGCTTTCGCTGATGCCGAGCACCTCGGCGATCTCGCGGTGGCTGCGCTCGTCCAGATGCATCAGCAGCAGCGCGCGGCTCATCGGGTCGAGCGCCTGCATCGCCTGCTGGAGCAGGGCGTTCTGCTCCTCGGCCTCGTGGTCGTGCGGCGCCACTTCGCCCAGGTGCAGGTCCGGGTCGTAGGCCACGTGGTGACGTCTTCGCAATGTCTCGCCGCGCACCTGCGAGATCGACACGTTCAGCGCCACCCGGTACATCCATGTGGAGAAGCTGCGCGTGGGGTCGTAGCGGGGCCAGGCCTGCCAGAGCGCGGCGGTGATGTCCTGCATCAGGTCGGCGCGGTCGGCCTCGTTCCAGGCATAGCTGGCCGCGACCTTGCGCACGATGCCGGCGTGCCGGGCCAGTCGTGCCTCGAAGGAATCATCGGCGGGTGGGTGTCGGGTCATGGAGATGTCGGGCGAAGCGGTCGTCACGGGGTGATTCGCATGGACCGGCGGAATATCACACGCCGATTCAAATCCGGCCCGATCCGGCCCGGCCGCCACTTCGCGCCCGCTTCACCCAAGCGCCATCGGCGGCCCATGCGGGCGTGGAAATCTGGCGATACTTCAACTGACGGGGCAGGGCGATGGGCAGCACGATGACGAACGACACCCTGATCGGCCGCCGCCCGCTGTGGCGCGGCGTGCGTTGGCTGCTGTGGGCCGGGCTGGCGGCGCTGCTGCTGTTGCCGTTGATCGCCATGCAGTTCAACAGCGAGGTCAACTGGACCGCCATGGACTTCATGGTGATGGGCACGATGCTGGCGCTGGTCGGCGGCGCGTTCGAGGGGGTGATGCGCGTGGCCCGCAGCCACCACTACGTCTTCGGCGCCGCCATCGCGGTGGGCGCGGCCTTCCTCACCACCTGGATCAACCTGGCGGTCGGCATCATCGGCAACGAACACAATCCGGTGAACATGGCGTTCTTCGCGGTGCCGCTGGTCGCCTTGATCGGCGCATCGTTGGCGCGGCTGGCACCGGCCGGCATGGCACGCGCGATGATCGCGGCGGCCATCGTGCAGGCCGGCACCTGCGTGCTCGCCTTCCTCGAAGGCGAAATCGTCGCGGTGGTGTTCACCGGCGTGATGATGGCGATGTGGCTGCTGTCGGCGGGGCTGTTCGAACGGGCGGTACGCGTGCGTTGAAGTGTGTGTCGAAGAATTGGTGATGCGGATTCGTGTGGATTCCGTTGCCGCTTAACACTGATCGCCCGCATTTATGCGCGCACGGTCACGCAAAACCGGCGCCTTCCCATCGCGAATAGCGTGGATGCGCAGGCAGCGGGTTAAACCTGCGTTTTCCTAACAACCGTGTGCCCGTTGATGTTCAGTCGGCATGGGCGAAGGTGACCGCGCTGGTCGATATCGAGTCATTCGATAACGCCGTATCCATCGACCGCCACCGTGTCTCGGCGAATCCGAGGCTCGTTCCCATCCCCCAGAACGAAAGAGGTCACACGCATGAAGAACAACAAGACTGCCCTGATGATTTTCTCCGCCTCGCTGGCGCTGGCCGCCCCGCTGGCTTTCGCCCAGCAGGCCGCGCCGGTCCAGGCGCAGACTGATGCCACCGCAGCCGCGCAGGTCGATGCCGCGCATGACAGTGCCGCCGCCAGCGTCGATGCCCGGAATGCAACGCAGGCACAGGCCGCCACCCCGGCGGTGCCGCCGACCGGCGACACCACCCAGCAGGCCACGCCCGCCGCTCCCGTGGCTTCCGCCTCCGGCGAGCGCAAGTGGAGTGATCTGGATGGCGACGGCAACGGCAACCTGAGCGTGACCGAAGCCGCCTCCATGCCGAGCCTGGCCAAGGTCTTCACCGAAGCCGATGCCGATGCCGACGGCCAGCTGACCCAGGACGAATACAAGGCCTGGCTGGCCAGCAACAAGGCCGCTGGATCGGACACCGACAACGGCAAGGCCAAGGGCAAGACCAAGCGCGGCGGCTGATCGCGCCAGCATCACGATGAGTTGTGGCCATCAGGGCGGCGCAGGCCGCCCTGATGTTTTTATGCCGCATGGATCGCCCGCGGCCGCCGCTTCGCGCACAATCGGCGGATGCTGACCCGTGACCCCGATGCCTTCTTCGCCCATGCCCGCACGATCGCCGACGATTTCGGTCCGGCCACCGCGCGCGGCGTGTTCCTCGTCACCCCGGAAGGTTTCGCGCAGGCCGCCGAGTCCGCGCAGGACAACCACTACATGGCCGATGCGCAGGCCTTCGACCCGGCGCGCGCACTCGCGCAGCACCGCGCACTGCAACGCGCGGTCGCTGAAGTTGTTCCGGCGATCGCCTTTGCCGGCGATGCCGCCACGCCCGATGCGGTCTTCCCGAACAACGTCTTCGGCACCGCCGCGGAGCGCGTGGTCGTCGGGCGGATGCGCCATCCGGTGCGCCAGCGCGAGGCCGGACGCGGCGACATCCGCCGGTTCTTCCGCGAGGTGATGGGACGCGCGGAAATCGATCTCTCGCAACAGCCGCATGCCTGCGAACTGACCGGTGCGCTGGTCATCGACCGCGCGCGAGGCCTCGGCTACATCGGCCTGTCCGAACGTTGCGACGAAGCGGGCGCGCGGCTGATGCACGAGGCCTTCGGCCTGCGCGCCTCGCTGCTGTTCGACCTGGCGCCCGGCGAATACCACACCAATGTCGTGCTCTCGGTGCTGGCCGGGCGTGCCGCGGTGATCTGCCCGAAAGGGTTCGCCGATGCGGGCGTGGCCGACGCCATCGCCGCCTTCCATGCGCCGCACGCGGTGGTCTGCGATGACGCGGAACATGCCGCCTTCGTCGGCAACTGCATCGCGCTGTCCGCCGGCACGGTGTGGATGAGCGCCGCCGCCCATGCCGCGCTGCGCGATGCAAGCCGGGCCGTGCTGCGCGAGGCCGGCTTCGACGTGCGGTCCGTGCCGCTCGATGCCATCGAGGCCGGCGGTGGTTCACTGCGTTGCTGCATCGGCGAAATCTACTAGGAGACATCGATGGCGAACGAAACCGTTTCGCGGCGTCGCACCGTGCTCGTCACCGGCGCCTCCGGCGGCATCGGCAAGGGCATCGCCGAGGCCGCGGCGCGCGATGGCTGGCACCTCGTGCTGACCGCGCGCGGCACCGCCGACATCGAGGCCTTCGCCGACGATTGGCGCCGGCGCTACGGCGTGCAGGTCACGGCGCTGGCGCAGGACCTGTCGCTGCCGGGCGGGGCGGCCGCCCTGTTCGAGGCGGTGCAGGCGCGCGGCATCGCCCTCGATTGCCTGGTGAACAACGCCGGCATCGGCGTGTACGGCGAGTTTGCCGACAACACGCTCGACGAGGAACTGTCGATGCTGCGGCTCAACATCGAGGCCCCCACCGTGCTGGCCAAGCTGTTCCTGCCGCAGTTGCTGGCGCGCGGCGGCCGCCTCCTCAACATCGCCTCGGTGGCTTCGTTCCCGCCGGGCCCGTACCTCGCCGCGTACTACGGCAGCAAGGCCTACCTGCGCGTCTGGAGCGAGGGCATCGCCGAAGAACTCGCCTCGCGCGGGGTCTCCGTCACCGCATTCTGTCCCGGGCCGGTACGCACGCAGTTCGCCCAGCGTGCGCACGCGCGGCGCTCCGCGCTGTTCAACAGCGGCCGCCTGCCGGATGGCGACGAAGTGGGCCGCGCGGCCTGGCAGGCCTGCATGGCCGGCCGCCGGCTGGTGGTGCACGGCCTGTTGAACAAGCTGCAGGTCTTCTCGATGCGCTTCACGCCCCGCATCGTGCTGGCGAAGGTCGTCCGTTTCGTGTCCCGTCCCGTCTGAGTGTCGCCTAGCATGACGCATGCCATCACGACCACGGAAGTCTTCCTGATCGCCATGACGATGATCATGGCCGTGCCCTACCTGATCTGGCGGCTCGGCCGCACCGATTACTGGGCGCCGCTGGTGGTGGTGCAGATCATCACCGGCATCCTGCTCGGGCCGGGTGTGCTGGGGAAGTGGTTCCCCGACTACTACCGGTTCGTGTTCACCAAGGAAGTGATCACCGCGCTCAACGGGATCGCCTGGTGGGCGGTGATGATCTTCGTCTGCATCGCCGGCATCGAACTCGACCTCAAGCGCGCATGGGCCAACCGCCGTGAATCCGGCATCACCGCCGGCCTGGCACTCGGCACGCCGCTGCTGTTCGGTGCGCTGGTGGCGGTCGGCATGCTGCGTTTCCCCGGCTGGCTGGGCGCCCATGGCCAGCCGTGGCAGTTCGTGGCCGGCATTGGCATGTCCTGCGCGGTCACCGCGCTTCCCATCCTGATCCTGTTGATGGAAAAGCTGGACATCCTGCGCAAGCCGCTCGGCCAGCGCATGCTGCGTTACGCCAGCCTGGACGACGTGGCGATCTGGGGGGTGCTGGCGATCATCCTGATGGACTGGCAGCGCATCGGGCGGCAGGGGGCTTTCCTGGCCGCGTTCGCCGTGGCCTGCGTGCTGTTCCGCAGGCTGATGCGCGCGATACCCGAACGCGACCGCTGGTACGTGGCACTGGTCTGGCTGTGCATCGTGGCGTTCGGTGCGGACTGGTCCGGCCTGCACTTCATGGTCGGCGCGTTCCTGGCCGGCGTGGTGATGGACGGCGACTGGTTCGACCAGCACGAGATGGACAAGCTGCGCGCGCACGTGCTGCTGGTGATGATGCCGGTGTTCTTCCTGTCTACCGGCCTGCGCACCAACTGGGCGATGGGCGGGGCGACGGTGTTCATCGCCGCCGGCGTGCTGCTGGCGGCGTCGGTCGCCGGCAAGCTGGCCGGCATCCACATCGCCGGCAAGGTGCTGGGGTGGAAGAAGGGCGAGGCCAGCGTGATCGGCTGGCTGCTGCAGACCAAGGCGCTGATCATGATCATCTTCTCCAACGTGCTGCTGGACAAAGGCCTCATCACCAACGAGGCTTTCACCGCGCTGCTGTTGATGGCCATCGCCAGCACCATGCTCACCATCCCGGTGGTGGCGCCGCGGCTGAAGCGGATGCCGGAGCTGCTCGTGCGCGATTCATGACGCGGCGGCGCGTTCAGGAAATACCCGCGAGAATGCGCGCCATGCCGACATCCCGCCTGCTGCCGTTGCTGCTCGTGCCCTGCCTGCTCATCGCGGGCACCGCCGAGGCACGCACGGTCTACCGCTGCATCCGGAACAACACGGTGAGCCTGTCGACCGCGCCGGAGCCGGGCTCCAAGTGCACGAAAAAGGAGATCCAGGACACCGCCGGCAAGGTGCCCAACCTGTGGGGCGAGCTGGGCGTGGTGCACGGCACGCTGTACGAGCGCGTACAGGACGGCAAGGTGGTCTACGGCACGCGCAAGTTGCCGGGCTCGACGCCGGTGCTGAAGTTCACCGTGGAGACGCCGCCGGGATCCCCTGCGCATCCGGGCCTGGGCAAGGTCGGCAAGCCGCAGCTGAAACCGTTCGACCGCGAATTCCGCGCCGCCGCCAAGGCGAGCAAGGTGGATGAGGCTTTCGTGCGGGCCATCGCCCATGCCGAGAGCGGCTTCAACCCACAGGCGACGTCGCCGAAAGGCGCGATGGGCGTGATGCAGTTGATGCCCGATACCGCGCGCGAACTCGGCGTCACCGATGCCTACGCGCATGCGCAGTCGATCAACGCCGGCGCGCGTCATCTCGCCTCGCTGGTGCGCCGCTACAAGGGCGATTTCAACCGCGCGGCGGCGGCCTACAACGCCGGCATCGGCGCGGTGGCGAAATACGGCGGCGTGCCGCCCTACCGCGAGACGCTGGAATACGTCGAGAAGGTCGGCGCCCTGCACATCCTCTACCGCAAGGCGCTCAAGCTGCCGCCACTCAACCCGCCGCTGCGCGCGGCGGAGTGAGCGTGCGCTTCCGCATCACCCGCGCGGCGTGAGTTCCAGCAGCCGCGCGTCCTTGCCGTCTTCCAGCAGCCAGACCGCGCCATCCGGGCCCTGCTGCACTTCGCGGATGCGCTGGCCCATGGCGTAGCGGGTTTCCTCGCGCGCACTGCGCTCGCCATCCATCGCCACCACGACCAGTGATTGCGATGACAGCCCGCCGATCAGCGCCTTGCCCTGCCACCGTGGGAACAGCGTGCCGCTGTAGATCACCAGGCTCGACGGCGAAATCACCGGCGTCCAGCTCACCAGCGGCGCGTGGTATTGCGGCGCCGTGTCGTGGTCGGGGATCGGTTTGCCGTCGTAGTGATCACCATTGCTGACACGCGGGTAGCCGTAGTTCTCGCCTTTGACGATCAGGTTGAATTCGTCGCCGCCCTTCGGCCCCATCTCGTGTTCCCACAACCGGCCCTGCGCATCGAAGGCGAGCCCGAGCAGATTGCGATGGCCGAGCGTCCACACCTGCGCCGCCACGCCGCCCTGCGCGGCGAAGGGATTGTCTGCCGGCAGGCTGCCATCGTCGTTGAGGCGCAGGACCTTGCCGAGGTTGGCCTGCATGTCCTGCGCGGGTTCGAACGTCTGCCGCTCGCCGGAGGTGATGAAGAGATGGCCATCCGGCGCGAACACGATGCGGTGGCTGTAATGGCCCTGGCCTTCCACCTTCGGCACCTGCCGCCAGATGATCTCCGGCGCGGACAGCGCGCCACCGCCGGCGTCATCCAGCGTCAGCTTCGCGCGTGCGACCACCGCGCCGCGCGTGCCGCCGTCGCCGGCTTCGGCATAACTGAAATAGACGAGCTGGTTGTTGGCGAAACCGGGGTGCAGCACCACATCGCCCAGTCCACCCTGGCCGCCATAGGCGACCTTCGGGATGCCGCTGATCTCGCCGGTCTTCTTCGTGCGCGGGTCGAACAGGCGCAGCTTTCCGGCGCGCTCGGTGACGAGCAGGCGGCCATCGGGCAGGAAGCTCATCGCCCACGGTTCGTTGAAGCGCGCGAACTCGGTGGCTTCGAACGGGCGTGCATCCTGCGTGTCGTTCGAAGCGGTGCTCGATGCCGGCGAGGGCGGTGCGCTGCCCGGCGTGGTGCCGCCGTTCTGGCAGGCGGCCAGGGCGAGCGAGGCGGCCAGGATGCTGGGATATCGCATGGAGTTCTCCGGTCGTCGAATGCGCCAAGCATGCCGCGGATGCGATGAAACCATCGTCGTGGCCGATGAATGCGCCTGCGCTAAAGTGCCGCGATGAATCCGCAGATCCGCATGGTCGGCTTCGATGCCGACGACACGCTCTGGAAGAGCGAAGACTATTACCGCGAGGCCGAAGCCGAGTTCCGCCGCATCGTCGGCGCGCATGTCGATCTCCATGACGTCGGCGCGCGCCTGTACGCGGTGGAGAAGCGCAACCTCGCGCTGTTCGGCTACGGCGTGAAGGGCATGGCGCTGTCGATGGTGGAAGCGGCCATCGAGATCACCGAAGGGCGCATCCCGGCTGGTGACATCCATCGCATCGTCGCGTTGGCCAAGTCGCTGCTGCGGCACCCGGTGGAACTGCTGCCGGGCGTCGCCGAAGCGGTGGAAGCGGTCGCCTCGCGCCACGACATCGTCCTCATCACCAAGGGCGATCTGTTCCACCAGGAAGCCAAGGTGCGCGAATCCGGCCTGGCCCGCTGGTTCCGCCGCATCGAGATCGTCAGCGAAAAAGACGTGCCGACCTACGCGCGGCTGCTGGAGGAATTCGGTGTCGCGCCGAAGGAATTCGTGATGGTCGGCAACTCGCTGCGCTCCGACATCGCGCCGCTGCTCGAACTCGGCGCATGGGGCGTGCACGTGCCCTATCACGTGACCTGGGCGCACGAGACCGAGGCCGAGGTGGATGCCGCGCATCCGCGCCTGCGCCATGCCCGCGCCGCACACGAATGGCCCGATGCCTTGGCGCGCATCGCGGAGGATGCGGCTTCGGCCTAGCCGCAGGCGGGGAACGCACCGATGCGCGATCCGCGCCGTGATGTCGACATTGGGCGCGACAGCCGGGCGGAGACAGCGATGCGGAACCTGATGGATATTCGATGCGGCATCGCCGCGATGGCGTTCGTGCTGGCGATGATCGGGATGCGCGATGTGGCCGCCGCCGATCTGCGCAAATGCGTGTTCCGCGATGGCCGCCATGCCTACGTCAGCGACGCCTGTCCCGCCGGCAGCCGCGAACTCTGGCAGCGCGACATCGCCCCCGATGCCCATGCCGATGCCGAACGCCAGCGCCGGCTGGATGAAATCGCGCAGTGGCAGAAGGCGAGCCGGCAGGAAGCGAATGCACGCCTGCGCGGCCACGGCGGCACGCGCGGCGCATCGCGAAACGCCGCATCCGCATCGCCATCGAAATGCGAACGCGCACGCCAACGCCGCGACCGGATCCGCGATCGCGACTTCATGCGGATGACCTACGACCGGATGATCCAGCTGGATCAGGAAGTGGCCGACGCCTGCCGCTGAACCCTTCGCGACATCAACATGAATGGTGTTCGTGGCCACCGGAAGGGTTAAAAGCCCGTTCACCCGCGCGGCGCGAAGGTTAGCCCCGTGGCCGCGTGGTGTGGCCCGCTTGAAGGAGAAGCAGATGAAGACCTTGACTCGATGGATGGCGCCGGCCGTGATCGCCGCCGGCTTCGGACTCGGTGCGATGGCGGTGCCGCAGCAGGCACAGGCGCAGGACGCACTGACCCGCGTGATCGTCGATGTGGCCGATGTGATTCTGCGCGGTGGCCAGCCGTATTACCGCTATGGCAATTACGGCCCCGACGACCGGCTCGTCATGCAGCGTGACCGCTACGGTCGCCCGGTCTATTACCGCACCGTGCGCAGCGGCCCGCCGTATGGCAACGCCTATGGTTATTACCGCAATGGCCCGGGCAGCCGCGACGTGAAGTGCAACAAGCACGGCAAGTGCAAGACCACGTACTACGACGCGCGCTATGACCGTCGCGACGACTATCGCCGCCATGACGACCGTCGCTACCGCGACTACCGTGATCGCGACGACCGTCGCTGGTGAGGGTCAATGAGACGGCGGCCTGTTTGCCGGCCAGTGACAGGGACAGCCTCTCCGGAGGCTGTCCTGTTTGTGCGGTCCGCGCCGTCCCCGTGTGCGGATTGAGGCATCATCCCGTATCCCCCCGTTGCCTGACTTCATGATCCCGTCCCGTTTTTCCGTGCCTGTGGCAGCCCGCTCCTGGGTGTTGGCGATGCTGATGCTCGGCCTTGCGCTGCCTGCGGTGGCGCGCGCGGATGGTCCGCTGGACTGCACGCTGCGCTTCTCGATGCAGGGCTGGTCGGCGTTCTACAAGACCGCGGAAGGCGAGGGCGTGGTGAGCTGCAGCAATGGCGAACGCCTGCCGGTGAAGATCAGTTCGCGCGGCGGCGGCATCACCTTCGGCAAGTCGCGCATCGATCACGGGCGCGGCGAGTTCTCGGGCATCTACAACATCCGCGATGTGCTCGGGGGCTATGCCGCCGCCGAAGCGCACGCGGGCGCGGGCAAGTCGAGCAAGGCGCAGGTGGTGACCAAGGGCTCGGTCTCGCTGGCCCTCGCCGGCACCGGCTCGGGCTGGGACATCGGCGTGTCGGTGGGCAACTTCGTCCTCAGCGAACGCTGATCCTCACCCCGCGCAGGCAAGGCGCCATGTGCGATGCAGTGTCCCCGACGCCCGGCTTGCCGGGCGTCTTCGTGTCCGGGGCTGGCGGCGGGCCCCTGCGGGATAATGCGCGGATGCAGATGCAGCCAGATCCCGTCGCCACCGAAGCCTCCGCATATCCGTGGGTGCTGTCGGTGGCCCCGATGATGGAATGGACCGACACCCATTGCCGGGCCTTCCACCGCGTGCTGGCGCCCGATGCGCGGCTGTACACCGAGATGGTCCACGCCAACGCGCTCATCCACGGCGACCGCGCGCGCCTGCTGGCCAAGGACCCGAGCCAGCACCCGCTGGCGCTGCAGCTGGGCGGCAGCGAGCCCGCGCTGCTGGCGCAGGCTTCGCGGATCGCGGCGGAGCATGGCTTCGACGAGATCAACCTCAACTGCGGCTGCCCCTCCGACCGGGTGCAGGCGGGGCGCTTCGGTGCCTGCCTGATGCGCGAGCCGCAACTGGTCGCCGGGTGCGTGGCGGCGATGGTCGATGCGGTGCCGGCCGGCCTGCCGGTCACCGTCAAATGCCGCCTCGGGGTGGATGACGATGCCGACTACGGACGCTTCCGCGCCTTCATCGACACTGTGGCGTCGGCCGGCTGCACGCACTTCATCGTCCATGCCCGCAACGCCTGGCTGAAGGGCCTGTCGCCGAAGGAAAACCGCGAAGTCCCGCCGCTGAAATACGACTGGGCGCACCGGCTCAAGCAGGAGCGCCCGGACCTGCGGATCGAGCTCAACGGCGGCATCGCCGGCATCGACATCGCATCGGCCCAGCGTGGAAAGGTGGATGGCGTGATGCTCGGTCGCGCGGCCTACCACGACCCCTACCTGCTGCACCGGCTCGACGGCCTGTGGAGCGGGCGGTCGGAACAGCCGCGCGAAGTCCTGCTGCGCCGCTTCCGGCCCTATGTCGAGGCACGGCTGGCCGAAGGGCTGGCGCTCAAGCACATCACCCGCCACCTGCTCGGCCTGTGGCACGGCGCACCGGGCGGTCGCGTGTTCCGCCAGGTTCTGAGTGCCGGCGCGCATCTGCCGGGCGCCGACTGGGCGCTGCTGGAACAGGCGATGGCCGCGCAGGCGGAAGTGGCGGACGCGGTGGGCGAGGCTGGACGCCCCGGCGACGAGTCCCTGCGGGTGGGCTGACGCGGGTGGGGATGGCCGGCGACGAGCATCCCAGTGGCCGGCGACGACACCCCCGATGCCCGACGCCGAGCATCCTAATGCCCGATTGCGAGGCCCCGGTGCCCGGCGGCGAGCATCACAGTGCCCGACGACGACACCCCCAGTGCCCGACGACGACACCCCCCAGTGCCCAACGGCGAGGCCTCCGGTGCCCGACGATGCCCGACGACGAGTCCTCCGATACCCGGCAACGAGCATCCCAGTGCCCGACGACGAGGCCCCCGATGCCCGGCAACGACGCCCCAAGCACGCGCACAGGCATCTTCCCCGCTTCATCCGCGCTATCGTGGCCGCAACCTCGTTCAGTTTGGCGCTAACATTTCCTTAACCAGTTAAGGCCAAGTTCAATGCGCGGCCATGACACTGGCCACCCTCGACGGCCCCCGCCGTTCCGCCCGTGCCCGGAGCCCTTCGTGCAGCGTCTGTCCTTCCTCATCGCTTTGATGGTCCTGCTGCCGGCGGCTGCCTCCGCGCAGGAGCAGCGCGCGCCGGTCGCCGAATCGCGCCTGCCGTCGCGGGCGCCGTCGTTCGCGCCGCCGCTGGGCCAGGGCATGCCCGATGCCGTGCGCCGGGTCGAGCGCCAGACCGGCGGGCAGGTGCTCAACGTCGAGAGCATGCGCTTCCAGGGCCGCGAGATTCACCGCGTAAAAGTGCTGGAACCCGGTGGCCGCATCCGGATCGTGGTGGACGACCCGGCAAAGCGCGGTACAGTCGGTGATGAGCCTGCATTCAGGTCTACACGCGGCAATGACGGCCGCAAGCCCTAACCTGTGACCTACCGCCGCGCGTCGGCCAACCCGCAACCTGGAGTCACCCATGCGAATTCTGCTGGTCGAGGATGAAGCCCCGCTGCGCGAAACCCTTGCCGCGCGCCTGAAGCGCGAAGGCTATGCGGTCGATGCCGCGCAGGACGGCGAGGAAGGCCTGTACATGGGTCGCGAAGTGCCCTTCGACATCGGCATCATCGATCTCGGCCTGCCCAAGATGAGCGGCATGGAATTGATCAAAGCCCTGCGCGAGGACGGCAAGCAGTTCCCCATCCTCATCCTGACCGCGCGTTCGAGCTGGCAGGACAAGGTCGACGGCCTGAAGCAGGGCGCCGACGACTACCTGGTCAAGCCCTTCCATGTCGAGGAGCTGCTGGCGCGCATCAACGCCCTGGTCCGCCGCGCCGCCGGCTGGAGCAAGCCGTCGCTGGAGTGCGGGCCGGTGGTGCTCGACCTGGCCGCGCAGACGGTGACGGTGCACGGCCAGAACGTCGACCTGACCAGCTACGAATACAAGGTGCTCGAGTACCTGATGATGCATGCCGGCGAACTGGTCTCGAAGGCCGACCTGACCGAGCACATCTACCAGCAGGATTTCGACCGCGATTCCAATGTGCTCGAAGTCTTCATCGGCCGCCTGCGCCGCAAGCTGGACCCGGACGGTTCGCTCAAGCCGATCGAGACCGTGCGCGGCCGCGGCTACCGCTTCGCGATTCCGCGCAACGGCGAGGGCTGAGCCTTCGCCGCTTGACGGCGTCGGCGGGTCACCCGGACGTGCGTGATGGCTGACCGCTTCTGGCGCCCCCGTTCCATCGCCACCCGCCAGCTGCTCGCGGCGGGCCTCGGCTTGGTGGCGTTCCTGGCGCTGGTGGGCGTGGCCCTCGACCGCGCCTTCATCGACACCGCTGAAAACAACCTGCGCGTGCGGCTGGAAAGCTTCGCGCTGGCGTATGCGGCGGGCAACGAATTCGATATCGACGGCTACCTGGTGCCGCCGTTCCGCGCGCCCGACCCGCGCCTGGAACGGCCCGGCAGCGGCCTCTACGCGCAGATGGTGGTGCCGAGCGGGCGGTGGGCCTCGATGTCGGCGCAGGGTCCGATGCTGCCCGAAGGCCCGATGCTCAAGCGCGACGGGACCCGCTTCGAGGGCCCGCTGCCGATGCACAACATCGACGGCAGCGACGGCAAGGTCTATCGCTACGCGCGCAGTTTCGTCTGGACCGATGGCCGTGGCGGCGAGATCCCGTACACCATCTACGTGATGGAGGACACGCGCCCGCTGGCGGCGCAGATCAACGTGTTCCGGCGTGCGCTGTGGACCAACCTGGGCGGCGCGGCGGCGATCCTGCTGCTGCTGCAGCTGCTCGCCCTGCGCTGGAGCCTGAGCCCGCTGCGGCAGGTGATCACCGAGCTGCAGGGGGTGAAGGATGGCCGCGCCGCGCGCATGAGCGACTTCCACCCGCGCGAACTGGAACCGCTGACCGAGAGCATCAACTCGCTGATCGACAGCGAGCGCAAGAACCTGGACCGCCAGCGCAACACGCTGGCCGATCTCGCCCACAGCCTGAAGACGCCGCTGGCCGTGCTGCGCGCGCGCCTGGACAGCGATGCCGGCCTGCCGGAACTGCGCGAGGAATTGGGCACCCAGCTGCAGCGGATGAACAGCCTGGTGTCGTACCAGCTGTCGCGGGCGGCGTCGGGCGGGCACAAGCTGTTCGCCACGCCGGTGCCGATCCTGCCGCAGGCCGAGCAGATCGTGCTGGGGCTGGAGAAGATCTATGCGGCCAAGGGCGTGCTCTGCGAGTTCGAGGTCGATGACGCGGTGCGCTTCCACGGCGAGACCGGGGACCTGCAGGAACTGCTCGGCAACCTGCTGGAAAACGCCTTCAAATGGGCGAAGTCACGCGTGCTGCTGACCGTCGCGCGCCAGCCCGGGGGCCGCGAGGGCGGGCGCTCGACACTGCTGCTGGCGGTGGACGACGACGGCCCGGGCATTCCGGCCGACCGCATCGCTGGCGTGCTGCAGCGTGGCGTGCGCGGCGACGAGCGGGTGCAGGGCCACGGCATCGGCCTGTCGATCGTGCAGGACATCGTCCACGGCTATGCCGGCGAACTGCGGGTGGAGCGTTCCGAGGAACTGGGCGGGGCGCGCTTCGAAGTGCGGCTGCCGCTGCCGCGCTGATCCCATCCACCGGATACGGAAAGGCCCGCGTCATGCGGGCCTTTTTCATCGCGGAGCCGGACTCAGCGGAACATGCCGGGCAGGAAGCTGTGCCAACGTGGGTTGTTGGTCCGCTGCGTGTCGGTACGCTGGGTGCCCTTGCGGGTTTCGGCGGTGGCTGGGTGCGCCGGGCGCTTCGGTGCCGGGGCGCTGTCTTCGCTGCCCGCGTTGACGCCGGTTTCGCTGCTGCCCGACGAGGTCTGGGCGAGCAGGCTGCCGCTGGCCATCGAGAGCATCAGGGCGATCAGGACACGCTTTTTCATGGCGGTGCGTCCGGCGGTGGGGCGGGGGAGACCGCGACTATACCCCGGGCCGGGCGCCAGCGCAGGCGGCGGGGGCTTTGGGGATAATCGGCCGATGCCGAAAGCCTCCGCCTCCGATTCCCCGCGCGCCGATGCCGAACGCGCCCTGCTGCGGCGGCTCGCGGCCGGCGCGGTCTCCGGCGACCGGCTGGCGACCGAGCTGGGCCTGACCCGGGCGGCGGTCTGGAAGCGCATCGACGCGCTGCGCCAGGCCGGCATCGACATCGATGCGCAGCCGGGCCGGGGCTATGTGCTGGCCCGCCCGCTGGACCTGCTGGAGGCCGACGCCATCCTGCTGGCGCTGCCGCCCGATGCGCGCGCCGGGCTGGACGCACTGGAGGTGCAATGGCAGACCGAATCGACCAACAGCGCGCTGCTGGCGCAGCCGCCGCCGGCGACCGGCGCGCGGGTGCTGCTGGCCGAGCGCCAGAGCGGCGGGCGTGGGCGGCTCGGGCGCGTCTGGGCTTCGCCGCTGGCGAGCAACATCTATATGTCGCTGGACCGCCAGTTTGCCGGCGGGCTGGCGCGTCTGGCGGGCTTGAGCCTGGTCGCCGGCATCGCCAGCGCCGAGGCGCTGCGTGAGGCGACCGGCCTCGACATCCGCCTGAAATGGCCCAACGACCTCTGGCTCGATGGCCGCAAGCTGGGCGGCCTGCTGGTGGAAGGCGGCGGCGAACATGGCGGCCCGGCGCGGGCGGTGATCGGGCTGGGGGTGAACGTGCGGATGCCGGAAGCCACCGGCCGCGACATCGACCAGCCGTGGATCGACCTGGCCGGGCAGCTGGATGCGCCGCCTTCGCGCAACGTGCTGGTGGCGGCGGTGTTGGCCGCATGGCTGCGTGCGCTCGACGATTTCGACCGCGAGGGACTGGCGATGTTCCTGCCGCGTTGGGCGGCGCTCGATGCGCTGGCCGGACGGCGCATCCATGTCCTGCATGGCGGTGAGCGGCGCGAGGCCGAAGCACTCGGCATCGCGCCCGATGGCGGATTGCGGGTGCGCGATGCCGGTGGCGAACGCGTCGTGCATTCCGGCGAAGTCAGCGTGAGGCCGGCGCCGTGAGCGCGTGGCTGTTCGACCTGGGCAACACGCGGCTGAAGTTCGCGCGGCGCATGGAGGCGGGCGATGCCGGGCCGGTCGGCAGCATCGACCACCGGGCCGGTGGTGACTTCGCCACGCTGCCCGACGAGGTGCGGGGCGATGTCGCCTGGGTGGCGGCGGTTGCTTCGCCCACGTTGCAGGCGGCGCTGACCGCCGAACTCGCATCGCGGTTTCCGCGCATCAGCTTTGCGCGCACGCTGGCGCATTGCGGCGGCCTGCGCATTGCCTACGCCGAACCCGCGCGCCTGGGCGTGGACCGCTTCCTCAGCCTGCTCGCCGCCCGCGAGGCCGATGTGCCGGTGCTGGTCTGCGGCGTCGGCACCGCGCTGACGCTGGACCTGCTGGACGCTGCGGGCAGGCATCGCGGCGGCCGCATCGCGCCATCGCCCACGCTGATGCGCGAGAGCCTGCACGCACGCGCCGCGCAGTTGCCGGTGCAGGGCGGCGGCTACGTGGAATTTGCCGATGACACGCTGGACGCGCTCGCCTCCGGCTGCGAGGGCGCCGCGCTGGCGCTGATCGAACGCAGCCGCGCGCAGGCATGTTCGATGCTCGGGACGATGCCGCACCTGTGGCTGCACGGCGGCGGCGCCGGCGCGTTGTCGCCGCAGCTGCCGGAGGCCGACATCAAGCCCGCGCTGGTGCTGGACGGGCTCGCGCGTTGGGCCGCGTTGGGCGATGGCGAAGGGCCGGCCTTGCCGGGCTGCGGCTAGAATCCGCCCATGGTCGCGCGCATGTTGCTGGTGTGGTTGCTGGTGTTAAACCTGGGCGTCGCCGCCTGGTGGGCGCTGCATCGTGCGCCGTCGCCGGCACCCGCCGCCGCGCTGGATGCCTCGGTGCCCACGCTGCAGCTGGTCGGTGCGCCCGATGCCCGCGTGGCCGCCACCACCACGCCGTTGAACGAGGCGTCGCCTGTCGCCGTGGCGCCGGTCGAGACCGCGCCCGCATCCCCCTCCGCGCCGCCGGTCTGCGCCAGCTTCGGGCCCTATGCGGATGCCGCCGCCGCCGAACAGGCGCGTGGCCTGTTGCAGGCTTCCGGTGCCAGCGTGTCTGTGCGCCGTGCCGGTGCGGTCCGCAATGCGCGCGGCTACAACGTCATCCTGCCGCCCTTCGCCAGCCGCGATGCGGCGATGGCGATGGCCGAGCGCCTGCGTGCCGCCGGCTTCAGCGATCTCATCGTCATGAACCAGGGCGAAGGCGCCAACGGCATCGCGCTCGGGCGTTTCGGCAGCGAGGAGAACGCGCGCCGCCACCAGGCCGATCTGCAGGCCAAGGGCTTCGGCGCGCAGGTGGTGCCGGTCGGCGGCGAAGCGGCGAACGACGCCGCCAGCTTCTGGCTGGATGCACGCGCCACCGCCCCCTTCGATGCCGATGCCGAGCGCCTGCGCATCCGCGCACCGGGCGTGCGCGGCTGTTGATCGCGCGTGGCCCAGCTAGAATGGGCCTCTTTTTCCGCCGGCTTAGCTCAGTTGGTAGAGCAACCGCCTTGTAAGCGGTAGGTCGTCAGTTCGACTCTGACAGCCGGCACCAAGCGGACATCCCCCATGCGCACCAGCTACCCCCCCGTTTCGATCTTCGGCGTGCCCACCGACATCGGGGCCGCGCATCGTGGCGCGTCGATGGGGCCGGAAGCGCTCCGCGTCGCGCGCCTGGCCGAAGCCATCACGCGTCGCGGCGTGGAAGTGAGTGACCTCGGCGATGTCAGCGGCCCGCGAAACCCGCTTACCGGGCCGGTCGACGGCTACCGGCATCTGGATGAAGTCGTTGCCTGGAACCAGGCCGTCTTCGACGCCTCCACCCGCGAACTGCAGGCCGGCCGGATGCCGATCATGCTCGGCGGCGACCACTGCCTGGCCATCGGTTCCATCGCCGCGGTCGCCGCGTATTGCCGCGCGCAGGGCAAGTCGCTGCGCGTGCTCTGGCTGGACGCGCACGCCGACTTCAACACCAGCGACATCACGCCCTCCGGCAACATCCACGGCATGCCCGTCGCCTGCCTGTGCGGGCTGGGTCCGGCGTCGCTGGTCAACCTCGGCGCGCCGGGGCCGGCGTTGAATGCGCAGGACATCCGCCAGATCGGCATCCGCTCGGTGGATCGCGGCGAGAAGCGGCTGGTGAAGGAACACGGCATCGACATCTACGACATGCGCTACATCGACGAGATCGGCATGCGCCGGGTCATGGAGGAAGCGCTGGAGGACATGGATGACGACACCCACCTGCACGTGAGTTTCGATGTCGACATGCTGGATCCGTCGATCGCGCCCGGCACCGGCACGCGCGTGCCCGGCGGCGTGAACTACCGCGAGGCGCAGTTGATGATGGAGATGATCGCCGACACCGGCCGCATGGGCTCGCTCGATCTGGTCGAGGTCAACCCGGCGCTCGACAAGCGCAACGCGACGGCGCTGCTCGCGGTGCAGCTGGTGGAAAGCCTGTTCGGCAAATCCACGCTGATGCGCGACTGAGCGGCGCTTCCAGCTGAACGGGGCACAACCCCGCAGACGGCAATCTCCACGCAGCGTCACGGATTGCGGGCCGAGTCGACGCCCGCTTCACGTTTGGATGGGTTCCATGGTCGCGTCATGGCGCGACATGCGCCGGACCGATTCCCCCCACAGACGGAGACACTCCATGAAGCGTTTGATGCTCGTAGCGATGCTCGCCATGTTCTCGATGGGCACCCTGAGTGCCTGCAACACCATCGCCGGCGCCGGCAAGGACGTGCAGAAGGCCGGTGAGAAGGTCGAAGACAAGGCGCAGGACTGCAAGGACGGCCGCTGCTGATCCACGCGGTTGCCTGATGCACGAGGGGCCGGCATTGCGTCGGCCCTTTTTGTTGGGTGGATGTGCTGCGCTGGATGCAATGCCGCATTCACCGCGATGAACCGCCCGCACAGCCGTTAACGCGCGGCCAACGCAATCGCAACGCAGCGGCGGCCAAGTTGTCCACGTGACGATGAGTCACTAACGCACCGCAGGAGTCATGCATGAACAAGGACATCATTGCCGGCAAGTGGCAGCAGCTGAAGGGCAAGGCGCAGGCGCGCTGGGGCGACCTCACCGACGACGTCTTCGATGTCGCGGCGGGTGACGCCAAATACCTCGCCGGCAAGCTGCGCGAGCAGTACGGCTGGGACGAGAAACGCGCCGACGACGAAGTGCGCGATTTCGAGCGCGGCCTGCACTGACAGAGCGCCACGCACATCCGTGGGTGCGGCAGGCATCCACGCATCCCGGACGGGCAGGCCCAGGGCTTGCCCGTCCGCTTTTGTGGCGGGGGAGGCGGGGCAGGGCGCGGGGCCCGCACGGTTAAACTGGCCGCTTTCCCGGCTTCGATTCCCGCAATGTCCGCCCGCCCCGTCCGCATCCTCACCGGCATCACCACCTCCGGCACGCCGCATCTCGGCAATTACGTCGGCGCCATCCGCCCGGCGCTGGCCAGCGCGCAGTCGGCGGATGCCGAGAACTTCTATTTCCTCGCCGACTACCACGCGCTGATCAAGGCGCAGGACCCGGCGCGTGTGCAGCGCTCCACGCTGGAAATCGCCGCGACGTGGCTGGCCTGCGGGCTGGATGTCGAGAAGAACTGGTTCTACCGCCAGAGCGACATCCCGGAAATCCCCGAGCTCACCTGGCTGCTCACCTGCGTCGCCGGCAAGGGCCTGCTCAACCGCGCGCACGCCTTCAAGGCGGCGGTGGACCGCAACCGCGCAGAAGGCGAGGACGATGATGCGGGCGTGAGCGCCGGGCTCTTCATGTATCCGGTGCTGATGGCCGCCGACATCCTCATCTTCAATGCCGAGCGCGTGCCGGTGGGTCGCGACCAGGTGCAGCACATCGAGATGGCGCGCGACTTCGGCCAGCGCTTCAACCATCTGTATGGCGAGCATTTCGTGCTGCCGGAAGTGGCGATCGACGAGAACGTGGCCACGCTGCCCGGCCTCGATGGCCGCAAGATGTCGAAGAGTTACGACAACACCATCCCGCTGTTTTCGCCGCCGGCCGAGCTGCGCCGCCTGATCATGGGCATCGTCACCGACTCGCGCGCGCCGGGCGAGCCCAAGGACACCGAAGGCTCCGCGCTGTTCCAGCTCTACCAGGCCTTCGCCACGCCGGAGGAAACCATGGCGATGCGCGAGGCCTTCGCCGCCGGCATCGGCTGGGGCGACGCCAAGCAGAAGCTGTTCGAGCGCATCGATGCCGAGATCGCGCCGATGCGCGAACGCTACGAGACGCTCATCGCCCGGCCCGCCGAGATCGAGGCGATCCTGCGTGATGGCGCGACCCGCCTGCGTGCGCGCTACGCCACGCCGACGCTGGCCACCCTGCGCAATGCGGTCGGCCTGCGCGACCTGGGCCAGGCCGCCGCCGATGCGGCACCGGTCGCGCGCGAGAAGATGGAGCTGCCGACCTTCAAGCAATACCGCGAGGCCGATGGCAAGTTCTACTTCAAGCTGGTGCAAGGCGACCGCCTGCTGCTGGTGAGCCGGGGTTTCGACTCCCCGCGCGAAGCCGGCCAGCGGGTGGCGGCGATGAAGACCGGCGCGCTGGGAGAGGGCGGCGCGGCCAGCGATTTCCAGCTGGGCGAGGGCGTCGGCAGCGACGAGGTAAATGCAGCCTTGGCCGCTTTCCTGGAAGACGCGCTGAAGTAAGGCGGCGCCCGTTGCGGGTGCGCGATCAGCGCTCGTGGGTGCCGGGCGGATCGTCGACCGGCTGCCCGAACTGCAGCAGGAAACCGTTCGGATCGCGCACCGCGAATTCGCGCATGCCGTAGTCGAAGTTTTCGATGGGGTGGCAGACCGGCGCGATGTCGCGCAGCCGGTCCCACCATGCGTCCACGTCATCGCAGCGCAGGTAAAGCGAGCCGGTGAAGGCGGTTGCCTCATCGCCTTCGTGGGCGTTGAACGCCGACAGCATCAGTTCGATGCCGTCACGTTCAAGGCAGGCCCAGCCGTCGCTGCCGTCGTACTGGGCGGTGAAACCAAGCGTGTCGCGGTACCAGGCCACGGTGGCCGGCACATCCGGCACCCGCAGCATCGGGACCAGCGCACGCAGCATGGTCAGTTCGGGCGGGCCAGGTCGTCGAGCAGGGCCTTGAGGAAGCGTGCCGCCTCGCCGCCGGTGCAGGCGCGGTGGTCGAAGGTCAGCGAGATCGGCATGCGGCGATGCACTTCGATGCCGCCCATCACCGCGACCACGTCGTGGCAGAGCTTGCCGGCGCCGATGATCGCCACGCACGGCGGCACCACCACCGGCGTCGCGTAGCGGCCGGCGAACATGCCGAAGTTCGACAGCGAGATGGTGTAGCCGGACAGCTCCGACGACGGGATCGAACGGTCTTCCACCTGGGTGCGCAGGCGCTTGATCGCGGCGCGCACGCCGTGGGCGTCAAGCATGTCGGCGTTGCGCAGGGCGGGCACGAACAGGCCGTCGTCGGTGTCCACGGCGATGCCGATGTCCACGTGCGGGTGCAGGGTGCGGGTCAGCGCATTGCCTTCGAACCACGCGTTGAGCGCGGGCACCTCCTTGCAGGCGGCGACGATGGCGCGCACCAGGCGGGCGGTGATGTCCTGCTTGCCGATCCACTGGTGCAGGTCGGCGTCATCGACCAGCGTGGTCGGGACGACCTGCGCGTGCGCATCGGCCATGACCCGCGCCATGTTGCGGCGCACGCCCTTGAGCTGCTCGGGCTGGCCGGTCGCGGCGACGCCCGGCGGCTGCGTGCGCATCGGCTTGCCGCCCTGCGAGAGCGTGCTGCGCTGCGCTGCCTGCGGGGCCGCGCGGGTGGCGGCCACGGGCGCATCGACCGCGCGCTGGACCGGCGCGCTGCCGATCTTGGCGCTGCCGTCGGCGGCGGCCTGCTTGACGTCGCCCATCGTCACCACGCCATAGGGGCCGCTGGCGCGGACGCGGGTGAGGTCGACGCCGAGCTTGCGGGCCATCGCGCGCACGGCGGGCACGGCCTTGACGCCACCGACCGCCATCGCGGCCTCGGCATGCACGGAGTCACCGACCTGCATCGCACCGACCACGGTGCCGGCGTCCTGCTTGGCCGCGGCATTGGCGTTGGCGTCTTCCGGCTGCGGCTTGTCGGTCGCCTTGATCGCGCCGCCTTCGCTCGATGCCACCACCTTGTTGTCCGGCGCCGGATCGGGTGAACCGACGCTGTGGCCGCCGCCGTGGTGGTGGCCGGTGTCCTGGCCTTCGGCACGCTGTGGCATCGACATGTCCATCTCGAACTCGGCCAGCATCGAACCGGTGACGATGATGTCGCCCGCCGCGCCGGAGAGTTTCACCACCTTGCCGCTGACCGGCGAGGGCACGTCGACCACCGCCTTCGCGGTTTCCATCGAGACCAGGTTGTCGTCGAGCTTGATGGTGTCGCCTTCCTTGACGTACCACTCGACGATGGTCGCGTCCGGCAGTCCTTCGCCGAGGTCGGGGAGGTTGAAGGTCTTCTTCGTCATGTCTATTCCTTAACTGTGCGCGACGGCGCGCTTGGCCGCGGCGACGATCTTGTCCACGCTCGGCAGGTACTTCATTTCAAGGCGGAACAGCGGGATGTGGGTGTCGTAACCGGTGACGCGCTCGACCGGCGCGAGCAGGTCGAACAGGCATTCCTCGGCGACGCGCGCGGCGATCTCGGCACCGAAGCCGGCGGTCTTGGCGGCCTCGTGCACGATCACGCAGCGGCCGGTCTTCTGCACGGACTCGGCGATGGTGGCGAAGTCGAGCGGCTTCAACGTGGCGACATCGATCACTTCCGCGCTGATGCCTTCCTTCGCCAGCGCCTCGGCGGCTTCCAGCGTTTCCTTGACCTGCGCGCCCCAGGTGACCAGGGTGATGTCGCTGCCGTCGCGCAGCACGAAGCAGACATCGAGCGGCAGCGCTTCGCCGTCATCCGGCACCAGTTCCTTGTACTGGCGGTAGATGCGCTTGGGCTCCATGTAGATCACCGGGTCCGGGTCGCGGATCGCGGCCAGCAGCAGGCCGTAGGCGCGCTGCGGGCTGGACGGCATGACCACGCGCAGGCCGGGCACGTTGGTGAAGATGGATTCGTTGGCTTCGCTGTGGTGCTCCGGCGCGCGGATGCCGCCGCCCCACGGCACGCGCAGCACCATCGGGCAGGTCAGGCGGCCACGCGTGCGGTAACGCATGCGCGCGGCGTGGCAGATGATGAAGTCGACCATCGGGTACATGAAGCCGTCGAACTGCGCTTCGGCCACCGGCTTCATGCCCTGCGAGGCCATGCCGACGGTGAGGCCGGCGATGGTGGTTTCGTCCAGCGGCGTGTCGAGCACGCGCATGTCGCCGAACTGCTGCTGCAGGCCGGCGGTGGCACGGAACACGCCGCCGTTGACGCCGACGTCCTCGCCGAGCACCACGACCGCATCGTCGTGCTTCATTTCATAGGCGAGGGCCTGCGTGATCGCTTCGATCAGGCTGATGGGGGTGTCGCTCATGCGCGCTTCTCCAGGGCGATCGCCGCCTCGCGTTGGGCCAGCACGTCCGCCGGCATGTCGCCATAGAGGTAATCGAACATCGCCTCGACCGGCTGCACCGGCGTTTCCAGGTAGGCGTTGATCTCGGCATCGACCAGTTCGCCGCATTCCTTCAGCCAGGCGGCTTCCTGTTCCTCGCTCCACAGCTTGAGGTCGGTCAGGTATTTGCGCAGGCGCAGGAAGGGTTCGCGCGTCCAGGCGTCCTTCACCTCGTCCTCGCCGCGGTAACGGCGGGCGTCGTCGGCGGTGGTGTGGTCGTGCAGGCGATAGGTCATGAATTCGATGACGCTGCCGCCTTCGCCATTGCGCGCGCGTTCGGTGGCGCGGCGCATCGCTTCCAGCACGGCGACGATGTCGTTGCCATCCACCTGCAGGCAGTTCAGGCCACCGGCCAGGCCCTTCTGCGCGAGCGTCTGCGCGCCGGTCTGCGCCTTGCGCGGCACCGAGATCGCCCAGCCGTTGTTGATGACGCAGAGCACCAGCGGCAACTGGTAGGCGCCGCCGGAATTCACCGCGGCGTAGAAGTCGGTCTTCGACGAGCCACCATCGCCGCAGCAGGCGACGGCGACGCGCTTCTGGTCGCGCAGCTTGAAGGAGAGCGCCGCGCCGGCCGCCATCAGCATCTGGGTGGAGATCGGCACGCACCACGGATAGTCGTTGCGCGGCACTTCGAAATCATTGCCGCGTTCGTCGCCGCCCCAGTACATCAGCACGTCGCGCGGCTTCACCCCGCGCATGAACTGGGCACCGTATTCGCGGTAACTGGGGGCGAAGACGTCATCGGGCGTCATCGAGGCGCCGATGCCGACATGCGTGGCCTCGTGGCCCAGACAGGCGGCATAGGTGCCGAGCTTGCCGGTGCGCTGCAGCGCGATGGCCTTGGTGTCGAAGGTGCGCACGAACAACATGCGCTTGAAGAGGGGAACCAGCTTCGACGGATCCGCGACTGCCGGGGGCAGTGGGCCGTTGAGCGTGCCATCGGGCTTGAGGCACTGCAGGTATTCGATCTCGAACTGTGCGGCAAGGGTCATGCGATGCATCCGGCGTGCGGGTGGTGCATTCATGATAACGAGCCACGGGTAAGGAACCGTTGCGCGCTGCGGCATCGGCGGGGCCGCGCGGTTGACCGAAGTCAGGTCCGGCACCGTTGGGCGCGTGCGAGAATCCGCCGCATGGCCATCGACAACAACGAACGCGCGCTCGAATCGGGCATCCTTACGGACCTGTCCGGGCGCATGACCTACGGCGGCTACCTGCAGCTGGACCAGTTGCTGGCGGCGCAGAACCCGCTCTCGCAGCCGCCGCATCACGACGAGATGCTGTTCATCATCCAGCACCAGACCAGCGAGCTCTGGCTGAAGCTGCTGATCCACGAACTCAGCGCCGCCGTCGATCACCTGCGCCACGACCGCGTCTGGCAGTTCGGCAAAGTGGTGTCGCGCTGCAAGCGCGTGCTCGACCAGCTGACCAACCAGTGGTCGGTGCTGGAGACGCTCACCCCCTCCGAATACATGGAGTTCCGCGAAGTGCTGGGGCCGTCCAGCGGCTTCCAGTCGCTGCAGTACCGCACCGTGGAGTTCCTGCTGGGCAACAAGAACGCCGGCATGGTCAAGGTGTTCAAGCATGACGAAGCCGCGCATGCGCGGCTGGAAGCGGTGCTGCACATGCCGAGCCTGTACGACGAATTCCTGCGCTATCTCGCGCGCTGGGGCCATGCGGTGCCGGCGGATCACCTGGAACGTGACTGGACGAAGCCGCACGTGCTGGATGCCGCGCTGGTGCCGGTGTTCGAGAAGATCTACGAAGACACCGATCGCTACTGGCGCGAGTACGCCCTGTGCGAGGACCTGGTCGATCTGGAAACGCAGTTCCAGCTCTGGCGCTTCCGCCACATGCGCACGGTGATGCGGATCATCGGGTTCAAGCGTGGCACGGGCGGTTCGTCGGGCGTGGACTTCCTCAAGCGCGCGCTCGACCTGACCTTCTTCCCGGAACTGTTCGAAGTCCGCACCACCATCGGCCCGGAACGCGGCTACGGCGAGGACAGCGCCGCGAAGTGACCGCGCAGCTGCCGTCGGAATGGCGGTGGTGGGGCCTGCTGGCCGCGGTCGCGGTGCTGGCCTGGGCTGTACGCAGGCTGCCGTGGCACAAGGTCGCCGACGATGCCGAGGCGCAGCGCGTCTTCGCCATCTTCATCGCGCTGGTCATCCTGCTGCGCGCGCCCAGCACGCAGTCGGCGATAGGCATCAACTTGCATTTCCTCGGCGCCGCCATCGCCACGCTGATGTTCGGCGCGCGCTTCGCGCTGGTCGCGCTGGCGGTGGTGAGCGCGGCCTGGGCACTGCTCGGCCGTGTCTGGCTGGGCTGGGGCTGGGACTTCCTAGCCAACGACGCGCTGCCGGTGGCGGTGACCGTGGCCTTCGGCGCGCTGGTGACGAAGATGCTGCCGGCGCACATCTTCATCTACATCCTGGGCAATGCGTTCTTCGCGGCCGGATTGTCGATGCTGGCCTCGGTGCTGGCGAAGGCGGCGGTGACACACGGGCTGGGCGGGGAGGCGGTGCCGTATCTGATCGCCGCCATCCCGATGTCCTTCGGCGAGGCCTTCTTCACCGGCGGGGCGCTGGCGCTGGTGGTGGCCTACCGCCCGCACTGGTGCGCCAGCTTCGATGACGCGAAGTACCTGTCCGGACGGGATTGAGGACCAACGCTGAATGCGCAGACGCGGTTCGATTCCCCGCGGCGGCGCGGTTTCCCGCGTTTGACGGCTGCCGGGTCGGTCGGTCATCCTCGGCCGTCTTTTTCCGTAGCACCAAGGGGAGGCCGCATGAGCGGAGCCGCTGCCAACAGTAACGAACCGTTCGTCCCGCCCCCGCCGGGGGAGTTGATGGGGCATCCCAAGCAGTTGTGGATGCTGTTCACCGCCGAACTGTGGGAACGCTTTGCCTATTACGGCATGCGCGCCCTGCTGGCGGTCTATGTGGCGGCGCAGTTCTTCGCCCATCTGCCGGAAGGCGAGGCCAAGAAGGAGGCGTCGCTGGTCTATGGCGGCTTCACCTCGCTGGTCTACGCCACCGGCGTCCTCGGCGGCATGATCGCCGACCGTTACCTCGGCTATCAGCGTTCGATCATTGTCGGCGGCCTGCTGATGGGGCTGGGCCTGTTCCTGCTCATCCTGCCGGAGATGCAGTGGTTCCTGATCGGCCTTTCCATCGTGGTCGTGGGCAACGGGCTGTTCAAGCCCAACATCTCGGCGATGGTCGGCAAGCTCTATGCGCCCTCCGACGCGCGCCGCGACTCGGGCTTCACCATCTTCTACATGGGCATCAACGCGGGTGCGTTCCTCGCCCCCATCGTCTGCGGCACGCTGATCGGCGCCAGGTTCGGTTACCAGTACGGCTTCCTGGCGGCCGCCATCGGCATGATCTTCGGCGTGGTGGTGTTCCAGTTCCGCCGCGGGATGCTGGGCCATGTCGGCGTCACGCCGCCGCAGCACCAGGGCTGGGGGCCGGTGGTCAAGGTCATCATCGGCGCGGCCCTGCTGGTGCCGGTGGTGTATTTCCTGCTGGCGCAGAGTGCGATCCTGGGCATCCTGCTGCTGGGCCTGTTCGCGGTCCTGGCGATCTACCTGATCTGGAGCGGCTATGCGGAAAGCAGCGAGCAGGGCAAGCGGTACGTCGCCATGTTCATCCTGTTCGCCGCCAACATCCTGTTCTGGGCCCTGTTCGAGCAGGCCGGTGCCTCGCTCAACTTCCTGGCCCAGGACTACGTGGATGCGCCGTTCCACTTCACCATGTTCCAGTCGGCAAACTCGATCTTCATCCTGCTGCTGGCGCCGGTGTTCGCGGCGATGTGGCCGAAGCTGGACAAGATCAATATGAACCCGTCGATCCCGCGCAAGTTCGCGCTGGCGCTGGTGGGGCTCGCGCTCGGCTTCGCGGTGATCGTGTGGGCGATGAAGGGGGCGATGGCGCATGGCGTGAAGATCGCCTGGGTCTGGCTTGCGGCGCTCTATCTGATCCACACGATGGCCGAGCTCTGCCTGTCGCCGATCGGCCTTTCGATGGTGACCAAGCTGTCGGCGCAGAAGAAC
Organism: Lysobacter oculi; assembly: GCF_003293695.1. GTDB lineage: Bacteria > Pseudomonadota > Gammaproteobacteria > Xanthomonadales > Xanthomonadaceae > Solilutibacter > Solilutibacter oculi. The sequence goes on along the minus strand of NZ_CP029556.1, from coordinate 1,795,940 downwards.
GTCGGCCTCGCGATGGGCGGCTGGTTCTTGGCCACCGCCGTGGCCAACTATCTGGCCGGCCGCATCTCGGCGATCGCCACCGGTGGTGGCGGCCATGGCGAGGGTCCGGTGTGCGATGCCGCCCTGCAGGGCGCGGCCAAGATGCAGTGCGAGCTGGGCCAGTATGCGAGCACGTTCACTTGGCTGATCTGGGCCGGCCTGATCGTGGGCGCGCTGTTCTTCCTCGCGGCTCCGCTGGTGCAGCGCCTCATGCCCGGCGTGAAGTAACCGCCCCGCCAGGCATCGACGGGACGGCGGCCTCCGGGCCGCCGTTTCCGTTTCCGCGGTGCGGCCACGCCGCCGTGGCGCCGGCGCCTGCGGGCGGGGGATTCAACCGCCGCTCGATTCCAGCCGGCCGATGCCGTCGCCCAGCTTGTCCAGCAGGCGTTGCAGCTGGCCGCGTTCTTCGGCGTCCAGCCCGGCCAGCAGGCGCTGTTCGATGTCGAGTGCCAGCGGCGCGACCTGCGCATGCACGGCCAGCCCTTCGCCCGACAAGGCCAGCACCGAGCGGCGGCGGTCGTCGCCGTGGGTATCGCGTTCGATGAGGCCGCGTTCCAGCAGACGCGCGACGGCCCGGCTCACCGCCACCTTGTCCATTGCGGTGCGTTCGGCGACCTCGTTGGCGGACAGGCCGGCGTAGCGGCCAAGCACCGCGATCACCCGCCATTCGGTGACGCCGATGCCGAAGCGGTCGGCATACAGATCGGCGATGGTCTGGCTGATCCGGTTCGACAGCAGCGACAGGCGATAGGGCAGGAAACGCTCCAGTTCGAGCGTTGCCACGCCGCTGCCATCCTGACCGGCGAGGGTCTTGCCGGGCGCCTTGCCTGTCGTTGCCATACCGCACCGCAGCTTGAAAATGGTTTCATCTGAAACTATAACGGACGCCTTCGCCGCGCAAGTCCGCGCCGTCGCCCCCACGCATCCGCAGGAGCCGCCATGAACGCCCAGCCCGATTTCGGCATGACCGTCACCACCTTCGAGAACCCGATGGGCATCAACGGGTTCGAGTTCGTCGAATTCGCCGCGCCGGCCGGGCAGGGCGAGGCCATGCGCAGCTACCTGCGCAACCTCGGCTTCACCGCTGTGGCCAGGCACAAGGACCGCGACATCACCCTGTTCCGCCAGGGCCGGATCACCTTCCTGCTCAACGAAACGGGCGATTCCTTCGCCTCGCATTTCGCCGAAGCGCATGGCCCCTCGGCCTGCGGCTTCGCGATCCGCTTCCAGAAGCCGACCGCCGACGTGCTCAAGCACGTGCTCGCCAATGGCGGCGCCGAGATCGACTTCAAGCCGGAAACGAAAGCCGTCGATGCGCGGGTGATCAAGGGCATCGGCGACTGCATGCTGTACCTGGTCGATGACGGCGACGACGCGCTCTACGCCGACTTCCTGCCGCTGGAAGGCGTGGACCAGCACCCGCCGGGTTTCGGGCTGACCTTCATCGACCACCTGACCCACAACCTGTTCCTCGGCAACATGCAGAAGTGGTCGGACTACTACGAGAAGCTGTTCAACTTCCGCGAGATCCGCTACTTCGACATCAAGGGCGCCAAGACCGGCCTGCTGTCGAAGGCGATGACCGCGCCGGACGGCATCGTGCGCATCCCGCTCAACGAATCGAGCGACGAGAAGAGCCAGATCAACGAATACCTGCGTGACTACAAGGGCGAAGGCATCCAGCACATCGCGTTGTTCACCGACAACATCTACGACACGGTGGAAGCGATGCGCGAAGCGGGCGTCGCCTTCCTCGACACGCCCGACACCTATTTCGACGTGATCGACATGCGCGTGCCCGGCCACGGCGAGGACGTGCCGCGCCTGCGCAGGAACGCGATCCTGATCGACGCCGACCCCGAGACCAAGCAGCGCAAGCTGCTGCAGATCTTCACCCAGAACGCGTTCGGGCCGATCTTCTTCGAGATCATCCAGCGCAAGGGCAACGAAGGTTTCGGCGAAGGCAATTTCCAGGCGCTGTTCGAGTCGATCGAACGCGACCAGATGAAGCGCGGCGTCCTGTAAGGAGCACGAGATGGGCAGCAACGACAGCAATGTGGTGCCGATGCCGCGCCACGACGGCGCGCGCGCGATGCAGACGGGCTACATGTCGGGCTTCGGCAACGAGTTCGCCACCGAGGCGATCCCCGGCACGCTGCCGGACGGGCGCAACTCGCCGCAGCGCGTCGCGCACGGCCTGTACGCCGAGCAGATCAGCGGCACCGCGTTCACCGCGCCGCGACACAGCAACCGCCGCAGCTGGCTGTACCGGATCCGCCCGGCGGCGATGCACGGCGAACTGACGCTGATGCACCACAATCATTTCCACAACGACTTCGGCAGTGGACCGGTGACGCCCGAACAGCTGCGCTGGAGCCCGATCCCGCTGCCCGAGACGCCGGTGGATTTCATCGACGGCCTGTTCACCGTGGCCGGCAACGGCGCGCCGAGCGCGGGCGTCGGCATCGGCATCCACCTGTACGCGGCGAACGCTTCGATGGAAGGCCGCTGGTTCTACGATGCCGACGGCGAGATGCTGATCGTCCCGCAGCAGGGCCGGCTCGTCATCGCCACCGAACTCGGCGTGCTGGAGGTCGAGCCGCAGGAAGTGGCGGTGATCCCGCGCGGCATCCGCTTCCGCGTGGAACTACCCGATGGCGCATCGCGCGGCTACGTCTGCGAGAACTTCGGCGCCTTCCTGCGCATCCCGGACCTGGGGCCGATCGGCAGCAATGGCCTGGCCAATCCCCGCGACTTCCTGACGCCGTGCGCGAGCTATGAGGATGTCGAAGGCGAGTTCGAACTCGTTGCCAAATTCCAGGGCCACCTGTGGCGCGCCGACATCGGCCACTCGCCGCTCGACGTGGTCGGCTGGCACGGCAACCACGTGCCGTACAAATACGACCTGCGCAAGTTCAACACCATCGGTTCGATCAGCTTCGACCATCCCGATCCGTCGATCTTCCTGGTGCTGACCTCGCCGACCGACACGCCCGGCGTCGGCAACCTGGACTTCGTGATCTTCGGGCCGCGCGTGCTGGCGATGCAGGACACGTTCCGTCCGCCGTGGTTCCACCGCAACATTGCCAGCGAGTTCATGGGCCTGATCGATGGCGCCTACGACGCCAAGGCGGAAGGCTTCGCGCCCGGCGGCTGCTCGCTGCACAACTGCATGACCGGACACGGGCCGGATGCGGCGACGTTCGACAAGGCGTCCAGCATCGACACCTCCAAGCCGGATTACATCCAGGACACGATGGCCTTCATGTTCGAGTCGCGCGGGGTGATCCGCCCAACCGTGCAGGCCATCGACGCGCCGCATCGGCAGCGCGACTACACCGCGTGCTGGGAAGGGCTGCGCAAGCAGTTCACGCCGCCCCGCTGAGGCCGGAAATTGAACCGTGGCGCGCGTGTTTCGCGCCCGGTTCACGGCGGCTGGCTAGGGTGGCCCGCGTTCCCCAGCGAGGCTTTGCCCATGAACGCACCCCGTTTCCCGCGCATCCTGCCGCACGCGCTCGCCGCCGCCTGCCTGTTGGGCCTGGCGGCCTGTGCGCCTGCCGGTGATCCCGCCGCCTCCGCGCCTGCGGACGATGCCGCCACTCCGCCGGCCGAGGTCCCGAAGGACGCACCGCCGCCGATGACCGACGGCAACACGCCGCCGATCACCCCCGCACCCGAAGCACCCGCGACCCCGCCCGATGGCGACCTCTACCTGTCGAAGTGGAGCGGTTATGGCGATGTCGCCTTCGGCACGCCGGCCGATGGCATGGCGAAGGCCTGGGGCGGCGAGCTCAAGACCGAAGGCAAGGACTTCAATCCGACCTGTTACTTCATGACCCCGACCTGGGTGAAGACGCCTTCGGAATTCAATTTCATGATCGGCGACGGCAAGTTCGTGCGCTATGGCGTGGAGAACGCCAAGTTCGCCGCGCCGGGTGGCGGCAAGGTCGGCATGGGCAAGGCCGAGATCACCAAGCTCTACGCCGGCCGCGTCGAGGCGCAGCCGCACAAGTACACCGATGGCGAATACCTGCGGATCAAGGATGCATCGGGCGGCAAGGGCGTGCTGATCTTCGAGACCGATGGCAAGGGTAATGGTGCCAAGGTCAAGGAATGGCGCGTCGGCGTGCCGCCGTACGCGGATTACGTCGAGGGCTGTTCCTGACGCATCCACCCAGGCGTAGCGCCATGCGGATGGCAGCGGGTGGCGTCCGCCGGGCTGCGCGTGCGCGGTCGCCGCTTACAATCGGTCCATGAGCAGACATCACGGATCATCGCGCGGCCTGTTCGGCGCGGTCGCGGAACTGCCGCATCGCGCGGTCCACGCCATGACGGAATTCCTGCGGCTGGAGGCCGCAGGCGGCATCCTGCTGATCATCGCGGCGGTGCTGGCGCTGGTCTTCGCCAACTCGCCGCTGGAGGAAGCCTACGACGGCTTCCGCGACCTGCCGGTGGCGGTGAAGGTCGGTGCGCTGGAAATCGCCAAGCCGCTGCTGCTGTGGATCAACGACGGCCTGATGGCGATCTTCTTCCTGCTGGTCGCCATGGAGATCAAGCGCGAGGCGCTCTCGGGCCAGCTTTCCACGCTGCGGCAGGTGACCCTGCCGGTGGTCTGCGCGATCTGCGGCGTCGCGGTGCCGGCGATCCTGTTCTGGTGGGTCAACCGGGGCGATCCCATCGCGATGCAGGGCTGGGCGATTCCGGCGGCGACCGACATCGCCTTCGCGCTCGGCATCCTGTCGCTGCTGGGTTCGCGCGTGCCGGCGTCGATGAAGCTGCTGCTCTCGACCATTGCGGTGATCGACGACCTGGTCGCCATCCTCATCATCGCGCTGTTCTACACCGCCAGCCTGTCGATGACGGCGCTGCTGTGGGCGGGCCTTGCGGTCGCGGTGATGTACATGCTCAACCGCCGGCGGGTGATGGCGCTCACGCCTTACCTGCTGCTCGGCGTGGTGGTCTGGGTCTGCGTGCTGAAGTCGGGCATGCACGCGACGCTGGCCGGCGTCATCACCGGCCTGATGATCCCGCACTACGACCGCTGGAATGATGTCGATGACGCGGTCGAGCATTCGCCGCTGGAACATCTCGAACACGCACTGCACCCGTGGGTGGCCTACCTGATCCTGCCGGTGTTCGCCTTCGCCAACGCCGGCCTGATGCTCAGCGACATCAAGCTCAAGGACGCGCTCGACCCGGTGCCGCTCGGCATCGCGCTGGGCCTGGTGGTCGGCAAGCCGATCGGCATCATCGGCGCCGCGCTGCTGTGCAAATGGACCGGCCTGTCGAAGATGCCCGAGGGCATGAACGGCCGCGCGCTGGTCGGCCTGGGGCTGCTGTGCGGCATCGGTTTCACCATGAGCCTGTTCATCGCCGGCCTGGCCTATAGCGATGACGGCGACGTGCTGGGCGAAAGCGTGCTCGGCATCCTCGCGGCCTCGGTCTGCGCGGCCATCGCCGGCTATGTCTGGCTGCGCATCACCCTGCCGAAGCGGGCGGCCGTTTCGCGCGATTGACGTTGTTGCCGGGGTGATGCGGCTTCGGCTCAGGCCTTCGCGGCCTGCGCCTTCAAGCGTTGCCGCACCGCGATGATGAAGACGCCGCCGAGCACCATCGCGCCGCCGATCCACAGCCGCGTGCCGGGCCGGTCGCCCCAGAACATGATGCCCAAGGCGACCGCGAACACCGGTACCAGCAGCAACCACGGCATCATCACGGCCATCGGGTGGCGCTGCACCAGCATGTAATAGATGCCATGGCCGAGCAGCGAGGAGGCGAGTGCCGCATACGCCGCACCCGCCCAGGCGACCGCGCTCACCTGCGGCAGCGTGGCCAGCGCGCCCGGTTCCAGCCACAGGCTCACCAGCAGCAATGGCAGCAGGCTGAACGCCGCCATCCAACCCTGCTGGCTGGGCATGTCGATGCCGCGCAGCCCCTTCATCAAGATGGTGCCGATGGCGAGCGCCAGCGCCGAGAGCAGCATGGTGAACAAGGCCATCGGACGCGACAGCACGTGCGGGTCGAAGCCGAGCACCAGCACGCCGGCGAAACTCAGCGCGATCGCCACGCCGGTCCACCAGCGGAAGCGCTCGCCCAGCCACCACCACGCCAGCAGCGTCGTCATCGGGATATAGCTCTGCATGACGATGGCCGGCGATGACAGGTCGCCCGACAGCCGCAGCGCCAGGAAGCTCAAACCGAAATGCAGCACGCCGACCAGCAGCGACACCGCCGCCAGCCGTCCCCACTGTTCAGCCGGTGGCCGCTTCATGAAGGCGACCAGCGCCAGCAGCAGGATCGCGAAACGCAGCAGGGTGAAGGTGAACGGCGGAATCTCGCGCAGGCCAAGCGCCGACATCAGGAAGTTCAGCGCCCACACCAGGCAGACGGCGAGCAGCAGCGCCAGGTCGCGCCGCCCGAGCTCGCCGTGCATCAGTACTTCCAGCCGAGCGTGCGGTAGAGCTTGTTGAGCACCCAGACCGGGCCGATCAACAGATAGGTGATGTCGGTGAGGAAGGACGGGCGCCGCCCTTCGAAATGATGGCCGATGAACTGGCCGATCCACGCCACCACGAACACCGCGAGCGCCAGCTTGGCGAGGCCCGCGCCGCCGAGTTCAAGATGCAGCCAGCGCGTGGTCCACGAGATCAGCACGAAGAACAGCAGCATGCCCATGCCGAGCGTGCGAGAGTGGCGGTAATAGAACGACCAGGTCATGAACATCGCCAGCGCGGCGAATGCGCCCGGCCCGAACAGCGTGCCCGGCACCGGGATGCACCACAGCAGCGCGATCACCGACCACAGGATGAGCGGCACGCACACCACGTGCAGCCACTGGTTGAGCGTGTTGCGATGGTCGCCGGAATAACTGGCGAACCAGCGGTCGATCGCGCGCTCGGCGGTGTCGGCGATGCGCGGCATCTCAGTCGACCCGGATCCCGGCCAGGCGTTCCAGCGCCTCGGCGTAACGCGCGCGGGTGCGCTCGATGACATCCGCCGGCAGGCGCGGGCCCGGCGGCGTCTTGTCCCAGTCCAGCGTCTCCAGGTGGTCGCGGACGATCTGCTTGTCGTAGCTCGGCGGGCTGCTGCCGACAGCGTATTCGTCGGCCGGCCACCAGCGGCTGGAATCGGGCGTCAGCATCTCGTCCATGACGTAGAGCGTGCCGTCCTCGTCGGTGCCGAACTCGAACTTGGTATCGGCCAGGATGATGCCGCGTTCGGCCGCGTAGTCACGCGCGAAGGTGTAGAGGCGGAGCGTGGCGCCGCGCACGGCTTCGGCCATCTCGCGGCCCACCGTGTTGACGGCGGTGTCGAAGTCGATGTTCTCGTCATGGTCGCCGACCGCCGCCTTCGTCGAAGGGGTGAAGATCGGTTCCGCCAGCTGCTGCGCCTGCTGCAGGCCTTCCGGCAGGCGGATGCCGCTGACCGCACCGGTCGCGCGGTAGTCCTTCCAGCCGCTGCCGATGATGTAGCCCCGCGCGATGCATTCCACCGCCACCGGCTTCAATTTCTTCGTCACCACCGCGCGCTTCGCGTACAGCGCGGCATCCACGCCCGCCGGCAACACCGAAGCGACATCATCCCCGGTCAAATGGTTGGGGATGAGGCCGGCGGTCCGGTCGAACCAGAAATTGCTGATCTGCGTAAGCATCTCGCCCTTGCCGGGGATCGGGTCCGGCAGCACCACGTCGAAGGCGGACAGGCGATCGGTCGCGACCATCAGCAAACGGCCGTCGCCGAGGTCGAAGACATCGCGCACCTTGCCGCGATGACGCAGGGCGAGGCCGGGCAGGTCGGATTGGACGAGGGTCGTGGCCAAGCGCTGAGCTCCTGTGCGGGCGGCCAGTTTACGGCTTTCCAGCGGGTAAACTGGGCCGATGGAACGTTGGTACGGAAAACTGCTCGGCGCCATCGCGGGCATCCTGCTGTTGCGCGGCAATCCGCTGCTCGGCCTCGCCATTGGCGTGCTGGTGGGCCATGCCTTCGATGCCGACTGGTTCGGCCTGGGCGCGCGCCAGCAGCCGTATCGCGTGTTCGGCCTGACCCGCGAAGCCAGCGACGCCGAGATCGAGCTGGCCTACCGCCGCCTTATCTCGCAATACCACCCCGACAGGTACGCCGACGCCGCGCCCGAACTGCGCGCGCAGGCCGAGAAGAAGGCGCGCGAGATCAACACCGCCTACGACCGCATCCAGATCCTGAGGAAAAAGCGCCGATGAGCCGCCAGTCCACCGTCATCGCCCCGTCCATCCTGTCCGCCGATTTCGCGCGGCTGGGCGAGGAAGTCGACAACGTGCTCGCCGCCGGCGCCGACTGGGTGCATTTCGATGTGATGGACAACCACTACGTGCCCAACCTGACCATCGGGCCGCTGGTCTGCGAGGCGCTGCGCAAGCATGGCGTCACCGCGCCGATCGACGTGCACCTGATGGTGGAGCCGGTGGATGCGCTGATCCCGATGTTCGCCAAGGCCGGCGCGACGCATATCAGCTTCCATCCGGAAGCCAGCCGCCACGTCCATCGCAGCATCCAGCTGATCAGGTCGCTGGGCTGCCAGGCCGGCGTGGTGCTGAATCCGGCAACGCCGGTCGAGGTGCTCGATTACATCCTCGACCAACTCGATTACGTGCTGCTGATGTCGGTGAATCCCGGTTTCGGCGGGCAGGCGTTCATCCCGTCCACGCTCGACAAGCTGCGCCGCGTGCGCGAGCGCATCGACGCGTCCGGCAGCGCGATCCGGCTGGAGATCGATGGCGGGGTGAAGCCGGACAACATCGGCGAGATCGCCGCCGCCGGCGCGGATACCTTCGTCGCCGGTTCGGCCATCTTCGGCCAGCCCGACTACCGCGACATCGTGGCCCGCATGAAGGCCGCCGTGGACGCCGCCACGCGCTGAGCGCAAAGAAAAACCGGCGCCTTTCGGCACCGGTCGGGGAAATGTTGGAGGCTCCGTCCTCCGCGTTTCGTCCTTGGCTATGGCCTTCCATGCTCCGGGCCAAGCGTGACCGTTTGATGACCGGCTTCACGCGGAACCGGGGTACCTGCCGCTAGCGTGCGCCCATGTCCGCGCCGCCCTCCGTCTCCATGCTCATCCTCAACGGCAAGGCCGCGGCCGACGACGCTTTGCGTGCGGCGGTCATGGCGATGCGCGAAGCCGGCATGCCGCTCGACGTGCGGGTGACGTGGGAGGCGGGCGATGCCGTCCGCTTCGTCCACGAAGCGCTGGCGATGGGCGTCGACACGGTGATCGCGGCGGGCGGCGATGGGACCTTGAGCGCGGTCGCCACCGCGCTGGCCCGCATCGACGGCCGCGATGCCGATGCATTGCCGGCCATCGGCCTGGTGCCGCTGGGCACGGCCAATGATTTCGCGACCGCCGCCGGCATCCCGACGGATCCGCTCGCCGCCTTGCAGATGGTCCGCGAGCGCGATCCACGCGCCATCGACCTGCTGCGCATCCGCGACGACGCCAGCGAACACTGGTGCGCCAACCTCGCCAGTGGCGGTTTCGGCACCGAGGTCACGGTTGAGACGCACGAGACATTGAAGAGCCTGCTCGGTGGCCTGGCCTATGTGGTCACCGGGCTCGGCAAGCTGGGGCGCATCGAACCGCAGCACGCGCGGCTGGGTGGGCCCGGCTTCGAATGGCAGGGCGACTTCATCGCGCTCGGCATCGGCAATGGCCGGCAGGCGGGCGGCGGACAGGCGCTGTGCCCGGACGCCGTCATCGACGACGGCCTGCTCGACCTCACCGTGATCCCGCCGCTCGACGGCGAACTTGCCGCGACGCTCGGCACCGTGCTGGCCGAAGGCAAGGAAGCCGCGCTCGATCGCGTCGCGCTGCGCAGGCGCCTGCCATGGCTGGAGATCGCGCCGGCCGTGCCGCTCACGCTCAACCTGGACGGCGAACCGATGCAGGCCACCGGCTTCCGCATCGACTGCGTGCCGCGCCGCCTGCGCATGCACCTGCCGGAAGGCTCCTTGCTGCTGTCGAACGCGGCCTGGGGCGAGCGACCCGGGGCCTCGCCGCTTTGAAGGATGGGCGGCTTGTGGCTAAATACCGGCATGAACCTCGCAATCGCGCGAATCGTTGGCAACGGCAACTGGCGATGGTGGCCCGCAGCCCCCAGTCGTCCCTCCCGTTTGCCCACCGAGAATGCGCGTGATTTCCGAAGACACGTTCCAGCAGCTGGCCGCTGAAGGCCACACCCTCATCCCCGTCGTCCGCGAAGTCCCGGCCGACCTGGACACGCCGCTCTCCGTTTACCTGAAGCTGGCCGATGGCCCGCACAGCTATCTGTTCGAGTCGGTCGAAGGCGGCGAACGCTTCGGGCGCTGGTCGATCATCGGGCTGCCGGCACGGCGCGTGTACGCCTTCCACGGCTTCGAGCTGCGGGTGAGCGAGGACGGCGTGGAAGTGGAACGTCGCCACGTCGACGACCCATTGGCCGAGGTCGAAGCGATCCGCGCCGCGCAGCGCGTGCCGGACGTGCCGGGCTTGCCGGGTTTCGCGGGCGGGCTGGTCGGCTGGTTCGGCTTCGAGACCATCGGCTACATCGAGCCGCGCTTCGCCACCCCGCATCCGCGCGACGAACTCGGCACGCCGGACATCCTGCTGATGCAGAGCGACGAGCTGGCCGTCTTCGACAACCTCAAGGGCCGGCTCTATCTCATCGTCCACGCCGAAGCCGGTGCGCCGCATGCCTACGCCCGCGCGCAACGGCGGCTCGACGCGCTGGTGCACCGCCTGCGCCAGGCCGGCAGCGGCTATCCGGAAACCCTGCACGGCAAGGTGCTGGACGAAGCCGACTTCGCCAGCGGCTTCACCCGCGAAGGTTTCATCGAAGCGGTCGGCCAGGTGAAGGACTACATCCGCGCCGGCGACGTGTTCCAGGTGGTGCTGTCGCAGCGCCTGTCGGTGCCGTTCCACGCACGCCCGGTCGATGTCTATCGCGCGCTGCGGGCGATGAATCCGTCGCCCTACATGTATTTCCTCGACACCGGCGACTGCCAGGTGGTCGGTTCCTCGCCGGAAATCCTCGTGCGCCTGGACGCCAGCGAAGTCACCGTGCGCCCGATCGCCGGCACCCGTCCGCGTGGCGACACAGCCGCGCGCGATGCCGAGCTGGAAACCGAACTGCTGGCCGACCCGAAGGAACGCGCCGAACACGTGATGCTGATCGACCTGGGCCGCAACGATGTCGGCCGCGTCAGCGAGGCGGGCAGCGTGGCGCTGGGCGACAGCTTCACCATCGAGCGCTACAGCCACGTCATGCACATCGTCAGTGAAGTCACCGGCCGGCTGCGCGAAGGGCTCACCTATATGGATGTGCTGCGCGCGGCGTTCCCGGCCGGCACCGTGTCGGGCGCACCGAAGATCCGCGCGCTCGAAGTCATCCGCGACCTGGAGCCGGTCAAGCGCAACGTGTATTCCGGTGCGGTCGGCTACATCGCATGGAACGGCGATGCCGACACCGCCATCGCGATCCGCACCGCGGTGATCCAGGACGGGCGGCTGCACGTGCAGGCCGGCGCCGGCATCGTCCACGACTCCGACCCGGAAGCGGAATGGCAGGAAACGATGGCCAAGGGACGCGCGCTGTTCCGCGCGGTGGCGCAGGCGGCGAAAGGACTCTGAGGACGCATCGATGATCCTGATGATCGACAACTACGACAGCTTCACCTTCAACCTCGTGCAGTACCTGCAGGCGCTGGGGGCCGAAGTGCGGGTGGAGCGCAACGACGCGCTGACGGTGGCGGACATCGAGCGCCTTGCACCGGACAAGATCGTGATTTCGCCCGGCCCGTGCACGCCGAACGAGGCGGGCATCTCGACGGACGTCATCGAAACGCTGGGTCGGCGCATTCCGATCCTCGGCGTCTGCCTCGGCCACCAGGCCATCGGCCAGGTGTATGGCGGCGATGTGGTGCGCGCGGGTCGGATCATGCACGGCAAGACCTCGCGCATCCGGCATGAGGGCAGGGGCGTCTTCGCGAATCTCCCCGACGGTTACGAAGCGACGCGCTACCACTCGCTGGTGGTGGCGAAGGACAGGCTGCCCGATGTGCTGGAGATCACCGCCTGGACGGAGAACGAGGACGGTTCGATGGAGGAGATCATGGGCCTGCGCCATCGCGAGCATCCGGTGGAAGGCGTGCAGTTCCACCCCGAGTCGATCCTGACCGAACACGGCCACGCGTTGCTGCGCAATTTCCTGGAGCGCTGAAATGCCGATCACGCCGCAGCAAGCGCTCCAGCGCACCATCGAGCACCGCGAGATCTTCTTCGACGAAATGGTCGAGCTGATGCGCCAGGTGATGCGCGGCGAAGTTTCGCCGGTGATGACCGCGGCCATCCTCACCGGCCTGCGCGTCAAGAAGGAAACGGTGGACGAGATCGCCGGCGCGGCCACGGTGATGCGTGAGTTCTCGCGCAAGGTGGACGTGGCCGACCGCACGCATCTGGTCGATATCGTCGGCACCGGCGGCGATGGCGCGCACACCTTCAACATCTCGACCGCGTCGATGTTCGTCGCGGCGGCGGCCGGCGCGCGCGTGGCCAAGCACGGCGGGCGCAGCGTGTCGTCGAGTTCCGGCAGCGCGGACGTGCTGGAAGCATTGGGCGCGAACATCGAACTGGCGCCGGCACAGGTGGCGGAATGCATTGCCGAAACCGGCATCGGTTTCATGTACGCGCCGCTGCACCATCCGGCGATGAAAGTGGTGGCGCCGGTGCGCCGCGAACTCGGCGTGCGCACGCTGTTCAACATCCTCGGGCCGCTGACCAATCCGGCAGGCGCGGAAAACATCCTGATGGGCGTGTTCCACCCCGATCTGGTCGGCATCCAGGTGCGCGTGCTGCAGGCGCTCGGCGCCAAGCGTGCGTTGGTGGTGTGGGGGCGCGATGGCATGGACGAACTCTCGCTCGGCGCGGCCACGCTGGTCGGCGAGCTGCGCGATGGCGAGGTGCGCGAGTACGACGTGCATCCGGAAGACTTCGGCATCGCGATGGCGCATACCCGCAACCTCTGCGTACGCGATGCGGCGGAGTCGAAGGATCGCGTGCTGGAAGCGCTGTCCGGCACGCCCGGGCTGCCGGCGGAGATCGTGGTGATGAATGCCGGCGCAGCCCTGCATGCAAGCGGTCGCGCGGAAGGCATCGAGGCGGGCATCCGCCTTGCGCGCGAGGCGATCGCCTCCGGTGCCGCACGCGACAAGCTGGAACATTTCGTCCGGGTGACACAACGACTGGGGAAGACGCATGAGTGACGTGTTGCAGGCCATCCTTGGCCGCAAGCGCGAGGAAGTGATCGCGCGCAGCGCGCAGGCACCGCTGGCCGCGTTGGAAGAACAGCTGGCGGGCGCACCTGCCGTGCGTGGTTTCGAAGCCGCGTTGCGCGAAAAGATCGAGGCGGGCGAGGCGGCGGTGATCGCCGAGGTCAAGAAAGCCAGCCCGTCGAAGGGCGTGATCCGCGCCGACTTCGATCCGGCGGCCATCGCGCAAAGCTACGAGCGTGGCGGCGCGGCCTGCCTGTCGGTGCTGACCGATGTCGATTTCTTCCAGGGCAGCGATGCCTACCTGCAGCAGGGGCGCAATGCCTGCGGGCTGCCGGTGCTGCGCAAGGACTTCGTCATCGACCCGTACCAGGTTACCGAAGCGCGCGTGCTCGGCGCGGATTGCGTGCTGCTGATCGTCGCCGCGCTGGACGATGTGATGCTGCATCACCTCAGCGCGCATGCGCTGACGCTGGGCATGGACGTGCTGATCGAATCGCACGATGGCGACGAATACGCGCGTGCGCTGCAGGTGCCCGGCCTGCATGGGCGGATGCCGGTCCTCGGCATCAACAACCGCGACCTGCGCGATTTCTCGGTCTCGCTCGACACCACGCTGGCCTTGCTGCCCGCGCTGCCCGAAGGCCGCCTGCTGGTCACCGAAAGCGGCATCCACACCCGCGATGACGTGGAGAGGATGCGCGAAGCCGGCATCGACGCCTTCCTCGTCGGCGAGGCCTTCATGCGCGCCGACGAGCCGGGCGAAGCGCTCGCCACGCTATTCTCCGGCGCATGAGCGAGATGCCCGCCCCATCGTGTTATGCCGCGCCGCGCGCCGACGGCCCGCTGGTCGTCTTCGACTTCGACCACACGCTCTACGACGGCGATTCCGGCACCCATCTGTTCAAGTGGCTGATCGCCCCCCGCGCGTGGTGGCGGCAGCTGCTCGCGCTGCTGCTGGCGCTGTTCGCGCCGATGATCGCCTTCCTGCCGATGCGCAGGCGCGGCATCTCCGCCTTCGTCTGGGCCGGCACCGTGGGCCTGCATCGCCGCCGTGACCTCGACGAACTCATCGACCGCTACGTGCTGGCCAATGCCGAGGCGATCAAGGCGAAGCTGCTGCCGATCGCCCTCGACGTGCTGCATCGCCATCGCGAAGCCGGTGACCGCGTCATCGTCGCCACCGGTGCGCCGCCGGAACTGGCCCGCGCGATCCTCGCCTTCGTCGCGCATGAGGATGTGCCGGTGATCGGAACGCTGGTCGGCCCGAAATTCGGCGCGGTCGGCGCGATCCGCCACTGCCACCACGAGATGAAGGTGCGGATGATCCGCGAGGCCGGTTACACGCAGCCGATCTGGCGCGCCTATACCGACAGCAGCGCCGACCTGCCGCTGCTGCTGGCCGCGACCGAGCCGGTGGTGGTCAACCCGAAGCCGAAGCGGGTGGCAATGTTCCGCGAGCGCCTGCCCGCCGGCACGCCGATCCTCAACTGGGGTTGCCCGGGACGTGCGGGCGACAGGGTGGAAGCGGCAGGCTGAGGCCGGATCAGCTTCCGAGGTGTTTGACGAAGCGGACCGTGCCGTCGCTGTAGCCGCAGGCGCGATAGAACGCGTGGGCTTCGGTGCGCTGCGAGCCGCTGGTGATCTCCAGCCGCGCCGCGCCGCCGGTGCGCGCACGGCGTTCGGCCTCGCGCAGCAACAGCTTGCCGAGGCCGCGGCCCTGCGCGTCGGGCGTCACCACCATCGCGGTGATGCGGCAGGTGGTGGTGCCGAGCGGCAGGTAGTACATGAAGTCGAGGGCGATCAGGCCGCAGACCGCACCGTCCTGCCGGGCGAGGACGAGCGCCTGGCGTTCGTTGGCGATGATCGAATGGATGCGCTCGCTGGCGTCCTCGCGGTCGCAGGGATAGCCCAGCATCGACAGCAGGACCGCGACATCATCCGCATCCATCAGCGATGCGCTGCGCAGGTCCACGTTGTCGGTCGGCTCATGCATCACTCTGCTCCGGCGCTGAAGCGGTGCCGTCAGCGGGTGCCGTACAGCACCAGGGTCTTGCCGCGGGCGTGCAGCTTGCCGTCGGCCTGCAGTTTCTTCAGCACGCGGCCGGCCATTTCGCGCGAGCAGCCGACCAGTCGCGCCAGCTCCTGACGCGAGATGCGCAGCTGGGTGCCCTGCGGGTGGCTCATCGCATCCGGCTCCTCGGCCAGATCGTGCAGGGTGCGGGTGATGCGGTCGGCCACGTCCAGGAAGGCAAGGCGGCTGGCCTTGCGGCTGGTGTCGCGCAGGCGGCGGGTCAGCTGGGTGGCGATGCCGTAGAGCAGCTTCGGCGCATCCGCGGCCAGTGCGCCGGTCATCAGCTGCAGGAACTGGTCGCAGTTGATTTCCGCCAGTTCGCAGGCGGCGCGCGTGCGCAGGGTGACTTCGCGCTGCTGCGGCGTGTTGCCGAACAGCCCCATTTCGCCGACGAATTCGCCGGGTCCGAAGTAGCCCAGGATCAGCTCGCGGTTGTCGTCCTCTTCCGCCAGGATCGCCACCGAGCCGTCGATCACGTAATACATGGTGCCGGAGGCGTCACCCGGCCGGAAAATGTCGGTGCGCGAGGGATAGCGGCGGCGTTGCGCGTGCTGCAGAAAGCGTTCGATCGTGGGCCCATCGGGGGAGAGGGGACCGGCCTGGCGACGCAGCGCCAGGCTGAGTGATGCAGGAAGGATCATCTCAAAGCCGGCAGGACGGGAATCAACCAAGCTTAGGCGCTCGCAGGGCACACGGCAAACTCACGGGCGGCCGGGCGGGGGATGCTCCATAATGCCGGCCTCGTGTCCCGTGGAGTTCCGCCGTGGTCAAGCCGTTGCCGCGCCTGAAGCTGCAAGGTTTCAACAACCTCACCAAGTCGCTGTCGTTCAACATCTACGACGTCTGCTATGCGGCGTCCGAAGACGAGCGCCGTCGCTATATCGAATACATCGATGAGCAGTACGACGCCGATCGACTGACCCAGATCCTGACCGACGTGGCCGAGATCATCGGCGCCAACATCCTCAACATCGCGCGCCAGGACTACGATCCGCAGGGCGCTTCGGTGACGATCCTGATCTCCGAGCAGCCGGTGATCGACAAGAAGGATGCCGGCAAGGAAATCATTTCCGACGCCGTCGTCGCGCACCTCGACAAGTCGCACATCACCGTGCACACCTATCCGGAAACGCATCCGGACAATGGCATCGCGACCTTCCGAGCCGACATCGACGTCTCCACCTGCGGCGTCATCTCGCCGCTGAAGGCGCTGAACTACCTCATCGAATCGCTGGAAAGCGACATCGTGGTGATGGATTACCGCGTGCGCGGCTTCACCCGCGACGTGAAGGGCAAGAAGCACTACATCGACCACAAGATCAATTCGATCCAGGACTACCTGGCGAAGAACATCAAGGCGCGTTACGAGATGCTCGACGTCAACGTGTACCAGGAAGCCCTGTTCCACACCAAGATGCACCTGAAGGAATTCGACCTCGACAACTACCTGTTCGAGGAGAAGGCGAAGAACCTGTCGTTCAAGGAGCGCATGAAGATCGAGCAGCGCCTGCGCCGCGAGATCGAGGAGCTCTACCAGGGCCGCAACCTGGCCGACTGAGTTCCGGTCCGTTCGCGATGCATCAGCAGGAAGGCCGCCCTTGGGCGGCCTTCTTCATAGGGCGAGGTGGCTTCGTTTCAGATCCGGTAGGCCACCGTCTTCATCACCTTGGACGCCGCGGCCATGAGCGCGGGGATTGGGAAGGGAAGCGTGCGCGCACCGGCGATTTCCGCCTGCTGCGCGTGGCGGGCCTCGTCCTCCTTCATCTGCCCGAGGATGGCGCGGCTCCGCAGGTCCTCGGGTGGGAGCGATGCCAGGTGTTCGCCGATGTGGGCTTCGACCTGGCGCTCGGTCTCGACCACGAAGCCGAGGTTCCAGCCGTCGCCGCGCAGGCCGGCCAACGCGCCGATCGCGAAGCTGCCGCCGTACCAGAGCGGGTTGAGCAGGCTGGTGCGGCTGCCCAGTTCGTCCAGCCGTTCGGCGCACCAGGCGAGGTGATCGGTTTCCTCCTGCGCCGCGTGCAGGAGCTGGGTGCGGGTGGCGGGCTCGCGCGCGACCGTGGCCTGGCCGATGTAGAGCGCCTGCGCGCAGACCTCGCCGACGTGGTTGATGCGCATCAGGCCGGCGGCGTGGCGGCGTTGGGCTTCCGCCATCACCACGTCCGGACAGGATGCGGCAGGGCTTTCGCGCTCGGCCAGCGGCTGGCCGAACACCGTTTCCAGGGCGTTCTGGCCGCCGGCGAGCAGGCGGTCGAGCGGGCTGAGTCGGCGGATGTTGTCCATGCCCGCATTCTGCGCCATGCCGGGACCCGGGGGATGGCCGGGAACCCGGGGCTTGCGCCGCCCGGACCAGGTGGCTACAATCCCGCCTCTTTGCTGCCTGTCAGCAATACAACGCGTGGCGAAGTTCCGCAGGCCCCAGGCCCGCGCAACCACCCCGACCAGTCACCACAGAGCGACATCATGAAGACCTATACCGCCAAGAACGAGACCGTCCAGCGCGACTGGTACGTCGTTGACGCCGAAGGCAAGACCCTCGGCCGCCTCTCCGCCGAACTGGCCCACCGCCTCCGCGGCAAGCACAAGCCGATCTACACGCCGCACGTCGATGCCGGCGACTACATGGTCGTCATCAACGCCGAGAAGATCGTCGTGACCGGCAACAAGCTGGCCGACAAGAAGTACCACCGCTTCACCGGCTACATCGGCAACCTCAAGACCGAGACCTTGGGCCAGGCGCTGGAGCGCCATCCCGAGCGCGTCATCGAGATCGCGGTCAAGGGCATGCTCCCGAAGAACCCGCTCGGTCGCGCGATGTTCAAGAAGCTCAAGGTCTACAAGGGCTCCGAGCACCCGCACGCGGCGCAGCAGCCGCAGGTCCTGGACATCTAAGGTCGAAACCATGGCAATTCAGCAGAATTACGGCACCGGCCGTCGCAAGTCCTCCACCGCCCGCGTGTTCCTGCGCAAGGGCGAGGGCAACATCACCGTCAACGGCCGTCCGCTGGACGAGTTTTTCGGCCGCGAGACCGCGCGCATGATCGTGCGCCAGCCGCTTGAGTTGACCCAGTCGACCGACAAGTTCGACGTGGTCGCCACCGCGGCCGGCGGCGGCACCACCGGCCAGGCCGGTGCGATCCGCCTCGGCATCGCCCGCGCGCTGGTCGAGTACGACGAAACCCTCAAGTCGGAGCTGCGCAAGGCCGGCCTGATGACCCGCGACGCCCGCGAAGTCGAGCGTAAGAAGGTCGGCCTGCACAAGGCGCGTCGCGCCACGCAGTTCTCGAAGCGCTAAGCCACTCGTCCGCTGGCGTTGTTGTGGCAGCTTGCCTGTACCGTCAGTACAGGCTGCGCTACCACGCCTAGCCAGCGAACGATTGTCTACGCGCTTCCTTGGAAGACCCGCTTCGGGGTTCTTTCGGAAACGCAAGCCGCTATAATCGCTCCATAGCCCCGTCGCCAAGCGGTAAGGCACCTGACTCTGACTCAGGCATTCGGTGGTTCGAATCCATCCGGGGCTGCCAAACCAGGATCCTCCCACGCGCTGTCCGGGACGATCGACGAAAAGCCCGCCTTTGGCGGGCTTTTTCGTTTTCGCGGGATGCCGTTGCAGCTGCCGGAGTGAGTCGATGTTCCAACCGCCGTTTTCCTCGCCGCAGTCACTCCTGGCCGACATGGCGACGAAGGGATATGCATTGCTGACACCGGGCGATGTGCAGCAGCTGACGGGATGTTCGGCTGCCGAGTTGCACGCGCTGCTGCCGGCATGGGACGACCTGCCGCCCGACGACTACCTGCGCGATGGCGGCCGCTACCGCTACCGACGCCACGCGAGCTATCGCAGCGAGAAAGGCCTGTTGGAGGATGTGCCGCATCGCGCGCACTGGCAGTCGCTTGACTACAACGCGCTGCATGGCGGGATGTTGCGCTGGTTCGCGCCGGTGCTCGATGCCACCCGCGCGCAGCCAGCGTGGAACCGCGTCATCACCTCGATCGCCGGCATCTGCGATCAGGTGCGCGGCCCGCATCGCTGGTCGGTGGAGGCGCACCAGTTCCGCATCGATACCAGTGATGGCATCGGCCGGCCGACGCCGGAAGGCGCGCATCGCGATGGCGTCGATTTCGTCGCGGTCTTCCTGCTGGCGCGGCACCGGATCAAGGGCGGCGAGACGCGCGTGTTCGAAGCCGATGGACCGAACGGCCTGCGCTTCACGCTGGAAGCGCCGTGGAGCCTGATGCTGCTCGACGACCCGCGCGTCATCCATGAATCCACGCCGATCCAGCCCGCAGACGAAGGCGTGACCGGCCATCGCGACACTCTCGTGTTGACCTATCGCGCCGGCGGTTTCCAGGACGAGGTCTGACCGTTCGCGAACGCTCAAGCGCGTATGGGAGAATGGCGTTTTCCCATCAGGCGGACATCGGATGAAGCTGGGCTCACTGAAGGAAGGCGGCCGCGACGGCACGCTGATCGTCGTCTCCCGCGACCTCGCGCGCGGCGTGCGCGCCACCGGCATCGCATCGACCCTGCAGCAGGCGCTGGAAGACTGGAGCAACATCGCGCCGCGCCTCAACGCGCTTTATGTGCAGCTCAACGAAGGGCAGGCCGAAGGCGCTTTCGACATCGACCTGCAGCTGTTGGCCGCGCCGCTACCGCGTGCGTATGAGTTCGTCGATGGCAGCGCCTATCTGCCGCATGTCGAGCGCGTGCGCCGCGCGCGTGGCGCCGAGGTGCCGGAGAGTTTCTACGTCGATCCGCTGATGTACCAGGCGGTGAGTGCCGGCTTCTATGGCCCGCGCGATCCGGTGAAGGTGGTCGATGAGGCTTACGGTATCGACCTCGAGGCGGAGATCGTGGTGGTCACCGATGACGTGCCGATGGCCGTCACGCCGGAGCAGGCGTCATCGCACATCCAGCTGGTCGGGCTGGTCAACGATGTCTCGCTGCGCAACCTGATTCCGGGCGAGTTGGCGAAGGGCTTCGGCTTCCTGCAGTCGAAGCCGCGTTCGGCGCTGTCGCCGGTGTTCGTGACGCCCGATGAGCTGGGCGGCGATTGGCGCGACGACAAGCTGCACCTGCCGCTGCTGACGCACATCAATGGCGAGTGGTTCGGTGCGCCGGAAGCGGGTGAGGACATGCAGTTCAGCTTCGCGCAGCTGGTGGCGCATGCGGCGAAGACGCGTCCGCTGTCGGCCGGCACCATCGTCGGCTCCGGCACCATCGCCAACGAGGACACGTCGCGCGGCGCATCGTGCTTCGCCGAACGCCGCACCATCGAGACGCTGGAAACCGGCAAGCCGATCACGCCCTTCATGTCGTTCGGCGACAGCGTGCGCGTGGAGATGCTCGATCACGATGGCCGCAGCATCTTCGGCGCCATCGAACAGGTGATAGAACGCCAGCCTGCGCCCTGAGGAGGATGCGATGAACGACGCGCTGACGCTGTATTCCTACTGGCGATCCAGCGCGGCGTATCGCGTGCGCATCGGGCTCAATCTCAAGGGGCTGGTCTACGAAACCCGCCCCGTGCACCTGGTGCGTGACGGCGGCGAGCAGCACGCCGAAGACTATCGCGCGCTCAATCCGCAGGAACTGGTGCCGATGCTGGTGGATGGCGAACGCCGCATCACCCAATCACTGGCGATCCTCGAATACCTGGACGAAGTGTTTCCGAAGCCGGCGCTGCTGCCTGCGGATGCGCGTGGTCGCGCGCGGGTGCGGTCGTTGGCGATGCTGATCGCCTGTGACATCCACCCGCTGAACAACCTGCGCGTGCTGCAGTACCTCAAACGTGAGAACGCGCTGGAACAGCCGGCCATCGATACATGGGTGCTGCACTGGATGCGCGAGGGATTCGCCGCCATGGAGGCGATGCTCGCCGATGCGCCGGGCACCGGCACGTTCTGTCACGGTGAAACGCCGACGATCGCCGACTGCTGCCTGGTGCCACAGCTCTACAACGCGCGCCGCTTTGCACTGGATCTGT
This sequence comes from Lysobacter oculi, assembly GCF_003293695.1. Lineage (GTDB taxonomy): Bacteria > Pseudomonadota > Gammaproteobacteria > Xanthomonadales > Xanthomonadaceae > Solilutibacter > Solilutibacter oculi. The sequence continues at coordinate 1,774,568 of NZ_CP029556.1, read as the reverse complement.
CGCCTTATCCGACGCTGGTGCGCATCGATGCGAACTGCCTCGCGCTGCCGGCGTTCGATGTCGCGCGGCCCGAGAGCCAGCCCGACGCGGCCTGAAGCCCTGCGATGCGGCCGAAGCCGCATCCCGGTACGTCAGAAGTTGGTGTCGTCGAAGCCTTGCGAGATGCCCGGTGCCTTGCTGGTGAAGACATCCGCGTAGGCATCGTGCTCGCCGGTGCTGCCTTCGGACAAACGGAACTTGAGGGCAAGGCCTTCGCGTGAATCCGCGGCGCGCAGCGCTTCCTCCATCCCGATCTTGCCCTGCTTCTGCATGTCGAACAGGGCCTGGTCGAAGGTCTGCATCTGCTCGGACAGCGACTCCTCCATCGCCGGCTTGATCTTGTGCACTTCGCCGCGGCGCATCAGGTCGCGGATGTGCGGGGTATTGAGCAGCACCTCCACCGCCGGCAGGCGCTTGCCGTCCACCCCCTTCACCAGACGCTGCGAGATCACCGCGTTGAGGTTGAGCGAGAGGTTCATCAGCACGTTCTTGTGCGCCGCCTCGGGGAAGAAGTTGAGGATGCGCTCCAGCGCCTGGTCGGCGTTGTTGGAGTGCAGGGTGGCGAGGCAGAGGTGGCCGGTCTCGGAGAAGGTGATCGCGGCTTCCATCGTCGCGGCATCGAGGATCTCGCCGATGAGGATGACGTCGGGCGCCTCGCGCATGGCATTCCTCAGCGCCTCGTGGAAGCTGTGGGTGTCGATGCCGACCTCGCGCTGGTTGACCAGCGAACGCTTGTGGCGGTGCAGGAACTCTATCGGGTCCTCGATGGTGAGGATGTGGCCGGTCATGTTGTTATTGCGGTGGTCGATCATCGACGCCAGCGTGGTCGATTTGCCCGAGCCGGTCGAACCCACCACCAGCACCAGGCCACGCGGCGAGGTGATGACGTCCTTCAGCACCTGCGGCAGCTGCAGGTCCTCGATGCTCGGGATATCGGTGCGGATGGCGCGGATGACCATGCCGACCTCGCCACGCTGCTTGAACACGTTCACGCGGAAACGGCCGGCGTCGTGGATCGCCATGGCCATGTTCAGCTCCATGTCGCGCTCGAACGCCTCGATCTGCTCGCGGTCCATGAGCGAGTAGGCGATGCGCTCGACCAGCCCGGGCGGCAGGCTGGTGGTGCCGAGCGGGTACAATTTGCCTTCCACCTTGATGTGGATGGGCGCACCGGTGGACAGGAACATGTCCGACCCGTGCTTCTCAGTCATGAGTTTAAGGAAGTGTCCGATGTCCATGGAGCCACGCAGTTTTGTTCGTTCCGGCTATGGCAACAGGGTTTCTGTCTGCGCGCAAGGTCAACTCTTCCACGGGATGCGTCGAACATGGCCGTAGATGCTCCAAGCCATCCCGTAACGGATTGCGGGCCCTGATGGCATTCCTTTCCACACAAGGGCGTCCAAGCGCAGGACAGTGTCCGTCAATTGCGACTTTGTCAGCATGACGGGCGCATGCGTGCGGCTCAAGAAAAGCGGGGCCGCACTGTTCGTGCGTCACCGCCACATGCCGATGCTGCGGACGATCTACGGTCGATTGCCTGCATCACTGCGGCTATGGATCTCTTCCCGGGTGACGGCATGGGGGCGGACGGCGATTGCCGACATGCGCTTCCCGGATACCTTGGCGTGGCGGCAGCCTGTTGAGTTGGCTCGTCCACGCGCAGGATCGCTGGGGTATCTGGAAAGCGATGGTCTCAATGTGTTCGGTTTCTTCGATGGGCGGTTCGGGTTGGCGGAGAGTGCGAGGCTGTACACGCGCGCGCTGCTCGAATGCGGGGTCCCGCTGGCGATCCACAATCTCCCCAGACCAGCAGAACATGATGGCGGGGATCGCGAGTTCGACGGACTGTATTCCAGCGACATGCCATATCCCGTCTCGCTGGTCTTCGCCAACCCGGGCCAGCTGTCGGCCGCGGATCTGGCTCGGATCCGTGCGAGAACATCCGACAACCTGATCGTTGGCTGCTGGTTTTGGGAGCTGCCGCGCATTCCCAACGCATGGCAAGCTGCACTTGCAGATGTCGATGCGGTGCTCGTGGCTTCGGAATTCATAGAAAAAGCCATGATCGGAGCGAGCGACAAACCCGTTTTGCGCGTGCCGGTTCCCATTGCGCCACGCGCGGACAGCGGCTTGTCGCGCGCGGATTTCGGCTTGCGTGATGACGTCTACGTCTTCCTGACCTCCTTCGACTATCACTCTTCGTTCGCGCGCAAGAATCCGCTGGGAGCCGTGCAGGCGTTTCGCGAAGCCTTTCCGGCAGGGGACGAAGCTGTTGCGCTTCTGGTGAAATCCACGCACGCACGCGAGCATCCATTTGCCGCACATGCCCTGCTCTCCGCCGCCGACGGCGATCCACGCATCATCTTCGTGGACCAGAACATCGACGCTGCCCACAGGCGTGCTTTGCAGCGCTGCTGCGATGCCTATCTGTCGCTGCATCGCGCCGAGGGCTTTGGCCTGGGGATGGCGGAGTTCGCGCTGACAGGCAAGCCCGTCATTGCAACGGGCTGGTCCGGAAGCGTCGATTTCCTGGCGGGCTCGCCCTATGCGGTGGATTGCCGTTTGCGCGAGTTGCGCAATGACGAATATCCGCATAGCCATGGCGAGGTCTGGGCGGAACCGGATCTGGCCCATGCAGCCAGACTGATGAAAAAGGCGGTCGACGGACCGCGCAGAATGCCTTCGGCAGTGGCCGAGTTCCTGGATCCACTGCGCAACAGCGAAAGTCTGGTCAGGGCAATAGAATCGATCAGGAGGCAGGCGCATGCTTGATTCGAGCGGCACAACGGGTATCGAAAGCGTGGAAGAGGTCATGCGGCGCGTGCTGGCCGAGGCACGACGTCTGCGGTTGAGCATGGGCCTTCCCATGGAACCGGAAGCGGCCACGGCGTCCTTGCGGACCCAGCGCGAGCTCATTGAGCGCGGCGTCTATCATGTCGCCGATTTCATGCACTTCCACGACCTTCCGTTCGTGGTGAACGGATACCGCGCGCTGCTGAGACGGCAGCCGTCGGAAACCGAACTGGCCATGCACCTGGCGGCCTTGCGGGAAGGAAGTGCGACACGGATCGAACTGCTTGCATCGCTGCGTTTCAGCGTGGAGGGCATGGCGAAAGGCGTGCCGGTGAAGAAGTTGCGGCAGGCATGGGAGATCTCGAGGATCAAGCGCATTCCGTTCGTTGGGCCCGTCTTCGCATGGATTCATGGTTTCCTTAGACTGGGCAGGCTGGAGCGCGAACTGGAATTCATGGGTGCCGCGCATGCGATGGACCTGGTCGAAATGGAAGCACGACTCGCGCGGACCTCCGTGGTGGCGACAGGCACGATGGCCGACCTGGCCCAGGCTTCGGCGTCGACGGAAGAACTGCAACGCCGGATGGAGACGATGCAGGAGCGATTGATGGAACTTGAATCCGGGCGGATTCGCGGCGTGGAGGCATTATCCAGTGGCCGTTGAGCACCACTTCAAGCGGATCCTCGTGACGGGTGCCAGTGGATTCGTTGGTCGGCATTTCATAGATGCCGCCGAGCGCGGATCAGGGATTCGCATCGAGACGATGGACTCAGGGACCGATCTGCGCGATCCCGATGCCGTCGCCGCGCGGGTGCGGACCGCAACACCCGACGCGATACTGCATCTTGCGGCGCAAAGCAGCGTGCCAAGATCGTTTGAGGACCCCGCAGGCACGTTGTCCGTCAATTTCACCGGCACCCTCAACCTGCTGCAGGCACTGCAGGCTGCGGAATTCAAAGGTCGTTTGCTTTTCGTGAGTTCAGGCGACATCTATGGACATGTCGCCGAGGACAACCTGCCGGTACGCGAAGATGCTCCTCCGCCGCGCCCGCTCAACCCGTACGCATTGAGCAAGGTCTGTGCCGAAGCACTGTGTCTGCAATGGCGCCGTGCACATGGCTTGGATGTGGTGATTGCGAGGCCATTCAATCACATAGGCCCCGGGCAAGGCGAAGGCTTCGTCCTGCCCTCAGTCGCTGTGCAGCTGGCCCGGGCCCCTCGCGGCCAAGACGTCATCACGCTCTTGATGGGCGATGTGGACACGACCCGGGATTTCTGCGATGTGCGGGATGTGGTGGAGGCATATCTGGCCTTGCTTGCGCGCGGACGGGCAGGGGAAACCTACCTCATCGGTTCGGGCGTGGAAAGACGGGTGCGCGATCTGATAGCGGAAATGGCCTGTTTGGCCGGCGTAGGCGTGCGCATCGAGCGGGATCCGGGCAAGTTCCGTCCGGCAGACCAGCGCCGGATGGTGGCTTGCATCGATAAAATCCGTGACCATACTGGCTGGTTCCCGCGTCGTCCGATGCTGGAAACGCTGGCAGACATTCTCGAATACGCCAAGGAAAAAAACCTCAATGTCGAATAAAAGTGCTTTGATCACCGGAATCACCGGTCAGGACGGCGCCTATCTGGCGCAGCTGCTGCTGTCCAAAGGTTACCGCGTGGCGGGCCTGCATCCCCGCCGCAGTACCGATACGCTGTGGCGGTTGCGCGAACTGGAAGTGGATAGAGACATCACCTTCATCGACGGTGATCTGACCGACTTGGCCTCGTTGATCCGTGCAATAGAGCAGTCAGGTGCAAGTGAGGTCTACAACCTCGGGGCACAGAGTTTCGTTGGCTCATCATGGAGCCAGCCCATCCTGACGGCTCAGGTCGACGGGGTCGGTGCGCTCAATGTCCTCGAGGCGGTTCGCATCGTGAACCGGCAGGCGCGCTTTTACCAGGCGTCCACAAGTGAAATGTTCGGCCTGATTCAGGCCGAGCGCCAGGACGAAACCACGCCCTTCTATCCACGCAGCCCATATGGCGTGGCGAAACTGATGGCGCACTGGGCGACCGTCAATTACCGGGAGAGCTTCGGGATGCACGCCTCGAGCGGCATCCTGTTCAACCACGAGTCGCCACTGCGGGGCATCGAGTTCGTGACCCGCAAGGTGACGGATGCAGTTGCGCGCATCAAGCGTGGGAAGCAGAAGGAGTTGCATCTGGGCAATATCGACGCCAAGCGTGACTGGGGCTTTGCCGGGGATTACGTTGAGGCGATGTGGCTGATGCTGCAGCAGGATTCCGCCGACGATTATGTCGTGGCGACAGGCCAGACGACGACGGTGCGCGACATGTGCAGGATCGCCTTCGAGCACGTCGGGCTTTCGATGGATGACCACGTGGTCATCGATGAAAAATACTATCGCCCGGCGGAAGTCGACGTATTACTTGGCAACCCGTCCAAGGCGCAGAAGCAGCTGGGCTGGACTCCCAAGACCAGCCTGGAAGACCTGATCACCATGATGGTCGATGCCGACATGCGCAGACAAACGGCCTGAAGCCTGCCCTCGTATGCGATGCGCGATCGACCTGCAATCCTGCCTGACCGATTCGCGTGATCGTGGAATTGGCCGTTATGCGGTCAACCTGACGGATGCACTGCTTGCATGCCCGGGCGACGATGTCTGGCTCGTCGGTCTGGACACTGCCGATCCGTCACGCGTGCGTGACATCCGCCATCGCATGCGGACCGGGCGGATGCCCGACACCGTGGCGTACCGTTATCCCGCGGTGACCTTCATCGACGGGCATCGGCTGCACGTTCAAGCGGCAGAGTCTGCGCGCGCCCGGTTCTACGAGGCGCTCTCCGTGGACGTGGTTCTGCAGACCAGTCATTTCGAGGTGGGCTCGGCGTATGCCACTGGATTCGACTGGAGCGAACGGCGACCTCGTACCGCGGTCATCGCCTATGACCTGATCCCGCTGCGATATCCGCAGCACTATCTGCCCGAGGGCAATCCCCTGACGGCCGTCTACAGGCGGAAGCTGGAGCAATTCGTCCGCTACGACATGTTTCTGGCGATATCCGAGGCTACACGCTCGGATCTCGTGAACATGTTGAACATTCCGCCGGAAAAGATCGTCCTGGTCGGTGCGGGCCTGGATCCCGGTTTGCGGTCCAGATCGACCGCAGTCCGCATCGAACGCGCGCAGTCGATGCTTGCAGGCAATGGCATCGTCGAACCTTTCATTCTTACTGTCGGCAACGGGGACTGGCGCAAGAACGGCGTGATGGCGCTGGAGACGTTCGCGGCTCTTCCGGAAAGGCTGCGCGCAACGCATCGATTGGTGATGACGCAGGCGGGGCAGGACGTGGTTGATGCGTTGCACGGCCGCTTCGCAGGCATTGCAGCGCGGGTCGACATACTCGGCCGGATCGACGATGAATTGCTCGCCGCGCTCTATGCCCGATGCGAGGTGTTTTTTTTCCCGTCCCTGTACGAGGGTTTCGGCCTGCCCGTGCTCGAAGCCATGGCCTTTGGTGCGCCCGTGCTTTCGTCGTCCGGCGGCGCGCTGGCGGAAGTGGTGCCTGACCCGCGCGGACTGTTCGATCCAGGCGATGCTGCAGGCGCATCGGTGCTCCTCGCGTCCGTGCTGGAGGATCAAGCCCTGCGAGCGGCGTTGCGTGAAGCAGGCCCGGTTCAATTGCAGCATCACGATTGGTCCAGATCGGCACGCATCGCGCAACAGGCATTGAGGGAGCTGGCGCAGTCGGGGCGCAGTGCAGGAGTCACGGGGCTTGGTGTCCGTCAGGACGATATCCGTCGTTGGGGCGCCCTGCTCGCAGAAGTGCCGGATGCTGCACGTGATCTCGAATCCGGACTGGAAGCCATGGCTGCGCGCGGTGTGCGACGCATACTCGTGGACGTGAGCGAGGTGGCAAGGTTGGACGCGCGCACCGGCATCCAGAGAGTTGTTCGTCGATTCTGCTCGGGGCTTGCGGCGCTCGCTCCCGAAGGCGTCGAGGTGCAGCCGATTATGCACACGCCTGACGGCGTGGTGTATGCGAGCAGATTCGCCGCCGAACGACTCGGCATCCAGGCCTTTCTTGGCAACGATGGTGAACGAGTGCGTGCAAGGCCCAACGACCTTCTCTTCATGCTCGACTCGTCGTGGATCGAGCCGGAGCGCTTCGACCCCGTTGCAGAGGAGGTGCGTTCATTGGGGGGGGAAGTGGTGTGGATGGTCTACGATCTGATCCCGATCCGGCACCCTGAATGCTGTGACCCTGGCATGCCACGGGTCTTTTCCGGCTGGCTGCGGCACGCAGCAGGCGTGACCGACGGGTTCGTGTGCATCTCGGAAGCCACGCGGTCGGACCTGGAAGAGTTCATCGACAGTCAGTCCCCAATGCCTCGGCCACGCCCCTGGACCCGGGTCGTTCACCTCGGCAGCGATCTCGACGGCGAAGTGCAGTCGCCACCGTCGCAGGCGGTATCGCGTGCGATCGATAAAATCGGTGATCTCCCGCTCTTCATCGCGGTCGGCACCATCGAGCCACGCAAGGACTACGCGACAATCGTTTCCGCATTCGAAGACCTGATCGCCGGTGCGGATGCCGCTTTGTGCCTGGTGGGCAAGCATGGATGGAACGTCGATGCGCTGAGTGAGCGACTGCGCGCTCATCCGCTCGCCGGCACGCGCTTGCACTGGTTCGAGTCTGCTTCGGATGCGGACCTGACTGCGTTGATGGACCGTGCGGACGTTTTTCTGCAGGCCTCGCTCAGCGAAGGCTTCGGCTTGCCGGTCATCGAAGCCGGTAGTCGTGGAAAGCCGCTCTTGCTGAGCGACATTCCGGTGTTCCGGGAAGTCGCCGGCGCGAATGCCGAATATTTTCCGCCAAGGGATGCGGCTGCATTGTCCGCGCTGATGAAGGCGGGAATCGAGACGGGGCGCTGGAAGATGCCCACCGGAATGCGCACCATGACGTGGTCCGAATCCGCCGGCCGGCTGCTCGAGATTCTTCTCCATTGAAGGAAAGACCCGATAAAGATGAAACGGCATGCCTCCACGCAAACGCTTGCATTCAAAAGCCCCCTGGCAGACCGGGGTGGGCTTGACCGTCTGGCCACGGCGACGAGGCTGGCGGATCTCACGATAGACGGAATCGGAGGCCGCGAACTCGCCAACTACCTCGCACAGGATGTGGATCGCTTCCTCTACACTGCGGGCCTGGTGCCAGCCGATGCTGCGGGCAAGGCGCTGGAAATAGGCGCCAATCCGTACTTCATTTCGGTGCTGATGCGTGAGGCCAGACCCCGGCTGCACTTCGAGTACACCAACTATTTCGGTGGGGAGTCTCCTTTGATCACCCAACAGGTGGCGTGGACCGATCAATGCGGTGTGCGGCGAGAGGAAGCCTTCGATTCCTACAGCGTCGATCTTGAATCCGGACGGCTGCCGGTTCCAGACGCGACCTACGACCTGGTGCTCTTCTGCGAAGTGCTCGAACACTTCACTAGTGACCCGCTGCATGCCGTATCTGAAATCGCGCGTGTTCTTAAGCCGGGTGGATGGCTGATCCTGACCACTCCGAACGTGGCCCGCTTCGACAATGTCGTGGCCCTGCTCGAGGGGCGCAACCTCTACGACCCCTATTCCGGACACGGACCGCACGGACGCCACAATCGCGAGTACACGCGCCACGAGCTGCATATGCTGATGCGCCATGGCGGTTTCGCATGCGACACGGACTTCACCTCCGACGTGCACGACAACCAGGCGACGCAACTGGATGCGGCGGGTATCGCCTCGTTGCTGACAGCCACGCAGAACCGCGAACATGATTTGGGGCAGTATCTTTTCAGCCGCTGGCGTCGGCTTGCTGATGCGCCGGGCGAGCGGCGACCGTCCTGGTTATACCGCAGCTATCCGCCCGAGACCCTCTGTTAGGGACGTGACGGGTGAAACAATCATCGAATAGTGGACATGGAGCGACGATGCTGAACGCGGGAAGGGTTTTGGTGACGGGCGGGGCGGGATTCCTTGGTTCGCACTTGTGCGACAGACTGGTCGCTGCAGGGCACGACGTGCTGTGCGTGGATAACTTCTACACGGGCAACAAAGACAACGTGCGTGACCTGATTGGGCGCCCGAATTTCGAGCTGATGCGCCACGACGTGACGTTCCCGCTCTACGTGGAAGTCGATCGGATCTACAACCTGGCATGCCCGGCGTCGCCGGTCCACTACCAGTCGGATCCTGTGCAGACAACCAAGACCAGCGTGCACGGTGCGATCAACATGCTCGGCCTGGCAAAACGCGTTCGTGCGCGGATCCTGCAGGCAAGCACGAGCGAGGTCTACGGCGACCCCGAAGTGCACCCGCAGCCCGAGGCCTATTGGGGAAGGGTCAACCCGATCGGAATCCGCAGCTGCTACGACGAAGGCAAGCGTTGCGCCGAGACGCTTTTCTTCGACTACTGGCGGCAGCATCGGCTGGAGATCAAGGTCATGCGGATCTTCAACACGTACGGCCCGCGCATGCATCCCAATGACGGCCGGGTTGTCAGCAACTTCATCGTGCAGGCACTTCGTGGTCAGCCCATCACGATATACGGGGACGGCACCCAGACCCGCAGCTTCTGCTACGTGGACGACCTCATCGAAGGCATGACCCGCCTGATGGACAGCCGCGCTGAATTCACCGGTCCGGTCAATATCGGCAATCCCGGCGAGTTCACCATGCTGGAACTTGCAGAGACCGTGGTCTCGCTGGTGGGTGGCAAGTCCGGCATCGTCCACCAGCCCCTTCCGGAAGACGACCCCAAGCAACGAAAGCCGGACATCGGCTTGGCTGAGCGCAAACTCGGCTGGGCTCCCACAGTTTCGCTGCAGGACGGGCTCAAGGAGACCATCGCGTATTTCCGGCGGCGTCTGGAGCTTTGACGGATGGATACCGGCACGCTCTATGTCGTGATGCCCATCTACGAGGATGCGGAGGCATCCTCCCGTCTTTTCCGCGAACTCGCCAGCCTTCATGACGCCACCCGAAGACTGCACGTGGTTGCCGTCGATGACGGCTCGGTGCGGCAACCGGTCGAGACTTCCATGATTGTCACGGCCGGACTGGATGGCACGGTCCTGCGCCTGCGCCGCAACGTCGGCCATCAGCGCGCCATCGCCATCGGGATTTCACACGTGGCATCGCGCGCGGCGGAAAGCGACCGCTTGGTGGTGATGGATTCCGATGGCGAGGACACGCCGCAATCCATACCGGAACTGCTGACTCGGCTGGAATCGGACACGGTCGACATCGTTGCGGCTGTCCGCCGCAGTCGTGTGGAGACTCTGAGGTTCAGGATGTTCTATCAGGTCTACAAAGCGCTTTTCAGCCTCCTGAGCGGGCGACGCATCGATTTCGGAAACTTCATGGCGATGAAGCCGATGGCCGCGCGCCGCATCGCCGCCATGCCCGAATCATGGACCCATGTCGCTGCCAGCACCTTGAGTTCAAAGCTCCGGATAAAACGGCAGCCACTTGATCGAGGTCCGCGCTACGCGGGCAGGAGCAAGATGAATTTCGTCGGGCTGGCACTTCATGGTTTCCGCGCGCTGATGGTGTTCGGCGAGGACGTGCTTGTCCGGGTGGGTATCGCATGCAGCCTGGTCGCGTTTTTGTCGATCAGCGGCGGCGTCGCGGCGTTGATATTGAAGACAATCGGCTTTGCCACTCCCGGCTGGTTCTCCTTGGCGATGGGCATCCTGCTGCTGGTATTCCTGCAGACCGCCGCGCTGACTCTGATGGTGCTCATGATGTCGGGCATTGTCCGTGGTGGCGACATCGTGCCCGAAGGGCATTATCTGCAGTACATCGACGAGGTGCTGGATGCGCACCGTGAGTGAAATCGTGTCTGGTACGCAGGGAGAAGTGGCTCGCTACATCGCCAATGGCCTCGTTGCCACCTTGGTGCATTACTGTGTGCTGGAAGCCAACATGTCGCTGCTGGACATGCGATCGGCAGGGGTCGCCAATGGCGTGGCAGCCGTTTTCGGCATAGCCGTCTCCTTCCTGGGCAGCCGCTATTTCGTGTTTCCGGGGCGCACCGATGGCGCGCTCATGCAGTTGTCGCGCTTCCTTCCCGTATACGCCATCCTGGCTCTCATGCACATGCTGTTTCTCCGCGCATGGAGCGACCATTTCGGATTCGACTACCGGGTCGGCTTTTTGATCGCCACCGCACTGCAGGTTGCAGTGAGTTTCCTTGCCAACAAGTTGCTGGTCTTCAGGTGAGCAACGCCATGCGATGTGTCCTGGCGACAGCACTCTTCATCGGCGTGCTGATCGTGCTTCATGTCGTCCAGATGAGAACGATGAAGGTCGACGTCGTGCTCTATGCCTCGATCGGAGGGGCCGTGATCGCCGCGTTTCTGTGCTTCGCCGTCCTGCGTTTCGCGGGTGGACTCCATTCCTTGAGCACTCTCGAGCAGGCCATGCTGCTTTGCATCTGGTTGCTGGGCGGCTACGCATTCGCGATCAGCATACCCACCGTGCTTGATCGTTCGCTGTCGTTCTACATTCTCGAGAAGATCCAGCAGCGCGGTGGAGGCGTCCGCAGGAACGCGATGGAACGTATATTCATCGATGAGTATGTTCGGGAACATCGTCTCGTCGACGTGCGGCTTACCGAACAGGTCGAGTCAGGCACCGTTGTCGTGCGGGACGGATGCGTGATGCTTACCCCGCGAGGGCAGAGGCTGGCTTCGTTCAGCCGGGCCTATCGCAGGCACCTGTTGCCGGTGCGCCGGCTGCTGGCGGGCGAATATACCGATGCATTGACGGATCCATTTCGCGACAGCCACGTCGTCGCCGACTACGGCTGCGGACATGAGCAGCGGAGAACAGGTCCATGAAGGATTCCGTCGTGCGCGCAGCCTGGTGGCGCGGCGTCGTGCCGTGCATGGCGGTTGCGGTCCTTGCGTACCTGTGGGGACGCTGGGTGCTGGGGCCGGGCCCGCTGGACCCCAGCAACACCCGCTGGATATGGGGTGACCTGGCCCAGGTTTATGTGGCCTGGGGCGTCTACTTGACGGATCCGGCGGCTGGATGGCTGCAGACGACGCGCATGAGCCATCCTTTGCCCATCAGCATTTCGCTCTTCGACCCCATGCCGATCTTTCTCGCGATCGCGAAGTGGGCCGGCACCGGCTGGAGCGGACAACAGTATCTAGGTGCCTACTTCCTCGCATGCCTGGTTCTCCAGGGCGTGTTCGGTGCGCTGGCAGTGCGCGCCGCACTGAAACTGGCCGGCATGCAGGACATGCGTGCGCATCACGTCATCTGGACGATGGCTGGCCTGATGTTCGCGTTGCTGCCCTTCACCTTTTGGCGCTTTCAGGGGCACACGGCATTGTCGTCGCAGTGGGTGATCGTGCTTGGCATGTGGGCCTCGCTCGGGCTCTGGCATGCAAGACCATGGTGGTGGACGCTAGCCAATGCCAGCGTGCTGTTCCTTGCCGCGGGCATCAATCCTTATCTGGCGTTGATGACGGGCATGAGCGCCTGCGCAATGGCGCTTTCGCGCTGGCGCTTGGCCGGAACCGCATGGTCGCTGGCCGCGATCGCGGTTTTCGCGGTGGCGGCGTACTCCGGTCTTCGACTGTTCGGCTTCATGGCTGCAAGTGATGCGGTGACGCAGGGGTACGGTGTCTATTCAATGAACCTGCTCGGCCCGATCGACTCGAACGGGACCGCATTGGTGCTTCGCAGGGACATTGCCGATGCGACCGGTGGACAGACCTTCGAGGGTTTCGTCTATCCGGGTTTCGGCGTGCTCTTGCTGGCGATCGCCATCCCGTTCCTGCTTCCGGCAACACGTCGCCGGCTGGAAGGATTTCCGTGGGCCACCGTGGTCTTGCTGTGCATGGCCGCATTCGTGTTGGCTTTGTCGTCCACACTCACAGTCGGTGCGCACATCCATGAGATCGTCCTCCCGGATACCGTGCTTTCGTTGCTTGGCCGTTTCCGCGCCAGCGGCAGGTTTTTCTGGCTATGCGGCTTCTGGATCATCGTGCTGGGCACGACCTTGATTGTCGCGCGCATGCCGCGGCGGCTGGCGGCGATTGTTCTTTGCGGTTTGGTATTCCTGCAATTTATCGATGTGGCGCCGATCGGTTCCGCTGTCTCGGCCAACATGGCTGCGGGTCAGCATCAGGAAATGCCCGCATTCTCCCGCGGGACATACGCGGGCGTGGTGGCCTATCCGCCTTTCCAGTGCAGCCCCCACGGCACGCCGCTCGGGGTCCGCAACTACGAGGCGATCGGCTTTCGCATGCTGCGTGACGGCCTGTACACCAACAGCTTCTATGCCGCCCGCAACACACCCGAACAGCTGGTCCGGCACTGCAGCGGGAAAACGGTGACGCCATCGCCGAATGAAGTAGTCCTAATGGCCGATGATGTCTACCGTTCCAACGCCGGATCCATGAAGGACTTCGATTGCCGTCCCACGCGCGCTTACGACAAATCCTGGATATGCCTGCCTCGATGAATGGGATGCGCGCATGGCCCTGGCCGCTCATGGTCTGTGCAATTGCCTTGATGTGCGCGATAGCGGGCGGCGGCAGCTACTTTGCGCAGTATGATTTCGGCGCCTGGGGTGGCGACTGGGCGCGCTTGCAGCAATGCAGAATCATTCGGGATGCCGGAGGCTGCGAGGGACTAAGCAAATTCCCGCTCGCGTATCTGCTCAATTCGGCATGGGTGCATGAGTCACCTCAACCGGGCATGCGTCTGGCCTGGCTCAACGTCGCTTTCCTCGCTTTGCCATTGGCGTGGCTGGCCACGTTGCGCGGCAAACAGGCATTTGCATCGGCCGGCGCCTATATCGCAGCGATCTGTCTCAGCCCCCTGCCGTATTTCTACGTGCATGCCGCAGCCCTGGAGGTGCAGGCCGGGATTGTCGCGGGCATCTATCTGGGCACATTGGGTGCGATGTGGATGGAACCCGGTCTGAGACGCAGGCCCGTTGCGTATGGATGGCTGATCGGTACCGCGCTGCTGTTTCCGCTGTACAAGGACACGGTGGTTGTCATCGTGCTGTTGGCCATCCTGGTTTCGCTGGCGACTCTGCGACTGGCCAAGCATTGGCAGCGAAGGCGGAACGAGCAGTTCGGAGAGGCGCGCTTGGCAGGCATCACCGCGGCAGGGCTGCTGGCACTTGTGCCGGGCGGGGTGGCTGCGTTGGCGTACAACCAATATCGATATGCCAGTCTGGCGCCGGTCGCTTATCTGGAAGAAGCACGCCAGACATCGCCGCTACTCGTCATGTCGCTGGAATTCCTTGCCGGCGGAATCGCCTCGCCCAATGGCGGCGTGGTGATTTTCTGGTCGCTCCCGTTCGCCGTCTTGGCGCTTCTGCTGTGGCTGACGCGCCACAGGCTCTCGCTTGCGGGCATCCTGCCGGCGTTGGTTGCGGCAGGAGGGGCGCTGGTTTCCTTCTCGTTGTGGTGGGCGGCATTCGGCTGGTCATCGTGGGGCGACCGCTTGATGCTGCAGCCGATGCTGTCGCTGTTGGTGGCGATGCTGCTGACCGCAGGGACTGCAGGCAACGGCCATGCGCCGATCAGGAAAAGCCTCCGGTCGATGGGTGCGTGGGCAATCCTTGCATCGATACCCGTTCTGGCATCGGCATACTACTTCGCAATCCCGTACCGATCCGAACGCGAGGACGTGATGGGTGCCTCGCTGTGGCCGGGGCCGGCGTGCGAAGTCATGCGCGGCAAAATGGAAACGGAGGCCACCATCATGGGGCCGTCATTCTGGCGGACATCGTGGTATTACGACTGCGCTCGCGAGCGACTGCGGCACGTGCCTCGCCCCTGAAAATGGCAGCGTCAGGGTGTCCCGGCGGCACTCGGCAAAGGGGCACCTGCAACATCGCATATCCGTGTGTCGCATGCCGAGAAAGGGCCGATCTCAATGGGCTGATCGGTCGGCGTGTCATACCATCGCAACGGTTCCTGGACCAAAGCAAGACGCAGGGTGCGGCCGGAAGATCGCGCATCCACGGGTATTGCCAATGTCACCGCGGCACCTTCGCCGGGTTCGATCGGCGGAAGGGGCTGGCGGATGAAATCGAGCAGACCGTCCGGGGGTTCCGGCTTGCCATCGGACGAGAGCACCTGGACACCAAGATTGACCGGGTTCGATCCGCGCCCCACAAGCGTCTGCGTGGATCTGTTCTCGACCTCGATCGTGACCAGCACATGGGTTCCACCCTCGGTTTGTCGAGGACTTTCGACCTGCGACAGACGAACACGCGCGAATTCATCGGGAGCGATGGCCTGATTGATGCCGTCCGGTGCTGGCTGAAGCGTTTCAGATGGGACCGCTTCCGCTGTCGGCTCCTGCGGATTCGACGGGTCGGGCGAGCGTTTGCAACCTGTCGTCGCAAACGCGACGGCTGAAACGAGCGTCCCGATCATCATCAGCTTGCAAGCGAATCGTGCCATGGCTCTCACTCGGTTGGATCTGCCCGCCAGCCTAGCCCGGCAGGTGTCGACAACGACTCATCATTGCCGTCCATCAACCCAGGGCGGCCTTGAGCTGCGGCAGTATTTCGAACAAATCGCCCACCAGTCCGACATCGGCGATCTCGAAGATCGGTGCATCTGCGTCCTTGTTGATGGCAACGATGGTACCGGCATCCTTGATGCCAGTGAGGTGCTGGATCGCCCCGGAGATGCCGATCGCGATGTAGAGCTCCGGTGAAATGATCTTGCCCGTCTGTCCTACCTGCATGTCGTTCGGAACATAACCGGCATCAACAGCGGCGCGCGAAGCGCCTACAGCGGCTCCCAGTGCATCGGCGAGGGCATAGACGACCGAGAAATTCTCGGCGCTGCCTACTCCGCGGCCGCCGGATACCACGCGGCGCGCACTCTGCAGATCCGGTCGGTCGGACTTGCCCGCCTGCAGTCCGACATGACGTGTATGCGATGGCAACGGCACGTCGACGCCGACTGCCTCGACTAAGGCGTCATTGCCGGTAGCGGCCTCGAGCCACGAAGCGGTGCGGATGGTCGCGACCACGATCTGGTCGGCGGGGGTCTCGACGGTGACGATTGCATTGCCGGCGTAGATCGGTCGTTTGAAAGTGTGGGTGCCCTCGACCGCCATCAGGTCCGATATCTGTGCCACGCCGAGAAGAGCAGCGATGCAGGGCATCAGGTCCTTCCCGAACGTCGTGCTCGGGCCGAAAACATGGGTGTATTCCGCAGCAATCTGCGCGACCTGCGGTGCCAGAACCTGCGAGATCGCATGCTCGTTTGCCGGATTCGCGACCGCAAGCACTCTAGACACGCCCTCGAGCCGGGCGGCGTCACGGGCGATAGCAGTCGGATCCGACGCAAGCACCAGGACGTCGATGGACTCCGGAGCCAAAGCCAGCGCAGCAGAAACGCACTTCGCAGTGGCGGCATTGAGCTTGCCATCCAGGTGTTCGGCGACGATCAGGACCTTGGCCATCAGAGCAGCCCCTTTTGCTTGAGATGGGCAACCAGTTCGTTTGCATCCTTGACCATCACGCCCCGGCTGCGCTGGACGGGGGCGGCATAGTGGATCGTCTTCAATGTGTTCGATTCCTCCGCGCCGAGGTCAACCATTGCAATCGTTTCGAGGGGCTTGGACTTCGCCTTCATGATATCCGGCAGCTTGATGAAACGCGGCTCGTTCAGGCGCAGGTCCGTGGTCACCACCGCGGGCAGATCGATTTCCAACGTCTCAAGGCCCGCGTCGACTTCGCGGACAACCGTTGCTTTGCCACCTTCCACGCTCAATTCGCTGGCGAAGGTGGCCTGTGGGCGGCCCCAGAGCGTGGCAAGCATCTGCCCGGTCTGGTTGGCGTCGTCGTCGATCGCCTGTTTGCCGAGCAGAACCAGGTCGGGTTGCTCCTTTTCGACAAGCTTCAACAGCACACGCGCTGCGGTCAACGGCCCGACCGATCCGTCGGCAACCACATGAATCGAGCGGTTGGCGCCCATCGCAAGTCCGTTGCGCAGGTGCGGTTGCGCATCGGCCGGCGCGATCGCAGCGACCACGACCTCGGACGCAATGCCCTTGTCACGCAGGCGCAGGGCTTCCTCCAGCGCAATTTCGTCGAACGGGTTGGGCGAAAGCTTGACGCCTTCGGTCACCACGCCCGAGCCATCAGGCCGCACTTGTATGCGCACATTGGCGTCAACGACTCGCTTGTAGCCGACGAGGATCTTCACCTGGGCAAGGCTCCGCAATGGATAGTCATGGAAACTCCAATTCTAGCCGATGAAGCGTGGGGCGGTCTTCAGAAAATGTCGGGATGGGCGTCGCCGGCAAGTCGACCCGGTAGCGGGCTTGATGGTGGAATTCCCGGCTCAACCGCCCTGGGATTTGGTTTTCACGTGAATGTAAGACCGTGGTAACAAAAGGGTAGAATTATCCCGATCCAGTATCCGAGTCAGGCACCGTATGCTTCATCCTGTCATCTTGAGCGGCGGCAGCGGCTCGCGGCTTTGGCCATTGTCGCGGCACAATCAGCCCAAGCAGTTCCTGACTCTCATGGGCGATCATTCCCTCTATCAGGAAACGGTATTGCGTGCCGGGCGCCTGGAAAGTACCGCTCCGGCCATCACCGTCTGCAGCGAAGAACACCGGTTCATGGTAGGTGAGCAGCTTGCCAAGATAGGCCAAGAGAGCGGTGGCATCCTGCTTGAGCCGATCGCGCGCAATACCGCCCCTGCCATCGCCGTGGCTGCGCATCATGTGCTGGCGACTGACGCTGATGGCGTGATGCTGATCATGCCCGCCGATCACCTGATACAGGACGAATCCGCATTCCGCGCAGCAGTGAAGCGCGGCTTGCCCCTGGCCGAAGCGGGCTGGCTGGTCACTTTCGGAATCGAGCCGAACGCACCCGAGACGGGATATGGGTACATCCAGTCGGGCGAGCCGTTGGATGGCGGCTTCAGGATCCGGCAGTTCGTCGAGAAGCCGGATGTCGAACGCGCCAGGGCGTATCTGGATGAGGGCGGGTATGCGTGGAACTCCGGCATGTTCCTGTTTCGCGCCGATCGCTACATCGCGGAACTCGAACGACTGGCGCCGGCGATGGCCGATGCAGTGGCCATCGCCTTTGATGAGGCGGCTTCGGATCTCGATTTCACCCGCCTAGACCGCGCGGCGTTCGAGTCCTCTCCATCGGACTCCGTCGACTATGCGGTGATGGAGAAGACCGACCACGCGGCCGTCGTTCCGGTCAGCTGTGGCTGGAGCGACATCGGCTCGTGGTCGTCGCTCTGGGCAGTGGCCGAGCGCGATTCGAGCGGCAACTTCCATGAGGGCGATGTCATCACCGTCGACAGCCGCGACTGCCTTGTGCGCGCCAGCGACCGCAGGATGATCGCCACCATCGGAGTCGATGATCTGGTGATCGTGGATACGCCCGATGCGACCTTGGTCGCGCGGAAGGATCGCGTCCAGGATGTCAAGACAATCGTCGATGAGCTCAAGCGAGCCGGTCGTCAGGAGCATCTGTTCCATCGCAAGGTCTACCGTCCCTGGGGCAACTACGACTCGCTCGACATGGGCGAGCGTTTTCAGGTGAAACGCATCGTGGTGAAGCCCGGCGCCGCGCTCAGCCTGCAGAAGCATCACAAGCGCGCGGAACACTGGATCGTCGTGTCCGGCGTGGCGGAAGTGACCTGCGATGACAAGGTGTTCGAGCTGCGCGAGAATGAAAGCACCTACATACCGCTGGGAAGCGTTCATCGTCTGCGCAATACGGGTGCGGAGCTGGTCGAGCTGATTGAGGTCCAGTCGGGGCACTACCTCGGAGAAGACGATATCGTCAGGCTTGAAGACGTCTACGGAAGGCAATAGGGGGTATCACATGGGAATGGTGAAATCGATGGGCCAATGGCCCGTCGTTGGGCGCTTCATACGGATTCTGGTGGGCATATATCGACTGCCCGAAGTCATGGACATGGCGACGCACGGCAGACACGTGCAGTCGTCTCTGGACGGGATGCAAGGTGCACTCAATCAGCTCAAGCATGCTCAGGTTGTTCTTGAATGCCAGCATTTGCCCGAGTTGCGCACGCATACCGTGACCGGTGGCCGCGTGCAGGCTGCGGAAGCGCGACTGGATGCTTTCCAGCAGCGGCTGGATGATTTCCAGACACGTCTGCATGTTTACGAGACGCAGCATCTGCCGAACCTTCTTGAAACCCTGAGCGAGCTCAATCATCGGCAGATTGCCACCGATCACGATCGCGAGAACCTGGTCCGTTCCGTGCCGGTTGCGTTGCGGGAAATCCATCACCGCCTCAAGCGGCTGTCGAACATGCAGGACGAATTGGTTTGAACAACGAAGAGCTTCCCGATGGCGGCAATGACGAGAGCCCGGCCGGCATGGAACGTCTGCGGGAAGACCTGGACAGTCGTCTCGAAGCGCGCATGGTCGAGTTGCGCAAGAGAGACGAGCAACTGGAACTCAGGCTGGCGGAGCTTTCTGCGAGGCTTGAAGCCGCCTGTGCCGACCTGCGCGCAAGCCAGGCATTGCAGATGCAGGACGCGGCGCAATCCAGGAAATCGTTTGTGGAAACACTTGCCAACCTGCAGTCTGCGGTTGAGGCTTCCGTATCCAGCATCACCTCGGACATGGTCGACATCAGATCCATGGCGGAGCGCAATTCCGATGAGGTCCGCGCCAAGGATGGATTGATCGCTTCGCAAGCCGCCACGCTGGAGGAAGTCCGCCATTCCCAGCAGGTTTTCGAAGGCAGGCTTGCAGAGCTGGACGCGCAGGTTGCCCAGTGGCTTGTCCCAGATCGCCGTGAGTCCACTGACAGCGCCTTCAGCTCACCGCTGGAGCAGCAGGTTGCCGAGCTGCGCATCGATGTCGAATCCCGTGCGTCCCGGTCTGAAGCTGCGCTGGCGCAGGGGATGAACGATGTCCGCAGCTATGCCGACAGCTTGTTGTCCGCATATGCCGTTTCGCGCGAATGGATGGCCGATGGCCTGGTCAATGCGAACGAGGGCCTGGCCTGGCTGCGAGACCGGGTGGAGTTCATTCGGCGTGAACTCATGTTCGAGATCCGCTACGGCGACCGGGATCCCATGTCGTCTGCTAAAGGCTCCATCGCATCAGGCTCCGTCCAAGCCAGCGTCATCAACCACGTGCTGGTGAATGCCGCGCGTGAACAGGGTGATGTCCGCCTCAATCTCGGTTGCGGACACCTGCCCTTGCCCGGCTACATCAACGTCGACCTGCGGCATCTTCCCGGGGTCGACGTGGTGGCCGAAGTCAATGACCTGCCCTTTTCCGAAGGCGAGGTTTCGGCGATCCATTCGGCACACATGCTCGAGCATTTCCCCGAAGAGCAACTCAAGCGCAAACTGATCCCGTACTGGCGCTCGCTGCTGAAGCCGGGGGGGCGCTTCAGCGCCGTCGTTCCCGATGCGGAGGCGATGATCCATGCCTACGTCGCCGGGGACTATTCCTACGAACATCTGCGTGAGGTTACCTTCGGCGGACAGGATTACGCGGGGGATTTCCACTTCAACATGTTCACGCCCGACAGCCTGCACGCGCTGCTGGTGGAAATGGGTTTCAGTGACATTCGGATTGTCGAAAAGGGCCGGAAGAATGGACAGTGCTTCGAGTTCGAAATCGAGGCCACAGCAGGAGGCGGGGCATGACAAACGTGATTGAAGAGTACTACGAAGATGCGTTCAGAAGTGCAGGGGAGGGCGGATACATCTACAAGAGCCTTTCTCCTCTGGAGGAAGCCGGGCATTTCAGGAGGATGGATCTGCTTGCTGGCATATCTCTTCCGGACATCGAGAATGCCACGGTGGTCGACTACGGTATCGGCTCGTGGGCTATCGGATGCATTTACCCGAAATTGAAGAGTGCCAAGGAGCTGCATGGCTTTGACGTGTCCAGGTATGCCCTGTCATGTTCGCAAGCCCTGGCTGAAAAGGATGCGCAGCTTGCAGGGAAGAAAGTGCAGTTCCACCAGAGCAGCGGATATGAATTGGGGTTGCCTGATCAGAGTGTCGACATTTTCTTTGCCGGCGAATGCATCGAGCATATAGAAGACACGGAATCATTTCTCGGAGAAGTTCAGCGCGTGCTGAAGATCGGGGGTATCGCCATATTCACCACTCCCAATGCCACGCCATTCGCCTATCGCGCCCTGGGCTTGAAATGGGCTATGGGAATCGAGCATGTGGCATTGATGACCGCCCAGAAGTTCCTGGATGCCCTGGGCAAGCGGTTCAAGGTGCGTGAAACCATGTCGTTCAACAGCACGATCCATCCCGATCTGGATGGCGCCACGTCAAATGAGGTTGCACGGCAGTGGGCTGAGGCCGACATGGACTTCGATGACGCAAGTGCGCTTATAGCCGTTGTCGAGCGAGATGAGCGTGCGCTCCCCGCTGTGTGCAGACATGTTTTTGCCGAGATCGGCCAAGCGCAGGTTGTTGGGGAAAAGGAAGAGTTGAGCTTGTACGGAAGCATCAACGGCATCATGGTGGATGCGCGCGGCAAGGGGGAAATAAGGGTGTTGGTTCCCGATGCCGCCGTTCGAGCAAACCTGATCCTTTGGGCGCACCCATGGAGCGGCATTGCAACGGTTTCAGTGGGGAGGCGTGAAGTGGAAGTGGATCTCTACAACCATTTTGCGGGATGCGTGCGCGTCGAGATTCCGGGTGAGTGGTTGTCGGAAGGTGGCCACATTTCGATCCGCGCTTCGGAGAGAAAAAATCCGCGCAGCCACGATTTCCAGGCGATCTATTTCAGAACTGTATTCGCGGTCCGCTGATCCGATGGACATCATTGAAAAACTCGGATGGCTTGAAACCATCGTTCGTTGTCCTGCCTGCAACGGACAACTGACGACGAGCCTTGCAACGAGGGTTGCCGGCAGGCTTTTTTCCTGCGTGCTGCACTGCGCAAATTGCCGCACCGATTGCGGGCAAGTGGCAAACTTCAAATACTTCTTCAATGGATTCCCCCCGGGATATGAATTCAAACGCGCGCTTGGTGTGTTGAGTGGGCGTGAGTGCATCAAGGTGCATAGCC
Source organism: Lysobacter oculi (assembly GCF_003293695.1). Lineage (GTDB taxonomy): Bacteria > Pseudomonadota > Gammaproteobacteria > Xanthomonadales > Xanthomonadaceae > Solilutibacter > Solilutibacter oculi. The sequence continues at coordinate 1,752,618 of NZ_CP029556.1, read as the reverse complement.
TTGGAGTGGAGGACGCTTTTCAGCTGACCGGCAATTGGCAGCACGACGCCGAGGCGAAGACTGTGGGCGCAATCGGCCCAAACGCCTGCATTGCCACGCTGGATGTGCCTCCGGACGCAATAGGCGTAGGCCTGCAGTTCGTGAAACACCCATGGTCGGGGGAGGCTGAAATCCGGCTTGATGATCGGCTTCTCGCTACCTTGGACCTGCATGAAGAAGCGGGGTCGATGCGACTGTGGTATCCGGTGAATACAGGCAGCGGTGGCGGACGCCTGGAGATTCGCTACACCGGCAAACGGAATCCGAAAGCGCTTGCAGACCAGGTGTGGCTTGGGTCACCCGATGTGGTGCTTGCGACCAGCGGTGCACCTTCTGTGGCGATGATGCCACAGAACAGAGGCAATCCTTATCCAGCCGAATTTGGCAGCCTTATGGCTCGAGTTCGATCTGATGAGTGGGTTCTTGATTGCGGTAGTGGAGACAGGGCATATCCTTCACCCAATGTCGTCAATTTCGAATACTCGCATTTCGCTGCTCCCGATGTGTCCGGGGATGGCCATGCGCTTCCGTTCGCGGACGACGCATTCGATCTAGTGTTGAGCCAAGCCGTGGTCGAGCATCTCTACGACCCGTACGCGGCAGTTGCGGAGATCCACCGTTGCATGAGCCCCGGGGGCACCGTGTTCTGCGAATCGGCCTTCATGCAGCCCCTGCATGCCGTGCCATTTCATTTTTTCAACACAACGCCATGGGGACTCGAGCGCCTTTTTTCTGCGTTCGACATCCAGCGAATCGAGTCAGTCGGCGACCTTGGCGATACGCTTGCTTGGATATATGCCATTTCAGGTCTGCGCGAAAAGGGTTTTGGAGAGCAGGTGGACGAAATCATATCGTCCGTCAGAAAGCTTGATGTGCATATCGATCCGAGCGCCCTTCGCATGTTTTCAAGTTTTGTGACGTTGCTGGCGAAAAAGAAGCGGAGGATTGCTGATGCTTAGTTTCTCCATCGTGATCAATACCCTCAATCGTGGGCACCTCCTCGGCAATACCTTGTCCAGTTTCCAGTGGCTGGAATACGAAGGAGATTTCGAGGTCGTCGTGGTCAATGGGCCAAGCACCGACAACAGCCAGGAAGTCGTCGAAAGCTGGGGCGGGAAAATCCGCTGGGGCCGGTGCCCTGTTGCCAACTTGTCCGTCTCTCGCAACATCGGAATCTGCATGGCGCAGGGTGACATCGTCGCCTTCATCGACGATGACGCGATTCCGGAGCCGGAGTGGCTGCATCAATTGGCGCGCGCCTACGATCATCCCGACATTGCAGGGGCCGGCGGACTCGTCTACGACCAGACGGGGTATACCTACCAGTACGAATACAGTACCGGCAACCGCCTGGCCAACGCGAATTGGCACGCGACGAAAAGCGCGGAACAGCTTTGCTTCCCTGGAAGCTGGGAGTTCCCCTATCTGCAAGGAACCAATGCATCGTTCCGCCGCTCCGCACTGCTCGAGGTTGGCGGCTTCGATGAGGAAATCGAGTACTACCTCGATGAGACGGAGCTTTGCTGCAGGCTCATCGACGCAGGTTACGTGATCCGCCAGCTGCCGGACGCATACGTGCATCACAAGTTCGCGCCCAGCCACATGCGCGACAACAACCGGGTGACCAAATACAACTATCCGGTGATCAAGAACAAGATCTACTTTGCCTTGAAACATGGCCGTGGCCATGAGTCGCTGCAGGCCATCATGGAGGACAATCTTGCCTTCTCCAAGGCCCGTGAAAACGACATCCGCTTCCACGTGGAAGGCGGACGGCTGGAGCCTGATCACCTCGAGGTTTTTGCCGACGAGAACCGCAGGGCCTGGGACCGGGGCATGGTGCGGGGAATGTCAGGAGAACATGAGTACATCACGGCGGAGAAGCTTGAGCGCTGGGCAGGGGAGTTCAATCCGTTCAGGACACGGCTGTCCAGCGAACCGCTCAATGTAGTGCTGGTTTCAAAGGACTTTCCACCGGAGCACGGTGGCGGCGTTGCGACCTTCATGAAAGATCTGGCAGAAGCCCTGGCCGCCGAGGGCAACTTCGTCCATGTGATCACGCAGAGCAGCGACATCAACCGTGTTGATTTCGAGAACGGGGTCTGGGTCCATCGGATGCTGGTGGCAGAACACGAGCTTCCCCCCGAAGCGGCACGCCTCGGTGTTCCGCAGCACATCTGGAATTGGTCGGCCACAGCGCTCGTCGAGGCGCGGCGTATCGCCACGCATCGCGAGATCGATGTGGTGGAGGCGCCGATATGGGATTGCGAAGGCATCGCTTTCATCGTCGAGAAACGCTGGCCGCTGGTCGTCAGTCTGCAGACCACTTTGAGTTTCTGGCTGGATACCCATCAGACCCAGCGGGACGACGAAAACTGGATGAACTCGTTTGGCAGACCGATGCTCGCTCTGGAGCAGTACGTGATGCAGGGCGCGGACATGGTGCGATCAATCAGCGCCGCCATCCGACAGGAGATCGAGCATCGGTACGATTTCAAGTTCGACGATGAAAACGTCAGCCTCCTGCCGCTGGGAATGCCCGATGTCCAGCGCGGAAAGAATCCGTCAAGGCGCAAGGAGTCGGCTCCGCCGAAGGTGCTCTTCGTGGGTCGGCTGGAGGCGCGGAAAGGGATCGACGTCCTGCTCGAAGCTGCAACTCATCTGGAGCGGCAGGGGGTCGCGTTTCAACTCGATGTGGTTGGTGACGACACCTTGGTCAAGGACTGTGGAGGCACGTACCGTGCCGACTTCGACGCTCATGCCCCGGATTCGCTGAAAAAGAAGGTTTCGTTCGCTGGCCGCGTAAGCGCGCAGGGCCTGCTGGATGCCTATGCCGACTGTGACATTTTCGTGGCCCCGAGCCGATTCGAATCCTTCGGTCTGGTATTTCTGGAAGCGATGCGCGTGGAGAAGCCGGTGATAGGCACGTGCGCAGGCGGCATGCCGGAAATCATCAAGCATCAGGAAACCGGATTCACCGTTCCGGCGGACGATTCGCAGGCACTTGCGGATGCGCTCAAATCACTGCTCCGGGATGCCAAGCTGCGCGAGAAAATGGGGCGCGCAGGCAGGCAGCATTTTCTCAAGACGTTTACCGACCGGCAGATGGCCTTGGGAAGCTTGCCCATGTACAGGCGCGCAATGATGAAGTCGCGGGTTGCACCTGGCGTTGAGCGATGAAAATATCCTACGTGTCCGGGATCTGCGTCCGCAACGATGCGATTTCCGCCAGCATCCGAAACGAAATGCGCATGCTCGAAGCTGCGGGGCACGACGTGCGTTTCTTCGGCTATGCCTGCGATTTCGAGGAAACGCCTTTCTCGAAGGTGGACAACGTGTGGGAGATCACCGTTGACCCGCACTTCCGGGAGAGCGATCTGGTCGTGTTTCATTTCGGCATCTTCTATCCACTTTTCGACGCATTGATGCTGGTGCCCTCCCGTGCGAAACGCGTGGTGGTGTTCCACAACATCACGCCTGCGGCCATGGTGGCCGAAGAAAGCCGCGCACTGATCGAGAAATCCCTGCGGCAGATGCACAACATCAGCTTCAGCGACAAGGTCTTCTGCGTGAGCCAAGTGAACCAGGACGTCTTGGACGGACATGGCATCGAGACGCCTGCCCAAGTGCTTCCGCTGGCCGTTGATCCCGTGGGTGCCCCGGTTTCGAAACCGTCGGTGACGGATGACGTGCAGCGCATCCTCTTCATCGGACGTTTCGTGAAATCGAAGGGCCTCCCCGATGCCCTGGCCGCCATCGAAGCCGCGCTGCAGGAAAATGCGGGGCTGTGTCTGCGCTTCGATCTGGTCGGCAACACGCTTTTTTCCGACACTCGCGTGATTGACCAGATCGAGGCGACCGCCGATCGTTGGCGACGGCAGTACGCGGACAGGGCGCGTTTGCAGGTCCATGGCAACGCGGATGAAGTGCGCAAGCGGGCGTTGCTGTCCGATGCCGACCTGTTCCTGTTGCCGAGCTATCACGAAGGCTTCTGCGTACCCGTGGTCGAAGCCATCAGTGCGGGCTGTCGCGTGCTGACCTACGACAATTCGAATCTGGCCTACATCGGACGAGGGCAATCGCGCACGGTTGCGACCGGAGACGTGGCTGCGCTGGGTCGTGCGCTGTCGGAAATGCTTGCCGATTCGGCCTCGACATCATGGAAGCAGGCCGGGTATCAAGCCTATGCGCGCGATACCGCCGAATACAGTGATGAGTTCAGGGAGGAGTCGGTATCGTGCCGCTTCATCTCTGCCATCGAAGGCGTGATGGCGATGCCCGCAACGAGATCACACACAAGGACTGCATGATGAGCTCCAACAGGAACATGGGCCTCGGCAATGGTCTGAAGCTGGCCATGTCGATGATGTCGCGCGATCTTCGCAACCGTTACGCGACTTCCTACGCAGGCCTGTTCTGGCACTTGGCCGTGCCCTTGATCAACGCGCTGGTATTCGTCGTCGTCTTTTCGGTGCTGATGCGCGGACAGATGGGCGACAGATACGGCGACGTTCCGTTCGCGTTGTTCTACTTCGCGCCCTTTAGTCTGTGGATGTTCTTCCAGGAAGTGGTGGCGCGCAGCACGGGCGTGTTGCGTGAACACGCGTTCCTGATCAACAAGATCGCATTCCCTTCGTGGATCCTGCCATTGGTGCCGTTGGGTGCCGCGTTCCTGGGCCAGTTCATCGTCCTGCTGGTCGTGGCGGGCCTGATGTTGGCCAATGGTGTTTCGCCGGGTCTTTCCGGGGTTGCAATATTCTTCCTGCTGTGGCTTGCAACCGTCGTGTTCGCGGTAGGTGTGGCTTATCTCGTGGGTGCGCTGTCGGCCTACGTGCCTGACCTGGAGCAGGTGGTACCGATCACCCTCAACATCACGTTCTGGCTGACGCCCATCCTTTATCCGGCGACACTGGTGATGAACGAGGCGCCGCAGTGGGTCAAGACACTCATCCTGCATCTCAACCCCTTCACCCACATGGCGGAATCGGTGCGTTTCGCACTGTTCGGCAGACCTGTCGAATGGAACAGCGTGGCCATTTACTGTGGCGTGGCCGTCCTGGCGCTGGCGATCGGCGTGCCAGTGTTCCGCAGGCTCAATCGCGGTTTCGCCGACGTCCTCTGATTGCCAGGAAGCACGCAATGAATGCATCCAATCCCCTTGCACTCGACATCCAGTCGCTGACCAAGGTCTACCACTCCTACGCCAGGCCGTTCGATCGCCTCAAGGAACTGATCGTCGCGGATGGAAAGGCTTACTCGCGGGAGGTGAGGGCACTCGACGACATCAGCCTGCAGCTGCCGGTGGGCGGGCGGCTGGGAATCATCGGTGAAAACGGCAGCGGGAAGAGCACGCTGCTCAAGGTGATTGCAGGCGTGCTTTCGCCTACCGAAGGTTCGGTCAAAGTCAACGGGCGTGTTTCTGCGCTGCTGGAGCTGGGTGCCGGCTTCAACCCCAATCTGAGCGGTCGGGAAAACATCCTGCAGTTCTGCATGCTGCATGGATTGGCTGCCGCGGAGACGGAGCGTGCAGTCCCGGAGATCATCGCCTTCAGCGAGTTGGGCGATGCAATCGACCATCCGCTCAAGGTCTACAGCAGCGGCATGTCTATGCGATTGGGCTTTGCGTGCGCGGTCTACGTCAAGCCCGACATCCTCATCGTCGACGAGGCGCTGAGTGTCGGCGACGCCTATTTCCAGAACAAATGCCTCCACAAGATCAAGGCGCTGCTGGACGGAGGGACCACCTTCCTCTACGTCACCCATGCCGCGGATGCCATCCGTTCGCTGTGCGAGACGGCCATCTGGCTTGAAAATGGTCGCGTGCGCATGAAAGGAAGCGCGAGCGATGTAGGCGCTGCCTACCAGAGCGCCATCTTCAGCAGGATGGTGCGCGCAGGCCTTGAGCCACATTCCGAAGCCGTCGAAGCATCGACATCCTATCCACACGTGTCGGGACCGGTGAGCAAGCGGGACGCCGCGCGCATTAAGGCGTTCGAAGACCGGGTCGCGCCTCTGCGCACCGGCAGCGGCGAGATCCGCATCGACGACATCGAAGTCATCAATTCCCGCGGCGAAGAAACCGACACGCTCGATTTCGGCGAGGAAACCACGATCCGCGTCTTCTTCCACGCAAGAAAGGAGCTGGCAACAAGGGCCGTTCTCAATGTCGGCATCACGGATCGAACGGGCCGCCAACTGGTTCACATGAACCCCATGTTCCAGGACGCATTCGCCTCGGATGCGCCGCTGGATCAACCCCACGTGATCGATTTCAGGTTCCGCAATCCGCTGTGTCCCGGGGAATACGGCGTGGCGGCCGGCATCGCGGTATTGACGATAGATCCCAGAACCAATGCCCAGACGCTCATCGCCGAGGTCATAGATTACTGCGCCGGCGGCTCCCGCTTCTCGATTCTCTATCCGGAAGACAAGGAGCAGCGCGATCTGTGGGGCGTGGTACACATCGATTACGATGCAAAAATGCGCGCCATCGACTGAGGCGGACATGACGCACCTGGCGTTCGAACGGGCCCGGATCCTCGGCGAGATACGGGAACACATGCCCGAAAACCCGATTCTCAACGGCTGGACATCCTATTCCCGCTGCGACGAGGATGGAATCATTGCCGAATGCTTGCGTCGCATTGAAGGACGCGTTGGGATCGGCAAGACCTGCATCGAGGTGGGGTGTGCCGACGGCTTGCAGAGCAACACCCATCAGCTCCTGCTCGACGGCTACCGTGGCATCTGGGTGGATGGCGACACCGCTCGCATCGAACGCATCAGCTCCGCAATCGGGCAGACATCCGCGAACCTGCTGGCGCTCCCGTTGATGGTGGATACGTCGAATGCCGGCAAGCTGGCGATTCGATGCAGCCGGTTCCTCAGCACCCGCGATATCGACGTGATGTCGCTGGACATCGACGGCAACGACCTCGCCGTGGTCCTGGCGATGCTCGAGCACATCTCTCCGAAGATCCTGTGTCTTGGATACAACGCGAAGTTCCGGCCTCCGCTTGCGCTCGCTGTCCAATACGGCCCCGCGCACATTCGGGAGGACGACGACTATTTCGGCGCATCTCTGCAGGCGTGGGTGGATGCGCTTGCTCCTGGATTCGTTCCGGTGTGTTGCAACATTTCCGGTACGAATGCATTTTTCGCGCGCCACGACATTGCCGACTGCTTTGTGCAGTATCCGCTTCAAGAGCTTTACCAGCCGCCTCGCTACTGGCTGATCGACCAGTCCAAAGGGCACAAGGCATCACTTAAGTGGCTGGCACAGGCGGTTGCAGGAAGCGGATCAACGCATGCCGTGACCCGGATCGTTCACCCGGCCGGCATGGAGCCCTATCCGCTCGCGGTGCACGCGGTGCCTGATCAGTATGTCAGCGGAGACATAATCCGCGACGGAACCTGGGAGCCATTGGAAACCGAGTTGCTGCGCAGGCTTTGCTTGCCCGGTGACCACGTGCTGGACCTCGGGGCAAACATCGGTTGGTATTCCGTGCTGTTCGCAAAATGCTTGGGCGAGCACGGCCGGGTGGATGCATTCGAGCCAGACCATGCAAATGCACAGTTGCTGGACATGAATCTGGCGTTGAACGATGTGCATTCGGTCGTCGATGTCCATCGCTGCGCGGTCGCCGAACAGGCGGGTGTTGCTGCACTTTTCCGCAGCGACACCAATCTGGGGGATCACCGCATCTTCGATGACGGCGAGCGTGGCTTGCCGTCGGGTCATGTGGAGACGGTGTGCCTTGACGACTTTCTGGACTCCCGCGCATGCCGGCTGCCCGACATCCTGAAGTCGGACACGCAGGGCTCGGAAGGCAGGGTTTTGCGCGGGGCTCGGCGCCACATCGAGGCTGGTTGGCGCCCGGTCATGGTCCTGGAGTTCTGGCCTTTCGGCTTGACGGAAAGCGGGGAAGAGCCGAAACGGATTCTCGACCAACTGCTGGCTTGGGAATACGAACTCTACGAAGTGTCCGAGGGCAACGGCCATCTCCGGACACTGGATCTGGACAGGCTGTTCGAGCGGATGGAAGCGGAACTCTCGCCCGCAAACGGCGGTTTCATCAATCTGCTTTGCATGCCGAAGCGTTCTTCGCGGAGGGATGTGGTAGCTCAGATGCTGCAGGAGGCTTTGGAAGTCAAGGGGGCGGCTCATGCCTGAGCAACGGATGAATATCCTCGTTTGCGGCGGTGCTGGCTACATTGGCAGCCACATGAGCAATGCCTTGGTCGATGCGGGCCATGATCTCGTTGTGCTGGACAACCTGTCGACCGGTCACGCTGAGTCCGTGTCGGGCATTGAGCTGATCGTGGGCGACATCGCCGACGAGGCCGCGATGACGAAGCTGCTGGCGGAGCGGCGCTTCGATGCCGTCATGCATTTCTGTGCAAGTTCGCTCGTGGGCGAGTCCGTGCGCGATCCGTTGAAATACTATCGCAACAACACGGCTGCGACGCTCAATCTGCTGTCGGCGATGAGGGATGCAGGCGTTGGGAAGCTCGTCTTCTCCTCCACAGCCGCGGTGTATGGAATCCCATGCAGCGATCTGATCGATGAAGCGCATCCGTGCAAGCCCATCAATCCCTACGGCACAAGCAAACTTTTCGTCGAACGCATCCTGGCCGACGCCGCCGAAGCGCACGGAATGCGATCGGTGAGCCTGCGCTACTTCAATGCCGCAGGAGCTTCGCCACGACACCGGATCGGGGAGTCACACCAGCCCGAGACGCATCTGATCCCGAACGTGATGCGGGCAGCGCTCGAGCAGGGCACACCCGTAAGCGTGTTCGGCAGCGACTACGAAACGCGTGATGGCACCTGCATCCGTGATTTCGTGCATGTGGACGACTTGGCCGACGCACATCTGCGCGCCATCGACCACATGCACGCAAACGAGGGATCGCACGTCTTCAACCTCGGGAGTGGGCAGGGCTATTCGGTGCTGGAGGTCATCGAAAGCGTGAGCCGCGTGACTGGTGTGCAGGTGCCCGTGCGATACGACAGGAGACGGCCCGGGGATCCCCCGGTCCTCGTCGCTGCCTCCGAACGCGCGCGCAGCGATCTGGGTTGGCAGCCACGCTACGTCAGGATCGACGATATCGTTGCTACGGCTTGGGAGTGGCATCGCGCTCCCGCTTTCTGATGACAGGTGCATCGCATGCAATCGCAGTGTTTCAAGGCTTATGACATTCGTGGCAAGGTGCCGGGCGAGCTGAACGAGGCGCTTGCGGAACGGATCGGGTATGCGTTGTCGTTGCAGTTGGGGGGCGGGCTGGTCGTGGTTGGCCATGACGTTCGCCTCACAAGCCCGGTACTTGCGGATGCGGTTTCGCACGGACTGGCGGCAGGCGGACGCGGGATTATCGATATCGGTCTATGCGGTACCGAGGAGGTCTATTACCAGACCGACGCGCGGAATGCTGCAGGCGGGGTCATGGTGACCGCCAGCCACAACCCGATGGACTACAACGGCATGAAGCTGGTTCGCAAGGGCGCGCGCCCGATCAGCGGCGACAGCGGGCTGCACGCGCTGCGCGATTGGTCGATCGGCAACGAGCCAATGCGTTCGCCGGCAGCATCGCCCGAGAAGCTGGTTGACCCTGACAGATCCGGCTACGTGCACCATCTGCTTGGTTATGTCGATGCCGAGAAATGGCGTCCACTCAAGGTCATCGTCAATGCAGGAAATGGCGGAGCCGGTCTTGTGGTGGATGCATTGGCCCAACATCTGCCCATGGAGTTCGTGCGCATTCAGCACGATCCGGACGGCACCTTCCCCAACGGGATTCCCAATCCGCTGCTGCCGGCAAGCCGATCCGCCACGAGCGATGCCGTGCGTGCACACGGTGCCGACATGGGCATCGCCTGGGACGGCGACTTCGACCGCTGCTTCTTCTTCGATGGCGACGGACGCTTCATCGAGGGCTACTACCTAGTCGGATTGCTTGCGCGGTCCATGCTGGAACGCGCGCCGGGCAGCAAGGTCATACACGATCCCCGGCTGGTCTGGAACACGCAGGAGATCGTGCGCGAGGCGGGAGGCGTGCCGATCATGTCCAAGACCGGACACGCGTTCATCAAGGAGCGCATGCGTCAGGAGAATGCGATATACGGCGGCGAGATGAGTGCTCATCATTATTTCCGCGATTTCGCGTATTGCGACTCCGGCATGATCCCCTGGCTTCTCGTCGCGGGGCTCATTTCCGACAGCGGACTGACACTTGGGGAATTGGTGGATGAGCGCATGCGGCGCTTCCCATGCAGCGGCGAGATCAATTTCAAGGTCGCCGAACCGCAGGCAGCCATCCATGCCATTGCGGCGAAATATGCAGCCCACAATCCCGTGATGGATCATACCGATGGATTTTCGGCGGACTTCGGTGCCTGGCGTTACAACCTGAGAATGTCCAACACCGAGCCACTGTTGCGGCTGAATGTCGAAACACGCGCCGACCCATCTCTGCTTGAGGATCGTGTCGGCGAGATCACCGACCTCTTGGAACGCTTTGGTTGAGCAGGCAAATGCCCACATGGATCGTCACAGGCGGGGCGGGCTTCATAGGCGGGAACTTCGTCCTGCACGCAGTGCAAAGTGGCGTGACGATCGTCAACCTCGATGCACTGACATATGCGGGCAATCTGGATACCCTTTCCTCGCTCGATGGCCATGTCGATCACATCTTCGTCCGTGGCGACATCGGCGACGCCGGGCTGGTGAAGCGTCTGCTGGACGAGCATCGTCCCCAAGCGGTGATCAATTTCGCCGCCGAGAGCCACGTCGACCGCTCCATAGATGGTCCGGCGGTCTTCGTGCAGACTAACGTTGTAGGTACCCTCGGCTTGCTGGAAGCTGTGCGTGACTACTGGAGGTCATTGGAGGGGGAGGCCGCGGAGCGGTTCCGGTTCCTCCACGTATCGACGGACGAGGTCTACGGTTCGCTGGGTGATACGGGACTGTTCACGGAGGAAACCTCGTATGCGCCGAACTCACCTTATTCGGCCTCTAAGGCCGCCTCCGACCACCTTGTCCGCGCCTTCCACCACACCTACGGACTTCCGGTCCTGACGACGAATTGCTCGAACAACTACGGGCCGTACCAGTTTCCGGAAAAACTGATCCCGCTCGTCATCGCCAAAGCCATCGCCGGCGAGCGCTTGCCGATCTACGGTGATGGAAAGAACGTGCGCGACTGGCTGTATGTGAGTGACCACTGCTCGGCTATCCAGCGCGTGCTGGAGGGCGGGCGGGTGGGCGAGACTTACAACGTCGGTGGCAATTCCGAGCGCCAGAATGTCGAGGTGGTAAACGCCATCTGTGCGGTGATGGATGAATGTGCTCCGCGCGCCGATGGCGTGAAGTACGAAGAGCAGATCACCTATGTGCGCGACCGTCCCGGCCATGATCGCCGCTATGCGATCGATGCGTCTAGGCTTAAGCGGGAGCTGGGCTGGGAGCCGTCCCACACCTTCGAACAGGGCATCGCAAAGACGGTGGAATGGTATCTGGCCAATCAGCGGTGGGTTACTCGGGTGCTGGATGGTAGTTATCGTCTGGAACGGATTGGCCGGGCCTGAGGAATCATACGAATGAATCGTAAAGGGATCATCCTCGCAGGCGGTTCTGGTACAAGGCTATATCCGATTACTCAGGCGATCAGCAAACAGCTCTTGCCGGTCTATGACAAGCCGATGATTTACTACCCGCTCAGTGTGCTGATGCTGGCCGGCATCCGCGAGGTACTGATCATCAACACTCCCCATGAGCAAGGCTTGTTCAAGGCGTTGTTGGGTGATGGTTCGCAATGGGGCATGGAGTTCGCGTACGTCGCGCAGCCGAGTCCCGATGGCTTGGCGCAGGCTTTCATTCTAGGCAGGGAGTTTCTAAATGGCGCGCCGAGCTGCTTAGTGCTGGGCGACAACATCTTCCATGGCCCAGGCTTGACCGCGATGTTGAAACGCGCGGATACACGAGAAACTGGTGCTACGGTCTTCGGTTACTGGGTGCAGGATCCGGAACGCTACGGCGTGGCGGAGTTCGACGTGCAGGGCAGAGTAATCGGGTTGGAGGAAAAGCCGGCCCACCCGCGCTCCAACTATGCGGTGACCGGACTGTATTTCTACGATGGCCGGGCAACGGAATTCGCGGCCGGACTAAAACCCTCGCCGCGCGGTGAGCTGGAAATCACCGACCTCAACAAGGTCTATCTCGAAGAGGGCTCCCTGCACCTTGAGCAACTGGGGCGCGGTTACGCCTGGCTGGATACGGGTACCCACCAATCGCTGGTGGAAGCGGCGAATTATATCGCCACGATCGAGCAGCGTCAGGGACTGCGCGTGTCATGTCCGGAAGAAATCGCATTCCACAACGGCTGGATCGATGCCGAACAATTGATGGAGTTGGCAAAGCCGCTTGCCAAGAACGGTTATGGCCAGTATTTGATGAGCCTGCCAGAGCGGGGCTACGTGCCGTGAAAGTCATTGAGACGGATCTTCCGGGCTGCCTGATCTTCGAGCCGCGCGTATTCGGTGACGACCGCGGGTTTTTCTTCGAGTCCTTCAATGCGGACAAGCTGGCAACGCTTGGGCTGGACCTGCAGTGGAAGCAGGGCAACGTCTCGTCGTCCGCGCAGGGCGTGTTGCGCGGCCTGCACTACCAGTGGCCGAAGCCGCAGGGGAAGTACGTATCCGTGGTGGAAGGCGAGGTCTGGGATGTCGCGGTGGATATCCGTCGCGGATCACCGACGTTCGGCAAATGGACCGCGGTCGTGCTGAATGCAGAAAGCAAGCGCCACTTCTGGATACCGGAAGGCTTCGCCCACGGCTTCGTGACCCTGAGCGAGCGAGCGGTTTTCACCTACCTGTGCACCGAAACGTACGATGCGCAGGCCGACGCCAACATCTCCTGGAATGATGCCCAGCTGGCGATCGATTGGCCGGTAGCGTCGCCCTCGCTGTCGGCGAAGGATCTGGTCGCGCCGTTCCTTGCGGACATCCCCCAAGACCGGCTGCCGCGCTACACGCCATGAAGATCCTCCTGCTGGGTGCGAACGGGCAGGTCGGCACGGAATGCAGGCGGAGTCTTGCCGAACTGGGCGATGTGGTCTGTGCCACGCGCAACGGCGCGCTTGCCGATGGTGCGCAGTGCGAACAAGCCGATTTCGATGACCCGCACGGCGTGGCTGACGTTGTCCGCCGGATAGCGCCGGACGTGGTCGTCAATGCCGCTGCATACACCGCGGTCGACAAGGCCGAATCCGAGCCCGAAGCCGCATTCCGTGCCAATGTCGAATCGCCCGGCGCGATCGCTTGGGCCTGTGCGGGAAACGGCGCCTACCTCATCCACTATTCAACGGACTATGTGTTCGATGGTGCAGGCGCGGTGCCTTATACGCCTGACCAAGCCACCGCGCCGCTCGGCATCTATGGCGCCAGCAAACTCGCGGGCGAGGAGGCCATCCGCGCATCGGGATGCGATCACGCGATCCTGCGCACGGCATGGGTCTATGCGTCGCACGGTAAGAACTTCCTGCTGACGATGCTCCCCCTCGCCCACGAGCGCGACGAGCTGCGCGTGGTGGGCGACCAGATCGGCACGCCGACGCCGGCAGCGCTCATAGCGGATGTGACTGCGCGAATCGTCAATGCCCGGGATCGAAAAACCGGCCTTTGGCATCTCACGCCACACGGGCAGACAAGTTGGCATGGCTTCGCGGAGGCGATCATCGAAGGTGCATTCGAGCGCGGATTGCTCGCCAGGAAGCCCGTCGTTTCCGCGATCACGACCGCGGACTTTCCGACGCCTGCGAAGCGTCCTGCATGGTCGGTGCTGGACAACACCAGCCTCGCGCAGGACTGGGGCATCCAGCTTCCTGATTGGCGCGACGCCTTGATGTCTGTGCTGGATGAGATCGTGGCATCCCGTTGATCGCAGCCCGCGCTTTTGGATGCATCGTGTGGTGTAGCGCGTTGGAACAGGGCCACCTAGTACCTTCGGACAATGCGCCACGGTAGAGGCCGCGCCGACCCGGCAGGCTAAACTAGCCGGACGTCCCTTCATGGTGTGCGCCCGATGAGTCAAAGCAAGCTCCAGCCCGATGCGCGTACCGCGCTCGAGGGCATTGTCGCCGATGGCCAGACGCTGGCCGTCGGCGGTTTCGGCCTGTGCGGCATCCCGGAAGCCTTGATCGCCGCATTGCGCGATTCCGGCGTCAAGCAGCTGACCGTCATCTCCAACAACGCCGGTGTCGATGGGTTCGGCCTCGGGCAATTGCTGGGCACGCGTCAGATCCGCAAGATGATTTCGTCGTACGTCGGCGAGAACAAGGAGTTCGAGCGCCAGTTCCTGGCCGGCGAACTCGAACTGGAGTTCAATCCGCAGGGCACGCTGGCCGAGCGCCTGCGTGCGGGTGGCGCCGGCATCCCCGCATTCTTCACCGCGACGGGCTTCGGCACGGTCGTGGCCGAGGGCAAGGAGACCCGCGAAATCGACGGCCGCCATTACGTGCTAGAAACCGCGCTCAAGGCCGATGTCTCGCTGGTCAAGGCGTGGAAGGCCGACAAGGCCGGCAACCTCGTCTTCCGCAAGACCGCGCGCAACTTCAACCCGGCGTGCGCGATGGCCGGCAGGACCTGCATCGCGGAAGTGGAGGAACTGGTGGAGATCGGCGACATCGATCCCGACCACGTCCATCTGCCCGGCATCTACGTCGACCGTATCGTGGTCAACGCCACGCCCGAGAAGCGCATCGAACAGCGCACCATCCGCACGGAGGGCAACTGACATGGCCTGGACCCGAGAACAGATGGCGCAGCGTGCCGCGCAGGAGCTCACCGATGGCGCCTACGTCAACCTCGGCATCGGACTGCCGACGCTGGTGGCGAACTACATCCCCGAAGGCATGGACGTCTGGCTGCAGAGCGAAAACGGCTTGCTCGGCATCGGCCCGTTCCCGACCGAGGCCGAACTGGACGCCGACCTGATCAACGCCGGCAAGCAGACCGTGACCGCGATGCCGGGCGCCAGCTTCTTCGGCAGCCATGATTCGTTCGCGATGATCCGTGGTGGCCACATCGACCTCGCCATCCTCGGCGCGATGGAAGTGACCGACAAGGGTGACCTCGCCAACTGGATGGTGCCCGGCAAGATGGTCAAGGGCATGGGCGGCGCGATGGACCTGGTGGCCGGCGTGAAGCGCGTGGTCGTGCTGATGGAGCACACCACCAAGACCGGCTCGTCCAAGATCCTGCCCGCGTGCACCCTGCCGCTGACCGGCGTAGGCGTGGTCAACCGCATCATTACCGAGCTGGGTGTGTTCGATGTCGCGCCGGAAGGCCTGAAGCTGGTCGAGCTGGCGCCAGATGTCAGCTTGGACGAGGCCAAGGAAAAGACCGGCGTTTCGCTGGCGGCCTGATGGGCGTCATCGAACTGGTGTCGCCGGACGGCTGCTCGCGGGCAGCCGTTTCCGCGTTCGGCGCCCGCGTGCTGTCGTGGCACTGCCGCGGCCGCGAGCGCATCTTCGTGCCTGAGGCTTTGGCGGCCGATGAGCGCGCCGCGCCGCATGGCGGCATCCCGGTGCTGCATCCGCAGTTCGGTTTCTTCGGGCCGGGGCGCAAGCATGGCTTGGTGCGTGACAATGTGTGGATGCATGACGGCGGCGACGCACATTCGGCGTCGTTCCGGATCGTGCTGGGTCGAGCCGCTTCCGATGAGCCCGCCCACGACGTGTCCCTGCGCGTCGTACTGTCGGACGTCGCACTCGAAGTGCAACTGGCGGTGGTGAACAGGGAGGACGCCGCTTCCGAATTCACCTGTGGACTGCATACCTATCTGCGCGTCGATGACATCGCGCAGGCCACGCTGGCAGGTCTGGAGAGCACTGCGTATATCGATGCGCTGGCGGGATTGGCCGAGACGCCTGCCGAAGCGACGCCACTGCATTCGCCGACCAACGTCGACCGCGTCTATGTCAAAGCACCCGCGCGCCTGCATATCGACGACGGGCACGAACGGCTCGCCATCGCGCAATCCGGCTTCGGCGACACGGTGGTGTGGAACCCCGGCGCGGAGATCGCGCGCTGCTTCAACGATCTCAATGGCGAAGAATGGCGGCGCTTCCTATGTGTCGAAGCGGCGCAGATCAAGCCGCCGGTCGTCCTCGCGCCCGGGGCGACGTGGCGCGGCAGCCAGCGGCTGGAAGTGTGCGGTGATGATTCCCTACCGGTCGAGCAACGCGAGGATCTCCTCTCTCGCCACTTCCGGCGAGTACGCCATCCGCACGTTGAGTAGGCCGGCGGATGCGAGGTCGTGCCAGAGACCGTGATCGTGGTGAAGGCGCCAGATGGCATCAGAGAATCCTTCGGCGGAATCCGCAACCAGTACATCTTCACCGTGTACCAGGCCCATGCCTTCGATAGCCAAGGTCGTGGCAATCACGGGCAGGCCGTGGCTCATCGCGCTATTGATCTTGCCCTTGACCCCCGCACCGCTGCGCAAGGGCGCGATGGCTGCGATGCATGCGTCATAGATCGGCGCGAGGTCCGGAACACGGCCATGAAACTGGAGGCCGTCGGCCGAGAAATCGGCCTGTTCACCAAGCAAGACGTCGCCTACGACGTGCAC
Source organism: Lysobacter oculi (assembly GCF_003293695.1). Lineage (GTDB taxonomy): Bacteria > Pseudomonadota > Gammaproteobacteria > Xanthomonadales > Xanthomonadaceae > Solilutibacter > Solilutibacter oculi. Next base: position 1,735,948 of record NZ_CP029556.1, on the reverse strand, counting down.
CGTCGTTCCGGGGCACCGGGCCCTGATGGCGGGCATGATTCCGGCGGACAGCCAGGCAAGCGCTTCGCGGTTGGGTAGATGCTGTGTTCCCCCCACGAACACGACCCCTGATCGGCCCTCCGCACTGCCGGGTTCGCCACGCATCGGCCGGTGGATGTTGCTGACGACCGCATACCTGCCTTCGGCATGCAGACTTTGCAGCGTCTGTTTTTCCTTGACGCTGACCAACACTGTCACGTCGGCCATACGCGCGGCCGCAAGCTCCATTCCACGTATGCGCGATGCCATTGCGTCTGCAAGCGGGTGCTGCATGGCTTCGAGCCTTCGGCCTTCGCGGAGGAAGTGGAGGTCGACGGTATCGAACACGAGCCGTGCATCCGGTGCCAGGTGACGGATGAGGCAAGCGTGCTTGTGCACTGTCTGGAATCGGCTGAGCCAGGCAAGTCGGAGCCGGGCACGATGGGTGGATAGCCACTGAGGCAGTCGTGAAAGGGATTCGACATTCACATCGACGCCATCGATCTCCCTGCGACCGCGGATGGCCGGCACGGTGTCCGGGAACAGGGTGATGCCGTAGCCCTGTGCGGACATGATGCGCATGATCTCCACGAGGCGCATCGAGCCCGAATCCCTGGAGGGATCGGGAACTGTCCGGTCGATGACGAGGATTTGCGGCCGCCCATCACCTGCCACCTGCACTGCATGCAGGCGCGGTGCGATCATCCGCCACGCATCACGCGCACGCATGATGGCCTGCGCAGCATCTCGCTTGCGCATGGATTCAAACGCGAGTCCCAGGCCCTCGCGGAGGACGCGCCATCGCCAGCGCGCGATGGCGGCAGCGGTCATCACAGGTTCTGGTAATTCGGCCCCGAGCCGCCTTCCGGCGTCACCCAGTTGATGATCTGGTAAGGATCCTTGATGTCGCAGGTCTTGCAGTGCACGCAGTTGGCGGCGTTGATCTGCAGGCGCTTGCCGTGCGACTGGCTGGCGTCTTCCACCATCTCGTAGACGGCGGCGGGGCAGAAGCGGGTGCAGGGGTTGCCGAACTCCTCCGCGCACTGGGTCACGCAGACTTCGGTATTGGCGACGTGCAGGTGGACCGGCTGGTCCTCGTCGTGCGAGGTGGAGGCGTAGAACACGCCCTGCAGCCGGTCGCGCGGGGCGAGCGTGCGCTGCACGTAGTCGCGTTCCGGCGTGGCGCTGCCCAGGCGGTCGAGCGAGGCCCAGTCCGGCTTCACCTTCAGGGTCCACGGCGAGGCGCCCTTCACCAGCGTCTCCCAGGCGGCATTGGCCATGCCGAACCACAGGCCGCGCTTGAATCCCGGCTTCACGTTGCGCACCTCGCGCAGCTCGCGCATGGCGTCGGAGCCGCGCAGCTTGGCGTCGAAGCCTTCCGGCGCCAGTTGCGAGGCGACCAGGTGTTCCGCCGCCAGCATGCCGGAGCGGATGGCCTGGTGGGTGCCCTTGATCTTCGGCACGTTGAGCAGGCCGGCGCCATCGCCGATCAGCAGCGCGCCCGGCATCTCCAACTTGGGCAGCGACTGCCAGCCGCCGGTGACGATGGCGCGCGCGCCCGCCGAGACGATGCTGCCGCCTTCCAGCAGCGGCGCGATCATCGGGTGCGCCTTCCACTGCTGGAACGCTTCCCACGGCTTGTAGTCCGGATCGTGGTAGTCGAGACCGCTCACGTAGCCGATCGCCACGCGCCCGCCTTCCAGGTGATAGAGGAAGCTGCCGCCGTAGGTGTGGTTGTCTGCCGGCCAGCCCAGGGTGTGGACGATCTTGCCGGGCGTGACCTTCGCCGCATCGACCTGCCACAGCTCCTTGATGCCGATCGAATAGCTCTGCGGGTCGGATTCCGCATCCAGCCCGAAACGCTTCACCAGCTGCTTGGTCAGCGAACCGCGCGCGCCTTCGGCCAGCACCGTGACCTTGGCGTGGATGTCGATGCCCGGCGTGTACGATGGCTTGTGCGCGCCGTCCTTCGCGATGCCCATGTCGCCGATGCGCACGCCGATCACCTTGCCGGCATCGTCGTGCAGGGTCTGCGCCGCGGCGAAGCCCGGGAACACCTCGACGCCCAGCGCCTCGGCCTGCGGGGCCAGCCACGCGCACAGCGCGCCCAGCGACACGATGAAGTTGCCGGTGTTGTGCATGCCGGGCGGCAGCGGCAGCCTGCGCTGGCCGGTCTTGGACAGCAGCCAGAATTCGTCTTCCTTGGCCGGCACGCAGACCGGCGGCGGGGCTTCGCGCCAGCCGGGCAGCAGCGCGTCCAGCGGGCCGGGTTCGATCACCGCGCCGGACAGGATGTGCGCGCCGACCGCGGCGCCCTTCTCGATCACGCAGACCGAGGTTTCCGGCGAGAGCTGCTTGAGGCGGATCGCGAACGACAGGCCGGCGGGGCCCGCGCCCACGACGACCACGTCGTACTCCATCACGTCGCGTTCGATCTCGGGGGTGTTCGGGTCGGTCATCGCGGCATCTCCATTCATGCCCGGATTGTCCGGGTTTGCGGCAGGCCCGGCAAATCCGCAGGATGGAGCGATGTCGCCGCTTCCCACCGCCAACGGACTGCCGGGCATCGCGCTGTTTCCCCGCTGGCTTGAACAGGGCGAGGCCGCTGCGCTGTTCGGTGCCCTCGTCGACGCCGTGCCGTGGTCGGTGCATCGCATCCACTTGTTTGGCCGGGAGGTCGATTCCCCGCGCCTGTCCTGCTGGATGGGGGACGAAGGGGCTTCGTACCGCTATTCCGGCACCCGCTTCGCGCCGCATCCTTGGCTGCCCGCACTGGCCGACGTACGCGCGAAGCTGGAGGGCCAGTTTGAAGCCGGCTTCAACAGCGTCCTCGCCAACCTGTACCGCGATGGCCGCGACGCGATGGGCTGGCATCGCGATGACGAGCCCGAACTGGGTGATTCACCCGTCATCGCCTCGCTCAGCCTGGGCGCCACGCGGCGCTTCCTGCTCAAGACCGATGCCGGCGAGCGCCACGCCATCGACCTGGCGCCGGGTGACCTGCTGCTGATGTCGGGCGACAGCCAGCGCCGCTACCGCCACGCGTTGCCGCGCACGGCTAAACCGGTCGGGCTGCGCATCAACCTGACTTTCCGCCGTGTGCTGCCGGCGACGCGATGAGGTTCAGCGGCCGCGCTGCATCCCGGTGAGCGTCCAGCCGGTGATCTCACGCGTCACCTGCGCCAGCGACTGCTCGAACGCGCGGCTGACTTCGGCGATGGCGGTGCCTTGGGCGGGCGTGGCGGCGCGGAAGGTGCGCGTGGCGACGATGCGGTTGCCGGCGTTGTGGATCAGGCTGGCCGTGACTTGAACCACCGCGGCGGGCGTGGCGCCGCCCTGGTAATCGGCATCGAAGCGGCGGATATCCATCGCCAGGTCGTAGTCCCCGGCGATGCCGCCGCCGCGGCGCGCGACGCCCGGCAAGCGCTGGCTGTCCTCGAGCATGCGCACGACCGCGTCCTGCAGCATGTCCGGGGCCGGCTGCGCCCAGACCGCGCCCTTGTACACCTGGACCTCACCCGGCACGGGCCTCACCAGGATGCGCGCGCCATCGACCAGGCGCTCGGCGTTGGGCCGCAGCACCACCAGCTGTGCATCCACGCGTGGCCATGCGGCATCGGCCTGGACTTGCGGGCGCGGGTCGTGGACGGCGATCTCGGTCTTCTTCGGCACGATGCCGCAGCCCGCCGCCGCAAGCGCGAGCAGAAGGGGCAGCGCGAACCGGTGCAGGGAGGTCGAAGGGCTCATTTCGGTGTGAACTCCTTGGGTTGCTCGCGGCCCAGCAGGTAGCCGGCGGGGTTGCCGTCGAGGCGGTCGCTGATCCGGCGCAGGTCGCGCATCAGGCTGCGCAGCTCCGAAAGCGTCGGCGCGACCTGCTGCAGGCCGTCACGGGTGAAGGTGCGGATCGGCGCGCGGTTCTCGGCCACCATCGCGTTGGCGCCTTCGCCCGCCGCCTCGAACGAGGCGATGGCGCGGTCGAGCTTGTCCATGGTCGCCGGCAGCTTGGCGATGACCTCGCGGTCGACCTTGCTGATCGCGCCATTGGTGGTGTCCAGCGTCTTGCGCAGGTCTTCGCTGGCCAGCCGCGCGTTGACCAGCAGCTGGCGGATGTCCTCGCGCTGGCTGCTGATGGCATCGGTGGTGCTGCGCAGGTTCTCCAGCGTGTCGGAGATGCGCTGGATGTTCTCCTCGCTGAGTGCCTGGTCCATGCGCGCCACCAGCTTGTTGGCGGTGTCGGCGATGTTCTGCAGCGCGGAGGGCTCGGTCTGGATCACCGGCACGTCGCCGCGCTCACGCGGTTCCAGGCGTGGCGCGTTGGGGCTGCCGCCGGTGAGCTGGATGAAGGGGCTGCCGGTCAGGCCGGCCTGCGACATCTTGGCCCGGGTGTCGATCTTGATCGGCGCGTCGGCTTCCAGCTTGAGCAATGCCTGCACCCGGCGCGGGTCGCGCGCATCGAGCTTGAGCTGTTCCACCGTGCCGATGGAGATGCCGTTGTACTGCACCGAGCTGCCTTCGGTCAGGCCGGTCACCGGTTCGTTGAAGATGACCTGGTAGCGCTGCCACGTCGCATCGGACGAGTACTTCGCCGCCCACAGCGCGAAGCCGAGCAGGAACGCCGTCACCAGGATGGTGAAGGTGCCGATGAGGACGTAATTGGCCTTGGTTTCCATCATTGATCCTTGATGACGCGGCGCTCGTCCGCGGCGGCTTCCTGCGCGGCACGTGCGCGGGGGCCGTGGAAATACTCCTGCACCCACGGATGGTCGAACTTCTCGACTTCCGCCAGCGGCGCGTTCACCACGACCTTCTTGTCGGCCAGCACGGCCACCCGGTCGCTGATAGCGTAAAGCGTATCGAGATCGTGTGTGATGATGAACACGGTCAGGCCCAAGGCTTCGCGCAGGGTGAGGATGAGTTCGTCGAACGCGGCGGCACCGATCGGGTCGAGGCCGGCGGTCGGTTCATCCAGGAACAGCAGCGGTGGATCGAGCGCCAGCGCACGGGCGAGACCCGCACGCTTGCGCATGCCGCCCGAGAGTTGCGAAGGCAGCTTGTCCAGCGCATCGGCGGGCAGACCCGACAGCTTCACCTTCAACAGCGCCAGTTCGTAGCGCAGGTCGTCGGCGAGTTCGGGGTGATGCTCCTTTAGCGGCACTTCCACGTTCTCGCCGACGGTCAGCGACGAGAACAGCGCGCCGTCCTGGAACAGCACGCCGGTATTGCGTTCGATGGCGAGGCGGTCGTCCGGTGCGGTCGAACGCGCATCGATGCCGAGCACCTCGATCTCGCCCGCGTTCGGCGTGCGCAGGCCCAGGATCGAACGCATCAGCACCGACTTGCCGGTACCCGAGCCGCCGACCACGCCGAGGATCTCGCCGCGCCGCACATCCAGATCCAGCCCGTCGTGTACCACCTGTTCGCCGAACCGGTTGACCAGGCCGCGCACGCGGATGACGTCCTCGCCACTTTCCGCAGCGGAATGGCGTGAAGCGCGGCGGGGGCGGGCAGCGTCTTCCATCACCATCCCATGTGCATGAACCAGATCGCCGCCAGCGCGTCGATGATGATGACCAGCGAGATGGTCTGCACCACGCTCGAAGTCGTGCGTTCGCCGACCGACTGCGCGGTGCCTTTCACCTGCAGGCCTTCCAGGCAGCCGATGAGCCCGATCACCAGCGCGAAGATCGGCGCCTTCGAAATGCCGACGTAGAAGTCGGTGATGTCGATGGTCTGCTCCATGCGCGCCAGATAGGCCTGCGGCGGGATGTCCAGGCTGAAGGCGCCGACCGACAGGCCGCCGAGCAGGCCGGCGACCATCGCCAGGAAAGTGAGCAGCGGCAGCATCACCAGCAGTGCGAGCAGGCGCGGGATCACCAGCAGGTCGATGGGGTCGAGGCCGAGCGTGCGGATCGCGTCCACCTCTTCGCGGCTGACCATGGCGCCGATCTGCGCGGTGAACGCGCTCGCCGTGCGGCCGGCCAGCAGGATCGCGGTGAGCAGCACGGCGAATTCGCGCAGGAAGGCGATGTTGACCAGCTCGACCACGTAGATGGTCGCGCCGAAGTCCTGGAGGATGTTGGAGCCGAGGAAGGCCAGCACCGCGCCGACCAGATAGGTCAGCAGCAGCACCAGCGGCACCGCATCCAGGCCGACCTGTTCCATGTGGTGGACGACGCTGGTCAGGCGCAGCCGGCGCGGCTCGCGCAAGGTGCGCAGCAGCTTGACCAGGTTCTCGCCGAGGAAGCTCATCAGCGCGATGACTTCCTTCCAGTTGTCGACGACCGCGAAACCGAGCCGGCCGAGCGCGGCGTGGAAGCCGTAATCGCGCTGCGTCCTGGGCCGGTCGGCGCCGACATCGACAATCGCCGTGACCAGCGCCTGATGCTCGTCGCGGAGCTTGAAGGCGGCGCGGTCGAGCCCGCGGTCGCGCGCGAAGCGTTGCAGCTGCAGCACGCCGAGCGAATCGATGGCCCCGACACCGCTGGCATCCACATGGCGTACGTCCTTCGGCAGCTTCGACACTTCGCGCTGCACATCGCCGGCGTTCGCCAGCGTCCAGTGGCCGCGCAGCTGCAGCGTGCCCGTCTGGGCGTCGAACTCGGCGGAAGGGCGGGTGGCGTCGGTCATGCGTGGCTGCATGGTATCGGCTCGATGTCATGGCCGGATTCACACGCGGCCCGGGTCCGGTATCGCGGCATCCATGTCATGCTTTCGCGATGGGCGATCCGCACCTTTCCAATACGCCGTATCCGCAACGCATCGCCTTCGTCACCCGGCTGGCGCAGCATCTGCATGCCTATGGCACCACCGCGCAGCGCCTTGAGGGCGCGTTGCTCGGCGTGGCCGCGCGGCTCGGCGTGGAATGCGAGCCCTGGGTCAACCCGACCGGCATGATCCTGACCTTCCGCGAGCCGGCCGACCAGCAGGGCAACGACATCACCCGCGTGATCCGCCTGCCGCCGGGCGATACCGACCTGTCGCGGCTCGCGCGCGCCGACCGCATCGCCGAAGACGTGCTGGCCGGGCGCATCGGCATCGCCGAGGGCAGTGACGCCCTGCGCCAGCTCGACCGCGTGCCCACCTGGCGCTGGCAGCTCATGCAGGTCCTGAGTTTCATGCTGGTGGCCGGCGCCGTGGGCGGCCTGCTGCGCCTGCCGTGGCTGGACATCGTCACCGCCAGCGTGGCCGGGCTGGGCATCGGCCTGCTGGATTTCATGGCGAAGCGGCACCCGCTGTTGCGCGAGCCGCTGGAGGCGCTGGCGGGGATGCTGGCGGCGACCATCGCGGTCTTCGTGGCGACCTTCGTCGGGCCGCTCAACATGAACACCGTGATCATCGCCTCGGTGATCGCGCTGCTGCCGGGTATGGCGCTCACCAACGCGGTCAACGAACTGACCAGCCAGCATCTGGTGGCCGGCACCGCGCGCTTTGCCGGGGCGATCAGCACCATCCTCAAGCTGACCATCGGCACGATGCTGACGCTCACGCTTTCGCACATGCTGGGGATGCAGCCGGCCGTGCAGTTCTCGCGCCCGCAACCGCTGTGGGTGGAAGGGCTCGGTTTGATGGTCGCCTGTTATGCGTTTGCCGTGGCGTTCCGCGCCGGGCGCCGCGATTATCTGCTGGTGATGGTGTCGGCGGCGGCGGGTTATCTGATTTCCCGCGTGGCCGGCGAAACCTGGGGCGATGCCGCCGGGGTATTCCTCGGCGCTTTCATCATGACCATGGCCGGCAATATCTACGCGCGCTGGAAAAACCGCCCGGGCGCGTTGATCCGGTTGCCCGGCATCATCCTGCTGGTGCCGGGGAGCGTGAGTTTCCGTGGCCTGATTTCACTGATGCAGCAGCAGGATATCGAAGCCGGAACGGCCGCCCTGATGGCGGTGGTGAATATCCTGATGGCGCTGATCGCCGGTTTGATGTTCGGCAACCTGCTGGCACCGGCGCGGCGCAATCTCTGAATCCGGTTTGCCGGGATTCCGGGCAAACAAAAAGCGCCGGGTCGCGGCGCTTTTCGTCGGAACAGTATCGGTGATGTTTCCGATCAACCCTTGATCAGGAACTCCGACACATCGCGGCCCTGGCCGACATAACCGGCCAGCCAGCGCGGCTGCTTGCCACGGCCGCTCCAGGTTTCCGCGGCGTTGGCCGGGTTGCGATACTTCGGGGCGACCTTGGCGACCGCCTTGCGGGCCGTGGTCTTCTTGGCGGCCGGTGCCTTGCGTGCGCGGGGCGCGCCGGCGGCGCCGAACAGTTCTTCCATGGTGTAGCCGGAGGTGCGGACGATGCGGTTGACCGCGGCGCGGACCTGGTTGATCGGCTTGCGCTTGGCGAGCACCTTCTTGCGCTTGTTGGCCTGGCTGATCAGGTCGGCGAGTTCTTTCTGGCTGAGATTGTTGATGTCCACGACTGGGCCTCTGATTATGGGTTTTGATTATGGCGGGGCTTCCTGCCTCGCGGCGATCATAATCCCCGCATAATCAAACCGCAAATCGGGCCAATATCCGGATTCAGGCGCCGATGCGTTCCTTCAGGCCGGAACGGTCGAGGTTTTCCGATTCACCGGCATCGCGGCGGCGATATTCGAAGGTGCCGGCGGCGACGCCGCGCTCCGAAACCACCACCCGGTGCGGAATGCCGATCAGCTCCATATCCGCGAACATCGCGCCGGGGCGCAGGCCGCGATCATCCAGTACGGCATCGATGCCGGCCGCCTGCAGGTCCCGGTAAAGCGCGTCCGCGGCCGCCGCGACATCGGCATTGTTTTTCGGGTTGATGATGCAGATGGCCACCTGCCACGGCGCCATCGCTTCCGGCCAGCGGATGCCGGCCTCATCGTTATTCTGCTCGATGGCCGCCGCGACGATGCGCGAAACCCCGATGCCATAGCAGCCCATCAACGGATTCACCGGCTTGCCCTGCGCGTCGAGCACGGTGCAGCCCATCGCTTCCGAATACCGGTTGCCCAGTGCGAATACATGGCCGACCTCGATGCCGCGCGCGAGACCGAGTTTGCCCTGGCCGTCCGGCGAGACATCGCCTTCGACCACGTTGCGGATATCGGCGGTTTCCGGTTCCGGCAGGTCGCGGCCGAAATTGACCCCGGCCAGGTGGAAACCGTCTTCATTCGCGCCGACCACGAAATCCGCCATCGCCGCGACACTGCGGTCGGCCACCACGCGGATCGTTTTGAGCGGATTGACCGGGCCGAGGAAACCCGGAGAGGCACCGAGGTGCGCACGGATTTCATCTTCGGTGGCCAGCCGGTAATCGGCCAGGCCGGCCAGCTTGGCCAGTTTGATTTCGTTGACGATGTGGTCGCCGCGCACCAGCGCCAGTACGAACTGCGGCGCGCCTTCGCCATCCTCGCCCATCAACGCGACCGACTTGACGGTATCGGTGAGCGGGATGCCCATCAACGCGGCGACGTCCTCGCAGGTTTTCTGCGTCGGGGTATCGACCTTGCGCATGGAGGCGGAGGCGGGACCCCGCGCGCCCGGCGCCAGCGCTTCGGCCAGTTCGACATTGGCGGCGTAATCGGAGCCGTCGGAAAATGCGATGGCGTCCTCGCCGGAATCGGCCAGCACGTGGAATTCATGCGAGGCCGAACCGCCGATCGCGCCGGTATCGGCGAATACCGCGCGGAACTTCAACCCGAGGCGGGTGAATATGCGCGAATACGTGTCGTACATGTTGCGGTATTCGGCCTGCAGCGAGGCGTCATCGAGATGGAAGGAATAGGCATCCTTCATCAGGAATTCGCGCGAACGCATCACGCCGAAACGCGGGCGGATCTCGTCTCTGAACTTGGTCTGGATCTGGTAGAAATTCACCGGCAGCTGCTTGTAGCTGGACAGCTCCTGCCGGGCGAAATCGGTAATGACTTCCTCGGCGGTCGGGGCGTAGCAGTATTCGGCTTCCTTGCGGTCGGCGATTTTCAGCAGCTGGCCGCCGAATTTCTCCCAGCGCCCGGTTTCCTCCCACAGTTCCCTGGGCTGGATGGTCGGCATCAATACCTCGATCGCGCCGGCGCGGTTCATTTCATCGCGCACCACGGCTTCCACCTTGCGCAATACCCGCAGGCCGAGCGGCGACCAGGTATAGAGGCCGGCGGCCAGTTTGCGCAGCATGCCGGCCTTGAGCATCAGCTTGTGGCTGACGATCTCGGCTTCGGCCGGGGTTTCCTTTTCGGTATGGAGGTGGAACTGCGACAGGCGCATGGCGGAACTCGCTGAAAATCAGTCCCGCATTTTGCCATGCGCCGGCAGGCCGGGTACTCAGGACGTGCAGGACACCGAGATGGTGGATTCCGCCAGCTTCACCTGGTTGGCGTGTTCGTCGGCGCTGAGCGTGCGGTCGGGCTTGCCGTCTCCGTCGCTGTCGATCTGCACGTTGCTGTTGCCCTTGAGCACGGCCAGGTTGCTGCGTGCCTGCTTGCACTGCACGTTTTCGGTGACGCCGGGCTTGGCCGCCGCGGCGACGGTGGGTGCGCTGGCGGGCGCGCCGCGCACGGTGAACTTGCCTGAGGCCGGCGGCGAGCTGGAGTAATGCGTGCGGCCCTGCGCATCCTTCCACTGGTAGACCTTCTGCTGTGCGGTGGCGGTGCCGGCGAGCAGGAGGCCGGCGGCGCACAGGCCAAGGGCGGAGGCGGTGATGCGGTTCATGGCGGGTTTCCCGGGGGCGTGCGGGGATTGCAGCATCGCGGGGCAGGGGGCGCAAGTGCGGGCGATACGGCAATCCGTCGCGGTACGAGCCGCTAAACTGCCGGCATGGATGAAAACAGCCCGCCCGTTCCGCAGCGCCGCCAGCCCGCACGCGCCGTTTATCTGTTGCCGAATCTGTTCACCACCGGCGGCCTGTTCGGGGGCTTCTACGCGATCATCGCCGCCGGGCAGGGGCATTTCGGGCAGGCCTGCGTAGCCATCTTCATCGCCGCGCTGCTCGACGGGCTCGACGGCCGCGTCGCACGCCTGACCAACACCCAGAGCGAATTCGGCGTGCAGTACGACTCGCTGGCCGATCTGGTGAGCTTCGGCATGGCGCCGGCGCTGGTGATGTACCACTGGGCGCTGCAGTACATGCGTTTCGATGGCATTGCGCCCGGCAAGCTCGGCTGGCTGGCGGCCTTCCTCTACGCGGCCTGCGCGGCGCTGCGGCTGGCGCGCTTCAACAGCCAGGTGAGCGTGGTCGACAAGCGCTGGTTCGTCGGGCTGGCCAGCCCGGCGGCGGCGGCGATCATGGCGAGCTTCGTCTGGACGCTGCACGACTTCGGCATCAAGGGCGCAACGATGCGGCACGCGGCGATCGCGCTGACCGTCATCGTCGCGCTGCTGATGGTGAGCAACTTCCGCTACACCAGCTTCAAGGGTCGCGGTGGCGCGCAGGGCGAGCGCGTGCCGTTCTGGGCGCTGCTGCTGGTGGTCGCCGCGCTCATCGCGCTGGCGCTGTATCCGCCGCAGACCTTGCTGGCCGTGTTCGCGCTGTATGCGCTGTCCGGCCCGGTGATGACGCTCTTCCGCAGGCGGCGCGCGGTGCGGGAGCCGACGTGAGCTGGGATCGCTTCCAGCGCGAGGCGATGAGCGAACTCGGGCTGGTCGCGTTCGTGCCGCATGTGCCGGGCAGCGAACCGCCGCCGCCGGCTGATCCACGCGTGCTGGCGATGCTGGCGCGGGCGCTGGGCATATCGCCTGATGCGTTGGCGGATGCGGGCATCGTGTTGCCCGGCATTGAGCGCCTGCGCGATCCGGCGGTGAAGCGCGCGTTGTGGCCGAGCCTGCGCGGGCTGCGTCGCCCGGCATGAGCGCGCAGGTCGAGCCGTCCGCGCCGCGCCTGCGGCGGATGCGCGAGAGCGATCTCGACGCGGTGATGGTGATCGAGCTGCGGGCGTACCCGTTTCCGTGGACGCGCGGCAACTTCCGCGACTGCCTGCACGCGGGCTATGCGATGTGGGTGCTGGAAGATGACGCCGGCGTCATGGGTTACGCCGTCGCCAGCGCGCAGGCGGACGAATCGCATCTGTTGAACCTGTGCATCGATCCCGCCGCGCAGTCGCGCGGGCAGGGCAGGCGGTTGTTGCGGGCGATGCGCCAGGTGGTGCGCGGCCACGGCGCGGAGCGGATGTTCCTGGAAGTGCGCCCGTCCAACCCGCATGCCATCGCGCTATACCACGACGAGGGCTTCAACGAGATCGGCCGTCGCCCGCGCTATTACCCCGCGCCGAACGGTGGCCGCGAGGACGCGATCGTGATGGCGATGGAGTTGCTGGACTGAGATCGCACGACCGCGCAAACGCACAAACGCACCACGCGCAATGTCGCGCCGACTATTGCGCGGCCAAGCGGGAATGCCTTTCGCCGGGTTCTGCGCTCTCCCTCGGTCAGGGCTTCCTGCCCTGACTCGGGCGCCGGACATCCATGGCCGGCTTGGCCGCGCAAAATGCCGACGCGGCATTCCCCTTCATTTCTTTCCTTCGATCAGCCCATCCGCGCGCGCTGCGCCTTCAGTGCATCCAGCTGCGAAGTCCATTCGGCCAGGCGCGTGCGCTCCTGCTCGACGACCGCGGCCGGCGCGTTCGCCACGAAGGTCTCGCTGGCCAGCTTGCCCTGCGACTTCGCCAGTTCGCCGGCGACGCGCTTGAGTTCCTTGTCGATGCGGCTGCGCTCGGCATCCAGATCGACCAGGCCTTCGAGTGGCACGAACAGATCAAGCTCGCCCACGCGTGCGGCGGCAGCGGCCGGCGGCTCGCCTTCGAGCACCTCGATGCGCTCGATGCGCGAAAGGAACTTCAGCGCCGCATCGAAACGACCGAGCCGCGCGCAGTCGACTTCGCCACCACCGCGCACCAGCAGCGCGACCTGCTTGCCCGGCGAGACGCCCAGTTCGCTGCGCACGCGACGCAGCGCGGACACCATCGCCTTCAGCCATTCGATGTCGCCATCGGCCTGTGCGTAGGCGGCCACATCGACATCGCCCGGCTTCGGATAGAGCTGGGTCATGACGGTGTCGCCCTCGACGCCGAGCTTTGGCGCGACCTGCTGCCACAGTTCTTCGGTGACGAACGGGATCAGCGGGTGCAGCAGGCGCAGCAGGCGCTCCAGCACGAACAGCAGCGTGTGGCGGGTGGAATCGGCGGCGGCCGCGTCATCGCCATTCAACGCCGGCTTGGCGAGTTCCACGAACCAGTCGCAGAACTGGTTCCAGGCGAATTCGTAGAGCGTCTGCGAGAGCAGGTCGAAGCGGTAGCTGGCGAAGTGCTCGGCGGCTTCGGCGCTGGTGCGGTCGAGCTGGGCGAGGATCCACTTCTCCGCATCGGTGCGCGGCGTCGGCACGCCGGATGCACTGAAGCCTTCGGTGTTCATCAGCACGAAGCGCGTGGCGTTCCACAGCTTGTTGCAGAAATTCTTGTAGCCCTCGGCGCGGGCCAGGTCGAACTTGACGTCGCGGCCCGGGCCGGCGAGCGCGGCCATGGTGAGGCGCAGCGCATCGGCACCGAACGCGGGAATGCCGTCGCCGAATTCCTTGCGCGTGGCCTTCTCGATCTTCGGCGCGTCGGTCGGCTTCATCAGCCCGGTGGTGCGCTTGGCGACCAGCGCGTCGATGTCGATGCCGTCGATGATGTCGATCGGGTCGAGGATGTTGCCCTTCGACTTCGACATCTTCTGGCCGTCCTTGTCGCGCACGAGGCCGGTGATGTAGACGTCCTTGAACGGCACGCGACCGACCAGCTTGTCGGTCATCATGATCATCCGCGCCACCCAGAAGAAGATGATGTCGAAGCCGGTGACCAGCACCGAGGTCGGCAGCGCGATGTCGAAGCCGAGCTCGCCCATCGCATCCTCGTCGGGCCAGCCCTGCGTGGAGAACGGGAACATCGCCGAGGAGAACCAGGTCTCCAGCACGTCGGCGTCTTGCCGCAAGGCGACGTCATCGGTGAGCGCGTGCTTCGCGCGGACTTCCGCCTCGTCGCGGCCGACGTAGGCGTTGCCGGTCTCGTCGTACCAGGCGGGAATGCGGTGGCCCCACCAGAGCTGGCGCGAGATGGTCCAGTCCTGGATGTTCTCCAGCCAGTGGCGGTAGGTGTTGAACCAGTTGGCCGGGACGAACTTCACCTCGCCCGACTTCACCAGCTCCAGCCCACGCTCGGCGAAGCCGTCCATCTTCACGAACCACTGGTCGGTGAGGAAGGGTTCGATGACCTGGCCGCTGCGGTCGCCACGGGGCACCTGCAGTTTGTGCGGCTTGGTTTCGACGAGAAGCTCTTGCGCTTCGAGGTCGGCCAGCACCGCTTTGCGTGCTGCGAAGCGATCAAGGCCACGGTAGGCGGCGGGAATCGCTTCAACCCAACGTGCTCCAGTGCCGAGATTTTCATCAGGCGAGCGCGCGAGTTTTGTAATCGGGTCTGTCGGTGCCCCCAGGATTTTGGCGTCATCGGTAAAGATATTGATGACGTCCAACCCGTGTCGCTGCCCGACCGCGTAATCGTTGAAGTCGTGCGCGGGCGTGACTTTGACAACACCAGTGCCGAACTCGCGGTCTACGTAATCGTCCGCGATGACCGGGATCTCGCGGCCCACCAGCGGCAGACGCACGCGCTTGCCGATCAGCGCGGCGTAGCGCTCGTCCTCTGGATGCACCATAACTGCGGTGTCACCCAACATCGTTTCGGGGCGTGTGGTGGCGACGACGACATGATCCGGCGCGCCAGGTGCGGGGTCGACTACGTCGTAGCGGATCGACCACAGGTGGCCGTTCTCTTCTTCGCTCACCACTTCCAGATCGGAAATCGCGGTCTTCAGCACCGGGTCCCAGTTGACCAGCCGCTGGCCGCGGTAGATCAGGCCCTGTTCGTGCAGGCGCACGAAGGCTTCGGTGATCGCGCGCGAGGCCATCGGGTCCATGGTGAAGACGCTGCGCGACCAGTCGCCGGAGGCGCCGAGGCGACGCATCTGGCGTTCGATGGTGCCGCCGGACTGCGCCTTCCATTCCCACACTTTCTCGATGAATTTGTCGCGGCCCAACGAGTCGCGGGTCTCGCCCTTGCCTTCGAGCGCGAGGTTGCGGCCGACCACCATCTCGGTGGCGATGCCGGCGTGGTCGGTGCCCATCTGCCACAGCGTGCGGTAGCCGCGCATGCGGTGGTAGCGGATCAGCGCGTCCTGCAGCGTGTGCTGGAACGCGTGGCCCATGTGCAGCGTTCCGGTGACGTTGGGCGGCGGCAGCAGGATGGTATAGGCCGGGCCGTTGCCCTGCGGCGCGAACACGCCCGAGGCTTCCCACTTGGCGTAGAGGCGGGTTTCGATGTCGGCGGGGAGATAGCTGGGGGCGAGGGTGTTCATCGTCGTCACATGTCGTGTTTGTTCGTTTGCAGCCCGCGGGCCTGGTACTGCTTCCAGCGCTCGCGCAGCGGCGTGCGCGCCTCCGGGTCGGCGGGCACCACTTCCAGCACGCGCTCGAAGTCGCCTTCCACCGCCGCATCGCGCAGGTTGATGACCAGCGGGCGCATCGGGGCATCGGCCTCGGGCGGCAGGATCAGGATCGGCGCGAGCTCGTCTTCGTCATCCAGCCCCGCGATCTGGTGCGGCAGGTAGGCGTCGGCGTCGAACGACCAGAGCAGGTCGTCGAGCGCCTCGGCCTGGGCCGTGTCGCGCGCCAGCACGAGGGTGGGGAAGCCGGCGTCGTGCGCCTTGCGGGCGAGTTCGCAGACCAGCAGCAGCGGTTCCTCGCGGAAGCGCGGCTTGGCGATCAGGTAGAAGTCGGCGCGGGCCATCGGGCAGCCCTCAGCCGCCGCGGCAGGGCCGCGACGGGGCTTCACGATGGCGCGCCGGTGCGGTCACTTGGCCGCGCGGTCCAGCAGCCACTGGCTCAGCAGGCCGACCGGGCGGCCGGTGGCCATGCCCATCTTGCCGTCGCCATTGGCCACGCCGGCGATGTCCATGTGCGCCCAGCGCTGGCCTTCGGTGAAGCGCGAGAGGAAGCAGCCGGCGGTGATCGCGCCGGCCCAGCGGCCGCCGATGTTGTAGATGTCGGCGAATTGGCTGTCCAGCTGGCCCTGGTATTCGTCCCACAGCGGCAGCTGCCAGGCGCGGTCGAAGGTGGTCTCGCCGGCGTCGATGAGCTCGCGCGCCAGGTCGTCGTCCTTCTTGGTCATGACGCCGGTGGCGTACTTGCCGAGCGCGATGACGCAGGCGCCGGTGAGCGTGGCGACATCGACCAGCGCCTCCGGCTCGAAACGCTGCGCGTAGGTCAGCGCGTCGCAGAGGATCAGGCGGCCTTCGGCGTCGGTGTTGCCGACCTCGATGGTCTTGCCCGACATGCTGGTGATGACGTCGCTCGGGCGGTAGCTGTTGCCGTCGGGCATGTTCTCGACCGCGACCGCCAGGCAAACCAGGTTGACCGGCAGGTTCATGCCGACCGCGGAGACCAAGGTGCCGAGCACGGTGGCCGCGCCGCACATGTCGTACTTCATCTCCTCGATGCCGCCCTGGGTCTTCAGGTTGATGCCGCCGGTGTCGAAGGTGATGCCCTTGCCGACCAGCACGTAGGGCTTGGCGTCGCCGCCGCCGTTCCACTTCATCACCACCAGCTTCGGGCGGTTGGCCGAGCCGCGCGCCACGGCGAGCAGCGAGCCCATGCCGAGCGCTTCCATCTCGGCATCCCCCAGCACCTCGCACTCGGCCTTGTCGAAGCGGGCGGCGAACTGCATGCCCTGGTCGGCCAGGTACTGCGGGTTGCAGACGTTCGGCGGCAGGTTGCCCAACTCGCGGGCGAAGGCGACGCCGGCGGCGATCGCCTGGCCCTGGGCCAGCGCGTCGGCATCGGCGCCGCTGATCTCGAAACGCTCCAGCCCGCTTTCCTCGCGCTTCTTGTTCTTGGCGCCGAGGGTGGCGGTATAGCGGTACATGGCGTGGTCGGCGGCGATGGCGGCCTGGCGGATGTTCCAGGCGGCGTCGCGGCCGTTCACCGCGACTTCGGACAGGGTGAACAGCGCCGACTTTACGTTGCCGGTCTTGAGCGTGCGCGCGGCGTCGCCGACCGCCTTGATGTACTGCGGGGTGCCGAACTTGCCGGCCTCGCCCAGGCCGATGACCAGCACGCGGGGCGCGGTCACGCCGGGCACGTCATGCAGCAGGGCGGTGCGGCCGACCTTGCCGCCGACGTCGCCACGTGCGGCCAGCGCGGTCAGGCGACCGTTGCTCGCGGCGTCGATCGCGGCACCGGCCGGTGTCAGCGAGTTGTCGGTGTAGATGCCGACCACCACGCAGTCGACGGAGGCGGTGGCAGGGGCGGTGCCGTTCAGGGCGAATTCGAGGGACATCGGGGAGATTCCATGAAACCGGTGGGTACAATGCCGGGCTGCCGCGACGCGGCTTCGACGCGAATCGCCTAGTCTAATTCATCCCTCCCGAGCCTCCGACCGCATGCAGACGCTGGACCGCTACCTCGCGCGGGAATTCGCCCAGGCCATCTTCGCCACCCTGGTCGTACTGCTGATCGTGATGGTGGGCGGCGCCTTCATCGACGTCCTCGGCGACATCACCCGCGGCAAGCTGCCGCCGGGCATGACCGCCGCGCAGCTGGGCCTGGTCCTGCTGACCTGGCTGCCGATCATCCTGCCGCTGGCCCTGATGCTGGGCCTGCTGATGGCCACCGGCCGCCTGTACCGCGACGCCGAGATGCCGGTGCTGACCTCGGTGGGCGTGGGGCCGAAGCGCCTGCTGCGCCCGCTGGCGATCGTGGTGGTGCCGATCCTGATCGTGATCGGGCTGTGCTCGCTCTGGCTGGGGCCGTGGGCCGACCGCACTTCGCGGGCGATGATCCAGGAAGCCAACCGCAACCTGCTGATCGCCGGCCTTGAGCCGGGCCGCTTCACCGAATTGCCCGGCGGGGGCGGCGTGGTCTATGTCGGCGAAATGGGCGGGGATGGCGCGAAGTTCAAACGCATCTTCATCTACCGGGCCAAGAAGGGCCGGCTCGATGTCACCACCGCCGCCGAAGGTGAACTCACCCTCGACGGCGCCCGCGAGCGCTACCTGACGCTCGGCAACGGGTTCGAAGTCGAAGGCCCGATGGACGCGGCCACCCGCGACTACCGCCTGCTGCGCTTCGCCCGCAACGACGTGCGCATGCCCGACCGGGTGGACGACAAGAAGATCAACGATGCCCGCCGCACGCCGACCCTGCAGCTGATGGCCGATGGCAGCGCCGAAGCCCGCGCGCAGCTGCACTGGCGCATCGCCCCGCCGCTGATCGCGCTGGCGCTGGCCCTGCTGGCGATTCCGCTCGCCCGCAGCCCGCCCCGGCAGGCCCGCTACGGGCGCATGGTGCTGGGCTTCCTGGGCTACATGGTCTGCATCCAGCTGATGCTGCTCGGCACCGACCTGATCACCAAGGGCAAGATGCCGACCGGCCTCGGCCTGTGGTGGCTGCTGCTGCCGGCGCTGGCGCTGGGCGCGTGGTTCTACAGCCGCGATGGCCACCTGCCGCAGCGGAGGCGCGCGCGATGAAACCGTTCCCGAAGATCCACGACATCTATATCGGCAAGGTGGTGCTGACCTCCGTACTGGGCGTCTGGCTGGTGCTGGCGGGGCTGGATTTCGTGCTCGGCGGCGGCGGCCTGATGGCCCAGCTCGACGACCTCGGCAAGGGCAGCTACGGCTTTGCCGATGCCTTTCTGTATTCCGCCTACACCGTGCCGCGCCGGCTGTACGACCTGTTCCCGACCGCCGCGGTGATCGGCGCGCTGCTCGGCCTCGGCCAGCTGGCGGCCAGCTCCGAACTCACCGCCCTGCGCGCGGTCGGGCTGTCGCGCAAGCGGCTCAGCCTGGCGGTGGCGCTGGCCATCGGGCTGTTCACCGGCCTGATGGTGCTGAGCGGCGAGACCATCGGCCCGTGGGGCGAGCGCAAGGCCAACGCGCTGAAGGCGGCGGCGACATCGCCCAACATGATCGTGGCCCAGTATTCCGGCCTGTGGGCGCGCGAAGGCGACGTCTTCCTCAACGCCGACTCCGGCCAGGAACGCACCGATGGCGACGACCACTGGCTGGAGCTCAAGGACCTGCGCCTCTACCAGTTCGACGAGGCCGGCAAGCTGAAATCCATCGCCCACGCCGCCACCGCCGAGCACCGCCCGGGCGGCTGGCTGCTGAAGAACGTGGTCCGCACCAATTTCGGCGAGCGTTCGGTGACCCAGGAACGCCTGGCCGAGGAGCGCTGGGAATCGCAGCTGGACGCCGCCGCGCTCTCCGCCAGCGTGGCCCGCCCGCGCTATCTGGACTCCGCCACGCTGAAATCCAGCATCGACTACCGCAAGCGCAACCAGCTCGATGCCGGCGAATTCGAGGCCTTCTACTGGGGCCGTTGGTTCTATCCGCTCAACGTGCTGGCGCTGTGCCTGGCGGCGATCCCGTTCGCCTTCGGCACGTTGCGCAGCGGCGGCCTCGGCAAGCGGCTGTTCCTGGGCGTGGTGTTCGCGCTCGGCTTCTGGCTGCTGCAGGAGATGTCGGCGCGGCTGGCCGGCGCCTACAAGTTCGACTACCGCGTGGCCTACGTGCTGCCGTCGCTGTTGATGCTGGCGGTGTCCTGGTTCCTGTTCCGGCGGCGCAGCGGCTAGTGCGTCAGCCGCGCGACGCTTGCTTCGCAGGTTTGGCGGGCACCTCGCGGATCATCCGCGTACCGCTGAGGCGGTCGTGCCAGGTCAGCCCGGCGCGATCCAGCCACGCCCACCAGAAACCCAGCCCCGCGCACAGCAGCGACACGATGCCGACGCCGTAGCGCAGCCACAGCCGCCCCCACGACACCTGTTCACCCGCAACGCCGGTGACGACGTACAGCCGCCACGGCTTCATGCCGATGGTCTGGCCGCCGCGCCGCCAGCTGGCGGTGGCGTAGAGCCCGGTGACGGCGAGCAGGGCGAGGAGTTCCAGTGCGCCCGCCAGCGAGTTGCTGCGGATCGCTTCGCCGCGATGCAGTGCCAGCGACACGATGCCGACCACGAACCAGATGCCGAGCATCGGGAACAGGTCGTAGAGCAGCGAGAGCAGGCGCCAGCCGACCAGTGGCCGGGCCCGCGCGGTGGAAGGGCCGGCGTGGTTCATCGCGGCAAGGATAGCGGCGCGCGGGGCCTGCGCTAAAGTCGGGCGATGCCCCGCACGCCCGCCGAACGCCGCCAGCAGATGCAACGCCAGCCGCCGCTGGTGGCCGCCGACGAACAGCTGATCGACGCCTTCCTCGATGCCATCTGGGCCGAGCAGGGCTTGGCGCGCGCCACGCTCGACAGCTACCGCCGCGACCTGGCCGGCTTCGCGCGCTGGCGCGAACACCGCGACGGCGCCCTGCGCGTGGCCGACCGCGCCGATCTCTTCGCCTACCTGCGCTGGCGCGCCGAGCAGGGCTATCACCCGCGCAGCAATGCCCGGCTGCTCTCGGCCTTGCGCGCGTTCTATGGCTGGATGCTGCGGCTGCGCCACCGCGCCGATGACCCTTCGGCGCTGCTGGAACCGCCGCGCCTGCCGCGCAGCCTGCCCAAGGCGCTGAGCGAGAGCCAGGTCGAGGCGTTGCTGGCCGCGCCCGACATCGACCATCCCGATGGCCTGCGCGACCGCGCGATGCTGGAGCTGATGTACGCCGCCGGCCTGCGCGTGAGCGAACTGGCAAACCTGCCGGCGACCGCCGTCAACCTGCGCCAGGGCGTGCTGCGGGTGACCGGCAAGGGCAGCAAGGAGCGGCTGGTGCCGATCGGCGAGGAGGCGCAGCACTGGCTGGAGCGCTATCTGGCTTCGGCGCGGCCGGTCCTGCTCGGCGCGCGCGGGCAGGCCAACGAACTGTTTGTCGGCGAGGGCGCCAAGCCGGTGACCCGGCAGCAGTGCTGGTCGCTGGTCAAGCGCCACGCGGCCACGGCAGGGATCGATGTCGCCAAGGTCAGCCCGCACGGGCTTCGCCACAGCTTCGCCACCCACCTGCTCAACCATGGCGCCGACCTGCGCGCGCTGCAGATGCTGCTCGGCCACAGCTCGCTCTCCACCACCCAGATCTACACCCTGGTGGCGAAGGAAAAGCTCAAGCGCCTGCACGCCATGCACCACCCGCGCGCCTGAGGGGCGATTCAGGCCGGCGTGCGACAATGCCGGCCCGTTTTTCCCCGCGACCCGAGATGCGCCGAGGACACCTGATGAAGAAAGCCCTGTTGACCGCCGTGCTGGGCGGAATGAGCCTGGTCGCCTGTGCGCAGGGCCAGGCCCCGGCCGCCGACAAGGCCGCCGCGCAGGCCGCGCCGCCCGCCGTGACCGGGCCGATGGAGCCGAAGGTCGCCGCCGGCAGCGCCGATGCCAATGCCATCGCCGCCATCCGCAAGCTCAACAGCCAGGTGCAGATCGACAAGGTCGGGCCGGCGCCTCTGCCGGGCTTCCGCGAGGTGGTCGTCGGCGGGCAGGTGGTCTATGTCTCCGAGGACGGCCGCTACCTGATGCAGGGCGCGCTGATGGACATGCAGACCAAGCGCGACCTGGCCCAGCAGGCGTTGGCCAGCGTGCGCAAGGACCTGCTGGCGCAGGTGCCGAAGTCGGACCGCATCGTCTTCGCGCCGGCCAACCCCAAGTACACCGTCAGCGTCTTCACCGACGTGGAATGTGGCTACTGCCGCAAGCTGCACAGCGACATCGCCGAATACAACCGGCAGGGCATCGCGGTGGAATACCTGGCCTTCCCGCGCATGGGCCCGGGCAGCGAGGACTTCGCCAAGATGGAAGCGGTCTGGTGTTCCAACGACCGCCGCAAGGCGCTGACCGACGCCAAGAACGGCAAGTCCCCGCAGGCCGCGCGCTGCACCAGCCCGGTGATGCGCCAGTACGACATCGGCCGCCGCGCCGGCCTGGCCGGCACCCCGCTGATCATCGCGGAAAACGGCCTGTCGCCGCCCGGCTACCTGCCGCCGGCGGAGCTGCGTCGCTGGCTGGACCAGAACGCCGCGGCCAAGTAAGCCGCGCCAGCCCCACCCCGAAGCCGGCCCCGTGCCGGCTTCGCTACAATAGCCGGCCCGTTCACCCACGGTTTCCCGCACATGATCGTGCTCGAGGGGCAGACTGCCCTGTCGCCGTTCCGCCGCGAGCGGCTTGAAGCCCGCCTTCGCGCCGTCCATCCCGACATCCGCCTCCTGGACAGCTGGTACACCTACTGGGTGCAGCCGCAGCCGGGTGGCACGCCCGACCTCGCCACGCTGGGCCGCATCCTGCAGGCCTGCACGGCATCGGCGGCGCGGGCGGAAGGCGCGGTGTCGAAGTTCGTTTCACCGCGGCTCGGCACCATCTCGCCATGGGCGAGCAAGGCCGGTGAACTGCTGCGCGGGGCCGGGCTGCCGGTGGCGCGCGTCGAGCGCGGGCTGAGGTTGGATGTCGAAGGCTGGCCGGCCGATGCCGCCACCCGGCGCGACCTCGCCCGCCTGCTGCACGACCCGATGACCCAATCGCTGCTGGACGATGCCGAAAGCGCCGGCCAGCTGTTCGCCGCGCCGGAACGCGGTGCGCTCGGCATCGTCCCGCTGGACACGCTGGCCGAAGCCAACAAGCGGCTGGGCCTGGCGCTGGCCGATGACGAGATCGACTACCTGCAGCAGCGCTACGCCGAGCTGGGTCGCGACCCGCACGACGTCGAGCTGATGATGTTCGCGCAGGCCAATTCCGAGCACTGCCGGCACAAGATCTTCAACGCCGACTGGACCATCGACGGCGTGGAACAAGACCGCTCGCTGTTCCGGATGATCAAGAACACCCACGCGAAGACGCCCGAACACACGCTCTCGGCGTACAGCGACAACGCGGCGGTGGTGGCCGGCTACCCGAGCCGCCGCCTGCGCCCCGAAGGCGCCGCCAGCGAATTCGTGCTGCAGCCGCCGTCGGACTCCGCGTTCGCGATCAAGGTGGAGACGCACAACCACCCGACCGCCATCTCGCCGTTCCCGGGCGCGTCCACCGGCGCCGGTGGCGAGATCCGCGACGAAGGCGCGACCGGTCGCGGCGGCAAGCCGAAGGCCGGCCTGGCCGGTTTCTCGGTCTCGCACCTGCGCATCCCCACGCTGCCGCAGCCGTGGGAGCAGCCGCGCCCGCTCAACCCGCGCATGGCCTCGGCCTTCGAGATCATGATCGAAGGACCGATCGGCGCCGCCGCGTTCAACAACGAATTCGGCCGGCCCAACCTGACCGGCTATTTCCGCAGCTTCGAAGTGCCGGAAGCCGCGCACCTGGTCCGCGCCTACGACAAGCCGATCATGCTGGCCGGCGGCCTTGGCGCCATCGACCAGCCGCTGGTGGAGAAGCGGCGGCTGGCCCCGGGCGACGCGGTGATCGTGCTCGGCGGCCCGGCCATGCTGATCGGCCTCGGCGGCGGCGCGGCGAGTTCGGTGGCGTCCGGCGACAGCGCCGAGGACCTCGACTTCGCCAGCGTCCAGCGCGACAACCCGGAGATGGAGCGCCGCGCGCAGGAAGTGATCGATGCCTGCGTCGCGCTGGCCGGGCGCAACCCGATCCGCAGCGTGCACGATGTCGGCGCCGGTGGCCTGTCGAACGCGATCCCCGAGCTGCTGCATGACTCCGGCGTGGGCGGCGTGATCGACCTGGACAAGGTGCCGAGCGACGATCCGTCGCTGTCGCCGATGCAGCTCTGGTGCAACGAATCGCAGGAGCGCTACGTGCTCGGCATCGCCGCCGACCGCATCGACGAATTCGCCGCGATCTGCGCGCGCGAGCGTTGCCCGTTTGCCGTCGTCGGCTTCGCCACGGCCGAGGAACACCTGCTGGTCGGCTACGGCGCCACGCCGGAAGCGAAGGCCGCCGGCATGGTCCGCGATGCCGCCATCGACCTGCCGATGGACGTGCTGTTCGGCAAGGCGCCGAAGATGCATCGCGATACCGCGCATCCGGCGGCCAGCCGCTGGCCCGAGCTCGACACCGCGACGGTCGAACTGCACGACGCCGGCCTGCGGGTGATGGCGCACCCCACCGTCGCCGCCAAGAACTTCCTCATCACCATCGGTGACCGCAGCGTCGGCGGCCTGACCGCGCGCGACCAGATGGTCGGCCCGTGGCAGATGCCGGTGGCCGATTGCGCGATCACGCTCGCGGGTTACGAAGGTTTCACCGGCGAGGCGATGGCGATCGGCGAACGCACGCCGCTGGCGCTGATCGACGCCGCCGCCTCCGCGCGCATGGCGGTGGGCGAGGCGATCACCAACCTGTGCGCCGCGCCGGTGGAATCGCTGGACCGCATCAAGCTGTCCGCCAACTGGATGGCCGCCGCCGGCCACGAGGGCGAGGACGCCAAGCTGTTCGACGCGGTGGAAGCGATCGGCATGGAACTGTGCCCGGCACTCGACCTGTCGATTCCGGTCGGCAAGGATTCGCTGTCGATGCAGGCGCAGTGGCAGGCCGATGGCGTCACCGAGAAATCGGTCTCGCCGGTGTCGCTGATCGTCACCGCGTTCGCGCCGGTGGTCGATGTGCGCCAGCAGTTGACGCCCCTGCTGTCGCGCGAGGACGACACCGAGCTGTGGCTGATCGGCCTGGGGGCCGGTGCGCGCCGCATGGGCGGCTCGATCCTGGCGCAGTGCTACGCCACGTTTGCCGGTGAATCGCCGGACATCGAGGACCCGCAGCGCCTGCGCGGCTTCTTCGAACTGATCCGCGACGCGCGCGAGGCCGGCCTGCTGCTGGCGTACCACGACCGTTCCGATGGCGGCGTTTTCGCCACGCTGGCCGAGATGGCCTTCGCCTCGCACATGGGCCTGGACATCGCGCTCGACGGCTGGGCCGACAACCACGACAACGACGTCTTCGAAGTGCTGTTCAACGAGGAACTCGGCGCGGTCGTGCAGATCCGTGGCGAGGACCGCGCGGAATTCGCCGACCTCGTCGCCGAACACGGCCTGATCGAATGCGCGCAACGCATCGCGCGACCGACGCGCTCCGACGACATCCGCGTGCTGGATGGCGGCGAGGTGCTGGCGGAGTGGCATTGGCAGGCATTGTTCGATGCGTGGTGGTCGGTGACCCATGCCATGCAGCGCCTGCGCGACAACCCGCAGTCGGCCGACGAGGAACACGAGGCCGCGCGCGATTTCGAAGCCAAGGGCCTGGCGCCGAAGCTCGCCTTCGAACCGGCCGAGGACATCGCCGCGCCCTACATCGCCACCGGTGTCCGCCCGAAGATCGCGATCCTGCGCGAGCAGGGCGTCAACGGCCAGGTGGAAATGGCGGCGGCCTTCATGCGTGCCGGCTTCGATGCCTTCGACGTGCACATGAGCGACCTCATCGAAGGCCGCACGCAGCTGGACGACTTCACCGGCCTCGCGGCCTGCGGTGGCTTCAGCTATGGCGACGTGCTGGGCGCGGGTCGCGGCTGGGCGACGTCGATCCTTGAACGCCCGGCGCTGCGCACGCAGTTCGAAGCGTTCTTCGGGCGTGGGGACACGTTCACGCTCGGCGTCTGCAACGGCTGCCAGATGCTTTCGCAGCTGAAGGGCATCATCCCCGGCGCGGCGCACTGGCCGGAGCTGCTGCGCAATGCCAGCGAGCAGTACGAAGCGCGCCTGGCGCAGGTGGAAGTGGGCGAATCGCCTTCGATCCTGCTGCGCGGCATGGGCGGTTCGCGGATCCCGGTGGTGGTGGCGCATGGCGAAGGCCGGATGCGTTTCGCCAATGCCGTCGACCAGGCCTCGGTCGCGGTCGCCGCGCGTTATGTCGATGGCGAAGGCCGCATCGCCAGCGCCTATCCCGCCAATCCCAACGGTTCGCCCGAGGGCATCGCCGGCGTGGCCAGCGACGATGGCCGCGTGACCATCCTGATGCCGCATCCCGAACGCACGCTCGCCGCCGCCAACTTCAGCTGGCATCCGGCGGAATGGGGCGATGCCTCGCCGTGGTCGCGGCTGTTCCAGAACGCGCGCGCCTGGGTGGGGTGAGGCCGCGTGGTTCATGGCGATGCCCGTGCAGGTCGCGGGCATCGCAGGTCGCCCATCGCGTCAGCCGCGGGCGGGCCAGCTAAAGTGGCGGCACCTCCCTCGACGCGCCTGGCATGACTGAAGCCGCATTACCCATCGTCCTGCTGCCCATCGGCACCGACGACGCGGCGCTCGACGCCTGCCTGGCCGCGCTCGATCGAGGCACGCCGGCCGGTACCCGGGTCTGGTTGCTCGATGACGCGCAGGCCGGGCCGCGCGGCATCGCCATCATCGAACGCTGGCTGGAGAGCACGCGGCTGCAGGCCGAATACACGCGCCGCCAGCGGCCGATCGGCGAAGCGGCGCATCTGTCCGAAGGCGTCGCCGCCTGCGGTGACCTGGACATGGCCGTGCTCGCGCCCGATGTGCGGCCCGCGCCCGGCTGGCTGGGCCAGATGGTGGCCTGCCTGCATCGGGATCCGACCATCGGCACCGCCACGCCCTGGAGCAATGCCGGCGAATGCGTGGCCTGGCCGCGCATCGGTGAAGTGCAGGCCGAGCCCGCCGAACCGCGTCGCATCGCCCGTGCCTGCGCCGCGATGCCGCCGCTGCATCACGAACTGCCGACCGCCGGCACCCACGCCGTGCTGCTGCGAGGCACCCCGCGCCAACGCACCGGCCGGCTGGACGGCGAGAGTTTCGAAAGCTGGTCGGCGGCGCTGGCCGATTATTCGCTGCGGCTGTCGGCGATGGGCTGGCGCAACGCGTTGTGCGAGAACGCCTTCGTCGCCCGCGACCGCGAGCCCTGGCATGGCGACGGCGACCTCGACGTGCTGGCGGTGCGCTGGCCCGGCTATCGCCCGAGGTTGGCGAACTTCCTGATGGAAGACCCGCTGCACGCCACGCGCGCGCAGCTGCAGCAGCTGTACGACGCCAACGCGGACGACTCCCCGCAGGACGACCTGTTCGGATGAGCGGCGATATCGCCGTGGTGGTGGTCACGCACCAGAGTGCGGAGACCATCGACGACTGCCTCGCGCGGCTGCGTGGTGGCGAGGGCGTGGCGCAGGTCCGCGTCGTCGATAACGCCTCGACCGACGGCACCATGGAGATCGTGCAGCGCCATGCGCTGGCCGATGCGCGGCTGCGTTTCCTCGCCAACCCCGACAACCCCGGTTTCGCTGTGGCCTGCAACCAGGGCGCGGCCGACAGCGATGCGCCGTGGCTGGCCTTCGTCAACCCGGACCTGATGGTCGAGCCGGACACGCTCGCGCGATTGCGTGATGTGGCTGCGTCGCTCGACAGCGCGCTGGTCGGCGCCGAACTGGTGGGCGAAGACGGTCTGCGCGATCCCGCCGCGCGTCGTCGCGATCCCGATTTCGTGGCGATGCTGACTTCCGCCGCCGCACGCGACCTGTGGGTGCCGCGCTCACCTGAAGCTGTGCAGGAAGTCGATGCCGTATCCGGCGCGTTGATGCTGATGCCGCGCGTGCTGTTCAACCGCGTGCGCGGCTTCGACGAGGGCTACCGCCTGCATGCCGAGGACCTGGACCTGTGCCGCCGCGTGCGGCAGATCGGCGCGCGCGTGGCGATCGCCAACGCGGTCGAAGTGCTGCACGTGCGCGGCGTGTCGTCGCGCAGCCGCCCGGCCTTCGTCGAATGGCACAAGCATCGCGGGCTGTGGCGCTACTTCCGCAAATTCGATGCCGCACGCCATGGCTTGATCGCGCAGGCGGCGGTGGCTTCGATGATCTGGGCACGCTTTCCGTTCGCGCTGGCGGCCAAGGGCTGGCGGGCCATCCGGCCATGACCTTTGGCCCGCAGGCAATGCCATGCGGGACGGCTAGAATCGCGGGCGCCGGTCAAGCGGATTGACCGAGGGGATGGGATCAATGCTCGACGCGAACCACTGCGCCAACTGCGGGCGCACCATCGATGTGCCCGCGCAGAAATTCTGTCCGGACTGCGGGCAACCCACGCCCGCGCATCGCATCGACTGGCACTTCCTTGGCCATGAGCTTGAGCACAGCGTGCTGCACATGGACCGCGGCATCCTCTACACGCTCAAGAACCTGATGCTGCGGCCGGGACATCTGATCCGCGATTACCTGGAAGGGCGGCGGGCGAACCACGTCAAGCCGCTGTTGCTGATCATGATGCTGGCGGCGGTGGTGGTCCTTGCGACCAAGATGCTGCTCAATGCCGGGGTCATGGATGGCGCGCTTGCCGCGGGCATGGCGGCTGCGCTCGACCAGGGTCCCCTGGACGCGCGGACGCTGGCGATCAAGCAGACCACGGCGTCATGGATGAACCATCACTTCGCCGTCTACACAGTGTTGTTGCTGCCGCTCGAGGCGTTGATGTTCAAATGGGCGTTCCGGCGCTTCCGCCACCTCAACTACCCGGAGTGGCTGGTCATCTCGGCGTTCCTGACCGCCCAGACCTTCGTGATCTGGGGGCTGTCGATTCCCTTCCAGCGCGGCTTCCAGTACGCGACCAGCCTGGCCTTGCTGGTGGCCGTGGTCTGGAACATTTTCAGCCTGGTGCAGTTGTTCAACGGCTACCCGCGCTGGAAGTCCGCGTTGAGGGCGCTGCTAGCTTTCGTGCTGTTCGGCCTGGTGTCAGGCGTGCTCACAGATCTGGCGGCCGCTGCCTATGTGGCCGTGACGCAGGGATGATCTTGGGGAAGGCGGCCCGTCGCCGCCTTCAACGCCAGCGGTTGATCCGATCCCGCAGTTCGCGCGCCGCATCCGCCGCGGCTTCCGCGAAGCCTTCGCCGGATGATGCGTAAAGGATCCCGCGCGAGGAATTGATCATCAGGCCGGTGCCATCGGCGGTCTTGCCGTTGGTCACCACCGCCTCGACATCGCCACCCTGTGCGCCGACGCCCGGAATCAGCAACGGCATCTCGCCGACGATGCCGCGGATCACCTTCAGTTCTTCCGGGAAGGTCGCGCCGACCACCAGCGCGCAGTTGCCATCACCATTCCACTTGTCGGCGATGGTGCGGGCGACGTGCTGGTAGAGCGGTGCGCCAGCGCCGCTTTCATCGAACACGGTCAGTTCCTGGAAATCCCGAGCACCGGGATTGCTGGTGTGGCAGAGGAAGATCGAGCCGCGCTCGTTGCGCTGCAGGAAGGGCTCGGCGGAATCGAAGCCCATGTAGGGGTTGAGCGTGACCGCATCCGCGCCGAGGCGGTCGAAGGCCTCCACCGCGTACTGCGCGGCCGTGCTGCCGATGTCGCCGCGCTTGCTGTCGAGCACCACCGGGATGTCGGGGTGGTTCGCGTTGATGTGCGCGATGAGGCGTTGCAGCTGCGCCTCGCCGGTGTTGTGCGCGGCGAAGTAGGCGATCTGCGGCTTGAAGGCGCAGGCGAATTCCGCGGTCGCGTCGGCGATGCGTGCGCAGAAATTGAACAGCGCGTCCGGGTCGTCGACGAAGGCGTCGGGGAACCTGGCCGGGTCGGGATCCAGGCCGACGCAAAGCAGGGTATCGGCGGCGTGCCAGCGGTGGCGGAGTTTGTCTACGAAGCGCATTCGAACTCTCCAGGCGGATATCGGCTGTGTCGCGGACCAGCGCGCCACGGATGGCGCGCGCCCGAGTCGGGGCAGGAAGCCCCGACCGAGGGAGGAGCGACCACCCGATGGCCGCGCCCCGTGTCCGTTACTTCAACGCTAGTCCGCGACGGCAACGGCCATCGCTGGACGGTGCGTCTTACTTCAACGCCTTGAAGCGCAGGCGCTTCGGGCCGGCGTCGTCGCCCATGCGGCGCTTCTTGTCTTCCTCGTACTCGCGGTAATTGCCCTGGAAGAACTCCACGTGCGAGTCGCCCTCGAAGGCGAGGATGTGCGTGGCGATGCGGTCCAGGAACCAGCGGTCATGGCTGATCACGAACGTGTTGCCCGGGAACTCCAGCAGCGCGTCTTCGAGCGCACGCAGGGTTTCGATGTCGAGATCGTTCGACGGTTCGTCGAGCAGCAGCACGTTGCCGCCCTGCAGCAGCGTCTTCGCCATGTGCAGGCGGCCACGTTCACCGCCCGACAGCGAGCCGACCATCTTCTGCTGGTCCTGGCCCTTGAAGTTGAAGCGGCCGATGTAGGCGCGCGACTGGATCTCGATGCCGTTGATGTTGAGGATGTCCAGGCCGCCGGCGATTTCCTGGAAGACGTTGTGGTTGCCTTCCAGCTTGTCGCGGCTCTGGTCCACGTACGACAGGTTGACCGTCGGGCCGATCACGATCTCGCCGGAATCCGGCTTTTCCTGCCCGGTGATCATCTTGAACAGCGTGGACTTGCCGGCGCCGTTGGGACCGATGATGCCGACGATCGCGCCCGGCGGAATGATCATCGACAGGTTGTCGATGAGCAGGCGGTCGCCGAACTTCTTGGTCACGTTCTTGAACTCGATCACCGAGTTGCCCAGGCGCTCGCCCGGCGGGATGAAGATCTCGTTGGTCTCGTTGCGCTTCTGGTAGTCCTGCGACTGCAGCTCGTCAAGTCGCGCGAGTCGCGCCTTGCCCTTGCTGCGGCCGCCCTTGGCGTTCTGCCGCGCCCATTCCAGTTCCTTCTGGATGGCCTTCTGGCGCGCTTTTTCCTGGTTCTCTTCCTGCTTCAGGCGGTCGTCCTTCTGGACCAGCCAGTCGGTGTAGTTGCCCTTCCACGGAATGCCGCGGCCGCGGTCGAGTTCAAGGATCCACTCGGCGGCGTTGTCGAGGAAGTAGCGGTCGTGGGTCACCGCCACCACGGTGCCGCTGTAGCGGGCCAGGAACTGCTCCAGCCACTCGACCGATTCGGCGTCGAGGTGGTTGGTCGGTTCGTCGAGCAGCAGCATGTCCGGCTTCTGCAGCAGCAGGCGGCACAGCGCGACACGGCGCTTCTCGCCACCCGAGAGCTTGCCGATCACCGCATCCCAGGGCGGCAGGCGCAGTGCATCGGCGGCGACTTCCAGCTGGTTTTCCAGCGTGTGTGCGTCACCGGCGGCGAGGATCGCTTCAAGGCGCTCCTGCTCCTTGGCCAGCGCGTCGAAATCCGCGCCTTCCTCTGCATAGGCGGCATAGACCGCATCCAGCGCGGCCTGCGCCTGCAGGACCTCGCCGACGCCTTCCTCGACCGCTTCGCGCACGGTCTGTTCCGGGTTCAGGCGCGGCTCCTGCTCCAGGTAGCCGACCTTGGTGCCGGGCTGCGGGCGGGCCTCGCCTTCGAAATCGGTATCGACGCCGGCCATGATCCTGAGCACGGTCGACTTGCCGGCACCGTTCAGGCCGAGCAGGCCGATCTTGGCGCCGGGGAAGAAGGAGAGCGAGATGTCCTTGATGATCTGCCGCTTCGGCGGCACGACCTTGGACACCCGGTTCATGGTGTAGATGTATTGCGAGGACATGGAGGCTCCGCGTGCGGATGGCCGGCGCTGCGGGGCAGCCCGGCGGGGAGGGCTTCGGGATGCGGCGATTATAGCGGCCTTCGCCCGGTTCCGGCCCGCGGAAATAGGAAGTGGCGGCCCCGGCGCCTACAATCGGGACTTTCCTTCCCCCAGACTCCGGAGCTGGCCATGTTCAAGCGCGACGCGCGCATCGCATCCTTCGACCCCGACCTGTCCAAGGCCATCGATGGCGAGGTCCGCCGCCAGGAGGACCATGTCGAGCTGATCGCGTCGGAGAACTACTGCAGCCCGATGGTGATGGAAGCGCAGGGCAGCCAGCTCACCAACAAGTACGCGGAAGGCTATCCGGGCAAGCGCTATTACGGTGGATGCGAGTTCGTGGACATCGCCGAGCAGCTGGCCATCGACCGCCTCAAGCAGCTCTATGACTGCGACTACGCCAACGTGCAGCCGCATTCCGGCAGCCAGGCCAACCAGGCCGTGTATCTCGCGCTGCTGCAGCCGGGCGACACCATCCTCGGCATGTCGCTGGCGCACGGCGGCCATCTCACCCACGGCGCGAAGGTCAACGTCAGCGGCAAGCTGTTCAACGCCGTGCAGTACGGCGTCAACGATGAAGGCCTGATCGATTACGACGAGGTCGAACGCCTCGCCATCGAGCACAAGCCGAAGATGCTGGTCGGCGGCTTCAGCGCGTATTCGCAGGTGGTGGACTGGAAGCGGATGCGCGGGATCGCCGACAAGGTGGGCGCGATTTTCTTCGTGGACATGGCGCACGTGGCCGGGCTGGTCGCGGCGGGCGTGTACCCGAGCCCGCTGCCGCACGCGCACGTGGTGACATCGACCACGCACAAGACGCTGCGCGGGCCGCGCGGCGGCATCATCGTGGCCAAGGGTGCCGACGAGGACTTGGTGAAGAAGCTGCAGTCGATCGTCTTCCCGGGCATCCAGGGCGGGCCGCTGATGCATGTCATCGCGGCGAAGGCGGTGGCCTTCAAGGAAGCGCTGAACCCCGCGTTCAAGGACTACCAGGCGCAGGTGGTGAAGAACGCGCAGGCGATGGCCGACGTCATCATCAAGCGCGGCTACAAGATCGTGTCCGGCGGCACCCAGAACCACCTGATGCTGATCGACATGATCGGCAAGCCGGTCAGCGGCAAGGATGCCGAGGAAGCGCTGGGCAAGGCGCACATCACCGTCAACAAGAATTCGGTGCCCAACGATCCACGCAAGCCGTTCGTCACCTCCGGGCTGCGCATCGGCACGCCGGCGGTCACCACGCGCGGCTACAGGGAACCCGATTGCGTGGCGCTGGCCCACTGGATCTGCGATGTGCTGGATGCACCGGCCGACGAGAACGTGATTGCCGGCGTGCGCGAGAACGTCGAAAAGCAGTGCAAGCAGTTCCCGGTCTACGGCTGAGTCTTGCACTGCCCTTTCTGCCAGCACAGTGACACCCGCGTGATCGATTCGCGCGTCAGCGATGACGGCGCGACGATCCGCCGTCGCCGCGAATGCGAGGCCTGCGGTGAGCGGTTTTCGACGATCGAAACCATCGAACTCAAGCTGCCGGTGATCATCAAGTCCGATGGCCGCCGAGAGCCCTTCGATGCCCGCAAGCTGCGCCAGAGCTTCGACCGCGCGTTGCACAAGCGGCCGGTGTCGGAAGAGCAGATCGAAGCGGCGGTGCGCGCCGTGGTCCACGGCCTGCGCATGACCGCCGAGCGCGAACTGCCTTCGCGCCGCGTCGGTGATTTCGTGATGGCGGAACTGCGCAAGCTCGACCAGGTCGCCTTCGTGCGTTTCGCCTCGGTCTACCGGTCGTTCGAAGACGTGGCCGATTTCCGCGAGGAACTGGACCGGCTGGAACGCGACCTGCCCGGTGAGGGCCAGCTGCCTTTGCTGGGTGGCCTGGCTGCGCGCAGCGAGAAGAAGCGCAAATGAGCGAAGGCTTCAACGAATTCGACCATGCGCTGATGGCCCGTGCCCTGCGGCTGGCCGAGCGCGCGCAGTTCACCGCCAAGCCCAATCCGATGGTCGGCTGCGTGCTGGTGCGCGATGGCGAGATCGTCGGCGAAGGCTGGCATGAGCGCGCAGGTGGCCCGCATGCGGAGATCGCCGCGTTGCAGGCCGCCCACGGAAACGCGAAAGGCGCGACCGCCTACGTCACGCTGGAACCCTGCGCGCATACCGGTCGCACCGGGCCGTGCGCGGATGCACTGGTGGAAGCGGGCGTGGCCAAAGTCATCGCGGCGATGCGCGACCCTTTCCCGCAGGTGGATGGCGCCGGTTTCGAGCGGCTGCGCGCGGCCGGCATCGAAGTCGCCTCCGGCCTGATGGAACCGCAGGCGCGCGCGCTCAACCGCGCCTTCTTCTCGCGCATCGAACGCGGCCGGCCGTGGCTGCGGGTCAAGCTGGGCGTGAGCCTCGATGGGCGCACTGCGCTCGCCAATGGCGAATCGAAATGGATCACCAGCGCCGAGTCGCGCGAGGACGTGCATCGCTGGCGCGCCCGCTGCGGTGCGTTGCTGACCGGCGCCGGCACCGTGCTGGCCGACGATCCGCACCTCACCGTGCGCCTGGCCGCTGGCGACGACTTCATCGCGCCGCTGCGCGTGGTGCTGGACCCGGGCCTGGCCACCGTCGCGCGCGGCAATGTGCGCGAGGGCGACGTGCCCACGCTCTATTTCCACGCGCCGGATGCCAAGCCGCCGCGTGACATCGCCCTGCAGCGCCACCCGGTGCCCCTGCAACGCGGGATGCTCGACCTGCCGGCGGTGCTGGCCGAACTCGCACGCCGCGAGATCAACGAGGTGCAGGTGGAAACCGGCGCGACGCTGGCCGGCGCCTTCCTCCACGCCGGGCTGGTTGACGAACTGCTGGTCTATGTCGCGCCGGTGTTGCTTGGCGATGCGGCGCGGCCGATGTTCGACGGCCTCGGCATCCAGTCGATGGCCGAGGCCTTCAAGCTCAGGATGCTCGACGTGCGCCAGGTCGGGCCCGACATGCGCCTGCTGCTGGCGCCGGAAAGCGCGGCGTGAGCATGGTGCACGCATGCCGCAGGGAGGACACATGTTCACCGGCCTGATCCAGGGCGTCGGGCGCCTGCGTGCGCTGGAGCCGCGCGGCGGCGACGTCCGCATCCACATCGACACCGGCTCGCTGCCGTTCACCGGCGTGGAGATGGGCGAGAGCATCGCGGTCAACGGCGTCTGCCTGACCGTGGTCGCTTTCGACGCGCGGTCCTTCGCCGCCGATGCCTCCACCGAAACGCTGGCGCTGACCACGCTCGGCGCCTTGCGCGAAGGCCAGCCGCTCAATCTCGAACGCGCGCTGCAGGCGCAGGACCGCCTCGGCGGGCATCTGGTCAGCGGCCATGTCGATGGCGTCGGCCGGGTGCTGGATGTGCACAAGGATGCGCGCGCCCAGCGCTGGCGTTTCTCGGTGCCCAAGGCGCTGGCGAAATACGTGGCGAAGAAGGGCTCGATCTGCGTCGATGGCGTCAGCCTGACCGTCAACGCGGTCGATGCGGAAAGCTTCGACGTCGCCCTCATCCCCCACACCGTGTCGCATACCGCCTTCGCCGAAACGCGGGTGGGCGATGCGGTCAATCTCGAAATCGATCTGGTCGCGCGCTACGTCGAGCGGCTGCTGCAGGAGCGTGACGCGTGAGTTTTGCTTCCATCCCCGAACTGCTTGAGGAAATCCGCGCCGGGCGGATGGTGGTCATCGTCGATGACGAGGACCGCGAGAACGAGGGCGACCTGATCATGGCCGCCGAACTGGTGCGGCCCTCCGACATCAACTTCATGGTCACCCACGCGCGCGGGCTGGTCTGCCTGTCGCTGACCCGCGAGCGCTGCCGCCAGCTGGGCCTGCCGCCGATGGTCCGCGACAACACCTCGCCGCACCACACCAATTTCACCGTGTCGATCGAGGCCGCCGAAGGCGTCACCACCGGCATCAGCGCCTATGACCGCGCGCATACCGTCCGCACCGCCGTGCGCCCGGACGCGACCGCCGCCGACCTCGCGCAGCCCGGCCACATCTTCCCGCTGCAGGCACAGCCCGGCGGCGTGCTGAGCCGCGCCGGCCACACCGAGGCGGCCAGCGACCTGGCGCTGCTGGCGGGCATGGAACCGGCCGGCGTGCTGGTGGAGATCCTCAACGCCGATGGCTCGATGGCGCGCCGCCCGGAGCTGGAAGTCTTCGCGCGCGAGCACGGGCTGAAGATCGGCTCGATCGAGGCGCTGATCCGCCACCGGCTGGAAACCGAGCACACCATCGAGCGCGTCGATTCGCGCGGGATCGCCACCGACCACGGCGCGTTCGTCCTGCATACCTACCGCGACCGGCTGACCCACGGCCTGCACTTCGCCCTGCAGCGGGGGGAGGCCGATGCGGCTTCGCCGGCGCTGGTGCGCGTGCAGATGCAGAACGTGCTGGCCGATGCGTTGCACTGGCAGCGCGAGGACTTCGGGCCGCTCGGCGGCGAGGTGCTGGCGGCGATTGCCGAGGCCGGGCAGGGCGTGCTGCTGCTGCTGGCCGAACCGGTGCCGCAGGCCGATGCGCTGCTGGCGCGGATCCGCAACGAAGCCGCCTCCCCCCCTCCCGCGCCGGCCGCCGAATGGCGACGCAACGGCGCCGGCAGCCAGATCCTGGCCGACCTGGGCTACCGACGCCTGCGCGTGCTCGGCACGCCGCGCAAACAGGTGGGGCTGGGCGGTTTCGGGCTGGAGGTCGTGGAATACGTGGCGCTGCCGCCGCGTTAAACTGGCCGGCCCGCGTTTTCCCGAGAGTCCGATGCCCAGTTACGAAGGCGACCTGCGCGCCCCCGAAGGTGCCCGCTTCGCGATCCTCGCCAGCCGCTGGAACGCGCGGGTGACCGAGGCGCTGATCGAAGGCGCGCGCAAGGCGATGGCCGACCACGGCGTGGACGAGGCCGATGTCGACGTCTTCCGCGTGCCGGGTGCCTGGGAAATCCCGGTGCTGGCCGAGCGTCTGGCGGCGAGCCACCGTTACGCCGGGCTGATCGCGCTGGGCTGCGTGATCCGCGGTGACACCCGCCATTTCGAACACGTCGCCGACGGTTGCTCCGAGGGCCTGATGCGGGTCGCGTTGAAGTACGGCCTGCCGGTGATGAACGGCGTACTGGCGGTGGAACAGGCCGAGGACGCCGAGGCCCGCGCCGGTGGCAGCCACGGCAACAAGGGCGAGGAGGCGGCGATGGTCGCCATCGAGATGGCCAACCTGCTGGAGCGCGCCGCATGAAGCCGAACCGCCGACCGCATGGCATCGACCCGGTGCATCGCACCCGTGCCCGCCGCCGCGCGATGCAGGCGCTGTACGCGTGGCAGATGTCGGGCGGCAACGCGCAGCAGGTGATCGCGCAGTTCGCCCATGAGCAGGCGCACGAGATCGCCGACCTCGAATATTTCGAAGACCTGGTGCGCGGCGTGATGCTGCATCAGGAAGCGCTGGATGCCGGCCTGGCCGCGCATCTGGACGACCGCAGCGTGGCGGAAGTGGACCCGGTCGAACGCGCGGTGCTGCGCATCGCCGCGTATGAGTTCAAGCATCGGCTCGACGTGCCCTACCGCGTCGTCATCAACGAGGCGATCGAGACCGTCAAGCGCTTCGGCGCCGAACACGCCCACACCTACGTCAACGGTGTGCTCGACAAGCTGGCCGCCGACTGGCGCGGCGTCGAGATGCAGGCCGCGCGCGGCTGAGCCACGCGCCGAATGGCCGGCGAATTCCAGCTGATCGACCGCATCCGCGCCCGCGTCGCGCGGCGTGGCGACGTGGTGCTCGGCATCGGCGATGACGCCGCCCTGCTGCAGCCGCCGCCCGGCCTGCAGCTGGCGGTCGCCACCGACACGATCAACATCGGCATCCACTTTCCGCCCGAGACCGCGGCCGCCGACATCGGCTGGAAGGCGCTGGCGGTGAACCTGTCCGACCTCGCCGCGATGGGCGCGCAGCCTGCCTGGTGCAGCCTGTCGTTGTCGATGCCCGACGCGGACATGGCCTGGGTGGACGGCTTCCTCGACGGTTTCAGCGCGCTCGCCGCGCAGCACGAAGTGGCGCTGGTCGGCGGCGACACCACGCGCTGGCCGCTGTCGGTGTGCGTGAGCGTGATCGGTTTCGTCGAAGCCGGCGCGGCGTTGCGGCGTGATGGCGCACGGCTGGGCGATGAGGTCTGGGTCAGCGGCACCTTGGGCGATGCGGCGGCGGCGCTGTCGTTCTGGCAACGCGGCATCGCGATGCCGGCTGCCCTGCGCGAACGGCTGGACCGGCCGCTGCCGCGCGTCGGTCTGGGGCGTGCGTTGCGTGACATCGCGAACGCCTGCATCGATGTTTCGGATGGCCTGTTGGCCGACCTTGGCCATGTCTGCGCGGCCAGCGGCGTGGGCGCGGAAGTGGAGGTCGATGCCTTGCCGGCCTCGCCCGCGCTGGCGGCGTTGGAGGTCGATGCCGACACCCGCCGTGACTGGCAGGCGACCGGCGGAGACGACTATGAGCTGTGCTTCACCGCATCGCCTAACCGCGCGGATGCGGTGATCGAAGCGGCGAAGGCTTCGGGCGTCGCGGTCACGCGGATCGGCCGGGTGGTGGCGGGCAGCGGCGTCAGCGCGCGGACCGACGCGGGCGACTGGCAGCCGGCGCGTGCCGGCCATGTTCATTTCAGCGGGCGCTGAATCCGTGTCCGACGCGGCTCACGCGCCGCGCGACATCGCAAGGAAAAGCCGCCTCATCCCGCATCGAACGCCGCCCGCAGCCATTGCATGTCCGGCGCCTGCGGATCGCCGGTGGCGCAGACCACATCGAAACGGCAGGGCAGATGCGCGTAGGCGCGATGCGCGGCCAGGTAGCGGGTGGCGGCGCGGATCAGCCGCCGTTGCTTGGCCGGGGTGACCGACGCCGCGGCCCCTCCGAAGTCCTCGCTGGCGCGGTAGCGCACTTCCACGAAGACCAGCGTGCCGCCGTCGCGCATCACCAGGTCGAGCTCGCCATCGCGATAACGCACGTTGGCATCGACCTGCTGCAGGCCGCGGCCGGTCAACAGTCGCGCGGCCGCCCGTTCCGCCGCGCTGCCGGCAAGGTGCCGGGCGTCAGCGGCCACCGAGCGGCACGGCGCTGCCGCCGCGCAGCACCGACCAGGTCGGCGCGCGCAGCAGGTTGCCGAAGCCGTCGAGCTGCAGGTTGCCGGTCGCGCCGGGCAGGGCGTCCTGCGGGGCGTTGGCCAGGCGTTCCAGGTAGGCAGTGATCAGCCAGGCGTCGTAGCCGAAGGCGAACAGGCGGGCCGCCGCGCCACGCGCGGTCGGGGTCAGCGCGCCGGGGTCGGACGGCATGCCGGGCAGGGCACGCGCGGCCAGCGATTCGCCGGGGAAGATGATGCCGTCGAGCAGCATCGCGTCCTCGCCCTTGCCGGGGTTGTTGGCGATCTGCGAGGCCGCCACGCGACGCGCCTTCGCCAGCGCGGGCTGGGCGTTGATCACCGGCATCGCGGCGCGGGCCTGGTCGCCACGGGCGGCGAAGTAGATCGCATCGACAGGCCCCTTGGCGGTGGCGGCGGCGAGCTCAGTGGCCAGCGCTTCGGGCGTGCCGCCGAGCGCGACGGAATCGATCACCTTGCCGCCGCGCGCCTGCAGGCGTTCGCGGAAGGCGGCGCTGGTGCGGCGCAGGGTGTCGTCGCCGCCGCCCAGCACCAGCACGTTGCGCGCGCCATGCGCGACCAGGTATTCGGCGGTGGCCGTGCCTTCGTCCTCCGGTGCCAGCGAGAAGCTCACGCTGCCCGGCGGCGGCGCCTTGCTGCCACGGTTGAGCGCCAGCACCGGCACCGGCAGCTCGCCCTGCGCGAACAGCGCGCCGACGTGCTCGCGGTCGAGCGGGCCGACCACGTAATCGGCGCCATCGGCCACGGCCTTCTGGTAGGCGGCGCTGGCGCCGGTGGCGGCGTCATAGAAGGTGATGGTCGGGCGCTGCCGGCGCTCGGCGTAATAGCCGGCCAGGAAACCGTCGCGGACCGGCTTGGCCGCCGCCGACAGGCTGCCGGAGATCGGCAGCAGGATCGCCACCTTGGCCGGCGGGCGGTAGCCGTCGCGGTCGGCCGGCGCACGGCCATCGAAATTGAAGCCGCGGCTGAAGGGATACGGTGGCTTCAGGCCGCGGGCCAGCATCGCGCGGCCGGCGAAGGGATACAGCGGGTCGTTCGCCGCCAATGCACCGGTCAGGCGCGACAGGGTGGCGTCATCCACCGAGCCCAGCAGGCTGTCGATGCGGGCGGCATTCGCACGCGCGTCGGCCTGCGCCAGCTGGTGGGCCTCGCGGAAGGCGGCCGACTGGACCTCGTTCTGGGCTGTCGGCGCCTGGGTCGGCGCGCTGACGCAGCCGGCCAGCCCGGCGATGCAGGCGGCAAGGACGAAATGCTTGAGGGCGAGGCGCATGGCGCGATCCTGTCGGAGACCGGTCGATTCTAGAGCGTGCCGCCGGCTTTGCCACGTGCAGGCCGCGCCGCCGGGCCGCGCACGGTATAACGGGCGGCCCCGTCGCGTGCCCGGAGTCCCGATTGAAGCCTGACAACGCCGGCATCCTGCATGTCGTCGCCACCCCCATCGGCAACCTGGGCGACCTGAGCCCGCGCGCGGTCGAGACGCTCAAGGCCGTCGCCGCGATCTGCGCCGAGGACACCCGCCGCACCCGCCCGCTGCTGCAGCAGTTCGGCATCGACACCCCGCTCATCGCCCTGCACGAGCACAACGAGGACGAGATCGCCGCGCGCCTGGTCGCGCGCCTGGCCGCCGGCGAATCGCTGGCCCTGGTCTCGGACGCCGGCACGCCGCTGGTCAGCGACCCCGGCTACCGGCTGGTGCGCGCCGCCCGCGAGGCCGGCATCCGGGTCTCGCCGGTGCCCGGCGCCAGCGCGTTGATCGCGGCCCTGTCGGTGGCCGGCCTGCCCAGCGACCGCTTCGCCTTCGAGGGCTTCCTGCCGGCCAAGGCGGGCGCCCGTCGCGAACGCCTGCAGGCACTGGCCGGCGAGCCGCGCACGCTGATCTTCTATGAGTCCTCGCACCGGATCGTGGAATTCATGGGCGATGCGGCTTCGGCCTTCGGCCCGGGCCGCCATGCCGTGGTCGCACGGGAACTGACCAAACTGTTCGAAACCGTGCTCGACGGGCCGCTCGGCGAACTCCGAAGCCGCATCGACATCGACCCCCACCAGCAGAAGGGCGAGTTCGTGGTGCTGGTCGAAGGCGCCGGCGACGATGGCGACGCCAGGCTGGCCGAAGGCCGCCGCGTCTACGCCAAGCTGGCCGAACACCTGCCGCCCTCGACCGCCGCCAAACTGGCCGCGGAACTGACCGGCGCCCCGCGCAAGGCGCTCTACGGCGGCGGCTGAGCGGCGCTTCGTGCCAGAATGCGCGCGGCGGAGCCGGCCAGACAGTCGCGTCATCCATACGGATGCCGAGGAAAGTCCGGGCTCCACAGGGTGCGATGCCAGGTAACGCCTGGGCGGCGCGAGCCGACGGAAAGTGCAACAGAAAGATACCGCCCAAGACTGCTCCGGCAGGACGGCAAGGGTGAAATGGTGCGGTAAGAGCGCACCGCGAGCCGGGCAACCGGCCGGCACGGCAAACCCCATCGGGAGCAAGACCAAATAGGGAGGCGATGTCGTGACCCGCGACGCCTCCGGGTAGGTTGCTGGAGCCCTGCAGCGATGCAGGGCCGAGAGGAATGACTGTCCACGACAGAACCCGGCTTACCG
Organism: Lysobacter oculi; assembly: GCF_003293695.1. GTDB lineage: Bacteria > Pseudomonadota > Gammaproteobacteria > Xanthomonadales > Xanthomonadaceae > Solilutibacter > Solilutibacter oculi. Next base: position 1,694,857 of record NZ_CP029556.1, on the reverse strand, counting down.
GCCGGCTCCGCCACTTTCCTCAGGCCGCAAAAATCGCGCATTCCGGCATCGGCCAGCGGGCGGAACGGCCGTTTGAAGCGGCGCGTCGGCCCCGCCTTCGTATTCATGAATCAAGCTGAACGGAGGGTGCCTGTCTCACGTTTTGAGACGGAACAAGGGCTTGTGGATAAACCTTCGTCCAAATTCTGAAGTTTGGCGCAAGTCATTGACGGGCTTGAAAAAAACCTGCCGGAACCTGTTGACAAGGCTGTGGGCGAATCCTATCGTGGCGGGAAGTGGGATATCCGGGGAATTTGTGGTTTCCTGTGTCATCCTGACGCCCCTCCAGAAGACCGCAGCCGCCTGACGACATGTTCCAGGGTGAGACCGCCATCACGATAGACGACAAGGGTCGTCTGACCATCCCCACGGCTCTGCGCGAGCTCGTGACGGAGGCGTGCGGCAACCGCCTGGTGATCACCTACAACCCGTTCGAGCCCGGCAGCCTCTTCCTCTATCCCTACGCGGAGTGGGAAAAGGCCCGCGACCAGATCAACGCGCTGCCGACCGTGGTTCTCGAACACCGCCGCCTGCAGCGGATGCTGGTGGGCTCGGCGGCGATCGTGGAGCCCGACGGCAGCGGCCGCGTCTCCATCCCGGCCAGCCACCGCGCCGCGGTCGGCATCGAAAAGAAGGCCGTGCTGCTCGGCATGGGCAACAAGCTGGAAGTGTGGAGCGAGCAGGCCCACCACGCGCAGATCCGCCAGACCATCGGCGACGGCAACATCAGCCCGCAGATGATGGAGCTGCGTTTGTGAGCGCGGCTGCGACCGTCGCCACACCCGCCCCCTCGCATCTCCCGGTGTTGTACGCGCAGGTGCTGGACGGTTTGCGCGTGCGCGCCGACGGCATCTACCTCGACGGCACCTTCGGGCGCGGCGGCCACGCGGCCGGCGTGCTGGCCCGGTTGGGCGAACACGGCCGCCTGCTGGTCATGGACAAGGACCCGACCGCGATCGCCGAGGCGCAGGCACGTTTCGGGGGCGATGCGCGCGTGGCCATCCACCACGGCAGCTTCACCGAACTGGCGGATTGGGAGGCGGCTTCGGCCGGGCTCGACGGCGTGCTGTTCGACCTCGGCGTGTCGTCGCCGCAGCTGGATGTCGCCGAGCGCGGCTTCTCGTTCGGCAAGGACGGCCCGCTCGACATGCGGATGGACGATTCGCGCGGGCAGAGCGCCGCCGACTGGATCAACCGCGCCGACGAGCGCGAGATCGCCGACGTGCTCTGGACCTATGGCGAGGAACGCATGAGCCGGCGCATCGCCCGCGCCATCGTGGCCCGCCGCGCCGAAGCGCCGATCACCCGCACGCTGGAACTGGCCGGGCTGATCGCCTCGGTGATGCCGCGCGGCAAGGACGGCATCCATCCCGCCACCCGCAGCTTCCAGGCGATCCGCATCCACATCAACCGCGAGCTGGAAGACCTGGAAGCCGGTCTGGCCGCCGCGCACGACGCGCTCAAGCCGGAAGGCCGCCTCGCGGTGATCAGCTTCCATTCGCTGGAAGACCGCATCGTCAAGCGTTTCATGGCGTCGAAGGCGAAGGCGCCGCCGACCGACCGTCGTCGCCCGGACACCGTCGCGTTCACTCCGACGCTGAAGCTGATCGGCGGCGCGATCAAGGCCGACGAGGCCGAAACCCGCGCCAATCCGCGCGCCCGCAGCGCGGTGCTGCGCGTGGCCGAGAAGTGGGGGGAAGCCGCATGAGCCTGCGCTTCATTGTCCTGCTGCTGCTCGCGCTCGACATCGCCACCGCCGTGGGCGTGGTGATGGCGCGGCATCGCCACCGCCAGCTGTTCGTCGAGCTCAACCGGCTGGAAAAGACCCGCGACGAACTCAACGTCGACTTCAGCCGCCTGCAGCTTGAGCAGGCGACGTGGGCCGAAAGCACGCTCATCGACCGCACGGCGCGCGAGCGCCTGGGCATGGTGCTGCCGAAGGCCGACGAGATCGTGGTGGTGCGCCCGTGAACCGCCCCGGCCGCCCCGACAACCCGCGCCGCGAGCGCCCGCAGCCGAACCGCAATGGCCGCCAGGGTTTCGATGTGCGCAAGCGCATCCTGCTGGTCGGCGGCGGGCTGGGCCTGTGCGCGATGGCGCTGGTCGGCCGCGCGGTGAACCTGCAGCTGGTCAACAACGAGTTCTACCAGAAGCAGGGCGACGAACGCTTCCAGCGCGAGGTGGAAATCGCCACCACGCGCGGCATGATCACCGACCGCAACGGCGAGCCGCTGGCGGTGTCCACGCCGGTCGAATCGGTGTGGGTGAATCCGCAGGAGCTGTCGAAGTCGCCGACCGGCATCCGCCAGCTGGCGCGCGCGCTTGAGGTCTCCGAAGACGAGCTGCGCCGCCGCGTGTCGCAGAAGGCCGACAAGGAATTCCTCTGGGTCAAGCGCCGCATCAACCCGGCCATCGCGCAGCGCGTGGTGGCGATGGGCATTCCCGGCGTGTACGCGCAGCGCGAGTTCCGCCGCTTCTATCCGCAGGGTGAGGCCTTCGCGCACGTGCTCGGCTTCACCAACGTCGATGATTTCGGGCAGGAAGGCGTGGAGCTGGCGCTCGATGACTGGCTGCGCGGCCAGCCCGGCCTGAAGCGCGTGATCCGCGACAACCGCGGCCGCATCGTCGAGAACGTGGACCTGCTGCGCGCGGCGCAGCCCGGCAAGGACGTGCGGCTGACCATCGACCGCCGCATCCAGTACCTGACCTATCGCGAGCTCAAGGCGATGATCGAGCAGAGCGGCGCGACCAGCGGCTCGGCGGTGGTGCTCGATGTCGAGACCGGCGAAGTGCTGGCGATGGCGAATGCGCCTTCGTTCAACCCCAACAACATCGGCAGCGCCTCGCGCGAGGCGCACCGCAACCGTGCGCTGACCGACCTGTTCGAGCCGGGCTCCACCATCAAGCCGCTGACCGTGGCAGCGGGGCTCGAGGCCGGCGTCATCAACGAGCATTCCACCTTCAACACCAGCCCGGGCTGGATCGCCAACGGCCGCTATCGCACCAGCGACACGCACAACTACGGCGTGCTCGACACCACCGGCCTGATCAAGAAGAGCTCGAACGTGGGCATGTCGCTGATCGCGCGCAAGCTCAGCAACCAGCAGCTCTACGACTTCTTCCACAAGTTCGGCTATGGCCAGCGCACCGGCATCGGTTTCCCGGGCGAGGCCGCCGGCCTGTTCGCGCCGCCCTCGCGCTGGGACGGCACCACCAAACAGACCATGTCCTACGGCTATGCGATCAGCGCCACGCCGATGCAGATCGCGCATGCCTACGCCACGCTCGGCAACGATGGCGTGTCGATCAAGCCGACCTTCATCAAGGATCAGCAGGGCGAGCGCAAGCAGGTGATCACGCCCGAGCTGGCGCACACGATCGTGCGGATGATGCAGACGGTCACCGAGCCCGGTGGCACCGCCACGCAGGCGGCGATCCTGGGCTATCACGTGGCCGGCAAGACCGGCACCGCGCGCAAGGCCAGCGGTGGCGGTTACTCGCGCCGTTACGTCGCCTATTTCGCCGGCCTGGTGCCGGTGCGCAACCCGCGTTACGCGATGGTGGTGGCGGTCAACGACCCGAGCCAGGGCTCGTACTACGGCGGGCTGGTCGCCGGCCCGGTCTTCCACAACGTGATGGAAGGCGTGCTGCGTTTGAAGGACGTGCCGCCGGACGACATCGAAAGCTGGATCGCCGCGCAGGCCAAGGGCGCCAAGAGCACCACCGGTGCGCCGGTGGCTGCGGTCGCCCGTCCCGCAACGCCCACTGCATCTGTCGCACCCGCTTTGCCGCAGCCGTTGCCGGAACCGCTGGAGGGGGCGCGATGAGCCGCACCATGCTGCTGACCGAACTGCTGCCGGATGTGCCGGGCATTCCCACCGGCCTGAAGGTCAGTGGGCTGGTGATGGACAGCCGCTCGGTGCGCCCGGGGGATGCCTTCGTCGCCATCGCCGGCTTCGGTGCGCACGGGCTCGGCTTTGTCGAGCAGGCGCGCGAGAAGGGCGCGGCCGCCATCCTGTTCGAGCCGCCGGCGCCGATCGGCCTGCCGGCCCCGGCGCATGCCATCGCGGTGCCGGACCTGCGCGCGCGCCTCGGCGCGATGGGCGATGCCTTCCACGGCGCGCCGTCGAAGGCGATGCGGATGATCGGCGTCACCGGCACCAGCGGAAAGACCTCGACCGTGCAGCTGATCGCGCAGTCGCTGGAAAAGCTTGGCCAGCGCACCGGCACCATCGGCACGCTCGGCGTCGGCCTGCATGGCGCGGAAGTCGCGACCGGCTTCACCACGCCGCTGGTGCTGCCGATGCACGCGGCGCTGGCCGGCCTACGCGATGCCGGTGCACGCGCGGTGGCGATGGAAGTCAGTTCGCACGCACTCGACCAGGGTCGCGTGGACGGCGTGCATTACGACGTCGCGGTGTTCACCAACCTCACCCGTGACCATCTCGACTACCACGGCAACATGGAAAACTACGGCGCGGCCAAGGCCAAGTTGTTCGCGCGCACCGGCCTGAAGGCCGCCGTCATCAACATCGACGATGCCTTCGGCGCGCGCCTGATGCAGTCGCTGCCGTCGAACGTGCGCGGCATCGGCATTTCCGCGTCGGGCAAGGCCGATGCGCAGCTGGCCGCGGACAACGTGGTGCTGGACGCGCGCGGCATCGCCTTCGACCTGCGCATCGATGGCCGCAGCCAGCGCGTGCAGTCGCCGCTGCTGGGCCGCTTCAACATCGACAACCTGCTGACGGTGGCCGGCGTGCTGCTGGCAGAAGGCCATGGCGTCGGTGAGATCGTCGGCGTGCTGGAGACGCTGCAGCCGGTCGCAGGGCGCATGAACCGCCTCGGCGGCGACGGCGTGCGGCCGCTGGTGGTGGTCGATTACTCGCACAAGCCCGATCCGCTGGAACAGGCGCTGCAGTCGCTGCGCGCGCACCTCAAGGGCGGCCTGACCTGCGTGTTCGGCTGCGGCGGCGAGCGCGACCGCGGCAAGCGTCCGCAGATGGCGGCGATCGCCGAGCGCCTGTCGGAAACCGTCATCGTCACCGACGACAACCCGCGTGGCGAGGATGGCGATGGCATCGTCGCCGAGATCGTCGCCGGCTTCGCGCACCCCGGACGCGCCCTTGTGCTGCGCGACCGCCGCGCCGCGATTGCCCGCGCGATCGGCGAGGCGGGCGCGGACGACATCGTGCTGATCGCCGGCAAGGGCCACGAGACCTATCAGGAAGTGAACGGCGTCAAGCACGCCTTTGACGACCTGGCCGTCGCCCGCGAACTGCTGGAGGCGCGCGCATGAAGCCGATGCCGCTTTCCGACGTCGCACGGCTGGCCGGTGGCCGGGTGGTGCGGGGCGATGCTGCGACGGTGGTCGAAGGCGTTTCCACCGACACCCGCACGCTGCCCGATGCCGATGGCCGCGCGCTGCTGTTCGTCGCGCTGAAGGGCGAAAATTTCGATGGCCACGCGCATGTCGCCGACGCGGCGAAGCGCGGCGCGGTCGCGGCGCTGGTGTCGAACGAAGTGGATGCGGAGGTGCCGCAGATCCTCGTCGCCAACACCGAACTGGCACTGGCCGCCCTCGCGCGCGGCCTGCAGCGCGAACGCGCGACCCGGGTGTTCGCGGTCACCGGCAGCAACGGCAAGACCAGCGTCAAGTCGCTGCTGCTCTCGGTGCTGGCGCAGGCCGGCGGCGCGTACGCCAACCCCGGCAACTTCAACAACGAGATCGGCCTGCCGCTGGCGCTGATCGCCGCGCCCGACGACGCGCGCTTCGCCGTCTACGAGATGGGCGCGGGCAAGCCGGGCGACATCCAGTACCTGACCGATATCGTGCGGCCCGATGTGTCGCTGGTGAACAACATCGCGCCGGCGCATCTGGAACGCATGGGCAGCCTGCTCGGCGTGGCCGACACCAAGGCCGCGATCTACGACGCGCTGAGTGCGGACGGCGTGGCGGTGATCAATGCCGACGACGCCTTCGCGCCGTACTTCGCCGAGCGCGCGCACGGCCGCCGCATCCTGCGCTTCGGGCTGGATGCCAGTGCCGACGTCAGCGCGCGCGACATCGCGCTGGACCGCGCCGGCTCGCGCTTCCGCCTGGTCACGCCGGTCGGCGATGCCGACATCGCGCTGGCGCTGCCGGGCCGCCACAACATCGCCAACGCGCTGGCCGCGGCCTCGATGGCGCTGGCCGCCGGGCTCGACATCGAACAGGTCCGTGCCGGTCTGCAGGCGGCGACGCCGGTGGCCGGTCGCGGTGTCGCGCGGCGGCTGGCGAACGGCGCCGAACTGATCGACGACAGCTACAACGCCAACCCCGGTTCGACGAATGCCGCCATCGACACGCTGGCCGCGGGCGGTGGCGAAGCCTGGCTGGTGCTGGGCGATATGCGCGAACTGGGCGATGACGAAATCGCGCTGCACGCCGAGGCCGGGCGTCGCGCCAAGGCCGCCGGCATCGCGCGGCTGTACACGATGGGGCCGCTGGCCGCGCACGCCGCCACGGCGTTCGGCGAAGGCGCCCATCACTTCGATACGCATGAAGCGCTGGCCGATGCACTGGCCGGCGGCCTGGGCGAAGGCGTGCGCGTGCTGGTGAAGGGTTCGCGCGGCAGTGCGATGGATCGCGTGGTCGCCGCGCTGCTGCAAGGGGAGGGCACCGATGCTGCTTGAACTATTCCGCTGGCTGGAACAGCTGCAGAGCCACTTCGGCCTGTTCCAGTACCTGACCTTCCGCGCGATCCTCTCGGCGCTCACCGCCTTGGCGCTGTCGCTGTGGTGGGGCCCGAAGGTGATCCGCTATCTGGCTTCGCTGAAAAGCGGCGGCCAGCCGATCCGCACCGACGGCCCGCAGTCGCATTTCTCCAAGGCCGGCACGCCGACCATGGGCGGCGCGCTGATCCTGATCACCATCCTCGCCTCGGTGCTGCTGTGGGGCGACTTGCGCAACAAGTACGTGTGGGTGGTGCTGGCGGTGATGGTGGGCTTCGGCGCCATCGGCTGGTGGGACGACTGGATCAAGATCGTCAAGCGCGATCCCAACGGCATGCGTTCGCGCACCAAGTACGCGCTGCAGTCGCTGCTCGGCCTGGCGGCCGGCATCTACCTTTACGCCTATGCCAGCGTGCCGGCGGCGACCACCTTCTACGTGCCGCTGTTCAAGTCGGTGGCGCTGCCGCTGGCCGGGATCGGTTTCGTCGCCATCGCCTACTTCTGGATCGTCGGCTTCTCCAACGCGGTCAACCTGACCGACGGCCTGGATGGCCTGGCGATCATGCCGACGGTGCTGGTGGCCTGCGCGCTGGGCGTGTTCGCCTATGCGTCCGGCCACGCGGAATTCTCCAAGTACCTGCAGATCCCGGCGGTGCCCGGTGCGGGTGAGCTGCTGATCATCTGCACGGCGATCGCCGGCGCGGGGCTCGGCTTCCTCTGGTTCAACACCTATCCGGCCATGGTGTTCATGGGCGACATCGGCGCGCTGGCGCTGGGCGCGGTGCTCGGCACGCTGGCGGTGATCGTGCGCCAGGAACTGGTGCTGGTGATCATGGGCGGCATCTTCGTCATCGAAACGCTGTCGGTGATGATCCAGGTCGGCAGCTTCAAGCTGACCGGCAAGCGCGTGTTCCGGATGGCGCCGATCCACCACCACTTCGAGCTGAAGGGCTGGCCCGAGCCGCGCGTGATCGTGCGCTTCTGGATCATCTCGGTGGTGCTGGTGCTGGTCGGCCTTGCCACGTTGAAGGTGCGCTGATGGACGGCCGCCACGACACCGCCGCCAGCCGCCAGGCGACCCGCTTCGACGCGATCCAGGGTCGCTTCGATCCGTGGCTGCTCGGCTGCATGCTGGCGCTGGCCGCGCTCGGCCTGGTGATGGTGGCGTCGAGTTCGCTGGCGATCGCCGAGAGCCGCGACCTCTCGCCGCTGTACTACTTCAACCGCCATGTGATGTATCTCGGGCTGGGCATCGTGCTGGCCGCCGTGGTGATGACGCGGGGCGACATCCGCGGCATCGAACAGCACAGCCGGCTGCTGCCGATCATCGGCATCCTCATCCTGCTGCTGGTGCTGGTGCCGGGCATCGGCCACACGGTGAAGGGCGCGCGCCGCTGGGTCAGCCTGGGGCCGATCGGCTTCCAGCCGGCCGAGGCGGTGAAGCTGGTGCTGATCGTCTGGCTGGCCAGCTACCTGGCGCGCTTCTCCGAAGAAGTGAAGGGCACCTGGACCGCGATGTTCAAGGCCTTCGGCGTGGCCGCCGCGTTCTCGGTGATCCTGCTCGGCGTGCAGAAGGATTTCGGTACCACCGCGCTGGTGCTGGCGATCACCGCCGGCATGATGGTGCTGGGTGGCGTGAACATGCCGCGCATGGTGCTGCCGGCGCTCGCGGCCATTCCGCTGCTGGCACTGATGATCCTGCTGGAGCCGTACCGCGTGGAGCGCATGGTGTCGTTCCGCAACCCGTGGGCCGATCCGTTCGGCAGCGGCTACCAGCTGACCAACGCGCTGATGGCGGTCGGTCGCGGCGAATTCTGGGGCGTGGGGCTGGGCGGCTCGGTACAGAAACTGTCCTACCTGCCCGAGGCCTATACCGACTTCATCATGGCGGTGATCGCCGAGGAGCTCGGCTTCGTCGGCGTCTGCACGGTCATCGCGCTGTACGCGGGACTGGTCGGGCGCGCGTTCTGGCTGGGCCTGAAGTGCGTCGAGATGCGCCGTCATTTTTCCGGCTACCTGGCGTTCGGCATCGGCCTGTGGATCGCGCTACAGGCGTTCGTGTCGATCGGCGTGAACCTGGGCCTGCTGCCGACCAAGGGCCTGACCCTGCCGCTGATTTCCTCCGGTGGTTCCAGCATCCTGGTGACGTGCGTGGCGATGGGGCTTCTGCTGCGCGTGTCGTGGGAGTTCGAACGCGCACGCCGCCAGGTCGCCCTGCGCCGCGAAGCCTCGATGCCGAATACCGCCGCCGCGCCCGTGGCCGAAGCCACCAAGCCGGTGCAGCCCGCCGCCACCCCGGTGCGCGAAGCCGCCAGCGTGGCCGCCGATGCGCTGGCCGAAGCCGGTGACCGCACCCGCGCCACGCTCGCCCGCCTGCTCGACCGCATGCCGCGCAGCGCCGGCGGCGATGCCGCGCGCACGCGTCGTTCGCGCATCGAGCCCTCGTTCGGAGGCGCTTCCGGCCAATGAACCCGAACGCGCCCGTGATGATCCTGGCCGGCGGTACCGGCGGCCACATCTTCCCCGGCCTCGCCGTGGCCAAGGCGTTGCGCGCGCGTGGCGTGCCGGTGCTGTGGCTGGGTGCGCACGGCGGCATGGAAACCCGGCTGGTGCCGCAGCACGGCATCGACATCGACACCATCGCGGTCAGTGGCGCGCGCGGCAAGGGCGTCGCCAAGCTGCTGCAGCTGCCGTTCGCGCTGATCGGCAGCGTGCGGGCCGCCGGCGCCATCCTGCGCCAGCGCCAGCCGCGCGCGGTGGTGAGTTTCGGTGGTTTCGCCGCGGGGCCGGGTGGCCTGGCCGCGAAACTCGCCGGCATCCCGCTGCTGGTACACGAACAGAACCGCGCCGCCGGGCTCACCAACCGCGTGCTGTCGAAGCTCGCCCGCATCGTCATGACCGGCTTTCCCGGCACCTTCGATGGCGAGCGCGTGGTCGGCAATCCGGTGCGTGAGGAGATCGCTTCCCTGCCGGCCCGCGATGCCACGCCCGCCGCGCCACTCAGACTGCTGGTGCTCGGTGGCAGCCAGGGCGCGCGCGCGTTGAACACCGCGCTGCCCAAGGCGCTCGCCAAACTGCCGGCCGGTGCTTTCGACGTGCGCCACCAGTGCGGCGAAAAGATGCTCGATGACGCGCGCAAGGCCTACGCCGATGCCGGCCTCGCCGTGCAGCCGGAAGCCTTCATCGCCGACATGGCCGCCGCCTATGCCTGGGCCGATGTGGTGGTCTGCCGCGCCGGTGCGCTGACCCTGGCCGAAGTCTGCGCCGCCGGCGTGCCCAGCGTGCTGGTGCCTTTCCCGCAGGCGGTGGACGACCACCAGACCCGCAATGCCGAATACCTGGTCGAACGCGGCGCCGCCGTGCTGGTGCCGCAGAGCGACGCGCTGGCCGACCTGCTGCACGCGCAGCTCGCGGTGTTCGCCGCCGGCCCCACGCGCCTGCAGGCGATGGGCCGGGCCGCGCGCGCACTGGCCAAACCCGATGCCGCCGAACGCGTGGCCGACGCCGTGATGGAGGTGGCGAAATGATCAGCACCGTGTTCGAACGCCGCCTGCAGGATCCGGGTGACCTGGCCCGCGCGTTCCGCCGCGTGCATTTCGTCGGCATCGGCGGCGTGGGCATGAGCGGCATTGCCGAAGTGCTGTGCACGCTCGGCTACGAGGTCTCCGGTTCCGACCGCGCCGACAACGCCGCGACCCGCCGCCTGCAGAAGCTCGGCGCGCGCATCGACCGCGAGCACGCCGCCGCCAACGTGCTCGGCGCCGACTGCGTGGTGGTGTCGTCGGCGATCAAGCGTGACAACCCCGAATTGATGGAAGCGCGCGCCCAGCGCATCCCGATCGTCCCGCGCGCCGAGATGCTGGCCGAGCTGATGCGTTTCCGCCGCGGCATCGCCATCGCCGGCACGCACGGCAAGACCACGACGACCTCGCTGGCCGCGAGCGTGCTGTTCGAAGGCGGCAAGGATCCGACCTTCGTCATCGGCGGCCAGCTGCTCGCCGCCGGCGCCAACGCCAAGCTCGGCGCGAGCCAGTGGCTGGTGGCCGAGGCCGACGAGAGCGACGGCAGCTTCCTGCGCCTGAATCCGCTGATCGCCGTCATCACCAACATCGACGCCGACCATCTCGAAAACTACGACAACGATTTCGCCAAGGTGCAGGCCGCATTCGCCGAGTTCCTGCACCGTCTGCCGTTCTACGGGCTCGCCGTGCTGTGCATCGACGACCCGGAAGTCGCCGCGCTGGCCGCCGCCACGCCGCGCCACGTGCTGACCTACGGTTTCAGCGAGACCGCCGAAGTGCGTGCCGAAGGCGTGCGCCAGGTCGGCGCCGCGATGCACTTCGACCTGTGCCTGCCCGATGGTTCCTGCACGCCGGTGGTGCTGGCGCTGCCGGGCCGCCACAACGTGCAGAACTCGCTGGCCGCCGCCGCCATCGGCTGGCAGCTGGGCATCGCGCCGGAAACCATTGCCGAGGCGCTGGCCAAGTTCAAGGGCATCGGCCGCCGCTTCAACCAGCTGGCCGAACTGCCGCTCGACGGCGGCGGCAGGGTCACCGTGGTCGATGACTACGGACATCACCCGAAGGAGCTCGCCGCGGTGTTCGATGCCGCGCGCGGTGGCTGGCCGGAGCGCCGGCTGGTGGTGGCGTTCCAGCCGCATCGCTACAGCCGCACCCGCGACCAGTTCGATGACTTTGCCGCGGTGTTGAGCGATGTCGATGCGCTGGTGCTGACCGAGGTCTATCCGGCCGGCGAAGCGCCGATCGCCGGCGCCGACGGCAAGTCGCTGGCCCGCGCCATTCGCACCCGTGGCCGCATCGACCCGGTGCTGGTCGCGTCGCCCGCCGAGCTGCGCACGGTGCTGCCCGACCTGCTGCGCGACGGCGACCTGCTGCTGCTGATGGGCGCCGGCGACATCGGCGCGGCCGCCCAGCAGATCGCCGCCGAAGGTTTCGCGCGCAAGGAGGCGGGCCATGAGTGAGAGGAGCTTCCCGCCGCTTGCGGTCACCGACGCTTCGCGCTTCGGGCGCGTGGTGGTGCTGCTCGGCGGTGACAGCAGCGAGCGCGAGGTGTCGCTGAAATCCGGTGCCGCCGTGCTGCAGGCGCTGCAGTCGCGCGGCGTCGATGCGCACGCGGTGGACGGCCTGCCGGCGCTGCTGGATGAAATCCGCGCGGGCCGCGTCGACCGCGTCTTCAACATCCTCCACGGCGGTGCCGGCGAGAACGGCGTGATGCAGGGCGTGCTGGATGCGCTCAAGGTGCCATACACCGGTTCCGGCGTGCTCGGCAGCGCGCTGACCATGGACAAGATCCGCACCAAGCAGGTGTGGATCGCCGAAGGCCTGCCGACGCCGAAGTTCGTGCGCCTGCCGGGTGGCGGGCGCGCCGACCGGGGCGCGGAATTGCGCGCGGCGGCCGCGTCGCTGGGCTACCCGGTCTTCGTCAAGCCGTCGAGCGAAGGCTCCAGCGTCGGCGTGTTCCGCGTGCTGACCGAAGCCGACCTCCAGCCGGCCATCGACTTCGCGCTGAAGTACGCCGGCGAGCTGCTGATGGAACAGATGGTGCGCGGCGACGAGTTCTCGGTGCCGGTGATCGCCGGCCGTGCGCTGCCGTCGATCCGCATCGTGCCCAAGGGCGAGTGGTACGACTACAACGCCAAGTACGTCACCGGCGACACCCAATACATCACGCCCGGTCTGGAAGGTGATGACGAAGCGGAGATCCGCCGCCTCGCCGAGGCCGGGTTCGCCGCCGCCGACTGCAGTGGCTGGGGCCGGGTCGATGTGATGCGCGATGTGGAGCGTGGCTTCCAGCTGATCGAGGTGAACACCGCGCCCGGCATGACCGCGACCTCACTGGTGCCGAAGTCGGCGCGCACGCTGGGCATCGAGTTCGACGAACTGTGCTGGCGCATCCTCGAACAGACGATGGGGGAGGCCGCTTCCGCGTGAACGCCTTCCTGCGCATCGTCGCCATCGCCATCGCCATCGGGCTCATCGTGCTGCCGGTGGTCGCGGTGATGAACGGCTGGATCGGCACCGAGCGCTTCCCGCTGACCAAGCTGCGCGTCACCAGCGACGCCCGCCACGTGCCCGATGCCGAACTGCAGAAGTTGCTGGCCCCGTATGCGAAGCAGGGCTTCTTCGCGGTGCGGCTGGACGATGCGCGCAATGCGCTGGCGAAGCTGCCGTGGGTGGAATCCGCCGAAGTCAGCAAGCGCTGGCCGGACGTGCTGGAAGTGCGCATCAGCGAACACCGCCCGCTGGCGCTGTGGGACGAGAAGCTGCTGCTCTCCGAGCGCGGCACGCTCTACCCGCGCGCGGCGATGGGCAACGCGCTGCCGAAGGGCCTGCCGCAACTCGGTGGCGACCCGCGCCGCGTGGCCGAAGTGCTCGCCTTCTACAACCGCTCGCGCGAACTGTTCGCGCCGCTCGGCCTGGGCGTGCGCGAGCTGCGCCAGGACGCGCGCGGCAGCTGGATGCTGCGCCTGTCCGATGGCGCGCAGGTCATCGTCGGCCGCCAGGACGCCGAAGACCGCGTGCGCCGCTTCGCCGACCTGCTGCCCAAGTTGATCGCGCCGGCCGGCCGCGCGCTGCAACGCGCCGACCTGCGCTACGCCAACGGCTTCGCGCTGAAGTGGAGCGAAGCCGTATCCCCCATCGCATTACCCCGGAAGACCGCATGAACCGCAAAGGCGACAAATCCCTGATCGTGGGCCTCGACATCGGCACGTCGAAGGTCACCGCCCTGGTCGGCGAATACGCGCCGGGCATGCCGGTCGAGGTGATCGGCGTCGGCAGCCACGAGTCGCGCGGGCTGCGTCGCGGCGTGGTGGTCGACATCGACTCCACCGTGCAGTCGATCCAGCGCGCGGTGGAAGAGGCCGAACTGATGGCCGGCTGCGAGATCCGCTCGGTGTACGCGTCGATCTCCGGCAACCACGTGCAGTGCCGCAACTCGCAGGGCATGGAGCCGCTGCGCGATGGCGAAGTCACCTACGGCGACATGGAACGCGCGCTGGAAGCGGCGAAGGCGGTGGCGATTCCCTCCGACCAGCGCATCCTCCACGCGATCGCCCGCGAATACGTGCTCGACAGTTCGCAGGAAGGCATCCGCAACCCGGTCGGGATGAGCGGCGTGCGCCTTGAAGTACACGCGCACCTGGTCACCTGCGCACAGTCGGCGGCGCAGAACATCACCAAGTGCGTGCAGCGCTGCAGCCTGTCGGTGGACGACCTGATCCTCTCCGCGCTGGCGTCGAGCGAAGCGGTGTTGACCGATGACGAACGCGAGCTGGGCGTGGTGCTGGTCGATATCGGCGCCGGCACCACCGACGTCGCGGTGTTCGTGCAGGGCGCGATCTCGCACACGGCTTCGCTGCCGATCGCCGGCGACCACGTCACCAACGACATCGCCCACATGCTGCGCACGCCGACGCCGGAAGCCGAGCAGATCAAGGTCCGCTACGCCTGCGCGCTGGCGCAGATGGCGACGGCGGAAGAAAGCATCCAGGTGCCGAGCGTCGGCGACCGTCCGCCGCGCCGCCTGCCGCGCCATGCGCTGGCGCAGGCGGTGCAGGGACGTTACGAGGAAATCTTCGAGATGGTGCAGGCGGAGCTGCGCCGCTCCGGCTTCGAGGAGCTGGTCCGCGCCGGCATGGTGCTGACCGGCGGCGGTTCGAAGATGGAAGGCGTGGTCGAACTGGCCGAGGAAATGCTGCAGATGCCGGTGCGCGTCGGCATCCCCCAACACGTCTCCGGGCTGGCCGAAGTGGTCGGCAACCCGGTGCATGCGACCGGCGTCGGCCTGCTGCTGATGGGCAGCCGGATGGAACAGCCGCGCAGCGGCCGGGCGCTGCTGCCCGGTGGCCGCAGCGGCGGGCCGGAGTGGTTCCGGAAATTGAAGGATTGGTACAGCGGGCAGTTCTGAAAGTGCGGTGCCGCCGGACGGCCGGCGGATGCGAAGGCTTCAAACGGCAACAACAACTAGACCAAGACGCCGGCGTGGCGGCTGCACCGGGTCCGAATCCCGGACAGAGCGACAACCCGGCCCAACAACGAGGACATGGACATGGCAACTTTCGAACTGATGGAAAAAATGGCCCCGAACGCCGTCATCAAGGTGGTCGGCGTGGGCGGCGGCGGCGGCAACGCGGTCGCGCACATGGTCAACAGCCAGGTGGATGGCGTGGAGTTCATCACCGCCAACACCGACTCGCAGGCGATCAAGAACTGCGGCGCCAAGCTGCAGCTGCAGCTTGGCAGCAACGTCACCAAGGGCCTCGGCGCCGGCGCCAACCCTGAAGTAGGCCGCCAGGCCGCGCTGGAAGACCGCGAACGCATCATGGACGCGCTGCAGGGCGCCGACATGGTGTTCATCACCGCCGGCATGGGCGGCGGCACCGGCACCGGCGCAGCGCCGGTCGTGGCGCAGCTGGCCAAGGAAATGGGCATCCTGACCGTGGCCGTGGTCACCAAGCCGTTCCCGTTCGAAGGCCGCCGCCGCATGCAGGTGGCGATGAAGGGCATCGAGGAGCTTTCGCAGCACGTCGATTCGCTGATTACCATCCCCAACGAGAAGCTGATCACCGTGCTCGGCCGCAACGCGACGATGACGCAGGCCTTCCGCGCCGCCAACGACGTGCTGCAGGGCGCCGTGCAGGGCATCTCCGACCTGATCGTCCGCCCGGGCATGATCAACGTCGACTTCGCCGACGTGCGCACGGTGATGAGCGAAATGGGCCTGGCGATGATGGGTACCGGTGCCGCCCGCGGCGACGACCGCGCCCAGGCCGCCGCCGAGGCCGCCATCCAGAACCCGCTGCTGGACGATGTGAACCTGGCCGGGGCCAACGGCGTGCTGGTCAACATCACCGCCGGCCCGGACTTCACCATGGCCGAGTTCTCCGAGATCGGCCAGACCATCGAGGAGTTCGCCTCCGAGGACGCGACGGTCATCATCGGCACCTCGCTCGACCCGGACATGCAGGACGAGGTCAAGGTCACCGTGGTCGCCACCGGCCTCAACCGCAATGCCGCGCGCCAGGCGCTGCCGCGCAACGACTTCGGCTTCGAGCCGGTGCGCAAGCCCAAGCCGCAGATGGAGATCGTGCCGAACGTGCAGGTCGCCAAGCGCGACGGCACCACCGGCCTGCCGATCGACGACGTCCCGGTCGCCGCGTTCAACCCGGCCCAGGGCCTGGCGTCCGGCCTGCGCCGTGGCGCCGCGGCGCAGGCGGCGGAAAGCGCGCCGGTGGCGGCTGACTTCGGTGGCGCGGATTACCTGGACATTCCGGCGTTCCTGCGCCGCCAGGCCGACTGATCCAAGCAGAACAACCGCCCGAGGGTGATCCCCGAGGGCGGTGATGCGGCAAAACCGCATCGACCCATGTCTGTCCCTTTGCGTCGGGTCGGCTGACCCGACGCCTTTCTCCGCCAGCCCCCGCCAGACAAGGGCTTACGGCGGTGTTCATCCGGCCGCGTGTTAACCTGCACGGTCGGAAAAACGCGCCTGTTCAGGATCCAAACCACCGATGACCCGCCAACGCACCTTGAAGAACGTGATCCGTGCGACGGGCGTCGGGTTGCACAGCGGCGAGAAGGTCTTCCTGACGCTGCGCCCGGCCCCTATCGACACCGGTATCGTGTTCCGGCGCGTCGATCTGGATCCGGTCATCGAAATCCCCGCCCGCGGCGACCTGGTGAGCGAAACCACGCTCTGCACCGGCCTGTCCTGCGGGCCCGCCAAGGTCCAGACCGTCGAGCACCTGTTGTCGGCGATGGCCGGCCTCGGCATCGACAACGCCTACGTGGAACTGTCCGCGGCCGAAGTGCCGATCATGGACGGCTCGGCCGGTCCCTTCGTCTTCCTGCTGCAGTCCGCCGGCATCGCCGAGCAGGACGCGCCGAAGCGCTTCATCCGTATCCTCCACCCGGTCGAAGTGCGCGAAGGCGACAAGTGGGCGCGCTTCACCCCGCACGACGGCTTCCGGCTCGACTTCACCGTGGAGTTCAACCACCCGGCGATCCCGGCCGCGCAGTCCAGCGCCGGCATCGACTTCTCGACCTCCCGCTACATCAAGGAAGTCAGCCGCGCGCGCACCTTCGGCTTCATGCACGACCTGGAATACATGCGCGAGCGCAACCTCGGGCTGGGCGGGTCGATGGACAACGCCATCGTGCTCGACGAGTTCCGCGTGCTGAACGAGGACGGCCTGCGTTACGCCGACGAATTCGTCCGCCACAAGATCCTCGATGCCGTCGGCGACCTGTACCTGGCCGGCCACGCCGTGATCGGCGCCTATGCCGGCTTCAAGTCCGGCCACGCGCTCAACAACAAGCTGGTGCGCGCCCTGCTGGCCGAGACCTCGGCCTGGGAAGAAGTGACCTTCGAAGGTCCCGAAGACGCCGGCCTGCCGGCGATGTACGCCGCGCCGGGCAACCCCGCGCTGGCCTGAACCGTGTTTTTGGATGGATGACCGTTCGTCGGATGGCGGACCGGTTTCCGGGGCCATTCCGGTTCGTGAAACGGTTGTTTAACAAATTCAACGACTTGCGCGTTTACCCTACGCGCCCCGATGGATGTGGAGGCCGCGTGAAAGCGGCTTTCAGTCCGGATCGCCGAGCAGCCTGATCGCCTCTTCGATGGCTGCACGCGAGGCGGGGGATGCCGGTTTTTCCGGCACGGGGCGGGGAATCGGCGCGGCCTTGGCCACGCGTATCTCGACACGCTCCACCGTGAGCCCGATGGATCGGGCTGCCTGCAGGATGTCCTCGCTGGAAAACCGTGCGCGGTTGGCCCAGGCGGGGGCGTCGGCACGCAAGGACAGACGCCCCTGCACCACGTTCGCCACGCGGATGTGCGGTGCCAGGGACACCGGAAGCTTCGGCCGCAGTTGGCGGTCCACGGCTTCCAGCCACATGGCGCGGCGCAGGGTATCGCCCGCGGGCTCCCGCAGCACGGCATCAAGCGCCGGCTGCAGGCCGGAGGTGCCGGCCCGGGAACCGGAAGACGAGGAACCAGATTCAGACATGCAACAGAAACTCCACGTGTTTTCACAGCATACGCGCGCGGCCACGGCCGGCGTGCGCCGCTTCATCCGCCGCCAACCGTGGCTGGCTTCGGCCTGCCTGCTGGTGGCCGGCCTGTGCGGCGGGGTGGGGGCGATGCAGCTTCTGCCCGACCATGCCTCCGCCCAGCAGGCGGCGCTGAGCCGCGATGCCGCGCAGCGCGAGCTGAACGCCATGGCCGCGCGCCTGGCCGAGCTGCAGGCAGAGACCACCCGCCTCAACGCACTCGGCCAGCGCCTGGCCCGCGATGCTGAACTGCCGCAGGGTGAATTCGATTTCGCCAAGCCGGTCGGCCAGGGCGGTGGCGGCCCGGTGCACGACATCGCGCCGGCCGAGCTGTCCGGCGGCATCGACCAGCTCGACGCCGGCCTGCGCAGCTCCGGCGTGCAGCTGAGCGCGCTGGAATCGCTGCTGTTCAACCGCCAGCGCGACCGTGCCCAGCTGCCGTCCGGCACGCCGGTCGCCGGCAGCTACATCACCTCCACTTTTGGCCTGCGCGCGGACCCGTTCGGTGCCGGCGGCCAGTTCCACAAGGGCATCGATTTCGCCGCCGACTACGGTGATCCGGTGCTGGCCGTCGCCGATGGCGTGGTCACCTTCGCCGGCGACCGTTCCGGCTACGGCCATGTGATCGAGGTCGACCACGGCAATGGCTACGTGACCCGCTACGCCCACAACTCGGCGCTGAGCCGCCGCGTCGGCGAACTGGTGCGCGCCGGCAGCGAGGTCGCCAAGGCCGGCTCCACCGGCCGCTCCACCGGCGTGCATGTCCATCTGGAAGTATGGAAGGACGGCGCCTATGTCGATCCGGGCCGCTTCATCGGCAAGGGCACCACGCACGGTTGAGCGCGAGCGGGCCTTGAGACGGCGGCTGCGCGCCTCCACTACAATAATGAGTTGCCGGAGGGCGCCTTGGCGCCCTTCGTCCGTTTTCGGCGGCGCATCGTGCCCGCCTCCATTTCCAGCGTGCGCGTCCCCCGCGCCGCGCCAACCGGCCCAACGCATGTTCAACAGCTTGCTCACCCGCGTCATCGGCAGTCGCAATGACCGTCTCCTGAAACAGCTCGACAAGATCGTCGCCAAGACCAACGCGCTCGAGCCGCAGATGCAGGCGCTGTCGGACGCCGAACTGCAGGCCAAGACCGGCGAGTTCAAGCGCCGCCACGCCGAGGGCGAATCGCTCGACAAGCTGCTGCCGGAAGCCTTCGCGGTCTGCCGCGAGGCCAGCGTCCGCGTCATGGGCATGCGCCACTACGACGTGCAGCTGGTCGGCGGCATGGTGCTGCACATGGGGAAGATCGCCGAAATGCGCACCGGCGAGGGCAAGACCCTGGTCGCCACGCTGCCGGTCTACCTCAACGCGATTTCCGGCAAGGGCGTCCACGTCGTCACCGTCAACGACTACCTGGCCCGCCGCGACGCCGCCCAGATGGGCAAGCTCTACAACTGGCTGGGGCTGTCGGTGGGCGTGGTCTACCCGGGCATGCCGCATTCGGACAAGCACGCCGCCTACGCCGCCGACATCACCTACGGCACCAACAACGAATTCGGCTTCGACTACCTGCGCGACAACATGGCGCTGTCGAAGGAGGACCGTTTCCAGCGCGGCCTGAACTACGCCATCGTCGACGAAGTGGACTCGATCCTGATCGACGAGGCGCGCACGCCGCTGATCATCTCCGGCCCCACCGACGAATCGCAGGACCTCTACATGAAGGTCGATGCGGTGGTGCCGCGCCTGACCCGGCAGGAGCAGGAAGATGGCGTCGGCGACTACTGGGTCGACGAGAAGGCCAAGCAGGTCCACCTGTCGGAAGGCGGGATGGAACACGTCGAGTCGCTGCTGCGCGCCGGCGGCGTGCTGGGCGAGGAAGACGCGCTGTATGCCGCGCACAACATCCACGTCGTCCACCACCTCAATGCGGCGATGCGCGCGCACGCGATCTACCAGCGCGACGTCGACTACATCGTCCGCGACGGTGAAGTGGTGATCGTCGACGAGTTCACCGGGCGCACCCTGCCGGGCCGCCGCTGGTCCGACGGCCTGCACCAGGCGGTCGAGGCCAAGGAACGCGTGGCGATCCAGCGCGAGAACCAGACGCTGGCCAGCATCACCTTCCAGAACCTGTTCCGCATGTACGGCAAGCTGGCCGGCATGACCGGTACCGCGGACACGGAAGCCTACGAGTTCCAGAGCATCTACGGGCTGGAGGTCATCGTCATCCCGACCCATCGCCCGATGATCCGCAAGGACCACCCGGACTTGGTCTTCCTCAACCGCGCGGGCAAGTACCGCGCCGTCGCGCGCGAGATCAAGGAAGCGCACGAGCGCGGCCAGCCGGTGCTGGTCGGCACCACGTCCATCGAAGTGTCGGAACTGCTGAGCGATTACCTCAACAAGGAAGGCATCCCGCACGAGGTGTTGAACGCCAAGCAGCACGAGCGCGAGGCGATTATCGTGGCCCAGGCCGGCCGCCCGAAGTCGGTGACCATCGCCACCAACATGGCCGGTCGCGGTACCGACATCGTGCTCGGTGGTTCGCTGGAAGCCGAACTGGCGCAGATCGAGGCCGAGACCGGCGCGCCGGTGGATGACGCCACGCGGGCCGCGCGCAAGGCCGAATGGCAGCAGCGCCACGAGGCGGTCAAGGCCGCGGGCGGCCTGCACATCATCGGCACCGAGCGCCATGAAAGCCGCCGCATCGACAACCAGCTGCGCGGCCGTTCCGGTCGCCAGGGTGACCCGGGTTCGTCGCGCTTCTACCTGTCGCTGGAAGACAACCTGATGCGCATCTTTGCCGCCGACTGGGTGCAGAAGATGATGGAGCGCATGGGCCTGAAGGAAGACGACATCATCGAAAGCCCGCTGGTGACCAAGCAGATCGCCAACGCGCAGCGCAAGGTGGAAGCGCACAACTTCGACATCCGCAAGAACCTGCTGGATTTCGACGACGTCAACAACGACCAGCGCAAGGTCATCTACAACCAGCGCGATGAGCTGCTGGAAGCCGACAGCATCAGCGACAACATCGAGGGCATCCGCGGCGACGTGGTGCAGGCGATGGTCGAGCGCTTCGTGCCGCCGAACTCCATCGACGAGCAGTGGGACCTGCCGGGCCTGGAAGCCGAGCTGGCGAACGAGTTCGGCCTGCAACTGCCG
Organism: Lysobacter oculi; assembly: GCF_003293695.1. Taxonomy (GTDB): domain Bacteria; phylum Pseudomonadota; class Gammaproteobacteria; order Xanthomonadales; family Xanthomonadaceae; genus Solilutibacter; species Solilutibacter oculi. The sequence continues at coordinate 1,673,878 of NZ_CP029556.1, read as the reverse complement.
CTCACCGAGATGCACAAGAGCCGCACCGAATGGGATGCCGAGCAGGTGCTGGAGGAAGTGCAGCAGGCGGTGACCAAGCTGTTCACCGACAAGGAAGCGCAGGTCGGCAGCGAGACCATGCGCATGCTCGAAAAGCACCTGATGCTCAACGTGCTCGACCAGAACTGGAAGGAACACCTGTCGCGCATGGATTACCTGCGCCAGGGCATCCACCTGCGCGGCTACGCGCAGAAACAGCCGAAGCAGGAATACAAGAAGGAAGCCTTCGAGCTGTTCAGCGAGATGCTGGAGACCGTCAAGCGCGAGGTCACCACGCTGCTCGCCAAGGTGCGCATCCGCAGCCAGGAGGAGATCGACGCGATCGAGGCCGAGGAGCGCCGCCTGGCCGAGCGCCTGCAGCAGCAGATGCAGTTCCAGCATCCGGGCATGGGCGGCTACGGCGCGGACGAGGAAGGTGCGGACCGTCTGGGTGCCGCCGACTTCGAGGACGGCCAGGCAGTGATGGCGAGCGTGGGCCGCAACGACCCGTGCCCCTGCGGCTCCGGCAAGAAGTACAAGCACTGCCACGGCCAGCTGGGCTGATCGGCCCTCCCTGATCCACGCGACGGCGCCGGCGATCCCGGCGCCGTTTGCGTTTCCGGGCCTTCGTGGGAAGCTGTAGGCCCGCCGCCGCCCCGTTTGTCGATGCCCACTCGTCCCGCCGATGACACGCCCGCGATCCACGTCATGGCCGGGGTGATCACCGATGCGCGCGGCCGCGTGCTGCTGGCGCGGCGCACGCAGGGCAGGGACCTGGCCGGGCTGTGGGAATTCCCGGGCGGCAAGGTCGATCCCGGCGAAACCCCCGAACAGGCACTGGCCCGCGAGCTGCACGAGGAACTCGGCATCGATGCGGATGTCGGCGCCCACCTCATCACCGTGCCGCAGCAGATGCCGCACAAGCGCATCCGGCTCGATGTCCGGCGCGTGCCGGTGCATCGCGGACGGGCGCGCGGGCTGGACGGGCAGGCCCTGGCCTGGGTGCCGATGGACAAGCTGCACCGCTACGCCATGACGCCGGCGGACCGCCCGGTCGTCGCCGCCTTGCTGGAGACCGACTGTTATCTGGTCACGCCTTCGCCGCACGATGTCAGCGATGGCGCCTGGCTGGCGGGGCTGGATGCCGTGCTGGCCGCCGGCATCAGCTGCGTCCAGCTGCGCGGCCCGGATGTGGGCGCCGGACGTTGGCGCACGCTGGTCGCCGAGGCCGTGGCGCGCTGCCACGCGCATCGCGCCGAAGTGCTGGTCAGTGCCGATGAAGCATTGGCGGAGGCACACGGCATCGGCCTGCACCTGCCCGCCGCGATGTTGATGAAGCGCCGCGCGCGCCATTTCCCCGAAGGCCTGAAGCTGGCCGCCTCCTGCCACGACGAGCGCGAACTGCGCCATGCCGAAGCACTGGGCTGCGATTTCGCCGTGCTCGGTGCGGTGCAGGAGACTGCAAGCCATCCGGGCAGGCCCGCGATCGGCTGGAACGGTTTCGCCGCCCTGCGCGAGCATGTCTCGCTGCCGATCTACGCTATCGGCGGGCTCGGGGTGGGGGGTGTGGAAGAGGCGCGCCTGCATGGTGCGCAGGGGATTGCCGCGATACGGGGGCTTTGGCCGAGCGTTGGCTGATCAGGCGATGGCTTCGGCCGCCAATCGCCGGTACAGCCGATGCAGATCGGCGATATGCGCCTGCAGGTCGGCGAGGCTGCCTTCGTTGTTGACGATGTCGTCCGCGATCGCGCGACGCACCTCGCGGCTGGCCTGCGCCGCGATCATGCGGGTAGCCAAGGCCGCATCGATGCCGTCTCGCTGCATCAACCGCTGTGCCTGCGTTTCCGGCGCGACATCGACCACGACTATCCGGTCCAGCCACGGGTAGGCGGATCGGCCACCGCCTTCGGCCAGCAACGGGATGGAGGCGATGGCGATGTCGCCGGGGGCAGCCGACGTACGCACTTCCAGCTCTTCGCGGATACGGGGGTGGAGGATCGATTCCAGCGCGACCTTGTCGCCGGGATTCGCGAAGATGCGCCTGCGCAGGGCCGGGCGGTCGAGGCGGCCAGCGGCATCGAGCACTTCAGTCCCGAAATGCTCGACGATCTCCGCGAGCGCCGGTTGGCCGGGCTCCACCAGTTCGCGGGCGATGACGTCGGCATCCACCACCGCGACACCGAGGCCGGCGAAGCCCGCATCCGCCGCGCTCTTGCCCGACGCGATGCCGCCCGTTAACCCGACCCGGAACCGGGCCACCGGCTCAGCCGTCCAGCCCGCTCAGGCGCATGTACTGGCCGATCAGCACGTCACCCCACATGAACACGATCCAGCCGGCGATGGCCAGATACGGCCCGAACGGCAGCGGCGTCGCCTTGTCGCGGCCCTTGGCCGCCAGCCAGATCGAACCGACGATCGCGCCGACCAGCGACGACAGCAGGATGGTCGGCAGGATGCCCTTCAGCCCGCACCAGGCGCCGATGGCCGCCAGCAGCTTGAAATCGCCGTGGCCCATGCCTTCCTTGCCGGTCAGCTGCTTGAACAGCCACCAGACCAGCCACAGGCTGCCATAACCGACCATCGCGCCGGCCAATGCGGTCTTGGGCTCGACGAACAGGCGTTCGTGCGCCGCGATGAAACCGAGCCACATCAGCGGCAAGGTGAGTGAATCCGGCAGCAGTTGGGTGCGGACATCGATGCCCGAGGCCGCCACCAGGAACCAGGTGAACAGCATCGCGCCGAAACCCTGCCAGCCAAACCCGAAGCGCCAGACGCAGGCCAGCGTGAGCAGCATGGTCAGCAGCTCGACCAGCGGGTACTGCAGGGAAATGCCGGCGCCGCAGTGCCGGCACTTGCCGCCCTGGACCAGCCAGCTCAGCAGCGGGATGTTCTCGTACCAGCGCAGCCGCGTCTTGCAATGCGGGCAGTGGGAGGGCTCGATCGCGATGCCGGGCGGCGGCGGGTCGTAGATCTCCGGCTGCTCCAGGATCTCGCGGGCGTCGCGCTTCCACTGCCATTCCATGCGCCGCGGCAATCGCAGGATGACCACGTTGATGAAGCTGCCGACCACCAGGCCGAGCGCGGCTGCCGCCGGGAAGCCCAGCGCCAGATTCTGGTCGAGGAAGGCCATGCCTCAGCCGGAAACGACGGAGGCCAGCTTGAAGATCGGCAGATACATGCCGATGACCATGCTGCCAACCAGCACACCGATGATGACCATCACGAAGGGCTCGATCAGGCTCGACAGCGCGTCCACCGAATTGTTGACCTCCTGCTCATAGAATTCGGCGACTTTGATCAGCATGGCATCGAGCGCACCGGCTTCTTCGCCGATGGCGGTCATCTGCACCACCATGTGCGGGAACAGGTTGACCTGCTTCATCGCCATGTTGACCTGATAACCCACGGACACGTCATCGCGCATGCGATAGACAGCCTTTTCATAGACGCTGTTGCCGGTCGCACCCGCTACCGTGCCCAGCCCTTCCACCAGCGGAACGCCTGCTGCGAAGGTGACGCCCAGCGTGCGCGCAAAACGAGCAATCGCGGAGTTATTCATTATCTGACCGATAACAGGCACTTTCAGAACTATACGGTCAAGAAAGTGCTGAAAAGCAAGCGAGCGCTTGTAAAAAAATATAAATGCGGCAATGCCCGTTGCGACGACTAGCAAGAAAAGCCACCACCAAGAAACCATGAACTTGCTTAGAGTGACGATAATCTGCGTAAATGCCGGCAACTCTGCACCAAAGCTTTTAAAGACCTCTTCGAACTGTGGGACGACGAATATCAACAAGATTGAGCTAACTAAGAGCGCAACAGCGATGACCATTGCAGGATAAAAAAGCGCTTTTTTTATTTTCCCTTTAAGGGTTTCTAGATTTTCTTTATAGCTAGCGATCGTTTCTAGAACTGTCTCTAAAACGCCGGCGCTCTCGCCAGCCTTTACCAAGTTGCGATAAAGTTCATCGAATTGCACTGGGTATTTTGACAGCGCCTCGTAGATTGATGAGCCTCCTGCAATATCAGCTCGCAATGCATTCACCATGCTACCCATGCGCGGGTTCTTCTGTCCGCTGCCGATGATCTCAAGCGCCTGGACGATCGGTACTCCGGATTTCATCATCGTTGCCAGTTGGCGACTAAATACTGCGATTTCTCGAGCGCTGATCTTCTTGCCGGCGGCGCCGAACAATGGCTTGGCCTTGGGCCGGACCTGGGTCGGGGTAATGCCTTGGCGACGCAGTTCCGCACGCAGCAAGGCCTCGGTCTTGGCCTGCTGCTCGCCCTTCATCACCGTGCCACGCTTGTCCGTGCCCTTCCAGGTAAAGGTGGGCATCGGTGCCTGTTGGACGCCGCCGGTGGCGGAGTTGGGGCGGGAAATGGCTGAACGGGTGGCCGACATGTGGGTTTAGTCCTTGGTGACGCGGTTGATTTCCGTAAGGCTGGTCACGCCCTGCTTGACCTTGAGCATCGCCGACTGGCGCAGGTCATTCACGCCGGACCGTTGCGCGGCCGCGGCGATCTGCATGGCATTGCCCCCTTCCAACACGATGGCCTGGATCTCTTCGGTCATCGGCATGACCTGGTAGATGCCAGTGCGCCCTTTATACCCTTCCGTGCATTCACTGCAACCGCTGGCCTCGTAGACCTTGAGCCCGGCCGCGATTTCCTCGTGGGTAAAGCCCTCGGCCAGCAGGGCGTGTTCGGGCAGCTTGGCCTCGCGCTTGCAGGATGGGCAGAGCCGACGGGCCAGGCGCTGGGCGATGACCAGGGTCACCGAACTGATGATGTTGAACGGTGCGATGCCCATGTTCATCAGGCGGGCAATGGTCTGCGGCGCGTCATTGGTATGCAGGGTGGACAGCACCATGTGACCTGTCTGGGCGGCCTTGACGCCGATCTCGGCAGTCTCCAGGTCGCGGATTTCGCCGACCATGATCACATCCGGATCCTGTCGCAGGAAAGAGCGCAGCGCGGCGGCGAAGGTCATGCCGGTCTTGGTGTTCTGCTGGACCTGGTTGACGCCGGGCAGGCGGATTTCCACCGGGTCTTCGACCGTCGAGATGTTGCGGGTGTCGTCGTTGAGGATGCCCAGTGCCGTGTACAGCGACACGGTCTTGCCGGAGCCGGTCGGGCCGGTGACCAGCACCATCCCATAGGGCTTGTGGATGGCGTCGAGGAAGAGTTTCTGCTGTGCCTCCTCATAGCCCAGCTTCTCGATGCCCAGCTTCGCCGCACCGCCATCCAGGATACGCAGCACGATCTTTTCGCCAAACAAGGTGGGCAGGGTGCTGACGCGGAAGTCCATCTGCTTGGTCTTCGACAGGTTCAGCTTGATGCGACCGTCCTGAGGGACGCGCTTTTCGGCGATATCGAGCTGGGCCATGACCTTGAGGCGGGCGGCGATGCGGGTATGCATCTTGTTGGCCATGCGGGTAACACTGCGCAGTACGCCGTCGATGCGCAGGCGCACGCGGTAGCTCTCTTCATAGGGTTCGAAGTGGATGTCAGAAGCGCCCCGGCGGATGGCATCAATCAGAATCTTGTTGATGAACTTGACCACGGGCGTGTCGTCATCACCCTTGGCATCGACGCCCTGATCGCCACCATCCGCGTGATCTTCGGCGACATCGAGCGTGTTCAGGTCGTCGTCGCCACCGAGCAAGTCACCCAGCGAGTCGCCCGTGGCCTGCCAGATTTCCAGCGTGCGCTGCAGGGTATCGATGTCCACCAACACCGGTTCGACTGCCAGGCTGGACTGGAACTTGATCTCATCCATGCCCTGCAGGTTGGCGGGATCCGCGGTGCCCACAAAGAGCCGGTTGCCGCGCTTGAATAGCGGCAGCACCTTGTGCTTCTGGATCAGCTCTTCGGAAACCAGCTTGAGGGTTTCCGGGTGAGGGGGCATTGCACCGGGGTCGAAGATTGACAGTCCGAATTCCATCGCATTCGCGGCGGTCAGTTGGGCGGGGGTGACCAGCTTCTCGCTGATCAGCCATTGGGCGATGGGGATGCGGGCCTTGGCCGCGGCCTCCTGCGCTGCTCGCGCGCCATCGATCTCCAATGCGCCATCCATCGCCAAGCGACGGGTAATGCCGGTGATACCGACCAGATTTTGGGTATTCGGCTGTGCGTTCATGAGTTCACTCCAAGCAAGCAAGAACTTTACTGCAAGTATCTGGCTTGTTGTTGTGTGCCGTTACTGCAGAGCGCAATGCCCGTTATTCATGTCACAGGTGACCGAACGGGTGCCCGGTGATTGCGCCGTGCCGGTGATGGCCGTGCCAATCGCCGTGGCGGTGTCGGCAGCGCTACAAGCGCTGGCCGGAGGAGCGACTGGAGCCCCGCCATTATGTAGCTCAGCCAGTGCGACTGTGGCGTAACTCTTCATTTCAGCCAAGCAGGCTGATTCGGCTGCGCGGGCGCGATAAGCGTTGTAGGAAGGCAGCGCGATAGCCGCCAAAATCCCGATGATCGCCACCACGATCATGAGTTCGATCAAAGTGAAACCCCGTTGTGCATGACTCACTAGATATTCTCCTAAGCCCCTGCGTCACGCCTAGGGATATTACTTGGCCTCGCTGCGTTATTGTGGATTCGCGTCAGACAAATAGCAGCCATGGCACTGCTGAAAATCGACCATGACATTCAAGTTTTGGATAAAACAAACCCCGCATATGCGGGGTTTGTTGTTAGGCAATCGTGTGCAAAGGCAGTACTGCGCACACGAGGGGCCAACCGCATCAGGGGGTGGCGGTGGTGCAGGTGCCGGATGCCAGGCTGCACGTGGTCGTGGCAGCAGGCAGTGCCGGCGGACGCGGAACGAAGACGGACGCAGCGTTTGCAGCCACTTCGTTACCCGTGGTGTGACCAGTGTGGCCACCGCTGCTGCTCAAGCAGGCGCCGGCCGGAGCGGCTGGAAGGGCCATGGAGGCATGGTTGGCCGCAATCCACGCATTGACCCAAGACTTGGCTTCGCCAGCGCAGGCATTGGTGGCCGAACGCACGCGATAGTTGTTGTAAGCCGGCAGCGCGATGGCGGCCAGGATGGCGATGATCGCGACAACGATCATCAGTTCGATCAGGGTGAAACCGGATTGCTTCTTCATTTGTATATCCCCAGGGAAAAGAATGGAACATCACGTGCCCCGTGGCCGGCTTGCCGGTCCGTGGGCTGCCGTGCGACAGGCACGTGCAGGGAGAACTATGCACAACCCGTGCCAGTCTTGGAAGGGGCTGGAATCACGGATTTCTTACAAATCGGCCAGCCACGGCCCGAAAAATGTGCCCTGGAGCGTCAGTTTTCGCGCTTCGGGGGCCATCCGGTGCAGGGCTGGCCTAGTCGATCCCCAGCTTCTTGAGCTTGTAGCGCAGCGCCCGGAAGGTGATGCCCAGCTGGGCGGCGGTCTTGGTCTTGTTGTAGCGGTTGGCCACGAGCGCCTGCTCGATGACCGTGCGCTCCATCTTTTCGATGGCGTCGGGCAGGGCCTTGCCGGGCTCGATGTCGATCGCTTCCGCGACGACGGATTCAACGGGCATGGTCGCCTCCTGCGTGGGTACCGGCGCAGGTGCGGGGCTGTGTTGCGCGGAAGGCACGGTGGCAGCTGCCGCCGGCAACCGCAGGTCCTCGGCCTGGATGACATCGCCTTCGGCCATCGTCATCGCACGCTCCAGGATGTTCTCCAGCTCGCGCACGTTGCCGGGAAATGCGTAGCTGGCCAATGCCTGTTCCGCGGAGGTACCCAGCCGCGGCGTCGCCACGCCGTGCGCGCCGGCCAGCCGGGTCAGGATGCCCTCGGCCAGCGGTTGCAGGTCGTTGCCGCGCTCGCGCAGCGGCGGCACGCGCAGCTCGATCACGTTGATGCGGTAGTAGAGGTCGTGGCGGAACTTGCCTTCCTCCACCAGCTTGGCCAGGTTCTTGTGGGTGGCCGAGAGCAGGCGCACGTCGACGTCGATCTCGGTGGCGGCGCCGACCGGGCGCACCTTCTTTTCCTGGATGGCGCGCAGCAGCTTGACCTGCATCGGCATCGGCAGCTCGGCTACCTCGTCCAGAAAGAGCGTGCCGCCGTTCGCCGCCTGGAACAGGCCTTCCTTGTCGGCATGGGCGCCAGTGAAGCTGCCTTTCTTGTGGCCGAAGAACTCGCTTTCCATCAGCTCGGCCGGGATCGCGCCGCAGTTGACCGGGACGAAGGGGCCACCGGCACGTGGGCCGAGTTCGTGGATGCTGCGGGCGGTGAGTTCCTTGCCGGTGCCGGATTCGCCCCAGATGTAGACCGGCGCCTGGCTGCGCGCGACCTTGGCGATGGTCTGGCGCAGCGCGTCCATGGCCGGCGAGTCGCCTTTCATCATCGCGAAGGCGCCACTGTCCGCCGCACCTGCCGGCTTTTCGCCCGGGGCGGGCGCGGTGGCCGCGTTGCCGCGCTCGGAGCGGAGCTTCAGCGCGTGGCGCACCAGGTCGCGCAGGGCGTGCAGGTCGACCGGCTTGGCGACAAAGTCGAACGCGCCGGCCTTCAGCGCTTCCACCGCCGCTTCGACGTTGCCGAACGCGGTGATCATCGCCGCCGGGGTCATCGGGTAATGCGCGCTGATGTGGGCAAGGATCTCCATGCCGTTGCCATCGGGCAGGCGCATGTCGGTCAGGCAGAAATCGAAGGGCTGCTGGGCCAGCTGCTGCTTGGCCGCGCCTACCGTGGCCGCGGTTTCCACGCGCAGGCCCATCCGGGTCAGGGTCACCACCAGCAATTCGCGGATGTCGCGTTCGTCATCGACCACCAGTGCGCATTGAGTTGTGGTCACGCGTTACTCCGGGTTTGCGTCGGGTTTCATTCTAGCGGGCCGGGTGGGCATCCGCCTTGGGCAGGGTGAGCCGGAAGCAGCTGCCATTGGCGCGGCGCATGTACTGCAGGTCGCCCTGGTTGGCGCGGGCCAGTTCGCGGGCGATGTAGAGGCCGAGCCCGGTGCCGTGGCTTGAAGTGGTGAAGAAGGGATGGAACAGGTTCTTGCGCGCCTGTTCGGGGATGCCGGGGCCTTCGTCCAGCACATCGATGGCGAATTGCGTGCCCTGCGTATGCAGGCGCAGCGTCATCTTCGCCGGTTCCTGCGGCATGCGGCCGTAGTAGCGGGCGTTGCTGACCAGCACCATCACGATCTGGTGGATGTGCTTGGGGTCGGCCAGCGCGGTCTGCGCGGCCAGCGGCGCCTGTACGTCCAGCTCGTCGTTGTCGAGCGGGAAGCCGGACACGTACTCGGCCACGAAATCGCGCAGCATCTGCGAGATGTCGAACACCTGCGGATGCGCCTGCTCGCGGCGGGCGAGGCCCAGCACGCTGTCGATGATGCCGTTCATGCGCTGGATCTGCTGCTGGACGATGTCGAGCATCCGCCGGTCCATCACGTCCAGGTTGCTCGATTCGCTCAACAGCTGCGAGGAATACTTGATCGCCGACAGCGGGTTGCGGATCTCGTGCGCCAGGCTGGCGGAGAAGCGCCCGAGCGTGGCCAGCGTGATGCTTTCCGCGCGCCGCGCCGCCTGCGAGGTATCTTCCAGGAACACCAGCACTTCGTCGCTGCCGGGGTGCAGGTGCAGGAACTGCGGCTCGATCTGGCGGGCCTCCGGGCCCATCGAGATCGGCGCGCGGGCGGTGGTCGGGTCGCGCTCCCAGGCTTCCATCTGGCGCCGCAGTTCGGGCTGGGCCAACAGCAGCGAGCGCCGCCCGGGCGTGGCCGGCAGCTGCAGCAGTTGCATCGCCGCCTCGTTGCTGCTGCGGATGTCGCCTTCCTCGTCGACCACCAGCACGCCCATCGGCAGGCGCTTGAGCATCTGCTCGTTCAAGGCCGAAAGTTCCAGGATCTCCTCCTTGCGCTCGCTGGCGATGCGCTGGGTGGAGAACAGCTTGGTGCCGATGCGCCCCAGGATCAGCGCGATGAACAGCAGCGCCATCGAGATGTAGCCGAGTGCGAAGATGGACAGGGTATTGACCGCCGGCCCGTCGCCCACCGATCCGGGCGCGAAGAAGAACCGGTGCGCCACCAGCGTCAGGATGCCCAGCAGCGCCATCAGCAGGCCGAAGCGCAGGTGGATGAAGAGGGCGGATGCGGCGATCGAGGTGATCAGCATCAACATCACCATGCCCATCGCACCGGGCGCGGCGGCCAGCACGAAGTTGACGTAGACGATGTCGAGGGTGGCGCCGGCATAGAACTGCCAGTCCGCGCGCATCCTGCGCAGGAAGGAGATGCCGAACATCGCCAGCCCGGCGCTGACGAAGAGTGCGCTGGCGACCTGGCCCAGTTCGGGGTTGGCGGGCGTCCAGTACAGGCCTTGGCCGCCGGTCATGAAGGCCGCGAAGACCGCCAGCCCCTGGTAGATGCGGAACACCCAGTAGAGGCGGATTTCCTCGCCCAGCAGGTGGAAGGGCACGGGCAGCTGGCGTTTGGGCTGTTGCATCGCGGGTCCGGCGCTGGCCTCGGGTCGGCACCGAAGTATAGGCACGGCCCCGTGCCCGGCCGGGGCCGGTTTTGCCCGGCACGGCCGCATCGGCGACAATATCCGGCGCACTGCGGCCCCGAGGGGCCGGCGGACGCGTCTTCCCACATCCTGGTGACCCATGAATTTCCACGAATATCAGGCCAAGCAGATGTTTGGCGACTACGGCATCAATGTTCCCGCCGGGCAGGTTGCCCACTCCCCCGATGAAGCCGTGGCCGCGGCCAAGGCGATCGGCGGCGACTTCTGGGTGGTGAAGGCCCAGATCCACGCGGGTGGCCGCGGCAAGGCCGGCGGCGTCAAGCTGGCGAAGACGCTGGACGAGGTGAAGCAGTACGCCAAGGCGATGCTCGGCACCAAGATGGCCACCTACCAGACCGCCGGCGTCGAGCTGCCGGTGGACAGCGTGCTGGTCACCCAGGCCACCAACATCGACAAGGAACTCTATCTGTCGGTGCTGGTCGACCGCGCCACGCAGACGGTGACCTTCATCGCCTCGGCCGAGGGCGGCATGGACATCGAACAGGTCGCCGCCGAGAAGCCGGACGCGATCAAGACCCTGCACGTGAACTACGTCGAAGGCCTGCAGGCCTACCAGTGCCGTGACCTGGCCTTCGCGCTGCGCCTCAACGCCAAGCAGGCCGGCCAGCTGACCAAGATCATGCTGGGCCTGTACAAGCTGTTCAACGACAAGGACCTGGCCCTGGTCGAGCTGAACCCGCTGGCGATCCTGGACGACGGCAACCTGGCCGTCCTCGACGGCAAGATCAATTCCGATGACAACGCCAACTTCCGCCATGCCGACCTGGTGGCGATGCGCGACACCCGCCAGGAAGACGAGACCGAAGTGCTCGCCTCCAAGTACGACCTGAACTACGTGACCATGGACGGCGACATCGCCTGCATGGTGAACGGCGCGGGCCTGGCGATGGCGACGATGGACGTCATCAAGCTCAACGGCGGCGAGCCGGCCAACTTCCTCGATGTCGGCGGCGGCGCCAACAAGGAGAAGGTGACCGAGGCGTTCAAGCTGATCCTGCGCTCGCCGAGCGTCAAGGCGATCTTCGTCAACATCTTCGGCGGCATCGTCCGCTGCGACATGATCGCCGAGGGCATCATCGCCGCGGTCAAGGAAGTGGGCGTCAAGGTGCCGGTGATCGTGCGTCTTGAAGGCACCAACGTGGAAGCCGGCAAGAAGCTGCTGGCCGAATCCGGCCTGGCCATCACCCCGGCCGACGACATCAACGATGGCGCGAAGAAGGCGGTTGCCGCCGCTGCCGCCGCCTGACCCCCACCTTCGAGGACACTGAAATGGCAGTTTTGATCAACAAGGACACGAAGGTGCTGGTGCAGGGCTTCACCGGCTCGCAGGGCACCTTCCACGCGCAGCAGATGCTCGACTACGGCACCAAGGTGGTCGGCGGCGTGACCCCGGGCAAGGGCGGTACCGAGCACCTCGGCCTGCCGGTGTTCGACACCATGCAGCAGGCGGTGGAGAAGACCGGCGCCGATGCCTCCGTCATCTACGTGCCGCCGCCGTTCGCGGCCGACGCCATCCTTGAAGCGGCTGCGTCCGGCATCAAGGTCATCGTCTGCATCACCGAAGGCATCCCGGTGCTGGACATGATGCGCGTCAAGAACGTGCTGAAGGGCTATCCGGGCACCGTGCTGGTGGGCCCGAACTGCCCCGGCGTGATCACCCCCGGCGAGTGCAAGATCGGCATCATGCCGGGCCACATCCACATGCCGGGCAAGGTCGGCATCGTGTCGCGTTCGGGCACGCTGACCTATGAAGCGGTGAAGCAGACCACGGACGCCGGCCTCGGCCAGTCCACCTGCATCGGCATCGGCGGCGACCCGATCAACGGCACCAACTTCATCGACGCGCTGAAACTGTTCCAGGAAGACCCGCAGACCGAAGGCATCATCATGGTTGGCGAGATCGGTGGTTCGGCCGAGGAAGAAGCTGCCGAATACATCGCCAAGCACGTGACCAAGCCGGTGGTCGGCTTCATCGCCGGTGCGTCGGCCCCGAAGGGCAAGCGCATGGGCCACGCCGGTGCGATCGCCTCGGGCGGCTCGGGCACGGCCGAAGGCAAGTTCGCGGCGATGGAAGCCGCGGGCGTGACCACGGTGAAGTCGCCGGGCGACCTGGGCGCGGCGATCGCCAAGCGCCTGGCGAAGTAATCGCGAGGCCTCATCGCCACGACAAGAAAAAGCCGCCCGATGGGCGGCTTTTTCGTTTTCCATGACACGGCGGGCGGCACAATGCGCCCATGAACGCCGAAAACACGCCAGCGCGGCCTGCGCGCAAACGACCCGGTGAATTCCGCCGCCTGATGGCGCGCCGGTTCAACCTGCTCTCGGACAAGGCGCCGGACGACATCATCGAACGGCGCATCCGCGAGGGCGTGGAGTTGCAGGGCGCGACGCCGTGGATCCTGATCTTCGCCATCCTGGTGGCCGCGATCGGGCTCAACGTCAATTCCACCGCGGTGGTGATCGGCGCGATGCTGATCTCGCCCTTGATGGGCCCGATCATGGGCGTCGGGCACGGGGTGGCGGTGCACGACTTCGGCCTGCTGCGGCGGGCGCTACTCAATCTGGCGCTGTCCACGGTCATCGGCCTGGTGGTGTCCGCGCTGTACTTCATGCTGACGCCGCTCTCGGAAGCGCAATCGGAGCTGCTGGCCCGCACCTCGCCGACGCTGTGGGACGTGCTGATCGCATTGTTCGGCGGCATGGCGGGGATCATCGGCGTGACCCGCGAGGAGAAGTCCAACGTCATCCCGGGCATGGCGATCGCCACCGCGCTGATGCCGCCGCTGTGCACGGCCGGCTACGGCCTGGCGACCAGGGAATGGCGCTGGTTCGGCGGCGCGTTCTACCTGTATTCGATCAACTGCGTCTTCATCGCGCTGGCCACGTTCATCGGGATCCGCCTGCTGCGCCTGCCGCGGCAGTCGTTCGTCGATGCCAGGACCGAGCGTCGCGTCGGCATGGCGATGTGGCTGGTGGCCGTCGCCACCCTGTTGCCGAGCATCTATCTGGCCGTGAACCTGGTGAAGGATGAGGTCTACCGTGCCCGCGCAGGCGACTTCGTGCGCGAGGCATTCGCGTTCCGCGATGCCTTCGTGGTGGATACGCGGATCGATGCTTCGGCGCGCGTCATCGACGTGTCGCTGGTCGGCAATCCGGTCTCGAACGAGAACCTGACGCGCATCGAAAGCCGGCTGGCGCCCATGGGCTTGGCGGGCACGCGCATCCGGCTGCACCAGACCCGCAGCAATGAGCCGCTCGACGTCGGTGCGTTGCGCACGCAGCTGCTGGGCGACGTGATCCAGCAGGGGCAGGCCACGCTGGCGGACATGGAGCGGAAGTTGAAGGCGGCCGAGCAGGCATTGCATGACCGGAACGCGATGGCGTCACAGGCCGCCGCCATCGCCGACGAGCTCCGTGCGCAGGAACCGGGTGTCGGCATGGTCGGGGTGAGCCAGGGCTCCCGCATCGATGCGGACGGCAACCGGCAGCCCCTGGTCCAGCTGACGGTGGCGAGCCCGCAGCCTCTGGCCGCGGAGTCACGCGAACGCATCCTGCGCTGGTTCCGCGTGCGGAGCGGCGATGACCAGGCCGAAGTCGTGTTCAGGGGACAGTGAGGACGAAGCGGCCACGCAACCCCCGTGCAAGGTGTCCGCTAGACTCGTCGCATGAACCTTCGCATCGCCCTTGCCCAGTTCGATTTTCCGGTCGGCGACGTCGCCGGCAACGCGCGCCGCATCGCAGAGATGATCGCGGTGGCGCGCGACGAGCACGGCGCCGACATCGTGCTGTTTCCCGAGCTCGCGCTCTGCGGCTATCCGCCGGAGGACCTGCTGTACCGGCCATCGTTCCTGCGCGCCTGCGAGACGGCGATCGGCGAGGTGGCGAAGGCCACGACCGGGATCGTCGCCATCGTCGGCTGGCCGCAGGCGGCCGGCAGCGTGGTCTACAACGCGGCCAGCGTGCTGCGCGAGGGCGGCATCGCGCACACCTACCGCAAGCGCGAATTGCCGAATTACGCGGTGTTCGACGAGCGCCGTTATTTCGATGTCGATCCGGACCGCGACGACTGCGTGTTCGAGGTGGGCGGCGTGCCGGTCGGCTTGCTGATCTGCGAGGACCTGTGGTTCGCCGAGCCGATCGCTTCCACCGTCGCCGCCGGCGCGCGGCTGGTGCTGGTGCCGAACGCATCGCCGTTCGAGCGCGACAAGCATGCCCAGCGCGACGCCCTGCTCGCCCAGCGCACGCGCGAGACCGGCGTCGGCATTGCCTACCTCAACGTGGTCGGCGGGCAGGACGCGGTGGTGTTCGATGGCGCCTCGGTGGTGTGCGATGCGGACGGGCAGGCCTCGCCGGCGGCGGCCGCGTTCACCGACCAGTGGCTGGTGGTCGACTACGACGCCGACGCGCGCCGGTTCACCCCGGTGCTGTGGATGGACGACGGCGACGAGTCGCGCGACGCGCTGGCCTGGCGCGCCATCGTGCGCGGCATCCGCGACTACTGCGGCAAGAACGGATTCTCGAAGGTGTGGCTGGGCCTGTCCGGCGGCATCGATTCCTCGATGGTGCTGGCGCTGGCCGTGGATGCGCTGGGTGCCGGCAACGTCACCGCGGTACGGATGCCTTCGCGCTATACCGCGGGCTTGAGCAACGACCTGGCGCAGGCACAGTGCGACGCGCTGGGCGTGAAGCTGATGGCGCTGCCGATCGAGAAGCCGTTCCAGGCCTACCTCGACACGCTGGCCGACACCTTCGAAGGCCAGCCGGTCGACGTGACCGAGGAGAACCTGCAGTCGCGCATCCGCGGCGCGATGCTGATGGCGCTGTCCAACAAGTTCGGCGGGCTGCTGCTGACCACCGGCAACAAGAGCGAGTACGCGGTGGGTTACGCCACGATCTATGGCGACATGTGCGGCGGCTACGCGCCGATCAAGGATCTCTACAAGACCGAGGTGTTCGCGCTGTCGCGCTGGCGCAACACGGTGGGTGGCATGGAAGTGATCCCGAACGCGGTGATCGAGCGGCCGCCGAGCGCCGAATTGCGCGACAACCAGAAAGACCAGGATTCGCTGCCGCCCTACGACGTGCTGGACGCCATTCTGATGCGCCACGTGGACCAGGAGCAGTCGCGCGACGAGATCGTCGTCGCCGGCTTCGATGCCGCGACGGTGGACAAGGTGGTCCGGCTGGTGCGCATCGGCGAGTGGAAGCGGCACCAGGCCGCACCGGGGCCGAAGGTGTCGCGGCGTGCCTTCGGGCGCGAGCGGCGCTATCCGATCACCAGCGGCTGGCGCGGCTGAGCGCCGGCCCGAAGCCGCATCGCCATGAAAAAAGCCGCCAGAAGGCGGCTTTTTCCTTGACCGGGAAGGCCGGAATCACTCGGCCTTCGCGCGTTCCGGCACGCCTTCGCGGGCGAACGGGTTGAGGCGCTGGAACACCGACGGGTTCTTCGGCCAGCCGCCCTGCAGCCACGGGTGCTGCGGGTCGTTCTGCAGCAGCACGCGCTTGGCGTCATCGGCCAGCGTGGTGTTGCCGAGGCGGGTATAGGTTTCGGCCAGCACGGCGACGGCGTCGTTCTGGTACTCGCTCTGCGGGTAGGTTTCCAGCAGGTACTTGGCGCGGTCGGCGGCGGCCACCCAGGCGCCGCGGCGCAGGTAGTAGACCGAGGTGTTGAGCTCGTGGCGCGCGAACTGGTTGCGCAGGAAGACCATGCGCTCGCGGGCGTCGGCGGCGTAGCGGCTGTTGCCGTAGCGCTCGACCACCAGGCCGAAGTCGCTGTAGGCCTGCATCGGCGCGGCCAGGTCGCGGCCGGCCATGTCGAGCGCGAACACCTTCTGCAGGAACACCGTGTTGCGGGCCTGGTTGGCCAGGCCGCGCAGGTAATAGATGTAGGGGACGTTCTTGTGGGTCGGGTAGGTCCGCAGGAAGCGGTCGACGCTCGACACCGCCTCGTCGTTCTTGCCGGACTTGTACTGCGCGTAGGCGGTTTCCATCAGCGCCTGCTCGGCGTAGGGGCCGTACGGGTACTGGGCGATGAGGCGCTTGAAGGTTTCCTCGGCGCTGCCGTAGTTGCCGCGCTCCATCTGGCCGTGCGCCTTGTCGTACAGCGTCTCGACCGGCAGGCCTTCGTTCTGGCCATCCTTCTTGAACATCTTGCCCATGCGGGCGCAACCGCTGCCGGCAAAGACGACGATCAGCAGCAACAGCAGGGTACGGGCAAGCGGGCGCGCGTCGAAGCGTGGGGACATGTCGGCAGGGGAGTCGTGCGGAAGCGGTGATAATAGCCCAGCCGGCCCGGCTCCCGCCTTTGGAGCATGAATCCGGCAAAAACGTCCGCCGGCCGAAGATCCGCATCCTGATGAACGATAAAACCCCCGAATCCGGCACGTTGCATGCCGTTGTCCCCGACGGTGCCGCGGGGCGTCGTTTCGATGCCGTGCTGGCCGAACTCTTTCCCGACTTCTCGCGCTCGCGGCTGGCCGGCTGGATCAAGTCCGGCGATGCGCTGCTGGACGGCAAGCCGGCGCGCCCGCGCGATCCGGTCTACGGCGGCGAGCAGGTGACCCTGGTCGCGGTGCTCGGCATCGAGACCGAGGCCGTGCCGCAGGACATCCCGCTCGATGTCCTGTACGAGGACGATGCGGTCTTCGTCATCAACAAGCCGGCCGGGCTGGTGGTCCACCCCGGCGCCGGCAACCCCGACGGCACCCTGGTCAACGCGCTGCTCTACCGCGACCCCTCGCTCAACGCGCTGCCGCGGGCCGGCATCGTCCACCGCCTCGACAAGGACACCTCCGGGGTGATGGTGGTGGCGCGCACGCTGCCGGCGCAGACCAGACTGGTCGAGATGCTCTCGGCCCGCGACGTGCATCGCCAGTACCTGGCCGTCGTCGCCGGCGCGCTGGTCTCGGGCGGCACCGCCGACGCGCCCATCGACCGCCATCCGCGTGACCGCCTGCGCATGACCGTGCGCGAGGACGGCCGCGACGCCGTCACCCATTACCGCCTGCGTGAACGCTTCCGCGCCCATACCGCGCTGGAATGCCGGCTGGAAACCGGGCGCACCCACCAGATCCGCGTGCACATGCAGCACCTGCGTCACCCGATCATCGGCGACCCGCTGTACGGCGGCGCGCTCAAGCTGCCGAAGGGCGCCAGCGAGGAACTGGTCGGCGCCTTGCGCGGTTTCCGCCGCCAGGCCCTGCATGCCGAGGCGCTGGAATTCGCGCATCCGGTCACCGGCCTGCCGGTCCGGGCCGAAGCGCCGGTGCCTGCCGACATGCGCGCGCTGATGAAGGCGATGCGTGACGACACCGCCGCCTTCAACGAAGCGCAGCGGCGGTGACTGCGCGTCCGTTTATCGAAGCCGATTGGCCGGCGCCATCCGGCGTCCATGCCTTGACCACCTTGCGCCACGGCGCGGGCGTGTCGAAGCCGCCCTTCGACACCTTCAACATGGGCCTGCGCAACGGCGACGCATTGGCCGATGCGCTGGAAAACCGCCGCCAGCTGGGCGGGTTGCTGGATCTGCCTTCGGCGCCGCGCTGGCTGCGGCAGGTGCATGGCACACGGGCGATGTATTTCGATGACGCTTCGGAGGCGGGCGATGAGCCGGAGGCCGATGCCGCCGTCACCGACACGCGCGGCGTGGTGCTGGCCATCCTCACCGCCGACTGCCTGCCGGTGGTGTTCGCCGCCCGCGATGGTGACGAGATCGCCGCCGCCCATGCCGGCTGGCGCGGGCTGGCCGCGGGCGTGCTGGAAGCGACGCTCTCGGCGATGAAGACCGCGCCGCACGATGTCATCGCCTGGCTCGGCCCGGCGGCGGGCCCGCAGGCCTACGAGATCGGCGCGGAAGTCCGCGATGCCTTCGTGGGTGGCGATGCCGGTGCGGAAGCCGCCTTCACCCCTACCCGGCCCGGCCACTGGAAGGTCGATCTGTACGCCCTCGCGCGACGTCGACTGGCCGCCGCAGGCATGGCGCCCGCCGATATCCACGGCGGCGACCACTGCACCATCCGCGAAGCCGATGCGTTCTTCTCGCATCGCCGCGACGGCATCGGCGGCCGCATCGCCACGCTCGCGTGGCTGGCATGACGCCGACCCTGTTCCAGCGCCTGCTCGGCGCCGAGTTCTACTACCTCGCGCCCGAGGTCAAGGCGCTGCACGCGCGACAGGGCCGGTTCCGCTACGAAGGCCGTTTCAGCGTGGAGCGTGGCCGCAACCCGCTGGGCCGGCTGGCCGGCGCGCTGATGCGGCTGCCGCCGGCGATGACCGATGCGCCGATCACGGTGGAGTTCGATGCCGGTGGCGCGAAGGAAACCTGGCTGCGCGGGTTCGGCGGCAAGCCGATGCGCTCGCGACTGAGTTTCGACAACGGCCAGCTGCGCGAGCGGCTGGGCCCGGCCACCTTCCACTTCCGGCTCTGCCGCATCGACAGCGACCTGCATTGGGTGGCCGAGCGCGCGCGGATGTTCGGCATCCTGCCCGTGCCGGCGAGTTGGCTGGATGAGGTGCGCTGCCGCGAACACGATGACGATGGCCACTACGGCTTCGAGGTCGAAGCGCGCCTGCCGTTGCTCGGGCGGCTGGTGCGCTATCACGGCTGGCTGATGCCGGTGGCGGCCAACGACGACTGAAAACCGCCGCGGCGGAGGGCCCGGAAAGCGCCTTCGACGTTGAATTAACGCGGCATCGCCACCATTGAAGAGGACATCGCACGCCGCGTGCCCGGCTTCGCGCCGGCCGCATCCGTGCCCCATTCCGGAGGCTCTCCCATGCGCATGGACAAACTCACCTCGCGCTTCCAGCAGGCCATCGCCGACGCCCAGTCGCTGGCGCTGGGCCGCGACAACTCGATCATCGAACCCGCCCACCTGTTGATGGCGCTGCTCGACCAGCAGGGCGGCGGTGCGCGCCCGCTGCTGGTGCAGGCCGGCGCCAACATCACCCTGCTGCGCGAGCGCCTGTCCGAAGCGCTCGAGCGCCTGCCGAAGGTCAGCGGGCAGGCCGGCAACGTGAGCATCAGCAATGACCTGTCGCGGCTGTTGAATGTGACCGACAAGCTGGCGCAGCAACGCGGCGATGCCTTCATCGCCAGCGAACTTTTTCTGTTGGCCGCGCTCGATGACGGCGGCGAAACCGGCCGTGCATTGAAGGCGGCCGGCGTGGACAAGGCGCGGCTTGAAGCCGCCATCGACACCATGCGCGGAGGTGAGAAAGTGCAGGACGAAAACGCCGAAGACCAGCGCCAGGCGCTGGAGAAATACACCGTTGACCTGACCGCGCGCCACGAGAAGGGCAAGCTGGACCCGGTGATCGGCCGCGACGAGGAAATCCGTCGCTGCATCCAGGTGCTGCAACGCCGGACCAAGAACAACCCGGTGCTGATCGGCGAACCCGGCGTGGGCAAGACCGCCATCGTCGAAGGGCTGGCCCAGCGCATCGTCAACGGCGAGGTGCCCGAAGGCCTGCGCGGCAAGCGCGTGCTGTCGCTGGACATGGGCGCGTTGATCGCCGGTGCGAAGTTCCGCGGGGAATTCGAGGAACGGCTTAAGGCGGTGCTCAACGATCTGTCGAAGAGCGAGGGGCAGATCATCCTGTTCATCGACGAGCTGCACACGATGGTCGGTGCCGGCAAGGCCGATGGCGCGATGGACGCCGGCAACATGCTCAAGCCCGCACTCGCGCGCGGTGAACTGCATTGCATCGGCGCGACCACGCTGGACGAATACCGCAAGTACATCGAGAAGGATGCCGCGCTGGAGCGCCGCTTCCAGAAGGTGTTCGTGGGTGAGCCGTCGGTGGAAGACACCATCGCCATCCTGCGCGGCTTGAAGGAGAAGTACGCGCTGCACCACGGCGTGGAGATCACCGACCCGGCCATCGTCGCCGCGGCGACGTTGAGCAACCGCTACATCAGCGACCGCCAGTTGCCGGACAAGGCGATCGATTTGATGGACGAAGCGGCTTCGCGCATCCGCATGGAAATCGATTCCAAGCCGGAGGAACTCGACCGCAAGGAACGCCGCCTGATCCAGCTCAAGATCCAGCGTGAGGCGCTGAAGAAGGAGAAGGACGACGCATCCAAACAACGCCTCGCGGACCTGGAAGACGACATCGCCCACCTCGAGCGCGAATACAACGATCTCGAGGAAATCTGGAAGTCCGAGAAGGCCACGCTGCAGGGCGCGACCAAAATCAAGGAGAAGATCGAGCTCGCCAAATCCGCGCTCGAAGCCGCACAGCGCGCGCAGGATTTCGCCAGGATGAGCGAGATCCAGTACGGCGAACTGCCAGAGCTGGAAAAGCAGCTCAAGGCCGCGCAGGAAGCCGAGACCACCGGCTTCAAGCTGCTGCAGGACAAGGTGACGGAAGAGGAAATCGCCGAAGTCGTGAGCCGCTGGACCGGCATCCCGGTCAGCAAGATGCTGGAAGGCGAGCGCGACAAGCTGCTGAAGATGGAATCGCAGCTGCACACGCGCGTGGTCGGGCAGGAAGAGGCGATCAAGGTGGTGAGCGATGCCGTGCGACGTTCGCGCGCGGGGCTGAGTGATCCGAACCGTCCAAGCGGTTCGTTCCTGTTCCTTGGGCCGACCGGGGTGGGCAAGACCGAGCTGACCAAGGCGCTGGCGGAATTCCTGTTCGACTCAAGCGACGCGATGGTGCGCATCGACATGAGCGAATTCATGGAGAAGCACAGCGTGTCGCGCCTGATCGGTGCGCCGCCGGGTTACGTCGGTTACGAGGAAGGCGGCTATCTGACCGAAGCGGTGCGTCGCCGGCCGTACAGCGTGATCCTGCTGGACGAGGTGGAGAAGGCGCATCCCGATGTCTTCAACATCCTGCTGCAGGTGCTGGACGATGGCCGCCTCACCGACGGGCAGGGGCGCACGGTGGACTTCCGCAACACGGTGATCGTGATGACGTCGAACCTCGGCTCGCACCAGATCCAGGAACTCGCCGGCGACGACTCCCCCGAGGCCTACACGCAGATGAAGGCGGCGGTGATGGGTGTGGTGCAGGCGCATTTCCGCCCGGAATTCATCAACCGGCTCGACGACATCGTGGTGTTCCACCCGCTGGACAAGGCGCAGATCAAGGAGATCGCGCGCATCCAGCTGCGCGGGCTGGAGAAGCGGCTGGCCGAGCGCGGCATCAAGATCGAGTTGAGCGACAAGGCCTACGAATTGCTGGGCAATGTCGGCTTCGACCCGGTGTACGGCGCGCGTCCGTTGAAGCGCGCCATCCAGCAGCAGATCGAGAACCCGCTGGCATCGGAAATCCTGAAAGGCAGCTTCGGCAACGGCGATACGGTCAGGGTGGATGCCGAAGGCGGCAAGCTGGTCTTCGCGCACTGAGCTGCGGCTGCGGTGACATCGCGCAAGAAGAACGGGGCCATCGGCCCCGTTTCTTCGTCAGCCCTGCAGCGGCATCACTTCGCCACGAACTTCAGTGGGCCGTTGTACTTGCCCCAGTTGACCGATGTCTCCGACTGGCGGTTCAACCCGACCGGCTCGGCTGAGGTGCTGCCATCGGGTGCGGTCACCGTCGCGTTGAGGGTGGGCTGGTAGATGTCGATGACGAACGCGCCATCGCGGAAGATCACCGGGTCGATGCTGAGCGTGGTGGTCTTGCCGGCCTCGATGTGCAGCTTCATCACGTGCTCGTTGATGTAGCCGCCGCGGTCCACGATCTTCTGCGGGTTGAAGCCCATGCTCACGTTCAGGCCGATGCCGGTCACGGTGTATTCGCCGGGCGCCAGCTGCAGCGATTCGGACTGGCCGAACCGGGTCATGTGGTTGAGCGGGAAATCGATGAAACGCTTGTTCATCGATGAAAAAACCAGTTGTCCGTTGCGCTGGCCCCATTCCAGTCCGCCGTTCTTCAACTGCGTTTCGACTTTCTTCGGCAGCTCGCGTTCGCTGTGGAACGGCTTGATGTCGACCACCAGCGTGCCGGTCTCCTGGGCCGCGGCATGCGTGGTCCAGGCCAGCATCACCGACAGCAGCAGGCATTTCAGATACGACCTCTTCCCCATGTGGCGCTCCTCCCCGTGGATGGCACGCGCAGGCAGCCCCTGCGTCGGGCGGATGATGCCATGCAGCGGTGGCCGCTCAGCGCATCGCCAGCATCGCCTGCAGCTTCGCCACGCCTTCGCCCGCACCCATCGGCCAGTGCGCGTCTGCGATGTCGCTGATCGGCGTCGGCTGCGGGTTGATGTCTATGGCCTGTACGCCGAGTCGCTTCGCCAGCACCGGCAGCGAGGCCGCCGGCTGCACCAGTCCCGAGGTGCCGATCACCACCAGCAGGTCGCAGGCCTGCAACGCGTCGACGGCGGCCTGCCATGCGGCATCGGGCAGCGCTTCGCCGAACCACACCACGCCGGGGCGGAACGGTTCGCCACAGGCATCGCAGGCGGGCGGTGTTTCGAGGCGGCCATCGCCGGGGACGACAGGCAGGTTCTGGATGATGGGGTCCGGGTCGCGCGTCGTGCCGCA
This sequence comes from Lysobacter oculi, assembly GCF_003293695.1. Classification (GTDB taxonomy): domain Bacteria; phylum Pseudomonadota; class Gammaproteobacteria; order Xanthomonadales; family Xanthomonadaceae; genus Solilutibacter; species Solilutibacter oculi. The sequence goes on along the minus strand of NZ_CP029556.1, from coordinate 1,650,832 downwards.
GCCGATGCAGCGTGAGTGCAGCAGTTCGCCGTGCAGGTGGATGACGCTGTGGCTGCCGGCGCGCTCGTGCAGGTCATCGACGTTCTGGGTGATCACGGTGACCGCGTGCGTGGCCTGCAACGCGGCGATGCCGAGGTGGCCGGCATTCGGCGTGCAGCCGAGCAGTTGCGCCGCGCGCCAGCGATACCAGCCCCAGACGCGCGCAGGGTCCTTCCGGAAGCCGTCTTCGCAGGCCAGTTCGGCCGGGTCGAAGCGTGCCCACAGGCCGGTCAGCGCATCGCGGAAGGTGGCGATGCCGCTTTCGGCGGACATGCCGGCGCCGGTCAGCACGACGATGCGGCGGGGCGGTTCGGGCAGGTCCATGCGGATGTCCGCTGTCTTTGGCTGGGCCGCCATGCTAGCCTTCACGCCGCCTCAGGTGGCCACATGACGTGGCTGAAACGGGAATCCGGTCCGCGCATCGCGCCATTCCGGAGCTGCCCCCGCAACGGTAGGCAGGCGGGCCATCGGCCCGGGCGCGGATCGCCACTGTGCACATGCATGGGAAGGCCCACGCCGGATGCTTCACGCATCTTCTGCGAGCCCGGAGACCGGCCTGCGGAAAACCGGACATGCGGAGGGCGTGCGGACGGTCACCGGCCGCGCCCGCGCCTCCGGACTGTCTGCCGCCCCTGCTGTCTTCCCCAAGACCTTTTGCCGCGCGGATGGGCGCGGCGCAGGAGCCCCGATGACTTCGTTCCACCCTGTTTCCCGCCGTGCCGCGCTGGCACTGGCGATCGCCGCCGCACTGCCTGTCGCACCCGCGCTGGCCGAAGCCGCCCTCGACCCGCCCTCGCTCGACACCGTGGTGGTGACCGGCACCCGTGGCGAGCAGACGCTGGAAAACGCGCTGGCCTCGACCACCGTGATCGACCGCGAGGCGATCGAACGCCGGCAGGCCGGTTCGCTGCAGGACCTGCTGCGCGGCGAGGCGGGCATCAGCCTGTCCAACAACGGCGGAGCCGGCAAGAACAGCTCGCTCTACCTGCGCGGAACCGAATCCGACCACACGCTGGTGTTGATAGATGGCGTGCGCGTGGGCTCCGCGACGTCGGGCGGCGCGGCGTGGCAGGACATCCCGCTTGAGCAGATCGAGCGCATCGAGATCGTGCGCGGGCCGTATTCCAGCCTGTACGGCTCGGATGCGATCGGCGGCGTCATCCAGATTTTCACGCGCAAGCCGCAGGGCGCGTTCACCCCGGAATTCAGCGTGTCCGCCGGCAGCCAGGGCACGCTGAAGGCGAGCGCCGGCGTGTCCGGTCGCGGCGCGCGCAGGTGGTATGCGCTCAACCTGGCGCACGCGAAGACCGATGGCATCAATGCCTGCTACGGCAAGCCTTCGCCGGGTGGCGCGGGGTGCTTCGTGTATGAACTGGATCGCGACGGCTACCGCAACAATTCCATCAGCGCGCAGGGCGGCTTCGATATCGGCGAGGCGTGGAAGCTGGAAGGCAACGCGCTGCGGGCCGAAGGCCGCAACCATTACGACGGCAGCTTCGTCAACGAAGCCGACATCGTCCAGCAGGTGCTCGGCGCACGCGCGACCTACCGCAATGGCGACGCGTTCAAGCTGGCGTTAAACGCCGGGCAGTCGGAAGACTTCAGCGACAACTTCCACGATGGCGCATGGCGCAGCAACTTCGAAACCGTGCGCCGGCTCGCGGGCGTGCAGGCCGATTTCAAGGCCGGCAGCGCCCGCTTCGTCACCGGCTTCGACTGGTACCGCGACGAAGTGAGCAGCGACACCGCCTATGTGCTGGACCGCCGCACCAACCGTGCGCTGTTCGGCCAGTGGCAGCAGGACTTCGGCGCACATGCGCTGCAGCTGTCCGCGCGCCGCGACGACAACAGCCAGTTCGGCGGCAAGACCACCGGCAGCCTGCAATGGGGCTGGCAGTTCACCGATGCGCTGCGGCTGTCGGCCAGCTACAGCACCGCGTTCAAGGCACCGACCTTCAACGAGCTGTACTACCCCGGCTACGGCAACCCCGACCTGCTGCCCGAGAGCTCAAAGAGCGCGGAAATCGGCCTGCGCGGCACGCATGGCAAGTCACGCTGGGGCATCAACGCCTACCAGACGCGCATCGACGGATTGATCGCGTTCGATGCGTCGATCTTCGCGCCGGGCAACGTGGATCGCGCGCGCATCCGTGGCGTGGAGTTGACCGGCGACACCGCACTGGCCGGCTGGAACCTGCATGGCGCGCTGACCTGGCTGGATCCGGAGAACGCGAGCAAGGGCTACGACGGTTTCGAACTGCCGCGTCGTGCGCACCGCAGCGGCCGCATCGACCTGGACCGCACGTTCGGCACGTTGGATGTCGGCGCGAGCGTGACCGGTGCGGGCCGTCGCTATGATGACCTGCGCAACCAGCGTCCGCTGGGCGGTTATGCCAGCACCGACCTGCGCCTGGGCTGGAAGTTCGACCCGGCATGGAAGCTGCAACTCGCGGTGGAAAACGTCTTCGACCGGAAGTTCGAGACCGCCGCCTTCTTCAACCAGCCGGGCCGCACCTGGCTGCTGACCCTGCGCTACCGCGGCCTCTGAGCCGCCCCCCCTGGGAGACATCGCCATGAAAACCGAGAACCTTCGCAATCAACTCATCGTTGCCGCCGCCCTGGTGCTGGCGATGACGCTCACGCGCTTCCACCACATCGGCAGCGTGCTGCACCTGCAGGATGCCTCGATGGCGGTGTTCTTCCTGGGTGGCCTGTTCCTGCGCCGCCATGCGGCCTTCGCCGGCTACCTGCTGCTGGCGGTGGTGATCGACTACATCGCGGTCAGCCTGCGCGGCCTGAGTTTCTTCGAGGCTTATTGCGTGACGCCGAGCTATGGCTTCCTGCTGCTGGCCTATGCCGCGCTGTGGTACGCCGGCCGTTTCTATGCGCCGCGCCTGCGTCTTGAAACCAGGTCGCTGGCCGGTGCGCTGGGCGTGGGCTTCGTGGCGGCGACGGTGTCGTTCCTGATCTCCAACGGCGCGTTCTACTGGCTGGGCGGTCGCTATGCCGAGCCGCATTTCGCCGAGTACATCAGCCGCGTCGGCCAGTGGGGCCCGCTGTTCGTGCGCGTCACCATGACCTACATCGTCGCCGGCCTGGCCGCGTATGCGGGCGTGATGGCGCTGCGTCGCGACGACCGCACCCACATCGCCCGGGCCTGATCGGTGCGCGACGATCCGCTGAGCCCCGACGAGCGCTACCGCGAACGCGCGCAGCGCAAGAAGGAACTGGTCGACCGCCGCATCGCCAAGGCCACGATCGACCGTGGCGTGGTGGTGGTCAACACCGGCAACGGCAAGGGCAAGAGTTCGTCGGGCTTCGGCATGCTGGCGCGCTCGCTCGGGCACGGCTTCCGCTGCGGCGTGGTGCAGTTCATCAAGGGCAGTTTCTCGACGGGGGAAGAAGCCTTCTTCCGCCGCTTCGAGCCCGATGAGCTGGCCTATCACGTGATGGGCGATGGCTTCACCTGGGAGACCCAGGACCGCGAGCGCGACATCGCCTCCGCGCAGGCGGCGTGGGCTGCGGCTAAGGCGATGCTGGCCGATGCAAGCGTCGATTTCGTGCTGCTGGACGAACTCAACATCGCGCTGGTCAAGGAATACATCGACGTGGCCGTTGTCGTCGCCGCGCTCGCCGCGCGGCCGGAACGCCAGCACGTGGTGATCACCGGGCGTGGCGCGCCGGATGCACTCATCGAAGCCGCCGACACGGTGACCGAGATGCGCCTGGTCAAGCATGCGTTCAAGGCCGGGATCATGGCGCAGAAGGGCATCGAGCTGTAAGCGATGACCGCGCTGGCCATGCTCGCCGCGGTGCTGCTGGATGCGATGGCCGGCGAGCCGCGTCGCGTGCACCCGCTGGTGATGTTCGGCGGTCTCGCCACGCGCATCGAAGGCCTGCTGCATGGCGATGCGAAATGGCGCGGCGGACTGGCGTGGATGCTCGCGGTGCCGCCACCGGTCGCGCTGTGCTTCTGTCTGGTGCGATGGCTGGATGCGGTTGCGCCGTGGCTTGCCTGGGTGCTGTCGGCGCTCGTGCTGTACGCCTGCATCGGGCTGCGCAGCCTGAGCGAACACGCGCGGCCGGTGATCGATGCCCTGCATGGCGATGACATCGAAGCCGCACGCGCGGCGGTGGGGCGCGTGGTGAGCCGCGATGTCGATGCGCTCACGCCGACGCAGGTCGCCGGCGCCGCCACCGAATCGGTGCTGGAGAACGGCTGCGATGCGGTGTTCGGCGCGCTGTTCTGGTTCGCGCTGCTGGGTGCGCCCGGCGCCGTGCTGTACCGGCTGGCGAACACGCTGGATGCGATGTGGGGCTACCGCAACGCGCGTTACCTGCGCTTCGGCTGGGCGGCGGCGCGCATCGACGATCTGTTGAACCTGGTCCCGGCGCGATTGACCGCGCTGACCTATGCGCTGTGCGGCCGCTTCCTGCGCGCGCTGCATTGCTGGCGCACGCAGGCGAGCGCGTGGAAGAGCCCGAATGCCGGCCCGGTGATGGCGGCGGGTGCCGGCGCGATTGGCGTGGCCCTCGGTGGCCCGGCGCCGTACCACGGCGAGATGATGCTACGTCCGCCGCTGGGCGAAGGCCGCGATGCCGATGCAGCATCCATCTCCGCTGCGCTGCGGCTGGTGCGGCGTGGCGTGCTGCTGTGGCTGATCGTGGCCGCTGCGGCGCAGTTGGCGTGGAGGCTGGCCCATGCTTGAGCACGGCGGCCGCCTGCTGCGTGCGGCGCGCGAGTACCGCATCGCGCCGGACAAATGGCTGGACCTGTCCACCGGCATCAGTCCGCGCGCGTGGCCGGTGCCGCCCATTCCACCGCGTGCCTGGCATCGCCTGCCGGAAGACGACGACGGCCTGATCGAAGCGGCGCGTGACTACTACGGCGCACCCGACCTGCTGCCGGTCGCCGGTTCGCAGGCGGCGATCCAGGCCCTGCCGCGCCTGCACGCGCGATCGCGCGTCGGCGTCATCGCGCCCGGTTACGCGGAACACGCGCATGCGTGGCGGCAGGCCGGGCATGAGGTCGAGCCGCTGCCCGCCGCACAATTGCTGGATGCGGACGCCGCGTTCAACGTCGTCATCCTCATCCATCCCAACAACCCCGGTGGCGACACCTTCACGCGCGATGAGCTACTCGCGCTGCATGCACGACTGCAGGCGAAAGGCGGCTGGCTGCTGGTCGACGAAGCCTTCATCGATGCCACGCCCGCACACAGCCTGTGCGCCGACACCACGCGCGAAGGACTGGTCGTGCTGCGCTCTGTCGGCAAATTCTTCGGCATGGCCGGCGCGCGTGCGGGCTTCGTCTGCGCATCGCCCGCGCTGCTCAACGCGATGCGCGAACGGCTGGGCCCGTGGACGCTGACCGGACCGACGCGCTGGGCGCTGACGCAGGCATTGGCCGACAGCGGCTGGCAGGCTTCGCAGCGCGACTGGCTGCATGAGCGCAGCGCACGCTTGGCCGGGTTGCTTGCGCACCACGGCCTGCCGCCGACCGCCGGCAGCGCTTTCTTCCAGTGGCGATGCGATGCGCGTGCATCCGCCTTGCACGAGGCGCTGTGCCGTCGCGGCATCCTGACCCGGCTGTTCGACCTACCGATGAGTCTGCGCTTCGGATTGGCTGCCGATGACGCCGAACTCGCGCGACTCGATGTCGCACTCGCCGACATCCACGCGCGCGGTGAGCTTGCATGAGCGCGAACGTGCTGATGGTGCAGGGCTGCACCTCGGATGCCGGCAAGAGCGCGCTGGTCACCGCGTTGTGTCGCTGGGCGCATCGGCGCGGCATCGACGTGGTGCCGTTCAAGCCGCAGAACATGGCACTCAATTCCGCGGTGACGGTGGATGGCGGCGAAATCGGGCGTGCGCAGGCGGTGCAGGCGCAGGCCGCCTGCGTCGCGCCGCATACCGATTTCAACCCGGTGCTGCTCAAGCCCAACAGCGACACCGGCGCGCAGGTGATCCTGCACGGGCGCGCCATCGGCAACAAGGATGCGGTCGGCTACCACGCCTACAAACAGGTGGCGATGCAGGCGGTGCTGGCTTCGCACGCGCGGCTGGCCGCGGCGCACGCGCTGTTGCTGGTCGAAGGCGCGGGCAGCCCGGCCGAGATCAACCTGCGCGCACGCGACATCGCCAACATGGGCTACGCCGAGGCGGTGGATTGCCCGGTGATCCTCATCGCCGACATCGACCGCGGCGGCGTCTTCGCGCATTTCGTCGGCACCCTCGCGCTGCTGTCGGAGAGCGAACGCGCGCGCGTCGCCGGCTTCGTGGTGAACCGGTTCCGCGGCGACATCGCGCTGCTGCAACCGGGGCTGGACTGGCTGGAACGCGAAACCGGCAAGCCGGTGATCGGCGTGCTGCCCTATCTGCACGGCCTGCAGCTGGAAGCCGAGGACGCGCTGCCGCGCGAAGCCGTCCACAAAACCGATGCCCGCCTGCGCGTCTGCGTGCCGGCGTTGCCGCGCATCAGCAACCACACCGATGTCGATGCGCTGCGTGCGCATCCGCAGGTGGAGGTGCGCTTCGTTGGGCCCGGTGACACGCCGCCGCCCTGCGATCTGATCATCCTGCCGGGCTCCAAATCCACCTGCGCCGATCTCGCCTGGCTGCGCGCGAATGGTTGGCAGGAAGTCCTGCAGCACCATCTCCGTTATGGCGGAAAACTGGTCGGCATCTGTGGCGGGCTGCAGATGCTCGGTCGCGCCATCCACGATCCGCAGGGTATCGAAGGCGAGGCGGGCAGCAGCGAAGGTTTCGACTGGCTCGATTTCGAAACCACGCTCGCGCCCTCCAAGCAGCTGCGCAATGTCGAAGGCGTGCTCCGCCTGGGCGATGCGCAAGCCAACGTGCGCGGCTACGAGATCCACTGCGGCGAAAGCCACGGCCCGGCCTTCGATGCCGCTCCGATCACATTGGACGATGGACGCGCGGACGGTGCGCTCTCCGCCGATGGCCAGATCTTCGCCAGCTATCTGCATGGCGTGTTCGACACGCCCGCCGCGCTGGATGCATTGCTGCGCTGGGCCGGCGTGGAAGATGCCGAAGCCATCGACCTGCACGCGCAGCGCGAAGCCGGCATCGAGCGCCTGGCCGATGCGGTGGAAGACCATCTCGACACCCGCCTGCTGGAGCGACTCATGGGCATCACCTCATGCGCAGCCTGATCCTGGGCGGCGCGCGTTCGGGCAAGAGCGCGCTGGCCGAGCGCTGGGCCGCCGACAGCGGCATGGCCGTCACCTACATCGCCACCTCGCAGGCGCGGGATGGCGAGATGGCGGAACGCATCGCGCACCATCGTTCGCGGCGGCCGGTGTCGTGGGGCTGCGTCGAGGAACCACTCGCGCTCGCCGATGTGCTGCGCAGGCACGCATCACCCGGTCACCTGCTGCTGGTCGATTGCCTGACCCTGTGGCTGTCCAACCTGCTGTGCCTCGAAGACGAGGCACGTTTTGTGTCGGAACGCGATGCGTTGCTGGATGTCGTGTCCACGCTGCCCGGCGGACTCATTTTCGTCAGCAATGAAGTGGGCCTCGGCATCGTGCCGATGGGCGCGCTGAGCCGCCGCTTCGTCGACGAGGCGGGACGCCTGCATCAACAACTCGCCGTGCGCTGCGAGCGCGTGGTGTTCGTCGCGGCCGGCCTGCCGCTGGCCTTGAAAGGAAGCCTCTGAATGGAATCGACCGCCGTGTTCGACTGGACCGCGCACCCCTGCGCATCACCCGATGCCGCCGCTGAAGACGCCGCGCGCCAGCGCCAGTCGCGCCTGACCAAACCGCCGGGCTCGCTCGGTGCGCTGGAGGACGCCGCGATCCACCTGGCCGGGCTGCAACGCAGCGCATCGCCCACGGTCGATGGGGTGTGGATCAGCGTGTTCGCCGCCGATCACGGCGTGGCGGAGGAGGGCGTCTCGGCTTTCCCGCAGGCGGTGACCGGCGAGATGGTGCGTAACTTCGCCAGTGGCGGCGCGGCGATCAGCGTGCTGGCGCGTTCACTCGATGCGCGGCTGGAGGTGGTGAACCTGGGCACGGTCAATGACCCGGGCGAGATCGACGGCGTGCGTCGCGCGTGCATCGCCACGTCATCCACCAACTTCTGCGTCGCCCCGGCGATGGACGAGATGCAACTCGCACAGGCACTCGATGCCGGTCGAGAAAGCGTGCGGCTGGCCTTGGCCGACGGCGCGCAGCTGTTCATCGGTGGCGAGATGGGCATCGGCAACACCACTGCCGCGACCGCGCTGGCCTGTGCCCTGCTTGATGTCGCGCCGGACGCGCTCGCCGGCGCCGGCACCGGGCTGGATGCGGCCGGCATCCGCCACAAGATCGAGGTCGTGTCACGCGCATTGGCGCTGCACCGCGAGGCCGCATCGCCGCTGGACGTGCTGCGCCGGCTCGGCGGCTTCGAAATCGCCGCGCTCGCCGGTGCCTACATCGCCGCCGCGCAGGCTGGTCTGCCGGTGCTGGTGGATGGCTTCATCAGCACCGCCGCCGCGTTGGCCGCCAGCCGCATCCAGCCGCAGCTGAGGCCGTGGCTGCTGTTCGCGCACCGTTCGCAGGAGCGCGGCCATCGCGCCTTGCTGGACGCGCTCGACGCCCGCCCGCTGCTCGACCTCGACATGCGCCTCGGTGAAGCCAGCGGCGCGGCCGCCGCGGTGCCGCTGCTGCGCCTCGCCTGCGCGCTGCACAACGGCATGACGACGTTCGAGCAGGCCGGCGTGTCGGAGTGAGACGGTGATGATCGATGCCGGCTTCGACCTGCTGCGCCACGGCGACACCGGCCAGCGCAGCTATCGCGGACAGCTGGACGACGCGCTGAGCCCGCTCGGCTGGTCGCAGATGCGCGAAGCGGTGGCGGGGCGCGAATGGGACCGCATCGTCTCGTCATCGATGCGGCGCTGCGTCGCCTTCGCGCGCGAACTGGCCGATGCACGCGGCCTCCCGCTCACCACCGACTCGCGCCTGGCCGAATACCACTTCGGTGATTGGCAGGGCGTACCCATCGAACAGCTCGCCGAAGAACAGAGCGATGCGCTCGCCGCCTTCTGGCGCGACCCGGTGGCGCATCCGCCACCCGGTGGCGAGACCTTCCACGCCTTCGCCCTGCGCCTGTGCGCCGCGCTGGACGCACACGCGCCGGCAGCGGGCGAACGCGTCCTCGTCATCACCCATGGCGGCGCCATCCGCCTGCTGCGCTGCCTGGTGGAAATGCGCGATTACGGCGACATGGCCGGCATCGACGTGCCGCATGCCGGCCTGCATCGCCTGGCGTGGCAGGTCGCCACCGAACGCCGCCTGCCGGCCCGCGCGGCATGAACGCGCTGCTGCACGCGATCGGTTTCCTGACCCGCATCCCGGTGCCGACGCGCGTGTTCGCCGATGCCGCGGCGGCGAAGCGCTCGCTGCCGTTCTATCCGCTGGTGGGCCTGTTGATCGGTGCGCTGCTGTGCGGCCTGTCGTGGCTGTTGCGCGATGCGCCGCCGTTGCTCGCCGCCGCCGTGCTGCTGCTGGCCTGGGTCGGGCTGACCGGCGCGCTGCATCTGGATGGGCTGGCCGACAGTGCCGATGCCTGGGTCGGTGGCCTCGGCGACCGCGAACGCACGCTGGCGATCATGAAGGATCCGCGCAGCGGCCCGATGGCGGTGACCGCCGTGGTGCTGCTGCTGTTGCTGAAATTCGCCGCGCTGGCCAGCCTGCCGCGCGATGCCTGGCCCCTGCTGCTCGCCGCGCCGCTCATCGGGCGCGCATGGCCGGTGCTGGCCTTCATCACCACGCCCTATGCGCGCGGGCAGGGCATGGGCAGCGCGCTCACGGGCGCGTCGCGTGCAGGGAACATGGTGGCGTTGCTGCTTGCGCTGGCGGTGGTCGTCGCCTGCGGCATCGCTGCATGGGTGGGCTTGGCGATGTCGCTGCTCGTTTTCATCGGCTGGCGGCAGGCCTGCATGAAGCGGCTCGGCGGCTTTACCGGCGATACGCTGGGCGCACTGGTCGAGATGGGCGAAGCCGCCGTGCTGCTCGCGCTCCTCTTCGTCATCCACTGAATCGTCATCCCCATCGAGCAGGAACCGCCATGGCCCGTTACCGTCCCCGCACTCCTTTGCGCTGGCCGCTCGATTACGGCTGGGGCAGCCACCGCTGGCGCTGGAACGACCATCACGACGTGCTGCTGGAAGCGCAACCGTGGACCACCCGGCCCGATGAAGTGAGGAATGCCGTCCACGCCTGGCTCGCCAGCAAGACCGCCGATACGCGTCTTGTCGATGGCGTGCCGCGTGCCATCGTCTACGAAGGCGGCATCTGGATGTATGCCGAGGACCGCCGCGGCGGCCAGCCGGCGCTGTCGGTCTACCTGCACTCGCACGGGCAGGACGCCTTCGACGCCATCCACTGGTACGCCAACGAGCTGGTGGACGCGCTGCTGGCGGTCGATCCGGCGGTCAAGGTGAAGTGGATCAAGCACCCGCACCATCGCCATGTCCACCGGGGAAGCGCGGACTGAGCCCGCTTACAATAGGGCGATGATTTCCTTCCGCAATTTCGCCCTGCGGCGCGGCGAACGCCTGCTGCTGTCCGATGTCGACCTGGCGCTGCACGCCGGCTACCGCGTCGGCGTGGTCGGCCGCAACGGCGCCGGCAAATCCTCCCTGTTCGCGGCCCTGCTGGGCGAGGTCGAGCCCGACCGTGGCGACCTGGACCTGCCGGGCAAGGCGCGCATCGCCAGCGTGGCGCAGGAAACCCCGCACCTGCCGGACCCGGCGCTGGACTTCGTGCTCTCGGGCGATGGCGATCTGCATGCCGCCGTGCGCGCCGAACGCGACGCGATGGCCGCCGAAGACTGGGAAGCCGTCGCCGAAGCGCACCACCGGCTGGCCGAGGTGAACGGCTACGACGCCGAAGCACGCGCCGGCAAACTGCTGCACGGCCTCGGCTTCAGCGCCGACACCCACGAACGCGCCGTCGCCGATTTCTCCGGCGGCTGGCGGGTGCGCCTGAACGTGGCGCGCGCGCTGATGACGCCCAGCGACCTGCTGCTGCTCGACGAACCCACCAACCACCTCGACCTCGATGCCGTGGTCTGGCTGGAAGACTGGCTGCGCCGCTACGACGGCACGCTGCTGGTGATCTCGCACGACCGCGAGTTCCTCGACAACGTCACCACCCACATCCTGCACCTGCACGACGGCAAGGCGAAGCTCTACGTCGGCAACTACACCGCCTTCGAGCGCCAGCGCGCCGAGCACCTGCGCCAGCAGCAGATCGCCTTCGAAAAGGAACAGGTCGAGCGCGCCCACCTGCAGAGCTTCATCGACCGCTTCAAGGCCAAGGCGAGCAAGGCGCGGCAGGCGCAGAGCCGCATGAAGCGCCTGGAAAAACTGGCCGGCACCGAGGCGGTGCGGGTGGAGCGCGGCGTGTCGATCACCCTGCCGGAGCCGGTGCGGCTGCCGAATTCGCTGCTGTCCTTGCGGCATGTCGATGCCGGCTACGGACCCGACGCGCGCATCCTCGACAACGTCGGCTTCGCGCTGGAGGCGGGCGACCGCATCGGCCTGCTCGGCGTCAACGGTGCCGGCAAGTCCACGCTGGTGAAGACGCTGGTGGGCGAACTGCCGCCGATGGCCGGCGAGCGCGTCGCGCATCCGGACCTGGGCATCGGCTACTTCGCGCAGCACACGGTGGAGTCGCTGGTGGCGGGTACCTCGCCCATCGACCACCTCAAGGAACTCGCGCCGAACACCGCGACGCAGGAATTCCGCGATTTCCTCGGTGGCTGGCAGTTCCCCGGCGACCGCGCGTTCGAGAGCATCGACAACTTCTCCGGCGGCGAGAAGGCGCGTCTCGCGCTGGCGCTGCTGGCCTGGAACAAGCCCAACCTGCTGCTGCTCGACGAGCCCACCAACCACCTCGACCTGGAAATGCGCGAAGCGCTGGCCGAGGCATTGAGTGATTTCGAAGGCGCGATCGTCATGGTCTCGCACGACCGCCATCTCATCGGCCTGGTCAGCGACGAATACTGGCGCGTCCACGATGGCGTGGTCGAACCCTTCGACGGCGATCTGGACGACTACGCCGCGTGGCTGCGCTCGCGCCCCGCGCCCGGCGAGGACAAGACGCCGGCAGCGAAACCCACCGCCGCGCCTGCACCTGTCGCGCCGCCGCCCGCGCCGGCGAAGAAAGCCGCCAAGGTCAACCCGCACAAGCTGGGGCAGGCCGAGGCCCGCGTCGCCCGGCTGGAGGAAAAACTGGCCGAATGCGAGGCGCAGATGGCCGACCCGGTGGTCTATTCCGATGCCGGCAAGGTCGCCGATCTCGGCCGCACGCAGATGCAGCTGCGTGCCGAGCTGGAGCAGGCCGAAGCCGAGTTGCTCGCGCTGTACGGCTGACGCGCGCAGGCTTGCGGCATGGTCACCGCGCATCCGCTCGACAATCCGTTCTGGACCGCGCTCACCGACCTGCATGGCGAACTCGCGCTGTGGGCCGGCGAGGTGCGGCGTTATCCCGCCGACATCGCGCCCTTCCTCGGCATCCCGCATGGAGAGGTCGATGCGGAATCCGCGTTGGACGCGCTGCTGCCGGCCGGCGACACCGCGTTGATGCTGGGCGTGGCGCCGTCGCGGCTGTCCGCGCGCTGGCAGCTTGAGCCGCTGGAGATGCTGGCGCAGATGCAAAGCGATGCGCCGATGCCGGTCATCGACGGCCCCGACATCGTGCCGCTGGTCGATGCCGCGCAGCAGGCCGACGTGCTCGCGCTCACCGCGTTGGTCTATCCGCATTACTTCCGCCCGCGCACGATGGCGCTCGGTCGCTACTTCGGCATCTATCTGCAGGATGGCGAAGGCGATCCGCGGCTCGCGGCGATGATCGGCGAACGTCTTGGCGCGCACGGTTCCCGCGAGTTGAGCGCGATCTGCACGCATCCCGATTTCAGCGGGCGCGGCCTGGCGCGGCGGCTCACCGCCTGGCTCAACAACCGCCTGCTCGATGAAGATCGGCAGCCCTTCCTGCACGTGAGTCCGCGCAACACACGGGCCCAGTCGCTGTACGAGGCGATGGGCTTCAGCACCCGTCGTGAACTCCCGTTCTGGGCGCTGCGCCGCGCCTGAGCGGTTTGCCAGCGCGGCATCGCGCGGCTAGGTTGGGAGCATGAAGACACTGCTCACTCCCGTCGCCGTGCTCGCGCTGGCCGCCTGCGCCACGCCACCCGCCACCAAGCCCGTCGCACCCGCCGATGCCTTCCTCGCCGCCATCGCCACGCATTGCGGGAAAGCCTACGAAGGCCGCATCGTCGCCAACGAACCGAAGTCCGCCACGCCCGATCCCTTCGAAGGCCAGCGGCTGGTGATGCATGTGCGCGGCTGCGAATCGCCGGCTTCGCGCATCGAAATTCCTTTCCATGTCGGCGACGACCGCTCGCGCACCTGGATCCTGACCCGCACCGCGGGCGGCCTGCGCCTCAAGCACGACCATCGCCACGAAGACGGCACGCCCGATGCCATGACGATGTACGGCGGTGACAGCGCCTCCGCCGGCAGCGCCGCACGCCAGGCCTTTCCGGTGGATGCCGATTCCATCGCCATTTTCAGGCGCGGCGGCCTGAACGCCTCGGTCGAGAACACCTGGGCGATGGTGGTCCACCCCAAGGCGTTCGTGTACGAACTGTCGCGCCCGAACGGCCGGCTGTTCCGGGTCGAATTCGACCTCACCCGGCCGGTGGCGCCACCACCGACCCCGTGGGGCTGGTGAGCGCGCGGCGCGTCAGTCCTTCAGGAAGTACTCGACCGTCGTCACCACGCGTACGCGCTTGACCTGCGGGCTGCCGGCGTCGCGGTTGTCGATCGACACCACGCCCTGGTTGGCGGTGCGGATGCCGCTGATGCGCGCGCCGGAATCCTTGGCGAACTGTTCCGCCGACTTGCGCGCGTTGGCGGTCGCCTCGGCGATCAGCGCCGGCTTGATCGCGTTGAGCTGGGTGTAGTCGAAATCCGGTCCGCCAGAGGCGCCTTCGCCGCCGCTGCCGCCCAGCATCACGCCCTTGGCCAGCAGGTCGCCGGTGCGGCGCAGCGCGGCCATCGCCTTGGCCACCTTGCCGGTGCGCAGGGTCACCGTGGTCGAGTAGCGGTAGCGCTCGGGCGGGCGGTTCTCGCCGTAGGCATAGGCCCAGCGGTCTTCCAGGCTGGCCGGCGCGACGACGATCTCGTCATCGGTGAAGCCCGCGCTGGTGAAGAACGCGCGGATCGTCTGGGTGTTGGCTTCAAGCCCGCGCTGCACATCGGCCAGGTCGTTGCCGCTAGTGAAATGGGCCAGTGGCCACACCACCAGGTCCGCATCGACATCCTTTTCCGCCGAACCCTTGACGGTCACGTAGCGGTCGCCGGTGCGCAGCTGCTGCATGCCGCGCCCGGCCAGCCAGCCGGCGCCGATGAAACCCACGGCGAGCAGGGCGGCGGCGAGGATCTGCAGGGAAGGGCGTGCGGTCATGGGCTTGGCTCGACAGGGGATGAGGCGATGGTAGGCCGCGGGCGATGGCATGGAGATGAACGCCCGGCGCGGCATGGATAATCCATGGCCATGACGACGCCGACATCGCCCATCAATCCCGATCCACGCCCGCAGCCACCGGAAGCGCCCTTGCCCTCCGACTGCTGCGACAGCGGCTGCGATCCCTGCATCAACGACCTCTACAGCGATGCGCTGGCCCGCTACCGCAAGGCCTTGGCCGAATGGCGGGCGCGGCACCCCGAGGGCGGGGACTGAGCACACGGGCCCGCGGCTGCATCGCCGCATCCACGCGCCGGGCTTGATGGCACGCACGGTCATCCCCACACTTCCCGCAGATATCCCGAAAACGCTTCGCCATGCCCATCTACGCCTTCGCCTGCGACGCCTGCGGCCACCACTTCGACAAGCTGCAGAAGCTCTCCGATGCCGACCCGACCATCTGCCCGCACTGCGGTGCCGAAGGTGGCGTGCGTCGCCAGCTGACCGCGCCCAGCTTCCGGCTGGCCGGGGGCGGCTGGTACGAGACCGACTTCAAGAAGGATGGCGACAAGAAGCGCAATCTGGCCGGCGAAGGCGGGGAGGGCGCCAAGCCCGCCGCCGCCAGCGAATCCAAGCCGGCCAGCCCCGCGCCGGCCGCCAAGGGCGACTGAGCGCCGCGGGCGGCTAAAATGGCCGGCTCGCGCGGGTGCCAAGGCCCGTGCATCACGTGTTCCGGAGCTCCCATGCGTACCCATTTCTGCGGCCTGATCGACGAATCGCTGATCGGCCAGACCGTCACCCTCTGCGGCTGGGCCGATGTCGCCCGCAACATGGGCGGCCTGGTATTCATCGACCTGCGTGACCACGAGGGCATCGTCCAGGTCGTGGCCGAGCCGTCGGACGCCGCCGGCAATGCCGAGGTATTGGCGGTGGCCGCGCAGGTCGGCTACGAGGACTGCCTGCGCATCACCGGCACCGTGCGCGCCCGCCACAGCATCAATGACAAGATCCGCACCGGCCGCGTCGAAGTGCTGGCCGAGAGGATCGAGCTGCTCAACAAGGCCGAGCCGCTGCCGTTCCATCACCACGAAAAACCGGGCGAGGACATCCGCCTGCAGTACCGCTACCTGGACCTGCGCAGCCCAGACATGCAGCGCAAGATGCGCACCCGCACCAAACTGGTCAGCGCGCTGCGCGCATGGCTGGATGCACGCGGTTTCCAGGACATCGAAACGCCGATCCTGACCAAGGCCACGCCGGAAGGCGCGCGTGACTTCCTGGTGCCGGCGCGCATGCACGAAGGCGAGTTCTACGCGCTGCCGCAGAGCCCGCAGCTGTTCAAGCAGATCCTGATGATGGCGGGCTTCGACCGCTACTACCAGATCGCGCGCTGCTTCCGCGACGAGGCCCTGCGCGCCGACCGCCAGCTGGAATTCACCCAGCTCGACATGGAGTTCGCCTGGGTCGAGGAACGCGACGTGCAGGACACCGTCGAGGCGATGATCCGCGACGTGTTCCGCGAAGTGGTTGGCGTCGAGCTGGCCGCGCAGTTCCCGCGCATGACCTATGCCGAGGCGATGCGCCGCTACGGTTCCGACAAGCCGGACCTGCGCATCGCACTGGAATTCGCCGATGTCGCGGAGCTGGTCAAGGACAGCGAGTTCAAGGTGTTCGCCGATGTCGCCGCCAGCGCGGACGGCCGCGTCATCGCGCTGCGTGCGCCGGGTGGCGTGGCGCTCTCGCGCAAGCAGATCGACGAGCTCGGCGCGCACGTCGCCAAGTACGGCGCCAAGGGTCTGGCGTGGATGAAGGTGGAAGACGCGGCGAAGGGCCGCGACGGCATCAACTCGCCGATCGCCAAGTTCCTTTCCGACGACGCGCTGGCCGGCATCCTCGAAGCCACCGGCGCGCAAGATGGCGATGCGATCTTCTTCGGCGCCGCGTCGTACAAGGTCGCCAGCGATTTCATGGGCGCGCTGCGCCTGAAGCTCGGCAAGGACCTGGGTCTGGTCGAAGACGGCTGGAAGCCGCTCTGGATCACCGATTTCCCGATGTTTGAATGGGACGAGGACGCACAGCGCCACGTCGCCCTGCATCACCCCTTCACCGCGCCGGCGGTGGACAGCATCGACGACCTGCGCGCCAACGCCGGCACCGCGGTCAGCCGTGGCTACGACATGGTGCTCAACGGCAACGAGATCGGCGGCGGCTCCATCCGCATCCATCGCCCGCAGATGCAGAGCGCAGTGTTCGACCTGCTCGGCATCGGCGAGGACGAGCAGCGCGCCAAGTTCGGCTTCCTGCTCGACGCGCTCAAGTACGGCGCACCGCCGCACGGCGGCATCGCCTTCGGCATCGACCGCATCGCCGCGCTGATGGCCGGCACCGAATCGATCCGCGACGTCATCGCCTTCCCCAAGACCACCGGTGCGCAATGCCTGATGACTGGCGCACCGTCGCCGATCCCGGACGCGCAGCTGGCGGAAGTGCATGTCCGCGTGCGCGAGAAGGCGCCGAAGTGAACCCCAACCCGCCCGTCCGCTGCACCGCGATGGCGCATGTGGCGGACGTGGGGCGTTCGATCGCGTTCTACGAGCAGTTGGGTTTCGAAGCGGTGCAGACCTACGCGCCGGAAGGCCGGCTGTGCTGGGCCTTCCTGCAATCCGGTTTCGCGGGCCTGATGGTCACGCTGGCCGACGCGCCCATCGCGCGCGATGCGCAGGGCGTGCTGTTCTACATCTACTTCCCCGACATCGCCGCCAAGCATGCCGAGCTCTCCGAGAAGGGCATGGAAGTGGGGCCGATGTCGCATCCTCCCTATTGCCCGGACGGCGAGTTCCGCCTACTCGATCCCGACGGCTACTGCCTGATGCTGACCCACGCATGAGCCTGTCGATCCGCCGCGCCAGCGCCGCCGATGCCGAAGCGCTGTCGGCGATTTCCCGCGACACTTTCGTCGAGACCTTCGGCCACCTCTACACGCCGGATGACCTGGCTTGGCACCTCGACTTCGCCTACGCGCCGGAGAAATACCGCGACGCGCTCGACGAGCAGGGCGCCGCCGCCTGGGTGCTTGAAGACACGGCCGGCGCGCTGCAGGGCTTCGCCTTCGCCGGGCCCTGCGGCCTGCCGCACGACGAAGTGCAGGCCGGTGATCTGGAACTGAAACGCCTGTACCTGCGCCGCTCGGTGCAGAACGGCGGCTGGGGCGCGCGCTTGTTCGCCGAAGCCGAAGGCTGGATGCGCCGCAACGGCCCGCACGCGCTGTGGATCGGTGTGTGGAGCGAGAACTTCGGTGCGCAGCGCTTCTACGCGCGGCACGGTTACGAGAAGGCTGGCGAATACCTCTACCCGGTCGGCGAGGCGCGCGACCTTGAGTTCATCCTGCGCAAACCCATCTGATGCATGAGGCGGCGCGTGCGCGTCGCAGGCAGGCATCCATGGCTCCGCACAAACCGCGCGTCCTTCTTCTCCACGGCCTGTGGATGCACGCCCCGGCGATGCGCTGGTTCGCCACGCGCCTCGGCAGCCACGGCTTCGGGGTCCGCGCGCTCGGCTACTACAGCGTGCTGGAAGACACCGACCGCGCCGTGTCGCGCGTCGCCGATGCCCTGCACGACGCACCCGGCAGCCATGTCGTCGCGCACAGCCTGGGGGGGCTGATGGCGCTGGAGGCTGCACGCCGGCTCACGACTCAGGACATCGGGCGCGTGGTCTGCCTCGGCTCGCCGCTGGCCGGCAGCCGCGCCGCTGGTGGCGTGGCCGAGCGCATTCCCGCCGGGCGCCGGATGCTCGGCCAGCACCTGCCGCTGCTGCTGGCGGGCGCGGGCACGCTGCCGGCAGGCCTTGAGGTGGGGATGATCGCCGGCTGCAAACCGCGCGGGCTGGGTGGCGTGGTCGCGCGTTTCGACTGCGAGCACGACGGCACCGTAGCCTTGTCCGAGACCCGCATCGATGGCCTCGCCGACCATATCGTGCTGCCGGCCAGCCACAGCGGGCTGATCTTTTCCGATGCGGCGGTGGCGCAGTCGGTGGCCTTCCTGCAGGCCGGGCGTTTCCGCCATGGGGATGACGGTCGGGGCGCTGGCATCGCGTAAAATCCGCGTTTTCGCCAACACGACGGTTTCCCCATGGGACGTGGCCCTTCCATCGAAGCCCGCAAGAACGCGGTCGATGCCCAGCGCGGCAGGATTTTCACCAAGATCATCCGCGAGATTTCGGTCGCCGCGCGCACCGGCGGCGGTGATCCCGCCGGCAATCCGCGCCTGCGCAGCGCCATCGACAAGGGCCTCTCGGTCAACATGTCGAAGGACGTCATCGAACGCGCCATCAAGAAGGCGACCGGTGAGCTTGAAGGCGTGGAGTACGAGGAAATCCGCTACGAAGGCTACGCGCCGGGCGGCGTCGCGGTGATCGTCGACTGCCTGACCGACAACCGCGTGCGCACGGTGGCCGAGGTCCGCCACGCGTTCGGCAAGCACGGCGGCAACATGGGCGCGGAAGGCTCGGTCGCCTTCATGTTCAGGAAGCTCGGGGTGCTGAGTTATGGCGAAGGCGCCAACGAGGACGCCATCACCGAGGCCGCCATCGAAGCGGGTGCGGATGATGTCGCGGTCTACGACGACGGCGCCATCGACGTGCTCACCTCGCCGGACGCCTACGCGGAAGTGAAGACGGCGATGGAAGCCGCGGGCCTGGCCCCGGACCTGGCCGAAGTCACCTACCGCGCCGACAACGACATCGCGGTGGAAGGCGAGACCGCCGAGCAGGTGCGCAAGATGCTCGACCGGCTCGAAGAGCTCGACGACGTGCAGGCGGTCTACAGCAACGCCGAGCTGCCGGCCTGAGCCGCGCCGTGACCCGCATCCTCGGCATCGATCCCGGCTCCCAGCGCACCGGCGCGGGCTTGATCGATGTCGCGGCGGACGGGCGCCTGACCCATGTCCACCACACGCCGCTGGTGCTGGTGGATGCGGCGGATTTCCCGCGCCGGCTGCGCCTGCTGATCGACGGGCTGTGGACGCTGATCGACGAGTTCAAGCCGGACGAAGTGGCCATCGAGGAAGTCTTCCTGGCCCGCAACGCGATGAGCGCGTTGAAGCTGGGGCAGGCGCGTGGCGCGGCGATCGCGGCCTGCGTGGCGCGTGATCTGCCGGTGGCCGAGTACGCGGCCAAGGAAGTGAAGCTGGCGCTGGTCGGCAAGGGCAGCGCCGACAAGACCCAGTTGCAGCACATGGTTGGCGCGATGCTCAACCTGAAGACCAAGCTGCAACCCGATGCCGCCGACGCGCTGGCCGTCGCCATCACCCATGCGCATGTGCGTGCCAGCGCGGCGCGGCTGGGCGTGGGTGTGCGCGAAGCGTGGGGCAGGCGGTGAGCGTATTGGCGCGTGCGTCGGCACTGCGGTCGCCCCTTGGGCCATGGCCGGCACCGCTCAGGCTGCGCATCCGGCTTCGATTCGCGGATGCGCGCCATCGATGGCGCGCTTGCCAGCCATGGCCCAATGGACGACCTTCATGCGATCTGGGGCATGAAGGCTCACGGGAAACACGCGCATGATCGGAAGACTCAAAGGCACCCTCATCCACAAGCAGCCGCCGTGGCTGGTGGTGGATGTGCACGGCGTCGGCTACGAGCTGGAGGCGCCGATGAGCACCTTCTACGACCTGCCGGAGGTGGGCCGCGAGGTCTCGCTGTTCACCCATTACGCGCAGAAGGAAGACAGCGTCTCGCTGTACGGCTTCCTGACCGAGTCCGAGCGCCGGCTGTTCCGCGACGTGCAGAAGGTCAGCGGCATCGGCGCGAAGATCGCGCTGGCGGTGTTGTCGGGCGTCTCGGTCAACGACTTCGCGCGGCTGGTGCAGACCAGCGACGTCACCGCGCTGACCCGCATCCCCGGCATCGGCAAGAAGACCGCCGAGCGCATGGTGGTGGAGCTGCGCGACCGCGCCGCGGACCTCGCAGGCGGGCCGGCATCGCCGATGCCGGGGCAGGCCTTCGACCCGCTGTCGGAGGCCGTGATCGCCCTGCAGCAGCTGGGCTACAAGCCGGCCGAGGCCGAACGCATGGCGAAGAAGGCCGCCGCCGAGGGCGACACCGCCGAGGCCATCATCCGCAAGGCGCTGCAGCAGGCCCTGCGCTGACGCGTGGCGTGAAGGCCCCGGCATCGCGGCCCGGCCCGGCAAGGACTACCATGCGCACCTGTTTCGAGACGGTAAGGCGATGAACGCTCATCCGGCCCCTGCGGCGGGCGCTGCAGGCCACGCATCCGGGCACCATCCGAAGGGCGGACTGGCCAGCCTGGTCGTCGGTGCCATCGGCGTGGTGTTCGGCGACATCGGCACCAGTCCGCTGTACACCATCAAGGAGGCCTTCATCCCGCACTACGGGCTGACCCCCGACCACGACACCGTGCTCGGCGTGCTTTCGCTGGCGTTCTGGGCGCTGATGATCGTGGTGACGCTGAAGTACGTCACCATCATCATGCGCGCCGACAACGAGGGCGAGGGCGGCATCATGGCCCTGATGGCGCTGGCCCAGCGCACCTTGGCGAAGGGTTCTCGCTCGGCCTACGTGGTCGGCATCCTCGGCATCTTCGGCGCCTCGCTGTTCTTCGGCGATGGCGTGATCACCCCGGCGATCACCACGCTGTCGGCGGTCGAGGGCCTGGAGATCGCCACGCCGCACCTCCATCACTACATCATCCCGATCACCGTGGTGATCCTTGTCGCGGTGTTCGTCGCCCAGCGTTTCGGCACGGCCAAGGTGGGCAAGGTCTTCGGGCCGGTGATGGTGCTGTGGTTCAGTTCGATCGCGGTGATCGGCGTCGTCAACATCGTCCACGCGCCGGAAGTGATCAAGGCGCTCAACCCGATCTGGGCGATGCGCTTCTTCGAGACCCACGAGTGGCAGGGCATCTTCATCCTCGGCGCGGTGGTGCTGGCGGTGACCGGCGGCGAGGCGCTGTATGCCGACATGGGCCATTTCGGTGCGCGGCCAATCCGCCACGCCTGGTACTTCTTCGTGCTGCCCTGCCTGGTGCTCAACTACCTGGGGCAGGGTGCGCTGGTGCTGGAACGCCCCGACGCGGTCAAGAACCCGTTCTTCGAAGCGGTGCCGGAGCCGCTGCTGATCCCGATGGTGGTGCTGGCGACGATGGCCGCGGTCATCGCCTCGCAGGCGGTGATCACCGGCGCGTTCTCGGTGGCGCGGCAGGCGATGCAGCTGGGCTACATCCCGCGCATGCAGATCAAGCACACCTCCAGCGACACCATCGGCCAGATCTACATCCCCGGCATCAACTGGTTCCTGATGGTGGCGGTGATCGCGCTGGTGCTGACCTTCCGTTCCTCCACCGCGCTGGCCACGGCCTACGGCGTGTCGGTGTCCGGCACCATGCTCATCGACACCCTGCTGCTGGCGCTGGTCGCCAACAAGCTGTGGCCGAAGCACCGCCTGTGGGTGCTGCCGCTGTGCGTGGTGTTCTTCGTGGTGGACATGGGCTTCCTGGTCGCCAACGCGGTCAAATTCTTCGACGGCGCCTGGTTCCCGCTGCTGCTGGGCCTGATCATCTTCACCCTGCTGCGCACCTGGCGCCGTGGCCGCGAACTGCTGCACCAGGAAGTGCGCAAGGAAGGCATCCAGCTTGACGTCTTCCTGCCCGGCCTGATGCTCTCGCCGCCGGTGCGGGTGCCGGGCACGGCGGTGTTCATGACCGCCGACAAGGGCGTGGTGCCGCACGCGCTGCTGCACAACCTCAAGCACAACAAGGTGCTGCACGAGTGCAACGTCTTCCTGACCGTGGAAACGCTGACGGTGCCCTACGCGCCGCCGGACCAGCGCTTGAAGGTGTCGAAGATCGGCGACGATTTCTGGCGTGTGCTGGTGCGCTTCGGTTTCATGGAGACGCCGGACGTGCCGCAGGCGCTGATGCGCTCCTGCGACGAATGCGAGCTGACCTTCGACCCGATGGACACGACGTATTTCGCCAGCCGCGAGACCATCATCGCCAGTGCCAACCGCGGCATGCCGATCTGGCGCGACAAGCTGTTCGCGGTCATGCACCGCAACGCGGCACCGGCGACCGGCTTCTTCCGCATCCCCGGCAACCGGCTGGTGGAACTGGGCGCGACGATCCAGATCTAAAGGCTTGCGGCGTCGCAGTCGCTGCGATGCCGGCTCGGCCATAATGGCGGCATGAGCGAAGAACGCATCATCGCCGCCGACGCGACCCGCGAGGACGACGCGGCCGAGGCCAGCATCCGCCCGAAGCGCCTGGCCGATTATCTGGGCCAGCAGCCGGTCAAGGAGCAGATGCAGATCTATATCGACGCGGCCAAGGGGCGCGGAGAATCGCTGGACCATGTGCTGATTTTCGGGCCGCCGGGCCTGGGCAAGACCACGCTGTCGCACGTCATCGCCAACGAACTGGGCGTGAGCGTGCGCGTCACCAGCGGGCCGGTGATCGAACGCGCCGGCGACCTGGCCGCGCTGCTCACCAACCTGCAGCCGCACGACGTGCTGTTCATCGACGAGATCCACCGCCTCTCGCCCGTGGTCGAGGAAGTGCTGTACCCGGCGATGGAGGATTTCCAGATCGACATCATGATCGGCGAGGGCCCGGCCGCGCGTTCGATCAAGCTCGACCTGCCGCCGTTCACCCTGGTCGGCGCGACGACGCGCGCGGGCCTGCTCACCGCGCCGCTGCGCGACCGCTTCGGCATCGTGCAGCGGCTGGAGTTCTACAGCGTCGATGAACTCGCGCGCATCGTCACCCGCTCGGCGCAGATCCTCGGCATCGCCTGCATGGCCGAAGGCGCGGCGGAAATCGCCCGGCGCGCGCGTGGCACCCCGCGCATCGCCAACCGCCTGCTGCGCCGCGTGCGTGACTACGCGCAGGTGCGGGCCGGCGGCACCATCGATGGCGAAGTCGCGGCCGCCGCGATGCAGATGCTGAAGGTGGACCCGGAAGGCTTCGACGACCTCGACCGCCGCCTGCTGCATCTCATCATCGAGAACTTCGATGGCGGCCCGGTCGGCGTGGAATCACTCGCGGCGGCGCTCAGCGAAGAGCGCGGCACGCTGGAGGACGTCATCGAGCCCTACCTGATCCAGCAGGGTTTCCTGGTCCGCAGCGCGCGCGGGCGCATGGCCACGCACAAGGCCTACCGCCACCTCGGGTTCCGGCCCAAGGGCGAGGGCGGGGGGCTGCTTTGAGCGAGGCGGCGCCGTTCCAGTGGCCGGTGCGCGTCTACTGGGAAGACACCGATGCCGGCGGCGTGGTCTATCACGCGCAGTACCTGGCCTTCATGGAGCGCGCCCGCAGCGAGTGGATGCGCGCGATCGGCTTCGGGCAGGACCGCCTTCGCGAGGACGCCAATCTCTGCTTCGTGGTGCGCGCGATGTCGATCGACTTCCGCGCCCCGGCCAGGCTCGATGATCTGCTGACAGTCAGCGTGCGTCTTGCACAATGCCGCGGTGCCAGCCTGGTCATCGACCAGGAGATCCGGCGCGGCGACGCCCTGCTGGTCGGCGCGTCGGTGCGGGTCGCGGCGGTCTCGGCCGATGCCTTCCGCCCGCGCCCGATCCCCGATGCGCTGCTGGCGCAGTTGACCCCCGAACCCCATTGAAGGACACCCGGATGCAGCCGATGCCCGCCGCCCTGCAAGTCACGACACAGGCCCTCGACCCGGTGCCGGTCGATGCCGCCGCGCCTGCGGTGGCGCAGGCCGCGCCGCACGCGCAGGGCATCGACATGCTGCAGCTGGTGCTGCACGCCTCGCTGCCGGTGCAGATCGTGATGGTGCTGCTGTTGCTGGCGTCGATCGCGTCCTGGGTCATCATCATCCGCAAGAAGAAGGTGCTCGACCGCGCGCTGCGCGAGGCCGATGCGTTCGAGGACCGGTTCTGGTCCGGGGCGGAGCTGGCCAAGCTTTACGACTCGGCCAGCCGCCATCAGGACGGCGGCATGGAAGCGATCTTCGAAGCCGGTTTCCGCGAATTCCACAAGTCGCGCCAGCGCGGCAGCAACGACGGCCGCCTGCAGCTGGAAGCCGCGCAGCGGGCGATGCGCGCCACCGCCTCGCGCGAGATCGACGGCCTGGAGCAGAACCTGGAGTTCCTCGCCAACGTCGGTTCGATCAGCCCCTATGTCGGCCTGTTCGGCACGGTGTGGGGCATCATGATTTCGTTCCAGGGCCTGGCCAACGTCAAGGAAGCGACCATCGCCACCGTCGCGCCCGGCATCTCCGAGGCGCTGATCGCCACCGCCATGGGCCTGTTCGCGGCCATCCCGGCGGTCTGGGCCTACAACCGCTACGCCACCAAGGTGGAGCGGGTGAGCGTGAAGTACGACGCGTTCTCCGAGGAGTTCTCCTCCATCCTGCAGCGCCAGACGCAGATCGACTGAGCCGCGACCATGAGCATCCGCCGCCACAAGAAGCGCAAGCTCAAGGCCGAGATCAACGTCGTGCCCTACATCGACGTGATGCTGGTGCTGCTGATCATCTTCATGGTCACCGCGCCGCTGCTGAACTTGGGCGTCGACATCGACCTGCCGCAGTCCACCGCCAAGTCGATCCAGGACAGGAAGGATCCGGTGGTGGTCAGCGTGGATCGCGGCGGCCGCCTCTTCCTCACCCTGCAGGGCGATGCCAACCGCGAGGTCTCGCAGCAGGAAATGGTGGCGAAGGTGAAGGCGTTCGTGAGCCAGCGGCCGGATGTGCCGGTGTACGTGGCCGGCGATGCCAACGCGCCCTACCAGACCGTCTACGACGTGCTGAGCACGCTGCAGACCGAGGCCGGCGTCACCCGCGCCGGGTTGATGAGCACGCCGGTCGAGCGCGCCGCGAAATGACCGTGACGCGCGCCTGCCACCGGCGCGCCGCGACAGGCGCGCAGCGATGAGGGAAACCCGCGCCGACAACGTGCAGTCGCTGGGCCTCGCCGTGCTGCTGCACCTGCTGCTGTTCGCGCTGGTGTTCATCGGCCTGCGCTGGACCCGCGAAAACGCCGAGCCCGCCGGCGGCGGACCGGCCGTGGAGGCGGAGATGGTCGATGCCGGCGACCTGTCATCGAAAATGAAAAACGCACTGGCCGAACGCATCGCGTCCGCCGATGCGCCGGAACCGGTGGCCGAGCCCGCGCCGGCCGAACCGCTGCCGCAGGCGCTGGAGGAAACGCCGCCGCCTCCGCAGCCGCTGCCCGAACCCGAACCGCAGGAAGCGCTGACCAAGCCGCAGCCGACGCCGCCCGCACCCGTCGCCAAGCCCGACACCCGCGACCAGGACGAAGCCCGCCGCGACGCGATCAACCGCGAGACCCGCGAGCGCGAGCAGGAAGCGCTGCGCCGGGAACGCCAGATCGAGCTGCAGAAAGAACAGCAGCTGAAAGCCGCCGAGGAAAAGAAGCGGCTCGCCGCCCAGCAGCAGGCCGAAGCCGACGCGAAGGCCAAGGCCGCCGCCAAGGCGCAGGTGGACGCCAAAACGAAAGCCGAGGCCGACGCCAAGGCCAAGCGCGCCGCCTCGCTGGCGGCCCAGCGCGCCCAGCAGCTGGCCGATGCCAAGGCAAGGGCCGGGGCCGCCGCCGCCTCCAACCCCGGGCCGGCGAGCGGCGCGGGGCAGGGCAAGGACACCCGCGGTGAATGGCTGGATCTGGTTTCCGCCGAAATCGAGAAAAAGTGGCGGCGCCCTGATGAAATCCCTCGCGGCCAACGCTGCCGCATCCGGATCAAGCTGCTGCCGGGTGGCGAAGTGCTCTCCGCTGAGGTGCAGTCCGACTGCCCCTACAGCGAGCAGAACCAACGCACGGTGGAGGCGGCGGTGAAGAAGGCCAGCCCGCTGCCACTCAAGGGCAACGAAGACCTGCGGATTCGCGACTTCGTGGTCAATTTCTACCCGTCACGTTGAATTTCCGGCCCGCGCTCCATGATCGGGGCTTCCTGAACCCGTGTTCAGCCCTGTCATCCCGGCGCGTTAATCTTTGGGCACCGGAACTGTCCCCCCGATTTCCATGGCCACCAGCTTCCTGAACCGCATCCTGTTTGCCGCGTTTTTCCTGCTGTTTGCCGGCTTCGCGCAGGCCCAGCAGGCCGAGGTCGATCTCGTCGGTGGCCGCGACGCCGCCACCCCCATCGCCGTGGTGCCCTTCGGTGGCGCGCAGGGCGCCGAGATCGCCGGCATCATCCGCGCCGACCTGGCGCGTTCCGGCCAGTTCCGCCCGTTGCCGGAAGGCGACATGGCCGAGCGCCCGACCGCGGCCGGCGAGGTGAATTACCCGTTCTGGCGCACCCTCGGCCAGGACTGGCTGCTGGTCGGCCGGGTCACCGGCGACCTGACCGTGCAGTACGAACTGTTCGATGTCGCGGGCCAGCAGCGCGTCATCGGGCTGGTGAAGAGCGGCCCGGGCAGCGCGCTCCGCGACATCGCCCACCAGATCGCCGACGAGGTCTACGAGAAGGTGACCGGCGTGCGCGGCGCGTTCTGGACCCGCGTCGCCTATGTCAGCGTGAACGGGCTGGGCAAGAAGGCGCAGTTCTCGATCATGGTGGCCGATGCCGATGGCCATGGCGCCCGCAGCGTGGCCAGCGCCAATGCGCCGCTGATGTCGCCAACCTGGAGCCCGGATGGCCGCAAGCTCGCCTACGTCAGCTTCGAGAGCGGCAACTCGGCGATCTACGTGCAGGACCTGGGCAGCGGCCAGCGCGAACGCGTGGCCGGGTTTGCCGGCATCAACAGCGCGCCGTCGTTCTCGCCCGACGGCAGCCGGCTGGCGATGACCCTGTCGAAGAGCGGCAACCCCGAAATCTATGTCATGGACCTGGGCAGCAAGTCACTGACGCAGGTGACCCAGCAGTCCGGCATCGACACCGCGGCGGTCTGGAGCGCGGATGGCCGCAGCCTCTACTTCACCTCCGACCGCGGCGGCCGCCCGCAGATCTACCGCGCCTCGGCCGGTGGCGGCGGCGCGACCCGCGTGAGCTTCGAAGGTGGCTACAACGCCGATGCCAGCGTCTCCGGCGACGGCAAGAAGATCGCGGTGGTGCAGGGTGGCGGCAACAGCTACCGCATCGCGCTGATGGATTCGAGCCTGGGCGGCGCGCGCTGGAGCCTGGTGTCGCCGGGTTCGCTCGACGAATCGCCCAGCCTGGCGCCGAACGCCGGCATGATCGTCTACGCCGGGCGCGATGGCGGCCGCGGCGCGCTGTACGTGGTGTCCGCCGATGGCCGCGTCCGCGAGCGCCTGCCGGCCAGCGGCGGCGATCTGCGCGACCCGGCGTGGTCGCCGTACCGCCAGGCGCGCTGAGCCCCGGCCTTGTTCCCCCTTCGCTGAAAAAGGAGACACCGATGCATCCGATTCCCCGCCTCGTCATCGCCGCGATGCTCTGCACGAGCGTCATCGCCTGCTCCAAGAAGGTGAAAGAAACCCCGCCGCCGCCGGCCACCGACACCGGCACGGGCACCACCACCGGCACCGGCGACACCGCGCCCTACACGCCCAAGCCCGGCGCCTACACCGCCGCCGACCTGGAGCGCGACGCCTGCCTGCGCACGCGCGCCTTCTACTTCGACCTGGACCGCGACAACGTCAAGCCGGAGTTCCAGAACGCCATCCTCTGCCACGCCAAGTACCTGCGTGACCGCCCGATGGCCCGCCTGACGCTGGAAGGCAATACCGACGAACGCGGCAGCCAGGAATACAACCTGGGCCTGGGCGAGCGCCGTGCCAATTCGGTGGCGCAGGCGCTGCAGGCGCAGGGCGCGTCCAGCGGCCAGATCACCGTGGTCAGCTACGGCGAGGAACGCCCGGAGTGCCGCGAGTCGAGCGAAGGGTGCTGGTCGAAGAACCGTCGCGCCGACCTCAACTACACCGTGCCCTGAGGAACCGGCGATGAAAGCGCATTCCCTGCTGTGGATGCCGGTACTGGCGCTGGCGATGCTGGCGCCTGCCGATGCCTCGGCCCAGCGCCGGCAGGGCATCGCCGACCGCGTGGCCGCGCTCGAACAGCAGGCGAATGCGCCTTCGCCCACGCTTGAGCTGCTCAAGCAGATCGAGGACATGCGCGCGGAGATCGCCACCCTGCGTTCGCAGGTGGAAGAGCTGCAGCACCAGAACGAGGAAGCCGCGCGTTCGGCCCGCACCCAGTATCTGGATGTCGATACCCGACTGCAGCGGCTGGAGGCGGCCAACCAGCCGCCGCCGGTGGTGCTGGATCCGGCCGGCGCAGCGGTCGATGCCGTGCCCGCCGATGCCACCACGCCGGCCAGGCCGGCGCCCGCCGGTGCCGGCGAAAAGTCCACCTACGATGCGGCGCTCAACGCGCTCAAGGCCGGCGAGTACGTGGATTCGGCGCGCCAGTTCGCCGACTTCCTCACCAAGTACCCGAGCGGCCCGTACGCGCCGAACGCGCTGTACTGGCTGGGCGAGAGCTATTACGTCACCGAGAACTACCCGCTCGCCATCGAGCAGTTCCAGGCGCTGGTGAAGCGTTACCCGACGCACGACAAGACGCCGGGCGGCCTGCTCAAGCTCGGGCTGTCGCAGCTCGGCATGAAGCAGGAAGCGGAAGGCCGCAAGACGCTGGAAGCGGTGGTCGCGCAATACCCGGGCAGCGATGCCGCCCGCACCGCGCAGCAACGCCTGAAACCGGCCACGCCCAAGCCGGCCGCCGCCAAGCCCGCCGCGAAGAAATAGGCGGGCACGCCGGGCCTGCGGGCCGCTGGCGGTAAAATCCCCGCATGGATATTGAAGAAGCCGCCTCCGCCACCCGCGCGGAGCGCCTGCGCATCACCGAAATCTTCTGTTCGCTGCAGGGCGAGGCCCGCGCGGCCGGCTGGCCGACCGTGTTCGTGCGCCTGACCGGCTGCCCGCTGCGCTGCGGCTACTGCGACACCGCCTACGCCTTCCACGGCGGCGAGTGGCGCGACATCGAGGCCATCGTCGATGAAGTCAAAAGCCACGGCGTGCGCCACGTCTGTGTGACCGGCGGCGAGCCGCTGGCGCAGAAGCGCTGCATCGCCCTGTTGAAGCATTTGTGCGATGCCGGCTTCGAGGTGTCGCTGGAAACCTCCGGCGCACTCGACATCGGGGAAGTCGATCCGCGCGTCAGCCGCGTGGTGGACATCAAGACGCCGGGCTCCGGCGAGGCCGCGCGCAACCACTGGGACAACCTGCCGCTGCTGACGCGGCACGACCAGCTGAAGTTCGTCATCTGCTCGCGCGACGACTACGAGTGGGCGAAGGGCGTGCTGCAGTCGCAACAGCTCGACGCGCGCTGCGAGGTGCTGTTCTCGCCCAGCTACACGCAGGTGGCGCCGCGTGACCTGGCCGAGTGGATCATCGCCGACCGGCTGCCGGTGCGCTTCCAGACCCAGCTGCACAAGCAGCTGTGGGGCGAGGAGCAGGGCCGATGAACGCGCCGCTGAAACGCGCGGTGGTGCTGGTTTCGGGTGGCATGGATTCGGCGGTGGTCGCCGCCATCGCGCGTGCCGAAGGTTTCGAGGTGTACGCGCTGAGCGTCGCCTACGGCCAGCGCCATCTGTCCGAGCTCGCCGCCGCACAGCGCGTCGCCGCGATGACCGGCGCCGCGCAGCACAAGACGGTGGACGTGGACCTGCGCGCGATCGGCGGCTCGGCGCTGACCGACGACATTGATGTCCCCACCGACGACGACGGCCACGAACTCGGGGGCGACACCATCCCCTCCACCTATGTGCCGGCGCGCAACACCATCATGCTGTCGGTCGCGCTGGGCTGGGCCGAGGTGCTGGGCGCGAAGGAGATCTTCTGCGGCGTCAACGCGGTCGATTACTCCGGCTACCCGGATTGCCGCCCGGCCTTCATCGAGGCCTTCGACCGGCTCGCCAACCTGGCCACCAAGGCCGGCGTGGAAGAAGGTGGCCTGCGCGTGCGTGCGCCGCTGATGCGGATGAGCAAGGCCGACATCGTGCGCGAAGGCGTGCGCCTGGGCGTGGATTTCTCGCAGACGGTGAGCTGCTACCAGGCCGACGACGACGGCCGCGCCTGCGGCCATTGCGATGCATGCCGGCTGCGCGCGCAGGGTTTTGCCGAAGCCGGCATCGCCGACAACACCCGGTACATCGGTTAGAATCCCGGTCCCGGCGCAAGGCCGGATGCCTCTCCGGGTCGTTAGCTCAGTTGGTAGAGCAGGAGACTTTTAATCTCTTGGTCGATGGTTCGAGTCCATCACGACCCACCAGTTCACCGGGATTCCAGCCCTTCTTCGCGCAGCCACGCGACGGCACCACGCCCGGCGCGCAGCCCGCTGGCGAAGCAGGCCTGCAGCAGATAGCCGCCGGTGGGCGCTTCCCAGTCCAGCATCTCGCCGGCGCAGAAGATGCCGGGTTTTGACTTCAGCATCAGCCGTTCGTCTAGCGCTTCGAGCCGCACGCCACCGGCGCTGCTGATCGTTTCGGCGATCGGTCGTGCGCGCAGCAGCTTGAGCGGCAGCCGCTTGATGGTGGCGACGAGGCGGTCGATGTCGCTGCCGGCCTCGCGCCTCAGCACTTCGAACACCAGCGCGGCCTTCGCCGCGTCCAGCCCGGTCTGGCGGCGGAGGTGTTCGCCGATGCTGCGCTTGCCGCGTGGCCGCGGGCGAGCGCGTCATGCAGTTGCGATGCGCCCCGGCGCGAGATCGAGCCAGAGCATCGCCTCGCCGTCGCGGGTGATCGCATCGCGCAGGTCGGCGGAAATCGCGTAGATCACGCTGCCTTCGATGCCGGTCCCGGTCAGCACGCATTCGCCCTGCAGCGCGTGTTCGCCGCCCTCGGCATCCTGCCAATGCGCGATCACCGGCTTGAGCGGCGCGCCGGCGAAGCGTTCGGCCAGATGCGCACTCCAGCCGATATCGAAGCCGCAGTTGGCCGGCTGCAACGGCGCGATGTCGATGCCGGCATCAACCATCGGCGTCGCCCATGCGCCATCGCTGCCGAGCTGCGGCCAGCTGCCGCCGCCCATCGCCAGGATCGTCGCGTGGGCGCTGAAACGCGCTTCGCCCGTCGTCGTCGCGAAACGCAACGCGCCGGTTTCATCCCAACCCAGCCAACGGTGCTGGACGTGGAAGCGCACGCCGGCTTCACGCAGGCGGCGCACCCAGCCGCGCAGCAGCGGGGCGGCCTTGCGGTCGTGCGGGAACACACGGCCGGAACTTCCGACATAGGTGTCGATGCCCAATCCCTGCGCCCATGCGCGCAACGTATCGGCATCAAAATCATCGAGCCATGCGCCAATGTCGCCGGCACGTTCGCGGTAGCGCGCATCGAAGCCGGGACGCGCTTCGGAATGGGTGAGGTTGAGCCCGCCCTTGCCGGCGATCAGGAATTTGCGCCCGACCGAACCCATCGCATCGAACACATCGACTTCGATGCCGGACGCGCGTGCGGTCTCCGCCGCCATCAGCCCGGCGGGGCCGCCGCCGATGATCGCGATGCCGGGCAGGGGCGTGGCGGCCACGGCGTTCACCGCAGCAGGATGAGCGTGGCGAGGCCGAGGAAGGTGAGGAAGCCGAGCGTGTCGGTGATGGTGGTGAGGATGACGCCGCCGGCCAGCGCGGGGTCGAAGCCGAAGCGCTTCAGCGTGACCGGCACGAACACGCCACCGAGCGCGGCGAAGGTGAAGTTGGCGGTGAGCGCCACCGCGATGACCGCGGCCAGGCCCGGGTTGTGGAACCAGATGAGCACCACCAGCCCGAGCAGCACGCCGAGGATCAGGCCGTTGATCACCGCCACGCGCACTTCCTTCCAGACCAGCGTCGGCACGTTGCTCGACGCGATCTGCCCGAGCGCGATGCCGCGCACCATCAGCGTCAGCACCTGGGTGCCGGCGTTGCCGCCCATGCCGGCGATGATCGGCATCAGCACGGCGAGCGCTGTGAGCTTCTCGATCGACGCTTCGAAGCGGTCCACCACCGAGGCAGCCAGGAACGCGGTGAGCAGGTTCACGCCCAGCCAGACCAGGCGGCGGCGGAAGGCGCGGCTGACCGGCGAGAACAGATCCTCGTCCTCGTCCAGACCGGCGGCCGACAGCGCCTGGTGCTCGGCCTGGTCGCGGATGATGTCGACCACGTCATCGATGGTGATACGGCCGAGCAGCACGTTGCCGTCGTCCACGACAGGCGCGGAGACCCAGTCGTTGTCGGAGAAGCGGCGGGCGACTTCCTCGCTGGAATCCTCGACGTGGATGGATTCCAGTTCGTCGTCGATCAGCTGGTTCACCGGCGTGCCGGATTCGTGCGTCACCAGGTCCTGCAGCGCGACCCAGCCCATCAGCTGGTGGCGCTTGTTGACCACGTACAGGTGGTCGGTGTTGTCGGGCAGCTCGCCGCGCAGGCGCAGGTAGCGCAGCACCACGTCGACGGTGGTGTCGGCGCGCACCGTCACCACTTCGGGGTTCATCAGGCGGCCGGCGGTGTCCTCGTCGTAGGACAGCACCTGCTCCAGGCGCTCGCGGTTCTCGCGGTCCATCGACTTCAGCACTTCGTCGATCACCGCGTCCGGCAGGTCTTCGACCAGGTCGGCGAGATCGTCGATGTCGAGGTCCTCGACGGCGGCGACCAGCTCGTCCTCGTCCATCTCGGCGATCAGGCTTTCGCGCACCTCGTCGCCGACGTGCACCAGCACCTCGCCGTCATCCTCCGGATCCACCAGGCCCCAGACCACGCTGCGCTTGGCCGGTGGCAGCGATTCCAGCAGGTTGCCGATCTCCGCCGCCGACAGCGTGTTGACCATGCGCCGCACCGGGCCCAGCCGGCCGCTGTCGAGCGCATCCGACAGCAGGCGCAGCTGGCGCACGGTTTTGTCGTGGCGGATGGCTTCGGCCATGGCACGGTTCCGGCAGAGGCGGCCGTGCGATGCGCGGCTGCAGGGCGAGGTCGCGCCTGCAGGCACGACGGGATCAGGCGTTCATGATGCCCGCATTATCGCCCGCGGGTCGCGCGCATTGGAACCCCGACCCCGCCGTAGCGCAGATCACACCCCGCAGCCTGTCGCGATGGATGCGCCCGCCGCCATCGCATCCCCATCGAAACGCGCGCGATGCGATTACGCTGTCATGCCTTCGCCGGTCCGCACATGCGCCGGCAGCGGTCCACCATCACACCGGGAGCATCGCCATCTACAGCTGGATCCTGTTGCTGCATCTGCTTGGCGCCTCCGTCTGGGTGGGCGGGCATCTGGTGCTCGCGTTGGGCGTCCTGCCCGGCGTGTTGCGCCAGCGCGATGTGGCGATGCTGCTTGCGTTCGAGTCCCGCTACTAGCGGATCGGCATGGCGGCATTGGCGATGCAGACCGTCACCGGCCTCGCGCTGGCCTGGCGGTTGCTGCCCGATGTGCCGGCGTGGTTCGCGGCGGACAGCGCCGTGTCGCGGCTGATCCTGCTGAAGCTCGGCCTGCTGGCGATGACCGCGCTGGTCGCGGCGCATGCACGCCTGCGCGTCATCCCGCGCTTGCAGGCCGCGACGTTGCCATTGATGGCCGCGCATGTCGCGGCGGTGACCGTGCCGTCGGTGCTGTTCGTGGCCGCCGGCATTTCGCTGCGGACGGGCTGGCTGGGTTGATGCCGGTTTGCCGCGCGCGCCTGTTCGTGCCCGGGCGCGAAGGTCGATGCGCGGTCAGCCCACCGCGTTCGCCCGCATCCAGCGCTCGATGCCGGCCCGGTCGCCCGCGCGCAACAGGCCGCGTGCCTGCGCCTGCAGATGGCCGAGGTCGGCTTCGCGGATCGCGCGGCGCACTTCCAGCAGCGTGCCGGGGTGCAGGCTGAATTCCTCCAGCCCCAGCGCCAGCAGCAGCGGGGTGAAACGTGCATCGCCGGCCATCTCGCCGCAGACAGCCACTGGCCGGCCATGCCGCTTGCCGATGCGCAGCACGTCGTGGAGCAGGCGCAGCACGGCGGGATGCAGCGGCGTGTAGAGCTCGCCCAGGTATTCGTTGTTGCGGTCGGCGGCCAGCAGGTACTGCACCAGGTCGTTGGTGCCGATGGAGAGGAAGTCCACCTCGCGGATGAAGCCGGTCAGTGCGATCGCCGCCGAAGGCACTTCGATCATCGCGCCCAAGGGGATGTCGGCGGCGATGGCCTGGCCTTCGGCGCGCAGCTCGGCGGCGACTTCATCCATCAATGCGCGCGCGGCCCGCACTTCCTCGCGGCCACTGATCATCGGCAGCAGGATGCGCAGCGGCCCGTAGCCGGATGCGCGCAGGATGGCGCGCAGCTGGGTGCGGAAGATCTCGCGGCGCGACATCGACAGGCGGATCCCGCGCAGCCCGAGCGCCGGGTTCTCCTCGTTGCGCAGGGCCAGGCCGGTGTCGTCGGCCTTGTCGGCGCCAAGGTCGAGCGTGCGGATGGTGGCGGTGCGCCCGGTCAGGCCCAGCGCCAGGTCGCGGTAGGCGCGGAACTGGGTGTCCTCGTCGGGGATTTCATGGGTGCCGAGGAAGAGGAATTCGGTGCGGTACAGGCCCACGCCGGCGGCGCCGAGCTTGTGCGCCTCGGCCACATCGGTGCGCGATTCCGCGTTCGCCCACAGCCGGATGTCGATGCCGTCGAGCGTGCGGGTCGGTTCGCGGCGCAGGCGGTTGAGCTGCTTGTGTTCGCGCTTGTAGGCGTTGACGCGCTGCTGGTGCGCCTTGAGGTCGGCGGGGTCGGGCTCGCGGATGACCGTGCCGGTCGCGCCATCGACCACGATGACATCGCCATCGTTGAGCGACTGCAGGGCGAGTGTCGCGCCGACCACCAGCGGCAGGTGCAGGCTGCGCGCGAGGATGGCGCTGTGCGAGAGCGCGCTGCCGGTGGTGGTGACCACGGCCAGCACGCCCTGAGCCTGCAGCTGCGCGACCTCGGCCGGGGCGATGGTGTCGGTGACGAGGATGTCGCCGGCGATGCCCTTCAGCTCGGCATCGCGCTGGTGCAGCGCCGCGTGGATGCGCCCGATCACCTGGTCGATGTCGTCGATGCGGCTGCGCAGGTAGGCGTCATCCATCCCCAGGAACACATGGGCGATGCGGTCGCGCTGGCGGCGCAGGGCGTAGTCGGCGGTGTAGCGCTTGTGGCGGATGTAATCGTCCAGGCCCTGCAGCAGTTCCGGGTCGTCCAGCAGCAGCGCGTGCAGGTCGAGGAACTCGCCGACCTCGTGCGCCAGTGCGCCGTGCAGCCGCTGACGCAGGCGGCGCATCTCGTCGCGGACCTGCTCGATCGCACGATGCACGCGCGCCAGCTCGGCTTCGACCTCGGATTCCTCGATGTGCTCCTGCTCGACCTCCAGCGCGTGCGGCAGTCGCACGCGTGCGCGCCCCAGCGCAGCCCCGCGCGATGCCCCGATGCCGGACAGGTCGCGGCGCATCAGCTGCCTTCGTCGAAATTGCGGGTGAACAGCGCGACCGCCGCGGCCATCGCCTCGGCTTCGTCCTCGCCATCCACTTTCATCGTGACCACGGTGCCCACGCCGGCCGCCAGCATCATCACGCCCATGATGCTCTTGGCATCCACCTCGCGGCCCTTGGCGGCCAAGCGCGCCTGGCTGCGGTAGCCGGCCATCAGCTGCACCAGCTTGGCGCTGGCGCGCGCGTGCAGGCCCAGTGTGTTGGTGATGGTGATGTCCTGTTCGATCATCGCGCGGGCCCTAGCTCGGGTCGTCCAGCAGCACCGCGTTGCGGCCGCCGACGGAAGCGGTGGATTGCAGTTCGGCCAGCGACTGCTCGGGATAGTTCATGACCCGCAGCAGCATCGGCAGGCTGGCGCCGGCGACGCGCCGTACCGGGGTGCCGATGCGCGCGAGTTTCGCCGCCAGGTTGCTCGGGCTGGCGCCGTACATGTCGACCATCACCAGCACGCCGTCGCCGCCGTCGACGCGCCGCATCGCGCCACTGGCGGCGGGCAGCAGTTCGTCGAGGTTGGCGTCGAAGGGCACTTCGAAGGCTTCGGCGGCCAGCGGCAGGCGCGGCAGCACGCGGCCGGCCGCGGCCAGCAGGGCCGGACCGACGCCGCTGTGGGTGACGAGGAGAATGCCGACGCTCATGCCATCGAATCGCGGGACGGGGCGATCAAGATAACGAAACTCGGGCGATGCGTGCAGCCGTCGCGCGGCCGCATCACTCCAGTTCGCGGTGGAAGGTGGCGGCGTCGGGCCAGTCGCTGGCGCGTGCGCGCTCGGCGAACTTCTCGGCCAGGTAGACCGAGCGGTGCCGCCCGCCGCTGCAGCCGAAGGCGATGGTGATGTAGCTGCGGGTGTCCTCGCGCAGGCGCGGCAGCCAGGTGTCGAGGAAGTCGCCGATCTGCGCGATGTAGCGCTGCGCCTCCGGTTGCGCATCGAGGAAGGCGCGCACGGCGTCATCGCGCCCCGACAGCGGACGCAGGCCCGGGTCCCAGTGCGGGTTGGGCAGCACGCGCGCGTCGAGCACGAAGTCGGCATCGGCGGGAATGCCGCGCTTGTAGGCGAACGATTCGAACAGCAGGGTGGGCGGCGTGTCATGTCCGACCTTCAACATCTGACCCACTTCGCGGCGCAGCTGGTGCACGTTCATCGCGCTGCTGTCGATGACATGCGCGGCCAGCGAGCGCAGCGGCTTCAACGCCTGCCGCTCCAGCGCGATCGCGTCGGCCAGCGCCAGGCCGAGGTGGCTGAGCGGATGGCGCCGGCGCGTGTCGGCGTAGCGGCGCAGCAGGATGTCGTCGCCGGCATCGATGAACATGAGCTCCGGCTCGTAGCCTTCGCGGCCGAGCGCGGCCAGCCATTCCGGCATGTGGGCGAGGTCGCCGCGGTTGCGCACGTCGATGGCCACGGAGAGCAGGCGCGGCGGGTCGCTGGCCTGCGAGAGCGTGTGCACGCAGGCGGTGAGCAGCTCGGCGGGCAGGTTGTCGATGCAGTAGAAGCCGTTGTCTTCCAGCATCTTCAGCGCGATCGACTTGCCGGCGCCGGACATGCCGGTGACCAGCAGCAGGCGCGACGTGGGCGACTTAAGGGGCATGGCGTTCGTCTTCGCGCGAGGCTTCGAGGAAATGCGAATGGCGGGCCATGAAGGCGGCGGCCGGGTCCACGCCCTTGGCGCGCAGGATGTGCAGGCGCGCGGCGGCTTCGGTCAGCACCGCGAGGTTGCGGCCCGGCATGACCGGCAGGGTGATCATCGGCACATCCAGGTCCAGCACCCGGCGCGTGCCGAGGTCGCCGGTGATGCGTTCCATGCCGGCCGGCTGCGGTTCCAGCCGCGGGCGGGTGAGGTGCACGATCAGGCGCAGGTACTTGTTCCGCTTCACCGCGGTGTCACCGAACATGTCGCGCACGTTGAGCACGCCCAGGCCGCGCACTTCCAGCAGGTCCTGCAGCAGTTCGGGGCAGGCGCCATCGAGCACGTCGGGGGCGATCTGGGTGAATTCCGGCGCGTCGTCGGCCACCAGCCGGTGTCCGCGCGTCACCAGCTCCATCGCCAGTTCGCTCTTGCCGGCGCCGGATTCGCCGGTGATCAGCACGCCGATGGAATAGATCTCCATGAAGACGCCATGCAGCGTGGTGCGCGGCGCGAGTTGGCGGGCCAGGTGGTACTGCAGGTGGTTGAGCAGCTCATGGCCGCGGCGCGGCGACAGCCACAGCGGCGTGGCCGACTCCTCGGCGGCGGCGCGCAGGTCCTCGGGCGCGGGCTGGCCCTTGCTGATCACCAGCGCCAGCGGGCGCGCCTGCATGATCTTCTCGATGACTTCCCAGCGCGCGCGCGCGTCCAGCCCGTCGAGCCAAGTCAGTTCCTCGGTGCCGAGGATCTGCACCTTGTTGGGATAGATGATGTTGAGGTAGCCGGCCAGCGACGGTCGCCGCGCATTAGTGTCGCCGGCGACGATCACGCGTTCCGCCGATGCCGTGCCCGCCGCCCAGGTCAGCCCGAGGCGCTCGCGCATCTGCTCGAACAATTGCCCGGCGGTGATGCGCTGGCTCATGCGGCGTCGCCGGCCAGCAGCGCGTGCATCGCGGCGGCATCGGGTGCGGCGCGCAGGCGGGCGCGGAAGTCGGCATCGGCGAAGCGCTCGGCGATTTCCGCCAGCAGCTGCAGGTGTTGATGGGTGAAGCTGGCCGGCACCGACAGCGCCAGCACCAGGTCCACGTCCTCATCGTCCATCGCCCCGAACGGCAGTGGCCGGGCCAGCCTGACGAAGGCGGCGCGGGCGTCCGGGAAGGCCTCGTTGCGGCCATGCGGCAGGGCCACGCCGTGACCGATGGCCGTGCTGCCCATGCGCTCGCGGGCGCGCAGGCTGGCGGCCACGGCATCAATGCCGGCACGGTCTTCATCGCAGAGCAGGCCCGCCAGCGTGTCGAGCAGGGCGTCGGTGTTGCGGGCCTCGTCGAGCACGGCGATGCGCGCGGACGAGAGGATTGAACGGAGGCTCATGCCGGGCGGGCATCCGGTCTGCACGGGCCCCGAAGCATAACAGCCCGCACATGGCGGGCTGCGTGGAGCAACGGGCGGGAGGACTCAGCCAAAGGTGCCGTCGCGGACCGGGTTGGAGCCGCGGTGGTGATCGACCATCTTCTCCTTGTGCTTGACCAGCAGGCGGTCCAGCTTGTCCACCAGCAGGTCGATCGCCGCGTACATCGTCTCCGCGCTGACATCGGCGTGGTATTCGCCACCGGCCACCTTGATGTGGCCTTCGGCGCGGTGCTGCGGCTTGTCCAGCGACAGCTGCATGCGCACGTCCAGGGGTTGGTCGAAATGCCGTCCGAGTCGCGTCGCCTTTTCTTCGCAATAGGCACGCAGGGCTTCAGTGACTTCGATGTGCTGGCCGTGGACTACGATCTGCATGGACGCCTCCTTGGTGATGGATGGGTGCAGCCACAGCATCGCCCAAACCGGGGGCGAAGGGGTGAAACACTGGTTAAAAATTCCGGCGTGTCCCGGAAAGGTGTCGAAGCGCGCTCAGCCCAGCCGCACGCGCTGGCTGGAGGCCGGGATGTGCAGGGCCTCGCGGTACTTGGCCACGGTGCGGCGGGCGACCGGGATGCCGTTGCCCTTGAGCATTTCGGCCAGCGCCGCGTCGGACAGCGGCTTGCGCGGGTTCTCGCCTTCGATCAGCGTGCGGATCATCGACTGGATCGCGGTGCTCGATGCCTCGCCCGCGCCGGTGTCGATGCCGGACGCGAAGAAGTCGCGCAGCGCGATGGTGCCGCGTGGCGTGCGCACGTACTTGCGGGCGATGGCGCGGGAGATGGTGGATTCGTGCAGGTCCAGCTGTCCGGCGATCTCGCGCAGGGTGAGCGGGCGCAGTGCCTGCTGGCCGAATTCGAGGAAGCCGGCCTGCTCGCGGATCAGGCAGTTGACCACCCGCAGCAGGGTTTCGCCGCGCTGCTCGATGTTCTTCAGCAGCCAGCGCGCCTCCTGCAGGCAGCCGCGCAGGTAGTGGCCGTCGTTGCCGCCGGCGGTGGCGGCCATCTGCGCGTAGTCGCGGTTGATCGATACCCGCGGCCGCGCGTGGCCGGCCAGCGCCGCGTGCCACAGGCCACGCTGCCGCCAGATCACCGCATCGGGCAGGACATAGGTGTCATGGGCGATGCCGCCCACCTGCGAGCCCGGGCGCGGGTCGAGCGTGCGCACCAGCGCCACGGCCTGTTCGGCCTCGGCCACGGTGCAATCGAAGGCGCGGGCGATGCCTTCGACGCCGATCTTCGGCAGCCGCTCGATCGCCTCGGCGCAGATGCGCAGGGCCAGCGCCAGCATCGGCGTATCCGGCGGCAGCCTCCGCAGCTGTACCGAGAGGCATTCGCCGAGGTCGCGGCTGCCGCTGCCGGGCGGGTCAAGCTGCTGGACGAGATGGAGCACTGCCAGCACTTCGTCCTCGCCGACCA
This sequence comes from Lysobacter oculi, assembly GCF_003293695.1. Lineage (GTDB taxonomy): Bacteria > Pseudomonadota > Gammaproteobacteria > Xanthomonadales > Xanthomonadaceae > Solilutibacter > Solilutibacter oculi. Next base: position 1,610,482 of record NZ_CP029556.1, on the reverse strand, counting down.
CGATCTCCGGCGCGAGCATCGCGCGGATCGCGTCGAGCGGCTCGCGCAGGTAGCCGTCATCGTCGATCGCATCGATCAGCGCCAGCCCGATCTGCTGGTCGCGCGGCGACAGCGCGGTCAGCCGCAGCTGCCAGGACAGGTATTGCTGGAGGCTTTCCTCGGCCACCTGGCGCTCGGCCGGGTTGTCGTCGTCCTCGTCATGCGAACCGCCCGAGCTGCTGGAGACCCATTCCTCACCGGTCTCGCGCCACTCGTCGCGGATGTCATCGCCTTCCCAATGCTGTTCCTCGTCGCTGGCGGTCGGCGCGACCGGTCCTTCGACCGGATCGTTGCGTACGGCGGGATCGGCGAGTTCAAGCGGGCGCGCGTCCTCGGCCCATTCCAGCAACGGGTTGGACTCCACCGCGTTGGCGAGTTCCGCTTCCAGTTCGCTGGCCGACATCTGCAGCACGGCCAACGCCTGGCGCAGCTGTGGCGTCAGCGCGAGGTGCTGGGATTGGCTGGCGGTGAGGTGCTGTTTCATCGGGCCCGGTCATGCGGCGGAAGGCCACCGGCGGGCCGGGCATCACAGGCGGAAGGTTTCGCCCAGATACACGCGACGCACGTCGGCGTTGGCGAGCAGTGCGTCCGGAGCCCCCTGCGCAAGCACGCTGCCTTCGTTGAGGATATACGCCCGGTCGCAGATCCCCAAGGTCTCGCGCACGTTGTGGTCGGTGATGAGCACGCCGATGCCGCGGTTCTTGAGGTGGGTGATGATGCGCTGGATCTCCCCGACCGAGATCGGGTCCACGCCGGCGAAGGGTTCGTCCAGCAGCATCAGGCGCGGCTTGGCGGCCAGCGCGCGGGCGATCTCGACGCGGCGGCGCTCGCCACCCGAAAGACTGGCACCGGCCTGGCCGGCGACGTGGGTGATCTGCAGCTCGTCCATCAGGCTGGCCAGCTCGCGTTCGCGGCCGGCGCGGTCCAGGTCGTCACGCAGCTCCAGCACCAGCCGCAGGTTGTCGGCCACCGACAGCTTGCGGAACACCGAAGGTTCCTGCGGCAGGTAGCCGACGCCCAGCTTGGCGCGGTCGTACATCGGCTCGGCGGTGATGTCCTGGCCGTCGAGGACGATGCGGCCGGCATCGGTCGGGACCAGCCCGACGATCATGTAGAAGCAGGTGGTCTTGCCGGCACCGTTGGGGCCGAGCAGGCCGACGACTTCGCCGGCATCGAGCGTCAGGCCGAAATCCTTGACGACCTCGCGCGACTTGTAGCGCTTGCGCAGCCCTTCGGCGACCAGCATTACTTGGCGCCCGTCTTCGGCTGGATGGTCATCTTCACCCGTCCGCCGCCCTGGCCGCCGCTCTGCACCTGGCCGGTCCGCATGTTGTAGACCACGCGCTCGCCACGCAGGGTGCCGCGCGGCTGGGTGATGGTGACGCCGCCGGTGAGGATGATGATCTCGGTGTTGAAGTCGTAATCGACGGCAGCCGACTTGGTGGTGACCGGCGTGCCATCGTCCATCACCTGGTTCATCGACACGCCGCCGGTGAGCTTGCCGCGCTGCGGCCGGCCGTTGGCCTGGGTGATGTCGCCGCGGGCCGCGTTGATCTTCAGCGTGCCCTGGGTGATCACCACGTTGCCGCTGAGCGTGCAGTTCATGTTGTCGCCGAGCATGCAGGTCGAGGCATTGGACTCGATGTCCATCGGCGCATTGCGGTCCGACGACCTGGCGAACGCGACCCCGCCAAAGGCGGCGAGTGCGGCGGCAAGGAGCAGGGCGTTACTGGATGGACGACGCATAACGGGCTCGGACCTCGGATTTCAGGGTGACGCGCTGGGTGTCCAGCTGGGCTTCCAGCCCGCGGCCGCGAATTGTAGCCCCGGGCTGGGTGATGGTGACCTGCTGGTCGCTGGTGGCGCGGTTGGCGTCGGGGTAGACGTTCAGCGCCTCGGTCTGCACCGTCATGCGCTTGCCGCCGGGGTTGTCCAGCACCACGTTGCCGCGCAGCCGCACCTCGTTGCCCTCGCTGTTGACCCACCCGGTCGCCGAGCGCGAGCGCCAGCGGTTGCCCGACTTGTCCGGGAACAGGAAGGTGGGCCGGTCGATGTTCATCTCGTGGTTGTCCGGCGTGCGCGCCAGCTTCGGCGCCTGCAGGGTGAACCCCTCGCTGCCGTCCTTTTTCAAGGTGATGATTTCGAAGTCGTGGAGGATGTAGTCGGGGCGGGCCTCGGCTTCACCCGTCGCCTGCAGGCTGGCGCGCTGGCGGATGATCGCCCAGCCGGCGAGCACGGCGACGATCAGCAGGATGAGGGTGAGGGCGCCGCGCCAATTCATGCCTTCACTCCGGCGTTGGCGAGGATGACGTCCAGCTTGCCCTGTGCTTCCAGCACCAGGTCGCAGAAGTCGCGGGCGGCGCCGTGGCCGCCTTCGCGCGGGGTGATCCAGTGCGCGTGCGGCGCGGTCCAGCGGTGCACGTTGGCCGGCGCAACCGCCAGCCCGACATGCGGGAACACGCCCAGATCGACCAGGTCGTCACCCATGAAGGCGACTTCGTCCATCGACACCCCCATCTTCGAGGCGATGGCGCGGGTGGTCGCAAGCTTGTCGTGGGCGGCGGTGTGGACTTCGGTGAGGCCCAGCTCGGCGCCCCGGATTTCGGTGACGCGGCTCTTGCGGGCGGTGATCAGCGCGACCTCGATGCCATGCCGGCGCAGCAGGGCCAGCCCGAGCCCGTCCTGGGCGTGGAAGGCCTTGTGCTCGCGGCCCTCGTCATCGAAATGCAGGCGACCGTCGGTCAGCGTGCCGTCGACATCGAAACAGGCCAGCCGGATGCGGGCGGCGCGGGCGGTCACTTCGGGGGGCGCAGTCATCGACATGAATGGGATCACACCACGCGTGCGCGCAACAGGTCGTGAATGTTCAGGGCGCCGACCACGCGGCGTTCGGCATCGACCACCAGCAGGGCGTTGATCTTGTGTGCCTCCATCAACTGCGCGGCTTCGACGGCCAGCGCGTCCTCGCCGATGGTCCGCGGCGAGGCGGTCATGACGTTGGCGATGCCGGTGCCTCGCACATCGACGCCGGCATCCAGCGTGCGGCGCAGGTCGCCATCGGTGAACAGTCCGGCGAGGCGGCCTTCGGCATCCACCACGGCGGTCATGCCCAGGCGCTTGCGGCTCATTTCCATCAGCGCCTCGCCCAGCGTCGCGGTGTCGGCCACGCGCGGGACGTCGTCGCCGGTGTGCATGACGTCGCGGATATGCAGCAGAAGGCGGCGGCCGAGCGCGCCGGCCGGGTGCGAACGCGCGAAGTCGTCGGCGGTGAAACCGCGGGCTTCGAGCAGGGCGACGGCCAGTGCATCGCCCAGCACCAGCGCGGCGGTGGTGCTGCTGGTCGGCGCGAGGTCGAGCGGGCAGGCTTCGGCGGGCACGCTGGCATCGATATGGGCATCGGCCTGGCGGGCGAGGGTGGAAGCCGGGCGGCCGGTCATCGCGATCAGCCGGTTGCCCTGGCGCGCCAGTACCGGCAGCAGGGTGATGAGCTCGTCGGTCTCGCCGGAATTGGACAGCGCCAGCACGATGTCGGCGTCGGTGATCATGCCGAGGTCGCCGTGACCGGCCTCGCCCGGATGCACGTAGAAGGCCGGCGTGCCGGTGGAGGCGAGCGTGGCGGCGATCTTGCGGGCGATGTGCCCGGACTTGCCCATGCCGGTGCAGACCACGCGGCCACGGCTGTCGAGGATCAGCCGGCAGGCGTCGGTGAAGCCGCCATCCAGACGTGCGCCGACCGCCGCGAGCGCGGCGGATTCGGTGTCGAACACGCGCCGCGCGGTGGCGAGCAGGGCGTCGGGTGGGGGCATCGCGGGATCCATGCGCGGCCGGGCTTCCGCTAGACTAATCCGTTCATTTTACGCGTTCAAAGGCGGCCGCGATGAACCCCGGCACCATCAAGCAGATGATCGAAGCCGGCCTGCCCGGCGCCCTGGTGGACGTGGCCGGCGATGACGGCGTGCATTTCGAGGCGCGCGTGGTCAGCCCCGCCTTCGCCGGCAAGCTGCCGCTGGCCCGCCATCGCATGGTCTACGCGACGCTGGGCGATGCCATGGGCGGTGCCATCCACGCGCTGGCGCTGAAGACGCTGACCCCGGAAGAAGCCGCCCGATGAAGGCAGTGGCCGGGCTTGCATTGGTGCTGGGGCTGGTGGTCATGCCCGCGGCTGCCCAGACCGCGCCGAAATACGAGATGCCGCCGCCGCCCGCCAAGGTGAATGCCGCGGCCTACCAGAAGTACGAAGCCCCATGGCGCGCGCATCTGCTGAAGGTGCGCGAGGCGATGCGCATCGAAGACCCGCTGCAACGCTGCCTGGCCTGGCCGGACCTGCCGGACACGCACTGGCCCGAAGGCCACGCCGCCGCGCATTGCCGCAACCATCACGACCCTCTCATGGCCTCGCTCGACCTGGGCTGGCTGGAAGCGCGGGTCAATGCCGGCGACCTGGCTGGCCTCAACGCCGCGCTCGATGCGCAGCTGGCCCGCCATTTCCAGCCCGAGCCGCAGTTCCACGAAGCCATCCACTACATCTTCGACACGATCCGCGCGGACGAGCGTTCCAACGAATTGACGACACGCTGGCTGCGTCTGGCACCGGAAGACGCCTACGCGCTGCTCGCCCGTGCCAGCTATTACCGGCGCATGGCCTGGAAGGCGCGCGGCGGCGGGTTTGCCGGCGAGACGCCCGCAGCACAGATGGCGCGGATGTCGGCGCTGGTCGAACGCGCCATGCCGCTCTACCGCAAGGCGATCGCCCTTAATCCGCGCTTGATGCCGGCCTACGAAGGCATGCTCAACCTCGCCAAGGCCGACTCGCTGGATGCAGTGGGCGAAGAAGCCTTCGCGGGCGCGAACGCGATCGACCCGGCCTGCCCGACCATCGCCAAGGAGCGCATGAATGCGCTGCTGCCGCGCTGGGGCGGCTCGTACGAACAGATGGAGGCATATGCCGCCACGCTGCGCCCGCTGCTGGCCAAACGCCCGTTGCTGGCGCTGCATGTCGCAGCGGCGTATGCGGACATGGGCAATGTCCTGATGCGGGGAAAGACCGCCGACGCCGATCGCGCCGCGCTGGAGGCGGACGAAAAGGCGATCGACGCCTCCAGCGAGGAAGACGTGCTGCAGGAAGCGGCGAGCATCGCGCTCAATCCGCGCATCGACATGCCGGGGGAGAAGGGCAAGTCGCAGGCCTACCTGCTGCAGGTCGAACGCTTCCGGCCCACGCCGGCGTGGAGCCGCTACTGGCTGGCCTACGTCTTTGTGCAGGATGAGCCGGCTATCGCGCTCCGCTACGCCGATGCACTGGTGGCGGCTGACCCGGCGAATTCGGGCTACCGCTACATGCTGGCGGGATCGCTCTACAACACGCGCCAGCCCGAAGCCGCCGACTACCACTACCGGATCCTGATGGAGGATGCCGAGTACCGGCTGACCTCACTGCGCGAAGTGGCGGAGATGTGGATTTCCAACCCGTGGATTTCCAACGAGGTGGCGATCACCCGCGCAGGCCCGCACCTTGCCACGCTGGAGCGCGAATTCCCCAAGGAAGGCCGTGCCGGATTCCTGCGCCTGCAGGAGAAGATGCGCCGCACCGGCCGCGTGGAAAACGAAGATGTCGAACGCGCGCTGGCCAGCGCCGACCTGGAAGACCCGTGGCAGCGCGAGCGGGCGCAGAAGATGCGCGAAGGTGCGCCCCGCATCCCGAAGACCCCCTGATCTGGAATCGCCGGCGCGCGCCGGCAGCCGAGGAAGAACATGCAGAAGATCGTCGTAGAAGGTGGTGCCGTCCTCAACGGTGAAGTGCCGGTTTCCGGCGCGAAGAACGCGGTGCTGCCGATCCTCTGCGCCACCCTGCTGGCCGATGAGCCGGTGGAGATCAGCAACGTGCCGCACCTGCACGACGTGGTCACCACCACCAAGCTGCTGGCCGGGCTGGGTGCCGGCATCACCATCGACCAGGGCACCATCGGCAAGGGCAGCGAAAGCGGCGTGGTGGTCGATCCGCGCACCGTGAACTCGCACATCGCGCCCTACGAACTGGTCAAGACCATGCGCGCCTCGGTGCTGGTGCTGGGCCCGTTGCTGGCGAAATATGGCGATGCCGAAGTCTCGCTGCCCGGCGGCTGCGCGATCGGTTCGCGCCCGGTCGACCAGCACCTGAAGGGCATGCAGGCGCTCGGTGCCGAAGTCAGCGTGGATCACGGCTTCATCAAGGCCAGCGTCAAGGGCCGGCTGCGCGGCGGCCGCGTCGCCTTCGACATGGCCAGCGTCGGCGCCACCGAGAACGTGCTGATGGCCGCCGCCCTGGCCGAGGGCGAAAGCGTCATCGAGAACGCGGCGATGGAGCCCGAGATCATCGACCTGGCCGACTGCCTGATCGCCATGGGCGCGAAAATCGAAGGCGCCGGCACCGGCCGCATCCACGTGCAGGGCGTCGAGCGGCTGCACGGCGCGCGTCACGCGGTGCTGGCCGACCGCATCGAATGCGGCACCTTCCTGGTCGCGGCGGCGATGACCGGCGGCCGCGTGACCGCACGCAACGCGCATCCGGCGTCGATGGACGCGGTGCTGGCCAAGCTGGTGGATGCCGGCGCCGAAGTGACCGTGGACGGCGACCGCATCACCGTGGACATGCACGGCAAGCGTCCGCGCGCGGTCGACATCAGCACCGCGCCGCACCCGGGCTTCCCCACCGACATGCAGGCGCAGTTCATGGCGATGAACTGCATAGCCGAAGGCGCCGGCGTGATCCGCGAGACCATCTTCGAAAACCGCTTCATGCACGTGCAGGAACTGCAGCGGCTCGGCGCGGACATCAAGGTCGATGGCCATACCGCGATCGTGCGCGGCGTCGCCGGGCTGACCGGGCGCGCCGGTGATGGCGACCGATCTGCGCGCGTCGGCCTCGCTGATCCTGGCCGGGCTGGTGGCCGATGGCGAAACCGTCATCGACCGCATCTACCACCTCGATCGCGGCTACGAGAACATCGAGGAAAAGCTCTCCGGCCTGGGCGCGAAGATCCGCCGCATCGACTGAGGCAGGCGGCATCGACCCAAACAGAAAGCCCCGCTTCGTGCGGGGCTTTTTCCTGTGCGTGAGGAAGGCGCGTGCGGCTCAGTCGCCCATGGTCGCGGTGTCGATGACGAAGCGGTACTTCACGTCGCTGCGGGTCATGCGCTCGTAGGCGGCATCGATGCCGTCCGCATCCACCATCTCGATGTCGGCGACGATGCCGTGCCGCGCGCAGAAATCCAGCATCTCCTGCGTCTCGGCGATGCCGCCGATCAGCGAGCCAGCGATCGCACGCCGCCCGAAGATCAGGTTGGCGATGTTGGGTGAGGGATGCGCGTGCTCGGGCACGCCGACCAGCACCATCGTGCCGTCGCGCTTGAGCAGGCCGGTGTAGGCGTCCAGGTCGTGGCTGGCGGCGACGGTGTTGAGGATGAAGTCGAAGCTGCCGCGGTGCGCCTTCATCTCGTCGGCGTTGCGCGAGACCACGACCTCATCCGCGCCGAGGTGGAGCGCGTCGCGGCGCTTGCTTTCCGATGTGGTGAAGGCGACCACCTTCGCGCCCATCGCATGCGCGATCTTGACGCCCATGTGGCCCAGCCCGCCGATGCCGACCACGCCGACCTTCTGCCCCGGCCCGACCTTCCAATGCCGCAGCGGCGAGTAGGTGGTGATGCCGGCGCAGAGCAGCGGCGCGACCGCGGCCAGTTGGGCTTCCGGGTGGGTCACCTTCAGCACGAAGCCTTCATCCACCACGATGCGTTGCGCGTAGCCGCCGAGCGTGTGGCCGGGTGCGTCGGCGGTGGGCCCGTTGTAGGTGCCGGTGAAACCGTTCTCGCAGTACTGCTCCAGGCCTTCCTCGCAGGAGGGGCAGCGCTGGCAGCTGTCGACCAGGCAGCCGACGCCGACCACGTCGCCGACCTTGAACTTCGACACCTCGCCACCGACCGCGCTGACGCTGCCGACGATCTCGTGGCCCGGCACGCAGGGGTAAAGCGTGCCCGGCCATTCCGAGCGCGCGGTGTGCAGGTCGGAGTGGCAGATGCCGCAGTAGGCGATGTCGATCTGGACATCGCGCGGGCCCGGTGCGCGGCGCTGGATGTCGAGCGCCGTGAACGGTGCGTCGGCGGCGTGCATGCCGCGGGCGTGGGTCGTGGCCATCGGGGTTCACCTGTGCAGGGCCGCGGTGCGGCTGGAAAACCATCGTACGCGCGATGGGTGCGGGCATGGCGGCGCAACCGGTTGCAACCGTGCAACAGAAAAGCCCCGCGATGCGGGGCTTCTCAAGTGTCGCCGGTCGATGTGGCCGGGCGGCTTCTTCAGTTCACCGACTGCAGGCGCAGGTCGATGGTGTCGCCATCGTCCTCTCGCTGCTGGATGCGCACCGGCACCGGGATGCCATCCACCACCCACAGCGTCATGTGGTCGCCGCCGTCGCTGCCGCTGACCTTGATCGCCTGCATCGCCTTGCCATCGACCGTCACGCTTTCCTTGCCGGCGCTGGTGAAGGCGAGCGGCTTGGCCTTGCCGTTCTCGATCAGGCGGTAGCGCATCGGCTTGCCGGCCAGCGCATCGCGCACGATTGCCAGGTTGAGCGTCATGCCGTCCACGTCGCCGGCCTGCAGCTTGATCGGCCCCTTGCGGTCGGGCTTCACGTCACCACTCCAGCTGGCCTGGCCGCCGGCCCAGTCGAAGCTGGCCTGCTTGGCCTTCTTCTTGATGAGCATGTTGATGGTTTCGCGGTTCGCCAGCGGGCGCAGCTGCGCGCCGGAGGCATCGACCGTGGATGAGCGGTTCAACTGCATCAGCGCGTTCTGCACGCTCATGGTGTAGGTCCAGCGGTTGGCGCCAGCCGGGGCCAGCGACATCGTCGCGTTGGCCGCCATGTTGTTGTAGTTGGCGCGGTAACTGGCCTTGAACGGCTTGAGCTCGCCGGCGTGTGCGGACATCGCCGCGAACGAAAGCAGCAGGCCGGTCGCGAGGATCGGGGCGTGGCGAAGTTTCATGGTCAGACTCCCTTGTACTGCGTCAGCATCAGGTCGAGCGCGGCGTCGTCGCCGTCCTTGATATGGATGCGCACCGGCAGCGGCACTTCCGGCGTGAACCACATGGTGGTGCGGTCGGCGCCCGAATTGACCCGGTCGATGCGGAACGTGTCGTAGCTCATCTCGCCCACGTTGACGAGTTCGGTGGCGGGCGCCACGGCGTACTGCTGCACGCGCATCCGCGAATCATCGACGAAGCGGTACTGCAGCGCCGCGCCCAGCTTGGCATCGCGCATCAAGGCCAGGTTGATCAGCAGACCGCTCATGTCGCCCGGCTGCAGCGCAATGACGCGGCCACGACGCGACTTCTTGACGTCGCCGGTCCAGCTGGCGGCGCTCTTGCCCCAGTCGTAGATGCCGACGGTCTTCTTGGTCGAGAACAGCGCGTGCCGCACCGTGCTCTGGGATACCGGGCGGAACTGGCTGCCCGTCGCATCGAACACCGTGCTCTGCTGGATGTTGACGCCCGCCGCACCGGCCAAACCCTGCGTGCCAAGGATGTTGAGGTCGATGCGCCAGCGCGCGCCGCCGGTGTTGACCAGCCGCATGGTCGCCTGGCCCAGCGGGCTCTCACCGCGGAACACCTGGTAGGTGCCGGTGAACGGCCGCAGCACGAAGGGCACGTCCGTCGCGCCGGTCGATTCGACCACGGACGGCGCGGTGGCCGGCGGCGTGGCGGCCTGCGGCGCCGCGAGGGCGGCCGTTGCGGGCATCAGCGCGGCGAGCAGGGCGATGGAAAGGGGATGACGCATCGGGAAGGGTTCCGGGCAGGTCAAGTATTCAGGTGGCGCATTCTGGCCATGCCCGCGTAAACGGGTGATGACCGTGGGTGCGATGCGGATCCGGCGTTCAGGCGCGCGGAGGCGGGATGCGGCCTTCGACCAGCCCGGCCAGTGTCTGCACCAGCAGCACGTGTTCGGCCGGGAGCAGGCGGGTGGCCAGCGTTTCCGGGGTGTCGCCGGGCCGGATGGCGATGCGGGTCTGGGCGATGACATCGCCGGCATCGAGCTCCGGGGTCACCCAGTGCACGCTGGCGCCGTGTTCGGCGTCGCCGGCTTCCAGCGCGCGGCGGTGCGTGTGCAGGCCCCGGTATTTCGGCAGCAGGGAAGGGTGGATGTTGACCAGCCGGTCCGCGAAGCGCCGCACGAAGCCATCGCCCAGAATCCGCATATAGCCCGCGCAGACCACCCAGTCCGGTTGCACGGCGGCCACCGCATCGGCCAGCTCGGCATCGAAGGCGGCACGGTCGGGAAAGGATTTGGTGTCCCGGCTCCAGCGCAGCGACGCGGGCACGCGGGTCAGCGCGGTGCAGGCCGGTTTGTCGGAGAACACGCCGACGATTTCGGCATCGAGGCGGCCATCGGCGATGGCATCGAGGATCGCCTGCAGGTTGCTGCCGCGCCCGGAGACCAGCACGGCGAGGCGGCGCGGCGAAGCCGCATCCCCCATCGCGTGCTCAGCCAATCCGCACCCGCTCGCCGTCGGCATGCGCGACCACGCGGCCGATGACGCGCGGCGCCAGCGCCATCGCATCCAGTTCGGCGGAGACGGCCTCCACCGCCGCGGCCGGCACCACGAACACGAAGCCCACGCCGCAGTTGAAGGTGCGCCACATTTCGGCATCGGCCACGCCGCCCTCGCGCTGCAGCCACTGGAACACCGGCGGCAGCACCAGCGCGGCGGCATCGATGTCGATGCCCAGCCCGTCCGGAATCACGCGGATGATGTTCTCGGTCAGCCCGCCGCCGGTGATATGCGCCATGGCGTGGATGTCGCCGCCGTTCGCACCGCGCAGCAGTTGCAGCACCGGCTTGACGTAGAGGCGCGTCGGCGCCATCAGCGCGTCTTCCAGCGCGGCTTCGCCGAGGTCGTAGCCCATCGGCGTGTCGCTGCGCTCGAGGATCTTGCGGATCAGCGAATAGCCGTTGGAATGCGGGCCGCTCGACGCGATGCCGAGCAGCACATCGCCCTCCTGCACGCGCGCGCCGTCGCGTATCTCGCTCTTTTCCACGCCGGCCACGCAGAAGCCGGCCAGGTCGTATTCGCCCGGCGGGTACATGTCGGGCATCTCGGCGGTTTCGCCGCCGATCAGTGCGCAGCCGGCCTCGGTGCAGCCATTGGCGATGCCGCCGACGACCGCCGCGGCGGTGTCGATGTCGAGCTTGCCGGTGGCGAAATAGTCGAGGAAGAACAGCGGCTCCGCGCCCTGCACCAGCACGTCGTTCACGCACATGGCGACGAGGTCGATGCCGATGGTGTCGTGGCGGCCGAGCTGCTGCGCCAGCTTGAGCTTGGTGCCGACGCCGTCGGTGCCGGAGACCAGCACCGGCTCGCGGTACTTGGCGGAGAGGTCGAACATGGCGCCGAAGCCGCCGAGGCCGCCCATCACCTCGGGGCGGAAGCTGCGCTTGACCAGCGGCTTGATCCGCTCGACCAGTTCGTTGCCTGCATCGATGTCCACGCCGGCGTCGCGGTAGGTCAGGGGGGCAGGTGTGGTCACGGGCGGCTTCACGGCATGGGGACGGGCGATTTTAACAGCCGGGCACGGTTTGACGGTCGCATCGGGCCCGTTATGGACGCCTTGGCCCCGCTGCGGCACCATTCCCGTCTGGAATCCCGGAATTCATGGCGATGCGCGCAACGATTCGATGGACATGGGCGGCGATGCTGGTGCTGGCGATGGGCACGGCCCACGCGCAACGCGTCGAAGGCAGCCGCGCCGGTGCCCAGGGCGCGTACGACGCGGAAGTGTCCGTGCGCTCGCAGTCCGCCGCCGAGCGCAACAACGGTTTCTCGCGCGGCCTGATCCAGGTCCTCGGCAAGCTCACCGGCGAGCGCGCCCCGCAGCAGCGCCCCGGCGTGGGCGAGGAAATCCGCAACGCCAAGGATTACGTCGCCAGCTACGACTACCGCCAGGACGAGGGCATCTCGCCGGTCACCGGCGCGCCCAGCTACGGCACCACGCTGATCGTGCGCTTCAAGCCGGCCAAGGTGGACGAGCTGGCGAAGCAGATCGGCACGGTCGCCTGGCCCAACCCGCGTCCCAAGCCGGTGCTGTGGCTGGCGCTGGATGACGGCAGCGGCCCGCGGCTGGTCGGCCTGGCGCAGGCCAGCGTCGCCCGCAGCGCGCTCGATCGTGCCAAGGGGCTGGGCTTCGGCCTGGGCCTGCCGCAGGGCAGCGCCGCCGAGCAGGCCATCGTCGGCGCGATCTGGCGCGGCGACACCGCCGCGGTGGCGCGCCTGTCCAAGGCCTACGCATCGCCCATGCAATTGATCGGCAAGGTGCAGCGCGCCGGCAGCGGCTGGAAGGCCGATTGGACCTTCCTCGATGGCGGCCGCGTCTCCGCCCGCAATTCGAATACCGATGCTGATGCCCGCCGCGCCATCGCCTCCGGTGCCGATGTCGCCGGCGACGCCCTGATCCGCAAATACGTGCGCCGGGTCGCGCCGAAGCCGAGCCCGGCCGGCAGCTTCCGGGTCACCTTCAGCGGCATCGACGACGCCGGCGAATACCTGCGCCTGATCGGCTATCTGGAGAACCATCCGCAGGTCGGCACCATCACCCCGGTCTCGGCGGCGCCGGACCGCGCGGTCTTCATCCTGCAGCTGAAGGAAGGCCTAGCCGGCTTCACTACGGCGGCAGGCCGCGAAGGCGTGGTCGGCGCGGCCGGCGATGACGCAGGGGAAGGCGCCGTCTTCGACGTGCGCTGATGCCCCGATGACGGACATGGAAGAGACCCGGACCTCGCTGGCGGCGATCGCCCGCTTCTACACGCGCATGCAGTGGACGGCGATCGCGCTCGGCCTCGGCTGGCTGGTGTGGAAGCTGTCGCCGGTGCTGACCCCGTTCGTGGTGGCCGCGATGCTGGGTTGGCTGGGCGACCCGCTGGTCGACCGCATCGAGGCACGCGGCGTGGGCCGCAACACGGCGGTGATCGCGGTGTTCACGGCGATGAGCCTGCTGGTGTCGCTGGTGCTGCTGATCCTGGTGCCGCTGATCGCGCGGCAGATCGTGGTGCTGGTGGAATCCTGGCCGGAATACCAGGCCTGGTTCACCGGCTGGTTCGCCGGCCGGCTGGCACCGTGGCTGCACGCGCGTACCGGCTTCGACCTGCTGGCCTGGCTGGACACCGACAACATCGTGACGATGCTGCGCGAGCACTGGCAGCGTGCCGGTGGCATCGCGGTCAACCTGATCGGCTTCGTGTCGCGCTCCGGCATCGCGATGCTGCTCTGGGTCACCAACCTGGTGCTGATCCCGGTGCTGGCGTTCTTCTTCCTGCGCGACTGGGACCGCTTCGTGGAGCGCGTCGCTTCGCTGATCCCGCGCGACTACCTGCCGACCGTGACCCGGCTGGCCAAGGAATCCGACGAAGTGCTCGGCGGCTTCTTGCGCGGGCAGTTCATGGTGATGGCGGCGCTCGGCGTGCTCTACGGCCTGGGCCTGTGGCTGGTGGGCGTGAAGGTGGGCATCCTGATCGGCGTGATCGGCGGGCTGCTCAGCTTCGTGCCGTATCTCGGCCCGGCCTCGGTGGTGGTGATGGGCGCCGTCGCCACGCTGGTGCAGGGCAATGGCTGGCAGGGGCTGGTGGGCGTGGGCGTGGTGTTCACCGTCGCCCAGCTGATCGAGAGCTACCTGCTGACGCCCAAGCTGGTCGGCGAGCGCATCGGCCTGCACCCGATGGTGGTGATCTTCGCGGTGATGGCCGGCGGCGTGCTGTTCGGCTTCCTCGGCATGCTGCTGGCCCTGCCGGCGGCGGCGGTGATCAACGTGCTGCTGCGCTTCTCGGTGGAACGCTACCGCGCCAGCAAGGCCTACACGGGCGACCAGCCGGGCATCCTGCTGGATACCGTGCACCCGGTGATCGCGGTCGAGACCGCCACGCCGCCGCATCCGCCCAAGGCGTGAGCACGTCTTCCCGGCAACTGCCGCTGACGCTGCGCTACCCGCCCGACCAGCGACTCGACGCCTACATCGCCCCGCCTGATGGCGCGATGGCGCAGCTGCAGGCGCTGATCGACGGCGGTGACTGGCTGTATCTCGCCGGGCCGGCCGGCGTCGGCAAGACCCATCTGGCGCTCGGCTTCTGCGCGCAGGCCGAGGCCCAAGGCCACATCGCCCACTACCTGCCGCTGGCACCGCTGGCCGGCCGCCTGCGCGAAGCCCTGCCGGTGCCGCAGCCCGGCATGTGCTTCGCGCTGGACGGGCTGGAACGCGTCGCCGGCAAGCGGGATGACGAGGTCGCCTTGTTCGACTTCCACAATGCCGCGCGTGCCGCCGGCGCCGGCGTGCTCTACACCGCGGCGGCGATGCCGGATGCGCTCGGCCTGGACCTGCCCGACCTGCGTTCGCGCCTGTCGCAGCTGGCGCGGATCAGCCTGCAGCCGGCCGATGACGCCACCCGCGCCGCGATCCTGCGGCTGCGTGCGGAACGCCGTGGCTTGGCCTTCGAAGATGCGGCGATTGACTGGCTGCTCAAACGCGTGGACCGCGACCTCGCCAGCCTCGCCAGCCTGCTCGACCTGCTGGATCGCGAGTCGCTGGCCGCACAGCGCCGCCTGACGGTGCCGTTCCTGCGGCAGGTGCTGGGCGGTTAGGCCTCAGCGACAGGTCTGCGGCCGGGTTTCCCAGACCACCGGTTCCCAATACGCATTGCGACGGATGGCGTCGTTGTCCAGCTTGTCAGGCAACAGCCGCACGCCGATGCGGTAGCTGGTGTTGGGCTGCACATCGACCACCAGCGTCTTGTAGGACTGCGCGGCGGTCTTGAGCCGATGCGACAGCGCCATCTGTTTCTGGCCGATGCTCAACCGGTTACGGTCGATGTTTTCGGCGATGGTCAGCACGTGCTTGCCCACCGGCAACTCGTATTCGTACTTGCCGGCGAGCGGCGTGCTGCGGCCATTGATGCGGGTGATGCCGGCGGCGAATATCTGCTGGCTCTTCGGCACCACGCCCTGCTGGTCGGACACGAAGCCACACCCGGCCGCGCTGCGGCCACCGACGGTCAGCTGGTAGGCCGGCACGGCGACCGCATCGGCCTGGTCCTGCGCGGCGAGGCGCTTGCCCGCGCGCAGCCATTGCACCGCGAGCTTGCCGTTGCCGGCATCGATGGCCTGCTGCAGCGCACCGCTGCCGCCCGCGTTGACGTTGCGGCCATTGATCGCAAGCAGGCGGTCGCCGGCGCGCAGGTCCAGCCGCGACGCTGCTGAGCCCGGCGTCACCGCCAACACCGGCAGGCCGCCCGTGCCTGCGCCGCGTACATCGACCACGGCACCGAGTTCGTAGCGCACGCGCGCTTCGCTGCGCAGGGTGGTACCGCGGCCGTCATCGAGCAGCGTGCCGGTTTCGGCGGCGCGGGCCAGCGCGGTTTCGATTTCGCGCCTGAGGGTGGCGCCGTCCTGCGCGGGCGCGGGCGCGGCCAGCATCGACAGCATCAGGAAGGAGAGCGGGGAAGCGAGGCGGATGTTCATGCGGGAGTCCTCAGATGCCGACCGGTTGCGTGGCGGCGGAATGGGTGCGGGCCAGGTCGCGGCGGACCGTCCAGAGCGCGGCGAGTTCGGCGTCGTCGGCGTTGCGGGCATAGGCCAGCTGCAGTTCGCGGTCGATGCGCTGGAGGGCATCGGGCTGGATGGCTTGGGTGGCGGGAATGGGTGACGGCACGGCTTCGGCCAGCGAAGGCGCCGGAGAAGCCGTCATCCGCGGAACCAGCGTGGCGACCGCGAGCAGCATGCACGCCGCCGCGCCCCCGGCCACGGCAGCCCGCTGCCGGCGCAGCTGCCTGCGGCGTGCCTCGGCGACGCGCTGCCACAGGGCATCGGAAGGCGCGGTGTCCGGGAGGTGTTGCAGGTGTCGGGTCAGTGGCTCATTCATCGGATGACTCGTGATCGGGCAGTTCGGCGCGCAGTTGCGCCAGTGCGCGGGAGAGGATCGACTTCGACCAGCTCTCGCTGTGGCCGAAGCGGGCGGCCAGTTCCCTGTGCGACCAGCCTTCCATCACCTGCAGCCATACCAAGGTACGGGCGACGGGCGGCAGGCGTCGCAGCAGGCCGGTGATTTCCGCGCCCGCTTCAGGCAACGGGCCGGCATCGGCGAAGACATCGTCGTCGGGCAGCGATACGCCACGCCATTGCCGCCGCAGCTGGTCGATCAGCGCGTTGCTCGCGGTGCGCTTCAACCACGGGCGCAGCGGCAGTTCCGCGCGCAGGCCGGGCAGGAAGCGCATCGCCTTGAGGAAGGTGTCCTGGGTGATGTCCTCGGCGGTCTCCACGCTGCCCGAGAGCCGCAGCAGCAGCGAGTGGATGGCGGGCGCGTGCAGGCGATAGATCTGCGCGAAGGCGTCAGCGTCGCCGGCACGCGCCGCGCGCAGCAGCGTGGCTTCATCACGGTCATCGGGTCGGCGCGCTTGATCCATTGAAAGCGGTACGCGCCAGTCAGGCAGTTCGTCGCAGGCGGCTCAGTCCCGCGATGTCGCACCCGCCAGCGCCGCATCCAGTTCCGCCAGCCGTTGCGGCGTGCCGACATCGGTCCAGCGCCCGTGATGATGCGTGCCGGTGACTTCGCCGCGGGCCATCGCCGCCCGCAGCAGCGGGGCCAGCTTGAAGCGCGGCGGGGTTTCACTTGCGCCGGGTGCGTTGCCGATGACATCGCGCCAGCCGTCGAACAGCGCCGGGCGGTACACGCCGATGCCGGAGAAGGTCAGCTTGCCGTCGCCTTCGTCGTGCAGCCGGCCTTGCGCATCGAGGGCGAAGTCGCCGTCCGGGTTGTGCACCGGGTTGTCGACCAGCAGCAGGTGGGCGATGCCGGCCGGCTCGCGCGGCAGGGTGGCGAAGTCCGCATCGCACCAGACATCGCCATTGACCGCGATGAAGGGCGCATCGCCCAGCAGCGGCAGCGCGTTCCACAGGCCACCGCCGGTTTCCAGCGGCGTCGCCCCTTCGTACGCGTAGTGCAGGCGCAGGCCGAAGCGCGCGCCGTCGCCGAGCGTGGCCGGGAACTGCTCCGCCAGCCACGAGGTGTTGATGACGACATCCTTGATGCCCATCGCCGCCAGCTTCTCCAGGTGCCAGACGATCAGCGGCTTGCCAGTGATTTCCAGCAAAGGCTTCGGCGTGTGGTCGGTGAGCGGGCGCATGCGCTCGCCGAGGCCCGCGGCGAACACCAGCGCCTTCATCGCGCCACTCATGCGGGGGCGTCGTTCTGGCGCGCCTCGCGCGCGGCCATCGCCGGCTTGACGCGGGTGTCGATGAAGGCGGCCAACCCGGCCAGCGCGGGGTGGCGCGGCAGCGCTTCATCCAGATAGGCGAAGAAGCGCGGCACGTCGGTCAGGTATTTCGGCTTGTGGTCGCGGTAATGCAGCCGCGCGAAGATGCCGATCACTTTCAGGTGGCGCTGCACGCCGATCAGATCGGCATCGCGCAGGAAACGCTCCAGCGGCGGCACCGGCAGGCCGGCGTCGAGCGCACGCGCGTGGTAGCGCCGCAGCCAGCCATCGACGCGTTCCGGCGGCCAGCTCAGGAAGGCGTCCTTGAACAGCGACAGCGCGTCGTAGGCGATCGGCCCGGCGACGGCATCCTGGAAATCCAGCACGGCGGGGCCGCTGTCGGCCTGCATCAGGTTGCGCGGCATGAAGTCGCGATGCACCAGCGCCTGCGGCTGCGCGAGCGCGGCATCGATGAGATGGCGGTAGGCGCCATCGAGCGCGTCCATCTCGCCGCACTCGAGCGACAGGCCCAGGTGCGTGCCGCAGAACCATTCGTCGAACAGGCGCAGCTCGCGCGCCAGCATCGCCTCGTCGTAGCGCGGCAGCGTGGCCGGCGGCGCGATCGCCTGCAGTTTCAGCAGCTGGTCGAGCGCCGCATCGAACATGGCATCGGCGTTGGCTGCGTCGATGTCGTGCAGGTAGGTGTTGATGCCCAGGTCTTCCAGCACCAGGAAACCGGCCGATGCGTCTTCCGCCAGCACCCTGGGCACGCGCACGCCACCGGCTTCCAGCACCGCGCGCATCGCCAGCCACGGGCGCACGTCCTCTTTGTCGGGTGGCGAATCCATGACGATGCGCGAAGGCGTGAGGCCGACGCTGCGCCAGTAGCTGCGGAAGCCGGCATCGGTGGAGGCGCGTTCAAGTTCGAGCGTGGGCGCGGCCAGCACGCTGCGCGCCCATTCAAGGCGTTCGGTTTCGCGGGTCATGGATCAGCGACGGGTGCGGTTCTTGAAGATGCGGCGTTCGCGCGGGCGGCGGAACAGCGCGACGACGACCAGGATGACGATGGCGCCGAGCAGCGCGCCGACGAAGCCCGCCGGTTGCCCCGGCGCATACCAGCCGAAATGCTGGCCGACCGCGCCGGCGAGCAGGGCGCCGCCGATGCCGAGCAGGGTGGTGAGGATGATGCCCATGCGATCGCGGCCGGGTTTGAGCAGGCGCGCCAACAGGCCGACGACGAGGCCGATGAACGCGATGTACAGCCAGTTTTCGCTGCCGAACAGGGGCATGGTCATTCCCGAAGTGGAACCGGGCAAGCATAGCAGCGCCCCGGAAACAAAAACGCCCCGCACGGGGCGGGGCGTTCGCGACGCGCGATGGAGACTCAGCGCGCGACCGGGCGCTTCTTGCGCATGGCTTCGTAGACGAACAGCAGGATCACCGCCGCCGCCAACGCCACCACCCAAGTCAGCACGGTGCCGAGCGCGAACGTCGTCGCGGCCCAGCCGCCGACCACCGCGCCGATCACGCCGAGGAGGATCGTCATGATCCAGCCCATCGGATCCGCGCCCGGCTTGATGAGCCGCGCCAGGACACCGATGACCAGACCGCCGATGAGGTAACCGAAGAAGCCTTCGAACATGTGTTTCCCCTATGGAAGGATGTGGTGCCGGCCGATGCTAGCAAGCGCCGCGTCACGGACATGTTGCGATGCCGCATCGCTGCGGCACCGCAGCCGGCCCCTCAGCAGCAGCCGTGGTCGCCGTGGCGCGTGCCGCTGTCGGGGGCGACCGCCGAACCGGTGGTCTCGCCGCGCAGGCTGGCGGCGTGGTGGGCGGCGATGACATGCGCCACGCAGGCGGTGACGTTCTTGCCCATCGGGATGTGCAGGAACTCGTTGGGGCCGTGCGCGTTGCTGTGCGGGCCCAGCACGCCGGTGATCATGAACTGCGCGCCCGGGAACTTCTCGCCCAGCATGCCCATGAACGGGATGCTGCCGCCTTCGCCCATGTACATCGCGGGCTGGCCGAAGACTTCGCGGCTGGAGGCGTCGATGGCCTGTTCCAGCCACGGCGACAGCGCCGGCGCGTTCCAGCCCGACGACGACTTCTCCAGCTCGAAGCTCACCTTGGCGCCGTTCGGCGCGTCGGCCAGCAGGGCGTCGCGCAGCAGTTTGCCGCCGACATCGCCATCCAGCGTGGGTGGCAGGCGCAGCGACAGCTTCACCGCCGTGTGCGGGCGCAGCACGTTGCCGGCGGACGACAGCGGCGGCATGCCGTCGATGCCGGTGATGGACAGCGCCGGGCGCCAGGTGCGGTTGAGCACGCGCTGGACGTTGTCCTCGCCCATCGGTTCCAGGCCGTCGACCATCGGGAACTTGTCGAAGACCTCGTCGCCGAGGACCTGCGCCACCTTTTCCGCCTGCGCCAGGCGCTCGGCGGGGATGTCGACGTACAGGCCGTCGAGCTTCATCTTGCCGGTGGCCTCGTCTTCCACGCGGTCGATCAGCTGGCGCAGCAGCCGGAAGCTGGACGGCACGATGCCGCTGGCATCGCCGGAATGCACGCCTTCCTCCAGCACATCCACGCGCAGGTTGCCGCCGGCCAGGCCGCGCAGCGATGTGGTGCACCAGAGCTGCTCGTAATTGCCGCAGCCCGAATCCAGGCAGACCACCAGCGAAGGCTTGCCGATGCGGTCGGCTAGGTGGTCGACGTAGGCGGGCAGGTCGTAGCTGCCGGATTCCTCGCAGGCCTCGATCAGGATCACGCAGCGCGCATGCGCCACGCCCTGCGCCTGCAGCGCCATCACGCTGGTCAGCGAACCGAAGATCGCGTAGCCGTCGTCGGCACCGCCGCGGCCATAGAGCTTGTCGCCCTTCAGCACCGGCTTCCATGGGCCCAGGTCGTCGTCCCAGCCGGTCATTTCCGGCTGCTTGTCCAGATGGCCGTAGAGCAGCACGCAGTCGTCGCCGACCGATTCGCCGCTGGCCGGCACGTCGATGAAGATCAGCGGCGTGCGGCCTTCCAGCCTCACCACTTCCAGCGTCATGCCGGGGATGTCCTGCGCGCGCGCCCAGTTTTCCATCAGCGCCACCGCCTGGTCCATGTAGCCGTGGGCGACCCAGTCGGGGTCGAACATCGGCGACTTGTTGGGGATGGCGATGTAGTCGGTGAGCTGCGGGACGATCTCCGCATCCCATTTGTTGCCGACGAATTGGCCGAGCTTGCCGGCGTCGATGCTGCTGGACATCACGTGCTCCGAGGGAATTCAGGGGTTCATTTTAGCCGCCGCCTGGTTGCGTGCCCGTGAGATGGGGATGTGGAGGCGGGTGATGCGCCGATTTGTCTGATCACGCAGCGGGCGGAGGTCCGGCGCGGGGATGGGCGATGCAGCGATGGGTGGGGTCCGCGGGGGCGGAAACAGTGGGGCTCCGGCCGCGCGTCGCGGCGAGGCCGGCCACCCCATCACCCGGAGTCATGCCATGAAACGATCGCTCGCCTTCATTTCCAGCCTGCTGCTGTCCCTGCTGCTGTGCGGTTCCGCGCTGGCCGCCGAAGTCGTCAACATCAACACCGCCGATGCCGCCGCGCTGGATGCGGCGATGGTCAATGTCGGCCCGGCCAAGGCGCAGGCCATCGTCGAATACCGCCGCGAGAACGGCGCCTTCAAGAGCGTCGAGGAACTGGCGCTGGTCAAGGGCATCGGCCTGCGCACCATCGAGCGCAACCGTGACCGCCTCACCATCGGCAACGGCAAGGCCATGCAGCCGGCACGCGCGAAGCCGGCCGCTCCCGCCGCCGCGCCGCGCCGCTGAAGGCACACGCGCCTGCATGGAGGCGGGCGCCGGGGCCGGAGGCCCTCTGCGACAGGCACGGAGCCGCCACACGGATGTCACCTTCGCCCGGCCGCAGGGATGCGCAGGCCGGGCGATTCTTTTTTGGGGCTGCGTAAACTGCCGCGATGACTTCGATCGACATCATCCGTTACCAGGACGCCACGCCGCAGCGCTGGCGCAACGATGGCGGCTGGACCCGGGAGGTCGCCCGCGGGGGAAAAGGCGACATCTGGGACTGGCGCATCTCCATCGCCGAGGTCGAGGCCGATGGCCCGTTCTCGCGCTTTCCCGGCATCGAGCGCGAGATCGTGCTGCTCTCGGGCGCCGGCATGCATTTCGATTTCGAAGATGGCGAGGCCTTCGCACTCACGCCGGAAACCCCGCGCCTGCGCTTCAGCGGCGACCGCGCACTGGACTCAAGGCTGATCGACGGCCCGACCCGCGACTTCAACCTGATGTGGGCGCGTGACCGCATCGACGCCGGGCTGTGGCTGCGGCCGATGGTGGGCGACAGCGTGCTGTTCGCCGAGCCCGGCGAAACCTGGGCGCTGCATATGGCCAGTGGCAGCGCACGCCTGCCGGATGCGGGCGATCACGCGCTGGCTGCCGGCGATACGCTGGTGATGACCGCCGGCGAAGGGCGCGTCGGCCAGCGCGTCGCCGCGACTGGCCTTGCGATCATCGTGAGGATTCGCGGGGAGAACCCCGCGAAGATCAGCTGAGGGCCAGCGCCATCACCGAGGCCAGCACGGCGAGCCCCAGCCCCATCACGCTGAACAGCATCTGCCGCGGTGTGCGACCGCGCATCCACATCCAGATGCCGCTGATGCCGAGCACGATCATCGCGATCGCGTAGGAATCGGACAGCAACGTCCACAGCAGACCGCCGCCGACGCCCTTGTGCAGGCGGTTGAGCGCGGCCAGCGAGGTCTGCCGGCTGTGCTTGACGGTGATCGCATCGCTGCCGGCGGTGAACTCGGCACTCCAGCTGTTGCGTGCGTTGCCGCCGGACAGGTTCCACTTCGGGGCTTCGGCGCCCGCCGGCTTGCCTTCGCGCTTGCGGCCCTCGTCCGGCTTGGGCTTGCGGATCGTGTGCGCATCCAGCCCGTGCACATCGCGCAGCCACATCGACAACGATTCGGCCGAGCCCGCGGACGCGGCGGGCACGGCAAACCTGGCCTGGGCAACTTCCTCGCTCTTGCCCTGCGGCCACGGGTTGTCACCGAAGCGATGGTTCATCAGCAGTCCGGTGAGGCCGAAGAGCAACGCGGCGATCGCGCCCCACGCGCCCAGCCACAGGTGCAGTTGGCGGATGAAGCGGTAGCGGGCGTTGGCGGCGCTGCGGGCACCGCGGACAGGGGGCGTGGACGCGGCCATCAGAACGTGAACCGCGCCGTCAGCGTCGCGCCGCGCGGGGCACCCGGCGAGATGCTCTGGTTGCTGTGCGCGGTGGCGAAGTATTCCTTGTCCAGCAGGTTCTCGACATTGAGCTGCAGCTGCAGCTGCTCGCTGGCCTTCCAGAACAGCGCGCCATCAAGACGGGTGAAGCCGGGCACGGTCACCGTGTTGTCGGTGGAGGCATAGAAGCTGCCGCGATGGATCGCGCCGATGCCGAAGCCGAACGTCGGCGTCACATCGAAACGGTTCCACAGCGACGCGCTGTGGCGCGGCAACTGCGCCAGTTCATTGCCGGCCGGCGCGGTCGCCGATGCCGCGCTCAGCAGTTCACCCTGCTGCCAGGCATAGCCGCCCATCACCTGCCAACGTTCGGTGATGCGCCCGGCCAGGCCCAGCTCCACGCCACGCGCGCGCTGGCCATCGACCAGCACCATGCGGGTCGGGTCGGCCGGATCGGTCGTGGCGACGTTGCGGCGGTCCAGCTGGTAGGCGGCGACGCTCAGCGACAGCTGGTCGTTCACTTCCCACTTCCAGCCGAGTTCCTTGTTGATGAACTTTTCCGGATCCAGCGACTGCGTGCTGGCCGACAGCGAGCTCAGCTGTTCGCCGGCACGCGGCTGGAACGCCATGCTGTAGCTGCCGTAGAACGACATGTCCTTGCGCGGCTTGTAGATCAGGCCCGCGCGCGGCGACCACATGCCGTCGCGGCTGCTGAAATGCTGGCCGCTGGTGATGTCGTCCATCTCGATGCTGACGCGGTCGTAGCGCACGCCCACGACAGCCATCCACGCCGGCGAGAACTCGATCTGGTCCTGCGCGTAGACCGCGAAGGTATCGGCCTGGCTGCTGTTCTCCCGGTTGGGCGTGAACACCACCTGGCCGGTGAAGCGCGGATTGGCCAGCGTCACCCGGTTGCCGGCCGGGAAAGCGCCGTTCATGCGCAGGTTGTCGGTGTCCTGGCGGCCCAGTTCGGCACCGACCAGCAGCCTGTGGCGGATGTTGCCGGTTGCGGCATCGAACTCCAGGTCGGTCTGGTTGAGCCAGTTCCGCCGCGTGGTCAGGTTGTTGTACGCCGACAGCGTCACCTGCAGGCCGGCCACGGGGTCCATCACGGTGCCCGAGGCGAAGACGTTCTGGTAGAACTTGTCGTAGTCGGCCCAGCGGAAGTGGTTGCGAAGCTCGGCGCCGTTGCCGAAGTCATGCACCAGCGCTGCATCGAAGGCATTGACGCGCGCCCACACCGGGCTCAGTTCCGGGCTGCCGAAGAAGGTCGAGGGATCGACGTCGATCGGGCGGCCGTTGAGCGAAGGCACGCCACGGTCGGCCACGCGGTCGTCGCGGAAGTGCTCGAACGACAGGTCCAGCTGGGTGTGCTCGCCCAGGCCGAAGCGCATGGTCGGGTTGATGCCGCGGCGGGAAATTTCGAAGCCGTCGCGGAAGCCCTCGGACTCCTCGGCCACCGCGTTGACGCGGAACGCGGCGCTTTCGCTGATCTTCGTCTGCCAGTCCAGCGTGCCGCGCTTGCGGTTCCAGTTGCCGTACTGGAGGCTGAGGGCGCCGCCCTCGCGGCCATCGGCCTGCTTGGACACGCGGTTGATGATGCCGCCCGAGCCGCCGCGCCCGAAGATCATCGCGTTCGGGCCCTTCAGCGCCTCGACGCGTTCGGTGTTGTAGATGTCGCGGATGTACTGCGTGTCGTCGCGCATGCCGTCGACAAAGAAATCCGCCGTGGTGCTGTTGCCGCGCATCACCGCCGTGTCGCGGTTGCCTTCACCCTGGGCGACGCCCGCGCCCGGCACGTAGCGCAGCACTTCCGGCAGGCCGGTCATGGCCTGGTCGCGGATCAGTTCCTCGGTCACCACGGTCGCCGCCTGCGGCACGTTCACCAGCGGCGTATCGGTCTTGGTGGCGCTGCGGCTGTCGCGCGCCTGGTATTCCGGCAGGTAGCGGCTGCCCTTGACCACGACGCGGTCGAGCTGGGCGGCGTCATCGGCCAACACGGGCAGGGACAGGCCAAGGAGGATGGCGGCCACCAGGGGGCGCCGGCTGATGAAGAAGGGGGAAGACATCGGAAACCTCGATCAGGATTAGACGCTCGACGGCGCCACGAGGCCATAGTAATGCGAATCAATATCATTCACAAGGAAAATGAATAGCGCCTGGCCTCAGCGGTCGTCGCGGGTCCAGAGGGCGCCATCGACCACCTTCACCGGGAACTTGGCGACCGGCGTGTAGGCGGGGGCGCAGGTGGCATCGCCGCTGCGCAGGTCGAACTTCGCGCCGTGCAGTACGCATTCGATCTCGCCGGTCGCGGCATCCACCTCGCCGGCCGAAAGCTCGAAGTCCTCGTGCGTGCACTGGTCCTCGACCGCGTAGTACACGCCATCCAGGTTGACCACGAGGATCGGCGTGTCGCCGTCCCAGACGGTCTTCTTCTCGCCGGGCAAAAGCTCGGCCTCGGTGCAGACGAATTCCCAGCCGCGCAGTTCGTCGCTCACAGCGCCTTCTCCAGGATTTCGAAGCGCAGATCGTCGCGCTTCGGGGTGCCGAAGCGTTCGTCGCCATAGGGGAAGGGTTTGTGGATGCCGGTGCGCCGGTAACCGCGTCGTGCGTAGTAACCGATGAGTTCGTCGCGCACGTCGATCACGGTCATCCGCATCGCGTCCTGCGCGAATACGTCGCGGGCGATGCGTTCGGCTTCATCCAGCATCCGCTTGCCGATGCCCTGGCCCTGCAGCCCCGGGCTCACCGAGAACATGCCGAAGTAGCCGGCGCCGTCTTCCACGGCGACGTGCGCGCAGGCGAGCGTTGCGCCATCGGCTTCACCGAGCAGGATGACGCTCTGCGGGCGGTCGATGTCGGCGGCGAGGCGTTCCGCATCGATGCGTGCGCCGTCGAGCAGGTCGGCTTCGGTGGTCCAGCCGGCGCGGCTGGCATCGCCGCGATAGGCGGAGGTCACCAGTTCGATGAGCATCGGGATGTCGGCGTGGGTGGCGTGCCGGAACGTCAGGTTCATGCGAGCAGCGACCTCGCCTTGTGCAGCGCGCGGATGAACGCGTCCACATCGTCATGGGTGTTGTAGAAGGCGAGCGACACGCGGCAGGTGGCGCTGACGCCGAAGGACTGCAGCAGCGGATGCGCGCAATGCTGGCCGGAACGCACGGCGACGCCTTCGAGGTCGAGCAGGGTGGCGAGGTCGTGGGCGTGGGTGCCGTCGATCAGGAACGAGATGATCGCGGCCTTGCCCGGCGCGGTGCCGATGATGCGTAGGCCGTCGATGGCGGACATCGCTTCGGTCGCGTGGGCGAGCAGCTCGGATTCACGCGCATGGATCGCGTCCATGCCGATGCCGTCGAGATAATCGACCGCCGCGCCCAGTCCGATGAAACCGGCGATGTTGGGCGTGCCGGCTTCGAACTTGTGCGGCGGATCGTTGAAGACGCTGCCTTCGAAGCGCACTTCCTTGATCATCTCGCCGCCGCCGATGAAGGGCGGCATCGCGTCGAGATGTTCGCGCCGCGCCCACAGCAGGCCGGTGCCGGTCGGGCCGCACAGCTTGTGGCCGGTGGCAGCATAGAAATCGCAACCGATCGAAGCGACATCCACCTGCATATGCGGTGCGGCCTGCGAGCCGTCGACCACGGTGACGATGCCGCGACGGCGTGCTTCGCGGCAGATGTCGCGGACCGGGTTGACCGTGCCCAGCACGTTGCTGACGTGCGCGATGCCGAGCAGCTTGACCTCCGGCGTCATCGCCGCGTGCAGCGCCTCCAGGTCGAGGCTGCCATCGGGCAGCAGCTCGGCGACGCGGATCGTGGCGCCGCTGCGTTGCGCCACGAGCTGCCACGGCACGATGTTGGCGTGGTGCTCCATGCGCGAGAGCAGGATGACGTCGCCGGCTTTCAGGCGCGGCAGGGCCCACGAATACGCGACCAGGTTGATGGCGAACGTGGTGCCGCTGGTCAGCACGAGTTCGTCGGCGCGGACGTTGAGGAAAGCTGCGATTTTTTTTCGCGCGCCTTCGTATTGCTCGGTGGCTTCGGCGCCGAGCTGGTGCACGGCGCGGCTGACGTTGGCGTTGTGGCGGCGATAGAAGCCGTCCACTGCTTCGATCACCTGGCGCGGTTTCTGGCTGGTGTTGGCGGAGTCGAGATAGACCAGCGGCTTGCCGTGCACTTCGCGCGTGAGCAGCGGGAAGTCGGCGCGGACCGCCTGCCAGTCGATGGCGGGCGTGTCGCTCATGCGGCCTGCATCCGTGCCAGCGCCGCATCAAGGCGCGATTCCAGCAGCGCGCGCAACGAGGCGTCTTCGACCATCGACAGCAGGTCGCGGCAGAACGCGGCGGTGAGGATGCGGCGAGCCTCGGCTTCGGGAATGCCGCGCGAACGCAAGTAGAACAGCGCGGTGGCATCGAGCTGGCCGACCGTTGCACCGTGCGCGGCCTGCACTTCGTCGGCGTGGATGACCAGCACCGGCTGGGTGTCGATCTCCGCGTTCTCCGACAGCAGCAGGTTGCGGTTCTGCAGGTTGGCGATGCTGCCATCGGCGCCCGCATCGATGCGGATGCCACCGTGGAAGACCGCGCGGCTGCGTCCGTCGGCCAGGCCACGCCAAGGCAGTTCGCTGCGGGTGTCACGCGCCGCATGGACGATGCCGAGGCGGGTGTCGAGGTGGCGACGGCCATCGGCCAGCAGCGCGCCGCCGGCGTGGAGCGATGCGCCTTCGCCGTCCAGCCGCACATTCAATTCATGCCGCGAAAGCGATGCGCCGAGTTCCAGATCGATGCGCGTGTACTGCGCATGGTCGGCGAGTCTGGCCTCGGTGCGCAGCATGCGGCTGGCGTGGGTTGCATCGTCCTGCACGCGCAGGTGCAGCAGCTTGGCGCGTTCGCCCAGCCGGACCTCGACATGACTGTTGTCGAGATTGGCGTGGTCGTGGCCGAGCTGGTGCTCGACCAGCGTCAGCGCCGCATCGGCGGCGAGCGTGATGGCATGGCGCAGATGCGTGGCGCGATCCTCGCCATCGTGCAGGTTGAGCGTGACCAGGTGCAGCGGCGTGTCGATGACGGCATCGACGTCGATGCGCACGCCGTTCTCCGCCAGCACGGTGTTGAGGTGGGCGAAGACGTCATCGCCGGCCGGCTGCCACGGCGTCGGCTCGGCTTCGATCCGCACCGGGTCGCGTGGCGCGGGCTCGGTGGGCACGGCGATGCCGGTGGGCAACGCATCGAACGCCGACAAGGCCGCATCAAAATGACCATTGACGAAGACGATGCGCGGCGCGGGAATGCCGTCGAGCAAGGCCGCATCCGCATCCAGCTTGCGCGCGGGCACGAACACGCGGCGTTCGAATGCGCGCAGCGGCGTGTACTTCCACGCTTCGGCGCGCGGACCGGGCAGCCCGGCATCGAGGATGGCGCGGGCGGGCGCGTCGTCGCGGCCGGCGAGCAGGGAATCGAGCAGGGCGCTCATCTCAGGCCACCGCCTCCGGGGTGATGCGGTCCTTGATCCACGCGTAGCCGTGTTCTTCCAGCTTGAGCGCGAGTTCCGGGCCGCCGGTTTCGACGATGCGGCCATCGGCCAGTACGTGCACCACGTCCGGCTTGATGTAGTCGAGCAGGCGCTGGTAGTGGGTGATGACGATGAAGGCGCGGTCCGGCGAGCGCAGCGCGTTGACGCCATCGGCGACGGCCTTGAGCGCGTCGATGTCGAGGCCGGAATCGGTTTCGTCGAGGATGGCGAGCTTCGGTTCCAGCACCGCGAGCTGGAAGATCTCGTTGCGCTTCTTCTCGCCGCCGCTGAAGCCTTCGTTGACGCCGCGGTTCAACAGCGTGTCCGGCAGGTGCAGCACCTTGATCTTCTCGCGCACCAGCTTGAGGAACTGCACAGAATCGAGTTCCGCCTCGCCGCGCGCCTTGCGCTGGGCATTGAGCGCGCTGCGCAGGAAATAGGTGTTGTTGACGCCGGGGATTTCCACCGGGTACTGGAAGGCGAGGAAGACGCCGAGCGCGGCGCGTTCTTCCGGCTCCAGCGCCAGCAGGTCCTGGCCTTCGAAGCGCACGCTGCCTTCGGTGATCTCATAGCCGTCGCGGCCGGCCAGCACGTTGCCGAGCGTGGATTTGCCGGCGCCGTTCGGCCCCATGATGGCGTGGACCTCGCCGGGCTTCACGTCCAGCGCCAGGCCCTTGAGGATTTCGCGCGTGGCGACGCGGGCGTGCAGGTTGTCGATGTTGAGCATGATGTTTTCCATGATTCGGTATGCGGCGGCCGGCGGTCAGCCGATGGCGCCTTCCAGCGAGACTTCAAGCAGCTTCTTGGCTTCCACCGCGAATTCCATCGGCAGTTCGCGGAACACCTGCTTGCAGAAACCGTCGACGATCATCGACACCGCGTCTTCCTCGCCGATGCCACGGCTGCGGCAATAGAACAGCTGGTCGTCGCTGATCTTGCTGGTGGTGGCTTCGTGCTCGACGGTGGCGTCGGGGCGCTTCACTTCGATATAGGGGAAGGTGTGCGCGCCGCACTTCTTGCCGATCAGCAGCGAGTCGCATTGCGTGTGGTTGCGCGCGCCTTCCGCGCCGCGTTCCACCTTGACCAGCCCGCGATAGGTGTTCTGCCCGCGCCCGGCGCTGATGCCCTTCGACACGATCTTCGACTTGGTGCGCTTGCCGATGTGGATCATCTTGGTGCCGGTGTCGGCCTGCTGGCGGTGATGGGTCAGCGCGACGGAGTGGAACTCGCCCACGCTGTCATCGCCCAACAGCACGCAGCTCGGGTATTTCCAGGTGATGGCCGAACCGGTTTCCACCTGCGTCCACACCACCTTGCTGCGCGCGCCCCGGCATTCGGCGCGCTTGGTCACGAAGTTGTAGATGCCGCCGACGCCGTTCTCGTCGCCGGGATACCAGTTCTGCACGGTCGAATACTTGATGTCGGCGTCTTCCAGCGCGACCAGTTCCACCACCGCTGCGTGCAGCTGGTTCTCGTCGCGCATCGGCGCGGTGCAGCCTTCCAGATAGCTGACCTGCGCGCGTTCCTCGCAGATGATCAGCGTGCGCTCGAACTGGCCGGTATGGCCGGCGTTGATGCGGAAATAGGTGGACAGCTCCATCGGGCAACGCACGCCGGCCGGGATGAAGACGAAGCTGCCATCGGAGAACACCGCCGAGTTGAGCGCGGCGAAGAAGTTGTCACCGACCGGCACCACGCTGCCGAGGTACTTCTTGACCAGCTCCGGCTGCTCCTTGATCGCCTCGGACATGGAGCAGAACACGATGCCCTTCTCGGCCAGTTCCTTGCGGAAAGTGGTGCCGACCGACACCGAGTCGAACACCGCATCGACCGCCACGCCGGCCAGCTTGGCGCGTTCGTGCAGCGGCACGCCGAGCTTGTCGTAGGTGTCGAGCAATTCCTTCGGCACTTCGTCCAGCGACTTGTACTTCGGGCCCTTCGGCGCCGAGTAGTACGACAGCGCCTGGAAATCGATCGGCGCGATGTGGAGCTTGGCCCATTCCGGCATCGGCATGGTCAGCCAGTGGCGATAGGCGGCGAGGCGCCATTCGGTCATCCACTCCGGCTCGTTCTTCTTGGCGGAGAGTGCGCGGATGGTGTCCTCGTCGAGGCCGGGCGGCAGGCTTTCGCTTTCGATGTCGGTGATGAAGCCGGCCGAATACTTGCGCCCGAGCTGGGCGTGGATCTCGGCGTTCTCGACCGGCGCGGGCGCCACGGGGGTCTGGGGGTTCATGGATGCGTGCTCAAACGGCGGCGATGCGCACCGGGATGCGCTTGCGGGTGGGGGCGATGTCGTCGCCATGGGTCATCGCGTGCAGGCTGACTTCGCGCAGGGCCTGGGCGATGACCGTGTTGACGCGCTGCCAGTTGCCGCGCACGCCGCAGGAGTCCTCGATGCCGCACTGGCCTTCGTGGATGCTGCATTCGGTCATGGCCAGCGGGCCTTCCATCGCCTCGACGATGTCGGCCAGCGAGACCTCGTGCGGGTCGCGGGCCAGCCGGTAGCCGCCATTGGCGCCGCGGAAGCCTTCGACCAGCCCCGCCTGCGCCAGCGGCTTCAACACCTTGGCGGCGGTGGGCAGTTCGATGCCGGCGCGTTCGGCCAGTTCGGCCGCGCTCAACACCGCCTCGGGGGCGGCGGCAAGCACGGTCATGACGAGCGTGGCGTAGTCGGTGAGTTTGGTGACGCGGAGCATGGCGACGTGGCGTTGGCGGGTCGGCCTTAATCAGTACCGTAATTGTACTGATTGGAGGCGGCCAGCTCAATCCACGCCAGAAAGACCGGTGGATGGGCCACAATGGCCGCCCCGCAAGGAAGATGAAGCATGGCCAAGACCAGCAAGCACAAGATCGCGCGCCGCCAGTCCAGCATCCACGGCAACGGCGTGTTCGCCGTCGAGCCGATCGCCAAGGGCGAGCGCATCGTCCGCTACAAGGGCAAGCTGCGCAGCCACGCGGAAGTGGACGAGGCCTACGGCGCCATCGAGGAGAACGGCCACACCTTCCTCTTCACGCTCAATGACACCTATGTCATCGACGGCAACGAGGACGGCAACATCGCCCGCTGGATCAACCACAGCTGCGCCCCCAACTGCGAGGCGGTGCTGGAGGAAGACGACAAGGGCCGCCCGCACAAGGACAAGGTGTATGTCGAAGCCACCCGCGACATCGCCGCGGGCGAGGAGCTCTCGTACAACTACTGCATCGTGCTGGAAGAGGCCTACACCCCGGCGCTGAAGGCGCTCTGGGGCTGCCGCTGCGGCGCGCCCGACTGCACCGGCACGATGCTGCAGCCCAAGCCCGAGAAAAAGCCCAAGCCGGAGAAGAAGAAGGCCGGCAAGAAGGCGAAGAAGACCAAGGCCTGAGCCTTCGTCAGAGATCGTCCGCGCCGGGCAGCGAGAGCATCAGTTCGCTCACCATGAGCGACTGGCCGGCCTTCGGCCACTTCGGGTCGTCGCTCCTGAACTCGCTGTCACCCGAAGGGTAATCGCCACTCTTTGCATCGGCCTTGATGCCGAGGCGCATGCCGGCGCGTCCGGGGCGGCCTACCGCATCACCCAGCTTGCCGCCGTTGAAGCCGGTCACGTGGCCGCCGTAGTCCCATTCCATGCCGTAGAACGTGACCGGCGCGCCGTTCAACGCGACCAGTTCCGCCAGCGTCATGCCGATGCGCACGCCATTGGCGTAGTGCCAGCGCGAGCCGGCGTCTTCGATGGTGACGTTCTGCAGCCCGGCCAATTTCTGCGTGTCCTGGAAAAACAGCACGGCACGCCGCGAAGGGTCATCGGGGAACAGGACCACGCCGCGGGTCATCTCGCCTTCGGCCATCGGCAGGTCATCGACGATGCGGACGTTGGCCTCGCCGAAGCGCGTCTTCAGCTGCGCGACGGTGGTGTCGGGCGCGAACTCGCCGGGCAGCGTCCAGTCGCCTGCGGCATGGGTGGGGGATGTGGCTTCGGTGGCCGGCGCGGGCGTGGGTGATGAAGATGCATCGGCCGGCGTCGTCGGCGCGGCATCGCCCGAAGCTGCCGCCGTCGAAGGGGCTTCGCGCTGGCAGGCGGTGAGTGCCAACGCCAGCATCGGAACCGTCATCCACGTGCGCATCGTCATGGGGCCTCCGTGAGATTCGCGGACTGGATCCGCCAGGCGCGCTGCTCGGCCGTCGCGCCATCGACCACGGTGCGGTGCAGGACATAGGTGCCGCGGAAGCGCTTCTCGCTGCCGTCGGACTGGCGCGCGACCAGCGTCACCGGCACCTCGATGTAGCGCTGGCCGGCACCGGCATCGACCGGGCCGGGCTGGCCGATCTGCACCGACACGCCGCCGGTTTCGGCAAAGCCCTGCGCGAACTGCGTGGCGCTCTTGCCGCTGGCCTGGCCCTGGCCGCTCCAGAGTCCGTAGGCGCTGCCGTATTCGCGGCGGTTGATCGCGCCGTAGTAATCGCGGATCACCTGCACGGCGGCATCCGCGCCGGGGCCGTCGTCAGTGGCGGCGGGCGGCGGGGCCTCGTCGTTTTCGGTGGCGGTGTCGGTGTCTGGAGATGCGACCGGCGTATCGGGCGCGACCGGCGCTTCGGTGGCGGGATGGGGCGTGCCGCCCGGCAGGGCGTCGGGCATGCCGGTCACCGAGCCGCCGCGTGCTTCCGGTGCGGGCAGTCCATCGGTGCTGGCATCGCCGCCGGCAGATTTGCCGCCACTGGCGCGGTCGCCACCACAGGCACCGAGCATGGCGCATGCAAGCATGCCGGGGAGCAGCCATCGCATCTTCATCGCATCACACCTCGCATCGGGTTCACAACACGCGCCGGCGTGGCTGCAGCCATGCAAGCAGCAGGCCCAGCAGCAACATCGCCGTGGTCGAGAACAGCACCTGCTTCAGAACCAGCATCGCCGGCCATGGCTGAACCGCGTAATAGATGAGGTAGCCGGGGATGGTCGCGGCCAGCGCCATCAGCGCGCCGAAACGCAGGCCCTGCCGCACGTCGCTGGTAGGTGAGGGGTGGAAGGCGCGATAGAGCGCGGTCAGGCCGAAGCCGATGCCGACATGCGCCAGCAGCATCCACGGCAGGAATCGTGCGCCGGCGTCAGGCCCGCGCACGAAACCCGAAGGCACCAGCGCGGCGTAGTCGGCCTGCAACAGCAGTCCGTGGATGAAGAAATCCAGCACCATCGCGGCGACACTCATCACCGCGCCGCAAATCCAGAACCGCTTGTCCATGGCACCTCCGGTCAGTGGGGAGATGCTATCGCGCGCATGTCGAGCGTGCGTATGGAGGCGGCTTCAGCGGGTCGCGGTCGGCGTGTCGCGCCGGGCGCCGGCCTGCAGCAGGGGCCACGGGTTGTGCGCACCCGAAGCGGCATAGAGGCCGTAATGAAGATGCGTCGGCGTGCCGCGCGCATTGCCGCTGTCGCCGACGAATCCGATCAACGTGCCCGGTGTCACGCGACCGAAGCGCGCGATGCCCGGCGCGATGCTGTCCAGGTGCGCGTAGTAGTGACGCTCACCGCCGGGGCCGATGATCCACACCTGCCGGCCACCGAGCCCGTAGTCGCCGGTGCGCGCGATGACGCCATGCGTGGTGCTGGCCACCGGCGTGCCGCGCGGCGCGAAGATGTCGACGCCCTGATGCTTGCGTCCGCCACTGCGTGCGCCACCCCAGGTGTCGGCGATGTGACGCGCCCTGACGCCATGCACCGGCACCGGCAAGGCATCGGGCGCGGGCATCCGCGACAGCTGCCAGACTTCGCGCATCGCGATGGCCCAGGGCTGCCGCCAGCCGTACCACGCGACGAACGCGAGCAGCATCACGAGCAGCAGCCGCTGCCATGTTTTCGCCAGAGCGCGTGTGCGACGACGCGGCATCATCCAACTCCTCCTGCAATGGAGCGATGCTGCCGCGCGACTGTGCGCCGGGCGTGAAGCGGCGGCATCAATGCACGCAAAAAGCAGGCATAAAAAAACCGGAGCCCTTGCGGGCCCCGGTTGCGTACCTGTGATGCCTGCGACGGACGCAGGCGATCGGGATCAGGCAGCGGCGTCCTTCAGCTTCTTCAGCGGACGGACCTTGACCTTCACCGACTTCGGACGGGCCTTGAACGTGACCTCTTCCTTGGTGAACGGGTTGATGCCCTTGCGCGCCGGACGCGCCGGCACTTCGGTGGCGGAGATCTTGAACAGGCCCGGCATGGTGAAGGAGCCAGCGCCCTTCTTGCTCACCGAAGCGTGCACGGTGCTTTCCAGTGCGGCGATGACGTTGCGCACGTCTTTGGCGGCGACGCCGGTGAACTCGGCGAGGTGGGCGACCAGCGCGGACTTGCTCAACGCGTCCTTGATCGGCTTCATCGCTTTGGGGGCAGCTTTCGGAGCGGCTTTGGCAGGCGCCTTGGCTGCAGGCTTCTTGGCGGCTTTCTTCATGGCCATGGGTTTCACGTTCCTCAGTGGATTGGAATGATGCGCGGTCATCGCCGGCAGCCCAATGTATTGCAATCAAAGCGCCGCGCCAAGGGTTTTTAGCGGGTTTTTCAGGGGTTTTTCGCGCACCCGGGCGGCGGGGCGGTCAGTCGTCCTCGGGGTGGGGGCGCCAGGCCTGGACCAAGCGCTGCTGCACGGGCGCCGGCACCGGCTCGTAATGGCTGAAATCCAGCGCGTAACGGCCGCGTCCGGCAGTGGCGGATTTCAGCTCGGTGGCATAGCCCTCCAGCTCGGACAGCGGCACCTGCGCCTTGACCAGGATTTCGCCGCCGCGCGTGCTGTCGGTGCCGTGGATGCGCGCGCGCTTGCCGGCCAGTCCGCCGCTGATGTCGCCCATGTGCGTTTCCGGTGCGCTGACTTCCAGCTCCACGATCGGCTCCAGCACCTGCGCCTCGGCCTTGGCGATGGCATCGAGGAAGGCCTTGCGCCCCGCCGCGACGAAAGCGATCTCCTTGCTGTCGACCGGGTGGTGCTTGCCGTCATAGACCACCACGCGCACGTCCTGCATCGGGTAGCCGGCGACCGCGCCGCTGGACAGCACCTGGCGCACGCCTTTCTCCACCGCCGGCAGGAACTGGCCGGGAATCACGCCGCCCTTCACCTCGTCCACGAACTCGAAACCGCCGCCGCGCGGCAACGGTTCCACCCGCAGGAACACCTCGCCGAACTGCCCGGCGCCGCCGGTCTGCTTCTTGTGGCGATGATGCCCTTCGGCCTTCTGCCGCACCGTTTCGCGATAGGCGATGCGTGGCGGGTGACTCACCACTTCCACCCCGAAGCGGTCCTTCAGCCGCTGCAGCTGCACGCGCAGGTGCAGGTCGGACAGGCCGCGGATCACCGTCTCGTGGGTCTCGTCGTTGTGCTCGACCACGAACGCCGGGTCCTCCTCCGACAGCTTGTGCAGCGCGATGGCGAGCTTCTGCTCCTGCCCCTTGCTGGCCGGCTCGACCGCCAGGCCGAACATCGGGCGCGGGAAATCCAGCGGTTTCAGGTGGATGTGGTCCTCGTCGTGCGAGTCGTGCAGCACCGCATCGAAATGCAGCTCGTCGATCTTGGCGACCGCGGCGATGTCGCCGGGCACCGCCTGCGTCACCTCGACATGCTCCTTGCCCTTCATCTTGTAGAGGTGCGCGACCTTGAACGGCTTGCGCCCGTCATCCACGAACAGTTGGGAATCCGGCTTCAACGTGCCCTGGTAGACCCGGAACACCGCCAGCTTGCCGACAAAGGGGTCGTGCACGATCTTGAACACGTCGGCGATCACGTGCGCGGCGGCGTCGGGCGTGGGGAAGAGGGGACAGGCGGCTTCGCCCGTGCCCTTGCGGAACTCCGGCGGATTGCCTTCGCCCGGGTGCGGCAGCAGCGTTTCGGCGATGTCGAGCAGCTCGCGCACGCCGGCCCCGGAGCGCGCCGACACGAAACAGACCGGCACCAGATGGCCCTCGCGCAGGCATTGCTCGAAGGCGTCGTGCAGCTCCTGCCCGGACAGGCCGCCTTCGCCCAGGTCGAGGTAGCGGTCCATGACCTTTTCATTGACCTCCACCACCTGGTCGATGATGCGCTGGTGCCAGTCCGCGACCGGGCCCAGGTCACTCGTGCCATCGCGGTTGCCGAAGCAGTCGATGACGTTCGCGCCGCCATCGGCCGGCAGGTTGAGCGGCAGCACTTCCGGGCCGAAGTTCTCGCGCAGCGATTCCATCAAGCCGGCCAGGTCGCCGCCGTGGTCGATCTTGTTGACGACGATGACGCGGCACAGGCCGCGCGCCTTGGCGTAATCCATCATCCG
This sequence comes from Lysobacter oculi, assembly GCF_003293695.1. Lineage (GTDB taxonomy): Bacteria > Pseudomonadota > Gammaproteobacteria > Xanthomonadales > Xanthomonadaceae > Solilutibacter > Solilutibacter oculi. The sequence continues at coordinate 1,574,188 of NZ_CP029556.1, read as the reverse complement.
CCGGGTGCCGTATTCGACGCCGGAATCGGCATCGACCACCACCGCCAGCGTTTCCACCGCCGCCAGCGCAGACAGCGCCGGGCCGCGGAAATCCGGGTAGCCGGGGGTGTCGATCAGGTTGACGTGGATGCCGGCGTGGTCGGTGCTGGCGATCGCGCAGTCGATGGAGTGGCCGCGCTCTTTCTCGATGGCATCGAAGTCGGACACGGTATTGCCGCGCTCGATGCTGCCTGCCGTGGAGAGGGCGCCGCCGGCATGCAGCAGGGCTTCGAACAGGGTGGTCTTGCCGGCGCCGGGGTGGCCCGCGAGGGCGATGTTGCGGATGGCTTCTGTACCGTAGGACATGCGTCCGTCTCCTTCATGCAAGAGGTGACTGGGACGTCATGGTCGTCCGCGACTCAAGCGCGAAACCCACGAGCGACGGCGCTCGGCGGGCGGTCATGGCGGTCCTTGGAGCATACGCTGCGACGCGGATGGGTGCCCGGGCGCTGCCTTTGCGGGTGAATGGCCGGCAACACGCGGCGAGCGCCGGGTGCGAATTCAGCACGTCTTTACCGATATGTGCGCATGGTGTCGCCGTCCGCCGATTCCCGGCGAGGGGGCACCACCATGAAGCGTCTTTCCACCTCCCTGATCGCGCTCGGCCTGGCCGGCATGTTCGCCTGCACCGCCTCGGCGCAGAGCCTGCAGCTGGCCGACCCGCAGTCCGGTTATCCGCAAACCGGTTACCCGCAGACCTCTCCCGGCTACGACAACGGCAACGCCCAGTACGACTACGCCCGCGTGATCAACGTGGTGCGCGTGCCCGGCGGCGGCTATGCCGCGAACGGCTACGGCGAGCAGGGCCAGCGCTGCTACAGCCGCAACGACGGCTACGTGGACCGCTACGGCAACCGCACGTACCCGAACGGCTACAACAACGGTGGCTACAACAATGGCTATCCGAACAACGGCTACCCGAACGGCTACGGCGGCGGCTCGCAGACCGGCCGCAACGTGGCCAGTGTGGTCGGCGGCGTGGTCGGCGCGGTGCTCGGCAGCCAGGTCGGTGGCGGCTCCGCGCGCTATGCGACCTCCGCCATCGGCTCGATGGTCGGCAGCCAGGTCGGCGGCAGCATCTACGACCAGGGCCAGCGCCAACGCCAGCAGGGCCAGGTCACCGTCTGCGACCCGGTGCCGGTCAACGGTGGCTACAACAACGCCCGCTACGGCAATGCCGCCGACGCTTTCGACGTCACCTACGAATACAACGGCCGCCGCTACACCTCGCGGATGAACTACGACCCGGGCCAGCGCGTCCGCGTCCGCGTGGACGTGACGCCGCAGTAACCGGCTTCATCGCCACGCATGCAAAGGGCGCCCTCGGGCGCCCTTTCTTTTTGGGGATGTGGCTTCGTCAGCGCTCAGCGCCAGTCCAGATCGCCGCGCACCACGCTGGTCACGCGGCCGCCGGACCAGACATGGCCGTCGGCGTCGACGGTGAGTTCGATGATCGCGTCGTGGCCGACTTCGCGGCCCTGGCTGATGCGGTAGAAGCCGCTGTCGCCGGGCAGCGCGTCGCGCATCGCCAGCCACGCGGCCAGGGTCGCGTTGGCCGCCCCCGAAGCCGCATCCTCGAACTGCGCGGGTGCGCCCACCCAGGCGCGCACGGCCAGGTAATAGACCGGGTCGGTGCTGCGCGCGAACACGCAGATACCCATGCTCCCGGTGGCCTCGGCCAGCTCGCCGATGGCGGCCCAGTTGGGCGTCGCGGCACGCAGGGCGGCTTCGTCCGCCACTTCCACCAGCCACCAGCGGCGACCGCCTTCCATCAAGGCCGGCGGCAATGCGCCGAGCGGCAGGCCGGCCAGCGCAGCGACCAGGCGCGGGTCATCGGGCGAGGCGGCTTCGATCAGCGACGCGCGCGGCGTGCGCACGGCGATGGTGCGGGTTTCGCCTTCGCCCTGCACGCGCAGCGGCAGTTTGCCGGCGATGCCGTCCTGCACCAGCAGGCCGTCGCGCGGCGTGGCCAGCCCGGCTTCCAGCACGGCGTGCGCGGTGCCGACGCTCGGGTGGCCGGCGAACGGCACCTCGCGGCGCGGGCTGAAGATGCGCAGGCGATAGCTGGTGTCGGCATCGACCGGCGGCAGCACGAAGGTGGTTTCCGGCAGTCGCGTCCAGCGCGCGATGGCCTGCATGTCGTCGTCGGAGAGGCCTTCGGCATCCAGCACCACGGCCAGCGGGTTGCCGGCGCCGGGCCGGTCGGCGAACACGTCAGCCTGCACGTAGGCGCGCAGGCGGCGGGGGAGTTGTGTCATTAGAATGCGGTGGTCGCCAGCGGTACTGGCATTCGGGCATTTTAATGTCGTCCATCTCCAATGCGGCGCCCTGGGTGGTGCTGAAATTCGGTGGCACCAGCGTTTCCCGCCGCACGCGCTGGGACAACATCGGCCGGATCGCCGCCGAACGCGCCCGCGATGCACGCGTGCTGGTGGTGGTATCCGCGCTGTCGGGCGTGACCAACGAGCTGCAGGCCATTGCACAGGGGGAGGGCGATGCGGTCGCCCGCGTGGAGGCGCTCGAAGCGCGTCACCGCGCATTCGCCGAAGAACTCGGGTTGGATGCCGAAGCCGTCCTCGGCGAACGCCTCGCCGCGTTGCGTGCGTTGCCGGGCGATGCGCGCGCCGCCGACCGTCCCTACGACTGGCAGGCCGAGGTGCTCGCGCAGGGCGAGTTGCTGTCTTCGACGCTCGGCGCCGCCTATCTCGCCGCGCAGGGCCATGACTTTGGCTGGTGTGATGCACGCGACTGGCTGGACGCCATCGACATGCCCAACCAGAGCGACTGGGCGAGGCGGCTGTCGGTCAACTGCGAATGCGCGGGCGATGCCGAACGCCGCACGCGTTTCGCCGCTCAGCCCACGCGGCTGCTGATCACCCAGGGTTTCATCGCGCGTCACGCCGATGGCGGCACCGCGATCCTCGGGCGCGGTGGCTCGGACACTTCGGCCGCGTATTTCGGCGCGTTGCTGGATGCACGCCGCGTCGAGATCTGGACCGACGTGCCCGGCATGTTCAGCGCCAATCCGCGCGACGTGCCCGATGCCCGCCTGCTGGCGCGGCTCGACTACGCCGAAGCGCAGGAAATCGCCACCACCGGCGCCAAGGTGCTGCACCCGCGCGCCATCGCGCCCTGTCGCGACGCGCGCGTTCCGATGGCGATCCTCGATACCGAACGCGTCGAACTGCCCGGCACCCGCATCGAGGCCAGTGCGACCACCGTGCCGGGCGTCAAGGCGATCAGCCGGCGCAACGGCATCGTGCTGGTGTCGATGGAATCGATCGGGATGTGGCAGCAGGTCGGCTTCCTCGCCGACGTATTCGAGCGCTTTCGCCGCCACGGCCTGTCGGTGGACCTGATCGGCTCGTCGGAAACCAACGTCACCGTCTCGCTCGACCCGAGCGAGAACCTGATGACGACCGACGTGCTCTCGCGCCTGTCGGAGGATCTGGCGCAGGTCTGCCGGGTCAAGGTCATCGCGCCGTGCGCGGCGATCACCCTGGTCGGGCGCGGTATGCGCTCGCTGCTGCACAAGCTGTCGGGCGTGTGGGCGACGTTCGGGCAGGAGCGCGTGCACCTGATCTCGCAGTCTTCCAACGACCTCAACCTGACCTTCGTGATCGACGAGGCCGATGCCGACGGGCTGATCCCGCATATCCACGCCGAACTGATCCGCAGCGGCGCGATGCCGGTGCGCGAAGCCGGCGTGTTCGGTCCCAGCTGGCAGCAGATCAACGACGGCGAACAGCGGCGCGCGCCGAAGTGGTGGCAGCAGCGCCGCGATGCATTGGTCGAATGCGCTTCGGCCGGTACGCCGCGCTACGTCTACCACCTGCCGACGCTGCGCGCGCAGGCGGAAAAGTTGAACGCCATCGAAGCCGTCGACCGCCGCTATTTCGCGATCAAGGCCAACTCGCATCCGCGTCTGCTGCAGGAACTCCACGCGCTCGGCTTCGGGCTGGAATGCGTGTCGAGTGGCGAAGTGGGGCGCGTGTTCGACGCGGTGCCCGGCATCGACCCGTCGCGCCTGCTGTTCACGCCGAGCTTCGCGCCGCATGCGGAATACCGCTACGCGTTCGCGCGCGGCGTGCAGGTCACGCTGGACAACGTGGAGGCGCTGCGCAATTGGCCGGAGACCTTCCGCGGTCGCAATCTGTGGCTGCGCATCGACCTCGGTCGCGGCGATGGCCATCACGCGAAAGTGGTCACCGGCGGCAGCGAATCGAAGTTCGGCCTGCCGCTGTCGCGCCTCGACGAATTCCTGGCCGAAGCCCGCGCGCTCGGCGTGCGCATCACCGGCCTGCATGCGCACCTCGGCAGCGGCATCGAATCGCCCGCGCACTGGGCCGGCGTGCATGCGGAACTGGCGACCATCGCCGATGGCATCGGCACGGTGGAGACGCTCGACATCGGCGGCGGCCTGCCGATTCCCTACCTGCCGGACGACGCCGAGTTCGACATCGCCGGCTGGACACAGGCGCTCACGGCGGTGAAGGCGGACTTCCCGCGCTACGCCATCGCCATCGAGCCGGGCCGTTTCATCGTCGCCCAATGCGGCGCGTTGCTGGCCTCGGTCACCCAGGTGGTGGAGAAGGATGGCGTGCGTCGCGTCGGCCTGGATGCCGGCATGAACACCCTGATCCGCCCGGCGCTCTACGACGCCTTCCACGACATCCGCAACCTGTCGCGCCTGGACGATGACGCGACGCTGGATTTCGATGTCGTCGGGCCCATCTGCGAAAGCAGCGATGTCTTCGGCCACGGCCGCGCGCTGCCGGCCGCGACCGGCGAGGGTGATGTGATGCTCGTCGCCGACGCCGGCGCCTATGGTTACAGCATGGCCAGCCGCTACAACCTGCGCGCGCTGCCCCAAGAGGATGTGTTGGATGACTGAGTTGAAGTTCGATCGCGATGCCGTGCAGGCGTTCCGTTTCGTCCGTCGCGAATTCGATGCGGCCAGCGGCGTCGCGCGGCTGGTGTATGCGTTCGATGACGGCCCGGAACTGGTCGAGACCGTCACGATCCCCGGCGCGCCGTTCGCGCTCGAAGGCGCGCGTGCGGCGGCGGTGGAGCAGGCGCTCACCCTGCTGCACCTGATCGCCGGCGTCAGCTATTACAAGGCGGCAGTGCCGGACAGCATCCGCATCGACTACACCACGCTCGATGCCGCGACCGCCGCGCTGCTGGACGAGGTCTACCGCCACGGCCTGGGCGAGTTCGCCTACCGCAACGGGCTGGATCTTTCCGGTCGCATCCGCTTCCCGCATGGCGATGCGCCGGTCACCGACGCGCCGGTACTCGGCCTGCGCCATCACGCCCTGACCGCCATCGGCGGCGGCAAGGATTCGCTGGTGTCGATCGAGGCGCTGCGCGGTGCCGGCGTGAACCAGACGGTGACCTGGATCGGCGGCTCACAGCTGATCCGCGACTGTGCCGAACGCACCGGCCTTTCGACGCTCAACATCCAGCGCCAACTCGCGCCGGAACTCTTCGAATACAACCGGCTGGGCGCGTGGAACGGCCACATCCCGGTCACCGCGATCAACTCCGCGATCATGGTGCTCGCCGCGCTGCTGGTGGATGCCGACCAGGTGGTCTTCTCCAACGAACGCTCGGCCAGCTACGGCAGCCTGATCGAAGGCACCGGCGAAGTGAACCACCAGTGGTCGAAGGGCTGGGCGTTCGAGCGCGATTTCGGCGGCTACGTCGAGCGCCGCATCGCCGCCGACCTGCATTACTACTCGCTGCTGCGCCCGATGAGCGAGCTGGCCGTGGCCCGCCAGTTCGCCCGCAACACGCATTACGACGCGTATTTCTCCAGCTGCAACCGCAACTTCCACATCCGTGGAGAGCGCCCGGTCAACCGCTGGTGCGGTGTCTGCCCGAAGTGCCATTTCGTGTTCCTGGCGCTGGCGCCGTTCATGCCGAAGCCGCGCCTGGTCGGCATCTTCGGCCGCAACCTGCTGGACGAGCAGAGCCAGGTCGCCGGCTTCGACGCGCTGCTGGAATTCCACGACCACAAGCCGTTCGAATGCGTGGGCGAAGGCCGCGAGTCGCGTGCGGCGATGGCCGCGCTGGCCACGCGGCCGGAATGGCGCGAGGACGTCATCGTGCGTCGCTTCGCCCGCGAAGTCGCGCCGCAGCTCGATGACGCCGCGCTGTCGATCGACGCGCTGATGGTGCTCGATGACGAACACCGCATCCCCGCCGACCTGTGGGAAAAACTGCGTGCGCATTTCGGAGCTTGAGGGCCGCCACGTCGCCCTGTGGGGCTGGGGGCGCGAAGGCCGCGCCGCCTATCACGCCCTGCGCGAGCGCCTGCCCGAACAGGCGCTGACCCTGTTCTGCAGCCCGGCGGAAGCCGATGACGCGCGCCGGCTCGCCGATCCACTGCTGTCCTTCGATACCTCCGTCAGCGGGCATCGGCTGGCCGGTTTCAACGTGGTGGTGAAGTCGCCCGGCATCAGCCCCTACGGCGAAGCCGCGCAGGAGGCCGCCGCGCAGGGCACGCGTTTCGTCGGCGGCACCGGCCTGTGGTTCGGCGAGCGCGGCGAGCACGAGCGCACGCTCTGCGTCACCGGCACCAAGGGCAAGAGCACGACGACCGCGCTGCTCGCGCACCTGCTGCGCGCGGCGGGGCGGCGCACCGCGCTGGCCGGCAACATTGGCATGCCGATGCTGGAACTGATCGACGCCAACGCCAGCGAGTGGGCGATCGAGTTGTCGAGCTACCAGACCCGCGATGTGGCCGACAGCGGCGTGCGCCCGACGCTCGCCATCGTCACCAACATCTTTCCCGAGCACCTGGACTGGCATGGCAGCCAGCAGCGCTATGTCGATGACAAGCTCGCGCTGCTGACGCAGGCGCGCCCGCGCATGGCCGTGCTCAATGCCGGCGACCGCACGCTGGCGCAGCTCTCGCTGCCGGATTCCAAGGTGCGCTGGTTCAACCACGGCGGCGGCTGGCACCTGCGCGGCGAGGTCATCCATCGCGGCGAAATGAAGGTGCTCGATACCCGCGACCTGCCGCTGCCCGGCGCGCACAACCGCGGAAATCTGTGCGGCGTGCTGCTGGCGCTGGAGATGCTCGGTTTCGATGCGGTCGAACTGGCGCAGCACGCGCACAGCTTCCGGCCGCTGCCGAACCGGCTGCAGATGCTCGGCCGCCACGCCGGCATCGAATGGGTCAACGACTCCATCAGCACTACGCCGCATGCCTCGCTGGCCGCGCTGGACGTGTTCGCCGGCAAGCGCATCGCGCTGCTGGTCGGCGGCCATGATCGCGGGCTGGAGTGGCAGAGCTTTGCCGAGGCGATGAAGACGCATGCGCCGCACGCCGTCGTGACGATGGGCGCGAATGGTCCACGCATCCACGAATTGCTGGCACCGCTCGCCGCCGAAGCCGGCTTCACGCTGCTGGCCGCGCAGGACCTGCCGGAAGCGGTCGCGCTGGCGAAGGATGCGCTGGCAGGTGAAGGCGTGCTGCTGCTGTCGCCGGGCGCGCCCAGCTTCGGCGCGTACAGGGATGACGTGGCGCGCGGCAAGCACTTCGCCGAACTCGGTGGTTTCGATCCGGAGACCATCGCCGCCATCGGCGGGCTCGGCATCGCCTGAGTCGGGTTTTCACGCATCGGCATCGCGGGCGCGGCTAGGCTCGGGGCTTGCCCGCCCGGAGTCCGCGTCATGCGTCGATGCCTGCTTGCCTTCGCGTTGTGTGCCGTCGCCACGTCGTCCTTCGCCGCCATCAAGACGCGGCCGGTGGAGTGGAAAGTGGGCAACGACACCTTCAGCGGCCACCTCGTCTACGACGACGCGGTGAAGAAGAAACTGCCTGGCCTGGTGATGTTCCCGAACTGGATGGGCGTCACCGACCTGTCGCTGGAACGCGCCAAGGCCGTGGCCGGCGACGACTACGTGGTGCTGGTGGCCGATGTCTATGGCAAAAGCGTGCGCCCGAAGGACGCGAAGGAAGCCGGCGCGACCGTCGGCAAGGTCTATGACGATGGCGGCCTGCGCCTGCGCGAGCGTGCCAATGCCGCGGTCGCCGCGTTGAAGGCGCAGGCGGGCAAGGCACCGCTCGACGTGAAACGCATCGGCGCGTTCGGGTTCTGCTTCGGTGGCTCGGTGGCGCTGGAATTGGCCCGCAGTGGTGCGCCGGTTGCGGGCGTGGTGAGTTTCCACGGCGGCCTGAAGCGCCATCTGCCGCAGGACGGCAAGGCGATCCCCGCCTCGGTGCTGGTGTTGAACGGCGCCAACGACAGCAGCGTGCCGGAGGCCGATATCAGCGCCTTCCGCAAGGAGATGGAGGCGGCGAAGGCCGACTGGCAATTCGTCGACTTCGGCGGCGCCGTGCATTGCTTCACCCAGCCGGAATCGGCCAGCCCGCCGAACTGTGTCTACAACGAACGTGCGTCCAGGCGCGCCTTCGAAATGATGGATGACTTCTTCGAGGAACGATTCAAGTCGCCGTGAGCGGGAGGACGAGATGACCCATGCGATCGAATTGAAGCGTGTCTACGAACCGGCGGACAAGGCCGATGGCGCGCGCATCCTGGTGGACCGGCTGTGGCCGCGGGGGGTGTCGAAGGAGGAAGCCGCGCTCGACGCGTGGCTGAAGGATCTCTCGCCCTCCACCGAACTGCGCGAATGGTTCGGCCACGATCCGGACAAATGGGCGGAATTCCGCAGGCGCTACTTCGCCGAACTGGAAGGCGAGGCGGAAACCGCAGCGCTGGCCGAGCTGCGTGGCTGGGTGAAGAAGGGGCGCGTCACCCTGCTGTATGCCGCCCACGACGAGGCGCACAACAACGCGGTGGCCCTGCGCGATTACCTGCAGCGCTGAGCGCGCTCAGTGGTTGCGGCTGACCGCGTAGTGCGCGAGGCCGCGCAGCGATGCGCTGGCTTCGTTGTCGGGCAGGCCGGCGAGGGCGGCTTCGGCGAGGGCGGCGAACTCTTCGGCGCGGGCGCGGCTGTAGGCCAGTGAATCGTGCGCGTTGATGGCGGCGATGACGTCCGGCAACGCATCGACATCCCCGTTTTCGACGATGGTGCGCAGCCGCTCGCGGGTGGCGTGGTCGGCAAGGCGCATCGCGTGGATCAGCGGCAGCGTCATCTTGCCTTCGGCCAGGTCGTCGCCGAGGTTCTTGCCGAGCGTGGCCGCGTCCGAGGCGTAATCGAGCACGTCGTCGGCGATCTGGAACGCATAGCCCAGGTTGAGGCCGTAGGCGTGCATCGCGTCCTGCGTGCGTGCGTCGGCACCGGCGAGCAGCGCGCCGAGCCGGGTGGCGGCCGCGAACAGGATCGCGGTCTTGCGCTCGATGACGCGCAGGTAGGCGGTCTCGTCGGTATCCGGGTTGCGCACGTGCAGCAGCTGCAGCACCTCGCCCTCGGCGATCTGGTTGGTGGTGTCGGCCAGGATGCGCTGCACCGGCAGCGAATCCAGTTCGACCATGAGCTGGAAACTGCGGGAGTAGAGGAAGTCGCCGACCAGCACGCTGGTCGCGTTGCCCCAGACCGCGTTGGCGGTGCGGCGGCCGCGGCGCAGGTCGGATTCGTCGACCACGTCGTCGTGCAGCAGGGTGGAGGTGTGGATGAACTCGATCACCGCCGCCAGCTGGTGCGCGTCCGCGCCCATGTGGCCGAGCGCGCGTGCGGCGAGCAGCAGCAGCATCGGCCGCAGGCGCTTGCCGCCGGCCCCGATGATGTATTCGGAGACCTGGTTGATCAGCACCACGTCGGAGGCCAGCCGCCGCCGGATCAGCGCATCCACCGCCGCCATGTCGGGGGCGGCCAGCTGCTGGATGGCCGGGAGGTCGAGGCGGGCTGCAGGCATTCGGTGCGATCGGGTGGGTATCGGGGTCGGCGGATTATAGGCGGGGCGATGCCGGCGTCCCGGATTCCTACGCGGATTCGGGAACCGGGCGGGTCGCCCATGCCCGCGCGTTAGAATCCAATGACCCGGCCGGCGGCAATCCCGCGGCCGGCTTCAGCACGAATCACAACCGGAAGGATTAGGCATGGCACGCGGCATCAACAAGGTGATTCTGGTCGGCAACCTCGGCAACGACCCGGAAACCAAATACACCCAGGGCGGCATGGCGGTCACCAAGATCAGCCTCGCCACCACCTCGGTCCGCAAGGACCGCGACGGCAACAACCAGGAAAAGACCGAGTGGCACCGGGTCACCTTCTTCGGCAAGCTCGGCGAGATCGCCGGCGAGTACCTGCGCAAGGGCTCGCAGTGCTACATCGAAGGCCGCATCAGCTACAGCGAAACCACCGGTGACGACGGCCAGAAGCGCTACTTCACCGACATCATCGCCGACGAGATGCAGATGCTCGGCGGCCGTGGCGACGGCGGTGGTGGGGGAGGCGGCTTCGGTGGCGGCCAGGAGCGTGCACCGCGCGCGCAGCCGGCCCAGCGTCGCGAGCCGCAGCGCCAGGCGCCGCCGGCGCAGGATTTCGCCAACGATGGCGGCTTCGACGACGACGACATCCCGTTCTGACGGGTGAAGCGCATCGATGCCTCATTCCGGGCATCGATGCGCGACCGCATGGCGCGTCGCGGCTGGACTTGGCGCGCCCATGCACGTTAGGTTGTCGCGATTCCCCATTCGACAGGATTCCCGATGAGCCAGCCGATGCCGCGCAGCGGAACGCCGCAGCTGACCTTCCGCGCCGTGGTGCTGGCCATCATCCTCGCGGTGGTGCTGTCCGCCGCCAATGCCTACCTTGGCCTGTTCGCCGGCATGACCATCGCCACGGCGATCCCGGCGGCGGTGGTGTCGATGGGCGTGCTGCGCCTGCTTGGCGGCGGCACCATCCTCGAAAACAACATCGTGCAGACCGGCGCATCGGCCGGTTCATCGATCGCGGCGGGCGTGATCTTCACCATCCCCGCGCTGATCATCATGGGCTATTGGCCCGACTTCAAATACTGGTGGGTGGTCGGCATCGCCGGTCTCGGCGGCCTGCTGGGCGTGCTGTTCTCGGTGCCGCTGCGGCGCTCGATGATCGTCGAAGACCCGCTGCCCTTCCCGGAAGGCAAGGCCGCCGCGGAAGTGCTGAAGGCCGGTGAGAATCCCGGCCCGGGCCTGAAGATCCTGGCGCTGTCCGGTGGCGTGGGTGCGCTGGTCAAGCTGATGGCCGCCAGCGGCCTGAAGCTGATTCCCGACACCGCCGCCGGCGCCGGTTTCTTCGGCAAGTACCTGGGCTACATGGGCACCAACCTGTCGCCGGCGCTGCTGGGCGTGGGCTACATCGTCGGGCTCAACATCGGCATCGTGGTGCTGTCGGGCAGCATACTGTCGTGGCACATCGCCATCCCGATCTACCACGCGATGTACGCCGCGGCCGATCCGGAACTGATGAAGCTGGGCGCAGAGGAAGCGGCCGGCGCGATCTGGTCGACCAAGATCCGTTACCTCGGCGTGGGCGCGATGCTGATTGGCGGCGTGTGGACGCTGTTCTCGCTGCGCAAGTCGCTGCTGGCGGGCATCAAGAGCGGCATCGCCGCGGCACGCAAGGGTGGTGATGCCGTCATCGCCGAGACCGAACGCGACCTGCCGATGAAGTGGATGCTGATCGCGCTGCTGCTGTTCGTGCTGCCGCTGCTGCTGCTCTACCAGGCGATCGTGGGCAACTGGATGGTGAGCGTGCCGATGGCGATCATCATGATCGTCGCGGGCTTCCTGTTCGTGTCGGTGTCGGCGTATCTCGCCGGCCTGGTCGGTTCCTCCAACAACCCGGTGTCCGGCATCACCATCTCCACCATCCTGTTCGCTTCCGTGGTGCTGATGCTGCTGATGGGCGCGTCCGGGCGCGAATCGGTGAGCGCGATGGGCGCGCCGCTGGGCGCGGTGGCCGCGATCATGATCGGCGCGGTGGTCTGCTGCGCGGCTTCGGTCGGTGGTGACAACCTGCAGGACCTCAAGGCCGGCTATCTGGTCGGCGCGACGCCGTGGAAGCAGCAGTTGATGCTCGGCATCGGCGCGTTCTCCTGCGCGTTGATCATGGCGCCGGTACTCAACCTGCTGGCACAGGCCTACGGCATCGGCGCACCGACCGCGGCGCATCCCAACCCGTTGTCCGCGCCGCAGGCCACGTTGATGGCCTCGGTGGCGAAGGGCATGTTCGGCGGCGCGTTGCCGTGGACCATCATCGCCATCGGTGCGGTGATCGGCGCCGTCATCATCGCCATCGACGAATGGCTGAAGGCAACCGGCAAGTCCTTCCGCGTGCCGGTGCTGGCCGCCGCCATCGGCATCTACCTGCCGCTGGAACTGATGGTGCCGATCTTCCTCGGCGGCCTGCTCGCGTACTTCGTCGAGAAACGCCACGGCGCACTCGGTGCGCACGAGGACGTCCGCGACCGCATCCACCGCCCCGGCACGCTGTTCGCCGCAGGCCTGATCACCGGCGAGGCGCTGATGGGCATCTTCATCGCCGTGCCGATCGTCGCCAGTGGCAGCGCCGACGTGCTGTCGCTCGGCATCGACCTGCCGCTGGTGAAGTGGGTTGGGCTTGCCGTGCTGGCCATCGTCGCCTGGCTGCTCTATCGCACCGCGATGAAGCCGCAGCCGGTCCTCGGTGAAGCCGAGGGTGGCCCGCGCTGATCCACGGGCGGCATGCCGTCAGCCAATGACCTGAGCCGGGTGCGGACCGCCGCACCCGATACCTTTCAAGCAATGGGATCTGTGTAGATGGGGAATCTTCGACTGCCGGCACGCCTGGTGGCGGCACTTCTGATCGGCATGGCGATCGCCGGGAATGGCATCGCGAAGGACAACGCAACCGACCCGCGCGTCGCGCCGTTCGTGCACCACGACACCCTGAGCGACCTGCAGTATTCGCCCGATGGCACCCACATAGCGGGCATCACCCGGCGCGGCAACACCACCGGTGTGATCGTCATGCGCCTGGCCGACGGCAAGACCACGCTCAACATGCGGCTGCCGAACAACAACCAGGTCATCGGCGTCGAGTGGGTGAACAGGGAGCGGCTGCTGGTGTCGATCGGCCGCAACCTGGATGGCGAGATCAAGCCGACCGCGACCGGCGAGCTGTACGGCGTCAACCTGGACGGCACCAAGCAGGCCCTGCTGGCGGGCTACCGCGTGAGTGGCGCGGCGGTCGGCACGCGCATCGGCGGTTCGGCGAAGGAGGAATATTCCGCCGTGTACCTGCTGGATTCGCTGCCCGACAACGACGACGAGGCGCTGGTCTACGTCTGGCCGTACGAGAGCCGCGACCCGCTGGCGCGCGTGGACCGGATGAACGTCTACAGCGGTCGGCGCGTCACCGAAGTGTTGGCGCCGATGCCACGTGCGCGCTTCATGGCCGATACGGCCTCGCGCGTGCGTTTCGCGCGCGCCAGCACCGACGACAACCTCAGCAAGCTCTACCACCGCAAGGCCGAAGGCGGAGAGTGGACGCTGGTCAGCGATGAAGCCAAGCTCGGCCACCTCGAAAGCCCGCTCGGTTTCGCCAGCGGCGACCGCATCGCCTACCTGCAGGTTGAACAGGAAAACGGCCCGGACACCGTGGTCGCCTACGACACCGTGAGCGGCGAACGCAAGACCGTCGCCAGTGATGCGAAGTTCGACCCGGTGCCGATCTATCGCGATGGCAGCTTCGAAATGATCGGGGTGCGCTTCGGGGCCGAGGGCGCGCGCATCGTCTACTTCGACCCGAACGTGCCGGCCGCCGCGCAGCATGCCAAGTTGCAGGCGGCATTCCCCGACAACCTGATGTCGATTGCCTCGTCCACCCACGACGGCAATCGCAAGCTGCTGTTCGTGCGCAGCGACGTGGATCCGGGCTCGTATTACGGGTTCGATGCGGTGACCCGCAAGGCGGATTTCCTCTCGGCGCGGCAGAAGCTGATCGACCCCGAAGCGATGCGTCCGATGAAGGCCTTCAGCTTCAAGGCGCGCGACGGCATGGAGCTGCACGGCTTCCTCACGCTGCCGGCCAAGCCGGGGCGCGCGCCGCTGGTGGTGATGCCGCATGGCGGGCCGTTCGGCATCCACGACACCTGGGGCTTCGACAACGACGTGCAGCTGCTGGCCAGCGCGGGTTACGCGGTGCTGCAGGTCAACTACCGCGGCTCCAGCAACCACGGCAAGGCTTACATGCATGCCGGTGCGCGCGAGTGGGGCGGCAAGATGCAGGACGACCTGACCGATGCCACCCGCTGGGCGTTCCAGAACCCGGCGATCGATCCTTCCCGCGCCTGCATCTACGGGGCCAGCTACGGCGGTTACGCCGCGCTGATGGGTGTGGCGAAGGAGCCCGCGCTCTACAAGTGCGCGGTGGGCGCGGTCGGCGTCTACGACCTCAACATGATGATCCGCGACGACACCGACGTCGGCAACAAATCGGCGCGGACCTGGTTCCGTGAATGGGTGGGGGATGACTCCGCCCGGCTGCAGGCCACGTCGCCCACCTATCTGGCCGGTTCGATCAAGGTGCCGGTGCTGATCGCCTGGGCCGGCGGCGACGACATCGCGCCCTCGCGCCAGTCACGCGCCATGGTCAGTGCGCTGAAGCGGGCGCAGGTACCGGTGGAGACGGTGTACTTCGCGAAGGAAGGCCACGGCTTCTATTCAGCCGAAAACCAGGCCCAGTTCTACACGCGGCTGCTCGCCTTCCTGGGCCAGCATCTGGGCAACGCCCCCGCCCAATGACGTACGCTTGGGTTTCCGAAGGATCTGACACATGAACATGCGCAACTCAATCCTCGCCATCGCGCTGCTGTGCGCGCTCCCCGTCACCGCACACGCCCAGCGCGGCTTCACCGTGCAGGACATGGTCAAGCTGGACCGCTACGGGTCGCCGACGCTCTCGCCCGACGGCAAGACCGTGGTGTTCACCAAGCGCAGCGTCAACGGTGAGCTCAAGGCCAGCACCGCGCTGTGGTCGATGCCGGTGGCCGGTGGCGCCGCCAGGCGGGTGACGCCGGAAGGCTGGAACGTCAATTCCCCGACCTTCGCGCCCGATGGCAAGTCGGTCTATTTCCTCAGTGGCAAGAACGGCAGCTCGCAGCTCTACAGCGTGCCGCTGGCCGGTGGCGCGCCCAAGGCGGTGACCGCGCTGGCGCTGGATGTCGATGCCTACAAACTCTCGCCGAAGGGCGATGCGGTCGCGCTGGCCGTCGCCAGCTTCGCCGAGTGCAAGGCGGACCTCGCCTGCACCGCCAAGCGGCTGGAAACCGACGGCAAGCGCAAGACCAGCGGGATGGTGTTCGACCGCATGTTCATCCGCCACTGGGACACCTGGAACGACGGCCGCTACAACCGCGTCTGGGTGGCCAAGCTCGACGGCAAGGCCGCGGCCAAGGACGCGACGCTGGTCAGCGGCGACATCATGGGCGACATCCCCTCCAAGCCGTTCGGTGATTTCTCCGACCTGGCCTGGTCGCCGGACGGCAGGCAGCTGGCGATGAGCGTGCGTCGCGGCGACCGCGAGGAACCGTGGCGCACCAACTTCGACATCTGGATGGCGGATGCGGACGGCCGCTCGCAGCCGCGCAACCTCACCGCGTCGAATCCCGCCTGGGATGCCGGCCCGGTGTTCTCCGCCGACGGCAAGACCCTCTACTACCGCGCGATGAAGCGCCCCGGTTTCGAGGCCGACCGTTTCGGCCTGATGGCGATGGACCTGGCCAGCGGCAACGCGCGCGAGATCGCGCCGAAGTGGGACCGCTCGGCCGACACCATCGTGCTCTCCGCCGATGGCAAGACGATCTACACCCCGGCCGGCGACATGGGCGAGCACCCGCTGTTCGCCATCGACATCGCCAATGGCGCCGCGCACAAGGTGCTGGGCGAAGGCAGCGTGGGCAGCGTCGAACTCGCGGGCGGCCAGTTGCTGGTCACCCGCAACAGCATGACCACCGGCGACCAGCTGGTGGCGATGCCGGAAGGCGGCGGTGCCTCGCGTGCGCTGACCCCGAGTGCCGGCGAGCAGGCCAGGGACGTGCGCTTCGGCGAGTTCGAACAGTTCAACTTCAAGGGCTGGAACGGCGACACCGTGCACGGCTACG
The DNA here is from genome assembly GCF_003293695.1 of Lysobacter oculi. Classification (GTDB taxonomy): domain Bacteria; phylum Pseudomonadota; class Gammaproteobacteria; order Xanthomonadales; family Xanthomonadaceae; genus Solilutibacter; species Solilutibacter oculi. The sequence continues at coordinate 1,558,104 of NZ_CP029556.1, read as the reverse complement.
TGGTCAAGCCGTGGAACTACGTGGAAGGCAGGAAGTATCCGGTCGCCTTCCTCATCCACGGCGGTCCGCAGGGCAGCTTCGGCAACGGCTGGAGCTACCGCTGGAACCCGCAGACCTATGCGGGCCAGGGCTACGCGGTGGTGATGATCGATTTCCACGGTTCCACCGGCTACGGCCAGGCCTTCACCGATGCGATCAGCCAGCACTGGGGCGACCGCCCGCTGGAAGACCTGCAGAAGGGCTGGGCGGCGGCGCAGAAGAAGTACGCCTTCCTGGACGGCGGCAAGGCCTGCGCGCTCGGCGCGAGCTACGGCGGCTTCATGGTCAACTGGATCGCCGGTAACTGGAGCACACCCTGGAAGTGCCTGGTCAGCCACGACGGCGTGTTCGACCAGCGCATGATGGGCTACGCCACCGAGGAACTCTGGTTCACCGAGTGGGAGCAGGGCGGCACCCCGTACGACGTGCCGAAGAACTACGAGAAGTTCAACCCGGTCAACCACGTCGACAAGTGGAAGGTGCCGATGCTGGTCATCCACGGCCAGCTGGATTACCGCATCCCGGTCGAGCAGGGCATCGGCGTGTTCACCGCGCTGCAGCGCCGTGGCATCGAATCGAAGTTCCTGTACTTCCCCGACGAGAACCACTGGGTGCTCAAGCCGGCCAACAGCGTGCAATGGCATGACACGGTCAATGCCTGGCTGGACCAGCACATCGGCGCGGGGGCCAAGTAAGGGTGGCGGTTTCCCTGACCGCGCTGGCCGCACCCGCCGCGGCTGGCGTGGCGGAAGCGCCGGCATCCACGGCGCTGATCACCAATGACATCGTCATCTTCGGCCTGATCGCGGCCACGCTGGGCGCCGTGTTCTGGTCGGCCTCGCGCACGCAGGGGTTCTGGAAGAAGTTCTACGCCATCGTCCCGCCGCTGCTGCTCTGCTATTTCATCCCTGGCCTCTACAACAGCTTCGGGCTGATCGATGGCGAGCACAGCAAGCTCTACAACCCGGTCGCCAGCCGGGTGCTGCTGCCGGCGGCGCTGGTGCTGCTCACGCTCACCGTGGACCTGAAGGCCGTGCTGCGGCTGGGCCCGAAACTGGTGGCGATGTATCTGGGCGCGTCCTTCAGCATCATGCTTGGTGGCGTGATCGCCTTCCTGGCGATGCGCGCGGTGTTCCCCGACACCATGGCCGGCGACACCTGGGCCGGCATGGCCGCGTTGGCCGGCAGCTGGATCGGCGGCGGCGCCAACATGCTGGCGATGAAGGAAATCTTCAATGTCGATGCCACCACCTTCGGGCAATTCGCGGTGGTGGATGTCGGCGTGGGCTATGTGTGGATGGCGGTGCTGATCTTCCTGGCCGGCCGCGCGCAGGCCATCGATGCCCGCAGCGGCGCCGATGTCTCCGCGCTCGACGACCTCAAGGAGCGCGTCTCCGCCTACCACGCGCAGCACGCGCGCATCCCCACGCTCACCGACCTCATGCTGATCGTCGGGCTGGCGTTCGGCATCGTCGGGCTGGCGCATTTCATCGCCACGCCGCTGTCGGCATGGGTCGGCCAGCAATTTCCGCTGGCCAGCCGCGTCGGCCTGCACGAGCCCTTCGTGTGGATCGTGATGATCTGCACCTTCGCCGGGCTCGGCCTCAGCTTCACCCGCGCGCGCAGGCTGGATGGCGCCGGCGCCTCGACCATCGGCGCGCTGCTGCTGTACTTCCTGATCGCCGCGATCGGCATGCAGATGGACATCCTGGCGCTGTTCGACAAGCCGCTGCTGTTCCTGCTCGGCATCGTCTGGCTCGGCTTCCACATCGTGCTGCTGTGGCTGCTGGGCCGGCTGCTGCACGTGCCGTTCTTCTATTTCGCCATCGGCTCGCAGAGCAATGTCGGCGGGCCGGCTTCGGCGCCGGTGGTGGCCTCGGCCTTCCATCCCGCGCTCGCGCCGGTGGGCGCGCTGCTGGGCGCGCTGGGTTACGTCACCGGCACGCTGCTGGCCTGGGTGCTGGGCATCATCCTGAAGTCGCTGGCCGGCGCGTGATGCGTCGGCCGGTGGCGCGGGTCAGAGCCAGCGCACCTTCTTGAGGTAGCGGTAGAGCACGATGCAGGCCACGGCGACCACCCCGATCAGGATCGGGTAGGCATAGGGGCGGGCCAGTTCCGGCATGTGCTCGAAGTTCATGCCGTACCAGCTTGCGACGAGCGTGGGCACGGCCAGAAGACCGGCCCAGCCGGCGAGCTTCTTCACCACTTCGCCCTGCGCGTAGTTCACCAGCGACAGGTTCACGCTCATCGCGGCGCCGGCGGTCTCGCGCAGCACGTCGATGACGTCGATGGTGCGCCCCGCATGGTCGCGGACGTCGCGGAAATACGGCTTGGCCTCGTCCGGGATGCCGAGCGTCTCGGAGCGCATGATCTGCGAGAGGATGTCCTGCATCGGCGCCACCGCGGTGCGCATCTGGGTCAGTTCCTTGCGCAGGGTGTACAGGCGCTGCACGATTTCCTTGCGGAAATCGTCGGCGAAGATGGCATGTTCCAGGTCGTCGAGTTCTTCCTCGAAGTCGTCGACGATCGGCTCGTAGTTGTCGACGATGAAGTCGAGCACGCCGTGCAGCGCGACCGAAGGCCCCAGCTTGAGGATCTCCGGTTCGCGTTCCAGCTTCTCGCGGACGATGGCGAACGTGAGCGATGCCCCGTGGCGCACGGTGATCAGGAAGCGCTTGCCGAAGAACACATGCGTCTCGCCGAAGCGGACGTGGTCGTCCACCAGCTGCGCGGTGTGGACGGCGACGAACAGCGTGTTGCCGAAGGCTTCGATCTTCGGGCGCTGGTGCGCGTTGTGGGCGTCCTCGATGGCGAGGTCGTGCAGGCCGAATTCCTCCTGCAGCTTGTCGAGCAGGTCCTCGCCGGGCTCGTACAGGCCGACCCAGACAAAGCTGCCGTCTTCCACCGCCAGCACGTCGCTGATCGCGTCCAAGGGGATGTCCTCGCGGCGGCCATCGCGGTAGACCGCGCAGTTGACGACGCAGGCGGGTTGGGCGATGGCGGCGTTCATCGCGCGATTCTCGCACCGCCGCGGCTTCGCGCCCACAGCCAGGCAAAGGCGAGGTGCAACGGCAACAGCAGCCCGATCCACATCGCGTTCTGCTGGCGGTCGATGCCGAGCCAGGACAGCGGCAGCGTCAACAGCGCGATGCCCGCGACCATCGCCAGCATCCCCCGGAACCGCGGCGAGGGCAGGCGCCCGCGCAGCATCGCCCATGCGCCCGGCAGCAGCAGCCACGCCAGCGGATTCATCAGCAGCAGGTTGTGGTTGCGCCAGCCGGCCCAGTGCGCGCTGCCCAGCCACAGGTAGAGCATCAGCGCGCCGAGCAGGCCGCCGAGCAGCCAGAAGCCCAGCGCGATGCCGGCCGCCAGCCGTGGCCGGCGACGCCCCGCCAGCATCAGCAGGCCGGCCAGCGCGATGCCGCACAGCGTCCAGGCCAGCACCGGTTGCGCGCGGGCCTCCGGCTCGGGACCGAGGCGATGCGGCAGCAGCGGCTCCTCGGTGATGACCAGTGGCGTGCCGGCCGCGGTCCGGGCCTGGGCCAGGCTCTCGGCGAGCCGCATCGGGATGAAGGCTTCGTCCCAGCGCGACAAGGGGCGGTCGGCATCCGGCCCCAGGCCGAGCTGGAAGGCCAGCCACATCCACGCTGCCGGGCGTGACAACCGCGCCGCTTCCTCTCGATAGGTATTGCCCTGCGAGCTCGCCGCCAGCTGCGGTGCCAGCGTGCCGCCGAGCGCACGGTCGAGCGCGTCGCGCACGCGGGTGGTGCAGTTGTCGCGGAAATAGTCGTAGTGGTAGTGCGCGTTCTCGGGCAGCGCGTTGATCTCCAGCGCCCGCGCCAGCTGTTCGGCCTGCGCGGGCGTGAAGTCCAGCCACTGCACGCGCACGCCGCGGCCTTCCTGCCGGTAGACGTCCAGGTCCTGCTCCAGCGGCAGCGCGACCAGCGAATAGCGCATCTGCCCGCGCACGAAGCGCGCGACGAAATCCGGTTCGCCCATGTCGAAGAAGCCGAAGTTGTACGAGACCGGGCCGCCGCGCGCCGGGTCGTCAACGATGATCGCGTCGTGGCCGAAGCGTTCCCAGAACACTTCGCCCGGTTGCATCGTCATCACCCCGATGCGCGGCGCGGCCAGCGCCGGCAGCGCGATCAGGGCCAACAGCAGCGCCAGCAGCAGGCCGAAGCCCGCGCGCGTGGCCTCACGCATCGCCGAGCACGCCGACGTGGAAGGCATGCACACGGCGCGCATCGGCATTGGCGACGCGGAACACGAAGCGGCCCATCGTCAGCTCCTCGCCGGCTTCCGGCAAGTGGCCGATGGCGGCGGTGACCAGCCCGCCGATGGTGTCGTATTCGTCGTCGTTGAAGTCGGCGCCGAAGCGTTCGTTGAAGTCCTCGATCGGCGTCAGCGCGTCCACCACGTACTGGCCGTCGGGCTGCGCGGCGATCTGGTCGGCGCCTTCCTCGGCCTCGTCGTGCTCGTCGTCGATGTCACCGACGATCTGTTCCAGCACGTCCTCGATGGTGACCACGCCGGCCACGCCGCCGTATTCGTCGATGACGATGGCCATGTGGTTGCGCGACAGCCGGAACTCGCGCAGCAGCAGGTCGAGGCGCTTGGATTCGGGGATCAGGAAGGCCGGGCGCAGCAGGTCGTGCAGGCTCACCGCGCCGTCGGCGACCACCGCCTTCAGCAGGTCCTTGGCCAGCAGGATGCCGAGGATCTGGTCCTTGTCCTCGCCATGCACCGGGAAACGCGAATGGCCGGATTCCACCGCCGTCGCCATCACGCTGCGCATGTCCTCATCGACCTGGATCATGGTCATCTGCGCGCGCGGGATCATCACGTCGCCCACGGTCAGTTCGGAGACCGCGATCGCGCCTTCCATCATCCGCACCGTATCGGCATCCAGCAGGCCATCGGCCTCGGCATCGCGCAGGAATTCCAGCACATCGCCACGGGTGGTCGGTTCGCCGGAGAAGGCGGCACCGAGGCGGCGCAGCCAGCTGCGGGATTCGTTCGGGGTGCCGGTACTGTCGGGTTCTTCGGACATGGAGCGGGGGCGGCGGGCTCGTGGGGGTTGGCGGCAGTCTACCGTGCCGCATGGTCGCGGCCGATGACAGGCTCAGCGGTAGGGATCGTCGATGCCGAGACCGGACAGGATCTCGCGTTCCAGCTGTTCCATCGCCTGCGCGTCGGCATCGTTCTCGTGGTCCCAGCCCAGCAGGTGCAGGCAGCCGTGCACGGTGAGGTGGGCGTAGTGCGCGGCCAGCGGCTTGCCCTGCTCGGCGGCCTCGCGGGCGACGACCGGCGCACAGATCACCAGGTCGCCCAGCAGCGGGAAATGCGCGTTCTCCGGCAGGCCCGGCGGGCGTTCGGCCGGGAAACTCAGCACGTTGGTGGCGTAGTCCCGGCCGCGATAGTGGCGGTTGAAGGCGCGGCCTTCCTCCTCATCCACAAGGCGCAGCGCCAGGTCGGCTTCGCGGATGCGGCTGTCGAGCGCCAGCGCCACCCAGCGCCGGAAACTGGTGGCCGCGGGCACGCCCTTGCGCGGGCACGCGTAGCTGACGGCGACATCGAGCGTGAGCGGGCCGCGGGTCATGGCGATGTCTCTCCGGCGGGATGCAGGGCAGTCACGGTCTGGCGCATGGGGGAAGTCCGTTGCCGCGGGATTCGAGTCTAGCCGTTCGCGGCCGGGCCGGTCGCCTCGTCACGGGCGTCGCGCGCCTCGTAGGCGTTGACGATGCGCGCCACCAGCGGGTGCCGCACCACGTCGCGCGATTCGAAGAAGGTGAAGCTCACGCCATCCACGCCGCGCAGCACTTCGATCGCATCCTTCAGGCCCGACTTGACGTGCTTGGGCAGGTCGACCTGGGTCATGTCGCCGGTCACCACCGCGGTGGAACCGAAGCCCAGGCGGGTCAGGAACATTTTCATCTGTTCGATGGTGGTGTTCTGCGCCTCGTCCAGGATCACGAAGGCATCGTTGAGCGTGCGGCCGCGCATATAGGCCAGCGGCGCGATTTCGATGACGTTCTTCTCCAGCAGCTTCACCACCTTTTCCACGCCGAGCATCTCGTAGAGCGCGTCGTAGAGCGGGCGCAGGTACGGATCGACCTTCTGGGTCAGGTCACCGGGCAGGAAGCCGAGCTTCTCGCCGGCTTCCACCGCCGGACGCACCAAAATCAGCCGCTGCACGCGCGATTCGTTCAGCGCATCCACCGCCATCGCCACCGCCAGGAAGGTCTTGCCGGTGCCGGCCGGGCCGATGCCGAAATTGATGTCGTGGGTGGCGATCTTGTGCAGGTACTGCTTCTGGTTGCCGCCGCGCCCCTTGATGGTCCCGCGCTTGACCCGTACCGCGATGTCCTGCGGGATGTAGTCGCCCTCGCGCGACGCGGGCGCATCCGGCTCGCCGATCAGGCCGGCCAGCCGCAGGTTCAAGGCGTGGCCGTCGAAGGTCTCGGTGGCGGCTTCGGCATACAGCTCGCGCAGCACCTTTTCGGCGATGACCAGCGCATGCCCGTCGTCGCCGCTGACCCGGAAGATGTTGCCGCGGTTGGCGATCTCCACGCCCAGCCGCAGCTCCAGCTGTCGCAGGTGGGCGTCGAACGGCCCGGCCAGGTTGGCGAGGCGTTCGGTGTCGGCGGGTTCCAGGGTGAAATCGTGATGCGGCATCGGTTTCGCGGGGATGGGGGAGGGGGAAACGCTAACGCGCGGCGGGTTTGGCGCGCGTGAGTTGCGGCGCGCTCAGGCGTCGACCGTCGCCACCCGGCCGCGCAGCGAATTCGGCAGCGCGTCGGTGATGACCACATCGACGAAGCCGCCGATCAGCCGCGCCGGGCCGGCGAAATTCACCTGGCGCATGTTCTCGGTCTTGCCGGTCAGCTCGTTCGCGTCCTTGCGCGATGTGCCGGTCACCAGCACGCGCTGCGTCGAGCCGACCATCGCCTTCGAGATTTCAAGGCTGTGCGCGTTGATGTGCGCCTGCAGCCGCGACAGACGGGCGTGCTTCTCGGCATCGGTTACGTCATCGGAGAGATCCGCCGCCGGCGTGCCGGGGCGACGCGAATAGATGAAGGAGAACGACTGGTCGAAGCCGACGTCCTCGATCAGCTTCATGGTCTTGTCGAAGTCGGCTTCGGTCTCGCCGGGGAAGCCGACGATGAAATCGGACGAGATCGAGATGTCCGGACGCACCGCGCGCAGCTTGCGCACCTTCTGCTTGAACTCCAGCGCCGTGTAGCCGCGCTTCATCGCCGACAGGATGCGGTCGCTGCCCGACTGCACCGGCAGATGCAGGTAGTTGGCCAGCTTGGGCACATCGCGGTAGGCCTCGATCAGCGAGTCGCTGAACTCCAGCGGATGCGAGGTGGTGAAGCGGATGCGTTCGACGCCGTCGATCCCGGCGATGGCGCGGATCAGCAGGGCGAGGTCGGCGGTTTCGTCGGAATCAGTGATCGGCCCGCGATAGGCGTTGACGTTCTGCCCGAGCAGGTTGATCTCGCGCACGCCCTGCGTGGCCAGTTGGGCCACTTCCACCAGCACGTCCTCGAACGGGCGGCTGACCTCCTCGCCGCGGGTGTAGGGCACCACGCAGAACGAGCAGTACTTGGAGCAGCCTTCCATGATCGAGACGAAGGCGGTCGGGCCGTCGGCGCGCGGCTCGGGCAGGGCGTCGAACTTTTCGATCTCGGGGAAGCTGATGTCGACCTGGGCACGGCCGGATTCGCGGCGGGCGCGGATCAGCTCCGGCAGGCGATGCAGGGTCTGCGGCCCGAACACCAGGTCGACGAAGGGCGCGCGCTTGACGATGCCTTCGCCCTCCTGCGACGCCACGCAGCCACCGACGCCGATCAGCACCGGCCTGTCGCCGTCCTTCAACGTCCGCCAACGGCCCAGCTGGCTGAAGACTTTTTCCTGCGCTTTTTCGCGGATCGAGCAGGTATTGACCAGGATCACGTCGGCTTCTTCGGCGTTCGTGGTGAGTTCGAGGCCTTCGTGCTCAGCCAGAACGTCGGCCATCTTCGCCGAATCGTACTCGTTCATCTGGCAACCGTGGGTCTGGATGAAGAGCTTGCCCTTGGGCGCGCCGGTGGCGGGGCGGGGTGGCTGGCCGGCATCGAGCACGGCAAGGGTGAGGCGTTCGGACATGGGTGCTCCGGGGCGCGGTGGTGATTCCGGGCCGGACTGGAAGTGGGATGAAGGCGCTAGTGTAGGCAATCCCTTCGGTGTTATGTTGGGAAAGCCTTTCAAGGCAATGACTTGCCGCCACTTGTTGGCGGTCCTGATTCACGGGGAGACCGAGCGGATGCGGATCGCGGGCTGGCTGGTATGTGCGGCATTGGGGTGGCTGGGCGCGAACGACGCGCTGGCCGGCACCCTGTATCGCTGCGAAGCCCCCGACGGCAGCCGCAGCTATTCCAGCAAGCGCGTACCCGGTGCCAGCTGCAGTGCGGTGGCCCAGTACAGCAAGCAGCGCAACTCCAGCTGGCAGCCGATGGCCTCCGCCGCGGCCGCGACCATCAGCCCGGTCACGCCTTCCAGCGCGCAGGCGGCATTGAGTGCCGCGCCGGCGGCCAGCGTGCCCGCCGCCGTGCCGCAGTCCGGCGGGCGCCGGGTCAGTGGCCGGGTCTATACCTACAAGCGCGATGGCGTGACCTATGCCAGCACCACGCCGCCGCGCGGGGTCGCCGCCTCGTCGCTGCGCTCGATTCCTTTCAGTTACATCGAGGCCTGCTTCGCCTGCGGGGCCAAGCCGAGGGTGAACTTCGGCACCCTGCGCCTCAACACCAATGCCTATCAGGCGGAAATCGCCGAGGCCTCGCGCATCCACGGGGTCGACCAGGCGATCGTCCGCGCCATCATCCACGCCGAATCGGCCTACAACCCGAACGCGCTGTCGCGCGTCGGCGCGCAGGGCCTGATGCAGCTGATGCCGGCGACCGCGCGCCGCTTCGGCGTCACCAATGCCTTCGACGCCCGCCAGAACATCCAGGGTGGCGTGCAGTACCTGGCCTGGCTGCTGCGCCGCTTCAACGGCGACCTGACCTTGGCCGCCGCCGGCTACAACGCCGGCGAGGGCGCGGTGGACAAGTACAAGGGCGTCCCGCCCTACAGTGAGACCCGTCGCTACGTGGAGCGGGTGCGCACGCTGGCGGACCGCTACCGCGGCCAGGTCGCCGCCCGCTGAACACGTCGCGGGGCCGGCCGATATTGTCCTGCCATTTAACGTTCCGTTACACTTTGCCGTCTTTGTGGCCGCCCCGCGTGGGTGGTCGCCAGCATTCGCCAGCATCAACTATCGGAGCGCCGAATGGCCAACGATGAGGTCCACAGCCCGGACAACCCGGGTCGCCGCAGGTTTCTGACCGCCACCACCGCAGTGGTCGGCGCGGTCGGTGCCGGTTTTGCCGCCGTCCCGTTCATCAAGAGCTGGAATCCCAGTGCCCGCGCGAAGCTCGCCGGCGCACCGACGATCCGCACCCTCGAAGACATCGGAGAAGGCCAGCAGGTCGTGGTGATGTGGCGGGGCCAGCCTATCTTCATCGCGCGCCGCACCGCCGCCATGGTTGCCACGCTGAAGGGCATGAACGAACTGGTGGTCGATCCGGATTCGACCAACGCGGACCAGACGCCCGCCTTCGCCAAGAATGAATACCGCTCGATCAAGCCGGAAATCCTGGTGCTGGTCGGCGTCTGCACGCATCTGGGCTGCGCGCCGGAGTTCTTGCCGGAAGTGAAGCCGCAGCCGTTCGACGCGGAGTGGAAGGGCGGCTACTTCTGCCCCTGCCACAAGTCCAAGTACGACATCGCCGGCCGCGTGTTCAAGGCGCAGCCGGCGCCGCTGGCGTTGCCGGTGCCGCCCTACCACTTCCAGGACGACAACACCCTGGTGATCGGCGTCGCGCCGACGGGAGCCGCGTAAGCCATGTCGAACGTCATCACCCGCAACATCAACAACCTGATGGACTGGTTCAACGAGCGCGCGCCCGGCTTCATGCCGTTCTACCGCAAGCACATGACCCAGTACTACGCGCCGAAGAACTTCAACATCTGGTACATCTTCGGCATCCTGGCGACGGTCGTGCTGGTCAACCAGATCCTGACCGGCATCTTCCTGACGATGCACTTCAAGCCGAGCGCCGCCGAGGCCTTCGACTCGGTCGAGTACATCATGCGCGATGTCGAATGGGGCTGGCTGATCCGCTACATGCACAGCACCGGCGCCTCGCTGTTCTTCGTCGTCATCTACCTGCACATGTTCCGCGGGCTGATGTACGGCAGCTACCGCAAGCCGCGCGAGCTGGTCTGGATCCTCGGCATGCTGATCTACCTGGTGCTGATGGCCGAGGCCTTCATGGGCTATGTGCTGCCGTGGGGCCAGATGTCGTTCTGGGGCGCCAAGGTGATCATCTCGTTGTTCGGCGCGATCCCGGTGATCGGCGGCGGCCTGACCGAGTGGATCATGGGCGATTACAACCCCGGCGACGCCACGCTGAACCGCTTCTTCGCGCTGCACGTCATCGCGATGCCGCTGGTCCTGCTGCTGCTGGTGGTCCTGCACCTGGGCGCGCTGCACGAAGTGGGCTCGAACAACCCGGACGGCATAGAGATCAAGAAGGGGCCGAAGGGCAACCGCTGGTCGCCGACCGCACCGGCCGATGGCGTCCCCTTCCACCCGTACTACACGGTGAAGGACACCTTCTTCGTCGGCTGCTTCCTGATGGTCGCCGCGTTCGTGATCTTCTTCGCGCCGGCGTTCGGCGGCTGGTTCCTGGAGCACGACAACTTCACCGCGGCCGATCCGCTGGTGACGCCGGCCCACATCAAGCCGGTGTGGTACTTCACCCCGTATTACGCGATGTTGCGCGTGGTGCCCTCGTTCTTCGGCATCAAGCTGTGGGGCGTGCTGGTGATGGGTGGCGCGATCGCCGTGCTGTTCCTGCTGCCGTGGCTGGACCGCTCGCCGGTCAAGTCCTACCGCTACCGCGGCTGGTTCTCGTGGGTGATGCTGCTGGCGTTCGCCTTCACCTTCCTCTGGCTGGCCAAGATCGGCGCCGGTCCGGGTACCGACCCGGTCGAGACCATCATCGGCCGTGTGCTGACCGTCTTCTACTTCCTCTTCTTCCTGACCATGCCCATCTGGACCAAGCTCGACAAGACCAAGCCTGTGCCTGAGCGCGTCACGGGGGGGCACTGACATGAAGAAGCTGCATCTCACTCTTGCCGCGCTGCTGGCCGGCCTGCTGTTCGCGGGCGGCGTGCAGGCCTCCGAAGGCGGCGCACTGCAGCAGTCGGGCGTCGATCTGAACGACCAGGCCTCGCTGCAGCGTGGTGCCAAGTACTACATGAGCTACTGCTCCGGCTGCCACTCGCTGAAGTACATGCGCTATTCGCGCATCGGCGAGGACCTGGGCCTGACCGAGGACGAGGTCAAGCAGAACCTGATGTTCAAGGACGGCGTCCAGATCGGCGAGACCATCAACACCGGCATGAGTCCGGAGTTGGGCAAGGAAGCGTTCGGCAAGGCACCGCCGGACCTGTCGGTGATCTCGCGCGTGCGCGGTCCGGACTGGGTCTACACCTACCTCAAGTCCTTCTACCTGGATGACGCGCGCCCGCTGGGCTGGAACAACACGCTGTTCCCGAACGCGTCGATGCCGAACCCGCTGTGGGAACTGCAGGGCCTGCAGCACCCCGAGTTCGGTGCCGCCGAAGCGGGTGGCGAGCGCCCGGTGACCGGCCTGACGGTGACCCAGCCGGGGCGGCTGAAGCCGGCGGAATTCGACCAGGTAGTGCGCGACATCAGCGCCTTCCTGGCCTATACCGGCGAGCCGGCCGGACTGAAGCGGCAGAACCTGGGTGTCTGGGTGCTGCTGTTCCTGGCCTTCTTCACCTTCATGGCATGGCTGCTCAAGAAGGAATACTGGAAGGACGTGCACTGAGACCGGACGCGGGCCTGATGGCCCGCGTCGCATATGGGGCGGCAGGAAAGGAGATGATGACGATGATGGCGACAACCTCGCGGGTTCGTAACAACCTGACGCTGTTCTCCGGCGTTGACGACGTGCTTTCGCACCGCGTCCGGCTGGTGCTGGCGGCGAAGGGCGTGAGCTACGACTTCATCCCCGATCCGACGCGTCCGCCCGAGGATCTCATCGACCTCAACCCCTACCACTCGGTGCCGACCCTGGTCGAGCGCGACCTGGTGCTGTACGCGGCCTCGGTGGTGAGCGAGTACATCGACGAGCGCTACCCGCACCCGCCGCTGATGCCGATCGATCCGCTGTCGCGTGCGCGCCTGCGCCTGGCCATGCTGCGTATCGAGCACGACTGGGTGCCGCAGGTGCAGGCCATGCAGCTCGGCAACAAGACCCAGTCCAATGCCGCCAAGAAGCGCCTCAGCGAGCTGCTGGTGCAGTCGGTGCCGCTGTTCAAGGCGAGCAAGTTCTTCCTCAACACCGAAATGAGCCTGGCCGACTGCGCCATCGCGCCGATTATCTGGCGCCTGGATTCGCTCGGCGTGGCGCTGCCGAAGGACGGCGGCAAGGCGATCGAGGACTACGGCAACCGCATTCCGCAACCCGGGCTTCGTGCGCAGCCTGACCGAGGAAGAAAAGAAGCTGCGCGACATCCCCGCGTGAGTGGGGATTCGCCGGTGGCGGCGGTCAGCAGCCAGCGCCCCTACCTGCTGCGCGCTATCCACGAGTGGATCAGCGACAACGGGATGACGCCGCACCTGCTGGTCGATGCCGCCTATCCCGGCGTGCACGTGCCGCCGGGCACCGCGAAGGACGGCAAGGTGGTGCTCAATATCGCCGACCGCGCGGTGGGGCAGCTCAGCCTCGGCAACGACTACATCACCTTCGGCGCGCGCTTCGGCGGCGTCGCTCACGAAGTCTTCGTGCCGGTCGCGGCGGTGCTGGCGATCTATTCGCGCGAGACCGGGCAAGGCATGGCGCTGCCGGCGGAGGAAGTGGATGAGGAAGCCGCTTCGTCCACCCCCGCTGCATCCGATACCCCGGCACCCGAACGCCCGCGCCCGACCCTGTCGGCGGTGCCGGCACCATCCGGCGAAGGCGAGGGCGACGACCCGTCGCCGCCGGACGAACCCGCGCCTGGCGGTCCGAAGCGCCCGCAATTGCGCGTGGTGAAGTAAGCCGCCTCAGTCGTCGAGGTTGAGGCTGTTGACCTGGCCGTCCTCGCGGACCGGCCCGACGAAACGCACCAGTTCGCCGCCTAGCAGCGACAGGTTGCCGGCATGGCGGTCGCTGCCGTCGCGCGAGTATTCGAAGCGGTAGCTGCGTTCCAGCCCGAGCCAGCCGTCGGGTTTGCGGCGGATGCGCATGCCGGTGGTGTGCACGCTTTCATCCAGCCATTGCACGCCGTTGCGCCGGCAGGCGCGCTGGCCGACTTCGTGGGCGATCTCGGCGGCGCGGCGTGCGCTGTTGAACCATGCGCCGCCCACCACCACCGCGATCAACAGCCAGAGCAGCCAGTCCATGTCCATGCCGGGCTCAGGGGCGGGTGAGCTTGAGCAGCACGGCCCAGTTCTGCCGGTTCATGCTGCACGACGCCTCGTTGGCGGGCGAGCAGGAGGCGTCCTGGCCGTCCTCGTCGGAGCCGACCCACTGCGTGCTGATCGGTCGCGGCAACAATGCGCGGCCGCCGGCATCGAGCGTGAGCTTGCGCATCGTCACCATGTTGGCGACGTTGCCGCCGACCAGCCAGACCTGGTTGCCGTTGAGCGAGACCGCGATGTCGCAATGCGATAGCAGGCCGCCGCCCGAATTGGCCAAGAAAGTTTTCAGCCCGCCGAAGCCGACCACGCTGCTGCTGTTGCGCACGTAGCAGAGCATGTCGCCGGGCTGGATCGGGGTCTGGTTCGGGTCCTGGAAGCTGTAGGGGCTGGTGGCCGAGCCACTGGACGCGGCGCGGATGTAGTCGATGTGGCGTGGCGACAGGCGGAAGCCCTGCACGCCGGCCTGTGCCATCACGTAGGACACGAAGGCCGCCGACCATGCCACGTCGCTGACGAAGGCGCGGCACTCGCTGCGTGCGAAGGTGGAGCCGTACGGGTTCTGGCACTGGTAGGCGCCGGCCTGGTTGCTGTTGACCATCTCCTGCAGGGTGCCGCTGTCGCGCCAGTAGGCGGCGACGCGTGCCCACGGCTCGTCGCCGTCGTTTGAGCCTGGCGCGTTCGGACTCACCGACGCGGCGGCTGGCCAGCCGGCCATTGGTGTCGATGAAGGGCTGGTACCAGGCGACGTGCTCGCGCAGGGCGATCTGGGTGATCTTCGATGCCGTCGAGGTGCCCATCGGGAACTGCATCGGCGGCACGCGATAGGCCGGCGTCTGGCTCTGCATCGGCGGCGTCTGCGGCTGTGCGGGCGCGACCGGCACGCCATCCGGTTTGGGTGCGGGCTTGGGCGGCGTGCTGGCGCAGGCGGCCAACATCGAAACGGCCAGGGTGATGAGGGCGGGCCGGGTCAGGTGCTTCGTCATGAAGGGCTTCCGGTCGTGGGCGGGACAGGCTGCCACGAATCGGCTCAAGCTGCCGTGGACGGCGGCGGCCCGAGCTTCATCGACAGGTCGATGGCGTGGACGTGCTTGGTCAGGCCGCCGATGGAGATGTAGTCGACGCCGTCCTCGGCGATGCCGCGCAACGTGGTCATGTCCACGCCGCCGGACACTTCCAGCGGGATACGGCCAGCGAATTCGTCGCGGGCGATGCGCACCGCCTCGCGGCGGGTGGCGGCGTCGAAGTCGTCGATGAGGACGCGCGTGCAGCCGACCGTCAGCGCGTCGCGCAGCTGGTCGAGGGTTTCCACTTCCACGATCAGTGGCAGGCCGGGATGTCGCGTCGTCGCCTCGCGCGCGGCGGCGGCCAGCGAGCCGAAGGCGCGGATGTGGTTTTCCTTCAACATCACCGCGTCGAACAGGCCGATGCGGTGGTTGAAGCCACCGCCCATCCGCACTGCGTATTTCTGCGCCATGCGCAGGCCGGGGATGGTCTTGCGGGTGTCGAGGATCTTGGCGCCGGTGCCGGCGACCGCATCCAACGTACTGCGCGGTGGTGGTGGCCGTGCCCGAGAGCGTCTGCAGGAAGTTGAGCGCGGTGCGCTCGGCGGTGACCAGCGCGCGGCTCCGGCCTTCCAGCGTGGCGATGACGGTGCCCTTGGGCACGCGGTCGCCTTCGTCGATGCGCCAGTCGATGCGCACGTGCGGGTCCAGCGCGCGATGCGTCGCGTCGAACCACGGCCGGCCGGCGATCACCGCATCCTCCTTGCACAGCAGGTAGGCGATGTCGCGGCCGTCGGGCAGCAGGCCGGCGGTGACGTCGCCTTCGCGGACGTCTTCGGCCAGCGCCCGGCGGATGTCGTCTTCGACCATCGCCTGATCGGGCGGGACCACCTGCGGCGTCATGGTCATGCCGCGAGGCCGTCGATGGAAGCCGCCTCCAGCCCTTCCTCGGGCAGCAGTACCGGGATGCCGTCGTCGATGCGGTAGATGCGCCTGCCGTCGCGGGTGATGAGCGCTTCGCGCAATGCCTCGGCCTGCGCGTGCTCGCCGAAGCGCACGCCGCCGGTGGCGATGGCCGCGTTGAGCGTCTTCAGCCGGTCGCCGTCGAGCAGGGCCAGCGGCTGGCGGGTGACCGGGCAGGCGAGGATGTCGAGCAGCTTCTTGTCCATGGCGTGGCATCGCGTGGCGGGGTCGTTAGAATACGTCTTTAGGCACGGGGACCTCCATGAACGCCGCCGACCAAGCGCCCCGCGTGGGCATCGTGATGGGCTCGCGCTCGGACTGGGAAACGATGCAGCACGCCGCGCAGAAGCTTGAAGCGCTGGGCGTGCCGCACGAAGTACGCGTGGTCTCCGCGCATCGCACGCCTGACGTGCTGTTCGAATATGCCGAAACCGCCGCGTCGCGTGGCCTGCGCGCGATCATCGCCGGCGCCGGTGGGGCGGCTCATCTGCCAGGGATGCTGGCCGCCAAGACCGCGGTGCCGGTGCTCGGCGTGCCGGTGCAGTCGAAGGCGCTCAACGGCATGGATTCGCTGCTGTCGATCGTGCAGATGCCGGCGGGAATTCCGGTCGCGACCTTCGCCATCGGCAATGCCGGTGCCGCCAATGCCGCGCTGTTTGCCGCCGCGATGCTGGCCGCCGACGATGCCGCCATCGCCGCCGCGCTCGACGCCTTCCGCCGCACGCAAACCGAAGCGGTGACCGCGGCCGACGACCCGCGCATCGAGGCGAAATGACCACGGTCGGGATTCTTGGCGGCGGGCAGCTGGCCCGGATGATGGCGCTGTCCGGCGCGCCGCTCGGCCTGCGCTTCCTCGTCCTCGACAACGTGGCCGATGCCTGCGCCGGGCAGTTCGCGCCGATGGTGGTGGGCGATTACACCGACGAAGCCGCGCTGGCCGAATTCGCTTCACGCATCGATGTCGCCACCTTCGATTTCGAAAACGTGCCGGCCAGTTCCGCCGAGTGGCTGTCCGCACGCGTGCCGGTGTTCCCGAGCCCGCGCGCACTGGCCGTGTCGCAGGACCGCCTCGCCGAGAAGACCCTGTTCCGCGAACTCGGCATCCCGGTGCCGGGTTTCGTCGATGTGCCCGACCGTGCCGCGCTGGATGCGGCGGTCGCGGAACTCGGCACGCCCTGCATTCTCAAGACCCGCCGGCTCGGCTATGACGGCAAGGGCCAGTTCCGCATCAAGACGATGGCCGATGTCGATGCGGCGTGGGACGCGCTGGGCGAGCAGGCGGCCCGCGTCGGCCTGATCCTGGAAGCCTTCGTGCCGTTCCAGCGCGAGCTGTCGGTGGTGGCCGTGCGTGGCCGCGATGGCGAGTTCCGCAGCTGGCCGCTGACCGAGAACTGGCATGTTGATGGCGTGTTGTCGGCCAGCCTGGCGCCGGCCCGCGTGGACGCGGCGATGGCGGCCAAGGCGATCGCTCACGCACGCGCGTTGGCCGAGGCGATGGACTACGTCGGCGTGTTCGCGCTGGAGCTGTTCTGCCGCGACGGCGAGCTGCTCGCCAACGAGATCGCGCCGCGCGTGCACAACTCCGGCCACTGGACGATCGAAGGCGCGGAAATCTCGCAGTTCCAGAACCACCTGCGCGCCGTGCTCGGCCTGCCGCTGGGCGACACCCGCATGGTCGGCCACGCCTGCATGCTCAACTGGATCGGCGAGATGCCGGATGCCGACGCCGTGCTGCGCGAACCCGGCGGCCACTGGCACGACTACGGCAAATCCGCGCGTGCCGGGCGCAAGGTCGGCCACGCCACGCTGCGCGCCGATGCGCAGGCGGAACTCGCGGACGCGCTGCAACGCGTCGGTGCCGCGCTGGGCCGTGAAGCGCAGGTGCTGCCGGTGATTCACGCCCTGCAGACCTGAGCCGCGCGAGGCTTCGGGCATGGACCTCCATGGCCCGCTGATTCTCATTGCCGTCTTGGCCGCTGGTTCGCTGGCCGGCTGCCATGCGCCCTCCGATCCCCCATCAACCACGCGCGCGCCTGCAGGCGACGCGCAGACCACCGCGCCTGACGCGCCGGCTGAAGCGCCTTCGACGCCGCCACCCGCGTCGGATGCCACGCCTCCGCCTGCGGAAGTCCCCGCGACACCGCCGGCCACGCCATCCACCGACTTCGCCGCCGCACCCTCGAAGGGCACGGTCATCCGCGCCAACTGCCGGATGGGCGGCTGCTGGTGGTATCGCTTCGACGAAGTCGTGCGGGAAGACGCCGCACCGCCGCGCTACCGGCTGCGACTCACCGGCGGCGAATCCAGCCACGGGCAGGACCCGTATCCCGCAAATGCCGAGGGCGTCGATATCAAGTGGGATGCGAAATCCGCCGCGGCCACGGTCGCCTGTTCGCGCGAGGCGCCCAAGGTCGCCTACGAAGGCGATGCGCGCACGCTCAGGCTCAATCCGCAGGGCGTCTCGGGCGTGGAGCAGGGCGTGGCCAATCTCTACTTCGCCACCTGCCACGGCGAATATGGCGATGACGGCAAGCTGGCGGCGAAATACGGCTACGACCTGAAATAGTCCGCCGCCACATCCCCGCCCACGAAAAAGCCGGCTTGCGCCGGCTTTTTTTCCCGCATCGAAACCGCTTACTTCATGTTCCTGGCGACGAAGTCCCAGTTCACCAGGTTCCAGAAGTGCTCCAGGTACGTCGGGCGGGCGTTGCGGTAGTCGATGTAATAGGCGTGTTCCCACACATCGCAGGTCAGCAGCGCGGTGTCCTCGCCGGTCAGCGGCGTGCCGGCGTTCGACGTGCTCACCAGCGCGACGGTGCCGTCCTTGCGCTGCACCAGCCAGCCCCAGCCGGAACCGAAGGTGCTGACGGCGGTCTTGGTGAACTCTTCCTTGAACTTGGCGAAGTCACCGAACGCCGCGTTGATCGCGTCGGCCAGCTTGCCGGTCGGCTCGCCGCCGCCTTCGGGCGACAGGCAGTTCCAGTAGAAGGTGTGGTTCCAGACCTGCGCGGCGTTGTTGAACATGCCGCCCTGCGACTTGCGGATGATGTCTTCCAGCGACATGTCGGCGAACTCGGTGCCCTCGATCATCTTGTTGAGGTTGTCGACGTAGGCCTTGTGGTGCTTGCCGTAGTGGTAGTCGATGGTCTCGCCGGAGATATGCGGCTCCAGCGCGGTGCGGTCGTAGGGAAGGGCGGGCAGCTCGATGGCCATGTCTGGCTCCTTTGGTTGATTGGGAACGGCAGGCGGGTGCCGGTACACTGTTCATTCTAAATCCCCACGCTGTTGCCGGCCCGTCAAAGGGCGGCGAGGAAACCCCCATGTCGGTCGTCGAACGCATCAAGAACGAAGTCGAAACCCATCCCATCGTGCTGTTCATGAAGGGCACGCCGCAGTTCCCGATGTGCGGTTTCTCCAGCCGCACCGTGCAGGCCCTCAAGGCCGCCGGCGCCGAGCAGCTGCACAGCGTCAACGTGCTGGAAGACCCGGAAATCCGCGCCAACCTGCCGCGCTATTCCAACTGGCCGACCTTCCCGCAGCTGTTCGTCAACGGCGAGCTGATCGGCGGCTGCGACATCACCATCGAACTGTACGAATCGGGCGAGCTGGCCCGCATCGTCGCGGAAGCCGGCAAGGCGTGAATCCGGGCGTGGACAAGCCGCTGGACGGCCGCGTCATCCTCGTCGCCGGTGCCACCGGTGGATTGGGCGAGGCGGCTTCGATCGCCTGCGCACGCGCCGGCGCGACCCTCGTCCTGCTCGGCCGCAACGTGCGCCGGCTAAACAAGGTCTACGACGCCGTCGCCAAGGCCGGCCCCGAGCCGCTGCTCTACCCGATGGACCTGGAAGGCGCATCGCCCGACGACCACCTGGAGCTGGCATCGCGCCTCAAGGACGCCTTCGGCCGGCTCGACGGCCTGCTGCACTGCGCCGCCGAATTCCGCGGCCTGACCCCGCTCGAATACACCGACCCGGCCAACATCGCCCGCGCCTTCCAGATCAACGTCACCGCGCCGATGTGGCTGACCAGCGCACTGCTGCCGGTGCTGAAACTGTCGGATGACGCTTCGGTCGTGTTCGTCGTGGACGATGCCGACCACGTCGGCAAGCCGTTCTGGGGCCCGTACGCCGTGAGCCAGCAGGCCCGCGCCGCGCTGGTGCCGATGTGGGCGAAGGAGATGGAAGGCGCCAGGGTGCGCATCAGCGGCCTGCAACCCGGCCCGATGCGCAGCGGCCTGCGTGCCAAATCCACCGTCGAGGACATCGACCCGCGCCTGCGCGAGCCCGTCGCCTACGCCGATGACTGCGTGCGCCTGCTGTCCGCCGCCGGTGCGCAGTGGAACGGCCGCATCGACCGGGTCATGGCGCCCGAACCCGCGCCGCAACGCGTGGTGCTGCCCACGCTGTCCGCCTGACATGGCCCCGATCCGACGCCTGCATCGCCCATGACCATCGCCTCGGCCGCCCTGCTGCTGTTCCTGATCCTCGACCCACTGGGCAACGTGCCGGTGGTGTTGAGCCTGCTGCGTTCGCTGCCGCCGCGCCGCCAGCTGGTGGTGATCGCCCGCGAACTGCTGATCGCGCTGGGCGTGCTGCTGCTGTTCCTGTGGTTCGGCAAGTACGCGCTGGACGCGATGCACCTGCGGCAGGAGTCGGTGTCGATCGCCGGCGGCATCGTGCTGTTCCTGATCGGCATCCGGATGATCTTCCCGACCGCCGAGGGCGTGATGGGTGAACTGCCGGATGGCGAGCCCTTCATCGTCCCGGTCGCTATCCCGATGATCGCCGGGCCGTCCGGCATGGCCGCGGTCATGCTGATGGGCACCCAGTACCCCGACCGGATGGGCGAATGGAGCCTGGCGCTCTTCATCGCCTGGCTGGGTTCGGCGGCGATCCTGATGATGGCGCCGCTGTTGTACCGCCTGCTCGGCCGCCGCGTGCTGACCGCGGTCGAGCGCCTGATGGGCATGCTGCTGGTCGCCATTTCGGTGCAGATGTTCCTGGATGGCATGGGCCAGTACCTGACCAGTCTTCCCGCCGCAGGCGGCTGAGCCGGGCAGGCGCGGGTGCGCGAAACCCGCATTCATTTTCGTGACGAAGACAAGTCCGAATCTGGAACGGTTTTTTCCGTTATTTCAATGACCTGCGGCCTGTCATGGCACTGTCACGCGGCGTGGATACCGTGTTAATCTGTTGTTAACCCTTCGGCCCGGTACTGACGTCCTCTGTCCCGGGCTTTCGTTCGTTCCAGCTCAACCTTGTCGAGGCAGACGCGATGAATCGCACGCATACCCTTCGCCGTTCCAAGCTCGCGCTTGGACTGATCGCCGCGCTGGCCGCGGCCCCCGTGTTCGCGCAGAGCACCTCGTCCGGTGTGGGCGGGCAGGTGACGGGCACCAACGGCCAGCCGGTCTCCGGCGCCGAAGTGACCATCACCCACGTCCAGTCCGGCACGGTCAGCCGCGTGACGACCGATGCGAACGGTCGCTACAGCGCGCGCGGCCTGCGCGTCGGTGGTCCGTACACCATCACCGTCAACAAGGCGGGCGAGGGCAGCGACACCGAGAACAACGTCTACCTGCCGCTTGACCAGGCCGCCACCGTCAACGCGCGCAGCTGGGCAGCGCGGGCGCCACGACCGGCAACCTGGACACGGTGACCGTCGTCGGTACCGCCGAGGCTTCGGTGTTCACCCAGGACAACAAGGGTGTCTCGACCAACCTGTCGCAGCGCGACCTGCAGAACCTGCCGGCGCCGAACCGCTCCATCCAGAACATCGTGCGTGCCGATCCGCGCATCGTCGTGACCGACCGCGACCGCGGCGCGTTCTCGGCCGTCGGCCAGAACTTCCGCTACAACTCGATCACCGTCGATACCGTCAACGCCGGTGACCCCTTCGGCCTGAACGACAACGGCCTGCCGACCAAGGGCTCGCCGATTTCGCCGGACGCGATCGAGGAATACAGCATCTCCACCGCCAACTACGACGTGTCCACCCGTCGTGGCGTGGGCGCCAACGTCAATGCGGTCACCAAGAGCGGTACCAACAACCTGCACGGTTCGCTGTACTACTCGTTCCAGAACGCCGATTCGATGATCGGCGAGAACCAGGCCGGCAAGAAGTGGAGCGGCTTCGAGCGCACCTGGACCGGTGGTGCCACGGTCGGCGGCCCGATCATCAAGGACACCCTGTTCTTCTTCGCCTCCTACGAGGAAACCCACCAGAAGTCGCCGGGCGCGATCTGGGGCGTGAAGGGTTCGGGCGCCACCAACGAAGCGAACATCGACCAGGCCACGCTTGACCAGATCGTCGCCATCGCCAAGGCCAAGGGCCTGACCCCGGGCGGCGTCGAGGCCTCGAACACCGACATGACGTCGAAGCGTGCGCTGGCCAAGATCGACTGGAACATCAACAGTGACCACCGCGCCAGCCTGCGCGTGAGCCAGACCAAGGAAGTCGAGCCGATCATCGTCGCCGGCAGCGCCAACATGCTCAGCCTGTCCAGCAACTGGTACGTGCTGGACAAGAAGAACAGCAGCGCGACCTTCAGCCTGTATGACAACTGGACCGAGAACTTCTCGACCGAATTCTCGTTCGGCCGCAGCAAGTTCACCCAGAACCGCGATCCGCTGGTCGGCGGCGCGCAGCCGAACGTCACGGTCAACACCGTGCGCAACGGCCCGGGCGTGCGCTTCGGCACCGAGTTCAGCACCCAGGCGAACCGCCTGGAAGTCGAGAGCACCAACGCCTACCTGGCCGGCAACCTGTACCTGGGCGACCACGAGCTGAAGGGCGGCGTCGACTACCAGTCCGACAAGCTCTACAACCTGTTCCTGCAGGGTTACTTCGGCAGCTACACCTTCAACAGCATCGCCGCATGGCAGGCCGGCACGCCGGTCGACAGCTACACGCTGAACATCCCGGCGCCGGGCTACTCGCTGGACAACATCGCCGCACGCTTCACGATGAAGCAGTACGGCGCGTTCCTGCAGGACACCTGGCAGGTCAACGACAACCTGTCGATCCAGTACGGCCTGCGCTATGACACGGTCAGCGTTGATCCGCTGCCGACGTTCAACCCGTGCTTCGCCGCGGCACCGGGCACTCCGGTGGTGTTCGCCCAGTGCGCCACCTCGATCATCAACGCGAACAACCCGAACGCAGCCAAGGGTGGCTTCGGCTTCACCAACCAGGGCACCATCGACGGCCTGAGCGTGCTGCAGCCGCGTGCTTCGTTCAACTACACCTTCGATACGGACCTGATGCTGCAGTTCCGTGGTGGTATCGGCCGCTTCATCTCCAACACCCCGGCGGTGTGGGTGGCGAACCCGTACTCCGGCAACGGCGTCGCCCGCGCCAGCTACACCACGGCCGCCAACTTCATCGCCGATCCGTACGGCCAGGTGCCGTCGGGCACTGCTAGCAAGCCGGGCACCGGCAGCGCGCGCATGGCGGTGGATGTCGTCGACCCGAACTTCGAGCTGCCGACCGTCTGGAAGACCAGCCTGGGCTTCGATGCCGAGACCCCGTGGTGGGGCACCGTCTTCACCTTCGACGTCGAGCACATCAACGTCGAGAAGGGCATCTTCTACCAGAACCTCAACCTGGGCGCCCCGACCGGCGTGCTGCCGGATGGCCGCTACAGCTACTCGCGCTTCCCGACCCAGATCCCGACTTCGGCCAACCAGCGCTGGAACGCCAACCCGTCGTTCGGCAACAGCGGCAGCAGCACCGTCATCTACCTGACCAACACCGACAAGGGCAGCGCGACCAGCTGGAGCGTCTCGCTCAAGAAGCCGATGCGCGAGCATTGGTCGTGGATGGTGGGCGGTACGTTCAGCCAGTCCACCGAAGTCAACCCGGGCACATCGAGCGTCGCCAACTCGAACTACAACAACAACTACTGGTACAACCCGAACGAGGAGATGGCCGCGGTTTCGAACTACTCGATCCCGAAGCGCCTGATCGCCTCGATCACCTGGGCCGACAAGCTGTTCGGTGACTACGAGACCTCGATCAGCGCGTTCTACGACGGCCACAGCGGCGCGCCGTACAGCTGGGCCTTCGGCAACGACGCCAACAACGACGGCTACTTCCGTGATCTGGCCTTCGTGCCGGGTTCGTTGAGCGACGTCGAGTTCACCGCCGACGTCACCCAGGCCCAGAAGGACGCGTTCATGGCCTACATCCAGAACGATAAGTACCTGAGCGAGTACATGGGCAAGGTGTTCACCCGCAATGGTGCGCGCTCGAACTGGCTCAACCAGCTCGACCTGAGCATCCGCCAGCAGATCCCGGGCTTCTTCAAGGGCCACAAGGGTGAGATCCGCCTGGACGTCTTCAACTTCACCAACCTGCTGAACAAGAAGTGGGGCGTGGAGCGTCGTGCGTCGTTCCCGCTGGAGCGTTACCTGGCCGACACGGCGGGTTACAACCCGGCGACCGGCAAGTGGATCTATGACATCAACGATGCGAAGTACGGTGGTGCGGGCGTCTACACGCCGGCTGAAATTCCGGTCAACGAGTCGCAGACCCCGTCGCAGCGCTGGTCGCTGCTGATGACGGTCCGCTACAGCTTCTGATCGAAACGTCGCAATGCATTACGAAACGGCCGGGGAAACCCGGCCGTTTTCGTTTCCGCGGGTGTCGGAGGCGAAGCGGCTGCGCTAAAGTCGCCGGATGCACAACGACGCCCAGAATCCCGCCGGCCCCCACATCGAGGCCACCCTGCCCACCGCCAGCGCCAGCATCTACCCGAAGGGTGGGCTGGATGTGCTCTCCCGCGAGGAAGTCGCGCGCCTCAAGGACGCCTCGGGCGGCGGCATGCACGAGCTGCTGCGCCGCTGCGCGCTGGCCGTGTTGACCAGCGGCAGCGCCTCCGACGACCCGCGTGCCGCGCGCGAGCTGTATCCCGACTTCGACATCGAAGTGCTGCAGCAGGATCGCGGCATCCGCATCGACCTGCACAACGCGCCGGCGATGGCTTTCGTCGACGGCAAGATCATCCGCGGTGTCGCCGAGCTGCTGTTCGCCACGGTGCGCGACCTGGCCTATGCGGCCATCGAGCTCGGCCCGGAATATGCGGACGAACTCGAAACGACCGGCGGCATCACTGACTCGGTGTTCCGCGTGCTGCGTAATGCGCGCGTGCTGCAACCCATCGAGCCCAATCTCGTCGTCTGCTGGGGTGGTCACTCCATCTCGCGCGACGAATATCTCTACACCAAGGAGGTCGGCTACCAGCTCGGCCTGCGCGGCATCGACATCTGCACCGGCTGCGGCCCGGGTGCGATGAAGGGGCCGATGAAGGGCGCGACCATCGCGCACGCCAAGCAGCGCAAGCCGCGTTCGCGCTACATCGGCATCACTGAGCCGGGGATCATCGCGGCGGAATCGCCGAACCCGATCGTCAACCACCTGGTGATCATGCCGGACATCGAGAAGCGCCTTGAGGCCTTCGTCCGCATGGCGCACGGGATCATCGTGTTCCCGGGCGGCGTCGGCACCGCCGAGGAAATCCTGTACCTGCTCGGCATCCTGCTGCGCGAGGAGAACAAGGACATCGAGTTCCCGCTGGTGTTCACCGGGCCTACGTCGGCGGCGCCGTATTTCGAGCAGATCGACCGCTTCATCCGCCTCACGCTCGGCGACGAGGCCGCGCAGCGCTACCGCATCATCACCGGTGATTGCGAGGAAGTGGCGAAGCACATGTCGCGCGGGATCCGTCGCGTGCGCGAGCAGCGCATCGCACAGAAGGATTCGTTCTTCTTCAACTGGCGCCTGCATGTGCCGCTGGAATTCCAGCAGCCGTTCGAGCCCACGCACGAAGAGATGGCCGGCCTGGACCTGCACCATGGGCGCAAGCCGCACGAACTCGCGGCCGATCTGCGTCGCGCGTTCTCAGGCATCGTCGCCGGCAACGTGAAAGAGCCGGGTATGCGCCGCATCGAGCAGTTCGGTCCGTTCGAGATCCATGGCGCGCCGGACATGATGGCGTCGCTGGACGCGCTGCTGCGGGCGTTCGTCGAGCAGCGCCGCATGAAGATCGCCGGCGAGTACAAGCCCTGCTATCGCGTGGTCGCCTGATCGGGCGAAACGCGGCTAAATGGGCAGGATGATCTCGGCGATGAAGCGCCCTGCATCCTGCCGGGTGCGCAGTTCCCCCAGCCCGGCGGTCATCGCTTCGATGCGGGCGCGGCTGGCCGCCAACCCGACCTGATGGCGTGGCGTGGCCGGTGATTCCCCGGCCAACGGGTTGCTGACGCGCAGGATGACTGCGTTGGTATCCGGTATCACGTCGATGATTACGTCGCCGGTGCCCGGACGTGCTTCGATGCCGTGATGGATGGCGTTTTCGGCTAATGTCTGCAGGGCGAGTGTCGGTACGTTGATGTTCGGTAGCGGCACGGGAAGGTGCCAGCTCACCGACAGGCGATCGCCAAGGCGCAGCTGTTCGATCTCCAGATATCGCCGGGTCAGCAGGAGTTCCTGCTCCAGAGAAGTCTCCTCGTTGCCGGACAGCGCGGCACGGAAGAGATCGGACAGGTCAAGCAGGACGTGCTCTGCTTGGTCCGGCTGGTCGTGCACCAGGGCCGTTGCGGTATTGAGCGTGTTGAAGAGGAAGTGGGGATTGACGCGGGCACGGAGGGCGTCGAGTTCGGCTTGCTTGGCCCGGTATTCCTGGGTCTGCGCGGTCCAGTGGCTGCGCAGCGCGATGAGCCCGAACAACAGCATGCAGAGCATGGAGCCGAAGAGGCGCACGCTCGTGGACCACCACGCATAGCCCTGTGGTGCGGTAGACGGCAACAGCCACTGCGACAGCCATCCTGACAACACGGTCATCAGAAGCAACAACCCCGTCACCAACGCGACCAGCGCCGATACGGGCCAGGTCCGCACATGGCCACGCAACATGTACAGCACGGCGAGCGAGAACAGGCTGATCCATTGGATCGAGAACGACAGGAGGCCGAAACGGATCAGTCGGGCGCCTTCGGTTTCGGGCGCCAAGGCGAGGATGATGGCCAACAGCTCGCCCGCAGTGAAAACGCTCAGCAGTGTCGTGGGCTGGAACAGCGTATCTACGGGGTGGTGGAGGCGGTTGGCCATGGCTTGCATCTTAGTCGCGACGATTGACGGGGATGACCGCTGGCGCGGCCTCGGGTGCCGTTTGTCGCCCGGAGCATCCGCTAAGCTACGTCCGCGCTAGGGTGCGATCACGTATAAAAGGGGCTCGGTGTGGATGAGATGAGTGCTCGGGGGAGCAGGCAACGCGGCTTCACGCTGGTGGAGCTGGTTGTGACGGTGGCGATCGGGGCGATAATCGCGATGATCGCGGCACCAAGTTATCAGCAGATGACCCGCAGGAGCCGCCTGGCTACGGCGGGAAACGAGCTGATCGCTTCCATGCAGACGGCACGGGTGGCCGCTGTATCGCGGCGCCAGACGGTTTCAGTTTGCCCGAGTGCGAACGGCACGAGCTGTGATGTCGCAGCGGGCACGCGTTGGATCGTGCTGACCGCCGGCAATGCCGTGCTGCGGGATTTCACCCTGCCCCGGGGAATCACTGCCCAGGGCAGCCCGAATCTTTCAGGCGCCAACTTCCGGATCACGTTCGGCCCTTCCGGTTTTTCCAAGGCGGGTACGGGCGCAGCGGCGCCAACCACGGCCACGCTGGCCGTGTGCGGTAGCGACATCAATGGCGACAACGCGATGGACATCACGGCGGCCATGGGGCGGATTTCGTCCGCAAGGCGCAATGCGACCTCCGCTTGTTCAAACCCTGCGGAGCGATGAGGGAAAAATGAAAACAAGGTTCAAGGAGTTCAAGGCGGGACGCGCACAGGCAGGCGTCGGCTTGCTTGAAGTGCTGATCGCGGTATTGGTGCTCGCCATCGGGATTCTTGGTATCGCCGCCTTGCAGGCGATCACATTGAAGAATTCCGGAAGTTCCGCCGCCCGCACCCAGGCATCCATGCAGGTGTATTCGATGTTCGACATCATTCGTGGCAACCGCACGAACATCGGTGGATACAACACCAACACGTATCAGGCGGGTGACGGCGAGGGCACCGCAGGCACGATGCAGGGTTGGCTCGACAACCTGAAAACGACGGTATCGCCCGATGCCACCGGCAAGGTCATCTGCGAAGTCGACACGGAAATCTGTGAGGTGGGCGTGCAATGGAACGACGAGCGTGCCACTGGCGGCAGCCAGACCCAGGAACTCGTGATCCGGAGCCGCATATGAGCCCGCGCCGTTCGTTCCAGGCTGGTTTTTCGCTCATCGAGTTGATGATCTCGCTTGTATTGGGCTTGCTGGTAATCGCCGCAGCCGGAGGAATTTTCCTTTCGAACAAGCGTGTTTACGGTTCCACGGAAGCGATTAATCGCATCCAGGAAAACCAGCGCGCAGCATTCGAAATGCTTTCACGCGATCTGCGTGAGGCCGGGTCAAACCCATGCACTCGATTCAATGCGGCGAATGGCCCCATCAATCTGCTGTCCGATCGATCCGCCCCCGAATGGGCCAACTTCCAGATGGGTCTGACCGGTACAGAAAGTGGTGCGTCTGACAGTGTGATCGTCTACTTTGCCAATGGCCGTTCAAGGATTACTGGCCATGCCAATCCTACGGCTGATCTAACCGTGAGCAGCACGGCAGGCTTGGCCAACGGACAGACTTTGATGGCGTGCAATGCAGATACGGCCATCCTGTTCTCGGCAACCAAGATCACCAGCGGTGGCACCGTGGTGGGTCACGATGGTGCGGCCAATTGTGGCCAGGGTTTCACACGCAATCCCGATTACACGAAGTGCTCAAGCACGCTTGCCGGCACGGTGGGTTATTGCTTCAGGAGCGTTGACCAGACGACCTGCGGTGCCAGCGCGGAGCGCGGCCGGTCCCCGGCCATGGTGGTGACACCCGCCTCGATTCGCTGGTTCGTGGCTGACAACACCCGCGGAGGCAGTTCGCTCTATCGAACCATCAACGGCGTGACCAGCGAAATTGCTGAAGGCGTGGGTAACCTCCAGCTTTCATACAAGATTGGCAACTCCACTGCATTCGTGGATGCCAACAACGTGCCGGCGGGCCAATGGGTCCTTGTCACTGCCGTACGCGTGGCAATGACAGTGACTGCGATGCAGGGTGCGCAATCCAGTAGTGATATCCGTGGCACGGGGAATCAAGCCCTGAGTCGATCCATGGTCGATGTGGTGGCGCTCCGTAATCATCTGGACATTCAATGAATACCTTCAAGCCCATTACGGCCAGGAAAGACGCGCAGCGTGGTGCAGCGCTCATCGTGGTGCTTCTTCTCCTGATCATCGTGACCCTTCTGGGTCTTGCATCCATGCGTGGCGCACTCATGCAGGAGCGCATGGCGGCCAATACGATGGCGCGTGCAGCGGCATTCCAGGCGGCAGAAGCTGGATTGCGCGAAGCGGAACTTTCAGTGCGGGATGGCGCAATCGCGGTTGCACCTTCGAGTGGTTGCACAAACGGGCGTTGCGCCAGCCCTGACGTCGCGGCCACGCCACCGTGGGAAGTCGACGGGTTCTGGACCAATACGAGTACGCCCGGCTATCGGCAGGGAACCGCATTGGGCACGGGCCCAACGGCCATCAGGCCTCGATACGTGATCGAGGATTACGGCATGTCCACGGGCGGTGCCGCCGCAGGCGGGCAGAGCATCGATGGCTCCAAGGAGCCGGTGGAATCGCCTCCTGACCAGGCTGTTTACCGCATCACGTCCTATGCCACCACGCCCAATGGCGCAGAGGTGGTTCTGCAAACGCTGTACCGTCGATAAGGCGCCGTAGATCATGAAAATCACTCCCAAGCCCCAATCTTTCCACCGCCGCGCTCCGGTTTTCCTGTGCGCGATGGTGTGTACGTTGGCCGGCATGCCCATTCATGCGGCGACGTTTCCCAACAACCCGCTCATTACGGGTGGCGATGGTATTCCGCCGAATATCCTGTTGATTCTCGATGACTCGGGATCGATGGACTATGTGTCCATGCCGACGGATCGGAGCAGTTTGAATGATCAAATTTCGCATCGTTCATATCCGAACAACACTTTATTTTACAACCCCGCGAAAACCTATCTTCCGTGGCGCACCGCAAGCACCGACCTTGATCAACGCTTGGGGAATGCCAGCTACAGATCTGCCGCCACCAGCACTACTTCGCCGAATACCAGCGATGGCTGGAAAAATCTGATTAACAATGCAGATGGTGTTTACTACGTTCCAAAGATTGGTGTGGCAGATCCCGGCACGAACTCCAGCAACTACACACGCTACTTTCTGACGAGCATCGATGGCAATGACGTAGTTGCCACGATAAAAAACAGCAGAACGGAGCTTTACAACGCGACGGTTCAGACGGTCGCTCTATATGGCGGGAACGGGGGGCGTCCGCATACCGAGATCACCGTGAACGTTCCAAACAACACCGAAAAGTTGGAAGTGTATTTGAGCGGCGGGTCGGGAAATGGACGTTTGCGTGTCTACAGCCCGAGTGGCAGTGAGTCGTGCTTCGCCAATGATCGGAGCGACAACGACGAGCAATGCATTCTGGATGGCAGTATCGGCAGTGGTAATAGGACGATTCGCGTTGAGAACAACTCGACGTCCTCGACTTTGGCCAATGCAAACTTGACGGTGTATGCATCAAGGCAGGGAGCGATCGCTGAAACGCCGTCCTACGTGAATGATCAGGGCGTCACCACGCAACGCAGCCAAGCCGACGAGCTGCAGAATTTCGCCAACTGGTATCAGTACTTCCGTTCGCGTTCCAAGACCGCGAAAGCCGGTGCTTCGGAAGCTTTCGGCCGCCTGGGCAGTCGCTATCGTGTGGGTTTCGATACGATCTGGAACAGAGGCGGAAGCAATCGCAATGTCTCCGGCTCCAACCCGGCATTCCCCATTCCTGTAGGGACTGATGACGGCTTGTTCCAGGGAACCAACCGCAGCACTTTTTATACCCGGCTTCAGGGGGCGGGAGCGGACAGTGGCACGCCGTTGCACGGCGCCTTGGATCGTGCCGGGCGCTACTTCATGACGGATGCGCCTTGGAAGGATACAAGTGGGCGCATGTTGAGCTGCCGCCAAAACTATGCCCTGCTCACCACGGATGGTTTCTGGAACAACAGGGCGAGTGACGCTGGGTACACGAGTAATGTCGGAAATGCAGACTCAGGATCAACGTATTCGGATAATTATTCGAATACGCTGGCAGATGTTGCATATTACTATTGGAAAAATGATCTCAAGACAGGGGCGGGGTGGACGAATAACGTGCGTCCATCAACTGCTGATCCGGCCACATGGCAGCATATGGTGACGTTTGGTGTCTCGATCGGGCTTCAGGGAAGGCTCAATCCGAATAATCCGCCGCCCGCCACCTGGGCGGATCCGACGGACACCGAGGACGCGGATCGTATCGACGATCTATGGCATGCGACACTCAATGGTCGCGGTAAGTTCGTGGTGGCGGGTGATGCTGACGCGTTTGCTGATGCACTCAAGGCGGCCTTGGATACGATTTCCCAGCGCACGGCGTCGGGTTCCAACATTGCATCCAGCTCGACCAAGACGGATGCAGGAACCCTGACCTTCTCTGCGAAGTTCACTTCGGGCTCCTGGATTGGCGACATGTCCGCCAGCCCATTCAACGCCGCGCTGACGGGGGTGTCGACCACTCCGAACTGGACGTTGTCCAATACCTTCGCTTCGGGGCAGGTGAATGCCGATTTCGCCACCCGTTTTGTACTCGCGACCTATAACGATCTTCCGGTTCGGTTTGATTCCAGTTACGCGGGCGTAGCGGATTTCGAGCGTACGGCAGGCCTGGACGCCGTGTCCGGTGCGGACAACATCCGTTACATCGTCGGCGATCAAAGCAAGGAAACGGGTCGCACCAACGGAACACTCCGTGCGCGCGCCTATCCGATTGGCGATATCGTTGATTCTTCCCCTTCTTACAGCACTGATACAAGCACGGTGTATGTGGGTGCGAACGACGGCATGATGCATGCCATTGATGCAACCAACGGCAAGGTGTTGTTCTCATATATTCCGAAGGGTATGAAGGCTGCCGACCTGAAAACGCTCAGCAGTACCGAATATGCGCACCGCTATTTCATGGATGGCCAGATCGACGTCATCACCAGGAGTCGCCAGGGTTATGGCAAAAACATCCTGATTGGCGCACCGGGGCGTGGTGCCAAGGGCGTGTTCGCGCTGGATGTGACCAGCCCCTCCACCATGTCGACCGCCGGCTTCCTGTGGGATCGCACGGGCGATACCGTGGATGCGGATATGGGTTACGTGTTTGGCAACGTCCGTTTGCGTCAAAGCAACAAGCTGGACGCGTCGGGCAATCGGAAGATCTTCGCCTTCGTGCCCAATGGCATTGACAGTAACGGAGGCAAGGCTGTCCTGTTCGTGTATGAATTGAGCAGCACGGGCATGATCGATCAGACCTACAAGCTCACCACGGATTCGTCCACCGGGAATGGCATGATGTCCACCGGACTGGCCGACCTCGATAACAACGGCACCATGGACACCGTGTACGGCGGGGATCTGCTCGGACGGGTCTGGAAGTGGGATATTTCGGTCCTCGATGCCACTCATCCCATGCCCACTGCCGGCACGAAACTGTTCCAGGCCACCGATGGAACGAATGCCCAGCCGATCACCGGCGGCATTGGCGTGGCGCGCGACGCCAATGGTCAGGTCTTTGTCGGCTTCGGTACTGGACGCCTGATTTCGCTGTCTGATCTTCCGGGTAACGCAAGCTATGTCGAGCAGACCCAGAGCATCTATGGCATCAAGGACAGCAGCGCCTTGGTGACGCGTGCGGAGCTCCAGGCGCGCACCATCCCGTTCACGGGCACCATGAATGGTGCGCCGGTTCGTGGATTCGAGGTTTACTCCGACCTGCCCGCCAGCAAGAAGGGGTGGTACATCAATCTCGGTATCCCGGCGGCTACTTCCGCGGGAGAGCGTGTGATCACGTCGCCCTCGATCGTGGGGTCGGCCATGTGGCTGACTTCGGTGATTCCTGCGCAGGGTAGCGATTGTTCCGGTGCGTTGGGCAGCGGCTATCTCAACGTAATGAATATCTTCACGGGTACCAGTCCTCAGCAGAACAGCTTCTTCGATACCGATGCCACAATCCCGGGTGCGAACAACTCGACCGGTTTGGTGGGATCCATGGGGATAGTGGGTGGCATGCCTACGGAAGTGAATGTCACTTCGCAGTTGGCTACCGTCGGTGATGGTGGCGGTGGATCGCCGTTGAGCTACAAGCGCCGCTTGCCCCTTGGTGGTGTTCCGCAGCGTATGACATGGCGCGAAGTCGTGCCGGCGGATAATTGAGATGAAGGCGGTGATTCTGATGAAATCAAATAAGCGTACCCATGCAGGTTTCACGCTGATCGAGCTGATGATCGTGGTGGCGATCCTGGGCATTCTCGCCTCGATTGCCTACCCCAGTTATACGCAGTGGATCATCAAGTCCCGTCGTGCGGCGGGCGCGAGTTGCATGTTGGAGATGGCTCAGTTCATGGAGCGCTACCAGACCACCAACATGACTTATGTCGGTGCGGCTCTGCCCGCGACTGCCTGCGTAGAGGAGACGAGCAAGTACTACGGGATTGCCTTGAATGGCGCGGCAACGGGAAGCACCTATGCCTTGCAGGCCGTTCCGACGGCAGCCCAGAGCGACGGAAAATGCGGCACGCTTGGGATTGACCAGAAAGGAACCAAGACCAAGAGCGGCAGCGCGAGCAGCGTGGCCGATTGCTTCTGATTTGAGTGTATGGTCGAGTGGTCGATCCTGACCGATGGCAGAAATAAAAACGGCCTGCGATACGCAGGCCTTTTTATATATCTGGCGCCCGAAGTTGGACTCGAACCAACGACCCCCTGATTAACAGTCAAGTGCTCTAACCGGCTGAGCTATTCGGGCGGGGTGGGCGCATATGCTAGGGCGAGGCAGGCAGCCGGTCAAGTGCGTCGGGACGGGAATCAGCCGGGGCAGGGAGTGGAGGCCTTGAGCCTTTCCGACCTGATCCGCCCTGCATTGTTCACCACCACCCGGGCGGCAAGCGTGTCCCCGGCGCAGACGTTGATGGTCAGGTTGGTGCCCGAGTTACGACCGTCTGGCAGGTAGCGGACATAAGAGCGCCCAGAGCCGGAAATGATGCGGATCCCGTCATCCCGGCGCTGTCGAACGGTTGATGGGCCGGTCACCGGCACGATCAGCGGATTGCCCCTGCCGTGGAACCCCATCCAGCCCCCATCCCATCGCCCATCGGTGCGGCAGAGGACGCCATCATCGCTGGGGCATAGGACATAGCTCCGATTGCGGCTGATCGCGCTGATTCGGGCGAGTGCCAGGTCGGTGCTCAAATCGGACACCGCGCTCCTGACCCTGGCCGCCTGCAGCAGACTGCCGAACGCCGGCATCGCGATGGCTGCGATGATCGAAGCGACCCCCAGTGTCACGACGAGCTCGACGAGCGTCATGCCACGGATACGGTGACCGAAGGGTGGGTGCGTGGGCAGCGGCATGGTGGGGGTCCGGATCGGCCGCAGCCAGCTTCGGTGGGCGCGCTTCCGCAGCTGAATCGGCCTGCTCCACCGCGCAGGGTCGGACTCGGGATGCACGAACCGTCCGGTTTGTCGACGTTCCGCCACCCTCTGGCATCATTCCGGAATGCCCATGACCCATGCCGACGCCGGCTTCCGCCTGGTTTCCCCCTACCAGCCCGCCGGCGACCAGCCGCAGGCCATCGCGCAACTCGTCGATGGCTTCGAGGCCGGACTCGCGCACCAGACGCTCCTGGGTGTCACCGGTTCCGGCAAGACCTACACCATCGCCAACGTCATCCAGCAGGTGCAGAAACCGACGTTGATCATGGCGCCGAACAAGACGCTGGCGGCGCAGCTCTATGGTGAGTTCAAGAGCTTCTTCCCGCACAACGCGGTCGAGTATTTCGTCAGCTATTACGACTACTACCAGCCCGAAGCCTACGTGCCGTCCTCCGACACCTACATCGAAAAGGACAGCTCGACCAACGAACACATCGAGCAGATGCGGCTGTCGGCGACCAAGGCGCTGCTGTCGCGGCGCGATGCGATCATCGTGGCGACGGTGTCGGCCATCTACGGCCTGGGCGATCCGGATGACTACCTCAAGCTTCGCCTGATCCTGGCCAAGGGCGAGCGCATCGAGCAACGCGACCTCATCCGCCATCTCACCGACCTGCAGTACACGCGCAACGACACCGAGTTGCGGCGCGGTACCTATCGCGTGCGTGGGGAAGTGATCGACGTGCATCCCGCCGAGTCGGAAAGCGAGGCGCTGCGCATCGAGCTGTTCGATGGCGAGATCGAGCAGCTGTCGCTGTTCGACCCGTTGACCGGCGCGCTCATGCGGAAGATCCCGCGCTATACGGTCTATCCGAAGACGCACTACGCCAGCACGCGCGAGAGCGTGCTGAGCGCCATCGACACCATCAAGATCGAGTTGTCCGAGCGGCTTGAGCAGCTGTACGCGCAGAACAAGCTGGTCGAAGCGCAACGCCTGCAGCAGCGTACGCAGTTCGATCTCGAAATGATGGCTGAGGTCGGGTTCTGCAACGGCATCGAGAACTACTCGCGGCACATGACGCGTCGTGCACCCGGCGAGCCGCCGCCGACGCTGTTCGATTACCTGCCACCCGACGCGCTGCTGGTGGTCGACGAATCGCACGTCACCGTGCCGCAGATCGGCGGCATGTATCGCGGCGATCGTGCGCGCAAGGAGACGCTGGTGAACTTCGGTTTCCGGCTGCCTTCGGCGCTCGACAACCGGCCGCTGCGTTTCGAGGAGTGGGAAGAGCGTTCGCCGCGCGCGATCTTCGTGTCCGCCACGCCGGGTGCGTACGAGCTGGAGAAGGGCGAAGGCCAGATCGCCGAGCTGGTGGTGCGCCCGACCGGCCTGATCGATCCGCCGGTGGAAATCCGCCCGGTCGCCACGCAGGTGGATGACCTGCTATCCGAAGTGCACGAACGTGTCGCGATGGGCGACCGCGTGCTGGTCACCACGCTCACCAAGCGCATGGCCGAGAACCTCACCGACTACCTGTCCGAGCACGGCGTGCGCGTGCGCTACCTGCATTCGGATATCGATACGGTGGAGCGCGTCGAGATCATCCGTGACCTGCGCCTCGGCAAATTCGACGTGCTGGTCGGCATCAACCTGTTGCGCGAAGGCCTGGACATGCCCGAGGTCTCGCTGGTGGCGATCCTCGATGCCGACAAGGAAGGTTTCTTGCGTTCTACCGGCTCACTCATCCAGACCATCGGCCGTGCCGCGCGCAACCTGCGCGGCAAGGCGATCCTCTACGCGGACCGCATCACCAATTCCATGCAGCGTGCGCTGGACGAAACCGACCGCCGCCGTGCCAAGCAGGTGGAACACAACCTGGAACATGGCATCACCCCGCAATCGGTCGCGCGTGCCATCGACGATGTGATGGAAGGCGCCCGCGCCGATGCCGCCGAAGAAGCGCGCGAGAGCAAGGGCCGGGCACGCCGGGTGGCGGAGACCGGCGTCGACTACGCCAGCATGACGCCGAAGGAAGTTGCCGCGCGCATCAAGCTGGAAGACCAGATGTATCGCCACGCGCGCGACCTGGAGTTCGAGGATGCCGCCCGGGTCCGCGACGAGCTCCAGCGCCTGCGCGAGGCCACCCTCTAGGCGGCCGCCCCGGGCTGGGCTAGCCTTGACCCCGGCATAACTTTTTGCCTGAGATGCTGCGCACCCCACACAGGAGAAACCCATGGGAATGTTTGATTTCATCAAGAATGCGGGCGAGAAGATCTTCAAGCCGGGCGAAGCCCGTGCCGAGGACGCGATCATCAAGCACATCGGCAGCTACGGCCTGGACATCTCCGGCCTGAAGGTCGAGGTCGATGGCAGCACCGCCACCATCGAGGGCGAGGCCAAGGACGTCACCACCCGAGAGAAGGCCGTGCTGGTCGCCGGCAACATCGAGGGCGTGGACAAGGTCGATGACCGCATGACCGTCGCCAGCAGCGGCGCCGATTTCAGCGCGGTGACCGGCGGTTCCTCCGCCGTTGTCGGCGCGGGCGGCACCGGCGAGTGGAGCTCGCGCACCTACACGGTGGAGAAGGGCGACACGCTGTCCAAGATCGCCAAGGAAATGTATGGCGATGCCAACAAGTACCCGGTGATCTTCGAAGCCAACAAGCCGATGCTCAAGGATCCGGACAAGATCTATCCGGGCCAGGTGCTGCGGATTCCGGCCGAAGCCTGATCGCCGAATGCAACATCGAAAGGCCACCTTCGCGGTGGCCTTTCTTTTTTGCGCGATGGGCGATGACGCGAAGCCTCAGCCAGCGGCGTCGTCGCGGTAACGCCACGTCATCCACATCCCCACCGCGATGGCGTAGCAGATGTTGGGGATGAAGGCGCGGTCCAGCGAGGTGACCTGCGTGGCCAGCACCACGAAGTTGGTATACGCCGCCTGCGACAGCGTGAAGGCCGCGACGGTCAGCATGAAGCGCGCCGGCACCGGATGGCGCACCCGGAGCGCGAGGATCGTGCCTTCCGACACCAGGATGCCGATCAGCATCGGCATCAGGCCTTCCATCAATATCGCGTCGAACAGGCTGCCGGGCAGCCGGTGCATCCGCAGCACCAGGTCGGCGAAGGTGACGTGCAGCGGGCGGCACAGCAGGAACAGCAGCAGGCCCGTGCAGAACGAGGTGAGCCGCACGTAGCGCTCGCTGCCCTTCGCGGAAAGGATCACGGTGAAGGAGATCCAGGCCTGCCCGATGATCGTGAGCACGATCAGCGATTGCTGGATGAGGGTGAAGAGATCCCAGTCCATGTGGAAGTGGCACATCCTTGGCCAGCGGCGAGGATACGGCGCTGGTTCCATGTTGGGAAGCGTGGCACCATCCGCCGCGGCGTAGGGCCAGGACGGCCCGACCAGGGAGGTGATCGCCATGAAGACAGGGAAGTCCGTGTTTGTTCTGTGCGCGTGGCTGGTGGCGATGGTGGCCGGCGTGTATTTCTCCGGCATGTTCGTGCAGATGTTGATCGGCGTGCGTGCGCCGCTCGCCTTCGATACCTGGTGGTCGTACTGGCAGGCGATCGATACCTCGCGCATGCAGCCTTATGCGGGGAAGGTCAAGCTCGCCGGTGCGCTGGGTTTCGGCACGCCGTTGCTGCTGTGGAGCGGCCTGCTGGTGCTAGCGCTGAAGCCCGCGCAACGCGCCCTGCATGGCGATGCGCGCTTCGCCGGCAAGGGCGATCTGGCACGGCGCGGTCTGTTCGACGAGGACGAAGGCCGGAGCATCGTTGTCGGGCGATACGGCAGGCGGCTGCTGCGCTTCCCCGGCCAGCAGTTCGTGATCATCGCGGCGCCGACGCGCTCGGGAAAGGGCGTGGGCATCGTCATCCCCAACCTGCTCGAATACTCCGATTCGGTCGTGGTACTCGACATCAAGCAGGAGAATTTCCGCCTCACTTCGGGTTGGCGTGCGTCGCAGGGACAGGACGTCTTCCTCTTCAACCCGTTCGCGGAAGACCGGCGCACGCATCGCTGGAATCCGCTGAGTTATGTCTCGCGCGATCCGGCATTCCGGGTGTCGGACCTGCAGGGCATCGCGGCGATGCTGTATCCAGATGGCGCGGACGACCAGAAATTCTGGGTCGGTCAGGCGCGCAATGCCTTCCTCGCCTTCGCGCTGTATCTGTTCGACAACCATGACCACGAGATCGCCTGCGGCCTGCCGGAAGCACATGCGGCGTTCCCGACGCTGGGCCGCATCCACCGGCTGTCCACTGGCGATGGAAACGATCTGCGCGCGCACCTGCAATCGCTGGCGGCGCGGCCGTTCATCGGCTCGGCGTGTCGCACCGCGTTCGCGTCACTGCTGTCGCAGGCAAATGAAACCTTCGCCTCGATCATCGGCACCTTCAAGGAACCGTTGAACGCGTGGATCAATCCGGTGCTCGATGCCGCCACCAGCGGCAACGACTTCTGGCTCACCGAAGTACGCCGCAGGCGCATGACGGTCTACATCGGCATCCAGCCCGACAAGCTCGCCGAAGCGCGGCTGATCGTGAACCTGTTCTTCAGCCAGTTGGTCAGCCTCAACACCCGCGAACTGCCGCAGGACAACGCGGGCCTCAAGCACCAGTGCCTGTTACTGATGGACGAGTTCACCAGCATCGGCAAGGTCGAGATCATCGCCAGCGCCGCCGGTTACATGGCCGGCTACAACCTGCGGCTGCTGCCGATCATCCAGTCGATGTCGCAGCTCGATGCGACCTACGGCAAGGAAACCGCGCGCACCCTCATCACCAACCACGCGATGCAGGTGATCTACGCGCCGCGCGTGCAGCAGGACGCCGAGGACTATTCGCAGATGCTCGGCTACACCACGCTCAGGAAGCGCAACCGCAGCCGCTCGCAGGGTGCGCAGGGCAGCGTGACCGTGAGCGAGGCCGAGGAACGACGCGCGCTGATGCTGCCGCAGGAGCTCAAGGCCATGGCCGCCGACAGGGAAGTGATCCTGTGCGAAGGGCTGACCCACCCGGTGATGGCGGGCAAGATCCGCTATTACGAAGATGCGCGCTTCACCCGCCGGCTGCTGCCGGCTGTCCCGGTACCGACGCTGGATGTCATGGGCTGATGTCGCCGCGTTGATGCGGGTGCGCGGCCGGGCGACGCATGCGTCCAGCGGCTAGGGCGGATGCCGGATGGTCGCTGCGGAAATGGCGAAACCCGCCTAGGAAAATCTTCAACCCGCACCCGGGCGGATTCCGTATGGAGGCTCGCCACGCCGCAATCAAAGGGGTTTCCTGAAAGCCGCATGCATGCGGGCGGGTTGGGATTCGTTGTTCCGATGGTTTGCACGCATGCCGCCTGTCCTGCACTCTCCCGCCACTTCGCGGCGCGGGCTTCGTCAAGACCGCGCTACCCGCAGACCTCGTTGGCCAAGGATGACCATCGACATGAGGACATGGCTGTTCGCATTGCTGCTGCTCGCCTGTGCCGGCGCATTCGCCCAGCAGCGACCCGCGCCGCCCTGTGCCGGCATCTCGATGCCGCATGGCTGCTACTCGGAGCTCAGGGGCAATGGCCGCCTGCTGCGCGATGACGACCCGTTCCTGTTCTGCACATCGGGCATGAAGGAGCGGCCGCGGGCCTGGAACCCGGTCAAGTCGGTCATCGGCCTGTGGGCGCCGACGCCCGGCTGGTGCCCGTACCCGATGCAGGTCTGCCCGTATCCCATGAGCATGTTGCGTGGCTGGACCCGGCGCGAGATCCAGGCCGTCCAGCTCTACATGCGTGTCTGTCCCGCCGCCGCAAGCGAGGGCAGGTGGGAAGGCAGGGGCCGGCCCGACCAAACACCGAACAGCCATTGATGGCCGTGCCGTGATCAGTCCAAGGAGTGGAAAGTGAAGTTGCCGCCGTTGCTGTTCATCTGCGTTCTGCTGGCGATGTTGTGCGCTTGCCGGACATCGCCGCCACCGGAGTTCCATGGCCACTGGCATGCGGTCAACCGCTTTCCGGCGGAAACCCGCGCCATTCCCCTTCGCCCGGACACGGTCTTTGCCGCCACGCCGCTGGACGGCACGCTCAAGGCATTGCTGCTGCGATGGGCGAAGGAAAGCGGGATGACGCTGGAATACGGCATCGACACCGATTACACACTGCATGCGCCGGTGGCCCGGCTGCATGCCGGCAACCTGCCCGAAGCCCTGACCGCGCTTGGCGCGCTGTACGCGACGCAGGGTCTGGTGATTTCGTTGGCGGGCGACCGGATCGTCGTATCGCCCGCAGCGGGCGCCACGGTGCCACCCTCTGGGGCCGTGCAATGAACGCGCCGCGTCATGCGATGACCGGAAAGGCGCAGCGTCCATGCTGAAGCGCACGACCTCAAGCGAACGGATCGACAAGGCGGTGAAGCGGGCGGTCGATTACGAAACCACGATCGCCGACATGGCCCGGCGCAGCGAGAAGCGCGCGTGGCGGGTCGCGGGCGCGTCGTCGGTGCTGACGCTGGTGATGGCCGGCGGGCTCATCTTCCTCATGCCGCATCTGCAAAAGCGCGAGCCCTATCTGATCATGGCCGATGCCTACACCGGCACCGCATCGCTGGCACGGCTTTCGACCGGCAGCGCGTTCACCGAGATGCGCGCCAGCGAGGCGGTCAACCGCAGCAACATCGTCCATTACGTGCTCGCGCGGGAGTCCTACGACGCCGGCGTGGTCAACGAACGCGACTGGCGCACCGTATTCACCATGTCCGCGCCCAATGTCCGCGACCAGGTGCGCGCCGAGCGCAGCGCATCCAACCCGGCCAGTCCGCTCGCCCTGTACGGCAAGAACAGCGCGGTGCGCATCCGCATTCTCAGCGTGACGCCTCTGGGGGCATCGCCCGGCAAGCCGCCGAAGGGCGCGACCGTGCGTTTCCAGCGCGTCCTGTTCGAAAAATCGACCGGCGCCACCCGGGTGCTCGACAACAAGCTGGCCACCATGGAATTCACCTACAAGCCCGCGATCCAGATGAACGATGCCGACAGCGTGGAAAACCCGTTGCGTTTCCAGGTCGAGAACTACCGCGTCGACAACGATGCGGCGACTTTGATTCCAACCGAAACCCTTGCGGGCGTTGTCCCGCCGAGTGCCATGCCGGGAATGCCGGGGCAGGTGCAGCCGCCAGCCGCTCAGGCGGGCATCCAGGCCGATGCGGGCACCTCCGCGACGACGCAGGTGCAGCCATGAGGATGCTGCTCACCTTGGCCGTCTTGCTGATGCTGCAGGCGGGAGCCGCCCATGCGCAGGTGATGAAGAAATACCGCTACGTCAGCGATGGCATCTACCCCATCCGGACCGGGCTCGGCCTCACCACGATGATCGAGCTGAGCCCCAGCGAGAACGTGCAGGACTACAGCCTCGGCTTCACCAGTGCGTGGGATGTGAGCCGTCGCGGCAACGTCTTCTACCTGCGGCCCAAGAGCGTGGATGCCGACACCAACATGGTGGTGCGGACCGAGACCCATGCCTACATCTTCGAGTTGAAGGTGGTGGCGAGTGACTGGCGGGAACTGGACCAGGCCAAGGCGTCGGGCGTGAACTACAAGGTGGTGTTCCAGTACCCGGGCGATACCCGCTTCACCCAGGCCGCGAAGGACAAGCCGGCGGAGGCGGGGCAAGGCCTCCAGCCGGGGCGTGGCTATCACTTCGATTACGAATACGCCACGCGCTCGCGCGCCGCCTGGCTGATCCCGGTCCATGTCTATGACGATGGCCGCTTCACCTACATCGAGCTGGGCGACATGCGCGGGCAACCCACCGGCAACTTTCCCGCCGTCTATGCGCGCGAACGCGAACGCTCGGAGGAATTCACGCTCAACACCACCGTGCAGGGCAACACGATCGTGGTGCACGGGGTCTATCCCTATCTGTTGATGCGGCAGGGCGGAAACGTCATTGGCCTGCGCCGTGGAGGTGCGAAATGAGCGGCCACTATCCGCCTGACCATGGCCGGCCCGGCCACAACCCGCCCGATGACGCGCCCGCCAGCGCCGATGCGCCCGTGTCCGCAAATCCCTATCTGCACAGGGCCGAAGCGGAGACCGGCATCGACCTGGATGCCGCCGCGCCCACGCTGACCGTCAACGAAGTCCGGCAGTTCAACCGCAAGGCTTTGCTGTTCCTGTTCGGCATCATCGGGCTGCTGCTGTCGATGGCGTTCTGGTTCATGCATTCGTTGTCGAACCGCGAGGTCAAGGCGTCGAAGCAGGGCCCGGCGGAAACGGTGACCACGCCTGAGCTGCCGGACGCAACACCGGCTTTGCCCGTCGCGCCGAGCGAATCCGCCGAGCCGATCGAACTCAGCCAGGAAGGCCCGCCACTGCCGCCGCTTCCTCCCTCGCCACCGCGGCAGTTCAATGACGATGTCGAACCGGAGGCGGCGTCGGCACGGGAAGCCAGGCGCATCCCGACGCTGATCGAACGACGCACGGGCATGGGCGACATCGCACAAGGCACGATGCCGGAACAGCCGGGCATGCCCGCGACGCCACCGGAAAGCACAGCGGCACCCGCGTTGGCCACCACGACGGCCCCGAAGTCCAGTGCGCGGCGGCTGTACAACCCGGACACGCTGATGCTGCGCGGCACCTATCTGCGCTGCGTGCTGGAGACACGGATCATCACCGACGTCGCCGGCTACACCTCCTGCGTCGTCAGCGAGCCGGTGTATTCGGTGAACGGCCGCCAGCTGCTGCTGCCCAAGGGCACGCGCCTGCTGGGGCAGTACGGCAGCGGGCAGGTGTCGCGCGGACGCGTCGCGGTGGCCTGGGATCGCGCGGTGACGCCGACCGGTCTCGATGTGACGATGGCCAGCCCCGGCATCGACAATCTCGGCGGCGCGGGCCATCCGGGCAGCTATGACGCGCATTGGGGGAGCCGCATCAGCTCGGCGCTCCTGATCAGCCTGGTCAGCGACCTCTTCAAATACGCCGGCGAAAAATATGGCCCGGATTCCACCGCAGTCTATCCGTCATCGGGCGTGGTGATGTCGCAGCCGTTCCAGAGCAATACCGCGCAGACGGTGCAGCAGCTGGCGCAGCAGGCCTTGCAGGAAAGCGCGAACCGCCGGCCGACGGTGACGCTGAACCAGGGCAGCGTGGTCAATGTGTACGTGGCGCAGGATGTCGACTTCAGCGACGTCCTGCGCGGGCGCTGAGCCGTCACGGTGGACGAGGATGCCTCGCCGGTCGCGCGGATCTCGAACGAATTCCTCGACTACCAGTACCGGGTGCTCGGTATCCATGACTTCCTCGGGTCGGAGCGGGTCACCGAAATCTGCATCAACCGGCCCGGCGAGATCTATCTGGAAACACGTGAAGGGTGGGCGCGTGTCGGGGTGCCTACGCTGACCTTTGAGCGTGCCCGCCAGTTCTGCACCGCGATCGTCAACGAAAGCAATACCGGGCAACGCATCACCGATGCGGACCCGATGGTGTCGCTGACATTCCCGACCGGCCAGCGCGCCCAGTTCGTCATCCCGCCGGCCTGCGATCCGGGCAAGGTCTCGATCACCATCCGCCTGCCTTCGCGGCACTCGCGCACTTTGCGCCAGTACGAGGAGGATGGCTTCTTCTCGCGCATCATCGAATCCAGCGGGCATTTGAGCGAACACGATGCGCATCTGGCCGCGCTGCGTACCGAGCGCGATTACGCCGGCTTCTTCAGGCAGGCGGTGGCGTATCGCAAGAACATCGTGGTGTCCGGTGCGACGGGCAGCGGCAAGACCACCTTCATGAAGGCGCTGGTCGACCACATCCCGGGCGACGAGCGGCTGGTCACCATCGAGGACGCGCGCGAGCTGTTCATTCCCCAGCCCAACGTGGTGCACCTGCTGTATTCGAAAGGCGGGCAGAGCAGCAGCAACATCACCGCCAAGTCGTGCATGGAAGCCTGTCTGCGCATGAAACCGGACCGCATCGTGCTGGCCGAACTGCGCGGCGACGAGGCGTTCTATTTCATCCGCAACTGCGCGTCGGGGCATCCGGGTTCGATCACCAGTTGCCATGCGGGCAGCACCGCGCAGACCTGGGATCAGCTGGCGTTGATGGTGAAGGCGTCGCCCGAAGGCGCGGGGCTGGAATTCGCGACCATCAAGCGCTTGTTGATGCTGACCATCGACATCGTCGTGCACATCAAGGCGCATGCCGGGCAACGTTTCATCTCCGGCATCGAGTTCATGCCTGAGCGCGCGCCCGAAGCGTAGGGCAGGGCGGCGAGTGGTTTTCCGATGGCTGCCTCTTCGCAGCCGTGGATTAATCGACCACGCGAAATGATTTCGCGCGGGGACATGGAAGGAACAAGGGAATGCTTCCGGGAATGGAATTGATGGGATGTCGTGTCGAGGTGCCTGCCT
Source organism: Lysobacter oculi (assembly GCF_003293695.1). Lineage (GTDB taxonomy): Bacteria > Pseudomonadota > Gammaproteobacteria > Xanthomonadales > Xanthomonadaceae > Solilutibacter > Solilutibacter oculi. The sequence goes on along the minus strand of NZ_CP029556.1, from coordinate 1,513,578 downwards.
CGGTGATGCATCACGTCGTCAAGGTCGAGTCTTCTTACAACCCCTATGCCATCGGCGTGGTGGGCGGAAGGCTGGCCCGGCAGCCACGCACCCTGGCCGAAGCCGTGGCCACCGCCGAGATGCTCGAAGCACGCGGCATCAATTTTTCGCTCGGTCTTGCCCAGGTCAATCGCTACAACCTGCCGAAGTTCGGTGTGCCGGGCTTCAGCGCGGCATTCACGCCGTGCATCAACCTGCTGGCCGGTTCGCGCATCCTCCGCGAATGCCATGCGCGTGCCGGGGGCGACTGGGGCAAGGCTTTCAGTTGCTATTACTCCGGCAACTTCACCACCGGATATCGGCACGGCTACGTGCAGAAGGTCCAGCGTTCGATGCTGGCCCAGCAGGGTTCGAAGCGTCCCGCGCTCGCCATCCCGGTCATCGTCAACCGGCCGTCCAGACCTGTGCCCGCGATGCGCACGGACACCACCAGTGTTGATGAAGCGCGGCCGGGTGCAGAACCGGTACAGGGTCTGGTCGAGCGAAGGGGCCAACCTGCGTCGGGTCAGAGCCCATCACCCACATCGGATGCGGCTTCGCTGATTACCCGGCAGACCCCTGCCGCCGGCGAGCCGCCCGTCGCCATTCGCCTGGGCGGCATGGAAACACCGAAGCCCGGTTCACCCGTTCCGCCTGCGGAATCCCGCGACGACGCCTTCGTTTTCTAGTTCCGTTCCAACCCTCAACCCGCGAAGAAGGATGCAACACCTATGAAGTTCCCGACCAAGCTGCCGAGCCGCATGAAACTGTCTGCACTGCTGATCCTGCTCGCCTACCTGCTGATCATTCCGGCCGCGATGGCGCATGGCCTTGATCCGTCGCCGGGCGGCACCGAAGCGCAAACCAAGCTCTGTGGCGTGATGGGCAATGTGCATACCATCCTCAAGGTTGCGTCGATCCTCATCGTCACCATCGCCATCATCTTCGCGGGCTACCAGATCGCCTTCGCCCATAAGCGCATTTCCGATGTCGCGCCGATCCTGATCGGCGGCCTGCTGATCGGCGCGGCGGGCCAGATCGCGGTCATGGTGATCGGCAACGGCGATTTCAGCGAGGACTGCACCACCGCCCAGGTGGTCCATGTCGCGCCCACATTGAATGCATAAGAGCACCGTGTTCCGGGGATGCACCCGGCCACCGATGTTCATGGGGGTTCCCTATATTCCCTTCTTCATCGGTGCCGGGGGCGTCCTGCTTGTCGCGATGTACAGCGGCAACCTGCTCCTGCTCGTATTCGCGCCCGTGGTCATCCACCTGATGCGGATGATGGCCAAGCGCGACGAAATGATCTTCCGGCTGCTCGGGCTCTCCATCGGCATGCGATTGCGGATGCGCAACAGGGACCGGCACGCCGGTCTCTGGGTGTTCAACCCCAATGCCTATCGCGGCAAGCCGGCCCGCAAGCCCTGACGTCGACCTGAGGTCCCCATGTTCACGCCCGACACCTCGCCCAGCGAATTCCTGCCGTTCTCGACCCATGTGTCCGCCCGGGTGCTCAAGACCACCGGCGGCGACTTCATGGTGGCCTGGCGGCTGGCCGGCATGCCTTTCGTCGGGCGCGAGGCATGGGAGCTGGAACACAGGCACGCCACCTTCAACCGCCTGTTGCAGTCCTTGCGCGCGCCGGATTACGTCAACGTGGCGTTCTGGGTCCACGACGTGCGCCGCCGGCAACGCATCGATGCACGCCCCCGCGTCACCGGGGATTTCAACCAATCGATGTCGGACCTTTATCACCAGCGGCTGTCATCGCAGAAGCTGATGCAGAACGAGCTGTTCCTGACGATGCTCTATCGCCCCTCACCAGACGGCAAGGTGTTGCACGAGAAACACGGCAATCTGGGCCGGCTGGAGGCCGAGCAACGCGAAGCTCTGGACCGCATCGATGAACTGTCGGCGAGCGTAGAGGCGGTGTTGAAGGAATACGCACCGCGCCCACTCGCCATGTACGAAGCGGACAGCGGCGTGGTGTTCTCGGAGTTGCTCGAACTGCAGGGCTACCTGCTCAATCACGTGGATGAGCCGGTGCCGGTCCTCGCCGCACCGGTTCGTGACTACCTGCCGGTGAGCCGCCAGATGTTTTCCAGCCGGACCGGCGACTTCATGATCAACACGCCGGACGGCCGCACGGTGTATGGCGCTATCCTCAATATCAAGGAGTATCCGGAGGGCACGCACCCCGGTGTGCTCAATGGGCTGAAGTACCTGGACTTCGGCTACGTCATTACCCATTCCTTCAGTCCGATGGGCCGTCACGATGCGCTCAAGACCCTCGAGCGCACCAAGGGGATGATGATCTCGTCGGGCGACCGGGCGGTCAGCCAGGTCGCCGAGCTCGATGTGGCGATGGACCAGCTTTCTTCGGGCAATTTCGTGCTCGGCGAATACCACTTCATGATGACCCTCTATGCCGACAGCCAGGAAGCGCTGTCGAAGCAGGTGGCGTCGGCACGCGCGGAGTTGTCGAACGCCGGCTTTGTCTCGACCAAGGAGACGCTCGCGGTGGCTCCGGCCTTCTTCTCGCAGTTCCCGGGGAACTGGCGCTACCGGACCCGCATCGCCAACCTGAGTTCGCTCAACTTCCTCGGGCTGTCGCCCCTGCACAACTTCACCAACGGCAAGAAGGAACTTAATCCCTGGGGTGAATGCGTCACCACGCTCCAGACCACCAACGGGCAGGCCTATCACTTCAACTTCCACGCCACCTTGCCCAATGAGAATTCGTTGGGCGAAAAGGCGATCGGCAACACCATGGTCATCGGCAAGTCCGGTACAGGCAAAACCGCGCTGATCAACTTCCTTCTCAGCCAGACGCAGAAGCTCGATCCGGCGCCGACGATCTTTTTCTTCGACAAGGATCGGGGTGCGGAGATCTTCGTCCGCGCGTGCGGTGGCAACTACCTGGCGCTCGAAAGCGGGGCGCCCACCGGCTTCAATCCCTTTCAGTGCGAGAAGGATGAAGGCAACCTCCAGTTCCTCGCCGATCTGATGAAGATCCTGGCAGGCAAGCCGTCCTACTCCGCACGCGAGGAGGAGGACATCTTCCGCGCCGTGGAGGCGATGCTCGACATGCCGGCGCCGCTCCGCAGCATGACCAACTTCCAGAAGAGCCTGCCCAACATGGGCGATGACGGCCTGTATGCACGCCTGCGCAAATGGACGCGTGGCAACTCGCTGGGGTGGGTCTTTGACAACCCGCGCGACACCATCGATCTATCGCGCAGCCGGATCATCGGCTTCGACTACACGGACCTCATCGAAAACGAAGAAGTACGCGTGCCGGTCATCCGCTACCTGTTGCACCGATTGGAATCCCTCATCGACGGCCGCCGGCTGATCTATGTGATGGACGAGTTCTGGAAGATCCTGGAAGGCAAGGGTGGCCTCAAGGAATTCGCCAAGAACAAGCAGAAGACCATCCGCAAGCAGAACGGGCTGGGCATCTTTGCCACACAAAGTCCCGAGGATGCGCTCCGAAGCGATATCGCCGCGGCATTGGTCGAGCAGACGGCGACCCTGGTCCTGCTGCCCAACCCGAATGCCAGCCGGCAGGATTATGTGGAGGGCTTGAAGCTCAGTGATGCGGAATACGAGGTCGTGGTCGGGCTGGACGAGCGCTCGCGTTCCTTCCTGGTCAAGCAGGGACATGCGTCGAGCATCTGCCAGTTGGATCTGCGCGGGATGGACGACCACCTCGCGGTGATCTCGGCCAGCACCGACAACATCGAAGTGCTGCATGCCGTGCTGGATGACACGGCTGGGACATTTGGCGTGGGCACCGATCAGCTTCGACCGGAGCACTGGCTCCCCGGTTTCTACGAGCGGCGCAAGGGTCCCGGCCGGCGATTGAAGGGCGAAGAATCCCTTCCACGCGTGCCTCGATCAGGGGCGAACAAGAGGGAGATATGCGCATGAGTACGCGTCGCTACCCCGGCACGATTGAAGCCTTGGGGATGTACGGCATCGATGTGCGCAGGATAGGCCGGCGCATCGTGTCGATGGGTCTGGTCGCCATGCTGCTCCTGAGCATCTCGGCATCCGCGGACTGGCGCGTTTACGACGATGACGTCGACAACAAGCTGGCCAGCCAGAACCGCATCGGCCAGGGCGACTTCGAGAACGCGCCAAAGAAGGGGACCCAGCAGGGCCGGTTCAAGGATCCGCCCAGGAAGTTCACGGCCAAGGAGCAGGATCAGGTGTCGTCGGTGGGCATGGATGAGCAGGCCCGTTGTCCAGAGCCTAAACAGCCGGAGATCCCGGAGTTCCCGAAAATCACCGATCGCGTGCGTCGTCTTTTTCCGCCAGCGCCCGACAAAGGCAAAGGCAATGCCGGCAAGCAGTGGACGCTGTGCAAGGAAATCGTCGAGACCGAAAAGGCGCGTTTCAAATACGGCTTGATGATGAGTGAACTCGCTGAGCAGCGTTATGCACGCCTGCAGGCCATCCAGACCCAGCGCGCCCGGATCGATGGCGAGCATGTTGGAGAGCTGCAGAGCAATACCAACAAGATGCTCGCGCTGTTGGCGCTCATCCAGATCGATCAGCAGCAGCAGAAGGCTTATGACGATGCCTATGCGGCGAGGATCGCCTACCTCAAGTCGTCACAGGAACGCCTCGGCCAGGATGCCGCCAATGGCAACCCCTCGGCTGGCAGGCGACTCGCCGGAAACGCGGCGGCATTGATCGTGATGGAACTCGCTTTCGACAGTGATCTGGTCAAGGCGAAACGGCGGTGACGGGTGAGCCCTGTCCGCGCATGGAACAAGGACTCAAGCAATGGACGGCATAGGCCAGTGGGTGTTTTTCAGGGCCATCTTCGGTTTCCTTGACGGGGAAATCGAAACTTTCCGACACAACCTGATGACCGGGCTGATCCAGTGGATACTGCTGTTCGGCACGACCATGATCACGGTCTGGATCCTGTTCCAGGGCTGGTTGATCGTGACCGGGCGTTCCCGCGAGCCGATGATGATGCTGGTCACCCAGTCGATGAGGGTAGTGCTCATCACGCTGCTCGCCACGAGTTTTTCGTTCGGCGGCGAAAGTATTTCGGGTTTGTTGAGCGATACGCTGCCCAAGGCGATCCAGGGTCTGGTCGCCATCGATGAGGACTCACCCGCCTCGCAGATCGACCGCAACCTCCAGCTCATGCAGGCGACCACGGCGCTGATGGACGGCTACGCCTCGCTGTCGGTCGGCGAAAGCTGGAAGGAACAACTCACCAAGGCCACCACGATGAGCACGCTCGGTGTTGCCGGCCCGGCGGTGATCGGCGGGGCATTGCTGCTGACCTATAAGGTGGCGCTGGCACTGTTTGTCGGGCTGGGGCCGTTGTTCATCCTCTGCCTGTTGTTCAACAACACCAAGGCGCTCTTCGGCAAGTGGCTGCAGTACGGCATCGGCACCACGTTCTCGCTGGGCGTCCTGTCCTTCATGGTGTCGGTGGCGATGAAGATGGTGGCGGTGGTCGCCTTGGCGATGTTCGTGAAGTACCAGATCATCATGAACGGTGCCGCCGCTGGCGAAGGCATCAACAGCATCGCCATGCAGCAGGCCGGGCTGGGCGTGATCCTCACCGTGCTGTTGATCGCCACGCCACCGATCGCGGCGATGTTCTTCAACGGCACCCTGGCCAACTTCAGCGCCTACTCGCAGTTCGGGCAGGGCCAGGCGCGTGACCAGCAAGGCAACCCGGTGGGCGGCGGCGCCTAGCCGCGCCCGCGGCACTTGCAGTGAACCCTTGGGGCGACTACCATTCCGCTCCCTATGGGCGGTTAGCTCAGCGGTAGAGCACTACCTTGACATGGTAGGGGTCACAGGTTCGAACCCTGTACCGCCCACCACTTTAAGTGGTTGATACGGCGCATCTTTTACGGGATGCGCCGTTTTCATTGGTGAGGCGGCTGACCCCGTACTGACCCCGCGCACCACCTGGATAGGCTTTGCGCCCGTCTTTCGCAGCGCCGGGACGTCTTTCGCAAGGTCTGCCATCCATGCATCCAGGGCTTTACTGACCTTGGCGCCGTCGAATTTGGCGTACCCCTCGGTGACCCCGCCGCCGGTATGACCCATCAACCCCTTCACGTCCCACTCCGGCACACCGCGCCGGCGCAGTTCCGAGGCCACGGTGTGCCGAAGTACTTTGGGTGCGAACCATATGGGCAGCCTTGCCGCAGCCCGAATCTTGCGCCAAGTTGTCTTGATTGACTGGGTGCGACGACCCTGCCAGCCGGCGTAGTAGGGGCCTTCGTGACCCTTGAGGTGCTTGGCCAGCGTCTTAGTAAGCGGGACGGTCGGACGACGTTTCTTGGTCTGCCTACGGCCTGCCGGGTTGAGGCGGACCATTCCCGTCTCGAAATCCACCAGATAGGGCTGCAAGTCCAGCGCGGCATCACCTCGGCAGCACGTGTTGAGCCTGATGAGGACGTATGTCCAGACGTGAGGGGGCATGGGGGTATTCAGCAGCGTTACCAGCTGAGTCCTAGAGGCCCTGTGCGGGAATGCCTCTCCACCGGGCGGTAGTTCGATGAATGGGACGGAGTCGAGCTCCTGGCGCTTTCTGGCGCGATTCAGCGCGGTCTGCCCGACCCCGACCACGCGACGCAGGTATCCATCGCTGTAGCCACGAGCCCGCAACCAGTCCACGAATGCCTCCTGACGCCCAATGGTCAGCTCAGGGACGGTCGCCGTCTCGCCCCAGAATTTGCGCCACAGGGCGATGGCCCGCTTGACAGTGGTCTTGCTGGGCAGATTGGCGCCATGCTTCAACCAATAGCGATCAAGCACCGCCATGATCGGCACTTCCTCGGCAGGCTCGTCCTGAAGTTCGGCCAGTTCGAGAATCAGCTCGCGGGCGCGTCGTTTGGCATCGTCAAGGCTGCTACAGCCCGTAGCGCGCGCGACCTTCTGTCCGCCTTCCCGCCACTCGAGGTAGAGGTTCGCGGTGCCTTTTCGGGAAACAAGGGAGTACTCGTCTGTGATTCTGTAAATGATGCGGGACATTCGCTGGCCTCCAGAAACGCCATTAGGTGCTGTTTTGTGAAGTAGACGTCACGTCCGATGCGGCCATAGCCAATCCGTCTGTCTCGCCTGTACCTGCGCAACGTGATGACGGATTTCTTGAGGTATCGGGCTGCCTCTAATTCGCTAAGTCGCTCGGGAAGTTCGGCTGACAAGCCAGATACTCGTGTGACCGAATTGGTTTGCGATGAGTCGTCATCCAGTGACGAACGCGGCAGCGGGCTTGAAGTGTGGTGGCGTGGATGTGTGTCCATGTAAAGACACTACACCCAAGGTACCTACATCAAAGTTGCGAAATGAACGGTAAAAAAGGCTTGAATCCGAACCTAAGCCTGCAGCTGATCCTGTGAGTCGAGAGCATTGCTGACATTTCATGTCACTGACTGTCTGTGCGCTTGCCGTCCAAACAGAACACATTGCTTACCCGCTTTCACGAAAAGTTGGGCGATAAGCGTTGGGCTCCGTACTCGGGTGCATGACAAAAGTTCTTATGAAGAATCGGACAGGTTGATCGTCCTGTGGAGAGTGCCCGCCATGCTTGTAGATGTTGGCCTCCCCATTACTCTGCTTCACGTGGAAACGCCCAGGTGTTTCCACGTCATGATTCCGCTTTTAATCTTGCGGGCCGGTGCTGACCGTTGTCCGTTTCCGGCCGAGGCTGTGTAAAAACTCCCGGGCGCGGTGCTGCCGACGACGATGCAGCCAGTTTGAGCAACCAGCGCTGCAGTAAAAGAACTTGATGCTCAGGCTGCGATGGCCCGCACCATGCCCTCGGTGCCCATGATCTTGATCATCCGCTTCATGTTGTAGGCCAGAACTGCCAGGCTGATCTCCGTTTTGACCTTCGGTAGCGTCTTCGTCAGCAACGGCGTCGTGCCGAGCCATGATTTCAGCGTGCCGAAGACATGTTCCACCGTCTGCCTTCGCACCACCGCTGTTTGCGGCCTGGCATCCAGCAGCATCTGCATTCGTTCGAGCACATGCTCGTGCTCCCATCGTCCGATACGCCTGTAGCTGGCAGTCGTGCACTTCTTCCGGATTGGGCAGCGGGGGCAGGCGGAGGACCAGTACTTGTGCAAGGTCAGCCCTTTCTCCTCTGTCGTAAAGCGGTGGATCGCCCGTTCGCCCGCCGGACATTCGTACTCATCAGCGGCTTCGTCGTAGACGAAATCGCGTTTGTCGAACCGGCCTTCGGCCTTGGCGTTGGATGTCAGAGGCTTGGGTACCAACGGGATGACGCCTGCCTCCTCGCACGCCAGGATCTCCGGGGCACTGAAGTAACCACGGTCCGCCAGCGCCGTCATATGCTCGGCGCCAAGGGCGTCCTTGGCCTTCATCGCCATGCGTGAGAGTTGCGCACGGTCGTGACCGTCGTTTGTCACGTCGTATGCCACGATCAGGTGGTGCTTGGCGTCGACCGCCGCCTGGACGTTGTAGCCCACCGTGCCCGTGCCACGGCCACTTGAGGTCATTGATCTCGCGTCGGGATCCGTCAGCGAGATCTGGTGATCGGGGGTGGCCTCAAGCTGCTTTTCAATCTCGTCGAGCTTCTCCATCTGCGCATGCAGCTTGGCCAGCTTGTCTCTCAGCTGGGGAACGCGGCCCTCTGGCAACAAAGTGGGATCGCGATCTGACCGGTCCAGCTCGGCTAGGTAACGCGCAACGCTGTCCTCCAGTTGTTGCCGGCGCCCCTTGATCTTGCCGACGGTGAAGTTGCGATCCCGACTGTTCACTGCCTTCAGCTTGCTGCCGTCAATCGCGACGATTGCATGCGAGAAGACCTTCATGTTCCGGCACAGCGCGACGAACCGACTGCACACGGCTGTGATCGCGCCGCCGTTGTCCTTGCGGAAGTCGGCGATGGTCTTGAAGTCCGGCGCCAGTCGACCGGTCAGCCAGATCAGCTCCAGGTTCCGTTGCGCCTCCCGTTCCAGGCGCCGGCTGGACTGGATGCGAGTGAGGTAACCGTAGATGTAGATCTTGAGCAGCGCGGCGGGGTGATAGGCAGGACGGCCACCAGCCCCGCGATTGACCGCCTCGAAGCCCAGCGCGCTCAGGTCGAGCGCTTCGACGAAGGCATCGACCACCCGCACCGGGTTGTCTTCGTGGACGTAGTCTTCCAGCCGATCAGGGAGAAGAAGCCCCTGGGAACGATCAACGCCATCCACAAATCGCTTCATGCAGAGCACCCATCGACCGGTGCTCAGATCATGCCAGTGGAGGCAGGGTTTTCACACAGCCTCGACCCATAGCGGCCGCTGGAGCAAGGCCATGCAGGAAGCAGTAAAGCCCGCTTTCGCGGGAGCCTAAGATCATTTCAGCTTATGGTTCTAGTGGCGGCGCAGACCACATCCACGGAATGCGACTAGTCAGCCCCGGTGAAAGGGGATGTGGTACGAAAACCCCTAGGCTTCGCGGAGGGCGACGTCTTAGGGTGCCGCGAGGCTAATCGCCGCTCGGGGCGTGTTAGTAAAGGGTGGCGACATGGGGATAGCGCAATGATTGACTGGCGTAGAAGACGGCTGACCAAGGCCAACCGCGTCGCGGCAGATGACGCGGCGTCCCAGCCCGCGGCGGATGCCTCGGGCGGCGTTGCAGCCAACGACCGAAACCATCACGTCAAGGAATACCTGCGTTACTACCTGTCTTTCTCGACGCCGCCAGGGTTCGCGGTTCTACTGAACGGCCCGTGGGGGATTGGGAAGACATACGTAGTCAAGAACTTCCTCAAATCGCTCGATAGTCAGAAGACGCGATACATCTACGTCAGCTTGTATGGCCTCGGGTCGCTCGATGAGATTGACGACGCCATTCTGCAATCCATGTATCCCGTCCTAAAGAAGAAGGGCGTCACGCTTGGCGGCCGTGCGCTCAAGATGGTCGGGAAGTACTTCAATGTGGAGCTCGATCTAGAGTCAAAGGATTTCGTCGATCGGTCGAAGTCTGATCTGTATGTATTCGACGACCTGGAGCGTTGCCAGATGCCGATCAACACGGTGATGGGTTACATCAACGTGTTCGTCGAACAGGAAGGTCGCAAGGTCGTCATCATTGCGAACGAGAGCGAGATAGCGGACGAGAACTACCAGCGCATTCGCGAGAAGGTGGTTGGAAGGATGTTTGACGTCCAATCGGCCTTTGACGATGCGCAGGCTGCGTTCATCGCTTCGGTTAAAGACGACGGCGCAAGGGGAGCCGTCGCGGCGAATGCGTCCGTCATCTCCGAGATCTATCACCAATCCGAGCTGGGCAATCTCCGGATACTGCAGCAGGCAATCTGGGACTTCGAGCGGTTTTATGCCGTTCTGGACGATAGGCACCGATCTCACGACAAAGCGTTGACGGCGTTGCTGGGGCTGCTGTTTGCGATTTCTTTCGAGGTGAAGGCCGGGCGACTGTCGGCCGGCGACATACAGGATCGCCAGAACAATCTGCTTTCGGCCTACTTGCCGCGCGAGGAGGGCGATCCAGTGCCGGAGATACTGGCGGTGGAGAAGCGGTATCCCACAGTGCAGTTGGACACCACCGCACTGTCGGACGACACGTTGATCGACCTGATCGTGAAGGGGGTCGTCGATCCGAAGCGGATACGTGACGAGCTCGATCAGAGCTCGTACTTCGTGACGGTTGCGCAGGAGCCTGCCTGGCGGACTGTCTGGCATTCGCATGAGCGGACGGAGGAGGAGGTCGATCGCGCGCTTGCAGAGATGGAGCGCGCATTCGCCGCGCACGAGTACACGATTCCAGGAGAGGTGTTGCATGTGTTCGGACTGCGGCTCTGGCTCTCGCGCATCGGAGGCATCGCAAATGGTGTCGAACAGGTAGTCGCCGACGGTCGGGCATACGTGGACTATCTGTACGCGAACGGCCTGCTTGAGCCGCTGGATCGACACGAAGACCATTTCGGTCTGGCATTCGACGCGTACGACGGGCTGGGATTCCACGAATCCCGGTCGGAGGAGTACATTGGATTGCGCGACTATCTGGACGAAAAGCGCCGCGCTGTCGATATCGACCGCAGGCCCGCGATCGCCGAGGAGTTGTTGGCGAACATGCAGGAGGATTCTGGCCTGTTCCTACGTCGGGTCTCCTTGACGAATCAGGGAGATAACGAGTTCTACGACATCCCGGTCCTGGCGTCCCTGGATCCGGCTCGGTTCGTCGATGCGTTCCTCGGGCTGGAGCCGCGTGGCCAGCGGAACGCAATGATTGCCCTCAAGGCTCGATATAAGCACGGCCGGATCGATGAAGACTTGAGTGACGAGCGGCCCTGGGCTGTCGAGGTCCGCGACCGGATTCGAGCTGCGGCGGAGGGCATGTCGGCGATCTCAAAGGATCGACTGCAAAGGCTCCTGATCCACGGCCTGGATGAGGTGCTTGGGGTCGCACCCCAAGGTGGCGACGACGGCGGCTAGGCAAGCTTTCCGATCACGACGCCGTACCTCGGGGTGTGCGAATCGCTGAAGATCTGCACGTCGCCGATCAGCAAGCCGCGGCCCCGGTCTTCGATTAACAGCACGCGGTGGATTTCGGGGTGGCTGGCGTTCGGTTCTTCGATGGTGCCGACGAAATGACCGATTGCATCGTCTTCTCCCAGTATCATGGCCGGCAGCTCCGACGATTCGGCCAGCAGTTTCAATGTTCCGGTGGCGGCCGCCATCGCGTAGGCGATCTTGGCGATCATCCGAGCGAACTCGGCGGGCCGCTGCGAAAGCGTTGCGCCAATCGACTGCGCGCCAAGCTTCTTCATCACCTCAAGTGGATTCGGTCCGAACGAGATCGTGTCGACCCCCCTGATGTCCACGCCGGGCCGTTTCTCTGACGTCGTGAGGATTCGCGGCGGTGGATAGATGGGGAAGTGGAGGACGACGGGATACTCGTCCAGCGGCACTTCAACCTGTTGCTCTTGCCCGTCACGGGTGATGTTGAGCGCGTACAGCTCCGGCGCGCCGGCGTGCTTCCGCCGTGATTGCAGACCGCGGTAGACACGAACCACCCTGAAGTCACCGCGCAGGACTGCCCGCTCGATCCTGCTGGTGCGGTCCGCGCACTCGCCGCACGTGGAGCGGGGGAGTTTCAGGTTGCCTTCGAGTCCGTACGGAACGATGTGCTCGGTGCGCAGATCGTCCGTTCTGCCGCAGTAGATGCAACTCCCATATGGAGGGAACGTATGGTGCATCAGGCGCGGGATGCCTACGAGAGTACTTGCCATTGGGGTTGTGCCGACCAGGTGGAAATGCCGTGGCTTCGATTCCAGCATGCCAATTTAAGCGACATGTTGGCGATCAGAAGTTGGCCGCATTGATTCGTCTCCATTGGCGCTACCGTGCCAGTGCGATCTCGGCGTGGCTTTGATCGTCATGCCAGCGTTGCCATGTTTCTCGCTCGGCCTTGCAAGCCTCCGGAGAAACGATACGCGGGCGAATCGAATGGATATCCCCCGGCTCCACGGCAAACACGTAGCGATCGGCGTGCTCGACGATAATCCGGCGGATAAGCAGCGCAGTACCCATGTCCAGTGGGGTTCCCCGGGGCCGCGGTTTTCTGCCAATGCAGGTGTAAAGCAGGTGTTTGGGGCTCAAGGGTAGGAGAATGTCTCCGTTCTGAACGCCCCATCCGCCACCGAAGTTGTAGTTGGTGGGGTTGAAGAAATTCAGTCGCACAAGCGGGTTGTCCGAGGTTGGCCACGATACGCCCGAGGGTGCGTGAAGGATTGTCCAGCGGATTGGGGGAAGCTTCTGGATGGTGCTCGTGAGCAGGTGGCGCTGGCTCCATATCCACATCTTCCTTCCTACCAGCGTCGTGGCCTTCAGCGTCCCGCTACCATCGGGTTCGCGTTCGATCGTGACCTTCAGCGGAAACGCCTTGGATTCATCCTGAAGTGCTGCCGAGCCAAGCCCGACCGGAGATCCGTCCTGCTCCAGTTGCTGGACGGAGTCTTGGACGACGCGCTGCAAGAGGTCGGGCATCTGCTCCGACTGCCTCGCGAGGAACTCCCTCAGCCGGGCAGGCGTGCGCACATCCTGTGCTACGGCGAACCTCGCCAAACGCGCCCAGTGCTCGGGGGTCAGCGTGTCTTCGCGAACGACGCGGTCAATGGCCTCCTCGGCCGGACCCTCGAACTCGCTGTCCAGCCAGCGCTCGAATTCGTCGGTGGCCTCGTCTCCGGCGATATAGGTATAGAGATGCTGGTGATAAGCGATGCCCTTCAGAGACTGCAGCTTCCAGAGCGAGCAGGACTCGTTCGGGACCAGCAATCGGTACGTAGGGATCATTCCCGAAGCGGACCATTGCTTGAGGTAGAGCCTGGGAACGTAGTGATTGGCTACGTGCGCCTGCTTCACCGTCGTCGTCGAGAAGGCTGTCGTCATGAGGCGTGCTCGGACGGCTCCGTCCGGCTGTCGCAGGTGCCATCTGGTAGCTGAGGCCCTGCGTTGCCAACCTCGTCCCCGGCCGATGCCGGCAAACGGTCCGCCAACATCAGGTGATTGTACGGGAATGTCGGGGCATCTGCGTCGTAGACGAGCACCAAGCAGCGAACGGGGCGCGGATCTTCGAAGGACTTTTCCGCTGCCGCTCTGGCGATCTCCTGCCGATGCGCGACGGTCTCCTTGCGCAGCACCACGGCGGTGATCGCGCTCAGGCCGACGCCGTCGGGAAGATACACGAGGATATTCTGGTAAGGCGTCGTTTTCTGGTAGCGATGCTTCTTGATGAGTTCCCGGATGTCGCGCGCCAGTGTCTTCTGCGCACGGTCATCGGCATCCAGCAGCATGATGGCGATCTCCGGCCATCGATGGGAGCGCACCTGGAGGACGCGTTCGAGAATTCCTGCCCAAGGACCGTCCAGACGCCGCCCGGGCTTCGCGGTGCGTATCCCTTCGCTGAGAGACATCATGTAGCGGTCGATCTTCTCGGACATCCGGTAGAAGGTGATGCGGGTTCCATCGGTTTCCTTCCGGCCAAAAAGCAGGCCGTTTATCTGGTACGCGCCGAGCAGATCGAGTTCGTCGGAGTCGTGCGAGAACTTGCCTTCCAGCTGCACCCGCCGGTGCAGGTAGTGCAGAAACATCACCGGCGCATCCAGGATCTCGACGACGGTATGGAGGTCGGCCAAGCACAACGTCGGCGCCGGCGCGACATCCTTCGAGATCAGCCCGAGCGCCTGCAGCTTGCCGATGTCGGACTGGATCGTGCTGAAGTCCTCCAGCGTGACGGACATCCGCATGACATACCGCACCATCCACAGGTCGACGTGCTTGGAAAGGACCAGCTGGCGCCCCCCGGACCGGTGCTCTTCCATCGCGGCGTGCAGGCGCTGGGATTGCAGGGCCGGAGATTCCAGCAGCTCGCGTATCTCCGACTTGAGCCGGTCCGGAGCGCCCCGTTTGCTATGCGCGGACACCGATCCTGACTTCGCCTCGACGATGATCGCGACGCTGTCGAGCACCACCAGCACATCGGTTTCGCCGTGCCGTTCCGTCCCGGATACCTGCCAGCTCAGATTCCGGTACACGGCGGCGCCGGGCAGGGCCCTCGACAGAGTGCCGGCAACGTCGGCCTCCAAGAAGGCGGCGCGCCGGTCGTGCCAGGCCATCTTGAGCTGTTCACTGGGCGCGACGAACCGCTCAACGATCTCGAACAGGAACGAGAACCCGGTCTGGGGGATGCAAGCGAAGATAGTGTCATCCGAAAGGGTTATCCAAGGCGACGTCCAGACCGGGTTGTCGAGCAGGAACAGTTCTGGGGTGCGGTCGTTCAACTCGCCGGGAAGCATCCCCAATGCCTGGAAGATGGCCTTGACCTGATCCACAGCCACGCCGGCTCTTGCGGAAACCTCGCCTGCTTCATGGGTGAAGCAAGCCTCGAGCGCGTGCTCGGAATGCGCCAGGAGCATGGCCCGGGCCTGCTGCGGGCTGAAATCGTTCCGGATGAAGTAGTCGAGAAGCCCGCTGCAATCGGCAGCAGGCATGGCCTCGGCGTATGCGGTCACGATCTCGGGCACGCTCGGCTTGCCGAGAGCGCCGAAGAACTTTCTTCGGTGTTCGGTGATCCGCGCCTCGTTCGCGCGGACAAGGCTATCGAGGACGGCGATCAGCTCGGTACCGGCGAATCCGAGGACGGATCGCATCCGCTCGTCCAGCGGCGCCAGAAGCCGATGCCCGATGTCCTTGACCTGATGGTAGTACCCCCAATTGCGGACCGCGCGTGTATTGCTGCGGATCTTCTCCTGCAGCATGACGAGGGCGTCGGATTCGCTCTCCGAGTCGAGTGGGCGCATCCTGGAGAGGTCGAAGCCGTGACCAAGTTCGATCAGCGCATCCCATTGTTCCTGGACGTCCTGTGGCCGCGGCGGCTGCAGCGGCCAATCGCCAACACCCCTCTGCAAGACGAATGCCTGCAGCAGCTCCACGTGGTCCTGATGGATCTTGTCGCGCTTGGCCTCGGCGGCCCGGACGCCGTCCTTGGTGACGTCGATCGACAGCCCGTAGGCTGCCAGCACCGATAGCGAATGGAGGGGATCGAACCTCGACACGAATCGACCGATCGTGGCGAAAGCCGCGTCCCGGGCATCGCTGAAGGACTTAGCCATTGCCTTGATGGCGTTCCGGCGCTCGTCATCGCTCAGGTCGTCCCGGAACAGCTTGGGCATCGGTATATAGACGGGGCCGCCGTGCGAGCGCTCCGACTTGCCCTTCGATCTCTTTCCTTTCTTTCTTGTGCTTCTGGACATGGGGCGGTGATAACGGCGTCGTTAGCGGGCAGGTGCAGATGGGTGGGGCATCGATTAGCGTTCGTCCGGATTGGCCGCACCGACTAGCGCCGAGCTTGCCATGCGAGTGTCGCAAAGCTGTGCGACTCGTATGACCGCGCGGGAGACGAGATAGTCCCGTGGCGGAGATCGATGACCTAGACGATTTTCTGTCTGCATGACATACACGGTGAGTGTTGAATTTGGACACCGCGAATGTCCGCATCTGGCCGAGGCTGTGTGAAAACCCTGCCTCCACTGGCATGATCTGAGCACCGGTCGATGGGTGCTCTACATGAAGCGATTTGTGGATGGCGTTGATCGCTCCCAGGGGCTTCTGCTCCCTGATCGGCTGGAAGACTACGTCCACGAAGACAACCCGGTGCGGGTGGTCGATGCCTTCGTCGAGGCGCTCGATCTGAGCGTACTGGGCTTCGATGCCGCCAATCGCGCGGCAGGTGGTCGGCCCGCGTATCACCCCGCCGCGCTGCTCAAGATCTACATCTACGGTTACCTCAACCGCATCCAGTCGAGCCGTCGCCTGGAGCGGGAGGCGCAACGGAACCTGGAACTGATCTGGCTGACAGGCCGGCTGGCACCGGACTTCAAGACCATCGCCGACTTCCGCAAGGACAACGGCAGCGCGATCACGGCCGTGTGCAGTCGGTTCGTCGCGCTGTGCCGGAACATGAAGGTCTTCTCGCACGCGATCGTGGCGATTGACGGCAGCAAGCTCAAGGCAGTGAACAGTCGAGATCGCAACTTCACCGTCGGCAAGATCAAGGGGCGCCGGAAGCAACTGGAGGACAGCGTTGCTCGCTATCTAGCCGAACTGGACCGGGCAGATCGCGACCCGGCGCTGCTGCCGGAGGGGCGCGTACCGCACCTGAAGGACAAGCTGGCCAAGCTGCATGCTCAGATGGAGAAGTTGGACAGCATCGAGAAAGAGCTTGAGGCCTCTCCAGACCGCCAGATCTCGATGACGGATCCGGACGCGAGATCAATGACCTCGAGCGGACGCGCAACCGGCACCGTGGGCTACAACGTCCAGGCGGCGGTCGATGCCAAGCATCACCTGATCGTGGCATACGACGTGACGAACGACGGTCATGACCGTGCGCAGCTCTCACACATGGCGATGAAGGCCAAGGATGCCCTTGGCGCCGAGCACATGACGGCGCTGGCGGATCGCGGTTACTTCAGCGCCCCGGAGATCCGGGCGTGCGAAGACGCAGGCGTCATTCCGCTGGTGCCCAAGCCCCTCACGTCGAACAGCAAGGCCGAAGGTCGGTTCGACAAACGGGACTTCGTCTACGACGCAGCCGCGGATGAGTACGAATGCCCTGCGGGCGAACGGGCGATCCGCCGCTTCACGACAGAGGAGAAGGGGCTGACCTTGCATAAGTACTGGTCATCCGCCTGCCCCCGTTGCCCAATCCGGAAGAAGTGCACGACTGCCAGCTACAGGCGTATCGGACGATGGGAGCACGAACACGTGCTCGAACGCATGCAGATGCTGCTGGATGCCAGGCCGGAAGCCGCCGTGGTACGACGGCAGACGGTAGAGCATGTCTTCGGAACACTCAAATCTTGGCTCGGCACCACGCCACTGCTGACGAAGACACTACCGAAGGTCAAAACGGAGATCAGCTTGGCGGTGTTGGCCTACAACATGAAGCGGATGATCAAGATCATGGGCACCGAGGGCATGGTGCGGGCCATCGCAGCCTGAGCATCAAGTTCTTTTACTGCAGCGCTGGTTGCTCAAACTGGCTGCATCGTCGTCGGCAGCACCGCGCCCGGGAGTTTTTACACAGCCTCGGCCGACAGCGGACAGCAATGACCCGATCAAGGGCCGGTAAGACGATCAGAAATTAGCGATCCTGCTGATCAATATGAGCGGCTCGCGCAATACCCCCGCTTATCCGATTCAACTGACGCCCGTGCCGAATCGGGTTTACAGCTCTCGCTTTGATCTAACGGGGGCCGCCCGCCGACTGGCGAAGCGGCTCCCCCGTGTCGAGGCCAAAAGTCTAGAGTTACGTGTCCACTTCCCAGCGGACGTATCCCCATGCGAAACCTTCAGTACCCGAACTACTGAAGGTGTTTCAATGATGGATATCGAGGATGGACCCGATCCGGACAAGCGTTATTGGAAGGATGGCCTGTACCAGGATCATCCCGGGGATGCTCTCGGGACCGCAATTCTTGGAGCACACGACTCATACTTCAGCATCCTGCTGGCCATTGAGCAGCTGGCACTGGACCTGAGGGACCGAGCCAGAACGGAACGGTCAGTCGCACGTAAGGCAATCGTCCAACGTCACAAGGCAATTAACGGCGCAGACGCGAAGGTGAGAACGTCCATGCGGATCCTGTATGTCCGCGCCCGATTGTTTGGGCTTGAGCTGACCTGGAAAGAGGTCGTTTACTCAGAGGCAAGAACCCGCGGCGCAGCGTCTAGACGCTGGCTGAAAGATGTGGGGTCGATGCGAAAGAGCGGTGTCGACCTAAGGCACGTGACCAGTGGCGCTCACGTCGATGAAATTGACCTGTTGGTGCAGCATGAAATGGAAGCCCGTGAGATTCGCCACCTCTGGAAGCAGGCCAAGAAGGCAGAAATTCAACTCGCGGCCCTGGGAAGGCGCGTTCTGAAGCGGCTTGATGTGGCTGCTAGCAACGACGCCTGAGGTGTCCGATGCGGACAGCTGACCCGGGTTCGGCCAAGACTGATGTCGCCTTGCAACGCTATGGCCGGAAAAACGGCCGAGATACTGGCCGAACCTGGGCCAGTTCGCCACGATATATGGGTTGCTATCCGAAAATGGTCGCAATGATCGAAACAAACCTCGCCATCGAAGGAGACAAAAGCATCGCAATTGAGAAACAGCGCGCTCTTCCTAGCTAGACCCCACCAATCATCCGCAAGTTGCCCCTCAAGCGACTTGCAACCTCTTGCTCATCAATTTTCCATATCTCAGCGAGACCACTGATTGCTTGCGCGGCATCCCAAGGCCAAATGGTCCGGCCATCAATCTGCACGAAAGGCCCATCCGACTCGATCAGAATGCGCTCAGGCGGTATCCCCGCAACGAGTTGTCTGCCCTTTTCACCGCGCAGCATTGCAGGCCCAACACTAAACCAGCAACCTATTTCAACAGCGCGATCAAGTTCCTTCTGGGTGCCTGAGAACCAATGCATGATCGGCGTGCCTGCCCCGGGATGCTTTGCAAGCAAATCAAGAACAGCCTTAGCAGCTCTTCGGCTATGCAGGGACATTACCCTGCCGCCCGCCTTCTGGCACAACTCCAAGATTTGCTCGAATACCCCTAGTTGCGTATGCCAGTGCGGTTTCAGCTCAGGACTGCCATCCAATCCTATCTCGCCAACATAGCGAACTCGCTCCAAGAGCTTCTCAAACAACGGCAGCTCAAACTGCCTGTCGTGTGCGATCTGCGGATGCAGACCTAAGCCAGTTCGTATCCGAGGAGCGGCGTCAGCCAGGGCAGAAGTGCCTTCCCAAGCTGACGGAGTCGTTGTCACTGATAGAACGTACAAGCCGCGCTCAACACACTCAGAAACAACCTGATGAGGGTTGGCGTACAAATCCAAATGGCAGTGAAAGTCGATCAAATCAGCCCAACCGATCGATGTAGCGCCATTAATTCGCCAATGCCTCTGTCTACCACATCCCTGAGAGGCGCACGAGCACCAGCATGCGGGTATGACAACGCCGACCGCAGCCAAGATTCCAAGCCATCACTATTCACTCGGGAGATAGCCATGGCAACAGACCGCACATCATCAAAATTAGCGTGGTCTGAATCTCTGCGTCCAAGTTCCCTAAACTTGTAGTCGGTTGGATCCGTCTGACCCCACGCCAAGTATGCCGAACGTCGAATCTGGCATGGAACACAGCGGCCGCATTGCTTATAACCAAAGACTCGATAGCGACCACAGCTAACTGATGAAGCGGCCAAATCACGCAATAGAGCTTGGTTCGCGCATTCTCGCGACATCTCACCTTTTGTTTTGTGTTGGTATGGATTGACCAACTTAACCCGCAAACCAGCCGCATCTAGCAGCGATTGAACGCCATAGAGAAACTCTGGATGAGCGGTCCTTGTGCTCAGGCTTCCTAGTCGCGTTCCGGTCAATGGGGGATTGAGCGCAATGAAGCCGTTCTCGCAGATGAACAATGGAACCTGTTCCCCATCGTGATATACCTGCAAAGAGGTTGCCGCTAAAACTCCGAATGCCAAGAAGATGAGCGAGCGGGCACGTTGCGATGGCTCCCGGTTCCAGCCTGACGGCGGGCTTGCGTTGTGGTTTAGAGCAAGATGAGTGATGCCGGTCGCTTCAGCAAAATGATGCTGATTGTCACCGTCGCCGCGCACCGTATTACTTACTGCAATCGGGCGTCGTCCAGAAGCCGCGAGATCGATGGCACCGATCAGACTATCCATCCCGCCAGAGAGCAGACATACGCTATCTTCAGCAGGGCGGAACAGTTCGTCCGGGGCGTCAGTGCGACGCCCCCCGCCAACGAAGCGAATGGCCCATATGTCGGTCGATAAGAACCGAAGCGCAGCTTCGATCTTGGGAACCTCTGAGTTCCAGAACTCTGGCTCTCCAACAGCAGTTGTGAGATCAATCTGACGTGTCCAGCCATCAGGACTATCTGCCCTATGAACACACAGATCTGCCCCGACCACTGAGAGAGCGAGCGAAAGAAAATCCCACGCTCTTGGGGCGGGCGCATATCGCAGGCGCTGAATGCAGTGCTCAACCGCCTCACCCGCACTACCTACTAGACGTGAACCGTCAGCGCGACGATCAGGCTGTCCATAAAGAACTAGTTGGAGATCCGTCGCCGGTGGCAATGCGATACCTCGTGGCGCAGCAAAGAGCTTCATTCGATGTAGCCCTCGAAAATCTCAAATGAGTCTCTCAATGCTTCCTTCACAACTTGCGAGACATTTGCATCAGTTAACCCCCTCCCCGATTGACGAAGCTTTCGGAAGGACGCGGACACCGTTTGTCGTATGTAGTCTTTTGCCTCCTTCAGACGTGACAGGCCTTCGCTAACCGTGGGAGCGCTGTCTTGAATGTGCTGCCCAACATCCAATTCGAAGCGCTGAAAAACGTCATAAGCCACGAATCGCTCGATCGCGAATTCTCGCTGATCCAGCGACAGTTCAAGCAGATCTGCATCTTGATACTGCGTCAGAAGATCCGTTAGAGCGTCGCGGATCGCAGCACGAGATGCTTCTGCGTCCTGTGTACCATCCACTGGCCGCACCGCATCGACAACGCGATCCATGATCTCCTCGGCCGACCTACCTTCGAGTAGCGGCCGTTCAAGCGGAGCGCCAGCTTGAGCAGCGCCTCCACCTGGCAATCCCGCTAGCGCATTGCCTAGTGCGCTAGCAGTACCACCAGTGCTCCCCATCCGACGGGACGCCGTTGCAGCCCCGCCATAGCCGGATCGCACGTAATGCTTGACCGCTCGCCTTAAGGAGCGACCATCGCCACTTCGAGCAAATTCACCAAGATTGCGGCGCACCCCGGTCCATCTTTGCGGCTGGGCTTGCGGTGGCGGGGTAGCCGGCTCGCCAGGAGCATCGGGCGGGGGAGTGGGTGCGCCATCGCCCCCCGCGGGAGGCGCGTCCGCCCAAGGCGGGACCATCGGACCTCTCGCCGGTGGTCCACCACTGCTTTGAGAAGTTCCCATCTATTTGCCCATTCTTGCTTTGATGGCCGCTTTCACCGGCTTACTTGTGTCGTCCGCGTCCCACGCATCGAACACATCTTTTGCCCAAGATTGGTCAGCGATCCTAGGAACAATGCTGGGTCGGATTTGGGCAGCGGGTCGATCTCGCAGAAATGCTGCTAGGCGCGCTCCCAACGCGGGATCAGACTCGGCCAACGCCATGGCAGATTCGAGAATGGCGGGGACACCCCATTCCTGCTCTTGTCGCGCCTTCTCCAATACACGGTCCATAAGCACTGTCGTCTCCGCCCGAGCCAAGGCTGCTAGACGAGATTTCAAGCTGCCTGCCATCTCCGGCTGCGCAAGGAGCGCAGTGAGAACCTCGGCTGCATCTGATGAGAGTCGATCTTCCGGTGAGATCAGCGGAGCATGTTCGCGACTCACGTAGAGAGCGCCGCGCAGATCGATATCTGCAAGCGCAGGAGGCAATCGCAACCATTCCTCGACAAAGGGGGTTTTCCAGGGATCTTGAAGTGCCAACTCGGCACCCGAAATAGCCGATTTTTCCCACTCCGAAAGAAACGCGGGCTTTCCGTTGTTGCTGGTACTGACCTTAGATACAAGTTCCGCAAATGCCTTGCTGTCTCCCAATCGCTCAAACAGCATCAGCTTGGCTAACACTGCCTCATCCACGCCAACGCCTTGGGCGTTGGAAATAGTCATGCGAATAGACAGTGCGTTTAGGAAACGCTTGATAAGGCGAGGATTTCCGGCAATCCCCGTTGCAGCAACCATTAGAGGAGCGAGACGATCAGCAGTATCCAGCTTTCCGACTAGTTCACTTGGCAAGTCTGCATGCAACCCCGCAACGAAAGCTCGATCCACCCGCTTTCCTTGCCATGTCTTACGCAACTGCTCGCACACTCTTGCTCGAATTCCATCTTTATGTTCTTGAGCCAGATCGCTGTTGTCTATGAACAATAGCATCATGTAGGCGCGAACCTCCTGCGTACCTAATGGAGGAACGCGGATAGGAACCTGAATCAGCTTGTCAAAATAATTGATCACCAAATCGTCATTAATATCTTCGAAGTGGCGCCGGACGGCATGCTTAATCATTGCGTCATCCGCAGCAATTACGAATGCGGTATTTCGCAGGAACAGAAACAGCCGAATCGCTTCTAGTGTGGAAATCGTGGTTGGTGGCAAGCAACGATCAAGATCATCGATCAACACGACCAGGGTGATCCCCAATTCCTCCAATGCCTGTTCAAAACTATCGCGTAGCGCCTGAATCTCCTTGGGTGGCGAGAGTTCAGTCCGCGCATCCAACAGTCCACCGACTTCCTTCCCCGCCTTTTTTACCGCCTTATCAGTAGCCTTCAACTCGTCTTGACTAACTCCGTCGGCCATATCCTTGGCGGTGTTGAACACCCCACCAAGAACGCCAACCGGTGGTAACCCCAAAGCTAAAGCCGCGACGTCGGTCGCCACAAGCTTACCGAGGCGGAGCCACCGGATTCGCTTGACGAACTCTGCGACTTTATCTCCCGCTGTCTCCCGCTTCTTAGCTTCTTCCGCCAGCTTGTCCGCGATGACATCCATCAGCGCTGCGCGAGCATCGTCATATCCCTGATAGAGCCAAGCATTGAACTCCACGACGACGAATTCCCTATCCACTTCTTGTCTCGGGCGCGAAGATAGAGAAGCTTGAGTCAACTTGATAAGCGAAGACTTGCCCACACCCCATGACCCCGAACACACCGATCGAGACGGGACGACCGCGCGCCTGCGCGATGATTTCAGCGACGGTATCGGCAATGCCCGAGAAATTGAGAAAATCGCGTTCTGTTTCGTTATCAGCCCACATGCCGAATCCCTACCCCCTATTCCAGTGAAATTGAACGCGTGACCTTTCCCGTACCTCTATAGCGCCGTAACGCGTCAAAGCCTCGCTCACAACCCCTCGACCTCGATCCCGCGTTCTGCCAGCCATGCCTTGCGTCTAGCGAAGTCAGGCATCGCCCGTTCCAGGCGCAGCCAGAAATCAGGCGTGTGGTGAGGTTCGTGTAAGTGCACCATCTCGTGCGCAGCCACGTATTCGACAATGCGCGATGGCAGCAGGATGGTCTTCCAGTGAAAGTACAACCAGTCGCCTTTTCCGCAAGAGCCCCAGCGGTAGCCCAGGTCCTGCACCTTCACGCCGGCCGGCTGCACTTCCATCCGAGTCTGCAGTTCTCCAACGTAGGCGGACAACTTGTCGCGTGCCCGGTCGGAATACCAGCGGACGAAGTGCTCGCGTCCCGCGCTGATCGCGTCGCGACGTAAGCGAAAGTGACCTCCGCACAGCTTCAGGGGTTCATCCTGCGCATCGACCAACTTCAGCCGATAGCTGCGACCCAGGTAGAGGAAACCTTCGCCATCAACGAACTCCTTGCGCGGCACCACCTTGCGCAGCAGCTCCTTCTCGGCCAGCTTGGTGTAAATCCAGAAGCGCTTTTCATTCACGAAATCGCGCATACGTGACTCATCGACGCCCTCAGGCGCACTCAGCAACAGGCCGCCGCTACGCTCGACCGTGATTTGCAAGGTGCGACGGCGCGCGCTACGGCGCACGTCAAAGTTCAGGTCATCGATGGTCAGCGTCGTAGTCATACGGCCAGCAGTTCATCGTGATTGGCTTTGGCTTGCTGCAGCAACTTGTCTGCCAGCACTTCCGCTTTAGCCGTATCCACCAGCGGGGGCTGCAAGCGCATTAGGTGTTCAAATAGGATGCCGTTGAGCGCCTCCTGGTCGGCACGTCGATGCGGCTGCCAGATGCTGGGATTCGCCTGTAGTTCTTGTTCCAACACATCTACCAATTCCACAGTGACGTCTTTCAGGCGCATCAATTGTTCCGACGTCGGCTCCTGTTCGCCGCAGACCTCCGCCAGCAACGTGCGCAGGAATGGCATGTAGTGCGCGGGCAGGTCGACCGGCGCCTGCACTTCGTCCACCTTGCCGGCGCGGATCTGGTCGATCAGCTTCTGCAGCTGCTTAACCTGCTCATCCCAGTTGCCGTCAAGGGTCTTGAGCAACTGTTCCAGGTGCTGGGAGAGTTTGTTGTACAACACCGGATCCTTGTCCTGATTTTTCCGGACATGGGAACGAACGGCATGTTCCATTTCCGACGCTTTGGCCCGGGCATTCGCCGCCCGTGCCACGTACTGGTCGAACTGCGCGTCGGACAACTGGATCGGCGGCACCTTCGGGTCGATGCCCAGCGAGATCACATGGTCGTCGATCAACTTTCGCACCTTGGCGCCAACGTCCTTGCCCAGCACCGGCGTGTCCTTGTAGCGGTTGCGGGCACGGGCATGGATGTAGGCCAGGCGCTTGGCGTCCTTTGTATACGGCAGGCCTTCCGGCCGCGGCAGCACCGTATCCAGCAAGGTCATGAATGCCTTCAATTTGACCGTGAATTCGGCGCGCAACTTCTCATTGGCCAGCGCCAGCACGCACGCCTCGGTGTCCTCGATCGAATCAATGCCTTGCTGGCGGAACAGGTCGACTACGCGCAGGTGCCGGTCCTGAAGCACCCGGACCTGATCCTTCAGGCTGCTGAGCGCGCCCTCGATGTCCTCGTCCGCATAGACCTTGAGCGCCTCGCTCAGGTGTCGGGCCACGCCGTAATAGTCCACCACGATGCCGCAGGTCTTGCCGTGGCCGGTGCGGTTGACGCGGGCAATGGCTTGCAGCAGTTCCGCCTCGCGGATCGGGCGATCCAAGTACATCACGCCTTCGACCGGCGCGTCGAAGCCGGTCAGCAGCATCGATTTGACGATCAGGAACGCCAACGGGTCCGCCTTGGTCGGATCAGCATGATTCAGCGGCTTTTTGAAGCGGTCGATCAGGGCTTCTTGCTTCTTGCCATCGGTCCAGCCTTTCCACGCCGGATCGTCGTTGTTACTGCCAGAGATGATCGGCGCAAACTCGATGCCCGCCAGCAACTCGCGATAGCGCCAAGCCTGCACCGCGGCCTGTACCTTGGGCGAACGCGCGCACAGCGCTTCGTCGTCCATCGCCTTGTCTTCGGCCGGCAGTGCATGAGCCTCGGCCAGCAGAGCATCACGGGCTGCCTTCAGCGCACTGAAGTAACGAATCGCGGCCAGTCGGCTGTACGCCACCACCTGCGCCTTCAAGCCGTTGGGCAGGATGTTGGTGACATAGTGGCGAATGATGTCTTTGGCCTTTTCCTCGATCAGCTTGGGCGCGTCGAAGATGTGGCCCTTGGTCGCGTACTTCTGCTTGATCGCCTCCAACTCTTCCTTGCTGCGTTCGCGGAACAGGTCCTCGAACAGCTCGTCCAGGCTCGCGCCTTCCTTGACCGCGCCTTTGGCGGTGCGGCCCTCGTACAGGATCGGCACGATGGCGCCGTCTTCCTCGGCCTGCTTGATCGTGTAGCGATCGATGAACTCGCCAAAGATCTCGTGGGTGCGCTTCTTATCGCCCATGATGATCGGCGTGCCGGTGAAACCAATGCGCGCGCAGTTGGGCAAGCCGGCGCGCAGATTGGCATGCAGGTCGCCGGCCTGGGTACGGTGTGCCTCGTCGAACAGCACCAGGATGCTCTCGTCTTCATTCAGCACTTCGAACGGCACGTCCTTGGGCTTGGCCGCCGGCTTATCGGATTTGTTTTCGCCGCCTTCTGCCACCGTTACGCTCGGCAAGTCCTCGGCCTTCAGCGGCGCATCGTTCTCGGTGTCAGGGTCGCGATATTTCTGGATAGTGGCGAACACCAGCCCCGGGCCTTTGCGCCGGGCCAGCGCCTTGACGCCTTCGGTACTGTTGGCGACCTCGACCGTCTCGCCGGTCAGGTTGGCGGTCAGCGACAACTGCTTCTGCAGGTCTTTGCGATCGGTGACGACGATGACCTTGAACTTTCGCAGTTGTGTGTCCGCACGCATCTTGCGCACCAGGAACACCATGGTCAGCGACTTGCCACTGCCCTGGGTGTGCCAGACGATGCCGCCGCGCTCGTCATGTTCGCCGTGCTGCGCGCGGGTCTTGCCAGTCTTGAGCCGGGCAATCGCCTTGTTGACCGCGCGGTACTGCTGGTAGCGACAAAGGGTCTTGATGGTCTGGCCGCCAGCCTGCATGAACAGGGTGAAGTTGTAGATCACATCCAGCAGGTGCGCGGGCGCCAGCAGGCCCGCGACCAGGCGCTCCTGTTCGGACAGGGTCTGCTTGCCCAGCGATTCGGCCACCGCCTGCTCGCTACCGCTTCCTTCGGGGCCGACGACGGTCTTCCACTGGGCATACCAGTCGAAGGTGGCGCCGATGCAACCCACACGGGCTTCGTCGAAGCTAGTGGCGATCAACAGCTGGTTGGTGGCAAACAAGGCCTCATTGCCTTCGTTGTCCTGTACCTCCAGGCTGGCCTTGCGCTGGTTGCTGTAGCGGCGCAATTGGTCGACGGCGTCGGCCAGCGGCTCGGGGATGTCGGGGCTTTTGCATTCAACGACGACCAGCGGGATGCCGTTCACAAGCAGCACCAGGTCGGGGACGATGAAGGCCTTCCCGCTGTCGTAGCCGGGTGTGCAGTCGACGCGGTACTGATTGATGACGGTGAAATGGTTGTTGGCGGGGTTGTGCCAGTCGATGTACTGGATAGTCTGGCCGCGGCCACCATCCCAGCCGGGGAGGCCGTCGACCGTGATGCCGCGGGTCAGTAGTTCGGTGGCTTTTTCGTTGGCTTCGGTGAGTTTGTGCGCACCGAGGCGGGTGAGGGCGGCGACGGCTTCGCTCAGGCGCTCGTCGTCCAGCCAGGGCTGGCCGCTGCCGTCGAGGTTGATGGCGCGGAGCGTTTCGCGCAAGACAGCTTCTTGCACGACCTGTCGGAAGTCACTGCGACCGGTGACGGAGGGGTCGTCGATGTCGCCTTCAATGTAGGTCCAGCCGAGCAGCTTGAGCTGTTCGACAAAGGGCTTTTCGACGTCGTCGAGTTCCCAACCCATCAGGCGTACTCCATCTCATGTTGGGCCCTTGCCAGCAGGGACGTGACTCGAACTCGGCCGGTAAGAAGGTCGTCCATAAGGCCGGCTTTCTCAAGATAAAGCTTCTGCAGCGTTTGCTCCTCGGTTCGAATCCTAAGAGAAGCACTCGCCACACGACTGACAATCTCGTCTTGCTCGTTGACAACCGGGCGACCAATGGTGATTGATGCAAGGATTGAGGTATTGAGGTTCGCCATGGTCGAGCCAACGGCACGCCCCATTACTTGGGACTGGGTTGCCGGTTGCTGATAGACCAATGCAAGCCAGAAGGCATTCACTTCTGAACTCGGGAGTCGCGCCAGCAGGCAACCAGTGCCGCAGAGCCACCCCGTCTGCTGTTCGCCAATCGCCACGCACCGTGATAGGTCGCCTCGACGGGAGAACACCAGATCGTTCGGCCTAACACGGTGTCGAGCGAGTGCGATTGCCTTTCGCTCTGTGATTCGTGCGATGTTCGCTATGGAGAATTCGCCGTCAACCATATCTTGCGGCATCAGGACCGGCACACCCTCAATGGCGTACTCGTGCGCATGCAACTGCGATCCAAACGGGCCGGTTTGCAGCAATCCCCCGGACCGCTTTGCAATCTCGCCAAGCGTGACCTCTTCCCACTCCCTCGGAATCCACCCCAGCGCCGAATGTTTGTAAAGCTGCGGCGCTTCGCTTTGCGGCGGGCGCAGCTCGCCGTTGGCATCGATGCCACGGGTCAGCAGGTCGTGCAGCAGGCCCTGCTTGACTGCCTTGAGCTTGGCGATGATGGCCTCGGTTTGCGCAATGGCGGTGTCGAGGGTATCGAGAATCTGTGCAATAACGGGCCGCGCATCGTCATCCGCGATCGGAACCTCAATCTCCAAGTAGTCCCGGACGCGTATGCCCTTGACCGTCGAGCCAACTGATTGATCCTCGGCTTTCTGACGAATGTACCGAAGCAACTTCAGCAGGTAGGAACTAGGCACACCGTCCTTCGGGAACAGTGCCTTCACATCCTGATTGATAGCCATCGGCACTGCTGGCATGGCAGCACGACCGATGGCCATTCGGGTGCATACAAGTGGCACGCCCGCGGGGATCAGAGTGCTTGCGCTGGAACCCAAACCTGCCGGGGAAATATGTTCTTCGGTGTCCTCAATGACACCAGCTTCCTCCGGGAAATCCTTGACCGATGCCCACGGAATGTTTCCGTTCCAGTAAGAGGCAACCTGCCGCGAAGGCGTCCCCCCTCCAACATGCTTTGCAATGACATCCCCAATCGGCCGCGACGCGTACTCAGACATACGCCAACCCCTTCAGGAACCCCTGCAACTGGCTCGCCGCGTCATCACGCGCCTGCTCGATCTCCGTCAGCGTCACCCGGTACTTGTCCCACCAAGCCTCGAACGCCGCCACCACCTGCTTGCGCTGGGCCGTGATGTAGCGCTCCACGATGCCGCGCATGTCATCGTGCAGGATCTTCAGCAGCAGCGCCCCGGCGTCCTCTGACGACAAGCCATCGACCTGCGCGTTCAGCTGCCCGGTAAAGGATTCAAGCTTCGCCTTCAGCGCCTTCTTCGCCGCGGCAAGTTCCTTCTTCCACGCCTTCAACTGTTCCTCGCTGACGGCGTCTTCCCCGTCGTCGTCCGCCACCTCAGTGCCTTCGCCTTCCTCGTCGGCATCTTTCGAGCCGGCCGCCTTGATCTGCGTCTCCAGCTCCGCCTTCTTTGCCTCCAGCTCGGCGATCTCGGTGACGAATTCGCCCATCAGGAAGCGCACCAGCTTGTGCTCCAGCGGATTGTCCTTGCTGGCCTTGTCCTCCAGTGCGGTGACGATGCTGGTGCGCCAGGCATCGGCCACGCCCCGACTGCCGCGTGCCATCAGGGTGAGAAAATCGTACTGACTCTGGCTCCAGAACCCGGCCACGATGCCGCGCACCTGGAATGGATTGAGCATGCCCACCGCATCCAGCGACTGGCTGAAGCTTGTCAGCAGATCATTGCGCAGCGCCACCAGGCTGGCCGCATCGTCCGTCTTGTTGGCCAGCTCGACGATGCGCGGGCCGTGTTCTGCCCACCAGGCCTCGAAGGCGTCGCGGATCGCCTGCTCCTTCGCCAGCAGGCCGGCGTTGGTTTCGATGGCGGGCTTGAGGTCGCCGCGCTTGCCGAGTTCGGCCCTGAAGTCGAGATACTTCGCGTCGCGTTCGACGAACAGGTCGCCGGGATTCAAGCCGTGCGCCTGGAACAGCGCCGCCTTGTCTTCGGCCCCGACTTCCGCCTTCGGCACACCGCCGACCAGGTGCGCGCGCACGTCGTGCGGCTCCGCCGCGGGCGCGTTGTCCGCATAGCGGCGGATGTTGAGGTTGCAGCCGTTCTCCAACAACGTCGCGTTGTCGATGATCGCGCTGAATCCAGGAACGGCCTCGAAGGCATCGTAGGTGCTGACGATCTTCTCGATGTGTTCCGGCAGCAGATAGTTCTGCGCACGGCCCTCGAAGAACTCGCGGTCGGCATTGATGAAGAGCACCTTGCCGCGGCGTGCTTCGGGTTTACCGCTGACCCGGTTCGCGCCTTCGGCCACCTGCTGGCGCAGCACCAGGATGCAGGCCGGGATGCCGGTGCCGTAGAACAGGTTGGGCGCCACGCCGATCACGGCTTCCAGCAGGTCGTTCTCGATGATGCCCTTGCGGATGGCCGCTTCCTCGCCGCCGCGGAACAGCACGCCGTGCGGCATCACCGTGGCGACCATGCCGCCGTCGCGGGTGACCGCCAGCATGTGCTGCAGGAACATCAGGTCGGCCTTCTTGCTGCCCAGCTTGACCTGGCCGTGGCGAAAGCGCTCGGGAAACTTCGGCGCCCAGATCGGCTGGCCGTCGGCGTTCTTGTCGGCCGTGCCCCAGTTGATCGAGAACGGCGGATTGGTCAACACGCGGTCGAAGCGCAGCAACTCACCGTTCTCGAGGTGGCGCGGGTTCTCCAGGGTGTCGTCGTTCTCCAGCCAAGCGGTGTCGATGCCGTGCAGCAGCATGTTCATCTTGGCGATGGACCAGACCGTGCCGTTGAACTCCTGCCCATACAGGTTGGCCTTGCGTCCGTCCTGGCCGTGCTCGTCGATGTACTCCTTCGACAGGATCAGCATGCCGCCGGAGCCAACACATGGGTCATAGATGTGGTGCTCCGCCTGCGGCTTGAGCAGGCGCACCATCATCCGCACCACCGAGCGCGGCGTGTAGAACTCGCCGCCCTTCTTGCCAGCGGAGTCAGCAAACTCGCCGATCAGGTACTCATAGGCCGCGCCAAGCAGGTCGGGGAACTCGAAGTCCTCGTTGCGCAAGCGGTACTGGCCGAAGTGGGTGATCAGCTGGCGCAGCTTCTGGTCGGGGATCTTGCTCTGGCCGACCTTGCGGGTGAAATCGATGTGCTCCAGCACGTCGGCCAGGCTGGTATTGCCGGACTCGATGCCGGTCAGCGCCTTGTTGAGGAAGTCGCCGACGTTCTGATGGGCCTCGTTGAGCAGGTAGGGATAGCGCGATTGCGGCGGCACCCAGAACGAGCCGGAGCGCCGGTACCAGCGCGGGTTCTCGGCCGATTCCTGTGCCTGCTGCGGCGACTCACCTGCGGCGATGCGTTCGGCAACCACTTCTTCGCGGCGCTGATCGAACACGTCCGAACAGCGCTTCAGGAAAAGCATGCCGAAGATGTATTCCTTGAACTCACTGGCGTCCATCTTGCCGCGCAGGATGTCGGCGGCTTTGAAGAGATGGCGTTCCAGTTGGGGCAGGGTCAGGGGCATTCAGTGGTCTTCCAATGGTCTGCTGCGATTGATTCCAAGCGTGGAAGGATAGCCGCTGGCTGGCTAGTCGAGCAGTCTGTATAGGCTATGGACAGGCTGTCTCAGGCCCTGAGCCGCGGGGCGGGCACGATCCATCGAAGGACCGCCAGATGCATGCCCCTCTCCAGGGTTTCGTAGAATCCGGACGGGGGTAATGCAACGCCATGACGAAACAGGGGGATGCGTGGCTTTCAACGAAGACCTGAGCGACTGGGATGCCTTTCTCAGGGACTGGCCGATCGAACGACTGAGATCCATGACCTTGGCGGAATACGCCACGGTTGGGGACAAGCGGTGCTTCACCTATCTAGTGGAACGTGGACTGGATGGGTACGGCGGCATGCGTGGCGGCACGGCGCTCAAGTTCGGCATCTATGCCCACCGTTCGGGGGAGAACGACGAAAAGAGACAGGAAAATGTCACTTACTCGGCGAACTACGCTTGGTACTCCCGCTTCGGAGGCGATGAGGAAAGTGTTTTCCAGAAAGTACGCGACGAAGTTGCAGCGATTGCCCAGGCAGCAGTCAAGGGCGATTTCAGCCCCGTGGACTCCAGCGCAGACGATGGATTGCTTTGGCCGGTGTTTCGAAGCAAGATTGCTTTCTTGTACCAGGATCGAAGCGCCCCGCGCCTGACCGCCGTTCTTTCGCCGCAAAGCCTGAGAAGATTTCTCGGCCTTCCTGCGAACGACGCTACTCCAATCACTCAGTTGCACGCCCGTGTCCTGCAGCAAAAGCAGGCCGGCGAATCACTGATTGCCTTCAGTGAGCGAGTGTGGGAGACAGCGAAGCCACCTGAAGAAGGAGGCACCTTTAGTGCGGCCTCCGCGATGGATTACCTGAGCAGACGCTTTCCGGGCAGTTACAGCGGCACATCACATCTGGCCGCCTATCGCACCCCGTCCGGTCGCCAGTTGGCCTTCGACCCGGGTTCCAATCCAGCAAAGAAGATTGCTGTCCAGATTTTTGTTGATGCCGTGCCGCCATTCGGTTCGGCGCTTACGGTAACCGAATACCCTCCCGAAAAGTCCCGAAACCATCATCTGAAATCGCACGCGCCGGCACTTGCTGCTGGGGAAAGAGCGTTTTCAGTCAATGTGGCATCGGCGGAAGCACTTACCCAGTTGTGCGACTGGTACGACTCCGAAATTTCACAAACGGCCCCTTCGTCGACTTCATCAATCGTCATGCCCATCAATCAGCCACTCAATCAAATCCTGTTCGGACCGCCGGGCACCGGTAAGACGTTCCACACCATCGACAAGGCGGTGGCGATCCTTGACCCGGCGTTCTATTCGGCTCGCAACGATGAGCGCGAGCCGATGAAGCAACGTTTCGATGAGCTGACCCAGGAAGGCCTAGTTCGGTTCGTGACCTTCCACCAAAGTTTCAGTTACGAAGATTTCGTCGAAGGCATTCGCGCCGACAGCGAGGGCGGATCGCTGCAGTACCGCGTTGAACCGGGGGTGTTTCGGAGCATTTGCGAAGATGCCCGTGGATCCTCCCAGATTGCTTCCGACATCGGCGTCCGTGAAGGCGCACGAATCTGGAAGATTTCCATCGACGGTACCGTCACAAGCACGACCAGGAATTACTGCTTCAACCATGGCGAGGCCAGAATTGGTTGGAGCGAAGCCGGTGACCTCATGAACGAGAACCTGTCGTCGGTTCCCGCATATGCAGTCCTGGGATCGAACGACCGCAGCTCGCTTCATGGTTTCTCCCGCGAGATCGAGCCCGGAGACGTACTGCTTTGCATCGGGTCTGAGGACAAATTTCAGGCCGTTGGTGTCGTGCAGGGCGAATACGAATACCAGGCTTCGCCGCCAGCAGGCGTTCGCCAGGACTACGTCAATGTGCTGCCGGTCAATTGGTTGGCGACGGGCCTCTCGCTGGACATCCGACCTCTCAACGATGGCCGCAAATTTACGCTGAAGACCGTTTACGAATTGTCCCGATTCGGTTGGCCTGAACTCGCCGAATATCTTGAGGCGGCTTCTGTTTCTCTTACGAAGGGAGAGCACGAAGTCGCCAAGATCAGCCAACCCCGCGTTCTCATTATCGATGAGATCAATCGAGGAAACATCTCGCGCATCTTTGGTGAGTTGATCACGCTGATAGAACCCTCCAAGCGCAAAGGAAGCGTCGAGGCCCTGGAAGTAGTGCTTCCGTACTCGAAGAAGAAGTTCAGCGTGCCTGACAACGTGTATCTGATCGGCACAATGAACACTGCAGACCGATCCCTGGCCGGACTGGACATCGCCCTCCGCCGCCGTTTCGTATTCGAGGAGATGCCGCCGAAGCCGAATCTCCTTGGCACCGTCGATGGGATCGACCTCCAAAAGCTGCTGACGACCATGAATCAGCGCATCGAAGTGTTGCTGGGGCGCGACTATCTGCTGGGTCATGCCTATTTCATCGGTATCAAGTCGGTGGCGGACCTGAAAGATGTATTCCAGCGTCAGGTGCTGCCGCTACTGCAGGAGTATTTCTTCGAGGACTGGGAAAAGATCGCACTGGTGCTAAACGACCATCGCAAGGCAGCGGATCACCGCTTTCTGTCTCAGCCCGGCAACGACCTGCAGGCCCTGTTCGGCAAGGAGGGCGTCGCCAACAGCAACCCGCGCTGGAACATCAATACAAAGGCCTTCATCGAGCCTGAGAGCTATCTCGGTATCTACTCGGCGGCCGGCCCGGCTCCGTGAACACCCTGATTACCGTCCGCGAACATGCGCGCCTAACGACGGCCGAAGTATCGCCCTCGGCCGTCAACACCGCACAGGTCAGCAAGACGGCATTTGAGTGGTTACTGGCCGAAAGCGCTCGCCTGCGCGGCGGGGACAACGGCGCCCGGCTCGTCGAGCTGGAAAGCCGACGCGAACTTCGGCTGGACAACTACGTCGGCGTGCTGGAGACCCCGTGCGGCATCCGCATTGAGATCCTGCCGAAGGCACTGGACGCAGGCGACGACCGTGCATCATCGCGCAACCTGCTGCAGAAGATGTTGCTCCGCTGCCTGGACATCCGGCCTCGTCAGTCCGGGCCCGCCGGATTGCGTGTATTCGACGCGCCATTGAGTGAATGGGTCGCGGCGCAGTTCCTGGAGGCTGTCGATCATCTGGTCAAACGCGGGCTGCGTTTCGACTACCACCCGGTACAGGAGGAGCTGCGCTATCTGCGCGGCCGCCTGGTGGTTGCTCGACAGTTGCGTCAACCGCCCGGGCGCGATCACTTCTTCCAGGTCGAGCATGACGTGTTCGACGCCGATCGGCCAGAAAACCGGCTGATCCGCTCGGCCCTCGATGTGATCCGCAAGGGCACGCGCGAACCGAAGAACTGGCGGCTGGCGCACGAGCTGGCCCATCACCTGGCCGAGATCCCCACTAGCTCGAACATCCGCGAGGATTTCCGACGCTGGCGGGATGACCGCCTCATGGCGCACTACGCTCCAGTCCGGATGTGGTGTTCGCTGATCTTGCACGAGCAGATGCCTCTCTCCGTCCTAGGCGACTATCGAGGCCTGAGCCTGCTGTTCCCGATGGAGAAGGTCTACGAGCAGCACGTTGGCGCCTGCCTCAAGCAAGCCGTCCCGGCAGGATTCCAACTGGTGCCCCAAGCGAGCCGTCAGTATCTGTGCAGCCACATGCCGGCGGGAACACTAGAGCCAAAGAACTGGTTCGAGCTTCGTCCTGATTTTCTAATCACCCAAGGCAGAAAGAACAGGTTGATCCTGGACGCGAAATGGAAGCTTTTAGACGCAGAAAAGACCGACAGTGAATCCAAGTACGGTCTCTCGCAGGGCGATTTCTATCAGCTGTACGCCTACGGCCAGAAGTATCTCGGTGGCAACGGGCAGTTGATTCTGTTGTACCCGAAGACCGAGCGGTTCGCAGAGCCGCTCCCACACTTCGATTTCGGCGATGGACTGGTTCTGCATGCCTTGCCATTCGACCTGGACACGGAATCCCAAGCGTGGAATCTAGCTGCATACCTCGCTTGACATGGGGCACGGAAAATCTGGCGCACTTGCATGCAACGACGAACATGCCACTGAGAGTTTCCGTATTTCAATCCAAGCAGTCTAAACCGGACCAGGCCATAAAAATCTGAGATTGGATAGGAAATGACGACCGTTGGTGACCAGATTCAGAGCGCGGATGAGGCAATCTGTCGAAACATTGAATTGCTTTCCGAGCAACGGGCCTTGCTATCCCAGAATGTTCTTTCGCAGCTCCGGAACCTCGTTGAGGGGGCTGCGGTACGCCTCCATCTTGGATCTTCCGATGCTGAGTACCAGTACGCTGCGATTGAGTCCGCGCTGGCACACGTAAGGAGCAAGGCAAAGTTCAACTTTCTCGGAAAATTTCACAAGCTCATCCAGACCAGCGCCTCTCACTACACCTTGGACGGAGATGCTTCGGAGCGCTTGATGCTCAAGTACTACGAGTACCTGTACCGCCTCCGGGGCCTGCTCCGGGACAACTGCGGGATTGGCATTCTGGCTAACCTTGAGTCGTTTCCGATTGATCTAGATCCGTCATTGCGTGAGTATCATCAGAAAATTGCTCAGCGCATCGAGGCGGTTCGCTCAACGCGAAAGGAAAAGGGCGAGCGGAATCGCTACTACATTCACAAGGTGCGCCCATTCTTCGTTGAC
This sequence comes from Lysobacter oculi, assembly GCF_003293695.1. GTDB lineage: Bacteria > Pseudomonadota > Gammaproteobacteria > Xanthomonadales > Xanthomonadaceae > Solilutibacter > Solilutibacter oculi. Next base: position 1,477,562 of record NZ_CP029556.1, on the reverse strand, counting down.
GGTCGGATCTACTACGAGGTCACCTTCTACCGAGCCGTCAACAAGGTTAACAAATTCGATCGCATCATCGCCTTCACCAGCATCGAGATGACTGAAAAGTACTCGGCGAACCTGACGCTTCTGCGCGATTCAATCGACGTACTCGATCAGACGATGCCGATAACGATTATCTGCGATTGGGAGGTGTCGATCAGACCATGCGAGCTCGACAACTTCGCGCGAATCCTTGGATTCCGCTCCAATGTTCGGTCCGATTCTGCAGAGTATCGGTTCCTCATGCGCTGGCTGACGGCGAGCCTGGGAAGCATGCTCGATCTCATCGACATGCCAAACGAAGAATACGCAGCATTGAAAGCAGCCGGTACTTCCGGCGATCCAGCCAAACGGCAAATCTTTCCTATGCTGGACGAGTCACGCCGCATTGTGCGGGCCGAGTTGCCGGGTTGCAGCGTTATTCGCTATCTCATGCTGCGTTTGCACAATCAGGTTCTCAAGCCGCAGTACAACGGAGATGGCTGCAACCTCCTCTCTGACCTCAAGCTTCAATGGGGTTGTATCCCATTCGACACCATGCCGTTCTGCACCTCCCCGAGAGAACACAATCCCCGCTACGGGGATCTCGTCGAGAGTATCGATGCGGCCGGCCGAACTCATGAGCTCATGGCCCGGCGAGTACACAGCAATGTCGAACGGCACGGAATCCTCTACACCCCCGTGGACGACCTGGAGGAGTTTGGGGATGTCACCAATCTGATCGGCACTTACAACGGCAAAATCTACTGGCGCCACGCGGGGCGCCGGCTGATGCAGGACAAAGGGCACGTTTTCATTCGAAGCTATGAGGATGGAACTGTCGCGATCGTCGAGAGAATTCAGCAGCTTGCGTCGGCGGGAATCGCCGGCTACACCCAAGCTGTCGAGCGCTGGCTCGATGAGGTCCCTCGCGGTATCGATGATGACGTCAAGAAAGACGCCATAAAGCTCTTATTCGACAAATCGAAGGTCGCGCTTATCTATGGTGCAGCCGGCACCGGAAAGTCCACGATGGTCGACCATGTCGCGAGCTACTTTAACGACAAGTCGAAGCTATTCCTTGCCCACACTCACCCCGCAATAGACAACCTCAAGCGCAAGGTCAATGCGCAGAATGGGATTTTCCGAACGATCAGCAGTCAGATCCATCGGACCACCCCCGATCCGGAGTTCGACCTGCTGGTTATCGATGAGTGCAGCACGGTTAGCAATGGTGATCTGCTCAAGGTATTGGAGAAGACGTCCTTCAAGCTGCTCGTTCTTGTCGGCGATGTGCATCAGATCGAGTCAATCCAGTTCGGAAACTGGTTTAGCATCATCCGGGCGTTCATCCCGACCACGTCAGTATTCGAGTTAATCACGCCGTTCAGGACAAAAAATCAGTCCCTCCTAGGCTTCTGGAACAAAGTTCGGAACATAGATGACGACATCGCCGAAGTCATCGCCCGCAATGGTTACTCGACCGTACTGGACAAATCACTGTTCCAGACCCAGCACGATGACGAAATCATCTTATGCCTGAACTACGACGGCCTATATGGGATTAACAACGTCAATCGGTTTCTTCAGAGCAGCAACCCCAACCCCGGGATTGACTGGCGTGCGTCGACCTACAAGGTTGGCGATCCGATACTATTCAACGAGACGGATCGCTTCCGACCTGTGATCTACAACAACCTAAAAGGTCGAATCCTCGGTATTCAAGAGCGGCGCGGCCAGATTCAGTTCGACGTCGAGCTTGACCGGTCGCTGAGTGAGTTCGACGTTTCGGGTGGCGAACTGGAGTGGATCGGGGGCTCGACCGTCCGGTTTTCTGTCTACGACTACGAAGCAAGCGACGGGGATGACGATGCACTTCATACCGCAGTGCCCTTCCAAGTTGCATATGCTGTTTCAATTCACAAGGCACAAGGCCTTGAATACGACTCCGTCAAGATTGTCATCACCGATGCCAATGAAGACGACATCTCCCATAGTATTTTCTATACCGCAATTACCCGAGCCCGTGAGCGTCTGACGATTTTCTGGACGCCCGAGACGCAGCAAAATGTATTGCAGCGTCTTCGCCGTAGTGTCAACTCAAAAGATGTCGCTCTTCTCGCCAGCCGTCGCGGCCTTAAGCCAGCGAATGGATGAGCGCATCTCGCAGCTTCTTGTGAATGTTATGCAGCTCCATCGCGCCTCTGCCAACACTGCAATTGCTTCATTTCCATCTGCTGGATCGGCGGCTTACTACTGACGTCGTGATCCGAGTCACACGAACACCCGTTCCGATCCAAGACCGGATGCATTGGCCGCCTTACGTGTCCACTTCCGCTGTGGGCAAACGATGGTAACCATAGGCCACGGAAGCAGGAGTACGGGCGTCTCAGCGCACCGGCTCTCCTGATACACATCTCAGCCGGAGCCGACAATGCCGCCATCCAGCCTCGATGGGCTCGTCCGGATCGAAGGCCGGAACTACACATTCCGGGATCTGTATTCGACCGGGGCCGGCAAGCGATTGCTGATCCGCATGCGTGGCAAGCCCCAGGGGGCCATTGCCTGCCTGTGCCGCCGCCGCGAGCCACTTGCCCTGCAGGTCTATTCGACGCCAGAGGGCCCACGGCTGCGGTGCTATCCGGATACCGGGCCATTGCACCGCCAGGATTGCCTGCGTAACGGGATCTCGCATGTCGGCGAAGGATCCAGGTGCTACTCCGGCAAGGCCATAACCCGGGATGGACGCTACTGGGACGTCCACCTGCGCGACCAACTGATTGCCAAGCCGGGAGCGGCGCACAGCCCGAGCCCCCCTCCCGCGAAGGGACGCGATGACCAGCGGGAGACCGACGTCCAGGGACGTGCGACCCTCCTGACTGCACTGCGTGCAATCTGGCAGATCACCGGCTTGAACGGTACCGTCCGCAAGTTCGGCAACGGCGAGCCAGGCCTACTGGCTGCCTCCCGACTTGCGAAGCAACGCGAGTTCCTACGCTTCAACGGCGAGCCGGCACGTCAGGTCTGCATCCTGCCGGGAATCGATCGCATGGCCACGCACCCCAGGCTGTCGGAATCGGGGCGCGATGCAACCACGTGGTACGCCATCGTGATCGGCGCGATCACCAGGGTCGTCCGCGATGGGAGTGATGCCCTCGTGACATTGCGCCATGGGGACGTCCCCCTGCGCGCCGAATGGAATATTTGGCAGGAGATCGTGGCCCACAGCCCTTTTCCCCGGACTGACGCGCTCATCCAGGCGCTCTCTCAGGAATCGACGGTCAAGACGCTGGTGGTGACATTGATCGCTCGCGTGGCCCGGGACGAAATCGGCCAACTGAGACTGGTCAATGGCGCCTTGATGGTGGTGGCCTCGTTCTGGCCTGTCCCGGTGGACTCCCGGGCGGAGCTGCAGGTGCTCTGGCATCTTTCCAGCGGCACCGGGCGCCGGTTCGTGAAACCGTTGCTCTATCGCGCAGGCGACCTAGCCCTGCCGGATTTCGTGGTCCTTGATTGCGCGCTACCTACTGTGATCGAAGTCTACGGACGCACCGGCAGTGCCGATTACGATCGCCGACGCGACGTCAAGCGCGACCTCTACGCGGCGAACAGGGACCGGGTAGGCTACGTCGAGCTGTTTTCCCGGAAGGGGGCGATGTTGCGGCTCCCGGACCGCGTCCCGGGCGCGTTCGACAGGCACAAGCACCTCGTGGAAGGACTCGAGGTCAAACTTGGCCTCCAGGCCCTCCGTGAGACCCCGTGACCGCGTCGACGTCCTTCAAAGAACCTGATCGACTGCTATGTCGGGCTAGGTCCAACGCCCCTGAGATGCGGGCCTGACCGTGGCCGGGGCACTGGCATCAGGAAAGCGTCGCACCGTCCGTCGAAACGGCGCGCTCGAATGCATGACCATCCGTCCGGCCCAATGCACCGGGCATGAACCTCGCGTACGTGGACAGGAGCATCCGGCAATCGGCATGACCGAGGATCTGGGACACGAACGTAGGCGCCTCGCCCGCCGCAAGCATCAGAGTCGCGGCGGTGTGGCGAAGCTGTTCGGGGCATCGGTATGGAAGTCTCGTCGCCGCAAGCATTCGGTGCCAATCGCGGCGCGCGAAGTTCTGGGTGTCGATAGGCGCACGCCGCAGTGTCTGGAAGACGTAACCATCGGACGAACCGGTTCGCTGCCATTGCCGCTGCATGGCTTGGGTGACGATCGTTCCGAGCGGAATCAGCCGTTCCGAGAACTCGTTCTTGGGGAGGCAATCCCGGCCGTCGGCGCGGGCGCGGCGGATGTCGAGGGTGCCAGCGCCTAGGTTCACGCAGTCCCAGCGCAGGCCGTTGGCCTCGCCGGAACGCAGCCCGGTCAATCCCCGAATCCACACATAGTCGGCCAGATGAGGAGGCGCCACTTCGACGAGCCGACGCAACTCCGGCAAGGCGAACGGCTGGATAGCGGGCCGTCGCACCGGCAGGCGCCGTAGGTCGCGGCACGGGTTGGCGATGCCGCGTTGCCGTTCGCGTTCACCGAGGCACTGGCTGGCAACCTGCATCACCGCATTGGCGCGGTTGGGCGTGCACCGGCCTTCGCGCACCAGCTTCGCCCGCCAGGCCATCATCGCGGCTCGATCGAAGCCGTCTGCGTCGTGTCGTCGGAATTCCGGCAGGACATGGCAGCGCAGGATCGAGTCGACACGGCGCTGCGTGGTGTCGCGCCAGCCGATCGACACCTGGTCGAACCAGGTTTCGGCGAAGTCCGCGAGCGTGTCCGTGCGTGCGGCTGCACGAAGGGCGACGACGTTGTCCATGGGCGACTCCTGCGAGGGAGTCCCAATGAAACTGCCATGCGGTCGTTTCCAAAGTTGACCCGGGAATACGCACAACCCGGGTCAATTGGGGGCTCGGCGCGTGTCCGTTCTGGACAGGGTGGTCGTTCATTGCGTCGCCCTGTCGAACAGGTGCGGGCGACGCTCACGCACCAGGCGATCGAACTGCAGCCCTAGGCCAACATTGTCCGGGTAATACGCATCATCCGAAGCGAGGTACGCCACGACCTGCAGGACATCCCGGCGCAGGCTCAGATCAAGGCCCCAGAGATCCACCGGGTCCCAACCGCCACACTTCTCGGCGTTCCACCAGCTCAATAGAAAATCCGCGCACCTGCGGCTTTGTCCTGTATCCCGGGACGCGACCTCAAGCAATCGATCAACGGCTCCCTTGACGGGTTCTGGCAGTGTTCTTGGCATGTTCGCGCTCCGTGGCTGATGGATTCACGATAGCGTCCCGTTCGCGTTTCAAAATCCGGAAATGACGACAAAAAACGGCCTGAATCCTGATATCCGGTCACCACGCAAGATCGATGTCGATCTGCTCAAGGATCCAGCAGGGTCCTGAGTCGTCGATACCGAAGGGGCTCTGAAGCGGCCTGATGGTCGACACATCCAGACCACCTTGCATGCACTCCTCGACGACGTACGCCCAAGCGCGCTTCTCTTCGTCCCACAACACCAGTGCGCGATTCTCCAACTCGCTCATGAGGCGATCCAGGAAATCCCCAGGGTCTCGATGTCCGATCCGGACATGCTCGATCGTGGCCTGGAGCCAGCAGTACGTCCTTGTCATGGCCACATGGCAGACCAGCTGGTCTGCTGGGTGACACGCCTTAGCCACGGCTATTGCGTCTTCCAGGCGGGATGCCAAGGGCAACTGTCTGGCGCGCAGCATCTGGTTGACCGAATCTGCATACATCCGCGACTTGCGCAGAATGTCGTTGAAGACCGGACGGCATTCAACGAGTGCATCGACCCACGTGCCTTCAGGAGAACAGAGACCTCGTACCAGCGCAGCGCGCATTGTTCGGCGGGTACAGGTGAGCTCGATGGTCTCCCAGCTTTGCTGGATCACGTCGAAGTCAGTGATCGGGATGATGCGTGGCGGCGTGATGGATGCCATGGCAGGGGCTCTTGAAGGTGGAGTCCCTGAGAGTGGGGAAGAAGTGTTTTCCCCAAAGTTGATTCCTGTTCCTCGCCTAGATGTTTATTTTTCCCAGTTTTCCTAAGTACTCTGCTTCACTTTGTAAATTCTGGTTTTTACAAAATCTAACTTTGTAAATTCCACTTTTTACACAATCTAACTTTGTAAATTGTGAGAATTTACAAAGTTATATGTTGGAAAAAGTGCCAAAAATATGGCGGCAAATGGCCCTGCCAGCGCCGTCTGCGGCACTGGCTGCAGTCCTTGGTAGGCTGCCCATAGACGCACGGTCGTCGTTGCAATCCACAGTCTGGCTCACATCACACGCAGGCAAATGCTTGTTGGTCGAAATTCGTTCGATTGCAACGCCTTGATCTGGTTTGAAAAACCGATGATTCGGTGCGAGAGTGGTCGAAATTCAGTGCGAAAATCCTGTGCCGCGGCGTTTGAGGGTCGAATTTCGACCATACGCACTGGCATGAAGCGCGATGACGTGTGCAAGCGATTGAAATGGAAGGTGAAATAGATGCCCATCGCTCAGGCTGAATTTCGACCACCAGTATGTGACTCAGTTTGACGAGGTCACGATGGGCCGTGGGACTTTCCTCGCTAACTTTGCATTGGGCGTCTTCGTGCTTTTTGACGGGTGCCACAGCCCGTGGCGCCATTGCAGGAATCCCTATGAGCACTCCTCCCCATGTGGTTGACGCCGATTGTGCGTCCGGTTCGGACGTAGCCCATCCCCGACTGGGCAGCGCTTACACTACGTTCCGAACTTCCGTGCGCATGCTGGCAGCCGCCGGCTACCTGTTGATTGGGCTCTACGCTGGCTGCGCGCTGGTATGGATGCCTTCCGCGTTCAGCATCGTCGCTGCGCTGTCTTGCATTGCCGCTGCTACTGGCGTGTACGTCGCGTCGGGCGTACTGATGATCTGGGCTGACATCGCCGACGCCTTAGTCGTCCGGCCCGAGGAGGAGATCCGATGAAAGTACGGCGCCCCCGAATCCCGACCTTGGATGAGGTCATCGGCGAGGCTTCGCCGGAGGATTTCCAGTTGCTCACCTCGACTTTCTCGGAGCGTGCGCTCACCCACGAGGATCTGGGCGCGGAACCAGCGACGTCACGGCCTGACCTGGTGCCGATCATGATCCGTTCCGGCGTCGGCTGGGTACCTCGCATGACACGGCGCAAGCTGTTTAGCGGGAGGCTTCGTAGGTCACGGCCTAGGCGCTAATCCACGGCCCGAGCACTTAGGCGTGTTGTCAGTTGACCCTCAGTGCATCCCACGGATTGGGGCGCACTGATTCAATTCAGTCGAACGCGATTGCCCGGATTTGATCCAGTGTCGAGCGCAAGATGCCAGTCATGTCCACTGTGTTCGGCGAGGTGGGTGCGCCGACGATCTGGCCTGTGATCACAGCCTTGGCGCCGTTGCGATATGGGAATACGTCCAGCACGTATTGCACCGAAACGCCGGGGGTAGTGGAGGGAAGCGTAAAGAACTGCGCGTCTTTGCCCAGGTTGAATCGCTTGGCCATGATCCGGTTCCAACGGGCTGGTTGACCCAGTCGTTCGAAGTTGGCGCGCAAGCTGTCCGCGCCGAATTCGCTGTCCACCTCTGTTCGGAAGTGCACGATCGGCTTTAGCAACTGCTCCCTTGCCTCATCTGCTTCAAAGGACTTGACGGTGTAGAGGCTTCGCATGAGGTCGAATGGCGTCTCTTGGCGCTTGTCCGTGAGAGACATGTGGAGCGCGTAGGTCGTGGGTGTCTCTTTGGCACGCAAGTCGACCGCATAGGAAATGGCCCCTGTTTTTGTCGTCGTACCCTTGAGTTTGGCCACCTCGAGCTGGTTGGGGTGTAACCACCGCACGCTGTATCCGTCGATGTCCTGCGAGTCGTACTGTGCATTGCTAAGGGTGCTGAAGGCTCGCCCGTAGTTGATGTTGGCGTTAAATGCGAGCTCTGTCGGTGCGCCGGCCTTGGTCTCCTCGATGCCTTCCTTGGGCAGGATAACCACGATCTCCGGGCTCAGGGCGGGATCAAACGGCAGGAGCTTTCCCGGGCGATCGTCGGCCCAAGCGGGCAACGTCGTAAACAAGATCAGCATCAAGCCGAATAGCATAGATATTTTCATAGGACTTCCTCGTTGTTCTTGGTTATGGATGGACCAAGGTGGAACCTAAGCCTGATCAGCCAGTTCATATCAGGCTGATTATTCAAGAAGATCGGATATACGAAAGCCAAATATAGCGTTGTGCTGGTCCTTAGGCGAGCACGATGCCAAAAACTCTTTACCGCCCTGAAAACACGATCCTGCGCAATCAGTTGCGCTCTGCGAGGGAGGCGGCCGGACTTACCCAGGTGGACCTGTCAGAGGCCGTCGGCAAGTCCCAGACCTTTGTCAGCGATGTGGAGCGCGGGGTACGTCGGCTGGATACGGTTGAACTTTGGGAGATATGCCGCGCAATGGGGCTGGATTTGACCAGTTTCGTTGCGGAGTTCCAAGTTGCTATCGAAGAAGCCGGTACCAGCAAGCCGCGGCGGGCAAAGTCCACAGGGCAACCCAGACGCCGAGCTTAGGGCTGGCTATCAAGTGCGGACGCACGTAGAACCAAGCGAGCCAGAATGGCCCTGTTGACTGCGTCTTGGCCGGTGCTCTCATAAGCTTCGATCAAGCGCCGGAGGAGCTCCTCTCCGCGAATCTCGGGTACAAAGGACGAGGCAACGATTTCGTTCCAGAGCCATCCAGCGACTTTTAAATCCTCACTGCTGCTATGCCATCCGTTCGTCATGGCCCAAACCATTGCGGTTGCGATAGCTTCAAGTGCATTTAGCTCACCGCCATTTCCATCTTCAGCCATTTTTTTGTCCTGCCGCGCCGCGAGTTACGGCTGACTCAGGAGGCCATGGAGATCAATCGGGAAAAGTTGCGGGGAGTTTCCCGCGCCACACATGCTCATGCAATGTGGAAGATGGGATAGACGGATCCTAGGTTGCTGAGCTGGCTTGATCAGTGACCGCTTGCGACCGAGGCTGTGTAAAAACTCCCGGGCGCGGTGCTGCCGACGACGATGCAGCCAGTTTGAGCAACCAGCGCTGCAGTAAAAGAACTTGATGCTTAGGCTGCGATGGCCCGCACCATGCCCTCGGTGCCCATGATCTTGATCATCCGCTTCATGTTGTAGGCCAACACCGCCAAGCTGATCTCCGTTCTGACCTTCGGTAGCGTCTTCGTCAGCAATGGCGTTGTGCCGAGCCAAGATTTGAGCGTTCCGAAGACATGCTCCACCGTCTGCCGTCGTGCCACGGCAGCTTCTGGCCTGGCATCCAGCAACATCTGCATTCGCTCGAGCACATGCTCGTGCTCCCATCGTCCGATACGCCTGTAGGTGGCAGTCGTGCACTTCTTCCGGATCGGGCAACGGGGGCAGGCGGATGACCAGTACTTATGCAAGGTCAGCCCCTTCTCCTCTGTGGTGAAGCGGGGATCGCCCGTTCGCCCGCCGGGCATTCGATCTCCCGCGGCTGCGTCGTAGACGAAGTCCCGTTTGTCGAACCGACCTTCGGCCTTGCTGTTCGACGTGAGGGGCTTGGGCACCAGCGGAATGACGCCTGCCTCCTCGCACGCCAGGATCTCAGGGGCGCTGAAGTAACCGCGATCCGCAAGCGCCGTCATGTGTTCGGCACCAAGGGCATCCTTGGCCTTCATCGCCATATGTGAGAGCTGCGCACGGTCAACCGTCGTTCGTCACGTCGTATGCCACGATCAGGTGATGCTTGGCATCGACCGCCGCCTGGACGTTGTAGCCCACGGTGCCGGTTGCGCGTCCGCTCGAGGTCATTGATCTCGCGTCCGGATCCGTCATCGAGATCTGGCGGTCTGGAGAGGCCTCAAGCTCTTTCTCGATGCTGTCCAACTTCTCCATCTGAGCATGCAGCTTGGCCAGCTTGTCCTTCAGGTGCGGTACGCGCCCCTCCGGCAGCAGCGCCGGGTCGCGATCTGCCCGGTCCAGTTCGGCTAGATAGCGAGCAACGCTGTCCTCCAGTTGCTTCCGGCGCCCCTTGATCTTGCCGACGGTGAAGTTGCGATCTCGACTGTTCACTGCCTTGAGCTTGCTGCCCGTCAATCGCCACGATCGCGTGCGAGAAGACCTTCATGTTCCGGCACAGCGCGACGAACCGACTGCACACGGCCGTGATCGCGCTGCCGTTGTCCTTGCGGAAGTCGGCGATGGTCTTGAAGTCCGGTGCCAGCCGGCCTGTCAGCCAGATCAGTTCCAGGTTCCGTTGCGCCTCCCGCTCCAGGCGACGGCTCGACTGGATGCGGTTGAGGTAACCGTAGATGTAGATCTTGAGCAGCGCGGCGGGGTGATACGCGGGCCGACCACCTGCCGCGCGATTGGCGGCATCGAAGCCCAGTACGCTCAGATCGAGCGCCTCGACGAAGGCATCGACCACCCGCACCGGGTTGTCTTCGTGGACGTAGTCTTCCAGCCGATCAGGGAGCAGAAGCCCCTGGGAGCGATCAACGCCATCCACAAATCGCTTAATGTAGAGCACCCATCGACCGGTGCTCAGATCATGCCAGTGGAGGCAGGGTTTTCACACAGCCTCGACCCGAAGCGGACATTCACTCAATGGAAATTTACGACGAATTTACGTAGCGGCGCCAGGTGCGCAATAGCGAATTTACGTCCCCTTCCGGGACCATGGCGACGTCTAATCAGCCATGGTTCGCAATGGACACTAGGATCAGAAGGGAGTGGAAAGAGGCGGCCGTGCCGCTATCCATCGCCGTCCTCGCCGCCGCAGGCCTCGTGTGCCTTGCGTCCGCCGCATCGGCAGCGGAGCTGACAGGAAACGCCACCCTCACCAGCGACTACATCTGGCGCGGCAGCTCGCAGACGATGCAGAAGCCGGCCGTGCAGGCGGGCATCAAGCTTGCCGGTGACAGCGGCCTCTATGCATCGGTGTGGGGTTCGAACGTGAAGTTCGCCTCCGCAACCGATGCCGCCAGCGAGTTCGATCTCACCATCGGCTGGGGACGCAAGCTCGGCGAGGACTGGGCGCTGGACGTCAGCGCGCTGCGCTACATCTATCCTGGCACTCGCGGATTGGACTGGAGCGAGGTCAATGCCTCCGCCACTTGGCGCGACCGTGCCTGGGTCGGCGTCGGCCAGTCCAGCAACGCCATGGCCACGCGTGAGAACGGCACGTACGTCAGCGCCGGCGTGCGCATTCCCGCCAATGACGAACTACGTTTCGAAGCTAGTGCCGCGCATTACGCACTGAGCGATGCGCTGGGCGACTACAACCACGGCTGGGCCAGCGCGGTGTGGGCGTTCAAGGCCCCGTTAGAAGCACGCCTGACCGTGCACGGCACCGATGGCGCGGCGAAGGCCCGCTTTGGCCGCGAGGTCGCCGGTACCCGCATCGAAGCAGCGCTGCAGGCAGCGTTCTGAACCTGAGGAGATTTCCATGCCCACATGGCTTGCCTTGCTTTGCCTGATCGCCGTGGTCGTCGCCGCGATCTACCTCTTGTTCGTCATTCTGTTTCCTGAGCGCTTCTGAGGACCTTCCGATGACCACCTTCGTACTCGTGATGGTGCTGGCGCTGCTGCTCGGCTGGCCGCTGGGCCACTACATGGCCAGAGTCCTGCGTGGCGGCAAGGCGCCGCTGGACGCGCTGTTCCTGCATGTCGAACGCGGCCTGTATGCGGCGCTGGGACCGGCGGCGCGCGGCGGCATGACCTGGCGCGGCTATGCGCTGGCATTCCTGCTGGCCAACGCCGTGTTGTTCGTCACGGTGTGGGTGTTGCTGATGATGCAGGGCGTGTTGCCGCTGAACCCGTATGCCGCACCCAACATGCCTTGGGACCTCGCGCTGCACACCATGGTCTCGTTCCTGACCAACACCAACCAGCAGCATTACTCCGGCCAGGCGCAGCTCTCGTGGCTGTCGCAGATGGTCGGCATCGTCGGTCTGCAGATGATCACGCCGATGTTCGGACTGGCGATCCTGGCGGCGAGCCTGCGCGGGTTTTTCGGCGGCCGCAAGGCCATCGAGGGCGACACGTCATCCGCAGAAGGCGAGGAGCGTGATCTGGGCAATTTCTGGCGCGACGTGATCCGTGCCGGCCTGCGCGTGATGCTGCCGCTGTGTTTGCTGTGGTCGCTGCTGCTGACCTCGCAGGGCGTGCCGGCGACGCTTGTGCGCGTCGCGGACGTGACGCCGATCGATGCCAACGCCGGCATGGCCTCGCAGCACATCCCGGTCGGCCCGGTCGCTCCGATGGTCGCCGCCAAGCAACTCGGCACCAACGGTGGTGGCTGGTACGGCCCCAATGGCACCGTGGCGCTGGAAAACCCGACGCCGCTTTCGAACCTGCTCGAGACGCTGGCGCTGATCCTGATCCCGGTCGGCTGCGCGTTCATGGTCGGTCAGTTCACCGGTCGCCGCAGGCTCATCGGGCTGGTGCTCGGCACGATGCTGGGGCTGTCGCTGCTCTCGAGCCTCGGCACGATCTGGCTGGAAAGCCATGCACCCGGCAGTGCGATCGCGGTGATGGAAGGCAAGGAAGTCCGGCTCGGCGCGGAGGCTTCCGCCGCCTACGGCGCGCTGTCGACGCAGACCTCCAATGGTTCGGTCGTGTCGATGCACGATTCCTGGGCACCGCTGGCGGGTGGCGTCGCAATGACTAACATGCTGATCAACGCCATCTGGGGGGGCATCGGCTGCGGCGTGCTCGGCCTGCTGGTCTACATCCTGCTGGCGGTGTTCCTGGCCGGCCTGATGACCGGGCGCACGCCGGAGCTGTTCGGGCGCAAGATCGAAGCGTTCGAAGTGCGCTGGCTGGCCTTCCTGATCCTGCTGCAGCCGCTGGCGATCCTCGGCTTTTCCGCCGTCGCGCTGGCCGTGCCGTCCCTGACCGGCAACTCCAATCCCGGCGCGCACGGCATCTCGCAGGTGCTGTACGAATACGTCAGTGCCTTCGCCAACAACGGCTCGGGTTTCGAAGGGCTGGCTGACAACACCGTGTGGTGGAACGTCACCTGCGCGATCGTGCTGCTGCTCGGCCGCATGCCGGTGCTGCTGATCCCGCTGATGATCGCCGGCTCGATGGCGAGGAAGCGCGTGGCGCCACAGGGCTCAGGCTCGCTGCAGCTGGAATCGCCGACCTTCGCGCTGACCCTGGTGGCGATCATCGCCATCCTCACCGTCCTGCAATTCATGCCGGCGCTGGTCCTCGGGCCGGTGGCCGACCACCTGCAACTGGTTGCGCAGCAGCATGCTGCGACTGGAGTCGTCCCGTGAGCACGCCTTCCCTCCATCTCGGCGAGGCCCGTCGCCGTTCCATCGTCGGGTTGCATCCGGACGCACTGCGTTCCGCATCGATCGATGCCCTGCGCAAGCTGGCGCCCCGGCATCTCGTCAAGAGCCCGGTGATGGCGATCGTGATGCTCGGCACCGTGCTGGCCGCGCTCATCAGCGTCACCACCCCCGGCACGCTCGGCTACGGCCTGCTGGTCAGCGCGATCCTCCTCATCACCGTGCTGTTCGGCAATTTCGCCGAAGCGGTGGCGGAGGCCCGCGGCCGTGGCCAGGCCTCATCGCTGCGGGCCGCGCGCAAGGATCTGGTCGCCCGCCGCATCGATGAGGCCGGTGCCGAAACGCGCATTCCCGCGTCTGAACTGCGCAAGGGCGACCGCGTGATCGTGTCGGAAGGCGAGCTGATTCCCGCCGACGGCGAGATCATCCGGGGCCTCGCGAGCGTCAACGAAGCTGCGGTGACCGGCGAATCCGCGCCGGTGCTGCGCGAGGCCGGCACCGACCGCTCCTCGGTCATCGGCGGCACCAAGGTGCTGTCGGACGAGATCGTGATCGAAGTCAGTGCCGAACCCGGCGGCAGCTTCCTCGACCGCATGATTGCGTTGGTCGAAGGCGCCAACCGCCAGAAGACGCCGAACGAGATCGCGCTGACCATGCTGCTGGCGGCGATGACGCTGACCTTTCTGATCGTGGTGGCGACGCTGCCGTTCATCGCCAGCTTCGTCGGCGCCCGCATCGACCCCCTGCTGCTGATCGCGCTGCTGGTGTGCCTGATCCCGACCACCATCGGCGGCCTGCTGCCGGCCATCGGCATCGCCGGCATGAACCGTGCGCTGTCCGCCAACGTGCTGGCCAAGTCCGGCAAGGCGGTGGAAATCGCCGGCGACGTCGACGTGCTGCTGCTCGACAAGACCGGCACCATCACCCACGGCGATCGCCAGGCGACGAAATTCCACGCGCTGTCCGGTATCGATCCCGGGCAGCTGCGCGATGCGGCGATACTGTCCTCGCTGGCCGACCCGACGCCCGAAGGCAAGTCCATCGTCAAGCTTGCCGTCGAACAGGGCGCGAAGCTGGTCGATCCGGAGCATGCGCATTTCGTGCAGTTCACCGCGCAGACGCGCATGTCTGGCGTGGATCTCGGGGCGACCAACGGGCAGGTGCAACGCGTCATTCGCAAGGGTGCCGGCGATGCCATCGCGCGGCATGTCGCGGAACTGGGCGGCGAGGCAACCCCGGAGCTGCAGGCCCGCGTCGATGCGGTGGCGCGCAGTGGCGCGACCCCGCTGGTGGTCGCCGAAGGCCGGCATGTACTCGGCGTGGTGGAACTGTCGGACGTGGTCAAGCACGGCGTGGCCGAGCGCTTCGCTCGCCTGCGCGCGATGGGCGTCAAGACCGTCATGATCACCGGTGACAACCCGCTGACCGCCGCCGCGATCGCGGCCGAAGCCGGCGTCGACGACTACATTGCCGAAGCCAGGCCGGAAGACAAGCTCGCGCGCATCCGCCAGGAACAGGCCGGGGGGCGCCTGGTGGCGATGGTCGGTGACGGCACCAACGACGCGCCGGCGCTGGCGCAGGCCGATGTCGGGCTCGCCATGAACTCCGGCACGCAGGCGGCGAAGGAGGCCGGCAACATGGTCGATCTGGATTCCGATCCGGCCAAGCTGCTGGCCGTGGTGGAAGTCGGCAAGCAGCAGCTGATCACCCGCGGCGCGCTGACCACGTTCTCGCTGGCGAACGACGTCTCGAAGTACTTCGCCATCCTGCCGGCCCTGTTCGCCGCCGCCATTCCCTCGATGGCCACGTTGAACGTGATGCACTTGTCCAGTCCGCGCAACGCGGTGCTGGCCGCGCTGATCTTCAACGCACTGGTGATCCCGGCTCTCATCCCGCTGGCGTTGCGCGGCGTGCGCTTCACCCCGGGCAGCGCCAATGCCCTACTGCGCCGGAACATGCTGGTGTACGGCGGCGGCGGCGTGGTGCTGCCGTTCGTGGCGATCAAGCTGATCGACATGCTCCTTTCACTGTTTGGAGGTTGAGATGCACACGATGGAATCGACGCTTCCCCTGCATACGCGTGCTGCACTGCGGCCGGCGCTGGTCATGGCCGCCATCGCCCTGTTGGGCTTCGGGCTGCTGTATTCGCTCGCCGGCACCGGACTCGGACGTGCCCTCTTCCCGCAGCAGGCCACCGGTAGCCTGATCAAGCGAGATGGGAGCGCCGTCGCTTCGTTACTGGTCGCCCAGCCGTTCGCTGATGCGCGCTATCTGCAGCCGCGTCCCTCGGCGGCCAACTATGATCCGATGGCGGCCGCTGGCAGCAACCAGGCACGCACCAACCCGGAGGCGATCCAGCGCATCACCGACACGCGCGCCGACGTCGCCGCACGCGACGGCATCGCAGTGGACGCGGTCGCGCCCGAATTGACGACGCAGTCCGGCGGCGGCCTGGACCCGGACATCTCGCCCGCCGCTGCACAGCAACAGGTGGCTCGCATCGCCCGGGCGCGCGGTCTCGACGAAGCCATCGTGCGCAAGGCGATTGCCGATGCGACGCAGGCGCCGCAGTTTGGCCTCCTCGGGCCGGCGCGCGTGAACGTGGTACGCGCCAACTTGGCGCTGGACGCACGCCGCTAGCCGACGCGCGACAATGCCCGGCATGAACGACGCGGACACCCGCAGCGCACAGGCCGATGCGCTGATCGGCACGCTGCAGCGCCAACGCAGCGGGCGGCTAACGCTGTTCCTCGGCGCTGCCCCGGGCGTCGGCAAGACCTACACCATGTTGAGCCGCGCGCGGGAGCTACAGCAACGCGGCATCGATGTCGTGGTCGGGCTGGTGGAAACCCATGGTCGTGCCGAGACGGCGAAGCTGGTCGAAGGCCTCGATGTGCTGCCACGCCGCCAGGTTCCCTACAACGGTCGCGTGGTCGAGGACATGGATGTCGATGCCCTGTTGGCGCGCAAGCCGCAGGTGGCGTTGGTGGACGAGCTGGCGCACCGCAATGCCCCTGGCAGTCGCCACGAACGCCGCTGGCAGGACGTGATGGACCTGCTAGATGCCGGCATCGATGTCTATTCGACCATCAACATCCAGCATCTGGAGAGCCTTAACGACGTCGTGCATCGCATCACCGGCGTGCGCGTCAGCGAGACCGTGCCTGATGCCATCTTCGACCGGCTGCGCGACATCGTGCTGGTGGACCTGCCACCGGCGGAACTGATCGAACGGCTGCACCAAGGCAAGGTCTACCTGCCTGAGCATGCCGCTCAGGCGCTGCAGTCATTCTTCGTGCCCTCCAACCTTGCGGCGCTGCGCGAGCTGGCGATGCAGACTGCCGCCGACCGCGTCGACAACGACCTGCGCGACGAGCGGACCGCGCGCGGGCTGCAACCGGTGGCGCTGCGACAGCACGTGATCGTGGCCATCGATGGGCGCGGCCAGTCCGAGTACATGGTGCGGATCGCACGACGGATGGCCGAACGCCGGCATGTACCTTGGACGGTGGTCAGCGTGCAGACCGGCGCGTGGCCGGAGCCCGTGCAGGCGGAGATCGACAAGGCATTCGCGCTGGCGCGCCGGCTGGGCGGTAATGCCGAGATCCTGCACGGCAACAATGTGGTGGATGCGTTGCTGGACCACGCGCAGCGGTTGGGCGCCTCCGCCATCGTGCTCGGCCGCACGCGTGAACGCCCGCTGGCTCGCATGGTGAACCGCACCATCACGCAACAGTTGCTGCAGCGTGCGGCGCACTTCGAAATCACCATTGTCGGCACGCCGCAGAGCGAGGAGAAATCGCGTCGGTTGTTCGACGACACCCGCGACACCCTGCGCGCGGGCGACATGGCGTTCGCCGTGCTTGCCTCCGCGCTATCGGTGCTGGCGGCCTGGCTGGCGGAACGCTTCATCGGGCTGGACGATCTGTCGATGATCTTCATCCTAGCCGTGCTGGTGGTCGCTTCGCGCACACGCATGGCGGCCGCGGTGCTGTCGGCGGTGTTGTGTTTCCTCGCCTACAACTTCTTCTTCATCGAGCCGCGCCTCACCTTTTTGATTTCCGCGCAACGCGGGGTCATCACCGTGCTGCTGTTCCTCGGCACGGCGCTGCTGGCCGGGCGGTTGGCCGCCAAGCTGCGCACGCAGGTGATCGCCTTGCGCGCGGCCAACGCGCATGCCACCGCGTTGCAGGCGCTTGGTCGCGAGCTCGCCAGCGCCGCCGATCCCGGCCAGGTCGCGCAGGCCGGCCAAGCCGCATTGCA
Source organism: Lysobacter oculi (assembly GCF_003293695.1). Classification (GTDB taxonomy): domain Bacteria; phylum Pseudomonadota; class Gammaproteobacteria; order Xanthomonadales; family Xanthomonadaceae; genus Solilutibacter; species Solilutibacter oculi. Next base: position 1,459,982 of record NZ_CP029556.1, on the reverse strand, counting down.
ACGTGCTCTGGATGTAGAGGCGGTGGTGCATCTGGGCGATGCACCGATCCCTGACCGCAGCGCGGACTGGCTCGACGCGAAGGATCGCGCCGCTGCCGATTGGAGCCGTGCGCACGGACAGCACGCCGGGCGGTTCACACAGACGCTGTCCGCCAGCGATTGGTGGTTCCTGCCCGTGCGTGGCGATGGCGCGTCGCTCGGCGTGGTCGGTCTGAAATTCGTGCCCGGCGTGACCCGGCTGACGCTGGAACAGTCGCGCCTGGCGGAAGCCATGGTGGACGACATCGCGCAGGCCGCACTGCGCACGCGGCTGGTGAGCGACCTGGAATCGACCCGGGTCGGCGCGGAAACCGAACGCCTGCGTTCAGCCCTGCTGTCCTCGGTCTCGCATGACCTGCGTTCCCCGTTGGCCGCGATCATCGGTTCGGTGTCCAGCCTGCAGAGCTACGGCACGCAGATGCCGGAGGCCGATTGCGGCGAGCTGATGGCGACCATCCGCAGCGAGGGCGAGCGGCTGGATCGCTACATCCAGAACCTGCTCGACATGACCCGCCTTGGCCACGGGGGACTGGCGCTGAAACGCGACTGGATCGGCGCAGATGAACTCGTCGGGGCAGCGGTGGCGCGCATCCGTCAGTACGTGCCCGTAGCACAGGTCGCGATGTCGCTGCCGCCGGGACTCAAGCCGCTGTGGGCACACGCCGCACTGTTGGAACAGGCGCTGTTCAACGTGATCGAGAACGCCTGCAAATTCTCGCCGGCGGGAGAAGCGGTCGCAGTGGCGGCGCGCGAGCTCGACGATGGCGGCCTGCAGATCGATGTCGACGACCGCGGCCCCGGCATCCCTGACGCCGACCGCGCGCGCATCTTCGACATGTTCTACAGCGTCGAGCGCGGCGATCGCGGGCACAACGGCAGCGGGCTCGGCCTGACGATCGCGCAGGGCATGGTCGGCGCCCATGGTGGCCAGGTCGAGGCCTTGCCGGGCCCCGATGGACGCGGCACGCGCATTCGGATCACACTGCCGCGCATGACGCCCCCCGATTCCGCGACGTGAACCCGACCACCGGCCTGCCGGTGCGCATTCTCGTCATCGACGACGAACCGCACATCCGGAAATTCCTCGACATCAGCCTGCGCGCACAGGGCTATGCGGTGGCCCTGACCGCCACGGCGCGTGAAGGGCTGGAGGCACTGGCGACACGCGGTGCCGACCTCGTGATTCTGGACATCGGCTTGCCGGACATCGATGGCCATGAAGCGCTGGCGGAACTGCGCAGTTGGTCGCGGGTGCCGGTGCTGATGCTGTCGGTGCGTGCGGACGAGGCGGACAAAGTGGCGGCACTCGATGCCGGGGCCAATGATTACGTCACCAAGCCGTTCGGCACACCCGAACTCATGGCACGGGTGCGTGCGCTGCTGCGCGACGTGGCGGTGCCTGCCGATGCCGCGCCCCCCGTCTACGATGACGGCACACTTCACGTCGATCTGGCGAGGCGCGAGGTTCGCCTCCGTGGCGAGCCGTTGGCGTTGGCGCGCAAGGAATACGCGTTGCTCGCCCTCCTGCTGCAGCACGCGGGTCGTGTGGTGACGCAGCCGCAGCTGCTGCGCGAACTGTGGGGACCTACGCACGATGGCGATACCCATTACCTGCGCATTCTCGTGGGCAAACTCCGTCAGAAATTGGGGGACGATGCGTCGGCTCCGCGGTGGATCGTGACCGAGCCAGGGGTGGGGTTGCGGTTCAGGGGAAGCCCGGATCAGTCATCAGTGATCTCCTGACTCTCAACCGCTCATGTGCATCTACGGTGTCCGCTTCTGGCCGAGGCTGTGTGAAAACCCTGCCTCCACTGGCATGATCTGAGCACCGGTCGATGGGTGCTCTACATTAAGCGATTTGTGGATGGCGTTGATCGCTCCCAGGGGCTTCTGCTCCCTGATCGGCTGGAAGACTACGTCCACGAAGACAACCCGGTGCGGGTGGTCGATGCCTTCGTCGAGGCGCTCGATCTGAGCGTACTGGGCTTCGATGCCGCCAATCGCGCGGCAGGTGGTCGGCCCGCGTATCACCCCGCCGCGCTGCTCAAGATCTACATCTACGGTTACCTCAACCGCATCCAGTCGAGCCGTCGCCTGGAGCGGGAGGCGCAACGGAACCTGGAACTGATCTGGCTGACAGGCCGGCTGGCACCGGACTTCAAGACCATCGCCGACTTCCGCAAGGACAACGGCAGCGCGATCACGGCCGTGTGCAGTCGGTTCGTCGCGCTGTGCCGGAACATGAAGGTCTTCTCGCACGCGATCGTGGCGATTGACGGCAGCAAGCTCAAGGCAGTGAACAGTCGAGATCGCAACTTCACCGTCGGCAAGATCAAGGGGCGCCGGAAGCAACTGGAGGACAGCGTTGCTCGCTATCTAGCCGAACTGGACCGGGCAGATCGCGACCCGGCGCTGCTGCCGGAGGGGCGCGTACCGCACCTGAAGGACAAGCTGGCCAAGCTGCATGCTCAGATGGAGAAGTTGGACAGCATCGAGAAAGAGCTTGAGGCCTCTCCAGACCGCCAGATCTCGATGACGGATCCGGACGCGAGATCAATGACCTCGAGCGGACGCGCAACCGGCACCGTGGGCTACAACGTCCAGGCGGCGGTCGATGCCAAGCATCACCTGATCGTGGCATACGACGTGACGAACGACGGTCATGACCGTGCGCAGCTCTCACATATGGCGATGAAGGCCAAGGATGCCCTTGGTGCCGAACACATGACGGCGCTTGCGGATCGCGGTTACTTCAGCGCCCCTGAGATCCTGGCGTGCGAGGAGGCAGGCGTCATTCCGCTGGTGCCCAAGCCCCTCACGTCGAACAGCAAGGCCGAAGGTCGGTTCGACAAACGGGACTTCGTCTACGACGCAGCCGCGGATGAGTACGAATGCCCGGCGGGCGAACGGGCGATCCACCGCTTCACCACAGAGGAGAAGGGGCTGACCTTGCATAAGTACTGGTCATCCGCCTGCCCCCGTTGCCCGATCCGGAAGAAGTGCACGACTGCCACCTACAGGCGTATCGGACGATGGGAGCACGAGCATGTGCTCGAGCGAATGCAGATGTTGCTGGATGCCAGGCCAGAAGCTGCCGTGGCACGACGGCAGACGGTGGAGCATGTCTTCGGAACGCTCAAATCTTGGCTCGGCACAACGCCATTGCTGACGAAGACGCTACCGAAGGTCAGAACGGAGATCAGCTTGGCGGTGTTGGCCTACAACATGAAGCGGATGATCAAGATCATGGGCACCGAGGGCATGGTGCGGGCCATCGCAGCCTAAGCATCAAGTTCTTTTACTGCAGCGCTGGTTGCTCAAACTGGCTGCATCGTCGTCGGCAGCACCGCGCCCGGGAGTTTTTACACAGCCTCGGCCGAAACCGGACACACACGGTGCGACCCCACGCGTCTCAATTGGCAGAAGGCTGGAGTTCGAAGAGGGATTCCGCACCCGCCAAACACTGAAGCAGCTGTCCTGCGCTAAGCAGTCTGGCGTCGGCAGCCGCGCCATCCCTGACGCGGCCCGCAGCGGCTGGATGACCTGGACTCCTGCCCGGTGCCGCACGTTGCCGACCCCTGCAGACTATCCAGAGGGCAGTCCAAGAGCGATAAGGGATCGGCCCGCCGTCGAGTAGGAAAAGTCTGAGCTCCAGCGCCGAATCTGCCATTCGCACGGAATGAGACCCAAGGCCGCCATCCTCCCCGCCTCGGAGGATTCATGACCCAACTCGCACGCCTTGATCTTGAACCTACACAGACGGATGTAGGCCACCTGCTCGCACCGCGTCTGGCGCGCAAATACCCCGAACGCGTGACTGGCGCCTTCGTGGTACCGGAACGGGAGGGCTGCTACGTTGATCTCCCTTCGGACCTGCCGGCGCCGCTTCACAGGGCTCTGCGCACGCGCGGGCGAGAACGACTCTATTCCCATCAGGGCGCCTGCTGGGACGCTGTGCAGCGCGGCGAGGACGTGGTCGTGGTGACACCTACTGCCTCCGGCAAGACGCTGTGCTACACGCTGCCGGTCGTGGCTGCCGCCATTACCCGCCGTAGCAAGGCTCTGTACCTCTTTCCGACCAAGGCACTGGCGCAGGATCAGGTGGCCGAGCTGATCGAACTCTCCAAGGCCGGGGACCTTGGCGTGCGGGCGGCCACCTTCGATGGCGACACCCCAGGTGACCAGCGTCAGGCGATCCGTCTGTCGGGCGACATCGTGGTGACCAACCCGGACATGCTGCACCAGGGCATCCTGCCGCACCACACGAAGTGGGCGCAGTTCTTTGAGAACCTGGCCTATGTGGTGATCGACGAGATCCACGCCTATCGCGGCGTGTTCGGCTCGCACCTGGCCAACGTGCTGCGGCGGTTGGAACGCATCTGCGCGTTCTACGGGGTGCGCCCGCAGTTCATTTTGTGCTCGGCGACCATCGGGAATCCCAAGGAGCACGCCGAAGCCCTGATCGGCCGCCCGGTCACGGCGATTACCGAGTCCGGCGCTCCGGCAGGCGAGAAGCACGTCCTGCTGTGGAATCCGCCGGTCGTAAACCCGGACCTGGGTCTGCGTGCCTCGGCGCGCTCGCAGTCCAACCGCATCGCACGGATGGCAATCAAGGCGGGCCTGAAAACCCTGGTGTTCGCGCAGTCGCGGACGATGGTCGAGGTGTTGACCAAATATCTGAAAGACGTATTCGACCATGACCCGCGCAAGCCAGCGCGCATTCGCGCCTACCGCGGGGGTTATCTACCCACTGAGCGTCGCGAGGCCGAGCGAGCGATGCGCGACGGGCGTATCGACGGCATCGTGTCCACTTCCGCGTTGGAGCTGGGCGTGGACATCGGTGCGCTGGATGTCGTGGTGCTCAACGGCTACCCCGGCAGCGTCAGCGGGACGTGGCAGCGCTTCGGACGCGCAGGTCGGCGGCAGAAGCCAAGCCTGGGCGTGCTGGTGGCCTCGTCCGACCCATTGGACCAGTACATCGTCCGGCACCCGGAGTTCTTCTCCGACGCCAGCCCGGAACACGCACGCATTGCGCCCAACCAGCCGGTTATCCTGCTGGACCATATCCGCTGCGCTGCGTTTGAGTTGCCTTTCCTGGAGGGCGACACCTTTGGCCCAGTCGATCCTGCCGTATACCTGCAGCTGTTGGCCGAGGATGGCGTGCTGCATCCGGAAGGTGGGCGTTGGGAGTGGATCGCGGACAGCTATCCCGCAGGCGCCGTCAGCTTGCGCTCGGTCGCGGATGGCAATTTCGTGGTGGTGGATCGCACCGACGGACGCCAGGTGATCATCGCGGAGGTCGATTTCAGTTCCGCACCGCTGATGCTCTACGAAGGCGCGATTCACATGGTGCAATCCACCCCGTTTCAGGTCGAACGCCTGGACTGGGAAGGCCGCAAGGCCTATGTCACCCGCACCCACGTCGATTACTACACACGACCGATCGACTACACCCGACTGAAGGTTCTGGAGTCCTTCGACAGCGCTGTGACCGGCGTGGGTCAGGTCCACCATGGCGAAGTTCATGTGGTGCGGCGCGTGTCTGGCTACAAGAAGATCCGCTACTACACGCACGAGAACATCGGCTACGGACCGGTCACGCTCCCCGATCAGGAAATGCACACCACCGCGTGCTGGTGGCAGCTGCCGGAGCCAGTGCTGCATTCGTTGTTCGACAACCGCCAGCAGGCGCTGGACGGCTTCCTCGGGGCGGCACACGCGCTGCATGTCGTGGCTCGCATCGCTGTAATGGCCGACGGGGCCGACCTGCAAAAGGCGGTCGGCAGTGGTGATGGGGCGTGGTCAGCGAGCGGAGACGGACGAGGTCGGGGGCAACTGCGCGCCACCGATGGCGCGGCGGTTCAGGCCGACGCACTGGCCCGCTTCGAGCCTACCGTCTATCTCTACGACAATTATCCCGGAGGCGTTGGCCTCTCCGAGCCGCTATTCCAGCGCCAAGCCGAGCTCCTGCAGCGCGCGCAGTCGCTGGTCGAGGCGTGCGACTGCCGTGCGGGCTGCCCTGGGTGCGTGGGGCCGGTCCTCGACGAAACCGTTCCACTGACGGAAGGACCCCGCCAGCTCGCACTGCGCCTGCTGCGCGCGCTGCAGGCCGCATGAGCCTGACCCTGACCCGGCTGCAGGCGCTACGGCGGCAAAGTGGCGCGCCTGCCGCGGCTGCAGTGGCGACACCGGCCCCTCCGGCGGCGAAGATCGACTCTGATCCGTTGGCCCGCCTGCGTGGCCTGCTACGGGTCAAGCGCCGCGACGCGCCGGCACCTGCATCAGCGGAAGACCGCTTGCTTCCAGGCCGGGAAATTGCCCCCGGCCTCTGGCTGCAGGAAGGTCGCCTGCCGTTCGATCTGCCGTGGCAGCCGCATCTCGACGCCGCCTTCGCCAGGCGCGACGTGCCGTTGCCCACCTCTGAACTCATGTTCTTCGACACTGAAACCACCGGTCTGGCCGGTGGGACAGGCACGCGCGCCTTCATGATCGGCGCAGCAACGCTCGACCCTGCCGGGCTGCACATCCGTCAGCTCACCATCACGAAGACGAGCGCTGAACCGGCCATGCTCGACCTGTTCCGCGGCTGGCTCCGACCTAGCACCATTCTGGTCAGCTACAACGGCAAGTCCTACGACGCCCCGCTGCTCAAGACGCGCTATCGCCTGATGCGACAGGCCGAGCCGCTGTCCGCGCTCGATCACGTTGATCTGCTGCATCCCACGCGGCGACGCTACCGGGGAGTGTTCGAGAACTGCAGGCTCGGGACCATCGAGCGACGGGTGCTCGGCATCGTTCGGGAAGACGATCTGCCGGGTAGCGAGGCACCCGGGGCGTGGTTGGATTACCTGCGCGGTAGCTCAGCCAAGCAGTTGCGGCGCGTCATGGCGCACAACCATCAGGACGTGGTGACACTGGCGCGACTGGCCATTCATTTGGGTAGGTGCTAACGCGCATCCCTAGATGCTTTCTAGGTGCGGCTAGGCAGTCAGTAGGGGTCAGATGGCCTCAGCACAGACCCTATCTGACCTTGAGGACATCGCTCCACTTCTGCGTGTACGCAGGCGACAAACTGTCTTGGCGCATCGCCCATTTGGGCGTGGCATCCCGCCGAGCTGCCGCCGACGCCAACGCAACGCTGCCACGTCCGAACTTGCGGTTGACCGCATCCATCACTTCCATCAACTTGGCGGAGCGGGGATCGATGCCGGCGAACAGATCGGCCTGCTGCAGGTCCCCATGCGTGAGATCGAGCAGCCCCACGCCGGCCTTCTTGTAACGGTACCCCTTCTTGAACATCGCACGCGTCAGCGCCTGAGCCACGGAGACCACCTCCCGTGTATCGGAGGAGGGTCCGATCAGGTTGAATGCCTTGGACGGATTGTACTGACGAGCCCCCGGCTTGAAGGGGTTGGTGTTGATCCATACCCAGACGCCGGAACACATCAGTCCACGCTTGCGCAGCTTCTCGCACGCCCGGATCGCGAACGTTGCCACGGCTTGCTGGAGATCCTCCAAAGATTCCACGTCGTTCTTGAACGATCGGGAGCAGACAATCTGCTGGCGGTCTGGTTCTTCCTCGACAAGGTCGGCACAGACAATTCCTTGCAGCTCACGCTGCGTGCGGGCGAGTACGACCCCGTACCGAGCGCGCAGGGTGTCGGAATTTGCGCCCATCAGGTCGCGCGCCGTCAGGATCCCTTCTGCGCCAAGGCGCGCTGCGAATTTGCGACCAACCCCCCAGAGGTCCTCCACCGGATAGGCTGCAAGCTCAGGCGTGTGCGCGTCCGCCGCCATCACACCGTTTGGCGTCTTTTTCGCCAGCTTGTTAGCGAGCTTGGCCAGCGTCTTGGTGGGGCCGATGCCGACGCAGCAGGGAATGCCCGTCCACTGGAGGATCCTCTGGCGGGCGACGCGGGCCGCATGCTCATGATCTGAGGCGGGGATGCCTTCCAGCGAGACGAAGCTCTCGTCGATGGAGTAGACCTCCACGCGCGGGAACAGGTCTCGCAGGATGGTCACGATCCGGCCGGACAAATTCCCGTACAAGCCGAAATTCGCAGAGCGGATGATGAGCTGCCTGCGAATGGCGGGGTCCACCTCATGAATGGGCTGGCCCATCCTGACGCCGAGCGCCTTGGCCTCATTGCTACGGGCAATGGCGCAGCCATCGTTGTTGGACAAAACGACGACAGGCCGGCCAATGAGATCGGGCTGGAAGGCCCGCTCACAGCTGGCGTAAAAGTTGTTGCCGTCGACCAGCCCGAGCATCAGCGCCCCAAGTGGTTGCGGAACGAATAGGTCACCACGCCCCACACCTGCAGCTCGACCTCATCGGCCACAGTGAGGGGCGGCGACCCGTCGCCCGATAGCAGTTCCACGCAGGAGCGACCGATACGCAGCTGTTTGACACACAAGCCGCCGTCCCATAGGAGCAGCGCGATGTGACCCGATTTGGCATTGATCGAGCGATCGACGACCAGCATGTCGCCGGCGTGGATCCCGAAGCCGCGCATGCTGTCGCCCTCGGCCTGGGCGAAGAAGGTGGCAGGCGGGTTGCGGATGCACAGCTCGTTGAGATCCAGGTCCTCCCCCATGAAGTCCTCAGCCGGGGAGGGAAACCCGCAGCTGGCACGCATGCCCAAAAAGCGCAGCGGTAGGTGAGACAGGTCTAAACGACAGGCGGCCACGGGGCCGATGGCGGGGGGGGAGGCAATGGAGGTCATGGTGGCGGAAGCTTCGGGGGCCAGTGACGCACCCGATGAGACGAGGGGCGCGAAGACTACGCCCCGACCCTTGGTGAGTGCCACCGATGACCGCGCAACGCCCCGCCCACCGCGGCCGCCACAGAGATGAATGCGGCCCGGATCCTGTTAGCTGCGATGTGAAGAGGCCTGAACAGGCGCAGCGGGATACTTTCGCGATGGACCAGAATGCCCACTGCGACCTGATGGCGGCCCGGCTGGCCAACCAGAAGCCGCACCTGTTAGCGTTGGCCGAGTCAGGCCACCCGCAAGCGTTTGATCAGGCGTGGAACCTCCTGGACCCGATCTTCTTCGAAGCCGAACGCCATGGTCTGGGCAGTCGTTGTTACCACCTGATAGGGCTGCTCTTGGCTGAGAGCGGATTGAACCGGAGGTTGCGATGAAATCGCGCGTTGAACTCGATGCCATGTTGGATGACCTTGAAGCGCGCCTGCCCGGCTTGCTCGCTAACTGCAAGCAAGAGGACATGCTGGACTGCTTCACGAAGGAAGCTGACGCCATCGATTCTCAGACCAAGGAAGAGGATCACGCACACGTGTGGGGCCGCCTGCAGCACCTCCAAGGCTGTGCCGGCCTTATTCCAAGCGACGAAGAATGTGCCGATGAATGAAGCGGACGTTTCGTACTGGATCGGCCAGTTGGAGGCGTACAAAGTGTTTCGCCGCAACGTGCCGCTGTCCAAGGAATACCGAGACACCACGACATTCAGGCAGTTCGGCGAGGTGCGCAAAGCCAAGCGCGAGGAGCTGGGTCTGACCGATGACGTCATGGCACAACTTCACGGTATCGGCGACCACCAGCCCCTCAATTGGGCCTTTGTCGAAATCGGCATGACCGTCGACAACCGCGAGCTGCTCTGCCCGAGCTATTTCGAAGACTTGCCGCTCAACTACTACTGGATGCCCGAATACAACGCCGTTCGCGAAGCAGTCGAGGCACAGCGGGAAGCTGACGATCAGACGCTGCAAGAGCTGGTGTGGAAGCTTGCGCCCCCGATCCCCAATACCAAGCATGATGATGGAGTAAGCGGTGTGCTATTCGGCTGAAGCCTGGTCGCTCTACGACAACTACACGCGTGAGTTCGGCGCGGATATCGATATCGAGGCGTTCTGGAAAATTTACCTGGAGCGTGATGAGAAATACCGCATCCGCAAGAAGCTCTCGGACGGCACGAAGATCCCCAAGGGAATCGATCGAAACTTCCTCCCCCCCAAATCAGAGCTAGAGCGGAAAATTCAAGAGCTGATCTCCGAATGGAACGGCCGGAAGCTTGCCGAAAGCGAAGCTGAATTGGCAGCGCAAGAGGCGCGCCTGGCTGCCGCCGAGGCGAAGCTTGCGGTCAAGGAAACGAAGACGGCGCTCAACGAGCAGCGGATCGCCAGTAACAAGATCAAGCAGACGAAGCGCTGGATCGAGGATGCCAAGCGCACCAGGCACGAGCCGACCAAGGACGACCGAATCTTCCCGGACTGGTACGCGCCCGTGCTTATCGTGGAGAACGGCAAGCGAATCGTGCGGCCCATGCGCTATCACTGTCGCCCGGCGGGAATGGACCCCTCTATTGACCGTACCAAGACGGGCCAAGTCTCAGGCACCTACAACGCGCGGCGCGACAACCTGACGCGATTCTGGCGCAACCAATTTGGCCATACGCACGGGCTGATGCTCGCTGAAACCTTTTACGAGAATGTCGATGACGGAAAGGGCGGGAGCAAGGAAATCCAGTTCCGCCCCAGAACAGGCGAGACCATGTATATCGCCTGCCTGTATTCCCACTGGGTCGATCCCAAGGGCATCGAGCCGGGCCTATGGTCCTTTGCCGCCATTACCGATGAGCCCGAACCAGAGGTCGCCGCGGCGGGACACGACAGAACCGTCATCAATATCAAGCCTGAGCACGTCGATGCGTGGCTCAACCCGGACCCGAAAAATCTGGACGCGCTGTTCGCGATCTTCGATGACAAGCGTCACCCGTACTACGAGCTGATGAAGGAAGCGGCATGATGACGCCCGACCAGGAATGCCGCCTCGTGAAGCTAGAAGCGTATGTCGTGGAGGCCGCAGGCAAATCCCCGGGGGAATTCTGGCGCGGATTCGATGACCTCGCTGGCGATTTGGGCGAGGAGGCCTATGCAGACGACGCGGATGGCGAGCTCATCGAGCGGTACACGAGCTTGTTAGCGAACGCCGATGAGGGCGGTTTTGCAGTGCCTCCCGAGGCGATGGGCGTCGCGAGACCCTAAGAGCTGCGACGTCCGTCAGGGCGGGACGAGCAAATGCTTGGGTTAGCCTAAGTCGTTTGTCACGGGACGTGCGGGCAGGTTGGTGGCCGGATCCGACCCGAAGCGGACGTCAGGCTGAATCGCCCCGGGTTCTCTAGACATCTCCGAGCCGTACGTTACGGCAATCACGGAGGTGTATATGAGCAGCAAGCGGTATACGGATGAGTTCAAGGTCGAAGCGGCCAAACAGGTGATCGACCAGGGGCGCCCGGTGCGTGAGGTGGCGGGTCGGCTGGGAGTCAGCATCGATACGCTTTACGCGTGGGTGCGTATGCAGCGCAAGGTGCCTGAGGCACGCCATGCCGATGTTTCATTGGCGGCTGAGAACCGGCGCTTGCAAGCCGAGCTCAAGCGGGTGACCGAGGAGCGCGAAATCCTAAAAAAGGCCGCGGTGAGTTCAACCCGTCGACGCAACGGCTTGGCTCAGCTTAGCGGCTGGTGTCTGGAAGCCCAAGGTCTTACGGGGCCTTTCGTTGAGTCGTCTGGCGATCTTGTTCAAGAATGCCTGCGAATGGCTGGATAGGTCCGTGCCGTCGGGGAAGTACTGCCGCAGCAGACCATTGGTGTTTTCGTTCGAACCGCGCTGCCAAGGGCTTTTCGGATCGCAGAAGTAGACCTGGATGTCGGTCGCCACGGTGAAGTTCTTGTGGCTAGCCATCTCACCACCTCGATCCCACGTCAAAGATTTTCGCAATGCAGTTGGTAGTGTTTTCACTTGCCGGCTCAGCGCCGAGACGACGCTATTGGTGTCCTTACCCTTGACCTTCACCAGCATCACGAAGCGCGAATGCCGCTCCACCAGCGTCGCGATATGGGAATTGTTGCTTCCCGTGATCAGATCACCCTCCCAATGCCCCGGCACGGCGCGATCTTCGACCTCCGCCGGGCGCTCCCGAATCGATATCGCGTCGATGATCCCGCCGCGAGACATTGCGATGGCCAGCTTCGAGTGGCGCATACGGCGACGCGTGCGCAAGTGCGCCAAGAGTTCCTTCTTGAGCAGACCACGCGCCTGGATGAACAAGCTCCGGTAGATCGTTTCGTGCGACACCTGCAGTGCCTGGTTGAGCGGGAACCTGAGCTTAAGCCAGCCGGCGATCTGTTCCGGCGACCATTGCTGGCCCAGCTTACAAGCCACCAACCAGCGCAGCCGAGGGTTATCGGCTAACCGACAAGACTGTGGCCTCCGGGCCGCCTCCCAAGCGGCCTCATCGGCATGTGCGGCCCGATATCGATCACGGCCGCCATGTCGTGCAACTTCCCGGCTAATCGTCGAGGTAGGCCGCCCTAGGCTGAGCGCAATCTGGCGAAACGACTGGCCAGAAGCCAAGCATCGAGATATCTCTTCGCGGTCCACTAAACTCAGCGATCGAGCGGATCGACGCCGCGCCCTCGGCGCGATCCCGCCATGCGCGGCCAGAACCCCGAAAATCGAACCTGGATTCTTGTCAAAGAATCGGGCAATGCCGCTGAGTGACTGGCCACCCTTCCATCGTCGCCATAAATCTTGCTTCTGGGCCCGAGACATACCGGGCCGCCCCATCCTTGCCATATCGTTCGCTCCGATCAGTGCAATTGTTGATCATGTTGCATTGACGGGTTGAATTCACCGCGGCGTACTTTGCCAGGGGGTAAGGGCGAAGTACGCGTTCATGCAGGCGCATCTCGATCAGTTCCGCGTGACCAGCATGTGCCGGGTGCTCGGCGTGCAACGCAGCGGCTTCTACGCGTGGCAGAACCGGCCGCACAGCGAGCGCCATTACGAGGATCAGCGTTTGCTCGGGATGATCAAGCAGGCATGGCTGGAGAGCGGTACGGTCTATGGTTACCGCAAGGTCACCGATGACCTGCGCGACCTGGGCGAGCAGTGCGGCAAGCATCGCGTGGCACGGCTGATGAAGCGCGAAGGCTTGCGGGCACAAGTGGGTTACGGGCGTCGCCCGCGGCCTCGCGGTGGCCGCGTATCGACGGTGGCGCCCAATCACCTGGACCGGCAGTTCGACGTGGCCGCGCCGAACACGCACTGGGTCACCGACATCACCTATATCCGCACGCACGAGGGCTGGCTGTACCTGGCGGTGGTGCTGGATCTGTACTCGCGCCAGGTCGTTGGCTGGGCAATGCAGAGCCAGATGCATGCCGACCTGGTGCTACAGGCGTTGTTGGCAGCGGTATGGCGACGCAAGCCAGCGCCCGGCCTGATGCTGCACTCGGATCAAGGCAGCCAGTTCACCGGCGCCGAATGGCAGGCGTTCCTGAAAGCGCACGGCATCGTCTGCAGCATGAGCCGGCGCGGCAACTGCCACGACAACGCCGTGGTGGAGAGCTTCTTCCAGTTGCTCAAGCGGGAGCGGATCAAGCGGAAGATTTACCTGACCCGGGATGCGGCGCGCAGCGACGTGTTCCACTACATCGAGATGTTCTACAACCCGAAGCGCCGGCATGGCTCCAACGGAGGCGTCTCTCCGGTAGAGTTCGAACGACAGGCGGGACTTTCAGGCTTGTAGGTGTCTACGAAACCCGGGGCGATTCATACTTTCGGGATCCAGCGAGCCCGGCTCCGACCGTCGTTGAACCCGACCACGCGACGATGCAAGCGGCGGAGGTAGGTGGCTGCGGTCAGCCCCGCAGGCCCGCCGCCGATGATGATGCAGTCGAGGTCCGTCATGGCGTCCTGCTGAATAGGGTGGATGGCTAGGTTCTACAGTGTCATGAAAAGGCTGCCTAAGCATGAGGCGTGGCGAAGGTGACGCAGGTTTCACGGGCGGAAGGGTAGTGATGATCCGTGGCCCATGCTCACGCGGCCACGCGGAGGCCTCTGGAGCGCGGGACGGAGTGAAACGATGGGACGGTTTGATTCTGAGCGCTTTCATCGCCTCGTGGAATTTCTCCACCGGTCGGGTGGGGTCGGCAAGTGTCTTCCGTATCCCGATATGACCCCCATTCCCGCTGGCTTCAACGAGATGGAAGTGTTGTGGGACGATCTTAGCGGCAATTCCACCAGGTTATGGCCCGAGGTGCGTGAGATCGTCATGCCCTTGTGGGGCTGGATGCCCACCAGTTGCAAGTGACGGGCGATAGGGCTTGATCAGCCCGCGGTTCGTTTCTTCCGCCACACGACCCATTGGCCGATGACGGCTGTCAGGAGAATGAGGCTGTTGGTGGCGATGAAAACCCAGTTGTCGAGCAACCAGCTGTAAACGATGAATCCGACCGACGCCGCCATTTGCCCCAGAAACAGCCACCGGGAAACCCCTTCCGCGTTGTCTTGGGTCGCTTGCTTGCGAATCTGCTTCACCAACGTCGCCAGCAAAATGGCAGACGCTAGCCAACCGATGGCATCGGGCGACATGAAGAAATCCCTCAATCTGGATGACATAGGTAGGAAGGAATGACAGGCGTCACCGAAGTCACCGAGAAACGCCAGGTGCGAATGCGGGCCATGCTATTTGACGCCCAACGAGGAAACCGTGAAATTGGCACGGATGAACCGCTGGAACTGGAGCGGTCGAGCGATCAACTGGTATGGGTCGACCTAGAAGACCCAAGCGAAGACGACGTCCATAAGCTGGCCACGCGCTTGTCCTTGCCCTCCGCGGCGGTGGATGGATACTTGGGGACGGAGACGAATCCCACACTGCAGAACTGCGGAAAATGCTTCTGGCTTCGCGTGGTGGCGGTGGCCGACACATCCGGTCACGAGTTTACGGGAACCGTTCTAACCATCGTCGCCGGTTCCAACTTCGTGGCTACCTTGCATCGCACCCCGGTGGAGTTCCTGGAAACGTTCCGCCAAGGGACGGCGTCGAAAGGTGGGGTGGGAGCGTTGGGATCCGGCAGCTTTGTGGCCGCCCTGCTGGACTGGCATCTGGGAACCTACTTCGAAGCGGTGTCGCGCTTTGAATTGGCCGTTGAGCGACTGGAAGTCGAGGTGCTCTCCACGGAGCCTCGCGATTGCTTGGCCGAACTTCGGCTGCTCCGGAAGGGCGCTTCCCGCCTGAGGCGGATGCTCGCCCCACATCGGATCGTGTTCACCGCCTTGTCGCGCCCGGATTTCCGACCAGAAGAAGATGAGCTGACCGACCGCCACTTTCGAGTCCTAGACACTCACTACGAACGCGCCATGGACATGGTGGAGAACGCCCGGGATTTGGTGGTGGGCAGCTTCGAGCTGTTCAGCAGTCAAACCGCCTTGGCTGCCAACGAGACGATGAAAGTGCTGACCTTCGTCACGGTGGTGGTCGGCGTGCTGGCCGTCATCGGTGGCGTTCTGGGGATGAATTTCGAGGCGCCGTTCTTCAAGACGGGCGTCCGAGGCTTTTCTGTCGCGGTCGCCTTGATGCTGATCCTGGCGGGCATCTCCGTCTTCTTGGGGCGGAAGCGCCGCTGGATTTAGGTCACTCGGGGCCTTGGCAGGCACGAAGGGAGACACCGGGTCGCTGGCGGGGAAGGTTTCCTCCAGGGCTTGGTCCTGGTTATCGCTCTCATGCTGCTTGCGCTCCTGGCGCTTGGCACTGCTTTCCTCGCAGTCCACTGATTCACCCGGTGCGGGCGTGTCTTTACGGTCTCTCATGGAGGTGCTCCTCAGGGTTAGACCCATTGAAGTCCTTGCCGCGTGTAAACGACGTGGTGTTCTCACCCATGAGAGTTCACGGGGCGGTTACAAGGGTTGGCGTGGACTGAGGTTCTTCCCTTGATGCCTACTTAGTCGAACACTCCTATGGCACGCAAGAAGACGCTCAAGATCGCCACCTTCAACGTCAATGGGGTCAACACCCGTTTGGCGCACCTGCTGGGGTGGTTGGAGAAGGAGCAGCCGGACATCGTGGGGCTGCAGGAGCTCAAGGCGCTGGACGGTGCTTTTCCGGAAGACGCCATCCGGGAGGCGGGGTATGGCGCCATCTGGCAGGGTCAGAGTCCTGGAATGGGGTCGCGTTGTTGGCCAAGAGCCAGGACCCGGTGGAGAGCCGGCGGGGCTTGCCTTGGGATCCCAAGGACGAGCAGAGCCGCTACATCGAGGCGGCCGTCCAGGGCATCGTCGTGGGTTGCCTATACCTACCCAACGGCAATCCCCAGCCGGGTCCGAAGTTCGACTACAAGCTCAAATGGATGGCACGCCTACAGCGCCACGCCAAGACTTGGTGGATCTGCCCCATCCGGTAGCCCTCATCGGCGACTTCAACGTCGTGCCGACCGACGAAGACATCTACGATCCTAAAGGGTGGCGGCGGGATGCTCTCTTGCAGCCGGAATCCAGAGAAGCGTTTTTCAAGCTGCTGGAGCAAGGGTGGACCGACAGCCTTCTCACCATTCACGGGTCGAACAGCGGGGTCTACACCTTCTGGGACTATTTCCGCCAACACGCCGAGCGCGACCGAGGTTTGCGCATCGACCACTTGCTGCTCAATCCCGTGCTCGCCAAGCGGCTGAAGGTGCGGGCGTGGACCGATGGGTTCGGCTACAAAAGAAGGCGAGTGACCACGCGCCCACGTGGATCCAAGTGGGCGCCTGAAGAAACTCTACTGCTCAGCAGCCAAGCTGCAGGACGGTTTTGGCCCCTCGCGTGTCCAGGCTCATTGACTCGCGCATCAGTGCCAATGCGCGGGTGGATCGGGAAGGGGTCTGCGCGGCAACGCAATCCTGAGGGACCCGCACCTTGTATCCACGCATGTGGGCATCCTGCACGGTGGCCAAGACGCACGAGTCGGTGGCCACACCGGTGATCACAAGCTCCTGAAGCTTCAAGTCCGCCAGAATCGCGGGCAGGGTCGTGCAGAGGAAGCCGAATGCCTCGGCTTGAGCACGTAGTATTCCCCCGGCTTAGGCCCCAGCACGGCGGCATCTCGCTTGACGGGCCGGGATGCTGCCGGCACTTCGCGACGAGGTCGGTGAACTCCTGGTTCCAGTCCATGAAGTTGTCGTTGACGAACAGCACCGGCCAATTGCGGTCGGCGAAGGCTTGGCGAAGGGTGGCAATAGGGCCGCACGCTTTGAGCGCGTGGACACCCAGTTGGTTGCCCCCATCGAAGTCGAAGAGGTTGATCATGTCGATGATGAGAAGCGCAGGACGCATATATCCGCCTTACGTCCCGGTCTGACTATGAGGTGCTTCGACCGGCTTGGACTGTGGCGAATCTTTCTGGCGCAGAAAGATGGTCAGCAAGACAAGTGCCGCCACGGCGAGGAACTCGCTTTGCCAGTTCTGAAAGGACTCGAACCAGAACTGGGCGCTAGCCAGGTGATCCCAAAGTTCAACAGGAGGTTTCCCGTCGAGCTGACGCTGGACGCTTTCGTGGCGCCAACTGCCATTCAAATGAAGTGCGAACGAGAGCAGGAAGAGCACACCAAACGCGATGGCCAGAGAGTGCTCGTAGAGCTTCAGCCAGACTCCGCCAATTCGCACGGGCCAAGGGGTCGGTCCATATTCAACGCGATCCTCTTCTTGCGAGGGATCCAATGGGCGCGACTCTGCCGAGCCCTTTTGCCGAAGGGAGACGCTTAGCAGCACATACATGCCCATCTGAAGAAACTCGCTCTCCCAGTTCTCAAACGTGGCAGACACGAAGTGACCGCTGGCAAGGTATTCCAGCAGGCTAAGTTGTGGCGCGCCGAGGTCGGATAGTTCTTCGTTGTATACAACGTGTCCCGTCAGGATCTGCCCCAGCCACGTTCCAAGCATGAAGAGCAGCACGACGATAGACAAGCCGTTGCGCTTCCAGAAGGTGCCATTGCCGTTGTGCATATTGCTCCCCAGTTATTCGCAGGGTGGGCGCGAAGGAGTGCTGACGAAGTGAAAATTTGTTTCACGTTGCGTTAGCGCCATGGCGCACACGATGCGCTCATTAGTTCACCCAGCTAACGGAGTCAGTCATGGCAAGCAAGGGTTACGATCAGAGCGGTGTCAAGGAATTGCTCCTTCAGTCGCTGGAAACCGAGCGGGGCGGCATCAAGATCTACACGACTGCCATCAGCGCGGCGGTCAATGAAGACCTGCGCGAGGAATGGCAGGAATACCTGGAAGAGACCCAGCACCACGAGGAAGTGCTCACCCGCGTATTCAGCGAGCTCGGGATGGACACCGAGGAGATGAGCCCGGGCCGTGAAGTCTGCGCGCACAACGGCGCTTCGCTGGTGGCGGCCATTGAGCTGGCAAAGGCGAACGCCGATCCCGCGGCAGCGGAGCTGGTCGCGTGCGAATGCGTTGTTCTAGCGGAGACCAAGGATCACTCCAACTGGGAGTTGATCGGCAAGGTCGCAGAATCAGCCGATGACAAGGTAGCCCAAGTCCTGAAAGCGGCCTACGACGAGGTGGAGGAGGACGAAGATCACCACCTCTACCACACCAAGGGATGGTGCCGGGAGCTGTGGATCCAGAGCTTGGGGATGCCAGCCGTGCTGCCCCCGCCCGAAGAGGTCAAGAAAGTCGAGACCGCAATCGGCGCAGCCCGCGCCGAGCAAGCCCGAGAAGACATGTTGTGAGCAAAGCCCGCCTTATGGCGGGCTTTTTACCATCTTCACGCACTCCCCAACCTCCTGAGGGTGGCTGGGGTTTTGTCAATTCAGACAGGAAAACAGTCCCATGGCGACGTCACGCAAGAACTCCCCAAAAGACAAGAAGAGCGTGGCTAGTGCCTCTGCTGCTCGCAACTCTGACAGTTCCGCGTCCAAGGCCCCACCTCAAGGTTCGGATGACTTGGCAGCTGAGCAGAGCGCGGAGGTGGAGGCAACGGCTGCCGCCATGCCGTTCAACGAGAACAAAGCAGCCGAGCACGGGCGCGAAGCGGCGCTGGATCCGCCCGAGGGCACCCAAATCGTTCCGCCGTCCTCGTTGGTGACGGCCAGCACCCTGGCGGAGACCAATACGTCCGAGAAAACTGGGAACCCGTGCTGAAGAAGGCGCAAATCCGACTGTCGGTTCCCTCGATCGCGTGCGTGTGGACAGCAGTGGCCAACGCCTGACAACCAACCAGGGCGTGCCGATCGCCGACAACCAGAACTCGCTCAAGGCAGGCCTGCGTGGCCCGGCCCTGCTGAAGGACTTCATCCTGCGCGAGAAGATCACGCATTTCGACCACGAACGGATTCCTGAGCGGATCGTGCACGCGCGAGGCTCGGGCGCACACGGCTTCTTCGAGAGCTAGCTATAAGAACCAGCGAAAACTGACACGCGCGGCGCCGTTCCAGAAGGCAGGCAAGATCACGCCAGTCTTCGTACGGTTCTCTACGGTCGAGGAGAGCGAGGCAGTAAGGACACCGCGCGCGATGCGCGCGGGTTTGCTGTGAAGTTCTACACCGACGAGGGCAACTGGGACCTGGTGGGCAACAATATGCCTGTTCTTCATCCAGGACGCGATGAAGTTTCCTGACCTGGTGCATGCGGTCAAGCCCGAGCCGCACCACCAAATGCCGCAGGCCGCCTCGGCCCACGACACCTTCTGGGACTTCGTCTCGCTGATGCCCGAGTCCACCCACATGCTGATGTGGCTGATGTCCGACCGCGCCATTCCGCGCAGCTACCGCATGATGCAGGGCTTCGGTGTTCACACTTTCCGCTTCGTCAACGATCAGGGCCAATCGTCCTTCGTGAAGTTCCATTGGACCCCACTGCAGGGCACACACGCTTTGCTCTGGGACGAAGCCGTGAAGATCTCGGGCTGCGACCCGGACTACCACCGCCGCGACCTGTGGGAAGCCATCGAGGCGGGCGCTTACCCGGAGTGGGAATTGGGCGTGCAGATCTTCTCGGAAGAAGATGCCGAGCGGTTTTCGTTCGACATCCTGGACGCGACCAAGATCATCCCGGAAGAACTCGTGCCCATTACCCCACTGGGCCGGATGGTGCTCAATCGCAATCCCGACAACTTCTTCGCCGAGACAGAGCAGGTAGCGTTTTGCACGGCCCACGTGGTGCCCGGCATCGACTTCACTAATGATCCCTTGCTTGCAGGTCGAATTCACTCCTATGTGGACACTCAGCTGAGCCGACTCGGCGGGCCCAACTTCCACGAAATTCCGATCAATGCGCCCATCGCACCAGTTCATAACAACCAGCGCGACGGGTTGCATCGCCAGGCCATCCACCGCGGCAAGGTCTCCTACGAGCCGAACTCGTTGGGGGGCGGCTGTCCCTTCCAGGCCGGGGCGGCCGGCTTTGTCTCCTTCCCTGAGCCGGTGGAGCAGGACGAGGTGCGCGGCAAACCCGAGAAGTTCGCCGAGCACTTCAATCAGGCGGCCCTGTTCTTCAACAGCCAGACACCGGTGGAGCAAGCGCATATTGCGGCCGCGTTCCGCTTCGAGCTCTCGAAGCTGACAGTGCCCGCGATTCGCCAGAGGGTGGTCTCTATGCTTCGCAATGCCTCGGAAGAGCTGGCGGCGCAGGTAGCCGAAGGACTGGGGATGCCGCTTCCGGATGCCATGCCCCGGGCGCTGCCGAAGCCGCCCAAGGCAGAAGTGGACGTTTCCCCGCCGTTGTCGATGTTTGCTCGCCCGGGCAACACGGGCGTGGCAACGCGCAAGGTCGCCATCTTCGTGGCCGACGGCGTCGACGGCGACCAGGTGGCGGAAGCCCAGCAGGCCTTGCTGGACGCCGGAGCCGTCGGCCGACTGGTGGGACCACGCGTGGGAATCTTTACCGCAGCCGATGGCAGTGAGATCGATGCGGACGCCTCCTTTGAGAACGAGCCGTCCGTCCTGTTCGACGGGGTCATCATTCCTGACGGCGAGGGAACAGCGAAGGTGTGGGCTCGCGATGGGAGGGCGGCGGAGTTCGTGAAGGACCAGTTCCGCCATCTCAAGACCATTCTGGCGCTGGGCGAAGCGGTCGCGTTCGTCGAAGGGGCCGGCGTGCTGAGGGATGAGGGCGATCCTGGCTTGTTGCTTCAGAGCGAGCCCGAAGACGCGGCGGTGAACCAGTTCCTCGAGGCGTTGGCCCTGCATAAGCACTTTGGCCGTGAGACGGATCCGCCGATGCTCTGAACAGACCAAGGTGGCCAAGGCAGGTGCCTCGGCCACCAGGCGGCGTGTCTTCAGTTCTCTTCGAACATCAGCTCTGTGACGTGGACGCCTACTGCCAAGGGCGGCTTGAGAAAGAAGGGGCCGCTCAGTCCTTGCCTCGATGCAGCGAGTGCATCCACCATGACGCCGGAGTTTCCCCCACTCAAGCGCCGACGACCGGAAGCCCCCGCGAGCGGGCTTGCCATATCGCAGCATCCGCGGACGGGGTGACACCGATTTCACGCGGCCGGACCTACAAGTGATGCTCGCACACGTTGGAGCCTGCCATGGCCCGCCCAATCTGGACCGGATCGCTTTCCTTCGGTCTGCTCAATATTCCCGTGTCCCTCATGTCCGGCGAGCGCCGAACGGACCTGAGCTTTCGCATGCTCGACTCCCGGGATAAAAAGCCCATCCGTTTCGAGCGGGTGAACGCGGACACTGGCGAAGAAGTGCCGTGGAAGGACATCGTCAAGGCCTTCGAGTATGACAAAGGCAGCTACGTCGTCATCGAGAAAGAGGATATCGCGGCTGCAGCGCCCGAATCGCATGAGTCGGTGGACGTGGAAACGTTCGTGGACGCGTCCAGCATCAACCTGCGCTACTTCGAGAAGCCCTACGTCCTGGTCCCGGGCAAGAAAGCCGAGAAGGGCTACGTGCTGCTGCGCGAGACCCTGAAGAAGTCAGGAAAGGTGGGCATCGCCCGTGTGGTCATACGCACGCGGGAGTATATGTGCGCCGTCATGCCCGACGGGGACGGGGACGCGCTGGTGTTGATCCTCCTGCGCTACCCGCAAGAGCTGGTCGAGTTCGACGAATACAAGCTTCCCGAGGGCAAGCCGGCCGATTACCGCCTGGCGCCCAAAGAACTTGAGATGGCCGAGCAGCTCATAGATTCGATGACATCCGAATGGAATCCGGCCGACTACCACGACGAGTTCCGATCACGGCTGTCGGACATCATCAAGAAGCGCATCAAGTCCGCCGGCGCCACCACCACGTTCGAAGAGCCCGAGCCGCGCGAAGACGCCGCCACCAACGTGGTGGACTTCATGTCGCTGCTCCAACAGAGCTTGGACACGAAGAAGCGCACGCCGGCCAAGGGCGCAGCCAAGAAAGCAGAAGCCAATTCCCCGGCTAAAGCGGCCAAAGCGCCCGCAAAGAAAGCCAGCAAGGCCACCAAGAAATCCAGTGCCCGCAAGGCCTCCTGAATCACCACCGAAGGAGAAATATCCATGTCCGACAACAAGAGCAAGTCCGGTTCCCCAGACCGGGATCGCATCAACCTGAGGGAGGACTACGAGGTCCAATACTGGACCAAGGAATTGGGCATCTCCGAGAAGGAGCTGCGAGATGTCATCCAGGCGGTGGGCAATACCTCCAAAGCGGTTCGCGAGCATCTGGGCAAGTAGCCCTACGCCATGAGCCTGACCGACTACCGTCGCAAGCGAAGCTTCGACAAGACGCGCGAACCGGAGCCGGGCAAGGCGGTCCCGAAGGGACAACGGGCGATCTTCGTGGTCCAGCTCCACCACGCCAGCCGCCGGCATTACGATTTCCGTTTGCAGGTGGGCGACGCCCTAAAGAGCTGGGCGGTTCCGAAAGGACCCAGCTACGACCCCAGCGTGAAGCGCATGGCGGTGGAGGTTGAAGACCACCCCATCGATTACGCCACCTTTCAAGGCGAAATCCCCAAGGGGGAATACGGCGGCGGGCACGTTGCCCAGTTTGATCACGGCGTGTGGGCCACCGACGGCGATCCCGAAGAGCAACTCGTTAAAGGCCACCTGCGCTTTGAACTGTTCGGCACCAAGCTCAAGGGCGGCTGGCATCTGGTGCGCTCAGGCAAACCCGCCAAGCAACCACAGTGGCTGCTGTTCAAAGACAAGGACGACTACGCCGGCACGCTGGAGGCCGACGATCTGCTCGCCGACGTGGCAGAGGCGCCGGCCGTGGATCTCAAGCGCGCGGGCTCCGGCAAGACGAACAAGAAGAAGCTAACGGCGGTCCCGGCAAAAAAGGGACGCAAGAAGGATTGGGCGAAGAAAGCCTCCGCTTTGCCCAAGGCCAAAAAGGGCGCCGCCCCCGCAGGGCCGTTCGAGCCCCAACTGGCCAAACTGGGCGAGTCCCCGCCCGAAGGCGAGCAGTGGATCCACGAGCTCAAGTGGGACGGCTACCGCATCCTGGCCACCATCGCCAAGGGCGAAGTGAGGTTGTGGTCTCGCAACGCGCTGGAATGGACCGCGAAGATTCCCGAGATCCGCGACGCGGTTGCAGCGCTGGGCCTCGAGTCCGGGGCGCTGGACGGTGAGCTCATCGCCGGCAGAGGCACCAAGCAGGACTTCAACCTGCTCCAGTCCACACTGTCAGGCGAACGCCAGGGCAAGCTGGCCTATGTGCTGTTCGACGTGCTCCACCTCAACGGGGTGGACCTCTCGGGCGCACCGCTCCTCGAGCGCAAAGCGTTGCTCCAGGAACTTCTAGACGACGCACCGGCCCACTTGGCGTTCAGTTCTCACATTGAGGGCGACGGGGAGGCAGCTTTCAAGCTCGCGGGGGATCGCCACTTCGAAGGCATCATCTCCAAACGCGCCGACCGTCCTTACCACGGTGGTCGGAGCGAGGATTGGCGCAAGACCAAGCAGCTGGTCAGTGATGAATTCGCGGTGGTGGGCTACACCGCTCCGAAGGGCAGCCGAACCGGGTTCGGATCACTGCTGTTGGCCAAGCCGGATGCCGAGCACGGCTGGCGCTACGTGGGCCGTGTGGGAACCGGTTTCAACGACGAACTGATGCGCGAGGTCACTAAGAAGCTGGCCAAGCGTGGGGGCAAGAAGCCCACCGCGTTCGTGGGAACCACCGACACCGACTTGCGCACCGCCACCTGGTTTGCCCCGCGCTTTGTGGTCGAGGTGTTTTTTCGCGGCATCGGCCGGCAGGACCTGTTACGCCAGCCCTCGCTCAAGGCCATTCGCCCCGACAAGGACGTGGCGGATCTGGCCGACAGCGACCGGGCAGAAAAGCCCGCCAAGGCACCGAGCCTGGCTAAAGCCGCCAAGGTCAGTAAGGCGACCAAGTCCACCAAGGCCGGCAAGACAGCAGCGAAAGCTGGCAAGAAGGGCGCCACAACGGCGGATCTGCCCAAGCTCTCCAGTCCCACGAAGATCCTGTTCCCCGACAGTCGTATCACGAAGCAAGACGTGTGGGACTACTACTTGGCGGTGGCCGACCACTTGTTGCCGGAGATTGCTGGGCGGCCGCTGTCCATCATCCGGTGCCCGGCGGGCATCGAGCGGCCGTGCTTCTTCCAGAAGCACCTGACCGCGGGGCTGGAGCGGGTGGACACCGTCAAGCTCAAGGAGGAATCCGGCGCTAACGCGGATTACCTGGTGGTGGAAGACCTGCCGGGGTTGATGGAGCTGGTGCAGTTCAACGCGCTGGAGTTTCACCCGTGGGGCTCGCACGCCCAAGATCCCGATCGCGCAGACCGGGTGGTGTTCGACCTGGATCCCGGTGAGGGCGTGCCGTTCTCGGAGATCAGGAAGGCGGCGACGGACATCCGCAAGCTGCTGGAACAGCTGGAACTGGAATCGTTCCTGCGCGTGTCTGGCGGCAAGGGCCTCCACGTGGTGGTGCCCTTGAATCCGGGGTGCGAGTGGGATCTTACCAAGCGCTTCGCGCACGCTTTCGCCGACGCGCTGGCCCGTTCGGAGCCGGACCGCTTCCTATCCACCGCAACCAAGAGCAAACGCAACAAGCGGATCTTTGTGGACTACCTGCGCAACGGGCGGGGCGCCACCGCGGTGGCCTCCTACTCTATGCGGGGGCGCGCCGGTGCGCCCGTCGCCCTGCCGCTGGCCTGGAGCGAGCTATCTAAGCTAGATAAGGCGAATGCGTTCTCGATCAAGGACGTGCCCGCCAGACTGAAGCGCAGGCGGAAAGACCCATGGGAAGACATCGGAAGAATCAAACAGAACCTCGCACGTTGGGCGCATAACGAATAGGGGGCAATGTCCGCTTCTGGCCGAGGCTGTGTGAAAACCCTGCCTCCACTGGCATGATCTGAGCACCGGTCGATGGGTGCTCTACATGAAGCGATTTGTGGAAGGCGTTGATCGTTCCCAGGGGCTTCTTCTCCCTGATCGGCTGGAAGACTACGTCCACGAAGACAACCCGGTGCGGGTGGTCGATGCCTTCGTCGAAGCGCTCGACCTGAGCGCGCTGGGCTTCGAGGCGGTCAATCGCGGGGCTGGTGGCCGTCCTGCCTATCACCCCGCCGCGCTGCTCAAGATCTACATCTACGGTTACCTCACTCGCATCCAGTCCAGCCGGCGCCTGGAACGGGAGGCGCAACGGAACCTGGAGCTGATCTGGCTGACCGGTCGACTGGCGCCGGACTTCAAGACCATCGCCGACTTCCGCAAGGACAACGGCGGCGCGATCACAGCCGTGTGCAGTCGGTTCGTCGCGCTGTGCCGGAACATGAAGGTCTTCTCGCATGCAATCGTCGCGATTGACGGCAGCAAGCTGAAGGCAGTGAACAGTCGGGATCGCAACTTCACCGTCGGCAAGATCAAGGGGCGCCGGCAACAACTGGAGGACAGCGTTGCGCGTTACCTAGCCGAGCTGGACCGGTCAGATCGCGATCCCACTTTGTTGCCAGAGGGCCGCGTTCCCCAGCTGAGAGACAAGCTGGCCAAGCTGCATGCGCAGATGGAGAAGCTCGACGAGATTGAAAAGCAGCTTGAGGCCACCCCCGATCACCAGATCTCGCTGACGGATCCCGACGCGAGATCAATGACCTCAAGTGGCCGTGGCACGGGCACGGTGGGCTACAACGTCCAGGCGGCGGTCGACGCCAAGCACCACCTGATCGTGGCATACGACGTGACAAACGACGGTCACGACCGTGCGCAACTCTCACGCATGGCGATGAAGGCCAAGGACGCCCTTGGCGCCGAGCATATGACGGCGCTGGCGGACCGTGGTTACTTCAGTGCCCCGGAGATCCTGGCGTGCGAGGAGGCAGGCGTCATCCCGTTGGTACCCAAGCCTCTGACATCCAACGCCAAGGCCGAAGGCCGGTTCGACAAACGCGATTTCGTCTACGACGAAGCCGCTGATGAGTACGAATGTCCGGCGGGCGAACGGGCGATCCACCGCTTTACGACAGAGGAGAAAGGGCTGACCTTGCACAAGTACTGGTCCTCCGCCTGCCCCCGCTGCCCAATCCGGAAGAAGTGCACGACTGCCAGCTACAGGCGTATCGGACGATGGGAGCACGAGCATGTGCTCGAACGAATGCAGATGCTGCTGGATGCCAGGCCGCAAACAGCGGTGGTGCGAAGGCAGACGGTGGAACATGTCTTCGGCACGCTGAAATCATGGCTCGGCACGACGCCGTTGCTGACGAAGACGCTACCGAAGGTCAAAACGGAGATCAGCCTGGCAGTTCTGGCCTACAACATGAAGCGGATGATCAAGATCATGGGCACCGAGGGCATGGTGCGGGCCATCGCAGCCTGAGCATCAAGTTCTTTTACTGCAGCGCTGGTTGCTCAAACTGGCTGCATCGTCGTCGGCAGCACCGCGCCCGGGAGTTTTTACACAGCCTCGGCCGAGAGCAGACATAAATCACTAGCCCCAAGACGGAGCGCGTTCGATCGAAGTGACTGACCCCGGACTGACCCCGCAAGGAGGTGGACTGATCGCTAAGCATTTGATTTCGCATGATCTCGGCGGATGTTCGGTAGACGCGTTAGCGCTTGTTTTTCTTGTCCTTGCGTGACCTTGACATGGTAGGGGTCACAGGTTCGAACCCTGTACCGCCCACCAATGAAATCAACGACTTATCGTTGTTTCACTGGAAAAAAAGATCAGTTATACGGAAAAAGTACGGAAAAGCCGCCTGCGGAATCAGGCGGCTTTTTCCTTCCTACGTCGTAGGGATGGGGGCATCGTCAGCGGATTGGGGTGCTGAAGTGGCGCGCAAGAAGCTCTTCAAGCGCCCGGAGCCTGGCGGAATTTGCGGCCTTTGCCTTGAGGGTCTCTAGTTCGGATCGAGGAATACAGACCAAGTCTGGAGGGTAGCCCCGCTGGGTGGCAATCTCTGCGCACACCTCAATGCATTTCTCGCATAAATAGTGTTGATCCGAAAGATTGACCAGGATTCCGCAATTGTCTTTCTGTTGCCTGCAAGCAACACAGGATTCCAAGGATGCAGGCGCGTATTTAGGCATGGCGAGCGGCACCTCATAGCTGATGGGCTGCGAAGTCCCCAGCATCATACTCTTCGTGGCATTCGAGCAAGAGCCGAGGTCACACGACAGTACCCCCTGTACCCGGTACTGGTGCCCGGCCTCATTGCGAAGTATCGATATTCACTTCTAGTCTGGAGGCAAGTTGGACGATTCCCTAGGCTTCAATGGCTGTTTAGAGGCCTAGCGCGTCGTGGCGCTACTTCTGGCTGTTGATAGCTCTATGCTGCGCTTTCCATGATGGCCAAAACCGCAGCCCTTTGCAGATGTAGGAGAACTCCATGATCGCGTGTCCCCAATGCTCAAGCTTGTGCACCGTTCCAATTGCTTACGGAAAGCCCGGGCCGGAACTTGAACGTGCGGCCAGTCGCGGGCTTGTAGTTTTGGGCGGCTGCGTAGTGGATCAAGCTAACCCTACAATGAAGTGCGTGGAATGCGGTCACGCCTGGATACAGCAATCCCCCAGAAACAATCAAGGAATCTATGACGATGCCATGGCATGGCTATACAAGGTCGAGGAAGATATAAGGCGTTGCACGGTTACTTATGCAAATGCATGCATCCTCTACGGAAGAGCGCTGTACGAGGGTTCGGATGAAGAGTTGGCGCGTTACTACGGTGAAATGATGGCGGCCTACGTAGAAATGGATCGTCGTTGGGTGATGAGCCGAGAGGTAGCCCTCAACTATATGTGGCGCGACGTCTTGGGGCGCCAACGGTAAAAACAGCCCAGGCGCAGCGGCTTCGTGCCGAACTCACCCGGCGATTAAGTCATGCTTTGAGGTAAGTTTTTCGCTGCGCTGACGCGAATTCATACGCTAGCGATTAGTGGGGAAATCATGACGAACGCATTCTTCGAGCAATGCATTCTCAACTCCCTATACGAATACCTCTCAGGACATTAGGAGTTGGATGCTTCGGGTCAGCCGGCCCAGGAGATTGTTGAGTTTCATCCAGAACTGAGCCACTAACCCAGCGGATTTCCGTCCAATCTTGAGCCACCTCCTAGCCTTCCGGTCTGCCCTGACCGGAGCCACCAGGAGTGATCAAGATGGACGTTCTGAGCCTCATCCGCCGCTGGCATTTCCGCGAGAAGATGCCGATCCGGGAGATATCCCGTCGCACCAAGCTCTCGCGCAACACCATCACCAAGTACCTCGCCAGCGGCGAGGTCGAGCCGAAGTATCCCCCGCGTCAGACCCCGAGCCAGCTAGACCCGTACGCCGAGCAACTGCGGGCGATGCTGTGGCGCAGCCAGTCGGCTCCGCGCAAGCAGAAGATGAGCGTGCGCGAGATGCACGTTCGGCTGGTGGCGGTGGGCTATCCGGGCTCCTACAACCGCGTGGCGGCCTTCGCCCGCGACTGGCACCGCGCCGAGCACGAACGCCTGCTCACTGCACCCCGCAAGGCCTTCGTACCGCTGGTCTTCGCGCCGGGCGAGGCGTTCCAGTTCGACTGGAGCGAGGACTGGGTGCGCATTGGCGGCGAGAAGGTGAAGCTGCAGGTCGCGCAGTTCAAGCTCAGCCACAGTCGGGCATTCCTGCTGCGCGCCTACTGGAAGCAGACCCACGAGATGCTGTTCGATGCCCACAACCACGCCTTTGCCGTGTTCGGTGGCGTGCCGCGGCGGGGCATCTACGACAACATGAAGACGGCGGTGGACAAGGTCCATGCCGGCAAGCGGCGCAGCGTCAATGCCAGGTTCTCAGCCATGGTCAGCCACTTCCTGTTCGAGGCGGAGTTCTGCAACCCGGCCTCCGGCTGGGAGAAGGGACAGATCGAGAAGAACGTGCAGGACGCACGCCGGCGCGTCTGGCCCGCCGTGCCGCAGCACTTCAAGCACCTGGACGAACTCAACGCCTGGCTGGAGGAGCGCTGCAAGGCGCTGTGGCAGGCACTGCCCCATCCGGAGCAGCGGCCCCGCAGGATCGCCGAGGTCCTGCAGGACGAACTGCCGGCATTGATGCCGGTGCCGGTGCCGTTCGACGGCTTCGTCGAACAGACCAAGCGGGTCACGCCGACCTGCCTGGTCCACGTGGAGCGCAACCGCTACAGCGTGCCGGCCAGCTTCGCCGGGCGCACGGTCAGCGTGCGCCTGTATCCGGCGCGCGTGGTGTTCGTGGCCGAAGGCCAGAAGATTGCCGAGCATGTCCGCTGCATCCACCGCTCCCACGACGGTGGCCGCACGCTCTACGACTGGCGGCACTACCTGAGCGTGGCCCAGCGCAAGCCGGGTGCGTTGCGCAACGGCGCGCCCTTCCTGGAACTGCCGGACGGCTTCCGCACCCTGCAACAGCAGTTGCTGCAGCGCCCCGGCGGCGACAAGGAGATGGTCGAGATCCTTGCCCTGGTCCTGCGCCACGACGAGCAGGCCGTGCTCACCGCGGTGGAACTGGCGCTGGAGAGTGGCGCGGCCAACAAGCAGCACATCCTCAACGTGCTCAGCCGCCTGCTTGGGGAAGCGCCGCCGGCGCCGGTCAGTACGCCACCGACGCTGGCCTTGCAGGTCGAGCCGGTGGCCGACATGGCCCGCTACGACCACTTGCGGAGGGCACGCCATGCAGCCTGATGGCCTGTTGTCCACGCTCAAGCACCTGCGCCTGCACGGCATGTCGCAGGCGTTGCAGGAACTGGTCGAGCAAGGCAGCCCGGCCTGCCGCGATGCCTTGCCGCTGATGGACGCCCTGCTCAAGGCCGAGGTTGCCGAACGGGAAGTGCGCTCCATCCAGTACCAGCTCAAGGCGGCCCGCTTCCCGCACTACCGCGACCTGAGCACCTTCGACTTCGGCCAAAGTGCCGTCGATGAACCGCTGCTACGGCAACTGCATGGCGGGCACTTCATGGACGCACGCCAGAACCTGGTCTTCGTCGGTGGTCCCGGCACCGGAAAGACTCACCTGGCCACCGCCCTCGGCGTGCAGGCCGTGCAGCACCAGCAGCGTCGCGTGCGCTTCTTCTCGACCATTGAGCTGGTCAACACACTGGAACTGGAGAAGGCCGCCGGCAAACAGGGCCAGCTGGCCGACCGCTTGATCGGCGCCGATCTGGTCATCCTCGATGAACTGGGCTACCTGCCGTTCTCGCAAGCCGGTGGCGCCTTGTTGTTCCACCTGATCGGCAAGCTCTACGAACACACCAGTCTCGCCATCACCACCAACCTCAGCTTCGCCGAGTGGGCCAACGTCTTCGGCGACGCCAAGATGACCACGGCCTTGCTCGACCGCCTCACGCACCGCTGCCACATCATCGAGACCGGCAACGACAGCTACCGCTTCCGGCACCACACCACCGCCGTCAACAAGGAGTCCGCCACCACTCAACCGCATCCCTGAGCTAAGCTCACCCCGCAACCGGGTGGCTCAATTTTGGATGGAAATCCCGGCTCAGTTTTGCGTGGAAATCAACACAGGAGATCTCAAATACTCGACCAAGTGCGGACTGCATTGCCGTATTTGAGCGTATCAATTTTGCAATGCGTTCTGATGAGGATACTAGTTCGTGGGTACCAACCTGTGCAGCCCCAGAATCGCCTCCGCAACGCGCCTGGAACCTGCGACGGGATTGTCCAAGCTAATCGTCGCGGGAAGCTCCACGCGGAAAGTGAGCGATTTAGCGTCCACGTGGTGATAGGTAACAACCTCATCGCGCCGCAGGACCTCGATGGCTGGGTCCGCCATGTCGTAGCTGCGAACGAAGGTCACGGTGAAAGGGGTGGTAAACGGCACCTCTTTGGACATCCTGGCATGCTCGTATCCGATTCCCGACTCTGAGCCGTACATGGCAACGCGCTTAAGGAACTCCTCGACAAAGCTGTGGGCCCCTGTTGCTGTGAGTCGCTCGACGATGCTTTCCACCAGAGAGGGGATCGACAAGGCGGGCGCGTGGGGATCTGCTTGATTTAGACCGATGCTTACGAGCAGCAGGCGTGCTTCCCCGGGACAGTCATCACTTGAAGGGGTAGGCTCTATCTGGTGGATGCCATGGATGGCGTGACTTGATGTGCTCCGAGTTGTGGTCTTTATCTCAACGCCTGTGCCCTCCCACGTGAAGTCTCTTGCAGAGCGGCGCCAGCCATCCCAAGCCTGAATGACCAGCCCGACGTGGACATCGTGTGCACAACGACAGAGAGCGTCGAGAAGGAGTAGTTCGCCGACAAGGCCGAGGACCGCGTTCTCGGAAATCTCCAAGCGTTTGATGGCGAGTTCGATCAGGGGCTCGGTGGCGGCGAAGGCGCGCTCAAGATTTTCGTCAGCGTTCTCGCGCAACAATTCAACTGCGATGAATGCACCGACTTGGTCGAAGTGCCCTAGAGCCGGTAAGCGGATGCGGTTGGCGCTCAGTGGAGGCTGGGTGTTGCGGTGCCACGAATGATAATGAATTGCAGACTTCACGGTGTTAGTCCGAGGCTGCAATCTGTCGCCTGCAAGAAATAGTTCCAGGTGTCCATGGCTGTCTCGAGCGATACCGACTACCTGCATGTCGGTTAACCACGTAATTGTTCGGTCATCTCCTGTCATGCCCGCAGGGACGGCGCTAATCTGATTCAAAACTTCTTCGTAACTTGTCATGAGAGGCTCCTCGAGACGATGGACATCCCGGCACGGGTAGCCGAGAACTGTTCGGGGCCTCCCGCAGGGAGACAGACTCCAACTGCCACGGTCGGGTGCAAGTCGTCCGGATGTTGGTTGACATAAAAGAGGATCTGACCGTCGGAGCCGCTGGGTCGCCAGGCTGTGTTGCTGTTCGGCGGCACTGCCGTTTTGCGGTGGTAGTAATCGAAGTACACGTCCCCGCGATACTGGCCCGTGCCAGCGTTCGGATCGCTAGCTCCCCAAGTTGTCTTGAGCTCGCCCCTAACTACCCTCTTGTTGGTGGTGCGGATTTGGAACGGTAGCTGTGACAGCGGACCGTTGGACACGGCAACACCATCTCCGTAGCGAATGCCAACCCAGAACCGTGGCTGCCCAGCTTTCTTGCGATTGAGGTCGGCGTAGGACCATAGCTCGCCGGGTTGGCCAGTGATAAAAAGTCCCGTAATCGAGCGAGTAAGGCTCGCCGACCAGAGTCGAAGGTAGGCGGCTATAGCATAGGGGCAGGCGTGGCGGGGTACATGTCCCTTCCCATGCCTCACGGGCGGTCGATAGAAAGGCGGTTCCGGGATGGGGGAGACTGCGTGTGCTCGGGCTTCAACGCGGCTCCAGAGGTCCGCATGTAAACCCTCGCACCCGGGCTGGTATCTGGAGAAGGCGAGGCGGTCCAAAAGTTCTGCAGCCTCGGCAAGTTCGAGTGGCACGTTCAGGATCCGGCCTCGCAGCACGTTGGAAACCGTAACATCGCTGGATGGACGGGCGAAGAAGTCTGCCAAGACCGCTGTATTGGGGTCTGGGTGATGGCCTTCATTGATGACTGTAACGAAAGGACGGGCGCCAGGAGAAAGGGGAAGATTGCCAACGCTCGCTATCTTGCCGGTAGCTTGGAAGTTGACACCCTGCAGAACCGTTGGTTCAGGGGCGCCGCACATCATGCGCTCGGTGATAGCAGTGCGAACTGCTTCGTCGACATCGTGGTAGGCGCGGAAGAGGTCAAGTTGGTTGCGGGACGCGAAGATGCGGCAGAGTTCTATGTAGGACCCGCGGTATCCAAACCAGCGTTGCATCTGCATTTGTGTGTCGGCCAACGGGTTAGCTGATGAGCGTTGGAACAACGCTGTAGTCATTCCTTCCAGCGTCAGTCCACGTGCCATGACGTTCCCTGATACGAAGATCGTGCTGAGGTCACGAGCGGCGCTCCACATACAGGTACTTGGGTCTTGACTCGGTGCGTAGGCAGGGCGGTCATCAGCGGTAGGGTCGCTGTTGACCACGGCGACCCTTGTCCCTGGGATCACCTCATCGATAAGCAGTGTTTCGACAGTTTGCCAGTCCGGGAAGGTTTTCCGCGGCAGGCAATCGAACTCGTCCTCGATTGCGGCGGCAGAGGCGACATACTTGTCAAGCCATTCCACCCACGGTGCGGGATCCGCCTGCAGGTCGTTCACCAGTGTGTTGGGGAGCCTAGCATCTCCTTCGTTCAGCAGATTCCGAGCCTCGGCGCGGTCTTGGATCCCGGCCCAGAGCAGCACCTCCTCAGCGCCTCGGAAGTGGTCTTGGATTCCTGCTGAAGGGTGGTAGAGCATCGAATGCGGCGGAGCCGCGCTGGCATGGGCTTCGTCCTTGGTGTTAAACCTAGCTGTGATTGCAGACTTCGGGCCGAGCTTGCCTGAGCGGTGCAGGCGGATGGCGCCCGCCACCAAGAAGGCTCTAACAGCGTCAGCTAGGTCCTGTTGCGTATTTGTCGTGGGCACACACAGCCCTGCCGCCTCGCCTCGACGGTAGAAAACCTCACCGCCAGTGTAGTAAGACCGTATTCCGAGAGGCTCGGGGTAGGTTGATGAACGAGGAGCGGTGAGGTTGCCAGGGGCAGTTGTGTCTACCGAATGGCCCATGTCGAGCGGAGTGCGAAGAGAGATCATGAAGTCGCGCGGCGCTAGGGGGTTATGGTCCTCCTGAAGAAGGTTGGCCTGGGGCGTCGCCGTATAGGCGATGTAAGTCGCGAATAAGTTGTCAGGGGACCCTTGCGGCGGTTCCCACAGGTTGGCGATAACACGTGGGATCTGTTTGAGATTCCCATAAACCGGGTCCTCGGATACTTCGACAACCGCGTCGAGGATCGAGCCGTCGTCGGCTTCGTCATCGAGAACCAGCATATGCACGGGACGGTTGAGTTCCCTCACCGCGCCGAAGAGACTCTTGCGCAGGTTTTCGCCGAGCGCCCGCAAGTGGTTCGTCTGCTTCATGGCGATCAAAATGATGGGGCGTCTCTGGGACAGTCTCTGCTTTACGGTGGCCGGCAGGAGGCTATAGATCCGACTCAATGGCACGTTTGCCTCAGAGAGCGCGAGTGCCGCTGCAGGACAGAGAATGCGCCGCGACCGCTTTCCGGCGTCGTCCGGCCCCGAGTCGAGTTGCTCTAGCACCCGACCGTAGGTCTGGCGCCAGAGTGACAGCCGGGTGCCAGCGAGCAATACGACGATGTCGACACCTTGGTCCATCGCCAGCGCGGATACCCCCAGCATAGAGGCAGTCTTGCCGGATTGGACCGAGCCCATGACTAGACCTGTACGGACGCGTCTCGTGGGCCACGTATGCGGACCGGGCTCGCCGGCGCCTAAGATGCCGCGCTCGAGGATATAACGGCTGTCGGCCTCTACGGCGGCGCGGGCAGTAGTGCTGAGGTCCTGCAACTGGCTGGCGTAGCGAGACCACCAAGAATCCACCGCAGACGGGGCGGGCGGATAGAAGTAAACGTTCTCGGTCAATGGCGGTAACACGACGAGCTTACCGATCCCCCTCCAGAAGGATCGTGCCCTCAAGGGACTCGTAGCCCGACGACCCGAAGCGATCCCGGACAGCCTCTGATGCGTGGCCAGGGTCAAGATCCAGTAGTGTGAGCACGCCCTTGGCGATTCGAGCGATGTAGTCCCACTGGGTCTTGGTCTGTGCTTTATCGATTCGTTTCCACGCGTCGCTGCTTGTTGCGGACAAGATGTCGTCAGCATTCTGCGCGATCCGGTCCTCTACGTCGTCGGGGGACGCCGCGAGAGCGAAGGCTAAACCGACCATGGAGCCGACGAGTTGCAGTTCCTGCCACTTGGCGCCCCTGCCGCCGTCCATGAACTTCTCCGACCAAATCTCGGGGTGGCGGGCATGGAGGTCGAATGCCTTCGTTAGCCAGTCAAACAGGTCAGTCAAGACCTGCCTACTGCGCAGCGGATCTTGGATGTCGTCTAGAACTCTGGTCATGAATTCATCGATGTGACGAGCAGTGCTCTTGACCTTCTGGCCCCTAGTGTCGAGCAGCAAAACTGACAGGATCCAAGAGAGAATCTTCGTGCGCCGATATCGAGCACGTCCGATGCCGTAGCCCGACAAGGACTCCGCGATCGTTTTGAAATTGGGCACCTGGGCCAACGATGGGGCTATGTCCGCGGCGTCCACGCGCGGGTCAGCATCGCCAGCCGCTGTCAGGATGGCCGCGGTAAGTTCAATCTCGTGGAAGGCGGCGTTGCGGATCTCCTCGGCATTGAGGTGGACGCCCTGCTTGTTATATAGCTTGAAGACGTCATGGATCTGGCGTGGGTCAGCCTGCGTGTAGCGGATCACAGGCACCTTGTACGCGGTGGTCTTTGTGAACAGCTTTTCCACGGTCATCTCGGCCCCTGCAACCTTAATGACGTTCTTGAGGATTTGCGTGTAGTACTTTCCTTGTAGATCCTCAAGTGCGAGCCCCTTCAGTCCACCAGTGTCGTTGTTACGG
Organism: Lysobacter oculi; assembly: GCF_003293695.1. Classification (GTDB taxonomy): domain Bacteria; phylum Pseudomonadota; class Gammaproteobacteria; order Xanthomonadales; family Xanthomonadaceae; genus Solilutibacter; species Solilutibacter oculi. The sequence continues at coordinate 1,424,291 of NZ_CP029556.1, read as the reverse complement.
AGCTTAAAGGGGAAGTAGTAGACGTTCTCCAGCGCGGCGGTCAGGCTCTCGCCCTCTAGGGTTTTCCATGCCCTCTTGAAACGCGGATAGTCCTCCTTGAAGTGTTTCAGCAGGTCATGACCGGCGTGACGTGTATCTGCTGCGTGCACCTTTTCGAGAGCCGCCGGATGGCTGCCTACAAAGCGCAAAAGTGCGGTCAGGCGCTGCTTGCCATCGACGACCTCCTGGGGATCAGAGGGTCCCACCTCGCGCAGAATGATCGATGGGAGCGGAATGCCTCGGAGAACCGACTCGATGAGGGCCTGCCGATCGTTCGTGCTCCAGACATCACCACGCTGGTAGGAGGGCGTCAGGTTTAGGTCCGAGGTGGTGAGCTCGTTAATGGAGACCACGTCGGCAGTGGCGGTGACAGGCTCGGTGCTGAGTTGGTGGGAGCCCGGATCGGACTCCTCCCAAGCATTCGCCCAGTTGCTCGTAGCCGAGGCGCGCGTTACGCCGTCGGACTCCATCTCCTCCGTGAACGCTTTCTGCAGGCGCACTGCGAACTCAATTCGCTGGCTCAGGCGCTCCAAAGCAAGCGGTGTGAGTTGGCTCGGAGAGACTGAGTTATCAATGGCCTCACTGCTGTCAAGTTCGAGTCCGGAGATCAGCCCGGCAAGAAAGGCATCGCGTCCGGCATCGGGGAGCCTTTGCGAAACACCGAGATTGAGCCAGTCCTGGACCTGCGCGAGTTGCGGCATCCACGAATCAGACGTCATGTCGATGTCATCGATGTGGATAGAGGAGGATGCTGCCCTCACTCCAGTTGGCGTGTCAGTTGCATCCGAAAGGGTAGCGATCGCGTTGGCTATACCCTCCCACAGCGTGGTGCGTGGGTCCTCTTGGTCTAAGTCGTCGTCTTCATGTTCAATACGGTCGGTCACGCAGTAGCTCCCAACGGTTCGAGTTCAGAGGAAATGCTCGCGGCGGGTCCATACAAGAGTCGTTCCGCGATGGCTTTGACTACACGGGCGTTGACTGCGTTGCCTAATGCCTTATATGCGTCGAGGTCGGACGCGGGCAACTTGATGCTGCCGAGGCATTGAAGCTCGGCGCATTCGGCCGGTGTCATATAGCGACGTTTACCGGTCAGATTAGAGCCAAGGATAGGTACTTGAGTCTCTGTAAATGCAATCAGGCTTGGGGAGGTTGTGGGGCGCTTGACCCGCAGCCCAGAAGCACGCATCTGTAGCACGAAGTTATCGATGTCCCGGTCTTCACCTTGGGCATTCCACTCCATCTTCTGGAAGCTTGAGTAGAACTCTTGAGGCCTCCATCGCGCTAACCAGGGATCAATCCAAGAGCGGTTGGCTTGATAAAACTCACGATTTTGCCTGATGAAAGTGCGCTTCCACTGCGGGAAAAGGAAGTCGCCTTCTCGATTGGCGTGGCTCGGTATTCTCCTCATCTGTTCCTCGATCGTGCAATCGAGAGATTGGCCGAAGCTGCCCTTTAAGCCCATCTGACGAAGCCCCCAGACAGGTCTGCGAGCCCATACTCCTGACGGAGTTTCATCCTCGTAGGGGTAAGTCGCGCCGAACTCCATCGACCAGATGGGGAACGAAGGCAGCTTCAGTGTAGCGGGGGAGCGCTGCAAGAAGTCTCCCCACATGTCGATGGCTCGCAATGTCTGTTCTGGAATGGCACGCCTCGAAGGTACGTCGTGACGAAGTACCCGATGAATCTCTGTGGGTTCCTTGCGCTTGTCGGGCCACTCGAAATGGTCGAGTCCCTCAAGTGAACCAACGAAGTAGGCACGGTCTCGCACCTGCGGGATGCCGAATTCGTGAGGCGAGAAGTGCTGAACACCGACGGAGTAGCCCAGCTCTTTCAACATCCGCAAGATCTTTGTCTTGGTGCGCCCACCGTTGTGCTTAAGAATGTTGGGTACGTTCTCCAAAATGAAGTGTCGCGGCTTTTTGACGCGCAAGATGTCGTGCACCTTGAAGAAAAGATTGCCCTGATTCGTATCCTTGAAGCCCAACTGGTCTCCAGCCTTTGAGAACGGTTGGCATGGGAAACCCGCCGTTAGGAGGTCGTGATCTGGCACGGTGTGCGTGATGATCTCATCGCTGCTGAGTTCATTAAGGTCACCCCAAGCATCGATGCCAAAGTTGACTTTGTAGAGACGTCTAAGTGTGGGGTCCCATTCAGCCGCGAACACGCCACGACCCTCCAACTCGTCAAGGGCGACGTGGAAGCCGCCCAGCCCGGCGAAAAGGTCGACGAAACGGAAAGCCGCACTAGTAGTTCTCATCGACCTAATCCCGTCCGTTCTTATCTGATGAGGCGAGTTGCTAAGGGCTTATCTGAGTTTTTGCATTGTGACAACTCCTACTAAAAAAGTCAGCAGCGAGTCTCGGAGATCATATCTGAGCCAACACTACGACAGAGGTCGCTGGCAACTCGGTGATGGCATCACTAACCTCGCCACAATGTCGCCAGTAGAGTGGTAAGGCGTTGTGCGCTAGGTGGCAAATAGCTGCTACGAGGCTAATGGTTGCTCCTATGCGTCGCAGGAGGTAAGACAAAGTCCCGCTGAGCCTGATGCAACTTGCACGGGACACGATCGCGCGATCATAGATAGTAAGTCCCGCACGTGATGCCGTATAACTCTTGGCGGTAGATCCTGCGGCCGAGTTCCATGATGCCGTGAGAGGCATAGGTGTTCTAGTGGCATTGGTCGAGGGGTTAGATCCAGTCAGCCTCTTCCACTAAACCGAACGTGAGTGGAAAGAGGACCTTAGCAACTCGACGTCCCGCTGTCTTGTGCGCCACATCCGCAACAGTTTCGCGTCCGTCGCCTGCCATGGCCGCATCGCGTCGAGCCAATCGCAAAGCTCCCGCCGAATGGTGGAATCAAGCCGGCCAGCGCCGCGTTGCGCATAGACGAAACATTCCATTTTCCACTGCACGTCCAGCGGCAATCCTCGCCACAGCTCTCGATAAGCCCGCATTGCGGCACTCCGCTGGCGCTTTTCTGCATTCCAGAACGTCGTGTTCCCCATGCCCGCATCCTTGTTCGCTTGTCGTGTGACGGTTTCGTCGCTGGGATGACCGAGTTTGGTCACGCATAAGTCATTGGTGTGGTTCTGATTTGGCGGCAACTGACGGTGCTGACTCACGTTCTTGAAAGTCTTCTAAGATGACAATTCCCCAAGACGTTTGCTGAGAAGCCGTCAAACTGTCTCTCCAGTCATCGCGGAATAGGATTTCCCAAAATGGATTACACGAAGTCTGTTGCGGTGATCGTTTTCAGTGTCACTTTGAACCCTCGACTGTGCTGAGTTCGATGGGGGCTGAAGCCATGCGCGGCAAGTGCGCGAGCGAATGCTTGCACTGACACTGGCTGTTTGACACCGGTGTAGCGGACGTAATCGTGCAAGAGCGCCGCAGTGGGGGTGAAACCGCCATGTTCGACGCGGTCCGACAACCACTCGCCTAGCGTGTCGGATTCGGCGCGGTAGGCTTTAGTGGCCTCTTTGACGATGGCCGGTGGCCTAAGACCGGTCCGGTACCAGTCGACGGCACCTTGGACCATCCAACTCAGAATTCCCTCACATTCCTCCAGGAGCTTCTCCAGCAGCTGGGGGTCGCGACTGGCCCGCGGAAAATGCCGTTCGAACGGGAGGAGTTGCAGGCGACGCCACATGCCATCCGAGCCGTCATGAACTTGTGGTTTGTTGTTAGTTCGCAGGAATAACTTGGCGGTGGGCGTGAACTCGAAGGGGTTTCCGTAGAGTCGGCGGGCAGCCATTTTTTCGATGGAGACGAGCTTCTTGATCATTCCGTCGTCGAGCTTGTCGCCAAGACGGGACTCATTGAGCAAAGCCAGACGCTTGCCGACCAGTCGCGCTGTGTCTGGACTTGCAGCGCCAGACTGGCGAGTGCCGGCAGTGATTACCGATGGATCAGCAGTAACTACATAAGTTCCCAGCACGGATCGAATGGCTTCAGCGAATACGCTTTTTCCGTTGGCGCCGCATCCATAGCCGGCCAGCATCGTCTCCTCCCTAGTTTCGCCAGTGAGCGCATAGCCAAAAAATCGTTGGGCGTACGAAATTACCTCGTCAGTTACAAAGATCTCCCTAAGAAACTGGCGCCAGCGCGGGCAATCTGCATCAGACGAGTAGGGAACAGAGGTGCAGTTAGTGGACCGAGTCATGGGGGCGGCGGTTGAAAGGGTGCCGGTGCGCAGATCCACCTCTCCGTTAGGTGTCGAGAGGGACCAATGAACTGCATCCAACTCGCCTTCAGAAATGGTAAGCATTACGGCAGCGGCCTTGAGCACATCCTCCTGCTTCCTGACATCGAGCAGCTTGTAACTGGTCTTCAGTCTCGTCTTCGCTGCAGAATCACCGCCACCAGCGGCCGCGCCATACCGCCTTCCAATTTCAAGGCTGAGCTCTTTCGCAAAAGTCTTGAGAAGACGCCTGATTTCGGTTGAATCTTCCAGCCAGTGAGAGTTCTGCCAGACGTACCACATCCCCCGGCTATACATTGCGCGTCCATCGAGCCAATTAACAAAGCGACAGGCGAGGCCGTCGTCGGAGTTGAAGTTGGGGCAATTTTCTTCATCGGAGTAACCGACAAACGTCAAGAAGTCTTTCAGCGTCACTTCGACGCATCCGCCATGCAGGCAGCGGAAGCCGCGTGCCCTTCCGTTGTAGCCATGAGGCATGTAGACCGTTGAGCTGAGACCGTCCGGGAGGGAGTGATTGGAGTGATTGGGACAGATGACGTCGACCCGGGAGTGAGGGCCGGTACGTCCGTCCGCTTTGATGTACGGACCAATGACTCGTAGAACGGGGTCGTCCGAGGGGTCAGCGTCGCACACGGCCGGCTGACGCTCAGATTGATCCGCAACAATGTTTAAGGACAGCCCATGTCTCAGTTGCTCCAACGTGTAACGCCGGGCCGGATTACAGGCGACTAACTCGACTGGCGTGGGCCATCCCTTGCGATGGATGGATCCAGGGACTCGCATCACACGCGATAGGTTGGAGCAGGAGGCGTCACCGTTGAACTTACGGGCAAGCTCTCGCTGGATTTTGGTGAACAGCGCCGGCTCGCAGTTCTTTACCAACCAGTACGCGTGTGCGCCGCCGCCGCCACTACTGACCACGATGGAGGGTGCAGGCCAATCGGGCGGCATCGGATCCGTATCGTGGTGCCGGCCCTCCAAAGCGAATCGAATGGCACGTTCGCATGCTTCGTCGCTCTCGAAATCCTTCCTGTCGATGTCGACGAAGTGTGCGCGTACGCGATTGATGCTTGCATCGTCTTGCCCTCCCTCATTGATCACCATGAAGGCTGCGCGACCTTGTTCGTCGCACCAGATCAGGAATGCGGCGAGCTCGGTAACCCCTTTGCGATGCTTTCCTGCCGGGCCGTTGCGACCAGTCTCTGCAAACGTTCGAAATTCGAACTGGGAAGCATCCGGATCAATCGCCTTTGCGAAGGCGATGGCTTGGGCGGCTGGGGTCGCAGGTGTCGCGCCGGAAGGCTCGCCGTGGTGAGGCGTGTGTCCTGAGTGGTTCCGGCTCGGTTGGATGGAGGATCGCAGCGAATCATCAGCGGCCATGATTCGCAGTCTCCTGCTCACTACCATCTGTGACGCGGGCGCCTAGCGTGTCAAGCGAGTCTATGTAGACGTAGCGTCGATTGCCGAGCTTGAACGTTTCAAGCATGCCAGATTGCGCAAGTTCGAACGCTACAGTGCGTGAGATGTTTCGGGCGGCGGTTGCTTCCACCAAGCCTGCGAATAGGCGAGGGACTAGACTGCTGGTCATGTTGATTCTCCTGGCCCGTGCGGTGTTGCTCGGACCTTCGGAGCCCAGATTGGTAGGCCCAGAGTTAGTCGTCGCCGGTACCAATTGCCGGTTTTTTTGCAGCCCCCCTTCGCGTGCGCATGCCGTCGCGTTGCAGCGTAAAGGCTTGATCTTCGGTATATCCGGCGCGCAACAACGCATCTTTGAGTTGGCGCTCCCAGCCGTTTCGCTTAACTATGGCGCGAAAGGTAGGGTGACCATTCGTCATCTCGGTGGTCGACTTGGGTACTTCGATCATTTCCAGTAGCGCTCGAGCTTCAGATGGAGAGGGAGGACGCTTTCTTGAGGGGAGAGGTCGGCTCGTTTCTATGGCCTTCTGAATCATCAATGACCTCAGCTTCAACGCAGCGGATGGGAGGTGGCTGTCTGTCGAGAACCGCGGGAATGCCTCGAGCCAGTCCGCAGCGCGCAGTTCGACGGGTCGTGTACGGGAGCATCCCCGATAAAACGCTGAGACTCTCGCCTCGTGCTTCTTTCGAGTCCGGCTGTCTTTGGCGTTGATCGATTGGTCAATGGAACACTTCAGCGCGGCCGCCAACGATTTGGTGAGCGTCCAGCTTGGGCGCAAGCAAAAGATCTCCACCAACTGGTCGATCGTCAGGTCGTGGCTGCTCACAGGGCCAAGCCAGCCAAGGCAGCAGCGGCACGATCATTGCGCAAGTGGCCGTAATGCCTCTCGATCATGCGAACACTCGTGCCACTGATCTGCGCCACCGTCAGCAAGTCCAAACCTTCGGTGACCAAGTCCGTAATCGTGGAATGACGAAGCGTGTAGGCGGTTGTCTCGGGCGACAGGTTGGCGGTCTTGGCCGCCTTCTTGATGGGCCCCTTCCAAGCATCCTTGTCCCAGGCGCGACCGCTGCCGCGGTCAAAGAGCGGGGCATTGGCTTTCCTCTTTCCTGCCATAGACCCGAGCAGTTCAGCGGTAGCGTCAGGTAGCAGGATGCGCCGGTCTGCATTCGCCTTGTCGTGCTCGATGAGTAGCGTCTTCGCGCGTTGGTCGAGGTCGCCTACCCGCAGAGCCGCAAGCGCGCCTGGCCGGATAGGCAGCAGGCAAAGTCCGCGGCAAAATGCTGCAGCCACGGGATCCTCGCCAAGTGCGTCGAGTAGCGCTCGACGCTGGCTCTTGTCCAAGTACAAATGACGCCTGCCTCGTGCCTCGGCCGGCTTCATCGCCTGTTGCCAGGCAAGCGTAGTGGTCACCTCTCCCCGGCGAAAAGCAGCATTGAGAGCGGCACGGAGGGCGACCATATCGCGATTGATGGTGGCTGCTGACCGCTGGCGAGTGGTGGTCTTGTCGTCTTTCGTGCGGCTGACTACCGCAGGCAGTTTTTCCAGCCGGCGGCGCCACTCCCGAACGTGGTGTTCGCGTAATTTCTGGAGTTTGATGCTGGCGATCGGGTCGTCATAGACGTACCTGGGAAAACGCTTGGCGGCATCTGCGTTGGAGGCTGCGTACTTCTCGCAAGCTTGCTTGACCGTGAGATCCTCCTCGGATCCGCCGTGCGAAAGGTGCCGGAACCAGTCCCGTGCCTGCTGCGATGCTGCGCTGAAGCGTTCGCTGTCGGTCAGATGGCCAAAATCACCCAACGCCCTCAAGGGCTTTCGGCCCGTGTCCGGGTCGTAGTAGCGGGCGATCCACGTGCCTCCCTTTCCGATCTTCGATGGACGGAATCCGAGGAACTGTCCAGTGGCCAGCTTGTGCCAATAAGGCTCGCGTTGAGGCTGCAGCCGATCACGATTGCGTACGGTACTAAGATCCGCCATGAGGTAGTGCGTTCCGCGTGCTTCAAGGGGAGTACGGAAAAAGTACGGAAAGCATATGCGGATGTCTAGGGGTTCGTGCGCATACAGAACAAATACATACGGAAGGTATGAATGTATGCGGACGCCATTTCCCGTCCTTGACATGGTAGGGGTCACAGGTTCGAACCCTGTACCGCCCACCACATACGTGGACTAGACGGCGCGGCCTCCGGGTTGCGCCGTTCTTGTTTTCGAGCCACTGCCGGGGATTCCGATGATCGAGATGCCGCCTCTGCGCCCGGATTCATCGGCCCTTCCGCTGCGCCCGCTCCGCATCATCGGGTTCGTGGTCCCGGCGGCGAGTGACCGCAACGGCGTGATCCAGGCCGAACTGGACGGCGAGCCGGGTGCCGCATGGCTCGCGGCATTCAAGGCGCAATCCGATGCCCTGAAGGCCCGCCACGACCTCGACCAGATCCGCGTGGTCGGCCATGTCATCAACCTGCTCGGCGTACCGCCCGACCAGCGTCCCGTGGCCGATGACCTGCGCGCCATCGTGCACCGGGTGTCGCGGATGGCGATCGAGCGCCATGTGCTCGGCAACGATGTGGCGGCGGATACCGGTTCCGTAGTCGATGTGGCCGCCCGCATCGCCGGCCTGGAAGAAGCGCTCCGCCGCGACGTCGAGTCCGTCAGCCGTATCGCCGCGGTGCCGGCCATCCTGGAGGCGATGGCGCGCAGCACCGGCATGCGCTTCGGGGCCGTCGCGCGCGTCACCGAGGCGCGCTGGACGGCCTGCGCGGTGTATGACGATGTCGCCTTCGGCCTGCTGCCCGGGCAGGACCTGGTGCTGGAAACCACCATCTGCAACGAAATCCGCCAGAACGGCCAGATGGTGGCCTTTGACGACGCGCGGAGCAGCGAGACCTTCCGTGACCACCCGACGCCCGCCCGCTACGGCTTCCGCAGCTACATCTCCATCCCGATCTCGCGGCCGGACGGCACGTTCTTCGGCACCCTCTGCGCCATCGACCCGGAACCGGCGCGGCTCGATGCCGCCACGCTCGCGGCGCTGCGTTCCTTCGCCGAGCTGATCGGCCGCGAACTGGGCAATGAAGAAGAGGCGGGCGCGCCGGCTTGACCCGGAAAGCCCGCCAAACTAAGGTGATCCGGCATCCCGCAGCAGACAGGTGGCCCGCGGAAACGCCGGCCGAGTGTGCGACATGAGCACTACCCGCCACCCCGACTGAACCGCCGACGCACTCCAATGATGGAAGGCGCTTCGGCGCCTTTTCGCGTTGTCCGCTTCCGAATTTCCTGATACCCACATGATCGCCATCACGCTCCCCGACGGCTCGCGCCGCGAATTCGAACACCCCGTTTCCGTTGGCGAGGTTGCCGCGTCCATCGGCGCCGGCCTGGCCAAGGCCGCTTTGGCCGGCAAGGTCGATGGCGACCTCGTCGACCTCTCGCACCGCATCGATCACGATGCCGAACTGGCCATCGTCACCGACAAGTCGCCCGAAGCCCTCGACGTGCTGCGCCACTCCACGGCGCACCTCCTGGCGCAGGCCGTCCAGCGCCTGCATCCGGGCGCGCAGGTGACCATCGGGCCCGTCATCGACAACGGCTTCTATTACGACTTCGCCTACGAGCGTCCGTTCACGCCCGAGGACCTGCCGGCCATCGAGGCCGAGATGCAGAAGATCGTGAAGGAGGCGCATCCGGTGGCGCGCTCGGTGATGACGCGCGACGAGGCGGTCAGGTTCTTCCGCGACATGGGCGAGGAATACAAGGCCGAGATCATCGAGTCGATTCCGGCCGACCAGGCGCTTTCGCTCTACAAGCAGGGCGAATTCACCGACCTCTGCCGCGGCCCGCACGTGCCCGGCACCGACAAGCTGCGCGCCTTCAGGCTGATGAAGGTGGCCGGCGCGTACTGGCGCGGCGACAGCAACAACCAGATGCTGAGCCGCATCTACGGCACCGCGTGGTTGAACGACAAGGACCTCAAGGCCTACCTGACCCAGATCGAGGAAGCCGAGAAGCGCGACCATCGCAAGATCGCCAAGGCGCAGGACCTGTTCCACCTGCAGGAAGAAGGCCCCGGCCTGGTGTTCTGGCACCCCAAGGGCTGGTCGATCTGGCAGGTGGTCGAGCAGTACATGCGCAAGGTCTACCGCGAGACCGGCTATGGCGAGGTGCGCTGCCCGCAGATCCTCGACGTTTCGCTGTGGCAGAAATCCGGCCACTGGGACAACTACCAAGACAACATGTTCTTCACCGAGTCGGAGAAGCGCACCTACGCGCTGAAGCCGATGAACTGCCCCGGCCACGTGCAGGTGTTCAACCAGGGCCTGCACAGCTACCGCGACCTGCCGATCCGCTACGGCGAATTCGGTGCCTGCCACCGCAACGAGCCCTCCGGCGCGCTGCACGGCATCCTGCGCGTGCGCGGCTTCACCCAGGACGACGGCCACATTTTCTGCACCGAAGAGCAGATCGAGTCCGAAGTGCGCGCCTTCCACGGGCAGGCGCTCAAGGTCTATTCGGATTTCGGCTTCAGCGACATCCAGATCAAGATCGCGCTGCGACCGGAATCGCGGCTGGGCGATGACGCCACCTGGGACAAGGCCGAAGCCGCGCTGCGTTCGGCGCTGGCCGGCGCCGGCGTCGAGTGGGAGGAGCTGCCGGGCGAGGGCGCCTTCTATGGCCCGAAGATCGAGTACCACCTGAAGGACGCCATCGGCCGCACCTGGCAGCTGGGCACGATGCAGGTGGATTTCATGATGCCGAGCCGCCTCGGCGCCGAATACATCGACGAACACAGCCAGAAGCGCCATCCGGTGATGCTGCACCGGGCCATCGTGGGCTCGATGGAGCGCTTCATCGGCATCCTCATCGAGCACCACGCCGGCCAGTTCCCGGCCTGGCTGGCCCCGGTCCAGGCGGTGGTGATGAATATCACCGACGCGCAGGCCGATTATGTCGCCGAGGTCCGGAAAACCCTTGCAGATCAAGGCTTCCGGGTGGCCGACGATTTGCGGAACGAAAAAATCGGCTATAAGATTCGCGAGCACACGCTGCAGCGCGTGCCGTACCTGCTGGTGGTCGGTGACCGCGAGAAGGAAAACGGCCACGTCGCGGTGCGCACGCGCGGGGGCGAGGATCTGGGCAGCATGACCGTCGAAGCCTTCGCCGCGCGCCTCGCGGGCGAGCACGTCCCGTCCGCGTGAGCACAGCCCGGTCCGCCCTGCGAAAGGCGGGCCGGCACGATTCCCTCCGGAGATTGACACATCAGCACCAACGACCAGAAACAGAACCGCAAGAACCATGAAATCCGCGTGCCGCGCGTGCGCGTGATCGGCAGCGACGGCGAGATGATCGGCGTGCTTTCGCGCGACGAAGCGCTGGAAAAGGCGGAAGAGGAAGGGCTCGACCTGGTCGAGATCCAGCCCAACGCCGAGCCGCCGGTCTGCAAGATCATGGACTTCGGCAAGTTCAAGTTCGAGCTGCAGAAGAAGGCCAACGAGGCCAAGAAGAAGACCAAGCAGCAGGAAATCAAGGAGCTGAAGTTCCGCCCCGTCACTGATGAAGGCGACTACCAGATCAAGCTGCGCAACATGCGCCGTTTCCTGGAGGAGGGCGACAAGGTCAAGGTCAACATCCGCTTCCGTGGCCGCGAGATGAGCCACCAGGAACTGGGCCGCGAGATGGCTTCGCGCATCGAGCAGGACCTGGGCGAAGACATCGTCATCGAATCGCGTCCGCGCCTTGAGGGCCGGCAGATGGTGATGATGATCGCGCCGAAGAAGAAGTAGGCCGCGACATCGCGGAATCGACGCCGGGCCTGGCCCGGCGTCTTCGTTTCAGGGCCCGGATTGCACGCAGGGCCGAAAACCCCCATACTTGCCGGCTCCCGGTTTGCCGGGAGTGGCTGTATTTTTGATTGGACCCGCCGCATTTTCCTTTTGGATCAGCGGCTTACAAGCGGGTCAGGGCAGGACGGAAAGAGCATCGCGCAGTCTTCGGGTCGCGCAGGATGCCGCCTTGACCAGTCGAATAAACAACCTGACAGGACATCACCACCATGCCGAAGATTAAATCGCATCGTGCGGCCGGCAAGCGGTTCAAGAAGACCGCGAGCGGCAAGTTCAAGCGTGGCAGCGCCAACCGCAGCCACATCCTCACCAAGAAGGCCACGAAGCGGAAGCGCAACCTGCGCCAGCCGCATTACGTGTTCGCAGGCGACGCCGGCCGCATCGCGCGCCAGCTGCCCTACGCCTGATACCTGAGGAGAACTGAGAAATGGCACGAGTCAAGCGTGGCGTCACCGCACGACGCCGTCACAAGAAAATCCTGAGCCAGGCGAAGGGCTACTACAACGCCCGCCGCAAGGTCTTCCGCGTCGCCAAGCAGGCGGTCACCAAGGCGCAGCAGTACGCCTACATCGGCCGCAAGCTGAAGAAGCGCCAGTTCCGCAGCCTGTGGATCGCGCGTATCAACGCCGCGTCCCGCATGTACGGCCTGTCGTACAGCCGCTTCATGAACGGCCTGCTGAAGGCCGGCATCACCCTTGACCGCAAGGTCCTGGCCGACATCGCCGCCCACGACATCAAGGGCTTTGGCGATCTGGCCGAGGCTGCCGGCAAGGCGCTGAACATCGAAATCACCCGTCCGGCCACGCTGCCGAACTTCGTCCCCGAGGCCAAGCCGGCCAAGGCGAAGAAGGCCGCCAAGGCTCCGGTGGCCGAAAAGGCCGCACCGGCCGCCAAGAAGGCGCCGGCCAAGAAGGCTGCCAAGGGCGACGACCTGAAGATCATCGAGGGCATCGGCCCGAAGATCGCCGAAGTCTTCAATGACGCCGGCATCGTGAGCTTCCAGGACCTGGCCAACGCCGACGTGGCCAAGCTGCGCGAGATCCTCGACGCCGCCGGCAGCCAGTTCGCCGCGCACGACCCGACCACCTGGCCGCAGCAGGCCGAATTGGCCGCTGCCGGCAAGATGGACGAGCTGAAGGTGCTCCAGGACGAACTGCAGGGCGGCCGCGAGGCCGAGTGATCCCCGGCAGGCGAGCAATCGCCTGACTCTGCGGAACGAAACAGGCGGGGAAGGGCGAGAGTCCTTCCCCGTTTCCATTTGCGAAACACCATGGCGAGGCGGCTTCGGCCATGCCTGCCGCCCACCGGGTTAACCTCTGCCGATGAGCGAAATCGAATCCCTGCAAACCGAGGCGCTGGCCGCCATCGCCGCCGCCGACGCGCCCGACGCGCTGGAAGCGCTGCGCGTGTCGCTGCTCGGCAAGTCCGGCCGCCTGACCACGCAACTGAAGTCGCTGGGCGCGCTGCCGCCCGAAGCGCGCAAGCCGGCCGGCGAAGCCATCAACCGCGCGCGCGATGCCATCACCGACGCGCTGTCCACGCGCAAGGACGTGCTGGAATCCGCCGCGCTCGACGCGCGCCTGGCGTCGGAATCCATCGACATCACCCTGCCGGGCCGCGATGCGGAAGCCGGCACGCTGCACCCGGTGAGCCGCACGCTGGAACGCATCGAAACGATCTTCGCCGGGCTGGGCTACGAGCTGGCGCAGGGGCCGGAGATCGAGGACGACTGGCACAACTTCGAGGCGCTCAATTTTCCGCCGCACCACCCGGCGCGTGCGATGCACGACACGTTCTACTTCCCGGACGGCCGCCTGCTGCGCACGCACACCTCGGGCGTGCAGGTGCGCTACATGCTGGACCACGTGCGCGCCGGGCAGGAACCGCCGCTGCGGATGATCGCCGCCGGCAAGGTCTATCGCAGCGATTCCGACCAGACCCACACGCCGATGTTCCACCAGGTCGAAGGCCTGCTGGTGGACGAGCACGCCAGCTTCGCCGACCTCAAGGGCACGCTCGCGGCCTTCGTGCAGGCGTTCTTCGGGCGCGAGTTCGAGATGCGCTTCCGCCCGAGCTACTTCCCCTTCACCGAGCCGTCGGCGGAAGTGGACATCGCCTGGGCGCAGCCCGACGGCAGCCAGCGCTGGCTGGAAGTGCTGGGTTGCGGGATGGTGCATCCGAACGTGCTGCGCAACGTCGGCATCGACCCGGAGCGCTACACCGGCTTCGCCTTCGGGCTGGGCGTGGAGCGCTTCGCCATGCTGCGCGAAGGCGTGGACGACCTGCGCAGCTTCTTCGAGAACGACGTGCGCTTCCTGCGCCGCTACGCCTGACCTTCGAACACGATTTCCGTCACGCCACGGCGCGACGGCCGCACCGGAATGCATGACCGATGAAATTCCCCGAAAACTGGCTCCGCGAACACATCCGCACCGAGGCCGACCGTGACGGACTGGCCGCCGCGCTGACCGCGATCGGGCTGGAAGTGGAAGAGCTCACGCCGCTCGGCGAAGGGCTGGACAAGGTGGTGGTGGCGCAGATCGTCAGCGCGGCCCGCCACCCGGAAGCCGACCGCCTGCAGGTCTGCGAAGTGGATGTCGGCGCGCAAGGGCGGCTGCAGATCGTCTGCGGCGCACCGAACGCGCGTGCGGGGCTGAAGGCGCCGCTGGCGATGGTCGGCGCGAAGATCGGCGAGATCACCATCAAGGCCGCCAAGCTGCGCGGCGTCGAGTCCAGCGGCATGCTGTGTTCGGCGAAGGAACTCGGTATCGATGCCGATGCTTCCGGCCTGCTGGAACTGCCGGACGACGCGCCGGTCGGCACGCCGCTGGCCGATTACCTGGGCCTGCCGGACGCCAGCATCGAACTGAAACTGACGCCGAACCGCGCCGACTGCTTCGGCATCCGCGGCATCGCCTACGACGTGGCCGCCGCGACCGGCAGCGAAGTGGTGGCGATGGAGGTCGGCGAAACCGCATCGACCATCGACAGCGTGCTGCCGGTGACGCTGGCTGCCGGTGCCGACGCGCCGCGTTACGTTGGCCGCGTGATCGAAGGCGTGGATGCCGCGGTCAGGACGCCGCTGTGGATGGCCGAGCGCCTGCGCCGCAGCGGCATCCGCCCGGTGAGCTTCCTGGTGGATGTGACCCAGTACGTGATGTTGGAACTGGGCCAGCCGATGCACGCGTTCGACCGTGCGCTGCTGAGCGGCCCGGTGGGCGTGCGTCGCGCGCGCAGGGGCGAGGCGCTGAAGCTGCTCGACGGCCGCGACGTCACCGTGGACGAAGACTTCCTGCTGATCACCGACGCCGACCGGCCGGTGGCGCTGGCGGGCGTGATGGGCGGGTTCGACACCCGCGTGACCGATGCGACCCGCGATGTGTTTCTGGAAGCCGCGCATTTCGCGCCGTCGGCGATCATCGGGCGCTCGCGCAAGCTGGGCCTGCACACCGACGCCGCGCACCGCTTCGAGCGCGGCGTGGATCCGGAACTGCCGCGCATCGCGGTGGAGCGCGCGACGCGCCTGATCCTCGACATCGCCGGCGGCCAGCCGGGCCCGGTGGTGGAAGCGGCGAACATCGCCGACCTGCCCAAGCCGGCCGCGATCACGCTGCGGCGTGCGCGCATCGCGCGGGTGCTGGGCATCGACATCGCCGATGCGGAAGTCGAACGCATCCTGCGCGCGCTCGGCCTGGCGGTGGAAGCGGATGCCGATGGCTGGCAGGTGACGCCGCCGGCGCGCCGCTTCGACATCGCCATCGAGGAAGACCTGATCGAGGAGATCGCGCGCATCCACGGCTACGACCGTATCCCCGTGCAGCTGCCTTCGGGGCCGGCGCGCGTGGTGGCACCGAGCGCCGACCGCGTCGCCGATGCCGACCTGCGCCGCCAGCTGGCCGCGCGCGACTGGCAGGAAGCGCTCAATTACGCCTTTGTCGATGCCGGCCTGCTGGCGAAGTGGCAGCTGCAAGGCGGCGTGGCGCTGGCCAATCCGCTCAGCGCCGAGCTGGGCGTGATGCGCCCGATGCTGCTGCCGGGCCTGGCCGCAGCGCTGGCCCGCAATGTCGCGCGCCAGCAATCGCGGGTGCGCCTGTTCGAGATCGGGCGGGTGTTCGATGTGCCTGCGGTCGCGGGTGACGCGCCGCTGGAGACGCCGCACATCGCCGGCATCGCCTGCGGCAGCGCGCGCGCCGAGCAATGGGGCGGCGCCGATCGCGGCGTCGATTTCCACGATCTCAAGGGGGATGTCGAATCGCTGGCGGCGCTGGCGAACGCCACGCTGGAATTCCGCCGCTCGGCCGAGGCCTTCGGGCACCCGGGTCGTTCCGCCGACATCTGGCGCGACGGCGCGCGTATCGGCTGGATCGGCGAACTGCATCCGCGCCTGCGTGCGGCGATGGATATCGACGTGCCGGCCATCGGTTTCGAGCTGGATCTGGCGGCGCTGTCCCGTCGGGCGCCAGCACGCGCCGAAGCGTCATCGAAATACCCCTCGGTCCGCCGAGACCTGTCGTTGCTGGTGCCGGAAGCGGTCAGCTGGCAGGCGTTGTCGGACGCCGTCCGCGCGGTCGCCGGGCCCGGTCTGCGCGAGGTGCGGCTGTTTGACCGCTACGTCGGCAAGGGCGTCGATTCAGGTTTCAAAAGTCTCACTATGGGCTTGATTTTGCAGGAAGAATCACGCACCCTCACTGAGCGCGAAGTGGACGATGTGGTGGCAGGCGTGATCGCTACGCTGGCCCGCGACCACGGCGCAACGATCAGGGGATAGTGCGATGGCGTTGACCAAGGCAGAGATGGCCGAGCGTCTTTACGACGAAGTCGGCTTGAACAAGCGCGAGGCGAAGGAATTCGTCGACGCGTTCTTCGACACCCTGCGCGAAGGGCTCGAAGGCGGCCGCCAGGTCAAGCTCTCGGGGTTCGGCAATTTCGATCTCCGCCGCAAGAACCAGCGCCCCGGTCGCAACCCGAAGACCGGCGAGGAAATCCCGATCACCGCGCGCACGGTGGTGACCTTCCGCCCCGGACAGAAATTGAAGGAGCGCGTGGAGGCCTATGCTGGACCCAGGTAGCAACAAGGAACTCCCGCCGATCCCGGCCAAGCGCTACTTCACCATTGGTGAGGTCAGCGAGCTGTGTGACGTCAAGCCGCACGTGCTGCGCTACTGGGAGACCGAGTTCCCGAGCCTGACGCCGGTCAAGCGCCGCGGCAACCGCCGCTATTACCAGCGCCACGACGTGCTGATGGTCCGCCAGATCCGCGGCCTGCTGTACGAGCAGGGCTACACCATCGGTGGCGCGCGCCTGCGCCTGGAAGGCGATAGCGGCAAGCAGGAATCCGCGATGTCGAGCCAGATCATCCGGCAGGTGCGGCAGGAGCTCGAGGAAGTGCTGCAGCTGCTGAGGCGCTGAGGCAGTCCGGGCGGTCGCGGCACCCAAAGAAAAACCCTTGATCGCTCAAGGGTTTTTTCGTTTCCGGAGGTGGCCGGATATATGGATGGTCGGGGTAGCCGGATTCGAACCGACGACCACTTGTCCCCCAGACAAGTGCGCTACCAGGCTGCGCTATACCCCGAGTGGCGCGCATTATAGACGATGCGCGGCGTGGGGACGCCGCACGCAACCCGGGGAAAGCGATGGGAAATGTCGGGGTCACAGCAGTGCTGGTCGTGGCGCTGGTGCTGCCGGTCGCGCTGTTCTGGTGGATGAAGTCGCGCACGCGCCTGCACGGGCTGGCGGCGGGCGCCATCGCGGTCGGGGTGGGCTGGGCGCTCAACATCGCGTGGGCGATGGCCGGGCAGGGCGCGATGCCGGGCGATGCCGCGCCGATGGAGGGCGACCCGGTGTCCATCGCCACGGCGCTCGGTTGGGCCTGCCCGACGGTGCTGGTCCTGCTGGCATGGCTGGCCTGGCACTTGAAGCATCGGCGTACGCGGGCCGCCTGAGGTTCTGGATTACGCGGCTTCCGTGGCATGCCGGAGGGCTTGCCGTTACGCTGGGCCGCGCCACGCGATCCGTGGTGACATCCGCCATGAACCCCGGCGCGAACCCGCCGCCGGCCTGCACGGAACACGCGCCGCCCCATGAATCCCACCCTCGTCATGATCTTCTTCTTCGCCACCGCGCCGATCGCGTTGATGCCGAGCATCATTTCGCTGCTGACCCGGCACCGGTCGCGCTGGCCCATCGTCGCGGTCAACCTGGCGTTGTGGACGCTGATCTTCTTCGCCGCTCGCAGCTTCAGCATCGGCACATCGGAAAAGTTCCAGCTGCCGACGCTGCTGGCGCTGGCGATGTGGCTGGTGCTGCTGGGCTTTTCCATCCGCAGCCCGTCGCGGCAGGACGCGCGCGCATCCCGAACGCCTTGATCGACAGGCATCGCAACCCGACTGGCGACATGCGTCCGGCGTGAACCAGGAGGTGTCCATGCAACCCATCGCCCAGATCGCGGTCGCGCTGGTGGCGCTCATCCACGTCTACATCCTGGTGCTGGAGATGTTCCTGTGGACCCGGCCGGCCGGCCGCAAGGCGTTCGGGCTGTCGCAGGAATTCGCGATGCAGACCCGCGTGCTCGGTGCGAACCAGGGCCTCTACAACGGGTTCCTCGCGGCGGGCCTGCTGTGGAGCCTGTTGCCGCGGCCCGAGAGCTTCGCGTTCAAGTGTTTCTTCCTGGGCTGCGTGCTGGTGGCGGGCCTGTATGGCGCGGCGACCGCCAGCCGCAAGATCCTGTTTGTGCAGGCGGTTCCGGCGGCGATCGCGTTGGCGCTGGTGCTGCTGTCGCGGTGAGCGGCTGAAGACGCATCCCCATGGTCACGCAGACACCCGCCGATATCGCCATCGAATTCCTGCGGATGTGCGCGAGGCGTATGCGCGTCACGTGGCCGATGGCTTCATCCATCCCAACGCGTGGTTTCCGGCTGACCGGCAGTCGCTGCTCGACGCGATGGAAGCGAGCGCGCGTGCGGAGCCCGACAAGGTGTTTGAGGTGATGCAGGTGGTGGAGGGCGGAAGCCGCGTCGCCGTGCTGTCGCGCCTCAGGCGGCCGACAGCCGGTGCGGAATACGCCGTCGTGCATATCCTGCGTTTCGAGGCGGGCAAGCTGGTGGAGATGTGGGATGTCGGCCAGGAAGTGCCGAAGGATTCGCCGAACGCACGCGGCATGTTCTGAGCCGGCGCGGCTGGACGCGGGAAGCTGATCGCGCGCCTCCGGCCGGAGGCGACCATGCAACGAATCAACGGGAAGGGGAGATCCACGATGTCGATCTTGAGGACGATTCTGGCCGTGCTGCTCGGCCTGGTGCTGGGCAGCGTGGTGAACATGGCGCTGGTGATGGCAAGCGGGCACGTCATTCCGCCACCGGCGGGCGCTGACATGACCACCGCCGAAGGCATCCGCGCGGCGCTGCCGCTGCTTGAGCCGAAGCATTTCCTGTTTCCGTTCCTGGCGCATGCGCTGGGCACGCTGGTGGGTGCGTTCGTCGCGGCCAGGATCGCGCGTGACCACCGGCTGTTCGCCGCGATGATCGTCGGCGTGTTCTTCCTCTGCGGCGGGATCATGGCGGCGCGGATGATCCCGGCGCCGACATGGTTCATCGCCGCCGACCTGCTGCTGGCGTACATCCCGTTCGCGTGGCTCGGCCATCGGCTGGCGGCGAAGGGCAAGTGCGCGGCCTGACGGTTTGCATGCGCTGGGTGGCGCCGCGCAAACCGGCATCGCCCGGGCTGACTATGATGGGGCCGGCACGAACGTCCCCCATCGGAGCCCGAGAATGAAACCGCATCTTCCCGTTCTATCCCTGATCACCTTCGCGCTGCTCGCGGGTTGCGCGCAGCCTGCCGTGCAACAGGAGGCCAAGACCATGCCCATGGCCGCATCGTCCACCACCGCTTCCGGCGTGCTGCTGCACCAGCCGCGCGCCGGCCTGTACAGCGCCGGCCAACCCGAGGCGGGCGACTGGTCGGGCATCGCCAAGCTGGGCGTCGGCACCGTCATCAACCTGCGGCCGGAAGGCGAGATGGCGGGGCGCGATGAAGCCGCCGAAGTCCGCGCCGCCGGCCTTCGCTACATTGAAATCCCGGTCGCCAATGCCGATGCGATCACGCCCGACAATGCCCGCAAGCTGCACGAGGCGATCGGCAGCGCGAAAGGCGCGCCGGTGCTGATGCATTGCGCCTCGGCCAACCGCGCCGGCGGCCTGCTGGCGCTGGCGATGGTCACCGAGCACGGCATGGACCGCGAGGCCGCGCTGGCATTCGGGCGCAAGGCGGGCATGAAGAGCACCGAAGCCAAGGTGCGCGAAGTGCTGGATGCGCTGCCGGCAGGCGCCAAGACCGGCGAGAAGTAAGAGCCGCACGGCGGCTTCGTCATCGCGCACGGGAACCGGACCGCGCGATCACGGTCGAAGCCGCTTCAACCAAGAAAGGATGCACGGATGCACAAGCTGGCACGCGGCAGATGGATGGTGGCGATGGCTCTGGCCGCGCCGATGTGGGCGAACGCGGCGACATCGCCGCAATCCGTGGAGGCTGCGCCCGCATCGCCGCCCGCCGTGGTCGAGGCGATGGCCGATGACGGCCGCATCCTCGACCGCGTGGAGGTGGTGGCCGGCGTGCAGCCCGGCCCGCGCATGTGGCGGGTGCGCAAGGGCGACCATGTGATGCACGTGCTGGCCACGGTGAGGCCACTGCCGAGCCGGATGAGCTGGGACGGCGATTACGTGCAGGGCGTGATCGCGCGATCGCAGGAATACATCCTGCCACCCGACCTCTCGATCACCGCGAATGTGGGCCTGTTCAAGGGGCTGACGCTGCTGCCGGCGCTGCGCCGGACGATCAAGAACCCGGATGGCAAGACGCTGAAGGACGTGCTGCCGCCCGCCTTGTACGCGCGCTTCAGCGCCGCCCGCCAACATTACCTGCCGCGCGAAAAGGGCATCGAGGACAGGCGCCCGTTCATGGCCGCCGAGCAGCTCTACCAGGCCGCGTTGAAGCAGAACGGACTGGGCGGGCGGCCGGTGGTGACGCCGGTGTTGAACGAAGCGGTCAAGCGCCACGGCCTGAAGATGACGGATACCGGCATCACGCTCAAGCTCGACGACCCGAAGGCGGTGATGGTCGAAGTGCAGCGCGGCCATTTCGACGATGTGCGTTGCCTGCGGCAGACGCTCGACAGCATGGATCGCGAACTGCCGGTCGTCGCGCGACGCGCGAATGCGTGGGCCACCGGCGACATCGCCACCCTGCGTGCGTTGGTGGGCAAGGCCAGTGACGGCCAAGGCGATTGCCTGAGCGCGCTCACCGAGATGGACTTCGCCCGCAAGCACGGCATCAGCAACGTGCCGCAGCGCCTGCGCGCGCAGTGGCTGGCTGCGGTGGAGGCGGCGCTGTCACGCAACGCCTCGACCTTCGCCATGCTGCCGCTGTCGCAGGTGGTGGGGCCGGACAACTACCTCGACGCATTGCGCGCCAAGGGCTACGAAGTCATCGAGCCCTGAGGCGCGTCAGGCGTTGCCGGCGCGCCGCGCTTCGGTGGCCGCCGGAAAGCGCCGGGTCACCACCGCGCGGATGCCGTCGGCGTCCAGTCCGGCTTCGGCCAGCAGGTCTTCGCGGCTGGCGTGGTGCTGGAAGGCATCCGGCAGGCCCAAGTGCAGCACGGGCATGACGATGCCGGCTTCGGCCAGCAGTTCGGCCACGCCGGAACCCGCACCGCCGGCCACCACGTTGTCTTCCAGGGTGACGAAGCCTTCGTGGGTCTGCGCCAGTTCAAGGATCAGCGCGCGGTCGAGCGGCTTGACGAAGCGCATGTTGATGACGGTGCAGCCGAGTTCCTCGCCCACCTGTTGCGCCGCCGGCACCAGTGCGCCGAACGCGAGCAGGGCGATGCGGTGGCCACGGCGCTTCACCTCGGCCTTGCCGATCGGCAGCATGTCCAGCGCGTCGCCGGCTGCGATGCCGGTGCCCGACCCGCGCGGGTAGCGCACGGCGGCCGGACCTTCGTACTTGAAGCCGGTGCTGAGCATGGCGCGGCATTCGCGCTCGTCGGCCGGCGCCATCACCACCATATTGGGCACGCAGCGTAGGTAGCTCATGTCCAGGTTGCCGGCGTGCGTCGCGCCGTCCGGGCCGACCACGCCGCCGCGGTCGATGGCGAACAGCACGTCGAGCTTCTGGATGGCCACGTCATGCACCAGCTGGTCGTAGCCGCGCTGCAGGAAGGTGGAGTAGATCGCGACGACCGGCTTCGCGCCTTCGCAGGCCATGCCCGCGGCCAGCGTGATCGCGTGCTGCTCGGCGATGGCGACATCGAAATAGCGGCTCGGGTATTCCTTGCTGAAGCGCACCAGCCCGCTGCCTTCTCGCATCGCCGGGGTGATGGCGAGCAGCCTGTCGTCGGCGGCCGCCATGTCGCACAGCCAGTCGCTGAAGACGTCGGTATAGGTCGGCTTCTTGACCGCGCCCGGCTTCGACACCATGCCCACTTCCGGGTCGAACGGCGACACCGCGTGGTAGCCGATCTGGTCGGCCTCGGCGCGTTCGTAACCCTTGCCCTTGGTGGTGATGACGTGCAGCAGCTGCGGACCCTTGAGGCCCTTCAGCGTCTTGATGGTTTCGAGCAGTGCGGTGGTGTCGTGGCCGTCGATGGGGCCGGTGTAGTGGAAGCCCATTTCCTCGAACAGGGTGGAGGGCACGAACATGCCCTTCCAGTGCTCTTCCCAGCGGCGCACGAAGCGCGCGGGCGGGGCGTTCTTGTCGCCGAGCAGCTTCTTGCCGCCTTCGCGCAGGGCGTTGAGCGTGCGGCTGCCGGTGGCGCGGCCGAGCATGCGGGTCAGGCCGCCGACCGCCTCGCTGATCGACATGCGGTTGTCGTTGAGGATGACCAGGATGTCCGGCTCCTCGTCCATGCCGCCTGCATGGTTGAGCGCCTCATAGGCCATGCCGGCGGTCATCGCGCCGTCGCCGATCACCGCGACCACCTTGCGGTCGCTGCCGGCGTGTCTGGCGGCGATGGCCATGCCCAGCGCGGCACTGATCGAAGTGGACGAATGGCCGACGCCGAAGGTGTCGAACTCGCTTTCCTCGCGCTTCGGAAACGGCGCCACGCCGTCCTTCTGCTTGACCGTGTGGATGCGGTCGCGGCGGCCGGTGAGGATCTTGTGCGGGTAGGCCTGGTGGCCGACATCCCAGACGATGCGGTCGTCGGGCGTGTTGTAGAGGTAGTGCAGGACGGTGGTCAGCTCGACCACGCCCAGGTTGGCGCCGAAGTGGCCGCCGGACTTGCCGGCGGATTCGATGAGGTAGTCGCGCAGCTCGTCGGCGACGGCGCGCACTTCGGTTTCGTCGAAGCGGCGCAGGTCGGCCGGGGAGTCGATGCGCGACAGGCGCGGATAACGGGTCGAATCGATCATGGCCGTATTTTACGGTCGTGACGATGCGGTTGCGTGTGGCCCGGGTGAACCCTCAGCGGCGCTTGAGGCCGAACAGCCCGCTGCGCGGCGGTTCCGCGACCGGCGGCGGTTCCGGCAGCACCTGTTCGGTGAGCCCGCTGGCCAGGCCGGCATTGATGAAGTCGGCGACTTCCGCAGCGCTGACGTTGGCTGCGACGGCGATTTCCTGCACGGTCGCCGGGCCTTTCATCATCGCGGTGGCGATGCGGAAATGCTTCGGGAATTCGCGCTCGGTCTGCAGCCATTTGGTCAGGCGGTAGCGGCCGTCCGCATCCAGGTGTGGCAGCAGCGCGCCCTTGCCTTCCAGCAGGCCGCCGAACCATGCCAGGCGGGAAAGCGGCTGCGCCTGGCCGCCGGCTTCGGCCTGCCAGGTGGCGTCATCGACCGCCTTGAAATCAGACTCGCTGACCGTGCCTTCGAAATAGCCTTCGAGCGGCTTGAGGATGGCCGGGCCGTGGTACTGGCCGGCGGCGCCATCGATCAGTAGCGCCGGGCCGCCGTCGCGCTGGTAGCGCACGCGCTTCGACAGGCGACCCGCCTGCAGCCAGTCGGCCAGCACGGGGTCGCGCGCCGGCACCCGTGCCGGCAGGGGTTCGGGTTGGATGGCGGGCGTGGCCAGCACCTCGGCCGGGGCCGGCGAGGGTGCTTCTTCCGGCAGCACATCGGCCGGGGCGGGCGCGGGCGTCAGGCCGTGCGGTGTGGCGGCGGCGGGCTTGGATGCAGGCGCGGGCTTCGCTGCGGGCGCGGCGGGTTTCGCTGCTTCGGCGGCGGGCGCGACGACCGGCTTGGGCGCCTGCGCGGTGCCGATGCCCAGTTCCTTCAACAGTGCGTCGAGTGCGTTGGCATCGGCCGGGCGGTCCAGCCGGTAGTCGGTCTGGGTGCGCGGGGACGAGGTGTAGCCGATGACCTTGCGGCCGGCGTTGTGCAGCTGCATCCAGCTCATCGGGCCGTACAGGCTGTCCATGTCGACGACGACGATGTCGGCCTCGCCGTTTTCCACCAGCCGCAGGTCAAGACCGAGGCGCCCGACCGCCTGGCTGAAAGCCTGTGTCAATTCAGCCTGCGTGTTGCGGTCCATCCCGGTGAAACCCAGCGTGCTGGTCATGCGGCGTCATCCCCTGTTGTGACCACCCGAGTGTAGCGGAGTGATGCCGGATGGGCGTGCGCGGGTGTGCCGGCCGTCGCGGTTTGTGGAATCGGCATCCTCGCCCGTGGTCAGGCGAGTGCGCGACGCGGCTTCTTCGGCATCTGCGCCTGCAGGAATTCCATCTGGTCGGCGAGGATGTGGCGGTTCGACAGGATCAGGTGCTCGATCCAGCTCGGCCGGTACGGCACGGCGAGCAGCGGCATCCCCGCCTGCTGCGGCGTGCGGTTGCTCTTGCGCGAATTGCAGTGGAAGCAGGCGCTGACCACGTTCTCCCAGACATCACGGCCGCCTTTCGATACCGGCAGCACGTGGTCGCGGGTCAGGTGCTGGCGCGAAGGGCGCTCGCCGCAGTACAGGCACAGGTGGGCGTCGCGGGCGAACAGGGATGCGTTGGTGAGCGCGGGCGTGGGGTCGATGGCGCGGCCGCGTGCGTGGCCGCGCGCCGCGATGATCGGGTGCAGGGCCAGCCGGCTTTGCTCGCCGGTCATCCGCGAGGTGCCGCCGTGGACGGTCAGGCAGGACTCGCCCAGCGTCCAGGCGACGGCATCGCGGGCGTAGAGGCAGGCGGCGTCCTGCCAGCGGATCCAGTCGAGTGCGCGGCCATGGGCATCGAGCGCGAGGAAGCGCAGGGAGCCAGGGCGGGACGCGGGGAGAAAATGCGGAACGTCCGGGCTCGCACCGGAGCCGGCACCGATCAGGTCGAGCATTTCGCTGCGTGTACCCATCGGAAAGACAGGTTATACGCCTTTGATGACGATTGTGTAACCCGCCTTCGCGGGCCGGTGCCCGGGTCAGATCGTGAGGGTCAGGAACTGGCCGTTGCGGCGCAGGCGGTAGGTGCGCGGCACGCCCTTCTTCAGCGACCGCCAGTACGACAGCACCTTGAGTGCGCGCTCGCCCGGCACGCGCTGGCTGTTGACCTGCAGGATCTCGTCGCCGGCCCGCACCGGGCAGTCTGCGCCGGCCTTCGGGGTCACCTTCGACACCACCACCTTGTCCACCAATGGATTGAGCGGGAAGCCGCGATAGCTCGGCTTGAGCGCGATGTCGCACACGGCCGCCATCGACACTGCGGGGAGCAACGCGAGGCAGATCAGCAGGAAGAGGGAACGAAGCCGCATCGACATGCATTCACCGGGAGTGGCCGGCGCGAAGCCGGCATGCCCGTCAATCGAAGGCATCCGCCGTGAGCGTCATCAGGTTGCCGGCGCCGCTTTCGATGGCCGCCTTGTGCATCAGCGTGCGCGGCAGGATGCGGGCGAAGTAGAAGCGCGCGGTCTCGCGCTTGCCTTCCTTGGCCGCCGCCGACAACGCGGAACCTTCGCAGGCGACCACGCTGCGGGCCCACCAGTAGGCCAGCGCGACGTAGCCGGAATAGAACAGGTAGTCCCAGGCCGCGCCGCCGACTTCTTCCGGATCACGCGATGCGGATTGGCCGATCTGCTCCGACAGCGCCTGCCATTCGCCGAGCTTGGCGACCAGATCGGGCAGCAGCCCGGCGAGCGCGGGATTGGCGGCTTCGCGCTGGCAGAAGGCGTGCGCTTCCTTGAGGAAGGCGCGCAGGCCGGCGCCCTTCAGCTGCAGCAGCTTGCGCCCGACCAGGTCGAGCGCCTGTACGCCGGTGGTGCCTTCATAGAGCGTGGTGATGCGGGCGTCGCGCGCGAGCTGTTCCATGCCGTGCTCGGCGATGTAGCCGTGGCCGCCGAAGCACTGCAGCGCGTGGGAGGTGCATTCGTTGCCCCATTCGGTCAGACAGGCCTTGACGATGGGGGTGAGGAAGCCGACCAGCGCATCGGCTTCGGCACGCTCGGCTTCATCGGCGCCATGTTGCGCGATGTCGACGTTGAGGAAGGCGTGATAGGCGAGCAGGCGGCCGCCTTCGACCAGCGATTTCTGCGTCAGCAGCATCCGCCGCACATCGGGGTGGACGATGATCGGGTCGGCCGGTTTTTCCGGGAATTTGGGGCCGGACAGCGCACGCATCTGCAGGCGTTCGCGGGCGTAGCGCAGCGCGTTCTGGTAGGCGCGATCGGCCAGGCCCAGGCCCTGCAGGCCGACCGCGAGCCGCGCGGTGTTCATCATCACGAACATCGCCATCAGGCCCTTGTGCGGTTCGCCGACCAGCCAGCCCTGGGCGTCATCGAAATTCATCACGCATGTGGCGGAGCCGTGGATGCCCATCTTGTGTTCCAGCGCGCCGCAGCGGAGCGTGTTGCGCTCGCCCATCGCGCCGTCTTCGCCGACCTTGAACTTGGGCACGACGAACAACGAGATGCCGCGGCTGCCGGTCGGTGCGTCGGGCAGCTTGGCCAGCACCAGGTGGACGATGTTCTCCGCCATGTCGTGCTCGCCGGCGGTGATGAAGATCTTGGTGCCGTTGATGGCGTAGCTGCCGTCGCCGTTGGGCGTGGCGCGCGTGCGCAGCAGGCCCAGGTCGGTGCCGGCGTGCGGCTCGGTCAGGCACATGGTGCCGGTCCAGCGGCCTTCGACGAGGGGCTTGAGGAAGGTTTCCTGCTGCCATTCGCTGCCGTAATGCAGCAGCGCCTCGGTGGCGCCGTGCGAGAGCAGGGGGAAGTTGCCCCAGGCGAGGTTGGCGGCATCGATCATTTCCTTGATCGCCGCGCCCAGCACGTGCGGCATGCCCTGGCCGCCGAATTCCGCCGGCGCGTTGAGGCCCGGCCAGCCGCCTTCGACGAACTGGCGGTAGGCGGCGGCGAAACCTTCGGGCGTGGCGACATCGCCGGTCGCCTTGTCGAAGGTGCAGCCGCGGTCGCCGATGGCGTTGAGCGGCGCCAGCACCTGGGTGGTGAAGCGCGCGCCTTCTTCCAGCACCGCATCGACCAGTTCGCGGTTGACCTCGGTCTGGCCGAGGCGGGCAAGGACGGATTCGACATCCAGCACATCGAACAGGTCGAAGCGGATGTCGTCGAGCGGGGCGCGGTACTGGCTCATGCGTGGGTGTCTTTCAAAGTGTGTGGAAGTCGGAAATCAGCGCAGCACGCCGGGCAGGCCGGGCGCCGGGCTCAACGCGCTGTCGCGGGAGATGTCGAAGTCGCGGACCTTGCCGGCATCGGGCGTGGCCGAGACCGTGCCCTTGAGCGTGTAGGCGACGCCGTGGCCGCCGGCCAGCGCATCGGCGACCTGCAGGCGCGCGGCGGCGCTCGGGGTGAGGGCGATGTCGATGACGTCGGCGGATTCCGGCGCGATGGTCAACGCCGGCAATGCGCTGAGGCGGCCAGCATCGGCGCCACCGACGACCACGGCCAGGTCCACGCGGTCGAATCGCATCGCCACGCTGCTGTAATTCTGCAGGCGGACGCGGACCTGCCAGCCGCCGCGCGCGTCCACCGTGAGTTGCTGGATGCTGGCCGCGGGCTCGGAGACGCGCTTGCCGCCGGTGCTGGCACAGGCCGTGAGAAGGAAGGCGAGGAGGAGCAACAGGCCGCTGCGCAGGGTCTTCATCGGTCCATTCCGTAGGGGATGGAGGCAGGATAACGCGGTAGCGCGGAAGTCCGGAAAACAAAAAGGCCGCCAATGGCGACCTTTGTTTCGACGTAACCCTGCGCAGTGGTGGCCGGGGAGGGAATCGAACCCCCGACACGGGGATTTTCAATCCCCTGCTCTACCAACTGAGCTACCCGGCCAAGTGCGCCGGGTCACGCGAGCCGGCCATCTTACGGATGAACAGGCCTCCGGGCAAGCGGCGGCGGGCTTAACGGGCGGGGAATGCCGGACCGGCCAATGTGCTCGGGGTACGCCGTGGGCGCGATGATCGGGCTTCGGCCCACCCATGGAGGCAGCACGATGAAACGCATCCAGACCTTTGCCGTGCCGATGCTGGCGCTGCTGGCCATGACGGCCTGCGCCACGACGCGCGAATCCGATGCCGACAAACTGACCCGCTACACGGCGTTCGCGGGCCCGCCGGTCGCCAGCATCCGCTACGGCAGTGCCGGGAGCCAGGGTTTCGATGTCGTCGACGACCGCCACGTCGTGCTCGACGTACGCCCGCGCGAGGCCTACCTCCTGCGTATCGACGGGCCTTGCCTGGCGTACGAACGCGGCTCGCCGACGCTTGGCATCAGCTCGCAGTTCGGGCGCATCAGCGCCGGCTTCGACCGGGTGACGGTGGCCTCGCAGCGGGGCATGAGCTGCATCATCGGCCAGATCCGCCCGGTGGACCTGAGGGCGATGCGCGCCGCGGAAAAGGCCTCGGCCGCTCAGCCTTCCGGCACGTAACCGGCAGGCGCTTCGGCGCCGCCACCGAACAGGAACTTCGCCATCTCGGTTTCGAGGAAGGCGCGGTGCTCCGGGTTCATCGGTGACAGGCGGTTTTCGTTGATCAGCATGGTCTGGTGCGCCAGCCATGCGGCCCATGCCGGCTTGCCGATGCCGGCGAACACGCGCTTGCCCATCTCGCCGGGCCACGGCACGAAGTCCAGGCCTTCGGTTTCGCGCTGCTCGCGCTGGCAGAACACGGTGCGACTCATGGGATGTCCTCTTCAATCAGGCGGCGCACCGGGGCGGGAATGCCAAGCGTGGCCAGTTCCCCGCGCATGACCCAGCGCAGGTCGTCATTGTCGCCGAGCCGTGTCTTCGCCGCGACGCCGTCGAACAGCTGCGGGTGGATGCGCAGGCGGAAATGGGTGAAGACGTGTTCGACCGGCGGCAAAGCGCTGGACGAAGCCGCATCCCCCATCTCCGCATGCAGTTGGGCGATGCAGGCGGCTTCATCGGCGCTCGCTACTTCCGGCAGCGACCACAGCGAGGCCCAGATGCCGGTCGCCGGGCGACGCTGCAGCAGCGTGCGGCCTTCGTCATCGCGCAACCAGACCATGCGGGTTTCGCGTTGCGGGATGGTTTTCTTCGGGCGTGGCGAAGGCAGCGCGGCGGTGCGCCCTTCGCGATGGGCGACGCAACTCTCCGCCAGCGGGCAATCGCCGCAGCGCGGGCGGCTGCGCGTGCACAGTGTCGCGCCCAGGTCCATCTGCGCCTGCGTGTAGTCGGCCATCCGCGCGCGCGTGACCGATGTGCGCGGCAGCGAGGCTTCGGCGATCGCCCACAGCCGCTTTTCCACCGCCGGCAAACCGGGCCAGCCTTCGATGCCGTGCAGCCGCGCCAGCACGCGCTTGACGTTGCCGTCGAGGATCGCGAACGGCTCGCCCCAGGCCTGCGCCAGGATCGCCGCCGCCGTGCTGCGGCCGATGCCGGGCAGGGCGTGCAGTGCATCGAAATCACGCGGTAATTCGCCGCCGTGGTGTTCCACGCAGCGCTTCGCGGCGGCATGCAGGTTGCGTGCGCGGCTGTAGTAGCCGAGTCCCGACCACAGGGCGAGTACGGTGTCCGGCGACGCGGCGGCCAACGCCGGCAGGTCGGGCAGCACATCGATAAAACGCTGGAAATACGGGATGACCGTGGCGACCTGGGTCTGCTGCAGCATGATTTCCGACAGCCACACGCGGTAGGGCGTGCGCGGCTGTGTCCACGGCAGGTCGTGGCGGCCGTGGGTGTCGAACCAGTCCAGCAGGCGTGGCGCGTACAGCGCGCAGGTGTCGGGGGTGGATGTGGCTTCGTCACGCGGTTTCGCGCGTTTGGCGGCGCTCACTTCTTCGTGTCCGCGGGCGGGATCGCCGGGTCCTCGAAGTCGACTTCCACACCTTCAAGCTGCGCGCCGGCGATGTCGAGGCGCGGCGTAACCAGGTGGCCGTCGAGCGGCGGCAGCGGCGATGCGGTCGCGGCGATCTCGCGCCAGGCCAGCACGTCGCGCACGCGCAGCTGGCCATCGAAGCGGGTGGCGTCGCGCTGCAGCTCGAACGCCACCACATCGCTGAAATCCAGTGCGCCGGCATAGTCGAGCGAGAACGGCAACGGCGAGCGCGATGCCGACAAGGGCTTCGGCAGCACCGGCCAGGCTTCGGGCCATGCGTGGATCCGGCCTGCCAACGACAATGCCAGGCGATGGCTGGCGTGCAGCGCACCGTGTCCGTCCAGATCCGGCACCACGCCTTCGCCGCGCAGCGCCAACGCCAACGCGGGCCAATCGAGGCCGTCCTTCGAGATGCGTGCCGGGCCGAACGCGCCGATCACGAACGGCAGCGGTTCGCCGCCGCCTTCGTAACGTGCGCGCGCACCCAGCTTGGCCGGTTGCAGCCGGAGGCCGTCATCGCCCCAGTGCATCGGCGCGGACAGGCGCAGGTGCATCGGCAGCTTCCAGTCGCGCGCGGTCGGGGTGACATCGCCGGCGAGCCCAAGCGCGGCGGAGGTGTCCGGCTTCGACAGCGCGATGTGCAGGTCGAAGGGCAGCTGCATCGCCTCGGCCTCGTAGCGCCCCGCCACGCGTGCGGCCAGCGGTTTGTCCGGCGCGAAGTAGGGCAGGTCGATGCCGACATCGGCCATCTTCCAGCCTTCGCCCAGCAGCTGGCCGCGATGGACCCGCAGGCCGCGGGTGAGGGTGGGCAGTCGCTGCATCGCGCTGGGCGGGCGGGTGCGGCGCCAGTCGGCGAGCGCGCTCAGGTCGAGCACGGGCGCATCCAGTTCCACGCGCTGGATGTCCAATTGGCGGCCGCGGCTTTTCAGCGTGCTCCACGGCAGCGACAGCAGGATGCGTTCGGCCTTCAGCATTTCGCGCGTGGCGCCGGGCTGGCGCGCATGCACGCCGCGCACCACCAGGGTCGGCGTGCCGCGCAGCTGGAGTTCGGGTTCGCCGTCGGCGGCGATCTCCAGCCCGAGCGACTTGCCGGCCTGCTGCAGGATGAAATGCGTGGCCACGGCCGGTTGCAGGGCGTAGCGGATGCCGAGTGCCAGCAAGGCGAGCAGCGCCGCCAGGACGAGCAGGGCGATGAGGAACCCGCGCGCCCACCGGCGCTTGCGCGGCGCCGGCGTGGACGCGGGGCTGTCCGTGTTCACTGCCCGAGCGAAGCCGGCAGCAGCGCGTCGACGAAGGCTTCGGGGTCGAACACGCGCAGGTCTTCGGGGCGCTCGCCGATGCCGGCGTAGCGGATCGGGATGCCGAATTCCCGCGCCAGCGCGAACACCACGCCGCCCTTCGCGGTGCCATCGAGCTTGGTCACCACCAGCCCGGTCACCGGCACCTTGCTGTTGAACGCGCGCACCTGCGAGATCGCGTTCTGGCCGGTGGTGCCGTCGATCACCATCAGGATCTCGTGCGGGATGCCGGCGCCGTGCTTGCCCAGCACGCGCACGATCTTGCCGAGCTCGTCCATCAGGCCTGCCTGCGTGTGCAGGCGGCCGGCGGTGTCGGCGATCAGCACCTGCGTGCCGCGCGATTTCGCCGAGGCGTAGGCGTCGAAGGCGACGGCGGCGGCATCGGCGTCCTGGCCCTGCGCCACCACCTGCACCCCGTTGCGCTCGCCCCAGGCCTGGAGTTGGGCGACGGCGGCGGCGCGGAAGGTATCGCCGGCGGCGAGCATCAGGCTGCGGCCGTCATCGCGGAACTTGCGCGCGAGCTTGCCGATGGTGGTGGTCTTGCCGACGCCGTTCACCCCGATGGTGACGATGACGAAGGGCTTGGCGGTGCCGTCGATCAGCAGCGGCTGCGCGACCGGGCGCAGCAGCGCGACCAGGTCCTCGCGCAGGGCGGCGAGCAGCGCCTGGGCATCGGCGAATTCGCGGCGGCCCATGCGCGTGTGCAGGTCGTCCACCAGCGCGGCGGTCGCCTTGACGCCGACGTCTGCGGTCAGCAGCGCGGTCTCGATTTCTTCCAGCAGGTCATCGTCGAGCTTGGGATTGCGCGAGAACAACCCGCCCAGCGAGCGCGCCATGCCGCTGCCCTTGAGCCGCTCGCGCCAACCGGGCTTGCCCGGCGTGGCGGCCGGCGCGGCATGCGCGTAGTCGTCGATGGCGGGTTCGGAAGTCGTGACCGGAGCGGGCGCCTCGACCACCGGCTCGACCGGGGCGGGGGCGGCCTCCGAAGCTTCGATACGCGGTGTTTCGAGGGCGGGCGCGGCGGGCGATTCGGCCGGTTTTTCGCCTTCCTCGAGCTTCTTGCGCCAAAACCAGTTAACCATGCGGGGGGCGATGTCGGAGAATGCGGGGATGGTATCACCGGGGTTCAAGATCCAATGACGAAGGCCAGGGGCCGCGCCGGCAGCGTGCGCATCATCGGCGGGCATTGGCGCGGGACGCGCCTGCCGGTGGCCGACCTCGACGGCCTGCGTCCGACCGCCGACCGTGTCCGCGAAACGCTGTTCAACTGGTTGATGCCGGTGCTGCCCGGTGCGCGCGTGCTCGACCTGTTCGCCGGCAGCGGCGCACTGGGCTTCGAGGCGCTCTCGCGCGGCGCCGCGGCGGCGACGCTGGTCGAACGCGAAACCGGCCCGGCCACCGCCCTGCGCGAAGTCGCCGCACGCCTGCCGGGCGGGGAGGCCGCCGAGATCGTGCGGATGGATGCGATCAGCTGGCTCACGCAGGCCGCCCGCGAAGGCCGGCGCTACGACATCGCCTTCATCGACCCCCCGTTTGCCGGCGAACTCTGGCAGCCGGCCATCGAGGCCGTCGCGCCGCTGATGGCGGACGATGCCTGGCTGTACGTGGAGATGCCGGTGCGTGGCGTCGCCACCACCCTGCCTGAGGGTTGGCGGCTGCATCGCGAGGCCCGCACCCGCGAGGTCGCCTGCCAGCTGTGGCGTCGCGGGCCAGCCTGAGCCACGCCGGGCGGGCCGCTGATACACTCGCAGCAATATCCGTTCCAGTACCCGCATGACCACGCCACGCCAGCGGATCGCCATCTATCCAGGCACCTTCGACCCGATCACCTCGGGGCATGTCGATCTGGTCCACCGGGCGGCGGCGCTGTTCGAGCGGCTGGTGGTCGGCGTGGCCCGCAGCTCCGGCAAGGGGCCGGGCATGTCCCTGGAGCAGCGCGTCGGGCTGGCACGGGAATCGCTGGGCGACGTGCCTAACGTCGAGGTGCGCGGCTTCGACACGCTGCTGGCGCACTTCGTGACCGAAGTGGGCGCCGGCATCCTCATCCGCGGCCTGCGCGCGGTTTCCGACTTCGAGTACGAGTTCCAGCTGGCCAGCATGAACCGTCACCTCATCCCCGAGGTGGAAACGCTGTTCCTGACGCCGGCCGAGGAATTCGGCTTCATCTCATCTTCGCTGGTGCGCGAAATCTCCCGTCTAGGCGGGGATGTTTCGGCTTTCGTGCCGCCAGCGGTGGCCGCCGCGCTGCAGGCCGAAAGGCAGCGTCAATCCGTATGAACACCCGGGGGAACCCATGAGCAACACCAACCGCATCCTGCTGGCCGCCTGCCTCGCGGCGCTTTCGCTCTCCGCCTGCAAGAAGGAAGAGGCCGCCCCGGCCGCCGCCGTGGCCGAAGCCCCGGTCGCCGTGCCGTCCGGCGAGGACAAGGCCGCATGGCAGCCCTACCTGGGCTCGGTGGCGAAGGCGAACATGGACGGCGTGACCAACGCCCCGTACGCGTACTTCCTGCCGGGCGAATCCAGCGCCGACTTCAAGGGCGAGTACGACCGCCTGCTGGAGCGCGTCCAGCTCGACCTCTCGCGCGGCATCATCGAAGGCAACATGCTGCTGTTCGGGTCGCCGGCGCGCACCAAGCTGGCCGACCTGGTCATCGAAGGCTTCAAGGACGCCAAGCCGGGCACGATGAAGAACGTCAAGGTCGTCTTCGTGGGCGATCCGGCCGACAAGGACCGCGTCCAGGCCGCCGTCGCGCCGTCGGGCGTGAACTTCGTCTTCGTGTCGTCCAAGTAAGCGCGATGCCGCCGCGCCCGTCCACCGGCGGGCGCGGCCGCCCCCGATGTCCCTGAAGATCCTCGACACGTGCATCAACTGCGACGTCTGCGAACCGGCCTGCCCGAACCAGGCGATTTCGCAGGGCGAAACCGTGTACGTCATCAACCCGGCGCTGTGTACCGAATGCGTCGGCCATTACGACGAGCCGCAGTGCGTGGTGGTCTGCCCGGTCGAATGCATCGAGCTGGACCCGGAGCACGTTGAAACCGAAGACCAGTTGCTGGCCAAGCTGCGCCAGCTGGAGCAGGCTGCATGACGATGTCGAAGCTGCTGTTGAAGCGGGCGTGGCTGGCGTTCGCGCTGGTGTTTGTATTCGTGGGGGCCGAGGCGCGCGAGACGCCGCGCCATGCGCGCCCCGATGGCGCGGCGATCGCCTCCGCGCACGCGCTGGCCACCGATGCCGGCTTCGAAATCCTCGACAAGGGCGGCAATGCCTTCGACGCGGCGGTGGCGGTGTCTTCCACGCTGTCGGTGGTGGAGCCGATCAGTTCCGGGCTCGGCGGCGGCGGCTTCTTCCTGCTGCACGACGAGAAGAGCGGGCGCGATGTCTTCATCGATGCGCGCGAGACCTCGCCGGCCAGCGCGACACCCGAGGCCTACCTCGACAACAAGGGTGAGCTCGATCGCGACCGCGCCACCAACGGGCCGTGGTCGGCGGGCATTCCCGGCCTGCCGGCGGCGCTGGTGCACATGGCCGAGCGCTACGGAAAACTGCCGCTCGCCACTTCGCTGCAGCCGGCGATCCGCATCGCCCGCGACGGCTACCCGATGTATGGCCGGCTGGTGCGCGGCTACGACGAACGCCGCGAGGTGATGGAGCGTTACCCCGGCACCCGCGAGGTCTTCCTCAAAAATGGCAAGCCGTTGGCGGAAGGCGAACTGCTGCGCCAGCCGGAACTCGCGCGCACGCTGCAGCTGCTGGCGGACAAGGGTTTCGACGGCTTCTATCGCGGCCAGACCGCACGCCGCATCCTCGACGCGGTGAAACAGGAAGGCGGGCGCTGGACGGCCGACGAACTGTCCGGCTATCGGGTCAAGGAACGCGCGCCGATCCGCTTCGACTATCGCGGCTGGAAGATCGTGACCGCGCCGCCGCCGTCATCCGGCGGGATCGCGTTGGCCGAGATGCTGCAGATGCTCGCGCCGTGGGATTTGACCAAGATGGACGAGGCCACCCGCGTGCATCTGGTGGTGGAAGCGATGCGTCGCGCCTACCACGACCGCACCTTCTATCTGGGCGATCCCGATTTCGTGAAAGTGCCGCAGGCCACGCTCACTTCGCCGCTGTACGCGGCCGGCCTGCGCAGCACCATCAACCCGTTGAAGGCGACGCCGAGCGAGCTGCTGCCGGGCACGCCGACGCCGTTCGACGAACATCCGGAAACCACGCATTTCTCGATCATCGACGGCGAGGGCAACCGCGTCGGTGGCACCCAGACAGTGAACCTGCTGTACGGCTCGGGGCTCATCCCGCCCGGCACCGGCGTGCTGCTCAACAACGAGATGGACGACTTCGCGCTCAAGCCCGGCACGCCCAATGCGTTCGGCGTGATGGGCTACGACGCCAACGCGCCGCAGCCGGGCAAGCGCATGTTGAGTTCGATGACGCCGACCTTCATGGAGTCCGGCGACCGCATCACCGTGCTCGGCACGCCGGGCGGCAGCCGCATCATCACCATGGTGCTGCTCGGCATCCTGGGCTACGACGCGGGGCTGGATGCACAGCAGGTGGCGGCATTGCCGCGCTATCACCACCAGTGGATGCCGGATTCCATCGGCATCGAGAAGGACGCGCTGCCCGCGGACACCGTGGCCAAGCTCCGCGCGATGGGCCATGCCGTCACCGTGCCGGGCGAAAAGGCCGGCGAGCGTTCATCGGATGCCTGGGGCAACCTGCAGACGGTGGAATGGAATCTTTCGACCGGCCGGTTGAGTGCAGGCAGCGATCCGCGCAACCCGGTCGGCAAGGGCGAGGTGCGCGCGAAGGCGGCGGCACACTGACCGCATCGACATCGACATGCACGAATGAAAACGGCCGGGGATTCCCGGCCGTTGTTGTTTGGCGATGCGGAGAAGCTTTCAGCCGCGCGGATTCGCCTTCATCCACGCCAGCACATTTTCCGGCTTGCTCTCGCCGTAGGGATCCTCGTCGCTGCCGTCGTCGTTGATGCCGGGCTCGACGAACATCGCGCGGACCACGCCGTCATCGATCACCGCGGCATAGCGCCAGCTTCGTTGCCCGAAACCGAGATGGTCCTTGTCGATCAGCATGCCCATGCGGCGGGTGAACTTGCCGGAGCCGTCCGGCAGCATCTTCACCTTGCCGATGTCGAGGTGCTTGCCCCACTGGTACATCACGAAAGCGTCGTTGACCGAGAGGCAGTGCACGTCGTCGGCGCCGGCCGCGCATAGCGCGTCGAATTCGCGTTCGAAGGCCGGGCACTGTTCGGTGGTGCAGGTGGGCGTGAACGCGCCGGGCAGGGCGAACAGCACGTGTCGGCCCTTCGCGAAGACATCGCCGGTGGACACGTCCTGCCAACGGAACGGGTTGTCGCCGCCGATGGATTCATCGCGCACGCGGGTTTTCAGGACCACGTCGGGTACTGGCTGGCCGATCATCGTTTTCTCCTGTGGGATGCAGGCAGGCATTGGGCCACGCGCGATCTTAAGGACGCGTCGAGACGCGGGCGTAGAATCGGGCCTACGTCATGGATGCAGCAGCGGGAGTGGTGCGATGAAACTCTGGTCGATCCTCGGCAACTCGCAGAAACTCGACGGCGGCGCGATGTTCGGCAACGCCCCGCGCGAGATGTGGCGCAAGTGGATCCCCGCCGACGAGCTCAACCGCATCCCGCTGGCCTGCCGCGCATTGCTGGCCACTCCGCTCAACGGCAGGACGGTGCTGTTCGAAACCGGCATCGGCAGCTTCTTCGAACCCAAGCTGCGCGAACGCTACGGCGTGCAGGAAGACCGCCATGTGCTGTTGGATTCCCTGCGCGAGGCCGGTTTCGGCCACGAGGACATCGATGTCGTGGTGCTCTCGCATCTGCATTTCGACCATGCCGGCGGCCTGCTGTCGCCGTGGGCCGAAGGCGAGGCGCCGAAGCTGCTGTTCCCCAACGCCACCTTCGTGGTCAGCCGGGGCTGCTGGGAACGCGCGCAGGACCCGCACCCGCGCGACCGTGCCAGCTTCATCCCCGGCCTCAACGAACTGCTGCAGGCGAGCGGACGGCTGGAGATCGTCGACGGCGCGCACAGCCGCGTACTGGGGGATGCGGTGCGTTTCCACTACAGCCATGGCCACACGCCGGGGTTGATGCTGGCCGAGATCGTGGGGCCCGAGCATGTCGATGGCGAGGCGCACGGCGGCGTGGTGTTCTGCGCCGACCTGATTCCAGGCCGGCCCTGGGTGCATGTGCCGATCACCATGGGCTACGACCGCAACGCCGAACTGCTGATCGACGAGAAGCGCGATTTCCTCGATGACATGCGTGCACGCAACGTGCATCTGTTCTTCACCCACGACCCGGCGTGTGCGCTGGCGCAGGTGACACGCGACGACAAGGGTCGCTTCGGAACCGCGCACGAAGTGGCGGAACTCAGGTCGCGGCCGCTGGCGGCGTGACGCGGGAACCGGCATCGCGCCGGTTCCCTTCAAGCAGGATCAGAACGCCCAGCGCATGACCAGCTGGTAGCTGGGGCCAGCCTTCTCGGTTTCCAGTTCGTACTCGTCGTAATCGCGGCCAAGCTGGTCGCCGAGATTGTCGAACTTGTGGAAGAACTCGTCCTTCGACGCATCCAGCAGGTTGGCGGCGCTCAGGCGCACCGACAGCGTCTTGCCGAAGCGCTTCTCGACGAACATCTCCAGGTCCTCGCCGTAACGCACGGTCACTTCCTCGGCCAGGATGCGGCTGAAGGACGCGCTCTGCTTGCGGTAGGTCGCACCGAAGCTCGCGGCCCACGACGGCAGGTCCTGGATGAAGCCGACGTTGAACACGCTGCGCGCCTGGTCGTTGAAGCGGCGCTCGCCCATGAAGTCGGTGATCCTGCTGTTGAGCCACGAATAGTTGAGGAACACGCCGGTATTGGGCATGCCGATCGCGGTCAGCGGCGTGGACAGGTCCAGCTCCACGCCATAGACCTTGCCGTTGCCGATGTTGCCGGAGGTGAACAGCCAGCTCTCTGGCTTGAAGGCGAAGTCGGCGGCGGTCTTGCCCGGGTTGGCCTTGAGAAACTTCTTCAGGTCCTTGGCATAGCTGTCGTGCGCGTCCTCGCTCCATTCGCCGGTGTTGACCAGTTCGATCAGGTTCTTCACGTCGCGGTAGAACACGTTGATGCCGGCGATGCCCTGGCGGCCCATTCGGCGTTCGAAGCCCATGTCCACGCCGTTGGCGGTTTCCGGCGCCAGCAGCGGGTTGCCCTTGTAATCGTTGTCACCGAACTCGCCATCGAGCACGGCCGGGATCAACTCGTTGAAGTTGGGGCGCTTGATGCTGCGCGCCAGCGACAGGCTGAGGCGCGTCGCGTCGGTCAGGTCCCACTTGAGGTGCATCGAGGGCAGCAGCACCTTGTAGTCGCGGCGTGCGGCGCCTTCCAGCACGCCGTCCTCGCTGTGGTCGATGTCGGCGCGGGTGGTTTCGTAGCGCAGGCCGGCTTCCCAGGCGAAGCGTTCGCCCTTGCCGGAGAACATCAGGTAGGGGTCCAGCCGCACTTCGGCGATGCGCGAACCCACGCTGCCATCATCCGCATACACCACCGGGTCGCCTTCATTGTTGGCTTCCCAGGCGAAGTTGCGGTAGGTCACGTCGCGCTTCTTGCGGCGGTAGTCCACGCCGAATTCCATCTCGCTCGTGCCCAGCGGACGCTGGTGCGACACGGTGAAGCTGGTTTCGCCGTCCTTCGCGTCCACCGATGAAGCCTCGGCTTCGGAGGCATCCCAGTCGCCGTTGACGTATTCGTGCTTCTCCTCGCTCTCGGCGCTGCTGTCCTCGAAGCGCGCGTGGCCCACTTCGAAGCGCGTGGTGCCGCCGGCCATGCCGAAGCGGTAGTCGAGGCCCAGTCCCCAGTTCTTCTGGTCGATGGGGTTCAGGCCCGGCACGTTGGATTCGATGACATCGCCGCCGTCGTATTCCACTTCGTGCGAGACCTCCTTCACGTCGCGCCTGGTCTTGACGAAGAAGCCGTCGATGCCGAGGCGTCCGCTTTCGCCCACATGCGCGTTGTAGGACAAGTTGCCGGAATAGTCGCGGCCATCCTTCACTTCGAACTGGTCTTCCCAGCTCAACAGCTCCTTCATCGACGGATCGGCGAAGCGGTCGGAGCGCTTGTCCTTGGCGCGGTAGCGGTCCTGCACGTTGATGCCAGCCAGGATGCGGCCGCCGAGTGCATCCATGCTGGTCACCGCGCCGAAGGTCGGGTTCACTTCGCCATCAAACCAGCGGTTGGCACCGATGCGTAGATAGCTGCCATCGAACTTGTATGCGTCGCGCAGGACGATGTTGATCGCGCCGGCCATCGCGTCACCGGAACGGTTGGCGCTGTTGCTGCGCAGGATCTCGATGTGGTCGACCATTTCCGCCGGGATGCGGTCCACCCAGAACGAACGGTCGTCGCCCGCGCCCGGCACCTTGCGGCCGTTGATCTGCACCTGCGTGTAGCCGGCGGCCATGCCGCGCATCATCACGCCATCGAACTCCATGACGTCGGAGCCGACGAAGGTCACGCCCGGCACGCGCTTGAGCATGTCGCCCACGGTGTTGGGCTCGAAACGCTGGAAGTATTCCAGGTCGTAACTCAGTACCGGCTCGATGTCGTTGGTGCGGTCACGGTAGGTGATCTCGCCCTGGACCACGACCGCGTCTAGTTGCTTGGGATCGGTGGAGGCGCCATCCGGCGCAGCCTGCTGCGCGAACGTGGTGGCCGGCAGCAGCGCGGCGCAGCACAGCGCCCTCGACAGACCCAGGGCCAAGGCGTGGTGTTTCATGTATTGCATCCCCATGACGAAACAAAGCAGGGATTTGTAGGCCTGTCGCATGGCGGAAACATGACACTGCGATGCAGATGCGATGACAGTCATGCAATGCGCGGATTGACACGAAACCGTCAAGCAACGGTCGTATATCTCTGCGGTTTGTTGAATGCGCGAGCGCCGGGGAATACGTGAAACCACATTGCATGATGCTGCTTACGATGGTGCTGGCCGCCGGTTGCGCCACGCTGCCGCCGCCCGCCACGACGCCCGATGCGCGCGAGCCGGATGAGCATGTCGAGAAGGATCCGCTGCTGTCCGAAGCCGGCATCGCGCATGTCGTGGTGCCGGAAGCCTTCCTCACCGCGTCCGCGCCGGACGAAAACATCGATTCCCCCGCCAGCTGGCGCACGCCGCAGGGCCAGCGCTGGCTGATCGGCACCGCCAAGGCGACCCATCGCCTGGTCATCTATGACGGTGATACCGGCAAGACGCTGCGCACCGTGTCCGGTCCCGGCACCGCGCTGGGCCGGATGCAGCGCCCGAACGGCATCTCGGTGATCGATGATCTGGTGCTGGTGGTGGAGCGCGACAATCAGCGCGTGCAGGTCTTCCAGTTGCCGGACTTCAAGCCGCTGCTGGTGTTCGGCGCGTCCGATCTCAAGCAGCCCTACGGCCTGTGGGTCCGCAGGCAGGCGGGTGGC
This sequence comes from Lysobacter oculi, assembly GCF_003293695.1. GTDB lineage: Bacteria > Pseudomonadota > Gammaproteobacteria > Xanthomonadales > Xanthomonadaceae > Solilutibacter > Solilutibacter oculi. The sequence goes on along the minus strand of NZ_CP029556.1, from coordinate 1,383,756 downwards.
TATGAAGTGATCGTCAGCGACAACTACATGTCGGCGCAGGACGAGGACGTGCCGCCGCCGCTGGCGGAACTCGGCCAGCGTTTCAAGCGCTATGCACTGCAGCGCGAAGGCAAGGGCTGGCAGGCGCGATTGACCGGCGCGTTCGGTGACACGGGCGAGGCGGGCGCGATCCGCATCGCGGAATCGGTGTTCGGCGATGTGGCGCACGATCGCCTGCTGCTGTCGGAAGAAGACGTGGCAACCGGCACCCGCCTGCGCGAATACGGGCTGGATGGCCGCTATCGGGGTCGCGACATCGGCGCATCGCTGTTCAAGGCGCAGGCCGAAGGCATGGCGCTGTTCACCTGCGCGGATGGCAGCGGCTACTGGATCGCCACCGACCAGTTCAAGGACCGCAGCCTGTTCCATGTGTTCGACCGGGTGACGCTGGCGCATCGCGGCGCGTTCGCCGGCAAGCGCACCGCGAATACCGATGGCGTCTGGCTGGACCAGAGCGTCGACGCGCGTTTCCCGCAGGGCGTGTTCTACGCGGTGGACGACGACCAGGCCGTGGCCGCGTTCGACTGGCGCGACATCGCCAAGGCGCTTTCGCTCGAAGGCTGCGGGGCGCGTTGACACCATGCATCGACACGATTGGATCGCCGCGATGAGAAAGGGTGGGTGGACGGTGCTGGCCGCATTCGCGCTGGTGATGGCGCCGGCCTTCGCGCAATCGCCCGGCGAGAACGAACCCAACCTCGCGGTGCGTGCGGGCTCCACGCGCTATGTCGCCAGCGCGATGCCCGACCGCATCATCGCCAGCCCCGCGCAGGATGCATCCAGCGGCTTCGCGGTGAACTGGCGCACCAATGACCGCGTGCAGTCGCCGGTCATCGAAATCCGCATCGCCACCGATTCGCCGGATGTCGGCGAGCCGCGCCGCATCACCGCCGTCACGCGGGCGTGGCAGGCGAGCAATGGCGGCGTGCATGTGCATCGCGCGGACATCGATGGCCTGGCGCCGGACACGCTCTACATGTTCCGCGTGCAGGGCGAGGGCAGTTGGAGCGGCTGGCGCCAGTTGCGCACCGCCGCCGCGACCGGCGAGCCGCTGACCGTGCTGTTTTTCGGTGACACGCAGAACAAGAACCTGAGCCATGTCAGCCGGGTGATGCGCGAAGCCATGCGCCACGCGCCGGACGCCACGCTCGCGCTTTATGCCGGAGATCTGGTCGCCGAAGCGGTGGACGACAACGAGTGGGGCGAGTGGTTCGAAGCCGCCGGCGACCTGCCCGACGTGATGCTGGTCGCGCCGGCCATCGGCAACCACGAATACCGCGAGGAGTTCGAGGACACGCCGCAGGAGCGTCGCGTGCTCGGCGAGTCGTGGATGCAGGCTTTCGCGCTGCCCCGCAACGGTGCGGAAGGCGAGCACGCGCGGGCCACGACGTACTGGTTCGATGCGCAGGGCGTCCGCTTCGTGGTGCTGGATGGCACCTCGGCGCTCGACCTCGGCACGCTGCAGGCGCAGACGCGCTGGATGGATCGCGTGCTGGCGCGGAACCCGCATCCGTGGTCGATCGTGCTGGTTCACCAGCCGATGTATTCGCCGCGCGGTCGTGGGGCCAGTGACCGTCTGCGTGCGGCCTGGGTGCCGGTGATGGAGAAGCACGGCGTGGACCTGGTGCTGCAGGGCCATGACCATACCTACGGACGGCGCGCCGGTGATACGCGTGGCAAGGCGCTGCCGCAGTTCGTGGTGAGCGTGGCCGGGCCCAAGCAGTACCGCCTCTCGGACGAGGCCAAGCGCGAGATGGCGCCGACCGCCGAAGACACCCAGTTGTTCCAGGTGTTGCGCATCGACAACCAGCGCATGCGTTACCAGGCGCGCACGGTGACCGGTCGCCTGTATGACGATGTCGAGATCGTGCGCGATGCACAGGGCCGCAAGCAGCTGCGCGAGATCCGCGAAGGCCGCATCGCCGAACGCGATTGCACGCATCGCGATGCCACGCTTGGTGGCCGCAGCGACCGGTGCTGGGAATGAGCCGCCGCCGAACGCGACGCGTGGCGGTGATGCGTCGCCTCGCCATCGTCATCGCGTATGGCTTCGCGCTGCCGTTGGCGGCATTTGCCGCGCCGCCCGCGTGGGTGCATCCGTTCGCCATCGCGCAAGCGGAGAACGCGCCGGCCGAGGCCTTGCTGGTGGTGGAGATTCCCGCCGGCGGCTTCACCAAGTACGAGATGGGCGAAGACGGCCTGTTGCACGTCGACCGCTTCATCGCGATGCCGATGGCGTATCCGGCCAATTACGGCTCGATGCCGCGCACGCTCGCCGGCGATGGCGACCCGCTGGATGCGCTGGTGCTCACGCGTGCGCCGTTGCATCCGGGCAGCGTGATCCGCTTCCGGCCGCTGGGCGTGCTGCGCATGGTCGATGGCGGCGAGGCCGACGAGAAGATCATCGGCGTGCCGGTGGATGAGGTCGATGCCAGCTATGCCGGCATGAGCGAACTGAAAGATCTGCCGGCGCAGGAAATCGAGCGCATCGAGGCCTTCTTCCGCGTCTACAAGCAGCTGCCGCGCGGTGGCAAGACCGTGCAGCTCAACGGCTGGGGCGATGCCGCCGAAGCCCGTGCGGTCATTGATGCCGCGATGAAGCGCTACCCGGCGAAGCCCTGAGCCGAAGCCACATCGCGCACGAAAAAACGCCCCGCATGCGGGGCGTTTCTGTTTCCGTGGCGAAGGGCGATCAGGCCGCCTGTTCGACCCGCGGGCCTTCCTGCAGCGCGCGCTTGACCATCGACACCAGCAGGTCCAGTTCGGCTCCGTCCATCGCGAAATGCGGGGTGAAGCGCAGCGAGTTCTCGCCGCCGTGGATTACGCCGATGCCCTGTTCGCGCATCCATTCCTCGGCGCTGCCCGTGCCGTAGCCCTTGAAGCCCGGCGCCAGCTCGCAGGAGAACAGCAGGCCGGTGCCCTGGACCTTGGTGATCATGCCGCCGAGTTCGGCCTTCAACGCTTCCAGCTTCTGCACGGCCTGCGTGCCACGGTCGCGGATGTTGGCGCGCAGCGCGGGCGTGAGCTGGCCGAGCACGGTGATCGCGACATCCAACGCACGCGGGTTGGCGGTCATGGTGTTGCCGTACAGGCCGCGCTTGTAGATGGCGGCGGCGGATTCGGTGACGGCGACCACCGACAGCGGGTACTGGCCGGCGTTGAGCGCCTTGGAGTAGGTCTCCAGATCCGGCGCGGCGATGCCCTCGAAACCGGGGTAGTCGACAATGGAGAGATAGCCGGTCGCGCGCAGGCCGGCCTGGATCGAATCGACCAGCAGCAGGGCGCCATGCGCACGGGTGAGCTCGCGGGCGGCATCGTAGAAGGCGCGCGGCACGCTGCGGCCCGGATCGCCTTCGCCCATCACCGGCTCCAGGAACATCGCCTCGATGAACCAGCCGTTCGTCTCGGCATCGGCAAAGGCCTTCTCCAGCGCAGCCACGTCGTAAGGCGGCACGGTGATGACCGAATCCTCGCCGCGGAAGCTGGCCAGGTACTGCACGTAGTTCTTGCGGCTGGAATCCGAATACAGCGCCGGGCGCTCGGTGCGGCCGTGGAACGCGCCCTTCACCACCAGGCGCTTGATGGTCTTGCCGGCATGGCGGGCGCCTGCATCGGTCATGGTCTTGGCGTTGGTGTCGACGATGCGCGACGCCAGCGACACCGATTCCGACCCCGAGTTGAGGCACATGAAGTGCGCGTACGGACAGCCGCCGATGGTCTGGCCGATCTCCTTGCGCATCGCCCGGTCGAACTTCAGCTGGGCGATGTTGGGGGTCATGATGTTGGCCATCACCTGCGGCTTGGCCATGGCATCGAGCACCGGCTGCGGCGTGTGGCCGAGACCGAGCATCCCGTAGCCGCCGGAGTCGTGCAGCACCGCGCCCTTGAGCGTGACCACCCACGGCCCGCGCGCGGCCAGCGCGACATACGGGTTGACCGTGTCGGCCGAATAGAAATTGACGAAGCCGGCCTGGATCTTCTCCGCCTGCGCGGCCTCGTCCAGGTCGAGCAGTTCGGGGAATTCGCGGGCGATGACCGCGTACTCGGCGGCGGCGGCCTGCACGGCTTCCACAAGCGCCGGATGGGTGGCGGCGAAGCGGGCGAGGGTGGCGTCATCCAGGCCGGTGGTGCGGGCGTGGCCGTGGGCGCGCAGCGGCGCCAGGGTGTCGAGCAGGTTCATGGGAGCCCCGAAGTCGATGCAAACCCCAATTATCTGGATAATTTCGTCGGAAGGTAGTGCGGAATCTGACGAAATATCAGATTATTTCGGCAATCTGCCGAAGATTGGCCCGCGATTCGATGAAGATCACCGACACCGACCAGCAACTGCTCAGCCTGCTGCGCGAAAACGCCCGCGCCTCGACCGCCGACATCGCGCGCCGGCTCAGGCTGTCGCGGACCACGGTGCAGAGCCGCATCGAGCGCCTGCAGCGCGAAGGCGTGATCGCCGGCTACACGGTCCGCGTGTCCGAGGCCGCCGAACGCAGCCACATCCGGGCCTATATCTCGGTGACCGTGCAGCCGCGCCGGATGCCGGACGTGGTCGAGGCCCTGCGCGCGATGTCGGAAGTCCGCGCCCTGCATTCGGTCAGCGGGCCGTCGGACCTGGTCGCGCTGGGCACGGTGCCGACGGTGGAGGCGATGGACGAGCTGACCGACCGCATCGGCAGCGTGGACGGCGTGGAGCGCACCACCTCGTCGATCGTGCTGTCCACCAAGTTCGACCGCTGAGGGAAGCGGCGCATACGCACGCTTTAGAATGCGCATCCGCCATCGCCCGCCGTGTCCTTGAAGAAGTCCGATTTCCATTTCGACCTGCCGCCCGCGCTGATCGCGCAGGCGCCGCTGCCCGAGCGTTCGGCCAGCCGGCTGCTGCTGGTGCCGCCGGGTGACGCGCCGTTCGAGGACCGTGGCATCCGCGACCTGCCGGACCTGCTGCGCGAAGGCGACCTGCTGGTCTTCAACGACACCCGCGTCATCCCGGCGCGACTGTTCGGCACGAAGGAAACCGGTGGCCGCGTCGAAATCCTGATCGAGCGCGTGCTGCCCGGCAACGAGGCGCGTGCGCAGGTCGGCGCCAGCAAGACGCCGAAGCCGGGCTCGCGCATCACGCTGGATGCCGGTGGCGAAGTCGAGGTGCTGGGCCGCGATGAGGCCTTCCACCACCTCCGATTCCATGTCGATGCGCCGCTGGACAAGTGGCTGGTCGATGCCGGCCGCCTGCCGCTGCCGCCCTACATCGAGCGCGTGCCCGATGCCGCCGATGCCGAGCGCTACCAGACCGTGTTCGCGCGCGAACCGGGCGCCGTCGCCGCACCGACCGCCGGCCTGCATTTCGACGAGGCGCTGCTGGAGGCGCTGCGTGCGAAGGGCGTCGAGTTCGGCCACGTCACCCTGCATGTCGGTGCCGGCACCTTCCAGCCGATGCGTGTCGATGACGTGGGCGATCACGTGATGCACAGCGAGTGGCTCAATGTGGGCGCCGAACTGGTGCAGCAGGTGCGCCGCACGCGCGCACGCGGCGGCCGGGTGATCGCGGTCGGCACCACCGTGGTGCGCTCGCTGGAAAGCGCGATGCGCGACGGCGAGCTGCAGCCGTTCGCCGGTGAGACCCGCATCTTCATCTTCCCGGGCTATCGCATCGAAAGCGTCGACGCGATGGTCACCAATTTCCACCTGCCGGAAAGCACCTTGCTGATGCTGGTCTCGGCGTTTGCCGGGCGCGAACGCATCCTCGATGCCTATGCCCATGCGGTCGATGCGCGCTACCGCTTCTTCAGCTATGGGGATGCGATGTTGCTGTGGGGAGCGCCCGATGCGTGACGGAGCTTCAGGCGTCGCCCGATGTGGCGAATCCCTGCCCGGCGCGTCGAACAGGACGTTCGCTCGCGACGCGAAGGCGCATTGCCCCGGCGGCAGGGCCGGCCTGTCCGGAGCAAACCCATGAGCCGCATGTCCTTCCAACTCCTCGCCACCGATGGCGCCGCCCGCCGTGGCCTGCTGACCTTTCCGCGCGGCACCGTGGAAACACCGGCCTTCATGCCGGTCGGCACCTATGGCTCGGTCAAGGGCATCTTCCCCGAACAGGTCCGCGACCTCGGCGCCGAAATCATCCTCGGCAACACCTTCCACCTCTACCTGCGCCCCGGGCTGGACGTCATCGAAGCCCACGGCGGCCTGCACGGTTTCGGCAAGTGGAACGGCCCGATCCTCACCGACTCCGGCGGCTTCCAGGTGTTCTCGCTGGCGCACCGCCGCAAGATCACCGAAGCCGGCGTCACCTTCGCCGCGCCCACCGACGGCAGCAAGGTCTTCCTCGGCCCCGAGGAATCCATGCACATCCAGAAAGTGCTGGGCAGCGACATCGTCATGATCTTCGACGAGTGCCCACCGGTGCATGTCGATGGCGCGCCGGTCGACAAGCGCGTCATCGAACGCTCCATGCAACTCAGCCTGCGCTGGGCCGAGCGCAGCAAGCGCGCCCACGAAGGCAACGACGCCGCGCTGTTCGGCATCGTGCAGGGCGGCGTGCACCATGACCTGCGCAGCGAATCGGCCGAAGGACTGAAGGCGATCGGCTTCGACGGCTACGCCATCGGCGGGCTGGCGGTCGGCGAGACCGAGGCCGAGCGCAACGCCATGCTCGACCACACCGCGCCGCAGCTGCCCGAAGACCACCCGCGCTACCTGATGGGCGTCGGCCGGCCGGAAGACCTGGTGGAAGCCGTGGCCCGTGGCGTCGACATGTTCGATTGCGTCATGCCGACCCGCAACGCGCGCAACGGCCACTTCTTCACCGCGACCGGCACCGTGCGCATCCGCAACAGCAAGTACGAGCACGACCTGGGCGTGATCGAGGAAGGCTGCGACTGCTACGCCTGCGCCAACGGTTTCAGCCGCAGCTACATCCGCCACCTCGACCGCTGCAACGAGATGCTGGCGCCGATGCTCGGCACGCTGCACAACCTGCGCCACTACCAGCGCCTGATGGCCGGGATGCGCGAAGCCATCGCCGACGGGCGCTTCGCCGACTTCCGCGCCGCCTTCTACGCCGCCCGCGGGCTGCCGCCGCCGGCGTGAATCGCCCACGGGCCCTTGCAAATCGGCCCAAGAGGCCGCATGGCATAATTCCCCGTTGATTTTGACCGGATGACCCGATGAACCTGCTCGATTTCCTGATTCCCGCCGCCTACGCGCAGGCTGCCCCCGCCGCGCAGCCGCAGGGCGGCCTGGGGATGATGCTGATGCCGCTGATCCTGATCGCGGTGATGTACTTCCTGATGATCCGTCCGCAGATGAAGCGCGCCAAGGAGCACCGTTCGATGCTCGAAGCGCTCAACAAGGGCGACGAGATCCTCACCAACGGCGGCCTGGCCGGCGTGGTCACCGACATCGGCGACAACTTCGTCACCGTCGAGATCGCCGACAACGTCCGCGTCCGCGTGCAGAAGTCGGCCATCGGCAACGTGCTGCCGAAGGGCTCGCTGAAGGCCTCCTGATCCTTTCCACTCCTAGCGCGCGGCCCGCGACGGGTCGCGCGGGTGATCGACATGCTTGAGTTTCCGCGCTGGAAATACGCCGTCATCGTGCTGGTGCTGCTGGTCAGCACCATCTACTCGCTGCCCAACCTCTACCCGAAGGACCCCTCGGTCCAGGTGACCGCCAACCGCGGCGCCGCCACCGGCATCACCCTGCGGCAGGAGGTGGAGCAGGGCATCGCCAAGGCCGGCCTCAAGCCGAAGGCGGTCGAGATGGCGAAGGACGACACCGTCATGGTGCGGCTGAACTCGCCCGACCAGCAGACCCAGCTGCAGGACGCCCTGCGCGAGACGCTGGGGCAGGACTACTCGGTGGCGCTGAACCTGCTGCCGACCGTGCCGAAGTGGCTGGAAAGCATCGGCGCCAAGCCGATGTCGCTCGGCCTCGACCTGCAGGGCGGCATCCACTTCCTGATGCAGGTGGACCAGGGCGCGGCGATCCAGAAGCGCATGGATGCCTATGCCGAGAACATGCGCGGCATCCTGCGCGATGCACGCCTGAACTACCGCTCGGTGGATGTGCGCGCCGACCACAGCGTGGCCGTGGCGATGCAGCCCGGCAGTTCCACTGACGCCGCGCAGGCGGCGCTGGTGAAGGGCCTCGGCAACCCCGGCGCGGGCGGCCCCGGCTTCACATGGTCGACCGAGAACGGCCTGCTGGTCGCGCGCCTGTCCGAAGCGGACATCAACAAGATCGCGGTCGATGCCGTCGACCAGAACCGCACCGTCATCGCCGAGCGCATCAACGCGCTGGGCGTGGCCGAGCCGGTGCTGCAGCGCCAGGGCGCCGACCGCCTGGTGATCCAGCTGCCCGGCCTGCAGGACACGGCGGAAGCCAAGCGCCAGATCGGCGCCACCGCGACGCTGGAATTCCGCGCCGTCACCGGCGACGAAGCCGCCGCCGCCGCCGCCAAGGCGAGCGGCCAGGTGCCGCCGGACTCGCGCATCTACACCAAGCAGGACGGCCAGCCGATCCTGCTCTCCAAGCGCGTGCTGGTCTCGGGTGACCAGCTGCTGTCGGCGGTGCCCGGCATGGACGCGCAGTCCGGATCTCCGGACGTGAGCATCACGCTCAACGCCGCGGGCGGCAAGCGCATGCTCGACCACACCATCGGCCATGTCGGCCAGCGCCTCGGCGTGGTGTACATCGAGCGCATCCCGACCGTGACCATGGTCGATGGCAGGGAAGTGCAGTCCTCGCGCGTCGACGAACGCGTGATCAGCGCCTCGACCATCCAGGGCGTGTTCGGCAACCAGTTCCACACCACCGGCCTGTCGCAGGAAGAAGCGCAGAGCCTGGCCAAGCAGTTGAAGTCGGGCGCGCTGGCCGCGCCGATGTTCTTCGCCGACCAGCGCACGGTCGGCCCGAGCCTCGGCAAGGAGAACGTGGAGCGCGGCACCAAGGCGGTCCTGTTCTCGTTCCTGTTCACCCTGGCGTTCTTCCTCATCTACTACCGCATGTTCGGCTTGATCACCTGCCTCGCGCTGCTGATGAACCTGCTGATGGTGGTGGCGGTGCTGTCGCTGTTCGGCGCGACCATGACCTTGCCGGGCTTCGCCGGTCTGGCGCTGACCGTGGCGATGTCGGTGGACGCCAACGTGCTCATCAACGAACGCATACGCGAGGAGTTGCGCGCCGGCATGCCACCCAAGGCGGCGATCGCGACCGGCTACGACCGCGCCTCGGGCACCATCTTCGACGCCAACATGACCGCGCTACTCGCCGGCATCGCGCTGTACGCCTTCGGCACCGGCCCGCTCAAGGGCTTCGCGCTGACGATGGTCATCGGCATCCTGACCTCGGTCTTCACCGCGGTGACGGTGTCGCGCGCCCTGGCCACGTTGATCTACGGCCGCCGCAAGAAGCTCAAGACGCTGGCCATCTGACGGAATCCACGCATGAAACTGTTTCCCCTCCACCTGATTCCGAACGACACCAAGATCGACTTCATGCGCCTGCGCTGGCCGGCGATCATGCTGTCGGTGGTGCTGGCGCTGGTCGCGATCGGCGCGATCGCCACCAAGGGCTTCAACTACGCGCTGGACTTCACCGGCGGCGTGGGCGTCGAGCTGCACTTCCAGCAGGCGCCGGGCGTGGACGCGGTCCGCGAGCGGCTGGCCGCGGCGGGCTTCGAAAGCGCGCAGGTGCAGACCTATGGCGCCGGTACCGACATGCTGGTGCGCCTGCAGGACAACGGCGCGCACGCCGAGAAGACCGGCGCGTTCGGCGCGCAGGCGGCGGGCGGTGAATCGGCGGCCGCCGGCATCGCGCAGCAGATCGCCAAGGCCGCCTCGACCACGGGCAACACGGCGGAAGTCCGCAGCAGCTCGGTGATCAGTGCCCAGGTGGGCCGTGATCTGGCGAAGAACGCGGCGATGGCGATGGCCTTCGTGATCATCGGCTTCATGGCCTACATCGCCTTCCGCTTCGAGTGGAAGTTCGCCGTGGCGGCGATCATCTGTACCTTGCACGACGTGCTGGTGGTGGCCGGTTTCTTCGCGCTCACCCAGCGCGAATTCGACCTGACGCTGATGGCCGGCCTGCTGACGGTGATGGGCTTCTCGATCAACGACACCATCGTGGTCTTCGACCGCGTGCGCGAGAATTTCCGCACCATGCGCGCCGACCCGCTGACCATCCTCAACGCCTCGGTCAACCAGACGCTGTCGCGCACGGTCATCACCTCGTTCGTGGCTTTCCTGACCGGCGTCGCGCTCTACATGTACGGCGGCGGCTCGCTGGAAGGCATGGCCGTGTCGCAGATGATGGGCATCGTGATCGGCACGCTGTCGTCGATCTTCGTGGCCTGCAACCTGCTGACGGTCGGCCCGCTCAAGGTCACCAAGCAGGACCTGATGCCGAAGTCGCGCGACGACGCGGCGTTGGCGCGTCGTCCCTAAGCCGCACCATCGGCACGCAAGAAAAGGCCCGCATATGCGGGCCTTTTCATTGGGCGCGATATCGAAGCGGGCGCTTGCGGACAGGCGATCCGTGGCGGAACGACCCGGTTGCCACATCGCGACAAACCACATCGCAAAAATTACGCCGCAACAAAAAGGCCCGCATGATGCGGGCCTGTGCATGGAGGGCGATGCGGCTTCGGCCTCAGCCGCGGAAGCTCGCCGCGTAGCCGCTGTCGGCCACCACCTTCTGCAGCGCTTCGGCGATGCGCACGTTGCCGGCGAGCAGGCAGCGGCTGTCAACGCCGCGCGCATCCACCGGACCGGTCGGCGCGCCCTTCTGGTCGCTGACCTTGCCGCCGGCCTCGCGCACCAGAAGCACGCCGGCGGCGATGTCCCACGGCTTCACGCCCGCCTCGAAATAGGCATCCAGGCGACCGCTGGCGACGTAGGCCAGGTCGAGCGCGGCGGAACCGGCGCGGCGGATGTCCTCGGCCTGGGTCAGCAGCTGGCGGGTGCATTCCAGCTGGGCACCGATGCGTTCGCGTTCGCGCGGGTGGAAGCCGGTGCCGATCAGCGCGCCTTCCAGCGTGCGGCGTTCGGAAACGCGGATGCGCTTGTCGTTGAGCACCGCGCCGTAGCCCTTGCTGGCGGTGAACAGCTCGTTGCGCAGCGGGTCGAAGATGACGCCGTGGACCGGCTCGCCGTTCTCGACCAGCGCGATGGACACACACCAGTGGGGCAGGCCGCGCAGGTAGTTGCTGGTGCCGTCGAGCGGATCGATGACCCAGACGCTGCGGCCCTTGCCCTTGAGCCCGCCTTCCTCGCCGAGGATGGCGTAGTCGGGCGCGGCGCGGCGGAGCTCCTTGGTGGCGGCTTCCTCGGCCTGCGCGTCGACTTCGCTGGCGTAGTCCTGGCGGCCCTTCTCGACCACGTTGAGGGCGTCCAGGCGGCTGAGGTTGCGCAGGAGCACGTTGCCGGCGGCACGCGCCGCCTTGACCATGAGGGTGACTGCAGGTTTCTGCATGGGAGCCGCCTGAATTGAGCAAAGAACGAGGCCCGGCCTCGAAACCGGGGCGGCAGTTTAACATTCGCGGATGACCCAGACCGATTCCGCCGCCGACCGCATCCGCATCGTCCTGGTCGGGACCCAGCATCCCGGCAATCTGGGCTCCGCCGCCCGCGCCATGCGGACAATGGGCCTGACCCGGATGGTGCTGGTCGCGCCGGAAAAGCAGCCCGACCTCACCACCGTCTCGATGGCGGCCGGCGCCGAGGCGCTGGTCTTTGACGCGCCGGTCTTCGCCACGCTGGAGGAGGCCGTCGCCGACTGCCGGCTGGTGCTGGGCTGCACCGCGCGCAGCCGCCGCATCGCGCTGGAAGAGCACGCCCCGCGTGCCGCCGCCGCCCGGGCCGTCGAGGCCGCCGCTGCCGGCGCCGATGTCGCGCTGGTGTTCGGGCGCGAACGCACCGGCCTGGACAACCACGAGCTGCAGCTCTGCCACGCCGCCGTGCACATCCCCTCCGATCCGGACTTCAGCTCCTTGAACCTGGCCGCGGCGGTGCAGGTGCTGGCCTACGAAACCCGGGTCGCGCTGCTCGCCGCCGGGGCGCCGCCCGCCTCAAAGCAGGGTGGGGATGAGGATGCAGAGCCACCGGCCTCGCACGCCGAGCTGGAAGGCTTCTTCGCCCAGCTCGGCGAGACGCTGGATGCCATCGACTTCCACAAGGGCCGCACGCCCGAATCGGCGTTGCGCAAACTGCGCCGCATCTTCCTGCGCGCCGACATGAACGCGCGCGAGGTCCGGCTGATGCGCGGGGTGCTGGCCGACGCCCAGCGCATGGCCCGTCTGGCCGGTGAAGGCTGAGGAAGCCGTTTGACACGCCTGTCCAAGGCTTTTCGGTTAGTCTGCCGGCAACCCCTGTCTGGCCGCCCGAAGACGCCCGTGCCCGCTTTGCTACGCGCCCCCGCGCTGTGCCTGCTGCTGTGCCTGCTGCCATCGCTGGCCCGCGCGGATGGCGACACGCTGGTCCTCGGCCGCATCAGCGACGATCCCAAGTCGCACTACGACCAGCTCAAGCCGCTGCTTGATTACGTGGTGCCGCGGATGAAGGACGTGGGCATCAACCATGGCCGCATCCTCATGGCCAAGGATGACCGCCAGATGGCCAGCTACCTGCGCAGCGGCCGGGTCGACTGGGTGACCGAGACCGCGGCCAGCGGCATCCTGCTGCGCCAGCGCGCCGGCGCCGTGCCGATGCTGCTGACCGGTCGCAGCGGCGTGCAGCGCTATGCCAGCCTGCTGTTCGTGCGCCGCGACAGCCCGATCCAGCGGATCGGGGACCTGCGAGGCGGCAGCATCGCCTTCCAGAACCCGGGCTCGACCAGCGCCTATTTCGTGCCGGCCTACGAGCTGCTTTCGCGCGGGCTGAAGCTGGAGATCCAGATCTCGCCGATGGACCGCCCGGACGACGGGCGCGTCGGCTACGTCTTCGCGCGCACCGAACGCAACATCGCGACCTGGGTGGTCAAGGGGCTGGTCGATGCCGGCGTTGTCAGCGACCTGGACTGGAACGACCCCGCGCGGATGCCCAAGGCCTACCGCGACCAGCTGCGCGAGCTGCACGTGAGCGCGGATTTTCCGCGCGCACTGGAACTGGTCAGCGCCAAGATGAAGCCGGAAGTGCGGGCACGCCTGAAGCAGGTGCTGCTCGATGCCCAGCATGACCCGAAGGCGGCCAAGGCGTTGGCGGCGTTCTTCGGCACCACCGGCTTCGCCCCGATCGATGCCAAGGCGCAACGCCAGCTCGACTACATCGATACGGCGGTGACCCGGGTGCGGCGGGAGGTGGAGTGATGCGGCTGCCGCGGTTCGGCCTGCAGGCGCAGCTGCTGGTGGTGCTGGCCCTGCTGCTCGCGACCACCACCTGGATGGTGATGCTGCTGATGCAGCGCCAGGCCCAGATCCACGCCGAGGTCACCGACTTCAGCCGGACCGCGCTGCAGCAGGTGATCCAGGAGCGCATCACCAACCGCGCGCAGAGCCGCATCGTGCAACTACGCGATGAGCTGACCAACCCGGTCTACTACTTCGACCTGGAAGGCATCGGCGAGGTCGCCAACGCCGCCAAGCGCGAGCCGGACGTGGAATACGTGCTGGTCTATGACGCCAACGGTCGCGTACTCCACGATGGCACCGGCGAGATCCCCACCTACGGCCAGCCGATGCAGGACCCGCTGGCGGCGAAGGCCGTGGCCGCCGCCGACACCCTGACCCAGGCGACCCCGAACGTGCTGGAAGTGTCGGCGCCGATCCTGCTGGGCGGCCAGCGGCTGGGCGGGGTGCGCATCGGTTATTCGCTGGCTTCGGCGCGCCAGGCCGAGGCGCGCAGCATCGGCGAGCTCAACCGCAATGTTGACCAGGTGGCCAACCGCAACCGCCTCCCCATCTACCTGCTGGTGGCGGCGATGCTGGGGCTCGCCGGCATCAGCGCGCTGGTGGTCGAGCGCCGCTTCGTGCGGCCCATCCTGCGCATGGCGCGCCATGCGCAGCAGATCGAGGCCGGCAACTACGACGTGCAGGTGGGCGATTCGCATCGTGCCGACGAAGTGGGCGAGCTCGAACGCGCTTTCGCCCGGATGAGCCGCAGCGTACGCATGCACGACAGCGAGATCCGAGAGATCGCCAATACCGACGAACTGACCCAGCTGCCGAACCGGCGCGAGTTCGGGGAACGGCTGGACGAGCGGCTGGCCACGCTGGATGGCGATGGCGCGCTGGCCCTGCTGTTCATCGACCTCGACGACTTCAAGCGCGTCAACGACACGCTCGGCCACGAGAGTGGCGACCGCGTGCTGATCGAAGTGGCCGGGCGCATCCGTCGCGTGGTGGAGGCGGCCGACCTGCGCAACGCCGAGGTCTCGCGCTTCGGCGGCGACGAGTTCGTCATCCTGATCGAATCGCGCGAAGCCGGCGTGCGTGCGGTGTCCAATAGCGCGGCGCGGCTGGCACAGGCGCTGGTGATGGAGCTCGCCCAGCCGATCCCGCTCGGCGACGAGGAGCGCGCCTTCCTCGGCGCCTCGATCGGCATCACCGTGTTCCCGAGCGATGCCGCCAGCGCGGTTACGCTGATCAAGAACGGCGACATCGCCATGTACCAGGCCAAGACCGCCGGCAAGCATTGCTACCGCTTCTACCATCCGAGCATGGAGCAGGTGGTGGAACGGCGCGTGCGGATGGAGCAGGAGCTGCGCCACGCCTGGGACCGGGGCGAATTGGTGCTGTCCTACCAGCCGGTGTACCGGATGAGCAACCAGCGCATCGTCGGTGCCGAGGCGCTGCTGCGCTGGCAGCACCCGGAATACGGCGTGGTCGCGCCGTCGGTGTTCATCGCGGTGGCGGAAGAGTCCGGGCTGATCGAGCAGCTCGGCCCGCATGTCATCCGCCAGGCCTGCGCGGATGCGGTGAAGTGGCGGGCGTCGTCGCCGCGCCACAACGGCTTGTTCGTTTCGGTCAACCTGTCGGTGCGCCAGTTGCGCGATGCCTGGCTGCCTGAGCAGGTGGCGGAGATCCTGAAGTCCACCGGCCTCGCGCCCGAAGGCCTACATCTGGAGCTGACCGAAACCGTGGTGCTGGACGATGCCATCGACAGCGGCGGCCTGATGCGTCGCCTGCGGGATGCCGGCGTCAAGCTGTGGCTGGATGATTTCGGCACCGGCTTCTCCGGCCTGAGCCACCTGCGCCGGCTGCCGGTGGACGGCGTCAAGATCGACCGCACCTTCGTCTCCGACATCCTCCATGACGCCGAAGACCGTGCGCTCACCCGCGCGATCATCGGGATGGCGCAGTCGCTCGGCATCATCGCCATCGCCGAGGGCATCGAGGAGCCCGGCCAGTACGAATTGCTGCGCGATACCGGCTGCGACCTCGGCCAGGGCTATCTGTTCGGCAAGCCGATGAGCCACGAAGACATGATGAAGCTGCTCGCCTGAGCCGGCGGCTCAGAACACGAAGCGGTCGATCCACCACGCGGCACGCGCCGCCAGTTCCCCCGACAGGATGCCGAACACCAGCACCGCGATGCTGCCGGTGATCCATGCGACCAACATCAATCGGCCGTCGCGTTCCAGCAGGCCCAGCGACACCAGCAACAGCAGCAGCGCGAACACCACGTTGGTGAAGGGGATCGGCAGCGCCAGCAGGATGCCGAGCAGCACCAGCAGCAAGCCGGTGTAGATGCCGGCCAGCGGGTGGTCGAGCAGGGCGGGCCAACGCGGCCGGACAAAGCGTTCGAGCTTCGCCAGCCACGGCGCGAACCGGCGGTCGAATCGGATGATGAGTTCGCGATGCGGGCCGCGACGCGCCAGGAAGTCCGGCAGCCAGACCTGCCTGCGACGCAGCAGCAGGTGCAGGCCGACCAGCACAATCACCGGGCTGCCGATCACCGCGGCCACGCCGGGAAAGAACGACGGCGGGATGGCGAGGAAGAGCAGCACGCCGAACGCGCGCGCGCCGAGGCCGTCCAACAGCTTGCCGAGTTGCAGGACGTCGCCGGGATCACCCTCGGCCAGCTGGTCGAGCAGGGCGCGGGTGCCGAGTCCGCGCTCCGTTTTACTCATCGATGGCGGTTCCGGCATCCAGCCGCGACAGCAGCAGCTTGTCGATGCGCGGACCGTCCAGGTCCACCACCTCGATCCGCCATCCCGCCCATTCGAAATGCTCGCCGACGTGCGGGATGCGCCCGAACTGCGCGATCAGCATGCCGGCGGCGGTGTGGTAGTCGTGCTCGTCCTCGTCGGGCAGGCGCGCGCTGCCGATGAGTTCACGTAGGTCGTCCACCGGCAGGCTGCCGTCGACCAGTAGCGAGCCGTCGTCGCGCACCACCACGGCCGGTTCCATGTCCGGGTGTTCGCTGGTCTGCAGCCGGCCCAGCACCGCGCCCATCACGTCGTTGATGGTGACCATGCCGGTGATGTCGCCGTATTCGTCCACCACCAGCGCCAGCGATTGCTGCTCCTCGCGGAAGATCTCCAGCAGCTTCATCGCATGGGTGGATTCGGAGACGAAGACCGCCTCGCGCAACTCGCGGAACAGGTCGAGGCGGGTCTGGTCCAGGTCGTGCAGCAGCGATTTCACTTCCAGCACGCCCAGCACGTTCTGGTCGTTGCCGCGATAGACGGGATAGCGCGAGAACGGCGTGGCGCGCATCGTCGCCAGGTTGTCTTCGAAATCCGCCTCGGCATCCAGCCAGGTGATGCGGGTGCGCGGCGTCATCAGGCTTTCCGCATCGCGGTCGCCCAGGCGCATGACGCGATTCATCATGTTGCGTTCGTCGTCGTCGATCACGCCCTGCTCGTGGCTCTCGCTCACCAGCAGCTGGATTTCCTCTTCGGTGATGGCGTTGCGGGCGTCGTCCTTGATCCCGAGCAGGCGCAGCACGCCGCGGTTGATCGCGCCCAGCGTGAACACCACCGGCTTGGCGGCGGTGGCCAGCGCGTCCAGCACGATGGCGACGGAGCTGGCGATCTTCTCCGGGTTGGTGATCGCCAGCCGCTTGGGGATGAGTTCGCCGAAAATCACCTGGCCGGCGGTGATCAGGGTGACCGCGGTGCCCAGGCCGATCGGGCGGGCGTACTGCCGTGCCTCGGGCCAGGTGCCGGACAGCCAGGCGGCGATCTGCTGGCCGATGGCCTCGCCGCCGAACACGCCGGTCAGGATGCCGATGAGGGTGATGCCGACCTGCACGGTCGACAGCAGGTTGTCCGGATGCTCGGCCAGCGCCAGCGCCTTGGCGGCCCCGCGCGAGGTCTCGGACATCTGCTTCAGGCGCAGCTTGCGCGAGGTCATCAGCGCCATTTCGGACATGGCGAAGAACCCGTTCAGCACGATCAGCGCGACGACGATCACCAGTTCAAGCATGGGAGCCTCGCGCCGGGCAGGGGGGGCGTGCGCGGCCGGAAGGCACGCGCGGGCTTGGGGTCGTCGTCCATAAGCGTCGGCGGAAAGTCGTGGGGGATCATAGCAGCCGGTCCCCGCGCCGATTGACGGGCTGCTCACCTGTCATCGTTTCGTCATAATAGGCGGACGCGACGGGGCGTCCCAACGGGCCACACACATGTTTTCTCTGCAAACGATCTTCGGTTCCGGCAAGCAGTTCTTCGAGTTGCTGGACGAGGCCGCGGTGGCCGCGCACGACAGCACCAAGGCGCTGTACGAGATGTTGAAGGCGCCGGAAAGCTTCCACGCGCTCGACGCCTTCAAGCTGGCCCGCCAGCGCGAGCGCATCGCCTCCGACAAGATCAGCCAGGCGCTGGTGGACAGCTTCATCACCCCGATCGAGCGCGAGGACATCGAGTCGCTGGGCAGCGCGCTGTACAAGATTCCCAAGCAGGTCGAGCGCTTCGCCGACCGTTTCGAGCTGGCCAAGCACCGCCTCCTCGACATCGACTTCGCGCCGCGCGCGGCGATGCTGGAACAGGCGGCCGGCGTGGTGGTGGAGATGGTCCACGAGCTGCGCCACATGCGCCTGGAACCGATGAGCAAGCTCAACGAGCGCCTGCGCTCGATCGAGATGGAAGCCGACCGGCTGATCCTTGAGCTGCACCGCGAGATCTATTCGGGGCGGATGGACGCGGCCGACATGTTCCTGCTGAAGGAGTTCTTCGAGATCCTGGAAAAGGCCATCGACCGCTGCCGCGAGGCGGGCGTGGTGGCCTACCAGATCGTCCTCAAGAACAGCTGACGGGAGCCGGACATGCTCACCCTTGTCCTGCTGGTGATCATCACCGCGCTGGTCTTCGAGTTCATCAACGGCTTCCACGACACGGCCAACTCCATCGCCACCGTGGTCGCGACCAAGGTGCTGAGCCCCGGCCAGGCGGTGATGCTGGCGGCGGCGATGAACCTGGTCGGCGCCTTCGCCGGCACCGCGGTGGCCAAGACCATCGCCAGCGGGCTGGTCGACATGGAGGTGGTCAACGTCACCTCGCAGGTGATCCTGTGCGCGCTGACCGGCGCGATCGTCTGGAACCTGATCACCTGGTGGTTCGGGCTGCCGTCGTCGTCGTCGCACGCGCTGATCGGCGGGCTGTGCGGCGCGGCGCTGTCGGCCTCGCACAACGACTGGGCCGCGCTGGTCTGGTCGCAGACCGGGGAAGGCGGCTGGACCCACAACAAGGGCCTGCTCTGGAAGGTGGTGGTGCCGATGGTGTCCTCGCCGATCGCGGGGTTCACCCTGGGCGTCCTCATCCTCACCTTGCTGTACCTGATCATCGCCGGAATGACGCGGGCGGGCGGGCCGTTGCGCCGGCTGGCGCGACCACGCTGGGTGAACGCGTTCTTCGGCAAGGCGCAGATCGTATCGGCGGCCTACATGGGCTTCGCGCATGGCAAGCAGGATGCGCAGAAGACGATGGGCATCATCGCGCTGGCGCTGTTCGGCGCGCAGCAGGCCGGCACGCTGAACGATCTGCCGGCGTGGCTGGCCTTCCTGCATCCGGGCGGCGGCAAGGACGACATCGACAGCTGGATCATCGCCACCTGCGCGCTGGTCATGGCGGCAGGCACCGCGACCGGCGGCTGGCGCATCATCAAGACCATGGGCCACAAGCTGGTCAAGCTGCAGCCGATCGACGGTTTCGCCGCCGAAAGTGCTTCCGCCACCATCCTGGTGGTCGCCGCGCAGCTGGGCATGCCGGTCTCGACCACCCACAGCATCTCCACCGCGATCATGGGCGTGGGCTTCGCCAAGAACCCGCGCGCGCTCAAGATCACCGTGATCGAGCGCATCATCTGGGCATGGATATTGACCATCCCGGCGGCCGGCGGCGTGGGCTACGTGCTGTTCCGCATCATCGAGGCGATGGGCTGGGCCTGAGCCGCCCGCCGGTAATGGTCGGGCGATGAAGACGCCGGCCGAGCGCCATCGCGATGCCATTTTGCGTGCCGTGCGGGCGATCCCGCGTGGGCAGGTGGCGGGGTATGGCGAAGTGGCACGCCGGGCGGGACTGCCCGGACGGGCCCGGCTCGCGGCGAAGGTGTTGTCGGGCAACGAGGACGCGAAGCTGCCCTGGCATCGCGTGTTGCGCAGCGATGGCCGCATCGCGTTCCCGATGGGCTCGCCCGAACACGACGAACAGGTGCAGCGCCTGCGTGCCGAAGGCGTGATCGTGGAAGGCGGCAGGGTGCGCGGGCAACGCCCGGCGGCCGACCTCGATACCCTGGTCTGGGGCCCGCCGGACTGAGCCGGAACACGGCCGTCATGCCGGTGGACAGGGTGGGGTGGCTATCATGGCGCATCCCCCGGAGCCCGCATGTTCAACCGACTTCCCCCCGTCACCCGCGGCCTGCTGATCGCCAACGTCGCCGTATTCCTGCTGCAGTGGGCGCTAGGCGAGGCGGCCACCGCTCCGTTCATGCTCTGGCCGCTCGGCGATGCCGGCGCCATGTCGTTCCTGCCCTGGCAGCTGCTGAGTTACGGCTTCATGCACGGCGGCTTCTTCCACCTGTTCTTCAACATGCTGGTGCTCTTCATGTTCGGCGCGCCGCTGGAGCATGTCTGGGGCCCGCGCCGTTTCCTGCAGTTCTACCTGGCCTGCATCGTCGGGGCCGGGCTGTGCCAGTTGGCGGTGGGCAGCTGGATGGTGGGCAATGGCGCCGGCGCCTACCCGACGGTCGGTGCTTCCGGTGGCGTGCTCGGGCTGGTGCTGGGCTACGGGCTGCTGTTCCCGCAGCAGAAGGTGATGATCTTCCCGATCCCGTTCTTCATCCCGGCGCGGATCGCGGTGGTGCTGATCGGCGTGTTCGCGCTGTTTGCCGGCGCCACCGGCGCGATGCCCGACATCGCCCACTTCGCCCACCTGGGCGGGATGCTCACCGGCTGGCTGATGATCCGTTACTGGCGCGGGCAACCGCCGTTCGGTGGCGGCGGTGGCGGTGGCGGGCGCAAGCGGCACCTGCGCAGCGTCTGAGCGGCGACATCATCCCCAACAAAAAAGCGCGCCCGGTGGACGCGCTTTTTCTTTGCCGCATGTCGGCGCGGTTACCAGACGCGGATGCGGTTGGCTTCCGGCGTGGCCATCGGGCCCGGCACCTTGCACTTGTAGGTGGTGGCAAAGCCGGGCTGGTTGGCCAGCGCGGCATTGGCGCGCCACTGGCCCGGCGGCTGGCTGGCGGTGGTGGACAGGAAGGTCGCGGCCTCGGCATTCAACTGCTGCGCCCACAGGTTTGACCAGCCTTCGTAGAGGGCTTTGCGGCTGCTGTCGCTGGCGGCGGACTGGGCCTTGAGCAGGGCGTTCTCGGCCAGCTGCAGGCCGGAGAAATCGCCCAGTGCCTGGTCGCGGACCAGCCGGCCGTTGACCTTGACGCCGCTGAGCATCGGGTAGGGCAGGCCGTCGAACTGGCTGCCGGTGCGGGCCAGCAGGCCTTCCCAGGCGGCGACATCGCCCGGCGTCCACCAGTCGCGCAGGTTGCCGGCGGCATCGACCATGCGGCCGCGCGCATCAACGGCATGGGTGAGTTCGTGGCCGACCAGCGCGCCGTAGCTGCCGTAATGCGCGGCGCTGTCGCGGGCCATGTCCAGCACCGGCGCCTGCAGCACGGCGGCGGTGACGATCAGGCGGTTCTGGGCCAGGTCGTAGGCCAATGCCGGCTGCTGCGGCAGGACGTCCCAGCGGCGCTCAGCATTGTTGCGGCCGATCCGGCGCATCTCCTCGCGGTGGCGCCAGGTGGAGGCGATCAGCATGTTGCTGCCGAAGCTGCCACGGCCCATCGGCTGGATGGTGTAGTCGAGGTCGCGCTTGGGTGTGCCGACTTCGATGCGGGTCCTGGCCAGCTTGGCCTTGGCCTCGGTCTTGGCGGCCGGGCTCATCCACGTGTTGGCGTCGATGCCGGCGGCCAGCGCGTCGCGGATCTCGCTGGCGACCGATTCGGCGCGGGCGCGGTTGGCGGCGGGCAGGTAGCGCGCGGCGTATTCGCGGCCGAGCATCGGGCCGGCGGCCAGGTTGATCGCGTCGAGCGTCTGCTTCCAGCGCGGCTGCGGCGCCTGCAGCCCGCGCAGCACCTGGCCACGGAACTCGAAGTCGGCGTCGCGGAAACTCTTCGACAGGTAGGGCGCCATCGCCACGCCGGTCTCGTAGCGCAGGTAGGTCTTCCACTCGTCGGCCTTGACCCCGCCGATCAGCGCGTCGAGCTGCTGGAACAGCTGCGGGTTGGCGATCGAGACCACGTCGTCGGTTACGCCCTGCGCCTGCAGGAATTCGGCCAGCTGCAGGTTGCGGTACTGCTTCTTGAGCTCGGCCACCGGCACCGGCGCGTAGTTGCCGCGCGGATCACGCAGCGACGCCAGCGGGCGCGAGGCCTGGGCGATGCGGCCTTCCATGTCCAGCACGGATTGGGTTTCCGCCGCCAGCTTGTTGGCCGGGGTGCCGGTCAGGGTGAGGATCTTGCCGATGTAGTTGCGGTAGCGCGACATCACCACCACGTTGTCGGCGTCCTGGCGGGTGTAGAAGGCCGGATCCGGCAGTGCGGTGCCGCCCTGGCTGAAGTAGCCGATGTGGCGGTTGAGGTCGTTGAGGTCGATGTCGGCGCCGAAGTTGAACGCCACCGGGATGCCGACCTGGTGCAGCGCGGCGATCGCGGCCGGCACGTCCTTGGCGCGACGGATGCCGTTGATGCGGGTCAGCAGCGGCGCGATGGGGTTGGCGGCGTCGGCTTCCACCGCGGCCTCGTCCAGACCGCTGGCCCAGAAGTCGCCGAGGAGTTTCTGCACGTTGTTCTGCGGCGCCTGCATGGCGGCGTCCAGCAGGTCGCGCTGCTGCTGTTCGGCGCGGGCGTTGAGCTGGCCGAGCGCGCTGATGCCGCTGATGCCCGCCGGGGCCGGGTTGGCGGCCAGCCATGCCTTGTTGCTGGCGGCGTAGAAGTCGCTGCAGTCGGCGCTGACGGCCGGGGCCTTGGTCTTCTTCGCTGCCGCCTTCTTCTTGGCGGCCAAGGCGTCGGGGGCGGTTGCGGTGGCGGCAAGGGCGACCAGCAGGGCGAGGGCAAGCGGCGTGGCTCGGGACATCGTGCATTCCGGCGTGGGGATGCACGGGAGTCTAACAAGCCGGGGTCATCGCCTCATGCAGGTGGATGAACGAAGCCGCCTCCCCATTCCCCCAAAAACAAAGCCCGGCGCGGGGCCGGGCTTTGTGGTGACACGGGTGAAACGGTTACCAGATCAGCACCTGCTTGTCGCCGTCACGGACCATGGCATCGCCGGTCTTGCAGTTCCAGGCCTTGGCGAACGCCGGCATGTTGCTCGGCGCGCCGATGGCGCGGAAGTTGGCCGGGGCGTGCGGGTCGGTGGTCAGGCGCACGGACAGTTCGTCCGGGGTGAAGTTGCGGCGCCACACCGTGGCCCAGTTGGCGAAGAAGCGCTGGTCGCCGGACAGGCTGTCGATCGCGCTCGGCACCTTGCCGCCCAGCGCGCGCTGGTAGGCGTCGTAGGCGATGGCCAGGCCACCCAGGTCGGCGATGTTCTCGCCCAGGGTCAGTTTGCCGTTGACGTGCTTGCCCGGTGCGGCCTCGTACTGGTCGAACTGCTGCACCAGCTTGTTGGTGAGCGCCTTGAAGCCGTTGGCGTCGGCCTCGGTCCACCAGTTCTCGAAGTTGCCGTTGGGCCCGAAGCGGCTGCCCTGGTCGTCGAAGCCGTGGGTCATCTCGTGCCCGATCACCGCGCCGATGCCGCCGTAGTTCACCGCGTCATCCGCCTTGCCGTCGAAGAACGGCGGCTGCAGGATCGCGGCCGGGAAGACGATCTCGTTCATCTGCGGGTTGTAGTAGGCGTTGACCGTCTGCGGGCTCATGCCCCACTCGGTGCGGTCGACCGGCTTGCCGATCTTCGACAGGTTCCACTTGTAGTTGAATTCGTTGGCGGCCAGTACGTTGCCGATGTAGCTGTCGCGGCTGGTGGACAGGCCGGCCCAGTCACGCCACTTGTCCGGGTAGCCGATCTTCGGCGTGAAGGTCTTCAGCTTCTCCTGCGCCTTGGCCTTGGTCTCGGCCGACATCCAGCTCAGGTTGTCGATGCGCGCGGCGAAGGCCTCGTGCAGGTTCTTCACCAGCTGTTCCATGCGCGCCTTGGACTCGGCCGGGAAGGCGACCTTGACGTACATCTGGCCGAACGCTTCGCCGGCCTGGTCCTCGATGGTGCCGAGCACGCGCTTCCAGCGGTCCTTGATCTCCTTCTGGCCACGCATCGCCTTGCCGTAGAAGTTGAAGTTCTCCTGCACGAAGGCATCGGACAGGTAGGGTGCGGCGCCATCGACGGTATGGAAGCGCAGGTAGCTCTTCCACTGGTCGGCGGGGACGTCGGCGATCATCTTCGACACTTCCTCGTGGAAGGCCGGGATGGCCAGCGAGAACATCGCCGGCTGGGCCAGGCCCTGCGATTCGAAGAACTTCGACCACGGGAAGTTGGGCGTCAGCTTGTCGGCATCGGCCACGCTGACCGGGTTGTAGTACAGCGAGACGTCGCGCGAGAGCTCCTCGCTCGACTTCGACACCTTGGCCAAGCGGGTCTCGAACTTCACCACGTCGGCGGCCTGCCTGGCGGCATCGGCGGCCGGCGTGCCGGACAGTTCCAGCACCTTGGCGACGTGCTGCTGGTAGGCCTCGAGCTTGGCCTTCTTGTCGGCGTCGAAGTAGTAGCCCTTGTCGGGCAGGCCCAGGCCGCCCTGCGCGGCGTAGGCGATGTTGGTGTTGGAGTCCTTGAAGTCCGCGTTCGGGCCGAAGCCGAACAGCGTGCCTTCGCCCTTGGCGTAGGACTGGCGCAGGTACTCGGCGATCGAGGCGGCGTCGGTCAGCTTGTCGATGTCGGCCAGGCGCGATTCCAGCGGCTTGATGCCCTGAGCGTCGATCTTGGCCTGGTCCATGCCGGTGGCGTACATGTCGCCGATCAGCTTGTCGATGCCGGTGGCGCCGGTCTTGGCGGCGGCCTGCTCGGCCAGCTGGTGCTGCACGGCGATGGAGCGCTCGTTGAGCATCTCGAACGCGCCCCAGCTGGTGCGGTCGCCCGGGATCGGGTTGGCGGCCAGCCAGTTCTTGTTGATGTAGCTGCCGAAGTCGGTGCAGGCGTTGCCGGCGGTGTCGATGTCGGCGGCCTTGAAGCTGTTCATCGGCGGCAGCTTGCTGTCGTCGATCTTGTAGCCGGCGTCGGCGGCGGGCTGCGCGTCGGTCGTGGCGGCGGCTTGGGTGCCTGCGGCGTCCTTTTCCGGGCAGCCGGTCAGCGCGGCGGCCACGGCCAGCGCGAGGGTGAGGCGGGGAAGTGCGGTCATGCGCATTGCGGAATCCAGTGGTCGGCCCGCGGCGCGGGCGCTCGAATCCGCACTTTACGCACGGACGGGGGCGGCTCGGGGTGTCGGAAGTCATGCCCGGCGGGGCCCGTGCTAGGGTTCCGGGCATCGTCCGGATGGCGGGAAACAGCGAATGCGAGTGCATTTCCACGGCGCGGCGGGAATGGTGACCGGCTCCATGCATCTGATCGAGGCGGCCGGCCGGCAGGTCCTGCTGGACTGCGGGATGATCCAGGGCACGCCCGAGGCCGAGGCGCTGAACCAGGCTGATTTCCCCTTCGACCCCGCCACGCTGGACGCACTGGTGATCTCGCACGCGCACATCGACCACATCGGCCGGGTGCCGCTGCTGGTCAAGCGCGGCTTCCGCGGGCCGATCTGGGCGCAGGCCGCCACCGCCGAACTGCTGCCGATCATGCTGCTGGACTCCGCGTCCCTGCAGGAATCCGAGGCCGAGCGCTTCAACCGCAAGCGCGGCGCGAACGTGCCGGAGATGCAGCCGCTCTACACCCGCGAGGATGTCGAGGCGACGCTGGCGCAGGTCCGCACGCTGCCCTACCACGCGCGCACGGAAATCCTGCCGGGCGTGGAGATCCACTACCGCGATGCCGGCCACATCCTCGGCTCCTGCATCACCGACCTGCATGCCGATGGCCGGACGCTGGTGTTCTCCGGCGACCTGGGGCCGAAGGGCACGCCGATCCTGCGCGACCCGGAAAGCGGCGGCCGCGCCGACCTGGTCCTGATGGAATCGACCTACGGCAACCGCAACCACCGCGACCGCGCCGAGACCATCCGCGAGCTCGGC
The DNA here is from genome assembly GCF_003293695.1 of Lysobacter oculi. GTDB lineage: Bacteria > Pseudomonadota > Gammaproteobacteria > Xanthomonadales > Xanthomonadaceae > Solilutibacter > Solilutibacter oculi. The sequence continues at coordinate 1,358,141 of NZ_CP029556.1, read as the reverse complement.
GGCATCCTCGACGAGGCCTGGCGGGAAAAGGGCAACGTGCTGATCCCGGCGTTCGCGGTCGGGCGCACGCAGGAGCTGCTGTACTGGTTCGCGCGGCATTGGGACGCGTGGGAGATGTCGCGCTGGCGGATCTTCATCGACAGCCCGATGGCGTCGAAGGTGGTGCAGGTCTATGACCGCCACCACGACCTGTTCGATGCCGAGGCGCAGGCGGTCTGGCGCGGCACGCCCAACCCGTTCCGCCTGCCCAATCTGCACGTCACCGAGTCGGCCGAGGAATCGATGGCGATCAACCGCATCGAGGGCGGCGCGATCGTCATCGCCGGCAACGGCATGGCCAGCGGCGGCCGCATCCTCCACCACCTCAAGCACAACCTCGGGCGGCGCCAGGCGCACGTGGTCTTCGTCGGCTACCAGGCCGAAGGCACGCTCGGGCGGCGGCTGGTGGAGGGCGCGAAGTGGGTCCGCATCCACGGTCGCGACTATCGCGTCAACGCGCAGCGCCACACGGTCGGCGGGCTGTCCGCGCACACCGACCAGAACGGCCTGCTCGAGTGGTATGGCGGCTTCGCGCCCAGCCCGCCGCTGGTGCTGGTGCATGGCGAGGACATCGCCCGCGAGGCGCTGGCCGGCGAGGTGCAGGAACGCTTCGGCGTGCAGGCGGCGCTGGCGCGTCCGGGCATGACGCTGGAGGTGTGAGATGGCCGAGCCGAAGACGAAGCCGACATCGCAATCCCTCGCGGATTTCCTCGCCGGGCAGCCGGACGCGCGACGCAGGGACTGCGAGGCGATCGACGCGATGATGCGCGAAGCCAGCGGCGAGCCGGCGGTGATGTGGGGCGCGATCGTCGGCTATGGCCGCTACCTCGCGCCGCGTGCCGATGGCAGCGCCTACGAATGGCCGATGATCGGCTTCTCGCCGCGCAAGCAGGCGCTGGTGCTGTATCTCATGGCCGATTTCGAGCAGCAGGCCGCGCTGTTGTCGAAGGTCGGCAAGCACACCACCAGCAAGGCCTGTCTCTACATCAAGCGCCTGTCGGATGTGGATGCCGGCGTGCTGCGGCAGATGATCGAGCGCAGCGTGGCGGCGATGGAGCCCCGGCGCATCCGCTGAGCGCGGGTCACAGTGACTTCCGGCCCGGGCGCGCATTGAACGGACTCGGCTAGCTTGGCGGCATCCTCCCGGGGCACCGCCATGATCAAGCTCGACAACCTCACCAAGACCTATGCCAACGGCGTGCGCGCGCTGGACGGCATCAGCCTCGACATCCCGCGCGGCATGTTTGGCCTGCTGGGACCCAACGGCGCCGGCAAGTCCTCGCTGATGCGCACGCTGGCCACGCTGCAGGCGCCCGACAGCGGCAGCGCGGCGATGGAGGACGGTCACGGCGGCAGCATCGACATGCTGCGCGACAAGGAGGTGGTGCGCCGGCAATTGGGCTACCTGCCGCAGGATTTCGGCGTGTACCCGAAGGTCAGCGCCGAAGACCTGCTGGAACATTTCGCGGTGCTCAAGGGCCTGACCGCGCGCGGCGAGCGCCGCGAAACGGTGGAGTCGCTGCTGCAGCAGGTGAACCTGTGGGAGGCGCGCAAGCGCAAGCTCGGTACCTATTCCGGCGGCATGCGCCAGCGCTTCGGCATCGCGCAGGCGCTGCTCGGTGCGCCGCGCCTGGTGATCGTGGACGAACCGACCGCCGGCCTCGACCCGGAGGAACGCAACCGCTTCCTCAACCTGCTGGCGGAGATCGGCGAGAACGTCGCGGTCATCCTCTCGACCCACATCGTCGAGGACGTCACCGACCTCTGCCCGACCATGGCCATCATGAATCGCGGGCAGGTGCTGCTGACCGGCCGCCCGGCCGACGCCATCGACGCGCTCAACCAGCGCATCTGGAAGAAGCGCATCGACAAGACCCAGCTGGACGCGCACAAGGGCCGCTTCAATGTGCTGTCGACGCGGCTGGTGGCCGGCATGCCGGTGGTGCACGTGTATGCCGAAGACCGGCCGGACGAAGGCTTCGAGCCGGTGGCGCCGGGGCTGGAGGATGTCTATTTCCTCAAGCTGCGCCAGCAGCAGCTGGCCGCCTGAGGACGCCGCGATGATCTTCGAGATCTTCCGCTTCGAGCTGCGCGAGCAGCTGAAGTCGCCGCTGTTCTGGCTGGTGGCCGGGCTGTTCGCGCTGCTCGGTTTCGCGCTGATGTCGAGCGAGGCGATCATGCTGAGCGGCGGCATCGGCAACATCCACAAGAACGCGCCGACGGTGGTCGCGACCGCGACGGTGGTGATGACGCTGGTCGGTCTGCTGCTGATCACCATGTTCGTCAGCGGCGCGTTGCTGCGCGATTTCGAGCAGAACACCGCCGAGCTGTATTTCGCCAGCCCGGTCAAGCCGCGCCAGTACCTGGCCGGCCGGCTGATGGCGGCGCTGCTGGCGTCGTTCGGCATCTACCTGCTGATGGCGCTGGCGATGTACATCGCCCAGTTCATGCCGTGGATCGACCCGGCGCAGCTGGGCGCGAAATCCATCGCGCCCTACCTGTGGTCGCTGGCGGTGATCGTGCTGCCCAACCTGTTGTTCACCGGCGCGCTGCTCGCGCTGCTGGCGGTGACCACGCGTTCGATCCTCTGGGTCTATATCGGTGTGCTCGGTTTCATCACGCTGTGGGGCGTGTCGCAGACGCTGTCGGCCAAGCTCGACAACGCCTGGCTGGTGTCGCTGATCGAGCCCTTGGGCGCACGCGCCCTGAGCCGCACCGTGCGCTACTGGTCGTCCAGCGAGCGCAACAGCCTGCTGCCGCCGCTCTCCGGTTACCTGCTGGGCAACCGCGTGCTGTGGCTGTGCATCAGCGCGATGTTGCTGGCGGCGGTGTTCGCGCTGTTCCGCACCGAGCGCAGCGGCAGTGGCCGGGGCTGGTTCACCCGCAAGCGCGCGCACGTGCCGATGGCCGCGCTGCCGCCGCGCCCGCTGCCGCGCGTGCAGCCGGTGTTCGATGGCGCGAGCGCGCTGCGCCAGCTGTGGCGGCAGTTGCGATTCGATGTGTCGGGCGTGATGAAGGGCGTGCCGCTGATCGTGATGCTGCTGTTCGGGCTGGTGAACTTCATCGGTTCCAGCACGGCGATGCAGTCGATGTACGGCACGCCGATCCACCCGGTGAGCTCGCAGATGGCGGAGCTGCTGCAGGGCAGCTACAGCTTCCTGCTGATCATCGTGGTGCTGTTCTATGCCGGCGAACTGGTGTTCAAGGAACGCCAGGCGCATATGCAGGACGTCACCGACGCCATGCCGGTGCCCAACTGGCTGCCGATGCTCTCCAAGCTGCTGGCGCTGGTGGCGGTGATCCTGCTGTTCCAGGCCATCGGCATGGTTGTCGGCTGGGGCGTGCAGCTGGCCCACGGCCACACCGCGCTGGAACCGCTGACGTGGCTCAAGATCCTGCTCGCCGGCAGCGTGCCCTTCCTGCTGATGGGCGGGCTGGCGTTCGCCGCGCAGGTCATCACCAACAACAAGTTCGCGGGTTACTGCGTCATCGTGCTGGTGCTGATCGCGCAGGCGGCGATGGGCGCGCTCGACCTCAGCCACAACCTCTACAACTTCGGCAGCTGGCCCAACGCGCCGTGGTCGGACATGAACGGCTTCGGCCATTTCCTGCGTGGCCAGCTGGCTTTCCAGGGTTACTGGTTCGCCTTCACCGTCGCCATCGTGCTGGTGGCCGCCGCCTTCTGGGTGCGCGGGCTGGGCGGCAGCTGGCACGAGCGCGTGCGCACGGCAGGTGAGCGCATGCGCGGGCCGCTCGGTTTCGCCACGGCGGCGGCGTTCGCGCTGTTCGCCGGCATCGGCGGCTGGCTGTTCTGGAACACCAACGTGCTCAACGACTACCGTTCGCCCGATGACCGCCTGGACCTGCAGGCGCGTTACGAGCGCGAATACAAGCAGTACGAAGGCCTGCCGCAGCCCAAGGTGCTCGCCGTCAGCAATGATGTCGACCTGCATCCGGAAACGCAGTCGATGACGACCGATGGCCGCTGGCGCATCGTCAATCCGCATGCGGTGCCGATCAGCGAGATCCACGTGCAGATGAACGACCTGCCCGACCTCGCCTCGATCGACTTCGGCGGGCAGGTGCTGGCGAAGGAGGACATGCCGCTCGGCTACCGCATCTACAAGCTCGACACGCCGATGCAGCCCGGCGAGCAGCGCGAGATGCGCTTCCGCGTGGATTACCACCCGCGCGGCATCACCAACGGCACCGCGCAGACGCGATTGGTGGAGAACGGCAGCTTCTTCAACAACATGCTGTATCCGCAGTTCGGCTACGACCCGGGTGGGGAATTGGGCGACCGCAATGAACGTCGCAAGCGCGGCCTCGGCGAACCGCGCCGCATGCCCAAGCTGGAGGATGTGTCGGCGCGTGCACGCAACTACGTCACCGACAATGCCGACTGGATCGACTTCGCCACCACCATCTGCACCGCGCCCGACCAGGTCGCGCTGGCGCCCGGCTATCTCAGGCGCGAATTCCGCAAGGACGGCCGCCGTTGCTTCAGCTACGAGATGGACCAGCCGATGCTGGACTTCTACGCCTATCTGTCGGGGCGCTGGCAGGTGAAGCGCGGCATGTACCGCGACATCCCCATCGAGGTCTATTACGACCCGCGCCACGCCTACAACGTGGACCGGATGATCGATGCGGTGAAGAAGTCGCTGGCCTATTACGAGGCCAATTTCGGGCCGTACCAGCACAAGCAGGCGCGGATCATCGAGTTCCCCGGCTATGCCAGCTTCGCGCAGGCCTTCGCCAACACGATTCCCTATTCGGAGTCGGTGGGCTTCATCGCCGACATCCGCGACCCGGACGAGGTGGACTACGTCTTCTACATCACCGCCCACGAGATCGCGCACCAGTGGTGGGCGCATGAGGTGATTGCCGCCGATTCGCAGGGCGCCACCGTGCTCTCGGAATCGCTGGCGCAGTATTCCGCGCTGATGGTGATGGAGAAGGAATACGGGCGGCAGCACATGCGCCAGTTCCTGAAGTACGAGCTGGACCGCTACCTGGCCGCGCGCGGCAGCGAACGCAACGAGGAACTGCCGCTCTACCGCGTGGAGAACCAGCAGTACATCCACTACCAGAAGGGTTCGCTGGTGTTCTACCGGCTGCGCGACGAAATGGGCGAGGACGCGCTGAACCGCGCTATCCGCCGCTTCCTTGACAAGCACAAGTACCCGAAGCCGCCGTATCCGACCACGCTCGATTTCCTGGCAGAACTGCGCGCGGAAGCGAAGCCGGCGCAGCAGCAGCTGATCACCGACCTGTTCGAGAAGATCAGCTTCTACGACAACCGCGTGGTGGAGGCGACCGCGAAGAAGCGCGCCGACGGCAAGTACGACGTCACCCTCAGGCTGCACGCCGACAAGCGCTACGCCGACGGGCAGGGCAAGGAGACTCCCGGCAAGCTGGACGACTGGATCGAGATCGGCGTGTTCGCGCACGGCAAGTCCGGCACCGACCGCGACCAGCGCGTGCTCTACCTGCAGCGGCAGCACATCACCACCGCCAACCCGGTGATCACGGTGACGGTGGATGCATTGCCGGACGAAGCCGGCTTCGACCCCTACAACAAGCTGATCGACCGCGTGTCATCCGACAACCGCAAGAAGATCACGCTGCAGTGACGCAAAAATCCCCGGCGTGAAGTACGCCGGGGATCGTGTCGCGGACCTGCTGAAAGGTCAGTTGCTGCGGGTGCCGCCATTGGGCGTGACGGCGGGGGTGTGTCACGCAGGGCCGGTGATGCCGATGGGGTGTGATGCAGGCGTCTCGGGCATCGGGTCGCTGCGTCCATCCAAAGCCAGCATCGCGCATCGACCATGGTCGTCGCGTGACCACGCACGCATTCACCCTTGTTTTCCTGATGATTTTCGCATCGGGATGAATCGGGGTTCAGGCTTCGCCGCCTTCTTTTGCCTGTGCCCGGCGGGCTGTAGGCGAAAGCACGAAGGGTATGAAGATGCGGCTTCCTCACCCCATTCAGGCTTTGCCTGTACAATGCCGCCCCATCAGCGCACGGCTGGTCCGTTTTCCACGGCAGCCCGCTCTTGGTCCCGCAGCCACATCCGCGCGTCCATCGGCCTCTCCCGCACGTCTTTCGTCGCGCTGCCACGCCCGGCCTTCCGGCCCCGGCGTCATCCCTTACTCGCAGCGCGGCATGGAAAGCTCCGGGTAAATCCGCATCGCAATCGCGGTGCGGCGATACGTTTGACGGAGTTCCACATGACGTTTGAAACCCTCGGGCTTTCGCCCGCGTTGCTGCGTGCGCTCGCCGATGCCGGCTATGCCACGCCCACCCCGATCCAGCAGCAGGCGATCCCGCACGTGCTGTCCGGCCATGACCTGCTGGGCGGCGCCCAGACCGGCACCGGCAAGACCGCCGCGTTCGGCCTGCCCATGCTGCAGCGCCTGTCCAAGGAAACGCCGCCCAAGGGCCCGCGCAAGCCGCGCGCGCTGGTGCTGGTGCCGACCCGCGAACTCGCCGTGCAAGTCGCCGACAACCTGAAGACCTACGCGCGTCATTTGCGCCTGAACGTGACCACGCTGTTCGGCGGCGTCGGCATGCAGCCGCAGGTGGACAACCTGCGGCGCGGCGTGGACGTGCTGGTGGCCTGTCCGGGCCGCCTGCTCGACCACATGGAGCAGGGCAACGCCAAGCTCGACAACGTCGAAGTGCTGGTGCTGGACGAAGCCGACCGCATGCTCGACATGGGCTTCCTGCCCTCGATGAAGCGCATCCTTGCCCGCGTGCCGAAGGAGCGCCAGACCCTGCTGTTCTCGGCCACCTTCGAGCCGCGCATCAAGGCGCTGGCGATGGAATACCTGAAGTCGCCGGTGGAAGTGCAGGTGGCCGCGCAGAACACCATCGCCGACACCATCGTGCACCGCGTGCACCCGGTGGATGCGAAGAAGAAGCGTGACCTGCTGGTCGACATCCTGTCCGAGCGCCACACCGACCGCGTGCTGATCTTCGGCAAGACCAAGCACGGCTGCAATCGCCTGGCCGAACAGCTGGAAGAGTCTGGCCTGCCAGCGCTCGCGATCCACGGCAACAAGAGCCAGGCGGCGCGCCAGAAGGCGCTGGATGCGTTCAAGTCCGGCAAGACGCGCATCCTGGTCGCCACCGACGTCGCCGCGCGCGGCCTCGACATCCCGGCGCTGCCGCTGGTGATCAATCACGACCTGCCGATGGTCGCCGAGGACTACGTGCACCGCATCGGCCGCACTGGTCGCAACGGCATGGAAGGCGAGGCGCTGTCGCTGGTCTCGCACGAGGAAGGCCCGCTGCTGCGGCAGATCCAGCGCCTGCTGAAGGCCGACATCACCGTTGAATCGCGCAAGGGCTACGAGCTGGACCGCCCGCTGCGCCTCGATGGCCCGATGCCGACGAACGGCGGTAATCGCGGTCGCGGCAAGCCCGCCGGGCATGGCGCTCCGCGCAAGCCGGGTGGTGCCAAGCCGGCGCATCGCGCGCACGGCAAGCCGCAGCAGGCCCAGGGCGCGAAGTCGCATGCCGGTGCCAAGCCGGCGGGTGGTCGCGGTCGCGGCCCGCGCAGGCCGGCCGCTTCGGCCTGATGCCTTGATGAGCTGATGCGAAAACGCCGGCATGATGCCGGCGTTTTCGTTTATGCATGTCGATGCGGTTTCATCCCTTCTTCGACGCGATCCAGCGGTCGATCTTCGCTTCCAGCACGTCCAGCGGCACCGAGCCGTCCTTCAGCACTTCGGCATGGAACTCGCGCGGGTCGAACCTGTCGCCCAGCGCCGCCTGCGCCCGCTTCTTCAGTTCCTGGATCTTCAACTCGCCGATCTTGTAGGCGGTCGCCTGCGAGGGCCAGGCGATGTAACGCTCGGCTTCGGCGGTGGACTGGGTTTCGCTTTCGGCGGAGTTGTCGAGCATGTACTTGATCACCTGGTCGCGGGTCCAGCCCTTGCTGTGCAGGCCGGTGTCGGTGACCAGGCGGATCGCGCGCCACAGCTCGTTCTGCAGGCGGCCGAAGTAGTCATACGGTGACTCGTACACGCCCAGCGCCTTGCCCAGCGATTCCGCGTACAGCCCCCAGCCTTCGATATAGGCCGTCTGCCCACCGAAGCGACGGAACGCCGGCACGCCCTTCAACTCCTGCTGCAGCGCGATCTGGAAGTGGTGGCCGGGGATGGCCTCGTGCAGGTACAGGTTCTCGGCATCCCAGGTCTTGCGCGAGGGCAGGTCGTAGGTGTTGACGTAGAAGATGCCCGGACGCGTGCCGTCCTCGCTCGGGCCCTGGTATTCGCCGCCCGCCGCCGACTTGGCGCGGAAGGCTTCCACCGGGCGGATCTCGAAGCCGGCCTTCGGCATCAGGGAGAACTGCTCGGGGATGCGCGTGTTGATCTTCGCCTCCAGCCCGCGGTAGTGCTTGAGCAGGTCGGCCTCGGACTTGTAGTTGAAGCGCTTGTCGGTGCGCATGAATTTGAAGAAATCCTGCAGCGATCCCTTGAAGCCGACCTCCTTCATCACCTGGCGGATCTCGCCGTGGATGCGCGCCACTTCGTCCAGCCCGATCTGGTGGATCTGCGCGGGCGTCAGGTCGGTGGTCGTGGTCTGCTTGACGTTGAAGGCGTACCACTCGGCGCCGTTCGGCAGCTTGTCCATGCCCACGCTCTCACGCGTGGCCGGCAGGTATTCGTTGGCGATGAAGTCGCGCAGCTTCTTGAACGAAGGCATCATCTGCTGGCCGATCATCGCGCGGTAGGCATCGGTGAGACGCGCCTTGTCGGCGGCGCCGAAATCGGCCGGCATCGCCTTCACCGGGCCCCAGAACAGGGTGTCCTCGGGCTTGGGCTTGATGATGGCGTCGATCTGCGGCACCACCTTCACCATCAACGCACGCGGTTGCACCACGCCGGCCTTCATGCCTTCGCGCATGTTGCCGATCATGCTGTCCACCAGCACCGGCAGGCGGTTGCCGCGGGCCAGCCAGTTGTCGTAGTCCTTGACCGTCTTGAACGGCTGCGCGCCGGTGCCGGAACCGAGCATGGCGGCGTACGTCACCAGGCTGCCCATCTGGTTGACCGGCAGCATCCAGTTCGGGAATTTCTCGGCGTACAGGCCGTCCTTCGCCTCGTTGACGAAGATCTGGTAGCTCACCAGGTCCTGCCCGGAGAGTCCGTCCGGCCCGATCGCCTGCACGCGGTCCAGCCAGCGCTGGGTGAAGGCGCGGCCTTCGTCGCGGAAGGCCTTCGAATAGAAGTCCGGCATCTGGTCGTTGTAGCGGTTGTCGCCCTGGAAGGTGGCCTGGATGGGGTTCATCTTCAGCATCTCTTCCCAGTACTCGGCATACAGCGCGTCGAGCTGGGTGGCTTTGTCGGCGGCGGGGGCGGGGGATTGCGATGCGGGCGTGACCGGCGGCGGCGCGGAAGCGGGTGCGGTCGCGCAGCCGGCGAGCGCGATGCACAGGGCGAGGGCGAGGGGTTGCAGGCGCATGTCAGGGCATCCACGGGAAGGGAGCCCGAGTGTGCGCCAAAGCCGCGACCGGCGACACCCGCTGGAAGTCATGGATGCGCCGGTCAGCGGTCCGGGCGCAGGTAATAGATGACGCCGGCCTTGTCGTCGCTGACCAGCAGGCGGTCGGGACCGATGCGCAGCACGCCGCAGGGGCGGCCCTGCACCGTGCCGTTGCGCAGGAAGCCATCGACCAGCGCGGCGGCAGGGCGGCCCGCGGCGTCCAACGTGGCGACGCGATAACCGCGCCCCATGCGGAAGCTGCCCGAGCCATGCAGCGCCACGACGTAGCGTCCGCCGAGCAGCGCGTTGCCGTCCTTCGCCATCCACGCGATGCCGAGCGCCGAGCTGTGCGGCGCGAAGCGCGAGAACGGGCGCGGCACCTGCCCGCAGCCGGACTTCCGCGGGTATTCCGGGTCGGGCAGGATTTTGCCGTTGCGCGCGTAGCAATGCGGCCAGCCGTAATCGGCGCCGGCGCGGAGCTTGTATACGGTGTCGTCCGGCGCATCGCGGCCCAGGTGATCGACGCCCTGGTTGGTCACCACCACGCCGCCCTCCACCCAGTCCATCCCAACCGCGTTGCGGATGCCACGCGCAAGGATGCGGGCCTGGCTGCCGTCGGGGTCCATCTCCAGCACCACGCCGCGCCAGGCTTCCTTTTCGATGCAGGCGTTGCAACTGCTGCCCACCGAGACATACAGCTTGCCGTTGGGCGCGACCAGCACGGTGCGGGTCAGGTGCCAGCCGCCGTTGGCTGCGCTCAGGCCGCCATCCGGGAAGCGCGCGATGACCTGCGGCGCGCCGCTCGGGGCGCGTTCGCCGTTGCGGTACGGATAACGCAGCAGCCGGTCGGTGAGCGCGAGGTACAGCCATGCGCGGCCCTGCGCATCGACATGGAAGGCGAGGCTGTGTGGATTGCGCAGGCCGGTGGCCCAGCGCGTGACCGTGCTGACGCGACCGGTGTCGGCGTTCCAGCCATCCAGCACGTAGACCACGCCGCGGTCGTTGTCGCCCATCGCGTGCATGTCGCCGACGAACAGGCGGTTGTCCGGGCTCATCGCCATGAAACGGGGGCGGCGCATGCCGTCGGCCACCGGCGTGAGCTTGAAGCCGTCGGCTACCTGCAGCCTGACCTGCTTGCCGCCGCGCAGGGTCACGGTCTGCGGATGCAGGCCGGTCGCCGCCTGCACGGGTGCCGGCACGCCCGCCAGCCACAGCAGGCCGGCCAGCAGGATGGCGGTCAGGCGCGACGTCATCGCCTCACTCCGCGGTTTTCTGCACCGGCGCGAACGGGATTTCGTCGGGCGACACCGCGCCGCCGGAAATGATGAAGCTCATCGCCTCGTCCACCGTCCAGTCGGTCATCGTCAGCTTCTCGACCGGCACGATTTCCAGATACCCCGACGTGGGATTGGGCGTGGTCGGCACGTACACGGCGGCGAGTTCGCGCCCGGTGCCCACTTCGCGCACCACCTTGGTGACGAAACCGAGCGTCTTCATTTCCGCATTCGGGAAATCGATCAGCACCACGCGCTGGCTGCCATCGGGCGAGGTCTGCAGGATGTCGAGCAGTTTGCGTGCGCTGCCATACACGGTGCTCGCCAGCGGGATACGCGCGACCACCGATTCGAAGCCGCGCAGCAGGGTCTGGCCGATGACGCGGGTGGCCAGCATGCCAACCAGCAGGATGGCGATGACGGTGCCGGACAGCGCGATGGCGAAGCGCGCCCACGGGTCGTCCAGCCAGCCAAGCGTCTGCGGCCACTGCGAGGCGATGCGCTCCAGCAGCGGGTAGGCCCAGGGCGAGCTGATGTCCGACAGCATCACGAACACGAAGCGCACCACCACCCAGGTCAGCCACAGCGGCAGCAGGGTGAGCAGGCCGGTCAGGAACCAGCGGGCGAAGGGGGATTTCTGCGGGGGCATGGCCATGCGCGCATTCTAGGCGCTGGCTGTTGCCGATCACGGCATCTGTGTAGAGTCCGGCATCGACACGGATGGGGCATCAACCATGGACAAGGTATTCAAGTGGATTTTCGGCGTGGGCGGCCTGCTGTTGCTGCTGCTCGCGGCGCTCTGGGGCGTGTCGAAGCTGGTAGGACCAAGCCGCGCCGAACGGGATGCACTGGCACTGATGTCGGTGTCGGAAAAACCTCAGGGGCGCAACGCCTACGCCGATCTCTGGCTGGCCGATCACGATGTCCCCGCCGCCGGGCGCGACGCCTTGTTGGCGGCCGATGTCGCCGCCTTTGCCGCGACGCCGATGAGCGAGGACGGCAAGCCCGTGCCTTTCGTGTCGGGCGTCGAAGCCCGTTACCGCAACGACGCCCCGGACCAGGCCGGCAGCAAACTGCTCTGCAGTCCGCGTGAGGACTGCCTGGCGAAAGTCCGCGCCGACCTGCCGGCGTACGAAAAACTGGCGGCCAGCCATGCCGCGTGGTTCGCGCGCCGCGCCGAGGCGACCCGCGCCGACCATCTGGCCAATCCATTTCCTTCCAGAATCGACATGCCGTTCCTGTCGTTCGGGACCGCGTATGCGCCGGCCACCACGCTCGCCCTGCAGTTCGCCAAGGGGGATCGGGAAGCCGCGCTCGCCGGCACCTGCAGCCGGCTGGCGGACTGGCGCCGGCTGGGTGCGCGCACCGACATGCTGATCAGCTGGGCGGTGGGCCAAGCCTATGCCGGTCGCGGTTATGCGTCTTTGCTGGCGCAGATGCTGGCGGAATGGCCGAATGACGCGCCGCTGCCCGCCTCATGCGGAGCGGCGCTGGCGCTGCCCGACAAGGAAGAAACCACGATGTGCCCGGCGGTGCGCGGGGAATACCGCTTCACCAGCGAGGGCGTGGCGGCGATGCTCACCGAGCAGGCGCGCAGGAAGGGCGTGCAGGAGAAGCTGCTGTTCGATCGCGACATGACCCGTGCGCAGATGGCCGCGCCATTGGCGCGCTTCTGCACCGCCGAAGCCGATGCCTTGTTCGCGCGCGACGAGCCCCTGCCGCCGTTTGAACCCGCCAGCATGGTCCGGCTGCAATGCGTGTCGAATGCGGTCGGCTGCATCCTGGGCAAGGTCGCCGAGCCGGGCTTCGACACCTACGCGGCGCGTCATCGCGATTACCTGGCGGTGATGCGCATGCTCGCCGCCCTGGCCTGGTGGCGTGGCCAACCCGATGCGCTCAGCGATCCGGCGGCCGTGCTGCATCGCCTGCCGGCGGCCTACCGTTTGTCGGCGCGCGTGTTGCGCGTCGAACAGCAGCCTTGGGTGCGGCAGGTCATGACGCCGCAGGGGCCGCGCGCCCTCACCAGCCGGGTGCCGGTGCTGCGTGTGCCCACGCCGGCATCGCAGGAAGCGTTGCCGGTGCTGCCGCTGCCCGGCTCGCGCCTTGCACCGGCGACACCCTGACCACGTGATTCAACGGTCGCGCTTGCGGCGGATGTAGAGCTGCTTGCGCACCTTCGCGACCACTTCGCCTTCGGCATCGATGACATCGGTGTCGAACCAGCGCAGCACCTTGTCGCCGCCCGGCCGCGGCCGCCTTGATCTCCTCGATCACCGCGTCGTCGATGCGGAACTCGGCGTGCACGGTGCTGCGGCCCGGCTTCACGAATTCGATCTCGCCCGCCTTGTCCCAGACGATGTAGTCGCGCGGCAGGGCGTGCAGCATCAGCAGCATCCAGAACGGATCGGTCATCGCGAACAGGCTGCCGCCGAATTGGGTACCGACGTAGTTGCGGTTCCACGGCCGCAGTCGCAGTTAGACCCGCGCGCTGCGCCAGTCCGCACCGACCGCGGTGACGTGGATGCCGGTGAACAGGAAGGGCGGCCACAGGTTCAGGCCCAGCTTGAACAGGCGTGGCGTCATCTTCATCGGCGGCAGGATCGCGGCGGCGGGGCGCCCACGATACGCAGGCGAATGTTGGCCGGCAACCGCTTCAGCTGAGCAGCAGGGACGACATCTGCCGGCGCACCTTCGACACCAGATCCTCGTCGTCGAGGATGCGGAAAGCGTCGATCAGTGACTTGCGGGCCAGCCCGTCACCGTAGGCGCGGTCACGCCGCAGCATCTCCATGAACTGCGCGAGCCCGGCTTCTGCATCGCCCGAGACCAGTTCGTGCACGCCGAGCAGGTGGCGCGCCTTGAGGTCGGCGGGGTCGGCGGCGATGGCGGCGGCCAACACCTCGCGCGGCGGCGCGTCCTTCAACAGCGCGGCAAACCCGAGCCGGGCGCGTGCCTTGACCGCGCGGTCGTCGGTGCTGAGGTTGGCGGGCAGGGCGTCGAGCAGCTGTTCGGCCTCCGGCGCGGCGCCGGTGGCGAGCAGGGCCAGCGCCAGGTCGAGCTTGTGTTCGTCCTTGTCGGGTTCGGTCTCGGCCAGCTTGCGCAGGCGGATGACTTCCTCGTGCGGGTCGGCGGGCGGGGCTGGTTCGGCCTCGGCCTGCGCATCGACGGCGATCGGCTCGATGCCGTGCGAGGCCAGGAATTGGCGCAGTTCGCCTTCCGGCAACGCGCCGGGGAAACCATCGACCAGCTGCCCGCCCTTGACCAGGATGACGGTCGGCACCGAGCGGATCTGGAACGCGGCGCCGAGTTGCTGCTCCTTGTCCACGTCGATCTTGGCCAGCCGGAACGCGCCGCCGTATTCGCCCGCCAGTTTTTCCAGAATGGGACCGAGCGTCTTGCACGGGCCGCACCAGGTGGCCCAGAAATCGATCAGCACCGGCGTGTCGAGCGAGGCCTGGATGACCTCGGTTTCAAAGGTCGCGGCGGTGGCGTCGAACACGTGGGGCGAGGGGGCGGAATCGGTCATGATGGCGTCCGGTCAGGTGTCTGGATGCGGGAATCTATGGTGGCGCGGCGCGCGTTTTGCAACCGTGAGCGGTGGCGATGAAGGGCTCGAAGTCGCTTCTGGCGCTGGCCGGCGCGTCGATCATCGCGGCGGCGTGGGGCTTCGGCCTTGGCATCGAAGGCTACGACCACATGCGCCAGCCGCTGGCCCTGCTGGGGGCGGCCGGGATGCGGGGATGGCGCATCGCCAACCTGCTGCTGTTCGTGCTGCCGGGCCTGCTGGTGGCGATGCTGGCATGGCGGCTGCGTGCGTCACTGCGCGAAGGCAGCGCGTGGCCGCTGCGGATGGCGTTGCAGCTCGGCTTGCTGGCGGCGCTCGGTTTTGCGCTGCAGGGCGTGTGCAACCTCGATCACGCGCGCCTGCCGGACGACGGCGCCAACCGCCTGCACGCGCTGGCGTGGATGGCGTGGTGGCTGGTGTTCGCGGCCTCGGCTTTGGCGCTGATGTTCGCGCGCGGCCTGCCGGGTGGTGTGCGGGTGGCCAGCTTGGTGGCGGCGCTGTTGATGCCGCTGGGGGTGCTGGCCGCGCCGGTGCTGTGGCCGGCGGCGTTGGCCCATCGGCTCGGCATCGCGCTGTGGCTGGGCTGGTGGTGGATGCTGGCCGCCTCACTCAACCGTGGCGAAGCTTCATCCCCAGAATGATGGCGGAGAGCACGAAGGTGATCGCGTTGGAGACGATCATCGGCCACGAGTGCAGCACCAGCCCGTAGCCGAACCAGCAGGCGATGCCCACGGTGAACACGATGTACATCGACAGCGAGATGCTGCGGGTGTCGCGCGTTTTCAGCGTGCGCAGCGCCTGCGGCACGAAGGCGATGGTGGTGAGGGTGGCGGCCACATAGCCGATCCATTCGTTGCCCATGCCGGTTCCGGAGAGAGAGGAAGCCCCGATTGTCCGGCCTCGCGCGTCGGATGACGCCCATGCTGCGCTGCGGTAGGCTGATCAGTCCGATCACGTCATGCGCCGCCGCCATGTCAGAAGACGCCCGTTCCGCCCATCCCTACGACCCCGCCGCCGTCGAGGCCGCCGCCCAGCGCCACTGGGACGCGACCCGCGCCTACGAGGTGAAGGAGGGCGGCGACAAGCCGAAGTATTTCTGCCTGTCGATGCTGCCGTACCCGAGCGGCGCGCTGCACGTGGGCCATGTGCGCAACTACACCATCGGCGACGTGATCAGCCGCCACAAGCGCATGACCGGCCACAATGTGCTGCAGCCGATGGGCTGGGATGCCTTCGGCCTGCCGGCGGAGAACGCCGCGATCAAGAAAAAGACCGCGCCGGCGGCCTGGACCTACGCCAACATCGACCACATGCGTGCGCAGCTGAAGTCGCTGGGCTACGCGATCGACTGGAGCCGCGAGTTCTCCACCTGCCGCCCGGACTATTACGTCCACGAGCAGCGCATGTTCGTGCGGCTGATGAAGAAGGGCCTGGCTTACCGCAAGAACGCGGTGGTGAACTGGGACCCGGTGGACCAGACCGTGCTGGCCAACGAACAGGTGATCGACGGCCGCGGCTGGCGCACTGGCGCGCTGGTGGAGAAGCGCGAGATCCCGCAGTGGTTCCTGCGCATCACCGACTACGCGCAGGAGCTGCTCGACGGCCTGGACACGCTCGACGGCTGGCCGGAGTCGGTCAAGACCATGCAGCGCAACTGGATCGGGCGCAGCGAGGGGCTGGAGATCGCCTTCAAGGTGGATGGTGAAGCCGATCCGCTGACCGTGTTCACCACGCGCCCGGACACGCTGATGGGCGTCACCTTCATCAGCATCGCCGGTGAACACCCGCTGGCGCTGAAGGCGGCTTCGACCAACCCCGAGCTGGCCGCGTTCCTCGCCGAGCTGAAGAAGGGCGGCGTCTCCGAGGCCGAACTGGAGATGCAGGAAAAGCGCGGCATGGCGACCGGCCAGTGGGCCATCCATCCGGTGACGGGCGAGGACGTGCCGGTCTATGTCGCCAACTTCGTGCTGATGGGCTACGGCACCGGCGCGGTGATGGCGGTGCCGGCGCACGACCAGCGTGACTGGGAATTCGCCAAGGCCTATGGCCTGCCGATCAAGCCGGTGATCGCGAATGCCGAAACGCGTGACGCGCTGGCCGAGATCGCCTCCCACGTCGCCCACAAGGACGATCCGATGGCGGTGGCGCTGGGTGCGCACGCGCCGATCGATGTGGTGGAGATCGATGCCGCCGTGTCCGTGGTCCGCGACTATCTGGAACGCATCAACGACCAGGGCGCGATGACCGAGCGCGGCTGGCTGATCGATTCCGGCGAATACAACGGCCTCGACTACCAGGGCGCGTTCGACGCACTCGCCGCGCGTTTCGAAGGCGAGGGCAGTGGCCTGCGCCGCATCAACTACCGCCTGCGCGACTGGGGCGTGAGCCGCCAGCGCTACTGGGGCTGCCCGATCCCGGTCATCTACTGCAGCGACTGTGGCGCGCTGCCGGTGCCGGAAGACCAGCTGCCGGTGGTGCTGCCGGAAGACGTGGCGGACGCCTTCGCCAGCGGCCAGGTGGTCTCGCCGATCAAGGCGAACCCGGAATGGCGCAAGACCACCTGCCCGAACTGCGGCAAGCCGGCCGAGCGCGAGACCGACACCTTCGACACCTTCATGGAGTCCAGCTGGTACTACGCGCGCTACACCTCGCCGGGCGCCGCCGACATGGTGGACGAGCGTGCGAACTACTGGCTGCCGGTGGACCAGTACATCGGCGGCATCGAGCACGCGATCCTGCACCTGATGTATTTCCGCTTCTATCACAAGCTCCTGCGCGACGCCGGACTGGTGCACAGCGACGAACCGGCCAGGCGCCTGCTCACCCAGGGCATGGTCATCGCCGACACGTTCTATCGCGCGAATGAAGATGGCTCGAAGGACTGGATCAACCCGGCCGATGTCGAGCTGCAGCGCGACGAGCGCGGCCATGTCACCGGCGCGACGCTGAAGGCCGACAGCCAGCCGGTGCTGATCGGCGGCACCGAGAAGATGTCGAAGTCGAAGAACAACGGCGTCGACCCGCAGACCATGGTCGACCGCTACGGCGCCGACACCGTGCGTCTGTTCTCGATGTTCGCCGCGCCGCCGGACCAGTCGCTGGAATGGAACGAAGCGGGCGTCGACGGCATGGCGCGTTTCCTGCGCCGGCTGTGGCGCGAGGTCCACACGCACGCCGCCCAGCCGGACCATCCGGAGGTCGTGCCTGCCGCCCTCGACGCCGCGCAGAAGACCCTGCGCCGACAGGTCCACGAGACCCTGCAGAAGGTCGGCGACGACTACGCCCGCCGGCACAGCTTCAACACCGCCATCGCCGCCTGCATGGAACTGCTCAACCACCTCGGCAAGTTCACCGACATGGGCGACCAGGGCCGCGCGGTGCGCCACGAGGCCTTCGAATCGCTGGTGTTGATGCTGAACCCGATCACCCCGCACATCAGCCACGCGCTGTGGCAGGTGCTCGGCCACCCGGAGACGGTGCTGGAGGATGTTGCTTTCCCGCAGGCCGACCCCGCCGCGCTGGTCCGCGACGCGCTGACGCTGGCCGTGCAGGTCAACGGCAAGCTGCGCGGGCAGGTGGATGTCGCCCCGGACGCCCCGCGCGAGGCGGTCGAAGCCGCGGCGCTGGCGGTGCCGGCGGTGGCCGCCTTCCTGCAGGGCCAGACGGTGCGCAAGGTCATCGTGGTGCCGGGGCGCATCGTCAACATCGTGGCCGGGTGAGCCCGGATCGGTTCAGGCGTCGTCATTGCCTGCCAACGCCGCATCGTCCAGACTTCCGGCCATGAAGAAGCTGATCATTCCCGTCCTCGCCCTGATGCTCGCCGGTTGCGGCTTCCACCTGCGCAACGCGCTCACCCTGCCGGATGACCTGGGCCCAGTGCGCGTGGTCTCGCCGGACCCGTACAGCCCGCTGGCTGAATCGCTGGCGCAGGCGCTGACCCGCGCCGGCGCCGCCGCCCCGGCCGACCCGACCGCGACGGAAGGCGTGGCCACGCTGGAGATCATGTCGGAGCGTTGGGGCGATTTGCCGATCTCGCTGGACCAGCTGGGTCGCGCACAGGAATTCAGCCTGCGCTACGCGACCGTCTTCGTGCTGCGCGATGGCCACGGCAAGGATGTGGTGCCGCAGCAGGTGATCGAGCTCTCGCGTGACTACGTGGCCCCGGCCACCGATTCGCGCGGCAAGGCCAGCGAACGCGAACTGCTGGCCAAGGAACTGCGCCGCGACATGGCCGCCGCCATCCTGCGGCGCATCGACGCCTCTTCCCGCCTGCGCTGACGCGCGGTGGAACTCACGCCCGAGCGCCTCACCGACCAGCTGCCGCGGGAACCGCTGCGCACGGTCTATCTGATCGCCGGCCAGGAACCGTTGCGGGTGCTCGAAGCCGCTGACGCCGTCCGCGCGCAGGCCCGCGTCAACGGATGCGACGAGCGCGAGGTGTTCGATGCCGATGGCCGTGATTTCGACTGGGGCGAGGTCGCCGCCGCCTTCGGCAGCTTCGGGCTGTTCAGCAGCCAGCGGCTGGTCGAAGTGCGGCTGCCGTCCGGCAAGCCCGGCAAGGACGGTGCCACCGTCATCACCGATTTCTGCGCCGATCCGCCCGCAGGCGTGACCCTGCTGATCGTCGCCGGCGACTGGAGCAAGGCCCACGCCGGCAAGTGGAGCGAGGCCGTGGCCCGCGTCGGGCATGTCGCCGTCGCCTGGTCGGTCAAACCGCACGAACTGGTCGACTGGGTGGAGCGCCGCCTGCGCGCGAAAGGCGTGCGGGCCGACCGCGATGCCGTCGCCCAGCTGGCCGCGCGTGTCGAAGGCAACCTGCTGGCCGCCGCGCAGGAAGTGGACAAGCTCGCCCTGCTGGCCGAGGGCCGGGTGCTGGATGCCGAAACCATGCAGTCGCTGGTCGCCGACGCCGCCCGCTTCGATGTCTTCCGCCTCACCGATGCCGCCCTGAACGGCCAGCCGGCGCAGGTCTCGCGCGTGCTGGCCGGCCTGCGCGCGGAGGGCGAGGTGGTCGTGGCCCTGCTCGGCATGGTGGTGCGCGAGCTGCAGATCGCCGAAAAACTGGCGCAGGTGCAGGCCGGCGGCGGCAACCTCAACGCCGAATTCAAGGCGCAGCGCATCTGGGATTCCAAGCAGGCGCTCTACCTGCGCGCACTCAAGCGCCACGGCGCGCCACGCTGGCAGCGCTTCCTGGCGATGGCCGGGCAGGTCGACCGCATCGCCAAGGGCCGCGCGTCCGGCGACGCCTGGCTGGCGCTGGAACGCCTGCTGGTCGCGGTGGCCGAGCCGCGCGCACTGGCGCTCATCGCGTCCTGAGCCCGCCGTGGAGCCGCTGCGCATCCAGTACGGCGGCACCTTCGATCCGGTCCACGCGGGCCATCTCGCGGTGGCGCGCTGCGCCCGCGACCGGCTGCAGGCCGATGTCTGGTTGATGCCGGCCGCCGACCCGCCGCACAAAGGTCCGACCGAGGCCGATGCCGAGCAGCGCCGCGCCATGCTCCAGCTCGCCGTGGCCGACCAGTCCGGCCTGCATGTCGATGACCGCGAACTGCGCCGCGCCGGGCCTTCGTACACTATCGACACGCTCGTGCAGCTGCGCGAAGCACTGGGCGATGCGGCACCGCTCGCCATCCTCGTCGGTGCCGACAGCTTCCTCGGACTGCCGACGTGGCGGTGCTGGCGCGAACTCACCAACTTCGCGCACATCGTCATCGCCGAGCGGCCGGGCAGCGTCATCGACCCACAGACCCTGCCGGACGAGCTCCGTGATTTCGCCGCCCCGCGCTGGCGCAGCCAGGCCGCCGCGCTGCATGAGCATCCGGCGGGCCGGCTGCTGCGGCTGAAACTGCCGCTGCGCCCCGAATCCTCCAGCGAGCTGCGGCGGCGCATCGCCCAAGGCCAGCCGTGGCGGGACTGGGTGGCGCCGGGCGTCGCCGCTTACATCGAAGGCCACCGGCTGTACGGCGCGCGCTGACCGTCGTTTCACCCCCGCGCGGTAGAATCGCCCCATTCCCGCCCCATGAGAGCCGCCGCTTGACCAACCAGGCCCAAGTCATCAAGACCACCGCCCCGACCCCGCCGCCGCCGGTGGACGTGCTGCTGAAGACCGTGCGCGACGCGGTCGAGAACCTGAAAGCGCAGGACGCGGTGGAACTGGACGTGCGCGGCAAGAGCAGCGTCTGCGACTACATGGTGGTGGTTTCCGGCACCTCGACCCGGCATGTGAAATCCATCGCCGACGAGGTGGTGAAGTTCGCCAAGCAGCTTGATTACCAGCCGCTCGGCGTCGAAGGCGAACAGGAAGCCGAATGGGTGCTGGTCGACCTGGGCGATGTCGTGGTCCACGTCATGCTGCCGCGCGTGCGCGAGTTCTACGCGCTGGAACGCCTGTGGACCGTCGGCGACGAACCGCCGGGGTTCGAGACCGGCGCCGAAGACACGGTCTGATCCGCGCGGCATGAAAGCCCGGCTCATCGCGGTCGGCGAACGTGCGCCGGGATGGGTGGCGGAAGGTTTCAGCGAATACCAGAAGCGTCTTTCGCACGGCCTGCCGCTGGAACTGGTGGAAGTCGCGCCCGGCATCCGTGGCAAGGGCCGCGATGCCGCCCGCGCCATGCAGGACGAAGGCGAACGGGTGATGGCCGCGCTGCCGAAGGGCAGCTGGGTCGTCGCGCTGGACGGGCGCGGCAAACCGTGGAGTTCCGAGCAGCTGGCCACGCGCCTCGAACACTGGCGCGGGCAGGGGCGTGACCTCTGTTTCCTGATCGGCGGGCCGGAAGGCCACGCGCCCGACGTCATCGCGCGGGCCGACGAAACCTGGTCACTCGGGCCGCTCACGCTGCCGCACATGCTGGTGCGGCTGGTGCTGGCCGAGCAGCTCTACCGCGCGGTCTCGATGCTCGCCAACCATCCCTACCACCGCGCCTGACAGCGTGCGTTTGTCGATGACGATGCCGGGCGGTCCACGCGCCGGCATCGCCACCTCCCCACCTCAACGGTCGATGCGGAACACCACCGGCACCGTGCCGATGGCGCGTACCGGCCGGCCGTTGCGCTGCGCCGGCACGAAGGTCCAATGCCGCAGCACCTGTTCCCGCGCGGCGCGGTCCAGCAGGCGATGGCCGCTGCCGGTCACGATGCTCACCTCGACCGGGCGGCCGGCCTCGTCCACCAGCACGCGCAGCAGCACCGTGCCCTCCAGCCCGTCGCGCAGCGCATCGCGCGGATAGGCGGGTGCCGGGTTGCGCAGGTACTGCAGCGCGACGCCGGCCATCGGTTCGCCGCCATCGACCACGCCGCCTTCGTTGCCGAGCGGCGGCAGGCTCTCGCCGTGATCGACGATGACCGGCGCTTCGTCCACCGTCACCGATGTCGTGCTGGATGACGCGGCAACCGGCACGCGCACGGTTTCGCGCGGCGGGGTGAGGGCGGGATGCGGCTTCGGTGTGATCGAAGGCTTCTTCACCACGTCCACCTCGATCGGCGGCGGGGGCGGCGGAGGCGGCGTGCGGATGACCGGCTCGTAGCGGGTGCGGCTTTCCTCGGGCGTCATGTCCATCGGCACCTGCGCCGGCATCATCAGTAGGCCGAGCGCGATCAGGTGCAGCGCGATGGCGCTGCTCAGGCCGCCGATGCGGGCGGGGTCGAGGCGCGCCGCGTCATCGGCGTGCGCGTGGGCGATTGGAAGCGTCTTCACCATGGTCGTCTCCGGGCCGGAATGGGCACTCAGGACAACGCGCGGTCGCGGCCAACGGGGTTGTGATATGCGTCGGGAAACGCGCAAAAAACAGGAGCCCCTTTCGGAGCCCCTGCATCTGTGCGGACAGTGGTTTCAGCCGGCCGGCGTTTCCGGTTCCGGATCGCGGCGCATCCCGCCCTCGTCGGGGTTGCGTGGCTTCTTCGGGTCCGGCTTCTGCGCCTCGCCCTTGTCGCCCGGGTTCTTCTCGGGATAGCCCGGCGTAGGCTTGCGCGGCTCGGCCATCTCAGCGCCCCAGTTCGAAGACGATGTTGAGGGTGACCGAGAGATTGCTTTCGCCCGGCGCGACCTGCGTTTCCATCTTCGCGTCGGCGGCCATCGCGCGCATCCCGCCGTACATCACCGGCGGGCGGAAGCCGCCGCTGCCTTCGTCGATGCTGACGATCCGGCGCACCTTCAGGCCCAGGGTCTTGGCGTACATCTCGGCGCGCGCCTGGGCCTTCTCCAGCGCGGCGCGGCGCGCTTCGTCATAGGCCTCGTCGGGCTTGTCGACCTCGAAACTCGGGCCGTTCAACTCGTTAGCGCCCTGCGCGACCAGCGTGTCCATGATTTTGCCGAGCTTGCCCAGGTCGCGGACCTTGACGCTCACCGTGTTGCGCGCCTCGTAGCCGGTGATCTTCGGCGCCTCGTTCTGCTGGTAGTGGTACTGCGGGTTGAGGTTGATGCCGCTGGTCTGGATGTCGCGCTCGGCGATGCCCGCGCCCTTGAGCGCCGCCATCACCTTGGCCATCTGGTCGGCGTTCTGGCGCATCGCGGCATTGCTGTCAGCGCCGCGCGTGACCACGCCGGTGGAGATGGTGGCGACGTCGGGCACGCGCTTGCTGCTGGCCTCGGCGCTGACCGAGAGCAGGGTGCCGTCGCTGGACACCATCGGGGCGACGGGGGTGGAGGTCTGGGCGCAGGCGGCGGTCATGGCGGTTCCGGTGGCCAGCGCGATGGCCAGCATGAGGGTACGAAGGGAAAGTCGGTTGCGGGTCACGGGTGAACTCCTGTGGTTGCGGAAAGGGTGTCTTCCCGGCGGTTAACGGGTCGTGACACGGGGTGGGGTTGCGGCGCGCGGAGCGGTTGCCGAAGGTTCATCGCGCGCGTCCCGGATGGGCCATTCCATGCAGGTTTGCCGGGTTATCCTGCCAGGATGCTGCATCTCGCCTCGCGTTCCCCCCGCCGTTCCGAACTGCTGGCCCGACTGGGGCTGGAATTCGGCATCCTCGATCTCGACGTGCCCGAGCAGCGTGGCGCCGACGAGCCCGCGCTGGACTACGTGTCGCGCGTGGCCCGCGAAAAGGCCGGTGCCGGCCTGCTGCGCGTGGTCGCGGTGCCGAACGCGCTGGTGCTGGCGGCGGACACCGAGGTGATCCTGGACGATGAAGTCTTCGGCAAGCCCGCCGATGCCGAAGACGCCGCACGCATGCTGCGCAAACTTTCGGGCCGCACGCATACCGTGGCGACAGTGGTCTGGCTGGTCTCCGCCGGCGACGAACGCCACGCGATCTCGGTTTCCGAAGTCAGCTTCGACACGCTGGACGAGGACCGCATCGCGCGCTACCTCGCCACCGGCGAGTGGCAGGGCAAGGCCGGCGCCTACGCCATCCAGGGCGCGGCCCAGGCCTTCATCGCCCATCTTTCCGGCAGTCATTCCGGGGTGATGGGGCTTCCCCTGTTCGAGACGGCCGCCCTGTTGCGCGGCTTCGGGCAGCCGGCATGAGCGAGGAGATCCTGGTCAACGTGACCCCGCGCGAGACCCGCGTCGCGGTGGTCGAGAACGGCATGCTGCAGGAGCTGCACATCGAGCGCGGCGGGCAGCGCGGCGTGGTCGGCAACCTCTACAAGGG
Source organism: Lysobacter oculi (assembly GCF_003293695.1). Lineage (GTDB taxonomy): Bacteria > Pseudomonadota > Gammaproteobacteria > Xanthomonadales > Xanthomonadaceae > Solilutibacter > Solilutibacter oculi. The sequence continues at coordinate 1,334,179 of NZ_CP029556.1, read as the reverse complement.
CCGCGTGCAGCGGGTGATGCCGGGGATGCAGGCCGCCTTCATCGACATCGGGCTGGACCGCGCGGCCTTCCTGCACGCCAATGACATCCATCGCCCGAACGCGGCGGTGGGCAGCGACGACCAGCATCTGGAAGAGCCGCCGGTGCCGACGCAGGCGCGCCCGATCACCGAGCTGCTGCGCGAAGGGCAGGACATCGTGGTGCAGGTGCTGAAGGACCCGATCGGCAGCAAGGGCGCGCGGTTGACGACGCAGGTGAGCATCCCTTCTCGCTATCTCGTGCTGCTGCCGCAGTCGCGCGTGGTCGGCGTGTCGGCGCGCATCGAAGACGATGCCGAGCGCACGCGGCTCAAATCACTGGTGGGCGAGTTGTCGATGCCGTCCGCCGCCGGCTACATCGTCCGCACCAATGCGGAAGGCCAGCCGTCCGAGGCGCTGGCCGAGGACATCGCCTACCTGAGCCGCGTGTGGGCGCTGATCGAGCGCCGCTCACGCGAGTCGAAGGTGGGCGAATGCGTCTATGAGGACCTGAGCCTGCCGCTACGCGCGGTGCGCGACCTGATCCGCCGCGACGTGGAGAAGGTGCGGGTGGATTCGCGCGAGACCTTCGAGAAGCTGCGCGCGTTCGCATCGCAATACATGCCGGGCCTGACCGATGTGGATGACGGTGGGCTGGCGGAGAAGATCGAGCACTACGCCGGCCAGCGCCCGATCTTCGACCTGTACGGCGTGGAGGACGAGATCCAGCGCGCGCTGCAGAAGGAAGTGCCACTGAAATCGGGTGGCTACCTGGTCATCGACCAGACCGAGGCGATGACCACGGTCGATGTGAACACCGGCAGTTTCCTCGGCCAGCGCACGCTGGAGGAAACCGTCTTCCGCACCAATCTGGAAGCCGCGCAGTCGGTGGCGCGCCAGCTGCGGCTGCGCAACCTGGGCGGCATCATCATCATCGACTTCATCGACATGCACGACGTGGAGCATCGCCGGCAGGTGCTGCGCACGCTGGAGAAGTCGCTGGCCAAGGACCACGCCAAGACCACGGTGTACGACTTCTCGCCGCTGGGCCTGGTGGAGATGACGCGCAAGCGCACGGTGGAAAGCCTGGAGCGGCAGCTGTCGGAAGCCTGTGGCGAATGCGGCGGGCGCGGCACGGTGAAGACCGCCGAGACCGTGACCTACGAAATCTTCCGCGAAATCACCCGCGCGGTGCGCCAGTTCGAGGCCGAACGCCTGCTGGTGATCGCTTCGCCCGGCGTGGTCAACCGCATCACCGAGGAGGAATCGGCGGCGGTGGCGGAGCTGGAGGAATTCCTCGGCAAATCGATCCGCTTCCAGGCCGACGAGCAATACCAGCAGGAGCAATACGATGTGGTCCTGCTGTAAGCACGGGGCCGGTTGATGCCGACGCCGTTGCGTCGCGGCCTTCGCGTGGCCGGAAAATCCGCGTGGTACGGGTTCGCGCTGCTGGTGCTGATGCTGGCGATCGCGGTCGGCGTGGCCACGCAGGGCCTGCGCTGGGTGGAGGCGAATCCGCAGGCGGTGTCGCGCTGGCTGTCGGCGAAGGCGAACCAGCCGGTGCGCTTTTCCTCGCTGCGCGCGGAATGGACGCGGCGCGGCCCGCTGCTGGGCCTGAGCGACCTGCGCATCGGCCCCGGGGCGGACGCGATCCCGATGGGCCAGGCCGAAGTGCTGGTGACGCCGTATGCCGGCTGGCTGCCCGGGCGCCGCTTCACCGAACTGCGCCTGCACGGGCTGGCGCTGACGCTGGAACGCGGCGCGACCGGCGAATGGCATGTGCGCGGGCTGCCAGGGCAATCGAGCGGCCGCGATCCGCTGGAGACGCTGGAAGGCTTTGGCGAGTTGCAGGTGATCGGCGGGCGGCTGCGGGTGCTGTCGCCGGCCAGTGGCATCGATGTCGAAGTGCCGCGCATCGACCTGCGCGTGCAGGTGAGCGGGCCGCGTGTTCGCGCTGGCGTGCGTGCGTGGCCGGCCAACGGCAGGACGCCGTTGCTCGCCAGCCTCGACATCGACCGCAAGCGCGGTGACGGCCGCGCCTATGCCGGTGCGCGCCGACTCGACCTGGCCGGCTGGTCCAACCTGCTGCGCTGGCAGGGCGTGATGCTGGTGGCGGGGCAGGGCCGCGCGCAGACGTGGCTGGAATTGAAGGGGCACCGGGTGGCGTCGGTGACCAGCATCGGTGACCTGCGGAACGTGGTGCTGCAGCCGGTGGCGCCCGCGCCCGGTGCCACGGCCGAGGTGCGCTTCGACCGCCTGCAGCAGAAGAGCCGGTTCGCGCGCAGTGAATCGGGCTGGTCGTTGCAGGCGCCGACGCTGGGCTGGACGCAGGCCGGCATCGACACCCGCATGGACGGCATCCGCGTGCGTCGCGAAGGCCAGCGCTGGGCCGCGCGCGCCGGGCATCTTTCTCTTGGCCCGATGCTGCAGGTGCTCGACCTCAGCGACCGCCTGCCGACCGGCCTGCGCCACTGGATGGGCCGCGCCAGGCCGCAGGGCGTGCTGGCCGATGTCGAGGCGGAAGGCAGCGGCGGCCAGCTGCGCATGCTCTCCGCCAAGGCGCAGCAACTGGGCTTCGCGCCGGTGGGCGATGCGCCCGGCCTGCGCGGCGTGTCGGGCGAGGTGCTGGGCGATGGCGACGGCCTGTCGCTGCAGTTCGACCCGAAGGCGAGGATGGTGTTCGACTGGCCGCGCGGCTTCGGCGTGGCGCATCCCATCCAGGCCACCGGCAACGTGGCGCTGTGGCGCGAAGGCGCCGGCGTGCGCGTCGGCACCGGCGACCTGCGCATCGACGGCGCGGGCTATCGCGCGCATGCCCGTGGCGGCATGTGGTTCCAGAACGACGGCACCCGGCCGTGGATCGACATCGGCACCGATATCGACGAGGCCGACGTCGCAGTCGCGAAGAAGTTCTGGATCCACCACCTGATGCCGCCCTCGGCCATCCAGTGGCTGGACATGGCGCTGGTCGGCGGCAAGGTCCGCAACACGCGCGCGCTGGTCAGCGGCGATCTGGACGACTGGCCGTTCAAGCAGAACAACGGGCGTTTCGAGGCGCACGCCGACATCGACAACGGCCAGCTGCGCTTCCAGCCGGATTGGCCGGTGATCCAGTCCGCGAAACTGCATGCGGCCTTCATCGGCCCCGGCATGACCGTGCAGGGCAGTGGCGAACTGGCCGGGGTAAAGGTGGATGCGGTGAAGGCCGAGATCCCCGACTTCGGCAAGGGCGGATTGGCGATCGGGGCCAGCGGCCATGGCGATGCCGCCCAGCTGCTCGGCCTGCTGCGGGCCAGTCCGTTGGAGAAGACGCTCGGCAGCACCTTCGAGCGTCTCGGCGCGAGCGGGCCGGCAGGCGTCACCTTCTCGATGTTCCTGCCCTTCCATCACGATGCGCCGCCACAGCGGATCGCCGGCAGCGTGGACCTGCAGGGCGCCACGCTCACCGAACGCGAACTCAAGCTCGCCTTCCGCGAAGTGCGCGGGCGCGCCGTCTACGACGGCCACGGTTTCAGCGCCGACCGGCTTGCGGTGATGCATGAAGGCCAGCCCGGCCGGCTCAGCCTGCGCGCGGGTGCGCCGCATGTGCGCGAGCGCGGCAACGCCTTCGAAGCCGATCTGGCCGCCACCCTCACCAGCGACGCGTTGCTGGCGCGTGCGCCCGACATGGCCTGGCTCAAGCCGTGGCTGCGCGGCCGATCCGAATGGACGGTCGCGGTGGCCCTGCCCGAAGGCAGCGACGCGGCCAACGCCAAGCCGAGCCGCGTGGCGTTGCAATCGAATCTGGTCGGCACCGCGATCACCCTGCCGGCGCCGCTGGGCAAGCCGGCGGGCGAAGCGCTGGCGACCGAAGTGCGCATCCCGCTGCCGGCGGATGGTGGCGAGATCGAGGTGGTGATGGGGCGTCGTCTTGCGTTGCGGGCGCAGTCGCGCGGCGGGCGCACCGGCATCCGCGCACAGCTGGGCGCGACGCGCGTGGCCGGCCCGCCGCCTGCGCAGGGTTTGATCGTCGAAGGCCGCGCGGGCGATGTGGATGCCTTGGCCTGGGCGGGCTTCGCTTCGGGCAGCGCGGGCGGTGGCGGCGGCATCAGCCCGGTGCGCATCGATGTGCAGGCCGCGCGCCTGCTGCTGCTCGGGCAGCGTTACGCCGATGCGCGCCTGCAGTTCTCGCCGGTGGCCAACGGCCATCGCGTGCAGGTGGAGGGCAGCGGCATCAGTGGCAGCCTCGACATCCCCAGCGCGGACGGCGCCACGGTGACCGGCCGCTTCGCGCGCGCCGCGTTCGCGGTCGGCAAGCCGGCAGCGGGGACGCGCGCCGCCACGGATGATCCGGGCGACGACATCGACCCGTCGAAAGTCCCGCCGCTCGACATCACCGTGCAGGACATGCGGGTGAACGGCAACGCGCTCGGCACCTTGACCTTGCGCACGCGGCCCATCGCCTCGGGCATGCAGGTGCAGACGCTGGCGCTGCGTGCGCCCAAGCAGGCGATCGACGTGCAGGGCACCTGGACCGGGCGCGGCGCGTCGGCCCGCACGCGCATGGATGCCCAGGTGCACAGCCAGGACTTCGGTGCGCTGGCCGGCAAGCTGGGGCTGGGCGGGCAGATCAAGAAGGGGCAGGGCGATGTCGCCGCGTCGCTGGCGTGGCCGGGCGCACCGTCCGGATTCGCGCTCGCGGATCTCGACGGCGAGCTGCGGGTGAAGGCGAAGGACGGCCAGCTGGTCGAACTCGAACCCGGCGCCGGCCGGCTGCTCGGCCTGCTCAGCGTGGCGCGCCTGCCGCAGCGCCTGACGCTGGATTTCCGCGACCTCTTCGACAAGGGGTTCGCCTTCGACCGCATCGAAGGCAAGCTCGCGTTCGGTGACGGGCTGGCGCGCAGCGAAGGCTTCACCATCGAAGGACCGGCCGCGCAGATCGGCATCAGCGGCAGCGCCAACATGGTGACGCAGCGCTTCGACCAGACCATCGAGGTCAAGCCGCGCACCGGCAACCTGCTCACCGTTGCCGGCGCACTCGCGGGCGGACCGGTGGGCGCGGCGGTCGGCGCGGTCGCCAATGCGGTGTTGAAGAAGCCGCTGAGCGCGGTCGGCGCCAAGACCTATCGGGTGACGGGCCCGTGGGACAATCCAAAGGTCGAAGTGATGGCGAAACCGCACGCCGGATCGACACCATCGCAATGAGAACGCACGCATGAGCCAGAACTTCGCCATCGCCGAATCGCGCCTGCTGGCGCCGGCGGGCCTGTCGACATCCGACATCGAACGCACCTTCTCCACGCTGCTCGCCAGCGGCGCGGATTTCGGCGACCTGTACTTCCAGCATTCGCGGCGCGAGAGCTGGTCGATGGAAGACGGCATCGTCAAGGACGGCGCGCATGCCATCGAACAGGGCGTCGGCGTGCGCGCGATCAGTGGCGAGAAGACCGGCTTCGCGTATTCCGGCGAGATCGATGCCGCCGCGCTGCTGGCCGCCGCCGGTTCCGCCCGTGCCATCGCGCGGGATGGCGGCGCGTCATCGGCACAGGCCTTGGCCCGCCGCGATGCGCGGTTGCTGTATCGCGCCGACGATCCCATCGACGCGCTCGGCAACGAGGCGAAGGTGGAAGCCTTGCGCCGCGTCGATGCGCTGCTGCGCAGCCTGGACCCGCGCGTGCAGCAGGTGATGGTGAGCCTGTCGGCCGCCATCGACACCGTGCTCGTCGCCCGCAGCGACGGCGTGCTCGCCGCCGACGTGCGCCCGCTGGTGCGGATGAACGTGCAGGTGATCGTGGAGCAGAACGGCCGGCGCGAATCGGGCTATGCCGGTTTCGGTGGCCGCTATTCGTACGAACAGTTGCTGGGCGATGGGCAACCGGAGAAGTTCGCGCGCGAGGCGCTGCGGCAGGCGTTGGTGAACCTGGAATCCATCGATGCGCCGGCCGGCGTGATGCCGGTGGTGCTCGGCAACGGCTGGACCGGCGTGCTGCTGCACGAGGCCGTCGGCCACGGGCTGGAAGGCGATTTCAACCGCAAGGGCACGTCCACTTACGCGGGGCGCATGGGCCAGCGCGTGGCATCACCCGGCGTGACGATCGTCGATGACGCCACGCTCGCCGGCCGCCGCGGTTCGCTCAATTGCGATGACGAGGGCACGCCGACGCAGTCCACGACGTTGATCGAGGACGGCGTGCTGACCGGCTACATGCAGGACACGCTCAACGCGCGCCTGATGGGGATGGCGCCGACCGGCAACGGCCGCCGCGAGTCTTATGCGCATCTGGTGATGCCGCGCATGACCAACACCTACATGCTGGCCGGGCAGGACGAACCGGAAGACATGATCCGCAGCGTCAAGCGCGGGCTGTACGCGGTGAACTTCGGCGGCGGGCAGGTGGACATCACCAGCGGCAAGTACGTGTTCTCGGCGACCGAGGCGTATCTGATCGAAGACGGCAAGGTGACCGCGCCGGTGAAGGGCGCGACGCTGATCGGCAACGGCCCGGAGACGATGCAGCGGGTGACGATGATCGGCCACGATCTGGCGCTGGACGATGGTGTGGGCGTATGCGGCAAGGACGGGCAGTCGGTGCCGGTCGGCGTGGGCCAGCCCTCGCTCAAGATCAGCGAGATGACGGTGGGCGGGACGCAGGCTTGAGGCTGGGTTCGATGCCCGATCTTGGAACCGTTGAAAACGACGCAACCGGAATGCAGGTCAGGCGGCTGCCCCTATATGTCGAGTGCACCAAGGATGGTGCACGTTCGCGCGTCGGAGCAGGACGCGCAGCCCGCGCGACGACATATAGGGGCAGCTGTCTGACCGGAAACGAAGGGCCTGTTTCAATGTCGTTGATAGCACAGGATGCGGGCTCCGCTTCCGGTCCGAAAGCAGGCCTGATGCGTTGCCGCTCGGGCTACGCGTCCTGCTCCGACGAGCGGGCGCCCGCCTCGCTTCGCGAGTCCGGCCCGACGCAGCGCGTCGGGCGTTCGGCCGGGATACGCGGCATGCCGCGTAAGCATCCCGTCCTCACCCATGGCGTGCTCAACGCATCAGGCCTACTCCCGAACCTTTTACTTGCGATGCCTGAGCGTTGCCAGACGCGGTGGCAACGAGGACTGGCGACCTACGCCTCCTCACCCTCATCCCCGGCATCGTCATCGAACGCCATCTGGTCGTCCACGGACGACACGCCCTTCGCCGCCGCCAATATCTCGCGATACAGCTCGCGGAACGCGCGTGGCGGCTTGTTCCGCTTCGCCTCTTCCTGCGCGTTGCGTGCCAGCTGGCGCAGGCGCTGGCGGTCCGCGCCGGGGTTTTCGTCGATGAAGGCGGCTAGCGCATCGTCGCCGCCCTCGATGAGCCGCGTGCGCCAGGTTTCCGCGCGGTGCATCAACGCCACCTGCCTGCGCGAGCCCTCGCTGTTGGCGTCCAGTGCGTCGCGGATCGCGTCGAGCGCATCGTCGTCTTCCTTGCGCATCTGCTTGGCGAGGAAAGCCACCGCACGCTTCCGCGCGATCGGCGAAGTGATGCGGGCGGCATCGCGCACATGCGCGCGCAGCGCGTCGTCGATCGGCAGCTTGCCGAGCTCGGCCTCGCTCTTGTCCACCAGCACATGCGCCAGCGCCAGCACGTCCAGTGCCGCGCGCCGTTGCTCGCTGCGGCTGGCCGAAAGGAACTCGCCGCTGTCCTCGTCGCGTCCGCGCATCGTCATCCACCCATTCCAGAAAACCGTCACAGGATAAGCCATGCCCGCCCACGCCCTTGCCCACGACGACAGCCTCGCGCGCATCGCCACGCTCGAAGACACCGCGCGGCGCCTGCTCGAACTCGCCCGCGCCCAAGGCGCCAGCCAGGCCGAGGTGAGCTGCTCGGAATCCCGCGGACTCAACGTCGGCGTGCGGATGGGCGAAGTCGAAACCGTCGAATCCAACCAGGATCGCGGCATCGGCGTCACCGTGTATTTCGGCCAGCGCAAGGGCACTGCCAGCACCGGCGACGTGCGCGATGAAAGCCTGGCGGCGACCGTCGCCCAGGCCTGCGCCATCGCCCGGCACACCGAGGAAGACGAAGCCGCCGGCCTCGCCGATGCGGCGTTGATGGCGACCGACCTGCGCGAATTCGATACCTGGCATCCCGCCGAAGTCAGCGCGGACGAAGCCGTGAGCCGTGCGCTCGCCTGCGAAGGCGCCGGCCGCGCGGTGGACGCGCGCATCGGCAACAGCGATGGCGCCTCGTTCGGCAGCGGGCAGTCGCTCGGCGTCTATGCCAACTCGCACGGCTTCGTCGGCCATGAGCGCGACAGCCACTACACGCTCGGCTGCGCGTTGATCGCCGGCGAAGGCGAGGCCATGCAGCGCGACGGCTGGTACAGCACGGCCCTGGCGCTGGACGGGGTGGAAGATGCCGCTTCGGTCGGGCGCCGCGCCGCCGAGCGCGCGCTGTCGCGGCTCGATCCGCGCAGCGTCGCCACGACCACGATGCCGGTCATCTTCAGCGCCGAAGTCGCGCGCAGCCTGATCGGCCACTACGTGTCGGCGGTGAGCGGCGGTGCGTTGTACCGGCGTGCCAGCTTCCTCTGCGATTCGGTGGGGCAGCCGGTGTTTCCGGACTGGTTCGGCATCGAGGAAAACCCGTTCCTGCCGCGCGGCTTCCGCTCCGCCGCGTTCGATGCCGAAGGCGTGGCGACGCGGCGCTCGCATCTGGTCGAAGGCGGCATCGTCCAGCGTTACGTGCTCGGCAGCTACTCGGCGCGCAAGCTCGGCCTCGCCAGCACGGCGAACGCGGGCGGCGTCCACAACCTCGAAGTCACGGCCAATGCGCCCGGTCTCGATGCGCTGCTGCGCGGCCAGTCGCGCGCGTTGCTGGTCACCGAATTGATGGGGCAGGGCACCAACCTGATCACCGGCGATTATTCGCGCGGCGCGGCGGGCTTCATGGTCGAGAACGGCGAGATCGCCTATCCGGTGGACGGCATCACCATCGCCGGCAACCTGCGCACGATGTTCGGCGCGATCGAGGCCGTCGGCGGCGACATCGACCCGCGTTCGCACATCCGCACCGGTTCCATCCTGGTCGGCCAGATGACCGTCGCCGGCAGTTGACCGGCGCGCCATCCAGGGGCATGTGGATGGTGGATGTCGTCGCCGCACGTTAAAGTCGGCGGCGGATTTCCCCCAACGCAAATGGACCCTGCACCCATGAACCAACCCTTCGAAACCTCCTCCGCCGTGTCGTCCGACGACCGCACCATGGCGATGCTCGCGCACCTGCTCGGCATCCTCACCGCCTTCATCGGCCCGCTGGTCATCTGGCTGATCAACAAGGACAAGCCGGAGAAGGCCTTCGTCAACGACCAGGCGAAAGAGGCGCTGAACTTCCAGATCACCGTGACCATCGCCTACATCGTCGCCAGCGCGCTGTCGGTGATCCTGATCGGCCTGCTGCTGATCCCGGTGATCATGATCGCCAACCTGGTGCTGTGCATCCTGGCCGGCCTGAAAGCCAACGAGGGCGTGGCCTACCGCTATCCCTTCGCGCTGCGCGTGATCAACTGACCGCAACGGCGTGAATGCGATGCCCGGCCGGGAAACCTGCCGGGCATTTTCGTTCCAGCGCGGCATGACTTCAGTTCACTTGCGATGCGGCGCCTGCGTCCCGATATTGAAAGGGAACCCATCGGGAGCCCTCGCATGACGATTGACGACACCCTGCCGCCTCCGGCGCCCTCCGCAGTGAGTCAGGACGACCGCCTCTGGGCCGCCGGTGCCCATGTCGGCGCGTTGCTGGCCGCCTTGCTGACCAGTTGGTTCGCCGGCATCGCCGGTGCCGCCGCCGCGCTGGTCGTGTGGTTCCTGGTGCGTGACCGTTCGGCCTTCGCCGCCGAGCACGCCAAGGAAGCCTTCAACTTCAACCTGAGCATGTTCCTGTACGCGGTCGCCTCGATCCTGCTGGTCGTGTTCACCCTCGGCATCGGCATCCTGGTGGCGTTGCCGATATGGATCATCCTGGGCCTGGCCTGGCTGATCTTCACCATCATCGCCGCGATCAAGGCTTACGACGGCCAGCCCTACCGCTATCCGCTGACCATCCGCCTGCTCAAGTAAGCGTGGTTGAAAACGGGCGCGGCAGCTTCGGCTGTCGCGCTTTTTCATGGGCGATGGAAAGCCGGTGGCGGCTCAGTTTTCGCGTTCGATGACCCGGCGTGCGAGTGCCGCCAGCGCATCGGTGTCGCCGGGCAATGCGGCCAGCGCGTCGTGCATGGTGCCGGCGAGCGTGGCCAGCCGCGCGCGCGAGGCCTCCACGCCGATCAATGCCGGGAAGGTCGCCTTGTCCTGCGCGATGTCCTTGCCGGCGGTCTTGCCGAGCGTGGCGCTGTCGCCTTCGATGTCGAGCAGGTCGTCACGGATCTGGAAGGCCAGCCCGAGCGCGTCGGCATAGCGGTCCAGCGCGATGCGTTCGGCCTCGCCGGCGCCGGCGGCGATCGCGCCCATCCGCACCGAGGCACGCAGCAGCGCCCCGGTTTTCATCGCGTGCAGGCGTTCGAGTCGGGTGATGTCGATGCGGCGGCCGGTGGCGTCGATGTCGAGTGCCTGGCCGCCGCACATGCCGGCCGCGCCGGAGGCCTGCGCCAGTTCGCGCAGCAGGGCGACGCGGGTGGCGTCACCCAGCGGCGCGTCGGCGATGCGCGCGAAGGCGAGCGTCTGCAGCGCATCACCGGCCAGGATCGCGGTGGCCTCGTCGAAGGCGATGTGCACGGTGGGCTGGCCGCGGCGCAGGTCGTCGTCGTCCATCGCCGGCAGGTCGTCGTGGACCAGCGAGTAGCAGTGGACCAGCTCGACGGCGAGCGCGGCGTCGTCGAGCGCCGCATCCTCCAGCCCGAATGCCACGCCGGTCGCGTACACCAGCGCCGGGCGGATGCGCTTGCCGCCGTTGAGCGCGGCGTGGCGCATCGCGGCGTGCAGGCGGGCGGGTTCGGTGTCGGGCGAAGGCAGCACGCGGTCGAGCGCGGCTTCGATGCGCGCCTGCCAAGCGGCGAGGCGCGCGGTCACTGTGTCGCGGTCAGGCATCGGCGTCGTCGAAGGGTTCGGCGCTGGACGGGTCCTGCGGGTCGGAGAGCAGGCGCACGCGCAGCTCGGCCTGTTCCAGCGCGGTCTGGCAGCGGCGGTACAGCCCGACGCCGCGTTCGTAGGCGGCCAGCGATTCCTCCAGCGACAGTTCGCCGGTTTCCATGCGGTCCACCAGCTGCTCGAGCGCGTCCAGGGAGTGCTCGAAATCGGCGACCGGCGAGGCCGTCGCGTCCTTGTCGGGAGTCTTGCGTGCCATGGGCCGAGTTTACGCCAGATGCCAATGCAGCCGGGCATCCGGCGCCTGCGCGCGGCCGGCGAAATGGCGCGAGAGCATCGTGCCGGCGGCGATGAGCTGCCCGCTGTCCGCATCCACCAGCAGCGGCAACCGGCGGCGGATCCACGGCGGCATCCACGCGTCCTGCAGCACATGTTTCAGTGCGTGCGAGTGCGTGCGATGCGGCAGGTCGATGCGCTCGCCGCCCATTCGTGCGCGGACCTGCAGAGGCGTGTCGAAACCTGCGCTGCCTTCGAGGCTGAGGACGCTGCCTTCGGGCAGCGACAGCGGCGCACGGCCATCCCAGACCGCCTGCCAGTCCGGCGGAAGCGCGGGCGATGATGCGCCCGCCCGCAGCCGGTGCTTCCAGCCTTCGATGCAGGCGCCGGCCCATTCGACGCGCGGTTCGGCATCGGCGCGGGCCTGCAGCACCTCGTCTTCGATGCGCGTGAGTGCGGCTGCCGGCAACGGCGGCAATCCGAGTTGGCGCATCCACCGCCGCAGCACGCGGGCGCGCCGCTCCGGGGGCAGGACGCGCAGGGCATCGGCGTCGAGTTCATCGACGGGCAGGCCGTGGCGCAGGCGGGCGAGGGCGGCTTCGTCTTCGGCATCGAGCAGGGTGCGGGCCTGCCGGTTCATGCGGGCCGACTGCGCGAACATGGCGTCCGCCTGCGGCCAGCGTTGCTGCAGCAGCGGCATCACCGTGTTGCGCAGGAAGTTGCGGTCGAAGTCCGATGACGCGTTGGACGGGTCTTCGATCCAGCGCAGGTCGGACGCCTGCGCGTAGGCCAGCAGGTCGGCGCGCGGCAGGTCCAGCAGCGGCCGCCACATCAGGCCCGGCCCGAACGGCCGCAGTGGCCGCATCGAGGCCAACCCATCCGGCCCGGCGCCGCGCAGCGCGCGCAGCAGGAAGGTCTCGGCCTGGTCATCGCGGTGATGGGCCAGCGCCAGCCAGTCGCCGGGTTGCATCGCATCGAGGAAGGCGCGGTGGCGGGCGGCACGCGCGGCGGCTTCCGGGCCGGCATCGACATCCACCACCGTCACCCGGATCACCTGCAACGGCACCCGCAGCGATGCGCAGAACGCCTCGCACCGGGACGCCCACGCATCCGCATCCGCATGCAGGCCGTGGTGGACGTGGACGGCACGCACGCGGCCGGGATGCGCCTGGGCCAGCGCATGCAGCAGGACGGTGGAATCCAGCCCGCCGCTGCAGCCGGCGAGGATCGTTCCGGGGGCTTCGCCGTCGGGTCCGGCGGCCACCGCGCGCGACACGGCTGCGGTGGCGTCGCGGGTCATCGCGTCGCGGTCAGGCGTAGGCGCCGTAGCCGCGCAGGCGCGCGTAACGCTGGTCGATCAGCTGCGCGACCGGCAGCTTTTCCAGCGCGTCCAGCTCGTTGAGGATCACGGCCTTGAGCCGCTTGCCCATCTGCAGCGGGTTGCGATGGGCGCCGCCGATCGGCTCGCGCACCACCTTGTCGACCAGCCCGAGCGACTTCAGCCGCTTGGCGGTGATGCCCATCTGCTCGGCGGCATCCTTGGCCTTGGCGGCGTCCTTCCACAGGATCGACGCGCATCCTTCCGGCGAGATCACCGAATAGGTGGCGTATTCGAGGATGTTGGTCACGTCGCCCACGCCGATCGCCAGCGCGCCGCCGGAACCGCCTTCGCCCACCACGTTGCAGATGATCGGCACGCGCAGCTCGGCCATTTCCAGCAGGTTGCGGGCGATGGCCTCGCTCTGGCCGCGTTCCTCGGCGCCGATGCCGGGGTAGGCGCCGGGCGTGTCGATGAAGGTGATGATCGGCAGCTTGAAGCGCTCGGCCATCTTCATCAGGCGCAGCGCCTTGCGGTAGCCCTCGGGCCGCGGCATGCCGAAGTTGCGGCGCACCTTGGTCTTGGTGTCGCGGCCCTTCTGGTGGCCGATGATCATCACGCTGCGGCCGTCGATGCGGCCCAGCCCGCCGACGATGGCGGCGTCGTTGGAATACGCGCGGTCGCCGGCGAGTTCCTGGAACTCGCTGGTCATGATCTTGATGTAGTCGTTGGTGTAGGGCCGCGCCGGGTGCCGCGACATCTGCGAGACCTGCCACGGCGACAGATCGCGGAAGATGTGCGCCGTACGCTGGCGCAGCTTGTCCTGCAGGGCGCGGACCTCGGTGTCGATGTTGACGGCCTGGCCGTCGCTGGCCTGGCGCAGCTCCTGGATCTTGGCTTCCAGGTCGGCGATGGGTTGCTCGAAATCGAGATAGTTCGGGTTCATTCGCTGCTTGATGCCGGAATTTCGGGCCCGGGCCTGCCGGGCAAGGCGGCCAGTCTAGCGGAAGCCGCGAAACCGCCCATACGGCATGTTCATGTCGAAGGCGGGCTGCCGGTTCAGGTCCAGGGCTTGCCCAGCGCCAGCTTCACCGTGCGCACGCCGGGCTGGGCACGGAGCGTGGCGGCCAGGTCCTGGTCGATGCGGATGCCGTGGCTGCCGTTGAGCTCCAGCTGGCCGGCCGCGCCTTCGCGCAGCAGTTCGAAGCGGACCGGCGTCGGGCCGGGGCGGTGCTTGTCGAGGACGGCATCGACCGCCTCCATCGCGCCGGGCACGCGCAGGTCCAGCCGCAGCGCCAGCCGCAGCGCATGGCTGCCGCAGACCTGGCTGTAATCCCAGCAGCGCCGCGCGCGCAGGCTGAAGCCGCCGGAGAATTCGTCCTCGCGCAGGCCGCCTTCGATGATCAGGATGCGGTCGCGGGTCAGCAGCGCGGCGTATTCGGTGAAGGTCTCGGCGAAGAAGGCGCACTCGATGCGTCCGCGCCCGTCTTCCACCTGCACGAAGGCCTGCGACTCGCCCTTGCGGCGCATGCCGGTGACCTGGCCGGCCAGCACCACGGTTTTCTCCGGCCGCCAGCCGCGCTTCTCGTCCTCGGCGCGCTCGCTCCAGATCTTCTCCAGCTGGCCAAGGTGGAAGCCGGTGACGCCGGTGAGGTCGTCGCGGTACGGGTCCATCGGGTGGCCGGAGAGGTAGAAGCCCAGCGTCTCGCGCTCGTGCCGCAGCTTTTCCGCCAGCGGCCAGTCATGGGTCTGCGGCAGTTCGATGTGCAATGCCGGTGCTGCCGATTCCACCGCGCCGAACAGCGAGACCTGGCCGGCCTCGCGCTCGCGGGCCAGTTGCTCGCAGGCTTTCAGCGCCTCGGGCAGCTGCAGCAGCAGGGAGGGCCGGTTGTTGCCGAGCGCATCCAGCGCCCCGGCGTGGATCAGCGCTTCCAGCGTGCGCCGGTTGAGCTTGTTCGACTCCACCCGCTTGCAGAAATCGAGCAGGTCGGTGAACGCGCCTTCCCTCTCGCGCGCATCGACGATCGCCTCGCAGGCGCCGCGGCCGACGCCCTTCACCGCGCCCAGGCCGTAGCGGAGCGTCTTCGGGTCCACCGCCTCGAACATGTAGGCCGATGCGTTGACGTCCGGCGGCAGCACGGTGAGCTCGATCGCCCGCGCTTCGTCCAAGAAGCCGACCACCTTGTCGGTGTTGTCCATGTCCGACGACAGCACCGCCGCCATGAACTCCGCCGGGTAATGCGTCTTCAGCCACGCGGTCTGGTAGCTGACCAGCGCGTAGGCGGCGGCGTGCGATTTGTTGAAGCCGTAGCCGGCGAACTTCTCCAGCAGGTCGAAGATCGGTCCCGCGATCCTGGGCGCGATGTCGTGCGTGGCCTGCGCGCCGGCCTCGAACTTGGCGCGCTCCTTCGCCATCTCCTCGACTTTCTTCTTGCCCATCGCGCGGCGCAGCAGGTCGGCGCCGCCGAGCGAGTAGCCGGCCAGGATCTGCGCGGTCTGCATCACCTGTTCCTGGTACACCACCACGCCGTAGGTCGGCGACAGCACCGGTTCCAGCAGGGCATGCGGGTACTGGACTTCCGCGCGCCCATGCTTGCGCTCGATGAAGTCGGGGATCAGGTCCATCGGGCCGGGGCGGTACAGCGACACCAGCGCGATCAGGTCTTCGAAGCGGTCGGGCAGGGCGCGTTTCAGCAGCTCGCGCATGCCGCGCGATTCGAACTGGAACACCGCCACGGTGTCGCCGCGCGCGAACAGCTCGTAGGTCGCGGTGTCGTCCAGCGGCAGGGCGGCGATGTCGAGCGGCGGCTCGCCCGCGCGTTCGCGGCGCGCGTTGATCGCCTTCACCGCCCAGTCGATGATGGTCAGCGTGCGCAGGCCGAGGAAGTCGAACTTGACCAGGCCGATCGCTTCCACGTCGTCCTTGTCGAACTGGGTCACCGGGTTCTTGCCCAGGCCTTCGACATCGTGTTCGGCGAACAGCGGGCAGAACTCGGCCAGCGGCTCCGGCGCGATCACCACGCCGCCGGCGTGCTTGCCGGCGTTGCGGGTCAGGTCTTCCAGCTGCAGGGCGAGGTCGAGCAGGTCGCGGACATCGTCCTCGTCGCGGTAGCGGGCGATCAGTTCGTCGCTGCGCCAGGCATCGTCCTTGCGCGATTTGTCGGTGCGGCCCAGCGCGTCTTCCAGCCCCACGCCGAGGGTCATCGGCACCAGCTTCGCAATGCCATCGACGAAGCCGTAGGGGAAGCCGAGCACGCGGCCGGCATCGCGCACCACGGCCTTCGCCGCCATCGTACCGTAGGTGATGATCTGGCTGACGCGCTCGCGGCCGTATTTGCGCGCGACGTAGTCGATCACCTCGTCGCGGCGGTCCATGCAGAAGTCGATGTCGAAGTCCGGCATCGACACGCGTTCGGGGTTGAGGAAGCGCTCGAACAGCAGGTCGTAGGGCAGCGGGTCGAGGTCGGTGATGCCCAGCGCCCACGCCACCAGCGAACCGGCGCCGGAACCGCGCCCCGGCCCGACCGGGATGCCGTGCGCTTTGCCCCAGTTGATGAAGTCGGCCACGATCAGGAAGTAGCCGGGGAAGCCCATCTGGATGATCACGTCCAGCTCGCGGGTCAGGCGGGCGTCGTATTCGTCGCGGGTCTTGCCGGGCGAGAGCGGCTGTTTTTCCAGCCGCGCGGCGAGGCCTTCGGCGGCCTGCGTGCGGATCCAGCTTTCCAGCGTGTGCTCGTCCGGCACCGGGAAGTCGGGCAGGTAATAGGTGCCGAGGTTGAGGCTGGCGTTGCAGCGCTCGGCCAGCCGCAGCGTGTTGTCCAGCGCGTCGGGCGCGTCGGCGAACAGCGCGGCCATCTCGTCGGCGGATTTCAGGTACTGCTGGTCTGTGTAGTCGCGCGGGCGCTTGGGATCGTCCAGCACGCGGCCGGAGGCGATGCAGACGCGTGCCTCATGGGCGTCGAAGCCTTCGGCATCGAGGAAGCGCACATCGTTGCCGGCGACCAGCGGGATGCCGAGTTTCGACGACATCGCCATGGCGAAGCCGTTGAACGCCTCCTCGCCCTCGCGCCCGTTGCGGGCGATGGCGAGGTTGAGCCGGTCACCGAAACGCGCCTGCATCGCACGCAGCGCGTCCTCGGCGGCGTCGTGGCGGTTCTGCGCCAGCAGCGCGCCGGCCTGCGAGGCGCGCCCGGCGATGGCGATCAGCCCGGACAGGTCTTCCTCGTCCAGCCACTGCGGCGCGATGGCCACGCCGTCGTTGCGGTGGCCTTCCATCCACGCCCGCGAGATCAGTCGCGACAGCGCCTTGTAGCCGCCGTTGTCGCGGCAGAGCAGGGTGAGCCAGCTGACCGGCTCGCCCGGCAGCGCGATGGCGAGGTCGGCGCCGGCGATCGGCTTGATGCCCGCCGCTTCCGCCGCCTTGAAGAACTTCACCAGCGCGAACAGGTTGTTGCGGTCGGTGATGGCCAGCGCCGGGATGCCACGCTTCACCGCCGCGTCCACCAGCTCCTTGATGCGGAGGGTGGAATCGGCCAGCGAATACTCGCTGTGCAATTGCAGGTGGGCGAAGCGAGCGGTCATGGGCGGCCTGTGCGAGTGAACGGGGATTATCCCATCGCCCGGTCTCACCGGCCGACTGCGAATGGGCTTGAGCGAGGTGTCAGGGCGCGTGTCGTGGGGATTGAACGCCGGCCCGGGCCCCTCGGCCCTGGACCGCACGGCCCTTGCGTGCCGGTGGCGGAGGCTCAGCGCCCGGTTCACTGAGTTCCAGGGCTCGGTCCACTGAGTCCAGAGCTCGGTCCACTGAGTCCAATGCTCAGTTCACTGAGGTCCAGGGCTCAGTCCGCTGAGGTCCAGAGCTCGGTTCACTGAGGTCCAGGGCTCAGTCCGCTGAGTTCCAGAGCTCGGTTCACTGAGTCCAGAGCTCCGTCCACTGAGCTCAGAGCTCGGTCCAGTGGGGCCTGGAGCTCCGTCGCCGGCGGTTCGGGCACCGATGCCGCGCAGCCCGACCAGGCTTATGTGGATGCGGCGAACAGGTCGCGCTGGCGGATCGGCGAGAAACTGCGGCGATGCACCGCGCACGGCCCGTGCGCCTGCAGTGCGGCCATATGCGCCGGGCTGCCGTAGCCCATGTTGCGGTCGAAGCCGTACTGGGGATGTTGCGCGTGCAGTTCGCGCATCAGTGCATCGCGATGGGTCTTGGCCAGGATCGACGCCGCCATGATGGCGCGGCAGCGGGCATCGCCGCCGACCCACGCTTCGGCCGGGCAGGGCAGGTCGGGTGGCAGCACGTTGCCGTCGATGCGCGCGATGTCGCACGACTCCGCGACATCGACCAGTGCCTGCCGCATCCCGGCCAGCGTCGCCTGGTAGATGTTGATGCGGTCGATCTCCTCCACCGGCACCACCACTACCGAGTACGCCAACGCGCGCTCGCGGATGCGCGGGGCCAGCGCCTCGCGCCTGGCGGCGGAGAGTTTCTTGGAATCGTCCAGCCCGTTGATCGGCGCGCGCCCGGCCGGTAACACCACCGCCGCGACCACCAGCGGGCCGGCCAGCGGGCCACGGCCGGCTTCGTCGATGCCGGCGATGCGGGTCACGGCGTGGACGATGGGTCTGAAAGCAGGTTGGCCACCGCATCGGCGGCGCGTGCGGAGGCATCCTGCCGCAGTTCACGGTGGATCGCCTCGAAGCGCGGCAGCAGCCGGGCGACCGCCGCCTCATCATCCAGCCAACCCAGCACGGCGGCGGCGAGCTTGTCGGGCGTGCAGTCGTCCTGCAGCAGTTCCGGCACCAGCGCATCGCCGGCCAGCACGTTGGGCAGGCTGACATGCGCGCTCTTGAGTAGGCCGAAGGTCTTGACGATGCGGTAGGTCAGCGGCGCGATGCGGTGGCCGATCACCATCGGCCGCTTGCACAGCATCGCCTCCAGCGCGGCGGTGCCGGAGGCGAGCAGGATCACGTCGCTGGCGATCATCACCTGCTGCGCGTTGCGGCCTTCGAAGAAACGGATCGAGGTCACCGCGCCATCGGCCTTGAAGTGTTCCAGGATGCGCGCCTTGCAGGCCTCGTTGGCCTCCGGCACCAGCACTTCCAGGTCGGGATGGCGCTCCGCCACTTTCGCCGCGGCCTGCTGGAACACCGGCCACATGCGGTCGATCTCGCTGATCCGCGAACCCGGCAGCAGCGCCAGCACCGGGCCGTCGCCGCGCACGTGCAGGGCGAGCCGGGCGGCTTCGCGGTCGGGGTCGAGCGGGATGGCATTGGCCATCGGGTGGCCGACGAACACCGCATCGACGCCATGCTTCGCGTAGATCGGCGGCTCCATCGGGAACAGGCAGAGCACGCGGTCGGCGGAGGCGCCGATCTTCTCCGCGCGCGATTCGCGCCACGCCCAGACGCTCGGGCTGACGTAATGCACGGTGCGCACGCCGCGCTGCTTGAGCCACTTCTCCACGCCCAGGTTGAAATCGGGCGCGTCGATGCCGATGAACACATCCGGCCGCCAGTCCAGCACGCGCTGGCGGAAGCCCTTGCGCAGTTTCAGCAGGCGCGGCAGGTGGGCGATGACTTCGCTCAGCCCCATCACCGCCAGTTCCTGCGCGTCGTGCCAGCACTGCAGGCCGGCCTCGCGCATGCGGGGGCCGCCGATGCCGGCGAATTCGGCGTCGGGGAAACGCTGCTTGAGTGCCTCGATCAGCCCGGCGCCCAGCAGGTCGCCGGAGGCTTCGCCCGCGCACACCGCGATGCGCATGTCAGCGCAGCAGCGGCCGCTCGCCGCTTTCGATGAAATCGAGGAAGGCGCGTACGTCGTCACTGCCGGCGGCGATTTCGGCGAGTTCGGCCTTGGCTTCGTCGAGCTTGGCATCGCCCATGTACAGCGCGCGGTAGGCCCGCTTGATCGCGGCGATGCGCGGCGCATCGAAACCGCGGCGCTTCAGGCCCTCGGCATTGATGCCGCGTGGCCGCGCGTATTTTTCCTGCGCCACCATCAGGTAGGGCGGCACGTCGCCGTTGACGAAGGCACCCATGCCGATGAAGGCGTGCGCGCCGATCCGGCAGAACTGGTGCACGCCCGCGAAGCCGGAGAGGATCACGTGGTCCTCCACCGTCACGTGGCCGGCCAGCGTGGCGTTGTTGGAGAACACGCAATGGCTGCCGATGTGGCAGTCGTGGGCGACGTGGACATAGGCCAGCAGCCAGTTGTCGTCGCCGATCTTGGTGATGCCGCCGCCGTCGCCGGTGCCGCGGTTGATGGTGACGAATTCGCGGATGTGGTTGCGGTCGCCGATCTCCAGCGCCACGCGCTCGCCCTGGTATTTCTTGTCCTGCGGATCACCGCCGATCGCGGCATGGCCGTGGATGCGGTTGTCGCGCCCGATCCTGGTCGGGCCGGTGATGCTGCAATGCGGCCCGATCACCGTGCCGCCGCCGATCTCCACCTCGGCGCCGATCACCGCGTAGGCGCCCACCTCGACATCGTCGGCGAGCTTCGCGGCCGGGTCGATGACGGCGGTGGCGTGGATGCCGGCCATCTCAGGCATCGACCTCGGCGCAGAGGATCTCAGCGCAGGCGACCTGCTTGCCGTCCACGCTGGCCACGCCCACGTACAGGACCATGTTGCGGATCTCGCGCTTGATCGTGACCTCCAGCTCCAGGCGGTCGCCCGGCACCACCATGCTGGAGAACTTGGCCGCATCCACCTTCACCAGGTAGGACAGCTTGCCTTCGACCGCGCCGCCGCGGCTCATGTGGCTCAGCAGGCCGCCGGCCTGGGCCAGCGCCTCGATCACCAGCACGCCCGGCATCACCGCATGCGCGGGGAAATGGCCGTTGAAGAAGGGCTCGTTGATGCTGACGTTCTTCCACGCCTTGATCCGCTGGCCGGAGTCGAACTCCACCACGCGGTCCACCAGCAGGAAGGGATAGCGGTGCGGCAGCATCTCGCGGATGCGCTCGATGTCCACGGGGAGCTGCAGTTCGGTCATGCCGGGTCCTTGTCGCCGCCACGCATGCCGCGGAACAGCTTGTCGAGTTGCTTGAAGCGGGCGGCGCTCTTGCGCCAGCTGCGATTGTCCATCAACGGCGTCCCGGAAGAGTACTCCCCGGGCTCGCGGATCGAATGGGTGACCAGGCTCATCGCGGTCACCACCGCCTGGTCGCAGATTTCCAGATGCCCCAGCACGCCCGCGCCGCCGCCGATCAGGCAGTAGCGGCCGATCTTCGCGCTGCCGGCCGCGGCCGAGCAGCCGGCCATCGCGGTATGCGCGCCGATGTGGACGTTGTGGCCGATCTGGATCTGGTTGTCGAGGCGGACGTCTTCCTCCAGCACGGTGTCGTCCAGCGCGCCACGGTCGATGCAGGTGTTGGCGCCGATCTCGCAGTCGTCGCCGATGCGCACGCCGCCGAGCTGCGGCACCTTGAGCCAGCGCCCGCCCTCCAACGCCAGGCCGAAGCCGTCGGCGCCGAGCACCGCGCCGGGATGGATGCGCACGCGTTCGCCCAGCCGCACGCGGGTGACCAGAGTGACCCGGGCGATGAGTTCGCTGCCGGCGCCGACCACGCAGTCCTCGCCGATCACGCAGCCCGGGCCGATCACCGCGCCGGCACCGACATGGCTGCGCGCGCCGATGCTGACGAAGGGCCCGACGTGGGCGCCGGGGTCGATGACGGCTTCGGGCGCGATGACGGCGCTCGGGTGGATGCCGGGCGGATATTCCGGCACCGGTTCGAACAGCGCGGCGATGCGGGCGAAGGCGGCGTAGGGATCACGCGCGACGAGCGCGGTGACCGGCGCGTTTTCGGCATCGGCGGCGCGCATCACCACCACGCTGGCGGCGGTGGCCTCCAGCTGGCTGCGGTAACGCGGATTGGCGAGAAAGCCGAGCTGCCCCGGCTTCGCGCCCGCCAAGGTGCCGACGCCGGAGACGGCGGTTTCGCCGTCCCCCACCACCCCCAACCCGAAGCGTTCAGCCAGTCCGGCCGCGGTATACGTCGCGGACATGCGGCGGTCAGAAGCCGCCGGTGAAGGTGAACTGCAGGCGCTCGATGCGGTCGCCTTCCTGGATCAGCTTCCCGCTGGCGTCGTAGATCGAGTCTTTCTTGCGGATCGGCAGCGCGTAGCTGATGGTGATCGGGCCCATCGGCGAACGCCACATCATCGCGATGCCGGTCGACACGCGCAGATCGTTGGCATCGAAACTGTTGAAGTCCTTGTACACGTTGCCGATGTCGACGAAGGCCGAGAAACGCGCGGCCGGGCTGTCGATCAGCTTCGGGAAGAACATCTCCAGCGAGCCGACCGTCTTCAGCGAACCGCCCAGCGGCTGCATGTAGCCGTAGGCATTCGGCACGCGCGGGCCGAGCGTGTTGTCGGTGAAGCCGCGCACGCGACCCGAGGACGACACGCCGCCGGCGTAGTAGTTCTCGAAGAACGGCAGGCCGGTCGCGGTGACCGTCTTGACGTAGTCGGGCGAGGTCGGGAAGCAGGGCACGCTCGGCGCCGCACCCGGCACCACGGTATCGGGCACGCCGTCGCCGTCGCTGTCGACGATGGTGGAAGGCGAATAGCAGAGCGCGCGCTCGAATTCCTTGCCGTAGGAATCGCCGTAGCCGATGTTGAAGGCGGTGTTGAGCACCAGCGCCGGGCTGATCGGCCAGTACTTGGAGAACTGGTAGTCGAGCTTCCAGTACTGCACGGTCGAGCCGGGCAGGGTGGCTTCCAGGCCGATGCGCTGGAAGGTGCCGGCGGTCGGCGTCAGCGCGTGGTTGCGGGTGTCGCGGGCGAAGGCCAGCTGGGTGCGCCAGGAGTGGAACGTCTGGTTGCCCACGGCATTGATGTAATCGACGATCGTGTCGGGTGTGGAGCCCGGGATCGCCAGCACCTTCTTGCTGTCGATGCCGAGCATCCAGCTCACCGTGTCGTATTCGGTGACCGGGATGCCGAGGAACATCTGCGCCGCGCCCGAGTTGGTCGAATACTGGGCCACGTTGAAGTTGGAGTAGTCGAACTCGTTCCAGAACAGGTTGTAGCCCAGCGAGACACCGTTGTCGGTGAAGTACGGGTTGGTGAACGAGAAGTCGTAGCGCTTCTGGTAGGTGCTGCGCATCGCCGCGACGGAGACGCGGTTGCCGCTGCCCAGGAAGTTGTTCTCCGACAGCTGGCCGCTGATCTGCATGCCGCCGAGCTGCGAATAACCCAGCGCCAGCATCACCTGGCCGGAGTTGGTCTCCTTGACCTTCACTTCCAGGTCGACCTGGTCGCTGCTGCCGGGTACCGGCTTGCTTTCGATGTCCACGGTCTCGAAGTAGCCCAGCTGCTGCAGGCGGATCTTCGAGCGGTCGATCGCCGCCTGCGAGTACCACGCGCCTTCCAGCTGGCGCATCTCGCGGCGCAGGACCTCGTCCTTGGTGCGGTTGTTGTCCTTGAAGACGATGCGGCGCACGTTGACGCGCGGGCCCGGCACCACCTGCATGTCGATGGCCACGGTGCGGCCCTCGCGGTCCACGTCCGGCGCCGGCTGCACCTGCGCGAACGCATAGCCGATGTTGCTCAGCGAGCCGGTGATGCTCTCGGTCGCCATTTCCAGGCGCGCGCGCGAGAACACGTCGCCGGGGCGCACGAAGGCCTTCACGCGGGCCTCGATGTCTTCCTTCGGCAGCACGGTGTCACCGCTCACCGACACGGTGGAGATCTTGTACTGCTCACCCTCGGTCAGGCCGGCGGTGATGAACACCTCGCGCTTGTCCGGGCTGATCGACACCTGGGTGTTGTCCGGCCCGACATCGGCATCGATATAGCCACGGTCGAGGTAGTAGGACTGCAGCTTCTCCAGGTCGCCGGAGAGCTTTTCCTTCGAATACTGGTCGTCGCGGCGGTACCAGGACAGCCAGTTGGACGGCTTGGATTCCCAACCCTTCAGCAGCTGCTTGTCGCTGAAGACGTCGTTGCCGATCACGTTGACGTGGCTGATCTTGGCCGCCTTGCCTTCCTTGATCTCGATGGCCACGTCGACGCGGTTGCGGTCGAGGCGGGTGACCGTCGGGTTGATCTCGACGTTGTACTTGCCGCGGTTCTGGTAGGCGCGGGTGAGTTCCTGCTTGACCCGGTCCAGGCTCATCCGGTCGTAGGTCTCGCCCTCGGACAGGCCGATGTCCTTCAGGCTCTTCATCAGCTGGTCGGTCTGCAGGTCCTTGTTGCCGCTGACCGTGAGCTTGTTGATGGCCGGGCGTTCCACCACCGTCAGCACCAGGATGTCGCCCTGGCGGTCGAGGCGGATGTCCTCGAAGAAACCGGTCTTGTAGAGGGCGCGGATCGCCTCGGCGGCCTTCGACTGGTCGAGGGTGTCGCCGCGTTCCACCGGCAGGTAGGTGAACACCGTGCCCGCCGAGATGCGCTGCAGGCCGTCGACGCGGATGTCGCTGACGGTGAACGGGTCGATCGACTGCGCCCAGGCGGGCGTCGCGAGGGCGGTGGCGAGCGCGAGGGCGAGCAGGCGGCGACGGGTGGGGGTTCGCGTCATTACGGATATCCGGGTTGCGTGGAAAGGCCTGCGGCGGTGGGTGTCATCGCAGCAGACCGTGGAGGTCATTGTAGAACGCCAGCCCCATCAGGCCGGCCAGCAGGGCCAGGCCGAGGTACTGGCCGAAGGCCATGGCGCGCTCGTCCAGCGGGCGGCCTTTGACCAATTCGATAAGGTAATACAGCAGGTGCCCGCCATCCAGCATGGGAATCGGCAGCAGGTTGATGATGGCCAGGCTGAGCGACACCAGCGCCAGGAAGTTCAGGAACCAGGCCACGCCCATGCCGGCGGAAGCATTGGCGTAGCGGGCGATGGTGATGGGGCCGGAGACGTTTTCCACCGAGGCGCGGCCGCTGAACATGCGCGCCATCATCCCCACCGATTCACGCGCCAGCTTCCAGGCTTCGCTGAACGCCGCGGGAACCGCCGCCAGCGGGCCATGCCGCAGCAGGGCGGTATGCGGCGGGGTGCCGGCCTGTGCCGCGCTGATCCCGATGCCCCAGTAGTCGCCGGCCTGCGGGTGGTGCATGCGGCGCGGGGTGATGTCGATGTCGGACTGGACGCCGTCGCGCTCGATCCGCAGGTGCGCGGCACGCCCGGCCTGGCCGGCGGCGGTGATCGGCGCCGGCAGGGATTCGAAGTCGCTGGCCGGCTGGCCATCCACGGCGAGGATGCGGTCGCCGGCTTTCAGCTTGCCGGCGGCGGGACCGTCGGCGCTGACATTGCCCACCACGGCGGGCGCGATGAAGTGCGCCGGCACCAGCCCGATCGCGCCGAGCGCCTGGCGCTCCTTCACCTCGGGCGACAGGCGTTCCAGGTGCAGGGTGCGTTCGCGCGGCTGGCCGCTGGCATCGGTGACCTTGACGGTGACCGGCTGGCGGTCGAGCGCGGCGGTCATCAGCGCCAGCCCGGCTTCGCTCCAGCTGGGCGTGGCTTCGCCATCGACCGCGAGCAGGCGGTCGCCGCGCTGGAAGCCGGACTGGGCGGCGATTCCGTCGACGCGGCCGATCTCCGGTGCGTAATCGGGCCGGCCGACCACGAACATCGCCCACAGCAGGGCGACGCAGAGCAGCAGGTTGGCGATGGGCCCGGCGGCGACGATGGCGATGCGCTGCCAGACCGATTTGCGGTTGAAGGCCTGCGGCAGCTCGGACGACGCGACATCCCCCTCGCGCTCGTCGAGCATCTTCACGTAGCCGCCGAGCGGAATGGCGGCGATGGCGTATTCGGTGCCGTCCTGGCCGCGGCGCATCCACAGCGGCTTGCCGAAGCCCACCGAGAAACGCAGTACCTTGACGCCACAGCGGCGCGCGACCCAGAAGTGGCCGAACTCGTGGAAGGTGACCAGGATGCCGAGGCTGACGATCAGCCAGAACACCGAGCCTGCGAAGTCAGTCATGCGGGCGCGTCAATTCAGGCGCGAAATCGCGGTGCGCGCGTACCGGCGCGCCGCTTCGTCGGCGGCGTGCAGCACGTCGAGCGATTCCGCCCGGGTGGAGGGGAGCGCGGCCAGACCATCTTCGACCAGCGCGGGGATCGCCAGAAAACCAATCCGGCCCTGAAGAAAGGCTGAAACGGCTTCCTCGTTGAGCGCGTTGAGCAGCGCCGGCGCGGTGCCACCGGCCGAAAGCGCGTGGAAGGCCAGGCGCAGGCAGGGGAAGGCGTCGAGGTCCGGCGGCTCGAAGGTGAGCGCACCGCCCTGGGCGACCAGGTCCAGCCCGGCCACGCCCGAGGCCACGCGCTCCGGCCAGGCCAGCCCGACCGCCAGCGTGGTGCGCATGTCCGGCAGGCCGAGCTGCGCCAGCGTCGAGCCATCGACGAATTCGACGAAGGAATGCACCAGCGACTGCGGGTGCACGAGCACCTCGATGCGTTCGCCGGGCAGGCCGAACAGGTGGTGGGCCTCGATCACTTCGAGCCCCTTGTTCATCAGCGTGGCCGAATCGACCGAGATCTTCGGGCCCATCGACCATTTGGGATGCGCCACCGCCTGGGCCGGGGTGACCGTGGCCAGTTCATCGCGGCGGCGGCCACGGAACGGCCCGCCGGACGCGGTCAGGATGATCTTCGCCACGCCCTCGCCGCAGCGGCCCTCGGGCAGGCACTGGAAGATCGCGTTGTGCTCGCTGTCGATCGGCACCAGCGTGCTGCCGGAAGCGGCGACTTCGCGCATCAGCAGCTCGCCGGCCAGCACCAGCGATTCCTTGTTGGCCAGCAGCAGGCGCTTGCCGGCGCAGGCGGCGGCAAGCGTGGACGGCAAGCCGGCGGCGCCGACGATGGCCGCGATCACCGTGTCGCAGGCGTCGGAGGCGGCCAGTTGCGCCATCGCCGCCATGCCAGCGTGGGCCTGGGT
The DNA here is from genome assembly GCF_003293695.1 of Lysobacter oculi. GTDB lineage: Bacteria > Pseudomonadota > Gammaproteobacteria > Xanthomonadales > Xanthomonadaceae > Solilutibacter > Solilutibacter oculi. Next base: position 1,307,650 of record NZ_CP029556.1, on the reverse strand, counting down.
GGCGAGGCCGGCGTCGCGCAGGCCGTCACGCAGGGTGGGGAAGGCGGCTTCGTCCGCGATCACCGCGTGCTCGGGGCGATGGACGCGGCAGAGCTCGATGAGCGCTTCGACCTGCGTGCCGGCGGCCAGCACGGTGGCGCGGTAGCGGTCGGGATGGCGGGCGATGACGTCCAGCGCCGAGGCGCCGATGGAGCCGGTCGCACCGAACAGGGCGATGCGCCGCACCCCGCGCATGTCAGAAGCCAAAACTGGCCTTGCAGATGGCGAACACCGGCAGCGCCGCCAGCACGCTGTCGACGCGGTCCAGGATGCCGCCGTGACCCGGGATCAGGTCGCTGGAATCCTTGGCCCCGGCGTGGCGCTTGAGCAGGCTCTCGAAGAGGTCGCCGACCACCGAGGCGATCACCGTGATCAGCGCGGTCAGCGCCACCCACGGCAGCTGCGCGGTGGAGGCGCCGGCGATCATCGCGAAGATCAGGCCGAACACCGTCGCGGCCACGGCGCCGCCGATGAGGCCTTCGACCGTCTTGTTGGGGCTGATGCGCGGCGACAGCTTGTGGCGCCCGAATTTGCGGCCGGCGAAATAGGCGCCGGTATCCGCCATCCAGATCATCATCAGCGCGGTCAGCAGCCACAAATGGTTGCGGGGGATGATGCCGACGGTGGCGGCATCGGCCGGGTCGCCGTGGATCACCGCCAGCGCGCACCAGGCCGGAACCACGGCGAGCGTGCCGGCGGCCAGCTTGATCGCGCGGGCCCAGCCCTCGTGGTGGGAACCGAAGGTGGGGAAGCGCAGCCACAGCGCGGCCAGCAGCCACCAGCCCAGGCCAACCAGGATCATCAGGTGGAACAGCGCCAGCGAGCCGCCGCGCTCGGTGCGCGAGCCCCAGACCAGCATCACCATCAGCAACAGGTTGGCGGCCAGCAGGAAGGTGCGGGTCAGCGTGTCTTCGACATCGGCCAGCTTGAACCACTCCCACAGCCCGGCCAGGAACAGCACGGCGGCCAGCACCATCATCCACGGCGTGGGCAGGAACAGTACCGCGAGGATGGCGGCGGGGCCCATGACGAGGGCGGCGAGGAAACGGGTCTTGGTCATGCGTTCGACGGGGAGTCCTGGGCGGGTGCCGCGACCTGTGCCCCGGTCAGGCCGAAGCGGCGTTCGCGGCGGGCGTAATCGTCGAAGGCGTGCTGGAGTGTGGCGGCATCGAGTTCGGGCCACAAGCGCGGCGTGAACCAGAGCTCGGTGTAGGCGGCCTGCCAGAGCAGGAAATTGCTGATGCGCTGGTCGCCGCCGGTGCGGATCAGCAGGTCGGGCGCGGGCAGGTCGGGCAGGGCGACATGGCGGGCGAAGGCGGCTTCGTCGATGTCTTCCGGGCGCATCCGGCCGGCGGCGACTTCGGTGGCCAGCACGCGGGCGGCCCCGACGATGTCCTGGCGCCCGCCGTAGCTGGCGGCAATGGTCAGCGTCATCCGCGTGTTGCCGGCGGTCAGCGCCTCGCCGGCCTGCATGCGGCGGCGGATGTCGGGCGAGAAGCGCGTGTCATCGCCGATGAAGCGTAGGCGGATGCCGCGCCGGTGCAGGTCGTCCACCTCGCGGTCGAGGGTGCCGGTGAACAGCCGCATCAGGCCGCTCACTTCCTCCTGCGGGCGGCCCCAGTTCTCGCTGGAGAACGCGAACAGGGTCAGTGCTTCCACGCCCTGTTCAAGGCAGAACTCCATGCACAGGTTGACCGCGCGGGCGCCGGCGCGATGGCCGATCAGCCGCGGGCGGCGGCGCTGTTCGGCCCAGCGGCCGTTGCCGTCCATGATGACGGCGAGGTGGCGCGGAACGGCGGGAGAGGCGGCTTCGCCCATCAATCAGGAATCCAAGGGTGGAACGATCGCGGCCCCGGGAAGTGGAGGCCGCCAGGCGGCAACGCGTGAACGGCGCAGGCGACCGGCGCAGGACCGGGCGCGATAGGCCGGATCAGACCGCCATCAACTCCTGTTCCTTGGTCTTCAGCACTTCATCCACGTCCTTGACCGCCTTGTCGGTCATCTTCTGGATGTCGTCCTCGCTGCGGCGCACGTCGTCCTCGGTGACGGTCTTGTCCTTCATCAGGTCCTTGACCTGCTGGTTGGCGTCGCGGCGGATGTTGCGGATCGCCACCTTGGCGTCCTCGCCTTCGGAATGCACGACCTTGGTTAGCTCCTTGCGGCGTTCCTCGGTCAGCGGCGGGATGTTGATGCGGATGGTCATGCCGGCGGTGTTCGGGGTCAGGCCCAGGTCCGAATTGATGATCGCCTTCTCGATCGGCGCGACCATCTGCTTGTCCCACGGCGAGATGGTCAGCGAGCGCGCATCGGACACGGCCACGCTGGCGACCTGCGACAGCGGCACGTCGGAGCCGTAGCTCTGGACCTTGATGTGGTCGACCAGGGCGGACGTGGCGCGGCCGGTGCGGACCTTGGCCAGATTGTGGCGCAGCGACTCGATGCTCTTCTGCATGCGGGTCTGCGCGTCGTGGTGGATGTCCTTGATCATGGCCGGCTCCGGGCAAACGTAAGCCAATGATTATAGGCGGGGACTGTCCCGGCGCGGCGTGGCGGCCTAGTGCGCGTGCGGCGCGCGGTCGTGCAGGTCGTGCTCGCAGCCGCCGCCGTGCTCGATCTGCAGGGTGGGATGGTTGATGCCGAACTCGTGGTCGAGCGCATGGGTGATGCGGTCGATGAAGTCATCGTGGTCGCCGGCCTGCGCGCGGACCAGGTGCGCGGTCATCGCGATCTCGCCCGCGCCCAGCGCCCAGATGTGCAGGTGGTGGACGGTCTGCACGCCCGGCTGGGCTTCGAGGAAGGCCAGCACGCGCTCGCGTTCGATGCCGCGCGGCACCGCGTCCATCGCGGCATCGAAACTGTCCCTGAGCAGCGCGAAGGCGCCGACCGCCACCACCACGCTGATCAGCAGCGCGGTGGCCGGATCCAGCCAGTTCCAGCCCAGCTTCCACATGCCCAGCCCGGCCAGCACCGCCGCCAGCGAGACCGCCGCATCCGCCACCAGATGCAGGAAGGCGCCGCGCCGGTTGAGGTCGTGCTGGTGGCCGTCGCGCACGAACCAGGCCGCGCCCAGGTTGACCAGGATGCCGATCGCCGCGACCACCATGACCTGTATGGCGGGGATATCCGGCGGCGCGCTGAAACGGCGGAACGCTTCCCAGCCCAGCGCGCCGGAGAACGTCACCAGCAGCATCGCGTTGATCAGCGGCGAGAGCAGGGTGGCGCGACGCCAGCCGTAGGTGTGGCGGGTGGTCGGCGCGCGCTTGGCCAGCGAGGCCGCGCCCCAGGCCAGCGCCAGCCCGAGCACGTCACCGAAGTTGTGCAGCGCGTCGGTGAGCAGGGCCAGCGAATCGGTGGCGAAGCCGTAGCCGGCCTCCACCACCGTGTAGGCGAGATTGATCAGGGTGACCCACGCGAAGGCGCGGGTGTCGTTGCCGTGATGGTGGCCGTGGCCGGCGCCCATCTCAGCGCGCCGCGCGGCCCTGCACCAGCGTGCCGATGCTCTCGCCGCGCAGGATGCCGAGCAGCGCGCCCGGGCGGTCCATGTCGAAGATGCGCATCGGCATTTCCGCGTCGCGGCAGAGCGCGAAGGCGGCGGTATCCATCACCTGCAGGTCGCGGGTGATGATCTGGTCGTAGTCGAGGGTGTCGAAGCGCACCGCGTCGGCGTGCTTCTTGGGGTCGCGGTCGTAGACGCCATCGACCTTGGTCGCCTTGAGCAGCAGGTCGGCGCCGATCTCGATCGCGCGCAGGGCGGCGCCGGAATCGGTGGTGAAGAAGGGGTTGCCGGTGCCGGCCGCGAAAATGGTGATGCGGCCCTTTTCCAGATGACGCACCGCGCGACGGCGGATGTAGTCCTCGCAGACGTCGTTGATCTTGAGCGCGCTCATCACCCGCGCCTTGCCGCCGAGCTTTTCCAGCGCGTCCTGCATGGCCAGCGCATTGATGACGGTGGCGAGCATGCCCATCTGGTCGCCGGTCACGCGGTCCATGCCGCCGGCCGCCAGGCCCGCGCCGCGGAAGATGTTGCCGCCGCCGATCACCAGGGCGATTTCCGCGCCGGCGTCGCGTGCCTCGATCACCTCGCGGGCGATGCGGTGCAGCACCTTCGGGTCGATGCCGTAGTCCTCATCCCCCATCAACGCCTCGCCGGACAGTTTCAGCAGGACACGGCGATGGGCGAGCTGGGACATGGCGGCTCCGGGGTGCAGGGGGTGCACCATTCTAACCGCTGCCCCGCTTCATCCGGCGTCGCGAGCGAACGAGAACAGCCGCGCGAGCGGATGCCGGCGCCGCTCGATCAGCGCGCGCAGCAGCCCCGCGCCCAGCATCGAATAGGTGATGCCGTTTCCGCCGTAGGCCATCGCGAACAGCACGCGCGGACCATGCTCGTCGCTGGCGCCGAACCAGGGCAGGCCGTCGGCGGTCTCGGCGAAGGTGCCGGCCCAGGCGAAGGCCGGCTCCACCGGCAGGTGTGGGAACAGCTTGGCGACCTGGCGCGCGAGCTTGCGTGCCTTCCTGTCCACCTGCGCGTCGCGCCTGGCGGGGATGTCGACCGCATCGTCCTCGCCGCCCACCAGCAGCCGGCCATCGCCGGTGGTGCGCAGATAGAGGTAGGGCCGCGCCGACTCCCAGACCATCGTCTGGCGCAGCGGGCCGAGCAGGCCGGGGTCGATCGGATCGGTGATGAAGGCGTAGCTGCTGCGGTTTTTTGCCACGTTGCGGTGCAGGAACCGCTGCGCGGCATAGCCTGCGGCGATCACCAGCCATTTCGCCCGGATGCGGTGGCCCGTCGCGGTTTCCAGGGCCACGTCGCGCGGGCCGGCCTGGATCCGCGTGATGACGGTGCGGTCATGCACCGCGCTGCCCGATTTCTCCAGCCGCGCGAGCAACCGATAGGCCATGCGGTAGGGATCGATGCGGGCAGCCTTGGCTGACAGGATGGCTGCGGGCGCATCGAAGCCGAAGCGTTCGCGGATGGCCCCGGGCTCCAGCCACTCGACCTCGAAACCGTGGCGGGCACGCAGCGCGAATTCGTCTTCCAGGTCGCGCCGGTGCCCGCGCTTGCTGGCGTAGTACAGGCTGGACATCCGCGCGAAATCGACATCGCCCACGTCCTTGGCCAGGGACGCGGCCATGTCGATCGCCTCGGCGCAGGCGCGGTAGGCCAGCAGCGCGTCGGCTTCGCCATGCTGCTTCGCCAGGTCGACCATGTGGGTGTCGATCTCGTACTGCAGCAGCGCCGTGCTGGCGGCCGTGCTGCCCCAGCCGATGTCGCGTTGGTCGATGACCGCGACGGCGTGGCCGTGGCTGGCCAGTTCATGCGCCACCAGCGCGCCGGTGATGCCGCCGCCGATGATCGCGACATCCACGTCCAGGTCGGCCGCGAGCGGCGGGAAGGCGTGCATCAGGCCATTCTTCACCGCCCAGAAGGGATAGCCGCTCTTGAGGTCCATGTCGTGCCGGGAGCGAAGCGGGAAGCCGCATCCTGCCCGGCCGGCGATGAAGGCCGCGCGACGCCGCCGGCCGCCCAAAAGAAAACCCGCCATGCGGCGGGTTTTCTTCGATCATCGCGGAAAAGCCGCGATCAGACCTGCATCGCCTTGGCGACTTCGGCGGCATAGTCTTCCTTCACCTTCTCGATGCCTTCGCCGACGGCGAGGCGCTCGAAGCGGACCACTTCGGCGCCGCCGGCCTTCAGCGCGGCCTCGACGGTCTGGTCGGTGTTCAGGACGTAGGGCTGGCCGGTCAGGGTGACTTCGCTCACCGTCTTGGCGATCTTGCCGGAGATCATCTTCTCCAGGATCTCGGCCGGCTTGCCCGAGTCCTTGACCTGGGCCAGGGCGATTTCCTTCTCGCGCTCGACGAACTCGGCCGGCACGTGGGCGGGCGAGATGTAGGGCGGGTTCATCGCGGCGATGTGCATGGCGATGCCGCGGGCCAGCTCTTCGTTGCCACCCTTCAGCTCGACCAGCACGCCGATGCGGCCGCCGTGGACGTAGGCGGCGATGGTGTTATCGCCGTCGATGCGGGCCATGCGGCGCAGCTGCACGTTCTCGCCGACCTTGGCGATGACGGCGGCGCGGGTGGCTTCGACGGTGTCGTCGCCGATCTTCTCGTTCTTCAGCGCCTCGATGTCGGTGGCGTTGAGCGCGGCCTGGGCCACGGCATCGACGAAGCCGGTGAAGTTGGCGTCCTTGGCGA